>NZ_JBLFFG010000003.1:0-385525 GCF_051400635.1 Sphingomonas radicis
TCCTTCTCGACAGCCGCCTCGCGGAACACCAGCACCGCCTTCGCCATCGCGCCGATCTCGTCGCCGCGATCGGTGCCCGGCACGTCGACGCGGTTGTTGCCCGCGGCGAGCGTATTCATCGTCTGCGTCATCTCGCGGATCGGCTTGGCGACCGTCCGGGAAAGCAGCCATCCGAACATTCCGGCGAGGGCCACAGCGATGAAGCCGCCGAGCCAGATCGCAAACTTCGCAGCCCGTTGTGCATCGGCTTCCGCCTGGATCCGCGTCTCGACGCGCTCCGTCTGGATCTTCTGGATGTCGGCAATCACCGGGCGGATGTCGCCCAGCATCTTGACGCCCGACAGCTCGCCCGCCCGGGCGCGGGTGGCTGGGTTGCGCGCCAGCTCGATCACATTGTCGAGCTTGACCCGCAATTCCTTGATCGCCGAAACTAGTTGATCGGCGCGCTGATGCTGTTCCGGAGAGGTGGACTTTTCCTTGAACGCATCGATCGTCTTGAAGATCTTCTCGCCGTTCTCGTCATAGGTCTTGCGGAACTCGTCCTTGGCGAGAAGGGCAAAGCCACGCGCGGCGTTCTGCTGCTCCAGCACCTGCGTCAGGATCGTCTGAGATTGCCGCAACGCTTCGAGCGAGCGCTCCTTGTCCTCCGCTGCGCCGCTGAGCGTAGCAAGACTCGAGAAGACGAAGCTCCCGACGATCGCAAAAACGATGATCAGCGCAGCAAAAGCCCCGGCGAGCTTTCGCGAGATGGGCTGGTTGGATAACGACACGTCGGGGCTCCAATGACTTCTGCGGGCCGGCGCTGCCGAACCCAATTATTCTCCTGACCGGTCCCGCAGCGAAAATGGACGAGCAGACGGCCATCTCCATTATAGAGCGAGCGCCAGGACGCGTTTCCGCGCAGGCGTGCATTTTTTCTGAAGTATTTCCACGTAGGCGGGCAGAACGCGCACCGAAATGCGAGCGCGCGACCATTCCGCGTGCCTCTGCGGCAGCCGGTTTACCCAATATTGAAAGATGTATTCGCCCGCCAGGATGGCGCAGGCGAAGCGCCGGCGTCAGTCGCCGGTCACGCGCACCGGGCCGAGATCGCCATAGCCGACGCTGGCGCTGGCCATTTCGAGCATCCGGTCGAGGCTCTTCTTGGCCTTGAGGCGCATCTCCTCCTCGATCTCGATCCGCGGCTCGAGGTCGCGGAGCGCGAGGTAGAGCTTCTCCATGTTATTGAGCGCCATATAGGGGCAGATGTTGCAGTTGCAGTTGCCGTCGGCACCGGGCGCGCCGATGAAATTCTTCTCCGGCAGCGCCTTTTCCATCTGGTGGATGATGTGCGGCTCGGTCGCGACGATCAGCGTGTCGCCCGGGAAGGACTGGGCATATTCGAGGATGCCGCGCGTCGACCCGACATAGTCGGCATGATCCAGGATGTGCGGCGGGCATTCGGGGTGCGCGGCGATCGGCGCGCCGGGATGCTGCGCCTTGAGCTTGAGCAGCTCGGTCTCGCTGAACGCCTCGTGGACGATGCACACGCCCGGCCACAGCAGCATCTCGCGCTCGGTGACGCGGGTGAGATAGCCGCCCAGGTTGCGATCGGGCCCGAAGATGATCTTCTGCTCGGGCGGGATCTGCGCGAGGATGCGCTCGGCCGACGAGCTGGTGACGATGATGTCGCTCAGCGCTTTCACTTCGACCGAACAGTTGATGTAGGTGAGCGCGATGTGATCGGGGTGCGCGGCGCGGAAGGCGGCGAACTGCTCGGGCGGGCAGCTGTCCTCGAGGCTGCACCCGGCGTTCATGTCGGGCAGCACCACGATCTTGTCGGGCGACAGGATCTTGGCGGTCTCGGCCATGAAGCGCACGCCGCAGAAGGCGATCACGTCCGCGTCGGTCTCGGCTGCCTTGCGGCTGAGGTCGAGGCTGTCGCCGACGAAGTCGGCCAGGTCCTGAAGCTCGGGCTTCTGATAGTAATGGGCGAGGATGACGGCGTTGCGCTCCTTGCGCAGCCGGTCGATCTCCGCGCGAAGATCGAGCCCCGCGAGGCTGCCGCCGATGCCGTTGCGTGCGTCCATCTTCCCTCACCCAAATGATGTCCCAGCGCACATGGAGGCGCGGGCGCCGCGGATCAAGCCGCGCGAGATCGTTTTCAGCTTCGCTGTGCGGCAACCGTTTCAGCTTTGCTGAAACGCACAAAGCTTCACCATTTGTTGGCGACGACATCTTCCGGGCTTCGCGAGACGTCCCACACCTCGTCGCTGGTGCGGCGGCGCTCGTCGGGGAAATAGACCTCCACCCTCGCGTCGAGCCCCACTGCCTTGAGCGGCATCGCGAAGCTGCGCTCGACGGCTCGGCGCGTCGCCTCCTTCGCGAGCTTCATCGGTGTTTCCGCGCGCGCCTGGCGGATCAGCTCCTGCTGGCCGGCCTTGCGGTTGGCTTCGTCGAGCTTCCCTTCGACGTCGGTCAGCCGCATCAATATGCCGCCTTCCGAATATTCCTGGATATTGTCGATATCGACCTGCGGGCCGACGACCTCGATCGGCGGGAGCGTGACCGTCAGACGATTGGATGCGGCGTCCCATTCGAGGTTGCGCTGCTGGAGCTTCGAGAGATCGACTTCGTAGCGGACCATGCCGGGCATGATCAGCGTCTTCTGCGCGCTGAGGCCGAGCCGGCTCTGCTTCGACGTGACGACCGCGACATAGCGCGCGGCGAAGGTGGAGAGCCGGTTCTGCTCGCGCAGCCCCTGAAGGCTCGCCTGCGCCACCGTGACCGGGCTGGGCCCGGCGAACTGGCGCTTCACGACCTCGCCGACGATCCAGAGCCCGGCGCCCACCGCGAGCGCGATCGCCACAGCGACGACGCCGATCCTGATCCAGCGCCGGTTCACGCCGCCATCCGCCAGTCGTCGCCGCGCTGCGCGACCAGGCCGCGCGCCTCCAGGTCGATCAGGTGCGCGAGCACCGAGCGGCCCGCCGCGCCGACGAGCCGCGGATCGAGCCCGACGTACATGCGCTCGACCAGCTCGGGAATCGTGCCGACATCCGCGCGCAGCAGCCGCAAGATCTGGCCCTCGCGCTGCTTGCGGTGCCCCATCAGCCCGCGGACGAAGCGCTGGGGATTCTCGATCGGATCGCCGTGCGCGGGATAATAGATGCGGTCGTCGCGGCGCATCAGCTTGTCGAGGCTGTCCAAATAGGCGGCCATGTCGCCGTCGGGCGGCGCGACGACCGTGGTCGACCAGCCCATGACGTGATCCCCGGTGAAGAGCGCGCCCGCCTCCGGCAGTGCGAAGGCGAGATGGTTCGAGGTGTGGCCGGGGGTCGCCACAGCGGTCAAGGTCCAGCCGGGGCCTGCCACGCTTTCGCCGTCGGCCAGGACCTGGTCGGGCGAATAGCTGGTGTCGAAGGCCGCATCGGCGCGCGGCCCGGCATCTTCGAGCGTGAGCGGGGCACAGCCGATGATCCTAGCGCCAGTCAGCGCCTTGAGCGGGGCGGCGGCGGGGCTGTGGTCGCGGTGGGTGTGGGTGCACAGGATCGCGGTGACCGGCCGTCCGGCGATCGCGGCGACCAGCGCGTCGAGGTGGCGGGGATCGTCGGGACCGGGGTCGATCACCGCAAGTTCGCTCGCGCCGACCAGATAGGTCTGGGTGCCGGTGTAGGTGAAGGGCGACGGATTGGGCGCCAGCACCCGCGTGACCAGCGGACCGACCGCCATCGCTTCGCCGGTGGGGGCTTCGATCATCCTGCCGAAATGGCGGCTGCGGCCCGGCAAGGCAAGGGCGCGCCGCCGGCCGGACACGAAACGGGGCTGGCTGCGAAGGAGTTCAGCCAGCCCCGCCGTGAAGGGCGTTCCCGCGATCGAACGCTTGGGAGATCGCGGGAATACCCCTCCCCTCTCGTCAGTCCCTCGACTTGGTTTCCTCGAGCTCGCGGATCGCCTTGTCGATGCCCCTGAGCGCCTTGGCGCGTTCGTCAGCGGTCATGTGCGACTCTGTTTCGATCGCGCGGCGCGCCTGGCGCAGGCCCATCATCGCGCTTTCCATGCCGAGGCGTTTGTGGACGCGCGCCATCCGCTCGGCATCGACGCTCGCCATCTCGATGCGATCGGAGCAGATGATCATGATCTTCTTGTCGCCCTCGGTCCTTTGCTCGACATGGGCCTTGCCGTCCTTGCCGCAATTGCCGTCGCGGATCTCGGGGATCGATGCGCGGATCGCATCGGGATCGGGCATCTCGATCTCGCGCGTCTGGCCGTCGGCCTGGACCATCACGATCTTGCGGACCTGCTTGCCGTCCTTGCCGGCTTCACCGTCGTTGAAGCGATAGACGTGGCGCTGGACCTTGGGCGCTTCGGGAGCCGCGGGCGCCGCCTGCGGGGCTGGCGCAGCTTGCGCGGCCGGCGCTGCGGCCGGGGCCGGGAGCTCGGCGGCGGCGGGCGGAGCCGGCGGCGCGGGCTGGGCCTGCTCCAGATCGATGCCCAGCCTGGTCTCGACCTTGTCCCTGATCTTCTCGGCCGCCTGGGTGCCCGAGGCAGTCAGCCCCAGCGCGGCGAGCGACAGCGCGCTCACTCCGGCGAGACCGGCCGCAAGGCGGATGGGGGAATTCTTCCGCGTCTTCGCAAGCATGCGTAACCTCCCTTTGACTTCGTTTATCGTGTGCAAGTGACATGCCGCCGAGACCGCACCCCCATGCGCGGACTTGACGATCGCACGGCCATAGGCATGGCGCAGTGCCTGGGCGCGGCCGGCGAGCACGAGGGCGTCGCAGGCCATTTCCTGATCGGCACGGAAGGCGCGGAAAGCCCTCCAGGCGACCGGATTGAACCAGTGGATGGCGAGGAAGACGAGCGCGATCCAGTTCGCGATCAGATCGCCGCGGACGTGGTGGCAGAGCTCATGGGCAAGCGCGAGGTCGCGCTCCTGCTCGTCGTAGCGTTCGGCGAAGTCGCGCGGGAAGGCCACGTATTTGCGGAACACGCCGAAGGCGAGCGGTCCATGCGCGGCGTCGGTTTCGATCACGCGCACCCGGCCCTCGGCCACCGTGCGGTCGATGCGGGCGCGCCGGAGCAGCGTCTGGCAATGGCGGCGGTGCGCGATCAAATGATAGGCGAGGAAGATCGCCGCGCCGACGGCCCAGGCGATCATCCCCAGCATCAACCAGTCGATCGAGGCACCCGGGGCCACGGCCATCGGTTCGGCCGGACCGGCGATCGGCTCGACGATGTAATAGGTGATGACGTCGCCCGCCGCGGCGACGGGTGCCGCGGCCTGCTCCCGCCAGCTCTGGGGCAAGGGCGGCAGGAGCAGGCGCGCGACCGGCAACAACCACAGAGCATAGGCCATATGGGCGCCGAACACCTTGCGCACCGGCGCGCGGATCGCGAGCACCAGCAGCATCAGCAACGTGGTGGCGACGAAGGTCTCCAATGCCCAGGCGATCATTGCTTGAGCTCCTTCAGAAGAGCCTCGATCTCGGCGATGTCCTGATCGGTGATCGCGTCGCGCTCGGCGAGGTGCGCGACCAGCGGCGTGAGGCGGCCGCCGAACAGCCGGTCCATCAGCTTGCGCGATTCCCCGGCGACATAGTCCCCGCGCGCGACGAGCGGGCGATAGCGGTAGCGGCGGCCATCCTCCTCGTGCGCGATGATGTTCTTGGCGAGCAGGCGGCCGAGCAGGGTCTTGACCGTGTTGGCGCTCCAGTCGCGTTCGGCGGGCACGCGCTCGGCGACTTCCTGCGCCGTCAGCGGCGACTCGTCCCAGAGCACTTCCATCACGGCATGCTCGGCATCGCTGATGCGTTCGGTCATCGATCTCCCCTTCGACTACTACTGTAATCGTGATGATTACGTCTGTAGTCAATACCCTGAACCGTGGCTGAACGACTGCCGGGAACGCTGCGTCGCCTGCGGCTCCTTACGGCAACGCAACTGTCGGAAAGGCTTACAACCGGTGCTCGCCGCAAATGGTCCTTAACCATCGAGAGACGCAGAAAATCATGGCTTGCGGGAACTGGCACGCGCAGTGCATCGTTGCAGGCACCCGTAGCGTTTCATACGCTTCATTCCAGGGTGGGCGGCCGCTTCCAACCGGTCTCGCGGCGGCCCACCCGACCCGGGTTTCCAGCAGATCGATATGCGAGTCGCGCAAAAAAGGCCCCTCGCCCACGGGAGAGGAGCCTCGGCCTGCATGCGGGAGAAACCGTTCACCACCCCGTTCGCCCTGAGCTTGTCGAAGGGCGCTTCGCACCCGCCATTCGCTCGCGGATGGCCGCCCTTCGACAAGCTCAGGGCGAACGGGGGGAGGTTCAACTGGCCCAGGACGCCCCGGATAAGCAAAAAGCCGGGCATCGAGCCCGGCCTTTTCCTACCCACCCCTGACCCCTCCCTTGCAGGGAGGGGAATTTGCCTCGCTCAGGCCACGAGCCCCTTATCGGCCAGCAGCTGCTGAAGCTCGCCGCTCTCGTACATCTCCATCATGATGTCCGATCCGCCGACGAACTCGCCCTTCACATAGAGCTGCGGAATCGTCGGCCAGTCCGAAAAGGCCTTGATGCCCTGGCGGACGCCCTGGTCCTGCAGCACATCGACGCTTTCGAACTCCACGCCCAGATGGTTGAGGATCGCGATTGCCCGGCTGGAGAAGCCGCACTGCGGGAACAGCGGGCTGCCCTTCATGAAGAGCAGCACGTCGTTGCTGTCCACCAGGCCCTTGATCCGGTCCTGCACTTCGTCGGTCACTTGTCTTACTCCTCGACTGGCGCTTCGGTGGTGAGCTGGAGCGCGTGGAGCACCCCGCCCATCCGATCGCCGAGCGCGGCATAAACCGCTTGGTGCTGGCGCACCCGCGGCATGCCCTTGAACATCGGGCTCACCACCCGCGCGGCATAATGATCGCCGTCGCCGGCAAGGTCGGTGATCTCGACGCGGGCATCGGGGATGCCTGCCTTGATCAGCGCCTCGATATCGGTCGCGGCCATCGGCATCTTACTTGGCTTCCATCAGCTGGCGGCGCGCTTCGACGGTCTGCTCCTCGACCGCGCGGCGAATGCTCGTCTCGTCCACTTCGATTCCGGCGGCGAGCAGGTCGCTCAGCAGCTTGCGGATCACATCCTCGTCGCCGGCTTCCTCGAAATCGGCCTGCACCACTGCCTTGGCATAGGCGTCGGTCTCTTCGGGGGTGAGGTTCATCTTCGCCGCGGCCCACTGGCCCAGCAGCCGGTTGCGCCGCGCCGTGACGCGGAACACCATTTCCTCGTCGCGCGCGAACTTCGCCTCGAACGCCCGCTCGCGATCGTCGAAAGTCGTCATGTGGTCCTCAAGCCCCTTTGGTGCCGTTCGGCCCGAGATAGGAGGGCGATGGGGGCAAGGCAACGGGTGATGAGTCCGGCGTTCCGGACTTCGAGCCGTATCGATATGCGAATCCTCCCCCGCCAGGGGGAGGTGTCAGCCGCAGGCTGACGGAGGGGGCGGATGCCAGAACGTACCAGCCGGCGTGCTTCCGCCCCCTCGTCGCGCTTCGCGCGCCACCTCCCCTTGGCGGGGGAGGATAAGTCAGCCCGCCACCTTCACCACGACCTTTCCGATCACCTGGCGCGCCGCCATCTTGGCGATGGCCTTGCCGCCGTCCTCCAGGCCGAACGTTTCGGTCACCCGGGGCGCGATCCGGCCTTCGCTCCACAGCCGGAACAGCCGCTCGACATGTGCCTGGTTGGCCTGGGGGTCGCGCGCAGCAAAGGCGCCCCAGAAGACCCCACATACGTCGCAGCTCTTGAGCAGCGTCAGGTTGAGCGGCAGCCGCGGGATGCCCGCGGGGAAGCCGACGACCAGATAGCGCCCCTCCCAGCCGATCGCGCGCAGCGCGGGCTCGGCATAGTCGCCGCCCACGGGATCGTAGATCACGTCGGCACCCTGCGGCCCGACCGCAGCCTTGAACGCCTCCGCGAGCGCCTTGGACGCGTCCTTGTCGAGCGGCCCACGCGGATAGACCAAAGTGCGATCAGCGCCCGCGGCTGTGGCCGCCGCTGCCTTCTCCTCGGAGGAAACCGCCGCGACCACGGTCGCGCCGAACGCCTTGCCGAGCTCGATCGCTGCCAGCCCCACGCCGCCGGCCGCGCCCAACACCAGCAGCGTGTGCCCCTGCCGCAGCTTGCCGCGGTCGACCAGCGCGTGGATCGTCGTGGCATAGGTGAGGAGCAGCGCCGCGCCCTCTTCGAAGCTCCGCCCTTCGGGCAGGCGCTGGAGCCGGGCCGCGTCCACCACGACCTTCTCCGCCAGCCCGCCATGCCCGATCACGCCGAGCACGCGATCGCCCGGCGCAAGGACACTGACCCCCTCGCCCACCGCCTCGACCACGCCGGAAATCTCCCCGCCCGGCGCGAAGGGGCGCTGCGGCTTGAACTGGTATTTGTCCTCGATGATCAGGACGTCGGGATAGTTGATCGCGCAGGCCTTGACTGCGACCAGCACCTGCCCCGCGCCCGGAACAGGATCGGGTACGTCCTCCAGGCTTAGAGTATCAGGTCCGCCCGGCGCCTTCGACAGCAGTGCCTTCATGCCCGCCTCTCCCCGTGATCCAGGGCCGCGCCGCGGCGACACCGGATTCGTATTTCGAAATCTCGGTATCTTTTGCCAGCGTCATACCGATCTCGTCCAGCCCCTGCATCAGGCAGGCACGGCGGAAGGCATCGAGCTCGAAGGGAAAGCGATCCTGGAAGGGCGTGGTGACGGTCATCGTCTCGAGGTCGACGGTGATCTCGTCGGTCTTCGCGACTTCGACCAGCCGATCGACCGCCTCCTGCGGCAGCACCACCGGGACGATTCCGTTCTTGAAGGCGTTGCCGGAGAAGATGTCGGAGAAGCTGGGCGCGATCACGGCCTTGATGCCCATATCGGCAAGCGCCCAGGCGGCGTGCTCGCGGCTGGAGCCGCAACCGAAATTGTCGCCGGCGACCAGCACCGGCGCGCCGGCGTAGCGCGGATCGTCGAACACGTTGCCGGGCTGCGCACGCACCGTCTCGAACGCGCCCCTGCCCAGGCCCTCGCGCGTGGTGGTCTTGAGCCAGTGGGCGGGGATGATGATGTCGGTGTCGATGTTCTTGGCACCCCACGGATAGGCGCGCCCCTCGACCTGGCGGACGGGTTCCATCAGCGAATACTCTCGGCGAAAAGTGGTAGCCCGGCTTGACCGGGCGCGACGATCAGACGGCCGGTGCCTGCGCCCGCAGCGCCGGCTGGCTCTCCACCGCGCTCGCATAGGCCGCGGCGAGGCCGCACAGCACCGTTCCCGCAATCAATGCCACCAGCGCCCGCTTCATCAAAAACCCCCTCACGCATCCGCCGACACCAGATCCCTGACGTCGGTCAAGCGCCCCGTAACCGCCGCTGCCGCCGCCATGGCCGGCGACAACAGGTGGGTACGGGCTCCCGGCCCCTGTCTTCCTACGAAATTCCGGTTGGAAGTTGAAGCGCAACGTTCGCCGCTGGGCACTTTATCGGGGTTCATCGCCAGGCACATCGAGCAGCCCGGCTCGCGCCATTCGAAACCGGCCTCGGTGAAGATGCGGTCGAGCCCCTCGGCCTCGGCCTGGCGCTTGACCAGACCCGAGCCCGGCACGACCAGCGCCTGGCGGATGCGATCGGCGATGTGGCGTCCCTTCACCACCGCGGCGGCGGCGCGCAGATCCTCGATCCGGCTGTTGGTGCACGATCCGATGAAGACATGCTCGATGCCGATGTCCTGCATCGCCATGCCGGGCGCCAGGTCCATGTAATCGAGCGACTTCTGCGCGGCCACGCGTTTGGAGGGATCGGCGAAGCTCTGGGGATCGGGGACCGCGCCGGTAATCGGCACCACATCCTCGGGGCTCGTGCCCCAGGTGAGCGACGGCGCGATGTCGGTCGCGTGGAGCTGGACGATGCGGTCGTAGCGCGCGCCGGCATCGGTGGGCAGCGTGCGCCAATAGGCGACGGCCTTGTCCCAATCCTCGCCGCTGGGAGCGAGCGGACGGCCCTTCAGATAGGCGAAGGTCGTCTCGTCGGGCGCGATCAGCCCCGAGCGCGCACCGCCTTCGATCGACATGTTCGACACGGTCAGCCGCCCTTCGACCGACATGGCGCGGATCACTTCGCCGGTGAACTCGATGACATAGCCGGTGCCGCCCGCGGCGCCGATCTTGCCGATGATCGCGAGCACCACGTCCTTGGGGCTGACTCCGAAGCCCAGGCTGCCGTCGACGCGGATCTCCAGCGTCTTCATCTGCTGGAGCAGCAGCGTCTGGGTGGCCAGCACATGCTCGACTTCGCTGGTGCCGATGCCGAACGCCAGCGCGCCCAGCGCGCCGTGCGCCGAGGTGTGGCTGTCGCCGCAGACGAGCGTGGTGCCGGGAAGCGTGAAGCCCTGCTCCGGCCCAACGACATGGACGATCCCCTGCCGCGCATCGAGCGCGTCGATATAGGGCACACCGAACTCGGCGACGTTCGATCGCAGCGCCGCAAGCTGCCCCGCGCTCGCCGGATCGGCGATCGGCAGCGGCGCACCCGCGGCATCGACCCGCGGCGTGGTGGGAAGATTGTGGTCCGGAACCGCGAGCGTGAGATCGGGACGGCGCACCGCGCGGCCGGCGGCGCGAAGGCCGGCGAAAGCCTGGGGGCTCGTCACTTCGTGGACGAGGTGGCGATCGATGTAGATGAGGCAGGTGCCGTCGTCGCGGCGCTCCACGACGTGATCGGCCCAGATCTTCTCGTACAGGGTGAGCGGTTTACTGGCCATGATGGGGCCATCTAATCCGATATTGCGCCCCGGCAACCCATTCCGCAATTTTACGTCGCCAAGGCGAGCTATCGGCCGAGCGTAAGACGGGGGAGCCCATGCGTGCTCGGGCTCCCCCGCCAAGCCCCTGCGGGGGAGGGGCTATTGCGGCGGCGCCTTGTCCATCTCGACCTTGAGATAGGTCTGGATGGCGTCGATCTCCGGATCGGTGAGCACCGCGAAGCTCTCGCGAGCCACCACGCTCATGATTCCGTGGTCGGGCTTGGTGCCGACGCCGGTGCGCAGCAGCGTCTTGAGCCGCGCCGGATCATAGGCCCCGACGACCGGCGCGAGCGCGGGCACCTTGGTGTTGCCGTCCTCCATCACGCCCTCCTGGTGCAGCTTGTGGCATGCGAGGCAGGCGAAATCGGCGACATAGCGGCCCATGTCCGCGGGCCGCGCCGCAGGAGCGACCTTGCCCGCGGTCGCCATCGGCGGCAGCTTGCCCGCGAGGATCAGCGCGCGGCCGATCGGGCCGTAGGACATGGTCGCAGTCGAATCCTTCGGGCCGGGCTTGAGCGTGCGGATCCAGGCGATGATCCGCCCCATGTCCTCGTCCGAGATGTGGCCGAGCGCATAGGTCGGCATGATCATCAGCGACGATCCGTCCTTGCGCACGCCGTAGCGGATCGCGCGGACGAGGTCCTCGTCGGTCATCGTCGCAGCGGCCTTGGCGAGCGACGGCGGCGCGATGCGGCCGAGCCCCGGCGCCTCGAACAGCAGCTTCCCCTCGCCGCTCTGGCCATGGCAGTCGCGGCAATTGGCGATCCGCGCCATGCGCCCGCCCTCCGCGATCGACGCCGCATCGATGGGTACGACAACGCTTTCGGTCGGCACGGCATGCGCCCGCCGCAGGACCCATTCGGACCCGCCATAGACCACTGCTAGAACCAGCACGACAAGTGCGGCCAGCCCGACGAGGCCGCGGATTATCCAGCGCATATTCCCCTCCCCCGAGGAAGATCATAAACTTAACGGGGAAAAGCGAACCGGAAGCGGCGAAAGATTACGCGGCGCCTGTTGCTTCCTTGGGCGAGACATAATGCGGATCGTGCGCGAACGGGAGCGTTTCGCTTCTCCGCAAGGCATCCAGAACCGCAGTAAAACTGGTCTCGCACCGAAAACCGAGGACCCGCTCGGCAAGCGATGCGTCATAGATACGTCCGATCGAACCAGGTAATTCCCAGCCTTTTGCGGCGTATAACTTGGGCGCATCGGGGAAATAGCGTGCGATTACGGCAGCGGCGTCGTGTTTCAGCTCGGCGCAGTCCTCCGGCAGGAAGGGCGTGGGCGCCGAGACGATGAAGGTGCCGAAGCCCACGTCAGCCGCCCTGTCGAGCGCAACCACGTGCGCACGCGCCGCATCCTCCACGGTCAGCCGGCGGTGGAGCAGTTCGTTGGCCTTCATGTTCTCGCCCGAGAGAGCGCGATGGGTGTCGTCCTCCTCGGGGAAGAAGCGGCTGGTGCGCAGCACGACGCAGGCCATCCCGCTCTCCAGCCAGGCGAGCCGGCAGAGCTGCTCGGCCGCAAGCTTGGTGACGCCATAGATGTTGCGCGGCTCCAGCGGCCCGCTCGCTTCGTCGAGCCACACCGCCTCGTCGGCATGCTCGTCGCGGATCGTCTGGCTGATCATCAGTGAAGTGGTGGAGGTGAACACGAACCGGTCGTGCCCGGCCGCCCGCGCCGCCTCGAGCAGGTTGAGCGTCCCGGTGACGTTGACGTCGACGAACGCCTGCGCCGGGTAACGCACGATGTCCGGCTTGTGGAGCGCGCCGCCGTGGATCACGGCCTCGATTCCATGCTCAGCGAAAACGCGGTCGACCAGCGCGCGGTCTGCGACCGATCCGATCACCTGCGTGTCGACGCCCGGCGCCACGTCCAGCCCCACCACCGTGTCGCCGCGCGCCCGCAGCATCGGCGCAAGGAATCGGCCGAGCCAGCCGGAGGAACCTGTGAGGAGGATACGCATGCGCGCGCTATGCCCCAGCCATCGCCCCGACGAAAGCCGGGACGGCGGCTCAGGCGAGTGCCGGCAGCGGCGACGCTTTCGCCTCGGCCGGGTCCTCCGCATCAGCCCAGTCGGTCCGCCGCTTCAGCCGGGGGTTGAGGAAGAGCGCAGGCAGCTTGAGGAAGAGCAGTTCGGAGTGGATGAAGCTGTCGATCGCGCGCTCCCACCACGCGGGATCGCGTTTGCCGTTGGCCTTCAACCAGCCGTCATAGGGCGCCCAGTGGCTCGGCTCGTCCTTCTCGATGATCCGGAAGATCTTCATCAGCACCTTGTCGTCCCGCACCAGCGGGTGGCGAAGCAGGATATCGACCTGCTTGTAGCCGCGCTGCTCGGTGAGCGAGATCACCCGGCACAGCTTCTCGAACTGTGCGTCGCTGGCGATGATCGCACCGGTGTCGAGCTCGTCGATCGTCCGGCGGAACATGATCTCGACGAAGCGATCGATATGGCCGCAGGTGCGATCGACCCTGAGCGGCATCTTCCCCTGCAGCTCGAACCAGCGCTTGAACATGAGGTAGTGCTTGCGCTCGTCGGCGCGGTGCTTCTCGATCGCCGCGATCAGCGCGGCATCGTCGGGGGATCGCGCCCGCACTGCCTCCAGGACGCGGTCGATGCTCGTGTACCCGCGGTGCTCGTTGTAGATGTAGATCGAGCCCAACAGGTCGAGATAGCGGCGCCGGAACCATGCCAGCATGACGCAAGGCTACGCCCATGGCGACCTAGCGTCAAATGAGGTTACTACCCGAAAAACCTTCGTCACCCCGGCCTCGTGCCGGGGTCCACCGGGAGACAGGCGCCAGACAAGAGGCGGTACGGCAGCCGGTGCGGCTGAGTGGGCCCCGGCACAAGGCCGGGGTGACGGTAAAGGTCAAACGACCGCGTGGGCGAGCGCCACCTCATACTCCGCCGTGGTCTTCGCCGCGACTTCCTCCTCGGTGACCCCCGGCGCCAGCTCGATCAGCTGGAACGGCGACTCGTGATCGGCGCGCGCGAACACCGCGAGATCGGTGATGATCATGTCGACCACGTTCTTTCCCGTCAGCGGCAGCGTGCATTCGGGGATGAACTTCGGATCGCCGTTCTTGGAGACATGCTCCATCACCACGATGATCTTCTTGACGCCCGCGACCAGGTCCATCGCGCCGCCCATGCCCTTGATCATCTTGCCGGGGATCATCCAGTTGGCGATGTCGCCCTTCTCGCTCACTTCCATCGCGCCGAGCACGGTCAGATCGATGTGCCCGCCGCGGATCATCGCGAAACTGTCCGACGACGAGAAATAGACCGAGCTCGGCAGCTCGGAGATCGTCTGCTTGCCGGCGTTGATCAGGTCGGGGTCCTCTTCGCCCTCATAGGGGAAGGGCCCGATGCCGAGCATGCCATTCTCGGACTGGAGCGTCACTTCGACCCCCGCGGGGATATGGTTCGCCACCAGCGTGGGAATGCCGATGCCCAGGTTGACGTAGAAGCCGTCCTTGAGCTCCGTCGCGGCGCGCGCGGCCATTTCGTCACGGGTCCAGCCCTTGGTCTCCGGGGACATCACTTCTTCTCCTGCGGATCGGTCCAGCGCTTGTCGGTGGGGAAAACGTCGTCGAGGCCGCCCTTCAGTCCGGTGCCGTAGACCGGGTTGGGTAGCATGAACCAGCCGGCGCCCCAGAGCTGCGCGATCATCGTCTCGCCCGCGCTGTTGCGGCGGGCGCGTACCGAGAGCTGGGGGGCGTTGAACAGGTCGCTGAAATCGCCGAGCTGGTCGCCGGCCATTGCGACTACGCAATAGCGCTCGGCGATCTTCCAGCGGCGCGCGTCCTTGCCGGTCTCGCCTTCAGCCTTCAGCCACAGCGTGTCGCCGAGCACCGCGGGGCCGAGCCCGGCGCCTTCGATCGCGGCGCGAGCCTGGACAGCGGAGGCCAGCGAGCGGTTCGAGTTGAACACCACGGTGATCCCCTCGCCTCGCGCGGCGGCGAGCGCTTCGGCTGCGCCCGGGACCGCCACGACCTTGTCGACGCCGGTCTGCTCGAAGCGTCCCCAGCGGCCGGGATCATAGGGAGCGTCGCCGCGCGCCGCGGTATCGGCCTCGAACCCCAGGTTGAGCAGCGCCGTCTCGTCGACGTCGAGCACCACTGCGAGCGGGCGCTTGCCACAGAGATCAAACTTCGGATTCTCCAGCGTCGAGCCAGGTGAGAGCAGCACCGAGCGGATCTCCGCCTTGTGGCGCCGGTAGCCGATCTCGACCTTCAGGAAATTCCACAACGCCTGATAGCTCTGGAGGCTGAGCGCCGCCGCCTCGCCCGAACCGTAGAGATACTGCATCTCCGGAGGAACCTTGCCACCCGCGGCAACGGCCGGAGCGGGCGCCACCCCGCTCGGCGGCGGCAGTGCGTCGAGACCGGTGACCTGCACCTTGGTGCCGTCGGGCGCGGTATAGACCTGCCCCGGCTGCGGCGCCTGGCTCGCTGGCGTATCGCGGTCGCGTGCACGCGACCGATCCTGCGAGGACTTGTAGATCCCCGCGCCTGCCACCACCGGCGCGGCGACCATCGCTGCGCAGCCCGAAAGCAGCGCGCCTGTCCCCGCCGCAGCCGCGACGCTGCGCAGCCCCCTGACGCGTATCATGCCGCCTCGGCGGCTTCCGGACGCGGCCGGGTGGTGCGGAACTCAATCTTCTTGTCGTAGGGCGCGCCCAGGATCAGCCGCTTCACATAGATGCCCGGCAAATGGATCGCGTCGGGATCGAGGCTGCCCACCGGCACCACTTCCTCCACTTCGGCGACGCAGATGCGCCCCGCGGTCGCCATAGGCTGGTTGAAGTTGCGCGCGGTCTTGCGGAAGATGAGGTTGCCCGCCTCGTCGGCCTTCCAGCCCTTGATGATCGACAGGTCGGCGCGAATGCCGCGCTCGAGGATATACTCCTCTCCGTCGAAAACCTTGACCTCCTTGCCCTCGGCCACCTGCGTGCCGACGCCGGTCTTGGTGTAGAAGCCCGGAATGCCCGCCCCGCCTGCGCGGCAGCGCTCGGCCAGCGTGCCCTGGGGGCAGAATTCCACCTCGAGCTCGCCTGCCAGATACTGCCGCTCGAACTCCTTGTTCTCGCCGACATAGGAGGAGATCATCTTCTTGACCTGGCGCGAGCGCAGCAGCTTGCCTAGCCCCTCGTTGTCGATGCCGGCGTTGTTCGATGCGATGGTGAGATCCCTGACGCCCGACGCCTGGATCGCGTCGATCAGCCGCTCGGGAATGCCGCACAGGCCGAACCCGCCGGCGCAGAGCGTCATGCCGTCGAACAGCAGCCCTTCCAGCGCTGCTTCGGCGTTGGGGTAGAGCTTCTTCATGGGGCGATTCTCTCCTGACCTGCTCCGGCGATAATCCGGTGCGCAAGGCCGGGTCAAGCGAACCTGAATCGCTTTTCAACTTTTGTACGAATCTGGCGCTGTGGCAAAAGAGTCACACTTTGAGCGTAATTAAATTGCCATATTGCACCTGCGAAATGGAGGCCTATCTGAGCCCTTGGATGGCCATCCGAACCTGAAAAAACAAAGTCCAAAGATAGGAAAATCCATGCGAATTCTCGCAACGACGGCGCTCGCCCTGGTGGCCGCGACCGCAACCCCCGCTCTTGCTCAGGATGGCACCTTCACCGGCCCGCGCGCCGAAGTGGTGGCCGGCTGGGATCACGTCGGCGGCAGCGGCGAAGGCCAGGACGGCTTCGCCTATGGCGGCGCGTTCGGCTATGACCATCAGATCGGCAACGCCGTGATCGGCGCCGAGACCGAGATCCTCGGCGCGACCACCGAGGAAGCGGGCGTCACTGCCGGTCGCGACGTTTATGTCGGCGGCCGCGTCGGCTTCGTCTTCGGCGGCGCGAACCTGATCTACGGCAAGGCCGGCTTCACCAACGCCCGCTTCGACGTCGAGGGCCTCGGCGGCACGACCACCGACGGCTATCGCTTCGGCGCCGGCGTCGAGCGCAACTTCGGCAAGTTCTACGGCAAGGTCGAGTATCGCTACTCGCGCTACGAGGAACTGGACCTGAACCGCGACCAGGTAGTTGCCGGCATCGGCATCCGCTTCTGATCCGAAGCACCTGCTGAGAGGGGGCTGCGCGGGGATGCTCGCGCGGCCCCTTTTTTCTGCTCAGGTGGCGGCGGGCCCGTCGTTCAGCATAACGCTGCGGTGCGGCACCGTGCCGCCGTAGCTCTTCTCGGATATCCGCGCACCCGCGGCCCGCAGCGCCTCCGCCCGATCGGCCGAGCGCACGCCGAAGGTCGCGCGCTCGAACTTCATCGTTCCCTCGAACGCCGGCACTGCGTTCACTCGCGCGATCCACGCCGCCGTCCGGGGCCAGCGCTCGGCATCGATCTCGTAGCCCACCAGCGATGCGTTGCGGAAGAAGCAGGCGAAACTGATGTCGGCGGTGCAAACATGGTCGAACAGGAAACCCTCGGCAGGCGCGCGCGCCTCGATCCAGTCGAGCGCTTGCGGAAGATCCCGCTCCACCGTCCGCGCGATCAGTGCCTCGTCGGGCTCGCGCTTCCACACGAAGGGGACGATCGTGCGTTGGTAGAACAGCCGCCAGATGATCAGGTCGCCCAAGCGGCTGTCGGCGAATTCCTCCATCCAGCGCGCCTTCGCCCGGTCCTCTGGCGATCGGGGCATCAGCGGCGGCTCGGGCCAGCGCTCTTCGATATATTCGGCGATCACCGTCGAATCGTTGAGCACCAGATCGCCGTCGATCAGCACCGGGATGCGTCGAAGCGGGCTCACCCGCGTGAATTCGTCGGTGCCGTAGAAGGGTACGATGGGGTCGATCTCATAGTCGACGCCCTTGTGATCCAACGCGACCAATACCTTGCGGGCATAGGGCGAGACGTGATTGCCAATGATCAGCATGGCGCAAGGGGTTACGCCGCCCGGCCTTGCCGGTCTAGAGATATGCCATGACCGCGAAACGAACCGGGGGCCGGATCCTCGTCGACAATCTGGTCGCGCAGGGCTGCGACCGTATCTTCCACGTGCCGGGCGAGAGCTTCCTCGCCGTGCTCGACGCGCTGCACGACACCCCGCAAGTCGATGTGGTGACGTGCCGACAGGAGGGCGGCGCGGCGTTCATGGCCTGCGCCGACGGGGCGATGACGGGACGGCCGGGCGTCTGCTTCGTGACGCGCGGGCCGGGTGCGACCAACGCGAGCATCGGCGTGCATGTCGCTTTCCAGGATTCGCAGCCGATGCTCCTCTTCATCGGCGACGTCGACCGAGACATGCGCGACCGCGAGGGCTTTCAGGAAGTCGATTTGCCCGCGATGTTCGCCCCGCTCGCCAAATGGGCGACCCGGATCGAGGATGCGCGCCGCATCCCCGAATATGTCGCGCGGGCATGGAACGTGGCGACGAGCGGACGGCCGGGGCCGGTGGTGATTGCGTTGCCCGAGGACATGCTGTGTGATGTGGTCGAGGCGGCGGACCGGCCGGAGCTGGCACCACCCCTTCAAGCCCCCGATCCCTATGAGCTCGATTTGTTGTTCGAGCAGCTCCGCGCGGCCGAGCGCCCGATTGCGATCGTGGGTGGCGCGGGCTGGGATACGGAAGCCGGGCAGGACTTCGCCAAGTTCGCCGAACGCATCGGCTTGCCGGTGGCTGGCGCGTTCCGGCGCCAGGATTCCATCCCGAACAATTCCCCGGTCTGGGCAGGCAATCTCGGCTATGGCCCCAATCCAAAGCTGGTCCAGCGGATCAAGGACGCCGATCTGTTGCTCGTCGTCGGCGCTCGGCTGGGTGAGGCGACCACCGATGGCTATACACTGATCACGCCCGACCATCCCGGCCAGACGCTGATTCATGTCCACCCGGACCCGAACGAGCTCAACCGCACCTATCTCGCCGATCTGCCGATCTGCGCGCGACCGTTCGAATTCGCGGTAGCCCTTGCGGCCGAGGAAGAAATCGATCTGCCGACCTTCGCCGGTGCCGAAGCCCATACCGAATGGCTCGAATGGTCCACCCCCAGGCCCCGCGACGGCGTGGTGCTCGATCTCGGGATGTGCGTCGCTGCGATGCGCGAGCGGATCGCGCCCGGGGACGCGATCATCTGCAACGGCGCGGGCAACTTCTCGGGCTGGTGGCATCGCTACTGGCACTATGGCCCCCAGCCGAGCCAGCTCGCGCCGACCGCGGGTGCGATGGGATACGGCGTGCCGGCAGCCGTCGCCGCTGCGCTGCGCTTTCCCGATCGTATGGCGATCGCGGTCGCAGGCGACGGCGATTTCCTGATGAACGGGCAGGAGCTCGCCACCGCCGTCCAGCACGATGCGGACCTGCTGGTGATCGTGGTCGACAATTCGGCCTACGGCACGATCCGCATGCACCAGGAGCGCGAATATCCCGCGCGCCTATCAGGCACGGCGCTGCGCAACCCCGATTTCGCCGCGCTCGCCCGCGCCTATGGCGGCTGGGCCGAGACAGTGGAGACAACCGAGGCGTTCGCCCCCGCGCTCGATCGGGCGCTCGCCCAGCCCGGCCTCAAGCTGCTCCATCTCAAGACCGACATTGAGTTCATTACTCCGGCGACCACCGTATCGGCGATCCGCAGCCGTTAGCGCCGCACGAAAAGGGCCGCCCCGGTCTCCCGGAGCGGCCCCTCTCCTCGTCGCGAGGAGCGAGCTCAGATATCGTCGCCGAGCGCGCCCTTCACCTTGCCCTTGAACTGCTCGCCCTTGCCCTTGATCTCCTGCGCGGCGCCCTCGTCGCGGGTCTCGGGATCGTTGCTCTGCTGCTTGATCTTGCCGGCGGCCTCGTTGAGGTTGCCTTTGATCTTGTCGGTGAGTTCGCCCATGATTCCAGTCTCCTAGCGGACCCGCACGCGGAACGCGCAGCGGGTCTTCGGTTGCTGGCATCAACGGCCGGCGCGGAACGGATGTTCCGCTGCGGCGCTCAGATCAGCCCGGCGAGCGGGCTCGACGGATCGGCATAGCGCCGCTTCGCCATCCGGCCCGAGCGATAGGCAAGCCGGCCGCTCTCGACCGCCAGCTTCATCGCCGTCGCCATCAGGATCGGGTCCTTGGCCTCGGCGATCGCGGTGTTCATCAGCACGCCGTCGCAGCCGAGCTCCATCGCCACCGCCGCGTCGCTCGCGGTGCCCACGCCAGCGTCCACCAGCACCGGCACCTTGGCGCCCTCGACGATCAGCCGGATCGTGACGAGGTTCTGGATGCCCAGCCCGGAGCCGATCGGCGCGCCCAGCGGCATGATCGCCACTGCGCCGGCGTCCTCCAGCCGCTTGGCGGCGATCGGATCGTCGACGCAATAGACCATCGGCTTGAAGCCTTCGTTCGCCAGCACCTCGGTCGCACGCAGCGTCTCGACCATGTCGGGATACAGCGTGCGCGCCTCGCCCAGCACTTCGAGCTTCACGAGATCCCACCCCCCGGCTTCGCGCGCCAGCCGCAGCGTGCGGATCGCGCTCTCGGCGTCGAAGCAGCCGGCGGTGTTGGGCAGATAGGTGATCTTCTTGGGATCGATATAGTCGGTGAGCATCGGCGCCTTGGGATCGCTCACGTTCACCCGCCGCACCGCGACGGTCACGATCTCGGCGCCCGAGGCCTCGACCGCCGCCGCGTTCTGCTCGAAATCCTTGTATTTGCCGGTGCCGACGATCAGCCGCGAGCGGAAGGTCTTGCCCGCGACGGTCCAGGTGTCCTCGTCCACCGGCCGCGCATGATCGCCGCCGCCCACGAAATGCACGATCTCCAGCTCGTCGCCGTCTTCCACGATCACCTGCCCCAGCGTCGAGCGCGGCACCACCTCCAGGTTGCGCTCGACGGCGAGCTTCTCGGGCACCAGCCCCAGCTCCTCGGCGAGCTGCGCGATGCTGAGTCCGGCCGCAACGCGCTTGTGCTCGCCATTGACGCGGATCGTTACGGTGCCGTCGGTGTGCATTGAGGTACGCCTTGGATTTGATCGGGAACGCGGGGTCATATAGGGAGGCGCCAGCAATGCCCGCAACCGAAAGCCTGATCCTTGGCCGATACGATCTATGTCTTGAACGGTCCCAACCTCAATCTGCTGGGGCTGCGCGAGCCTGAGATCTACGGGTCGGACACGCTGGACGACATCGCGGGCCAGCTCGAGGATCGGGCGCACGCGCTCGACCTCATAATCGACATGCGCCAGTCGAACCACGAGGGTCACCTCATCGACTGGCTGCACGAAGCGCAGGCCCGGGGCGCCAGGGCAGTCATCCTCAATCCGGGCGGGTACACGCATACCTCGGTCGCGTTGCACGATGCCGTGAAGAGCATCACGACGCCGGTGATCGAAGTCCACCTCTCGAACCCGCATGCGCGCGAGCCCTTCCGGCACCGCTCATACGTCGGCCGCGCGGCGCGCGGAACCGTCGCCGGGTTCGGGGCGCTTTCGTACATGCTTGCGCTTGAAGCCGCCGCGCGTCTCTGACATGAGCGCGCGCTTTCATCGAACGAAGGGTCGCAATGGCCGAAGATAAGAAACAAGGGGCGATGCACGTGGATATCGAGCTGGTCCGCCAGCTCGCCGCGGTGCTCGACGAGACTCAGCTCACCGAAATCGAAGTCGAAGACGGCGAACGCCGCGTCCGCGTCGCGCGGACCGTGACCGCCGCGCCGGCCGCGCACTATGCCGCGCCCGCCCCGGCGGCGGCCCCCGCCGCTCCGGCCCCCGTAGCTGCGGAAGCCGCCGCCCCGGCCGCGGCGGTCAACGCCGTCAAGTCGCCGATGGTCGGCACCGCCTATCTGAGGCCCAATCCCGAGGCGAATGCGTTCGTCACGGTCGGCGACAAGGTCGCCGCGGGCGACACGCTGCTGATCATCGAAGCGATGAAGGTGATGAACCCAATCCAGGCGCCCGCCGCCGGCACCGTCAAGGCGATCCTCGTCGAGAACGGCCAGCCGGTCGAGTTCGACCAGCCGCTCGTAGTGGTGGAATGACTCCCCAGTCCGTTCGTGCTGAGCTTGTCGAAGCACCGTTCTTCTTCGCGACCGTAGAAAAACAGCCCTTCGACAAGCTCAGGGCGAACGGTAGGTTTCGGAAGCCGCAAAATGCCTGAAATCAAGAAACTCCTTATCGCCAATCGTGGCGAGATCGCGCTGCGCATCCACCGCGCGTGCCACGAGATGGGAATCAAGACGGTCGCGGTGCACTCGACCGCTGACAGCGACGCGATGCACGTCCGCCTTGCCGACGAGGCGATCTGCATCGGGCCTCCGCCCGCGGGCGAATCCTACCTCAACATCCCCAACATCATCTCGGCCGCCGAGATCTCTGGCGCTGACGCGATCCATCCCGGCTATGGCTTCCTCTCGGAGAACGCCCAGTTCGCCGAGATCGTCGAGGCGCACGGCCTGCTCTTCGTCGGTCCCAAGCCCGAGCATATCCGCACGATGGGCGACAAGATCGAGGCCAAGCGCACCGCGGGCGCGCTCGGCCTGCCGCTCGTCCCGGGCTCGGACGGTGCGATCAGCGACATCGCCGAGGCCAAGGCCATCGCCGAAAAGGCCGGCTATCCGGTGATCATCAAGGCCGCGTCGGGCGGCGGCGGGCGCGGCATGAAGGTCGTGAACAACCCCGCCGATCTCGAAGCGCAGATGCTCCAGGCGGGCAGCGAGGCCAAGGCCGCGTTCGGCGACGCCACCGTCTATCTCGAAAAATATCTCGGTAATCCGCGCCACATCGAATTCCAGGTGTTCGGCGACGGCAACGGCAACGCGATCCACCTCGGCGAGCGCGACTGTTCGCTCCAGCGCCGCCACCAGAAGGTGCTCGAGGAAGCGCTGTCGCCGGTCATCACGCCCGAGGAGCGCGAGCGCATGGGCGCGATCGTCAGCAAAGCAATGGCCGACATGGGCTATCGCGGCGCCGGCACGATCGAGTTCCTGTGGGAAGACGGGCACTTCTACTTCATCGAGATGAACACCCGCCTCCAGGTCGAGCATCCGGTGACCGAGATGATCACCGGCCTCGATCTCGTCCGCGAGCAGATCCGCGTCGCCGAAGGTCATGGGCTTTCGGTCCGCCAGGAAGATATCGAGTTCCGCGGCCACGCGATCGAATGCCGCATCAACGCCGAGGATCCGAAGACCTTCGCGCCCTCGCCGGGCAAGATCGCGCATTTCCACGCGCCGGGCGGGATGCACGTCCGCGTCGATAGCGGCATCTACTCGGGCTATCGGATCCCCCCTTATTACGACTCGATGATCGCCAAGCTGATCGTCTACGGCCGCACGCGCGAAGGGTGCATCATGCGTCTGCGCCGCGCGCTGGAAGAATTCGTGGTCGAGGGCGTCAAGACGACGATCCCGCTCCACCAGGCGCTGCTCGACGAGCCCGACTTCCAGTCGGGCAACTATACGATCAAGTGGCTGGAAGAGTGGCTGGCAAAAGGGGAGTAACCGCTCCCCACCGTTCGCCCTGAGCTTGTCGAAGGGCGATGCCACCAGGACGATGAGAAGCGAAACGGTGCTTCGACGAGCTCAGCATGAACGGGACCTGGAATGAAGGCGACGATCTGGCACAATCCGCGCTGCTCCAAATCGCGCGAGGCGCTGGCGATCCTCCAAGGAACTCCGGGGATTGAAGTCGAGATCGTCGAGTATCTGAAGACGCCGCCCTCGCGCGACGCGCTCGCCGCGCTTTATGCCCGCGCCGGCATCAGCCCGCGCGACGGCCTGCGCAAGGCCGAAGAAGGCGCAAAAGCGCTCAAGGACGCATCGGACGACGCGATCCTCGATGCGATGGCGGCCGATCCGATCCTGATCGAACGCCCGTTGGTCGCGACTGAAAAGGGCGTGCGGCTAGGCCGTCCGCCCGAGAAGGTCCGCGAAATCCTGTGACGACCGGCGCGTGACCGCCGATGGCATCGTCCGGCCAGGCCACAATGCCTGGCGAGTGGAGCATGCCGATCGCGTCACCGTGATAATCGACGCCGAGGATTATTTTCGCGCCGCGCGCGATGCGATGCTCAAGGCGCGGCACCAGGTCCTTCTGATCGGCTGGGATTTCGATGCGCGCATCCGTCTCGCGGAGCGCAGCGACGAAGCGCCTGACGCGCCCGAGCAGGTCGGCCCGTTCATCACCTGGCTGGCACGGCGAACCCCGGGGCTCGAGATCTATCTGCTGCGATGGGACATGGGCGCGCTGAAGACTTATCTGCGCCCGACCACGCTCACCACGACGATGCGCTGGATGCTCCATCCGCGAATCCACCCGCGGCTCGACAGCCGCCATCCGCCGGGCGCGTCGCACCACCAGAAGATCGTCGTGATCGACGATTGCCTCGCCTTTTGCGGCGGCATCGACATGACGGCGAGCCGCTGGGACACGCGCGCGCACCGTGATGACGAGCCGCGCCGGGTGGACCCGGACGGCAGCGACTATATGCCCTGGCACGACGCTACCACTGCCCTGCAAGGGCCGGTCGCTAAGGCGTTGGGCGAGCTGTGCCGCGAGCGTTGGACGCTATCCGGCGGCAAGCCGATCCCGGTGCCGGGGGATCATGGCCCCTGCTGGCCCGAATGCCTCACGCCAGACTTCACCGATGTGCCCGCGGCGATCTCGCGGACTCAGCCGGAGATGGAGGGCGTGGAGGCCGCGCATGAGATCGAGCAGCTCTACCTCGACCTGATCGGCCGGGCGAAGCGCACGATCTATGCTGAAAGCCAATATTTCGCTTCGCGCCGGATCGCCGAGGCGATCGCCCGGCGGCTGGACGAGCCCGATGGCCCCGAGATCGTCATTATCAATCCGAAGGACGCCGACGGCTGGCTCGAGCAGCTGGCGATGGATACTGCCCGCGCGCGCCTGGTCGAGGCGCTACGGCGGCGCGACACCCACGATCGGCTGCGAATCTATCATCCTTTCACCGCGGGCGGCGAAGCGATCTACGTCCATGCCAAGGTGCTGGCGATCGACGACACCATCCTGCGCATCGGATCGTCGAACTTCAACAATCGCTCGCTCCGGCTCGATACCGAATGCGACGTGACGATCGAATGCGCCGACGGTGACCCGCGGTGCGCGCGCATTGCCGAGATCCGCGACGGTCTGCTCGCGGAGCATCTCGGCTGCGAACGCGCGGATGTCGTGCACGCCATCGGGTCCACGGGCTCGCTGATCGCTGCGATCGAGCTGCTCCGCCACCGCGACGGCCGCACCCTCCGGCCCTATGAAACTCCGAACCTCGATGAAGTGACCGCATGGCTCGCCGACCATGAAGTGCTCGATCCCGAGAATCCCGAAGATTTGTTCGAGCCGATCGCGAGCGGCGGCCTGTTCCGGCGGCTCCGCCAGCCACGGGGCTGAAGGCGGTCGCAATCGACATGCTCGCGAGCGCTTGCAAAGTAGGATTTCGCCTGCTCTGCTCGACCGGTCGGGTTCTACACGCCGCTCTTTGACATCTCGATATGAACACCGCTCGCGGACGCAATAATATTGCGAGATTGAGCGCGTTTCCGTGAAAAGAGTCAAAACTGGGCTGCCCCGGCCGAAGGCCGACGCTACTTAGCCGGCCTCGCTGGCCATCGCTGCCATCCGCTGTTCCATCTCTTCCGGCGTCACGTCCTCGACGTGAGTCGCAACATTCCAGCGGTGGCCGAAGGGATCGACGAACGTACCCGACCGGTCGCCGTAGAATTGGTCTTCGACCGGCCGCTCGGCCGTCGCTCCGCCGTCGATCGCGCGGGCGAAAGCCGCGTCGACATCGGGCAGATAGACCATCACGGTGATCGCGCTGCCGCCGAACGCCTTGGGGCCGCGATAGCCCATCTCCGGATGCTCGTCGGCGAGCATGATGTGCGAGTCGCCGATGGCGAGCTCGGCATGGCCGATCTTGCCGTCCTTCTCCATGCGCATGACTTCGGTGGCGCCGAACACCTTGACGTAGAAGTCGATCGCCGCCGCGGCATCGTCGACCACCAGATAGGGAATGACGCTGCGATAGCCCTCGGGAACCAGGTTGACGCTCATCTGTCCTCTCCTGATTGCGAGTCCGCGGATCATACACCCGAAGCGAGTCCGCCGCGCGGCTTTTCGATCCACCCCTAGCCCCCGCCCCGCTCCGTCGCTAAGGGCTGCGGCCATGAGCCAGATCACGCCTGAGATCGTCGCCGAGCACGGCCTTTCGCCCGAAGAATATGAGCGCGTCCTGCACGCCATGGGCCGCGAGCCCAACCTGACCGAGCTCGGCATCTTCTCGGTGATGTGGTCCGAGCACTGCAGCTACAAGTCGAGCCGCATCCATCTGAAGAAGCTGCCGACCGAAGGTCCCCAGGTGATCTGCGGCCCCGGCGAGAATGCGGGCGTGGTCGATATCGGCGACGGCCAGGCGGCGATCTTCAAGATGGAGAGCCACAACCACCCCAGCTACATCGAGCCCTATCAGGGCGCGGCGACGGGCGTCGGCGGCATCCTGCGCGACGTGTTCACGATGGGCGCGCGGCCGGTGGCGAACATGAACGCGCTGCGCTTCGGCCGTCCCGATCACCCCAAGATGCGCCACCTGATCGCCGGCGTGGTCCACGGCATCGGCGGCTATGGCAATTGCGTCGGCGTTCCCACGGTGGGCGGCGAGGTCAATTTCCACCCCGCCTATGACGGCAACATCCTGGTCAATGCGATGACCGTCGGCGTCGCCCAGACCGACAAGATCTTCTATTCGGCCGCGTCGGGCGTCGGCAATTCGATCGTCTATGTCGGCTCGAAGACCGGCCGCGACGGCATCCACGGCGCCACCATGGCCTCGGCCGATTTCGGCGAGAATTCGGAGGAGAAGCGCCCCACCGTCCAGGTCGGCGATCCCTTCACCGAGAAGCTGCTGATCGAAGCTTGCCTCGAGCTGATGGCATCGGACGCGATCGTCGCGATCCAGGACATGGGCGCCGCGGGCCTCACCTCGTCCTCGGTCGAAATGGCCAGCAAGGGCGGCGTCGGCATCGAGCTGATCATGGACGATGTGCCGCAGCGCGAGACCGGCATGACGCCGTACGAGATGATGCTGTCGGAAAGCCAGGAGCGGATGCTCATGGTGCTCAAGCCCGGCCGCGAGGATTTCGCCGAGGCGATCTTCCGCAAATGGGAGCTCGACTTCGCCGTCATCGGCCATGTCACCGACACCGGCCGGATGGTGCTCAAGTGGAAGGGCGATGTCGTCGCCGACATCCCGCTCGCCCCGCTCGCCGACGAAGCGCCGCTCTACGATCGCCCGCACGTCCCCACCCCCAAGCCCGCGCCGCTCGCGAACGTGCCGGAAAGCACCGATCCCGCCGCGGACCTGGTCAAGCTGATGGGCTCGCCGGACATCGCAAGCCGCCGCTGGATCTGGGAGCAGTACGACCACATGGTCGGCGCCGACACCGTCCAGCGCCCGGGCGGCGATGCCGCAGTAGTCCGCGTCCACGGCACGCAGAAAGGCCTGGCGATCACCACCGATTGCACCCCGCGCTATTGCTTTGCCGATCCGGTCGAGGGCGGCAAGCAGGCGGTGGCGGAGGCGTGGCGCAACCTGACCTCGGTCGGCGCGAACCCGCTCGCAGTGACCAACTGCCTCAACTTCGCCAATCCGCAGCGCCCCGAGATCATGGGTCAGATCGTCGGCTGCCTGGAGGGCATGAGCGAGGCGTGCCGTGCGCTCGACTTCCCGATCGTTTCGGGCAACGTCAGCCTCTACAACGAATCCAAGGCGACCGGCGGCGGCTCGGCGATCCTCCCCACCCCGGCGATCGGCGGCCTCGGCCTGCTCGCCGACTGGTCGAAGAGCTGCACCATCGCCTTCAAGGGCACCGGCGACACGGTGATCGCAGTCGGCGAACGCGGCGGCGAGCTCGGCCAGTCGATCTGGCTGCGCGAAGTCCACGGCCGCGAGGAAGGCCCGCCCCCGGCGGTCGATCTCGCCGCCGAGCGCCGCACCGGCGACTTCATCCGCGAGCAGATCCAGTCCGGCGCGATCACCGCGTGCCACGACGTTTCGGACGGTGGTCTGGCAGTTGCACTCGCCGAGATGGCGCTGGCGTCGAACATCGGCGTGCTGGTCAACGAGCCCCAGCCCTTCGGCGTCGCCGGCTCGCTGTTCGGTGAGGACCAGGGGCTCTACATCGTCACCGTGTGCGATTCGTGCCTCGCCGACTTCATGGTCGCCGCGCACAAGGCGAACGTCCCCGCCGATCCGCTCGGGCGCACGATCAAGGACCGGATCATCTTCGAGCTCGACGAGGGCGACTGGACCGTCAGCCTCGCCGATCTGCGCGTCGCGCACGAAGGGTTCTTCCCGAACCTGATGGGCGAAGACGCCGCGCTGGCCTGAGGCTTTCCGTCCCGTCCCAATTCGGGCAGGATGGTCGCCTCAGCCGCAGCGGAGGCACGACGATGACCGAAGGCTCTTCCGGCACGCAGCTCGCCGAGCGGATCGGGCTCAAGCGCGGCATCCGCTGCTGGTTCCACAACATGCCCGAGCATATTCGCCGGGCAGTCGATCCGGAAGCGCGAGGCGTTGAAGAGGAACGCGCCGCCACCGAAGGGCTGCAGTGCGTATGGCTGTTCGGCACCGAGCGCGCCCGGATCGAGCACGAACTCGCGGCGCTGCGCCAGTTGATCGCTCCCAATGGCTTCATCTGGGTTTCCTGGCCGGGCACGGCGGGCGCAGAGACCGACCTGGACGAAGCCACGGTACGCGAGCTCGCGGGCTCGGCGGGGCTGGCGGCCAGCCACAGCTGTTCCGTCGATGAGCATTGGAACGCCCTAAAGCTCATATTTCCCAATCAGCTACGCTGACACAAACCGGAAAAATACCGGGTTTCGCTCTGCGCAGATCGCTGGCATGGCTCTCGCCGGAGCACATATGCATGAACATGAAGCGCTGCCCTGGCGGCCGTATCCGGAAATGGACGAGGCCGAACGCATCGCCCGGGCGACCGCGTTCAGCGATTTGGTTCGGGCGCGGCGCAGCTGCCGGGCATTCAGCGATCGCCCCGTCCCGCACGAAGTGATCGAGGCGGCTCTTCGGGCAGCGGGCTCCGCGCCGAGCGGTGCGAACCGCCAGCCCTGGCACTTCTGCGTCGTCGCCTCTCCCGAGGCAAAGACCACGATCCGCGTAGCCGTCGAGGAGGAAGAACGCGCCTTCTACAGCGGCCGGGCAGGCAACCGCTGGCTCCAGGCGCTCTCGCCGCTCGGGACCCGGCCCGACAAGCCCTACATCGAGCAAGCCCCCTGGCTGATCGTCGTCTTCGCGGTGCGTTACCTCGTGAACGGCGCGGGCGAGCAGTCTCCCAACTATTATGTGACGGAGAGCGTGGGCCTCGCCTGCGGCCTGCTTCTCGCGACGCTCCATCAGGCCGGAGTCGCGACTCTGGTCCATACTCCGGCTCCCATGCGCTTCCTAAACCGTGTGTGCCAGCGGCCGGACAGCGAGCGGCCGGTGATGATGATCGTCGCGGGCCATCCGGCGGACGACGCCACGATTCCGGTGAGCGCGGTCCAAAAGAAGTCGCTGGAGGAGATCGCAAGCTGGCTGTAGCTTGATCTCAAATTGGGGGCACTGCCAATGACGCGAGAGGAGCGGGCGACAAAAGGTGGGAGCATGGGGGGCAGGATTCTCACCGCCACCCTGACAGCAGGCACGCTGGACATCGCATGGGCGGCGGCCGACACGCTGTTGGCTGGGCGACCAGTCGCCGGAATGCTACGTGCAGTCGCCAGCGGCCCCTTCCCCGGCGCCTCCCAATGGGGCGCTGCCGGTGCCGCGACCGGGCTGCTCGTCCATTTCGTGATCATGGCGGCGATGGCTGCCATATTCATGCTTGCACATGCGCGGCTTGCCTCAGTCCGCGCGCATCCGCTGCTCGCCGGCGCGGCCTACGGCGTGGGGCTTTGGCTGGTGATGTACGGCCTTGTACTGCCCCTTCGCTTCGGCGCTCCCTTCCCGAGCTCCGAACCGGTGGAGATCGCCAAGCAGCTCTTCGCGCATGTCGTGCTCGTCGGCCTGGTGTTCGGGCTGGTCGCACGGGGCGGGCGGCGGGAACGATGACGCCCGCCCCCGCGAACCGCATCCTCTCCCTCGACACCGTCCGCGGCGTGGCTGTGATGGGCATATTGCTGCTCAACATCGTCGCCTTCGCAATGCCCCGCGCGGCCTATTTCAATCCGGAGGCATATGGCGGCGCGCAGGGCGCCGACCTTGCCGTCTACCTCGTCAACTTCGTGCTGTTCGACGGGCGGATGCGCGGCCTCTTCTCGTTCCTGTTCGGCGCATCGATGCTGCTGGTGATCGAGCGTGCCGAAGCGAAGGGCGAAAGCCCTGCGCGCGTCCATTATGCCCGGATGGTCTGGCTGCTGCTCTTCGGCCTCGCGCATCTGTGGCTGGTCTGGTGGGGCGACATCCTCAATCTCTATGCGCTGGTCGGCATGATCGCTTTCGCCTGCCGCCGGATGCAGGTGCGGCGGCTGGTAACGCTGGGGATCGTTCTGATCCTGATCCAGTTCGCGCTCATGGGACTGATGGTGGCGAGCATCGCCGACGCTCAGGCCAAGCTGACAAGCGCCGATCCGGCAGTCGTTCGTGCCGCCGCGCGGTCGCTTGCGGACTTCAACAGCGGGTTCGGCGTACCCAGTCGGCAGGCGCTCGCCGCCGAGCTCGCGCAGCATCGCGGAACGTGGTGGAGCATCGTCGAGCACCGCTGGCTCAAGGACCGCTGGTCGCCACTGCAAGGCCTGTTGTTCGTGGGCTGGGAGACGCTCGGCTATATGCTGCTCGGCATGGCCGCGTTCCGCAGCGGCCTCCTCACCGGCGCATGGGACCGCATGCGCTATCGCAAATGGCTGCTGATCGGGTTCGGCATCGGCCTTCCCGCCTATCTCGCGATGGCGGCCTGGCTCGTCGCGGAGAAGTTCAGCCTTTTCTCGGTCGCGGCCTGCAGCATGCTCGTCTCAACGCTGTTCCGCCCGCCGATGATCATCGGCTGGGCCTGCCTGATTCTGTTGCTGGTGCGCCCCGGCGGACCGCTCACCACCAGGATCGCTGCGGCAGGGCGGATGGCGTTCACCAACTATCTGGCGACGAGCCTGATCTGCACCACCCTGTTCTACGGCTATGGTTTCGGCTGGTTCGGCCACCTGTCGCGCTGGCAGCTCTATCCGGTGGTCGCGCTGGTCTGCGGCGGCATGCTGCTCTGGTCGAAACCCTGGCTCGATCGATTCGCTTACGGGCCGTTCGAGTGGCTCTGGCGCAGCCTTGCGCGCGGCAAGGCCCAGCCGATGCGCCGGACACGGGAATCTATCTAATGCAAACGCCTCGCAATATGCTTGCGAATCGCTCGCAGTAGCCCTACGCAGAGCATCGAGTGGAGAGGTCACCCGATGGTCGTCTGCGTTTGCAATGCAATTCGTGAGCGCGAAGTGCGCGAAGCTGCCCGGGGTGGTGCCTGCAGCACCGGGCAGGCCTATCGCGCGCTGGGTTGTCAGCTCAAATGCGGCCAGTGCGTCCCCTTCGCCCGCGAAATCATCAAGGCAGAACGCGCGGCTGCGTAACATTCGCAATTAGAAAAACCGCAGATTTCTGCGGTTTTTGCTGTTCTGAAGTCGCTTTGACCGCTAGAATTGCGCACCTGTTCAAACAAAGGTGTGCAGACGATGAAGGGCGACGCGCGAGTTCTCGAATATCTCAACGAGGTGCTCAAGAACGAGCTTACGGCGATCAACCAATATTGGCTGCATTACCGGCTGCTCGACAATTGGGGCATCCGGAAGCTCGCCGAGCTCGAGCGCCACGAGTCGATCGACGAGATGAAGCACGCCGACAAGCTGGCCGAGCGCATCCTGTTCCTCGAAGGCCTTCCCAACTTCCAGCTGCTCGGCCGCCTGCGGATCGGCGAGACGGTGGAGGAGATCCTGCACGCCGACCTGGCCGTGGAGGTCGAGGCGATCGCGGTGCTCAAGGACGCGATCCAGCATTGCGAGGGCGTCCGCGACTATGTGAGCCGCGATCTCTTTGCTGACATTCTCGAAAGCGAGGAAGAGCATGTCGACACGCTGGAGCGCCAGTTCGACATGATCGCCCGGATGGGCCTGGAAAACTACATCCAGCTCAACAGCAAGGCCGAAGACGCGAGCTAGAGGCTATCCTCGTCAAGTTGAGCCATCACCGTTCTGAGCTTGTCGAAGGGCGAACGGGATTACCATCTCAGCGAGATACCCCAGGCGTACTCAGCAAGATCAAGCCGTCGTCCGGGAAATGGATGCCTTCCGATCAGGCGGCCGGCCGCCGTCCGAAACCGGCCGGGCGGCGCGATACCAGCGGATTGGCTTCGCGCTCCAGCAGCGACAGGGTCGTCTCGAACAGCGGCCGCAGCCGGACGACGTGCTCGAGCACTGCGTCCGGCGTGTCCTGCCGCTCGACGCAGGCGCGCGCCATCATCTCGATCGTCTCAGCCAGCTCGGAAAGCGGGTCCGCGCCGAACTGGCGGGATTCGCCCTTCAGCGTGTGTGCCGGGATCACCATCGCCGCGGCATTGTGCGCGCGCATTCCATCCTCGATCCGCGACACGGACTTGACTCCGTCCTCGCGGAAATAGCCGAGGATCCGAACGAAATTGGCCCCCAGATCGGAGCGCGCCTGCGCAAAAGCAGCCCAATCGATCAGCAGCTCGTTGCCGGTCGTCACGTCGATTCCCCATCCGCGCACCTCGCGGGCACGGCCGCAGATTAATCGTCCGGGGGTAAACAGCTCGTTGACAGCAGTTGCGCCAGCGTAACTATTTCGTCACTCGCGCTCGCGGTCGAAGGGGTTGCGCGGCGCGCGCAGCGTCAGCCGCACGGGAACGGCGCCGAAATCAAACTCACGCCGCAGCCCGTTGATCAGGTAGCGCTGATAGCTCATCGGCAGCAGGTCGACGCGGGTGCCGAACAGCACGAAACTGGGCGGGCGCGACTTATTCTGCGTGATGTAGCGCGGCTTGATCCGCTTGCCGCCGGGGGCCGGGGGCGGATTGGCCTCGATCGCGCGCTCGAACCAGCGGTTGAGCTGGCCTGTCGATACGCGGCGCGACCAGGCGTCGCGCGTCTCGAAGGCGACGCGCATCAGCACGTCGAGCCCCTTGCCGGTCGCCGCCGAGACGGTGAGCAACGGCACGCCCTTGACCTGCGCCAGCCCCTCATCGAGCGCGCCCTTGACGCCGTTGAACAGGCTGGAGGCGTTCTCCGCGACGTCCCATTTGTTCAGCGCGATGACGAGCGCACGGCCTTCCTGGAGCACGCGATCGGCGATCTTGAGGTCCTGCACCTCTAGTCCGCGGGTCGCATCGAGCAGCAGCACGACGACTTCGGCGAAGTCGACTGCGCGCATCGCGTCCATCACCGAGAGCTTCTCGAGCTTTTCCTCGACCTTCGCCCGCTTGCGCATCCCCGCAGTGTCGATCAGGCGGACCGGCCGGAGATTTCCTTCCTCATCCGGCCATTCCCAGTCGATCGCGATCGAATCGCGCGTGATTCCGGCCTCGGGCCCGGTGATCATCCGCTCCTCGCCGAGCAGCTTGTTGACCAGGGTCGACTTGCCGGCATTGGGCCGACCGACGATCGCCAGCTTGAGCGGCGCATCGGGGGCCTCGGGATCCTCGGCTTCCTCTTCCTCGTCGCGCTCGACATGCGGCAGCAGTGCCTCGAACAGGTCGACGACGCCCTCGCCATGTTCGGCCGAGAAGGGGATCGGATCGCCGAGGCCGAGCGCCATCGCTTCCAGGATGCCGGACTCGCCGGCCCTGCCCTCGGCCTTGTTGGCCATCAGCACCACCGGACGATCGGTGCTGCGCAACCAGCGGGCGATCTCCTCGTCCAGCGGAGTTACCCCTGCGCGCGCATCGATCAGGAACAGCGAGACGTCGGCCTCGCGCACCGCGGCCTCGGTCTGCGCGCGCATGCGCCCGGGCAAGGTCGCGACGTCCTCGTCCTCATAGCCCGCGGTGTCCATCACCCGGAATTCGAGCCCGAGCAGATTGGCCTCGCCCTCGCGCCGGTCGCGGGTCACGCCGGGCTGGTCGTCGACGAGCGCGAGGCGCTTGCCGACCAGCCGGTTGAACAGCGTCGATTTGCCGACATTAGGCCGTCCGATGATTGCGACAGTGGGAAGGGGCATGGGAATTCCGTTAGCATCTCCCCTCCACAATGGGGAGAGGCTGGGAAACAGCGGCGGCAGCACATCGCAGTCGCCGGAAAAAACATGGCGGGCGAGGCACCGGCCCCGCCCGCCAAATATCGATCCGTCGCCTCCCGAAGGAGACGGAGCGTTCAACGATAGGCCGAAAGCTCGCCCTTGTCGTTGAGGATATAGAGCGTGCTGTTCGCCACGACGAGCGGCAGCGTCACTGACTCCTTGAGGTCCATCGTCGAAGCGATGCTGCCATCGGTGGGCGACGCGAAGACGAGTTGCCCCTCCGTATTGGCGAGGACGAGGTGGTTGCCCGCAAGCACCGGCCCGACCCACGAGATCGGCCCTTTGGACTTCTTCTCGTTGCGGAACTTCCGAAGCTGCGCGATCCAGCGGATCTTGCCGCCGCCGCGCGCGATGCACATCAGCCGCGCATCATCGGTGACCACGAACAGCCATTCGCCCGCGGCCCATGGCGTGGAGATACCGGCGATATTCTGCTCCCACATGCGGTTGCCGGTGGCGATGTCCATCGCGACCATGCGTCCGCCCTGGCCGACGGCATAAACGCGGCCCTGATCGATCACGGGCTCCGCATCGATGTCCGACAGCGACGAAACCGACGTCGAGATGCTGGTGCGCGACAGCACGTCGGCCCATAGCGAACGGCCATTCTCGTAACGATAGGCGTTGAGCTCGCCGGACGAGAAACCCGCCACCACCGTGCCCTGCGCCGAAGCGGGCGCGGCCACGCCGAACACGCCCTGCGTCTCCAGGCTCGCAGAGACGTTCCACGAAATCTCGCCATTCTCCTGCGACAGCGCGAAGAGCTGGTTGTCCTGCGTCACGACATAGATATTGCCGTTGGCGAGCGACGGCGAACCACGCAGCGGGCCACCGGGGCGCTTGCGCCAGATCTCGGCGCCGTCGGCGGCATTGAGCGCCACTACGTCGCCCAGACCGTTGGTCGCGAAGACGCGTTCGCCCTCGACGCTGGCACCGCCGCCAAACCGCGCGGCCTGGTTGCCTTCGTCCTTCGCGGTGGCGACGCTCCACAGTTCGGCGCCCGTATCGGCGGCATAGGCGTGGAGTCCGCCGTCGGTGTCCATCACGAACAGCCGGTTGTCGGAGACCACCGGCGCTGCGGCCAGGCGTTCACGCTTGGAGGGCTTGGCGACATCCTTCGACCAGATGCGGGACGGCGTGCTGCTCAGGGCGAGATGCCCCATCGACTTGGCCGCATTGCCGCCGGGCTGACGCCATCCGTCGTTCGCCGCCGGCGCGGGCAATTGCACCTCGACAGCCGCAAGGGTCGGGTCCGCCTTGATGTCGTTCTCCGACACCAGGATCGGCACACGCTCGCCGAGCACCGGGGTTTTCTTGCCACCACCCTTGAATATCCCGCAGCCGCTCGCCATTGCGAGCACCGCGAGAGCGGCAGCCACCCTCACCTTCTTGTTCATTGAGCCTTGGTTTCCTTCGACTGGTCGATGGCGTCGACACCCAATACGCCGGCAAGCTGAACCGCGCGTGCACGGATCGACTCAGGTACCTTCTCGCCGCCCTGTGCGATCTGGCCGTAGAGCTGGCCCGCAGCCTTGCGATCGCCTGCCTTAAGATAGGCGGCGGCCACCAATTCGCCCGCAGTGCCGAGCCACGGCGAGTTCGGATCGGTGAGCGGCTTGAGCCGATCGATGATGACCTGCGGCTTCACACTGTCGAACTCGGCGACCGACTGGCGGATCAGCGCAAGATCGCGAAACGGCTTCTCGATCGACTGATCGCCCGCAACCGCGGCGAACTTGGCGACGGCGCCCTTGGCGTCGTTCTTCTGGAGCAGCAGATTACCCTGGGCGATCCGCGCCATCGCGCCATAGCCGTCCTTGCCGGCGGCAAGCTTGTCGAACTCGGCGGAAGCCTTGTCGACTTGCCCTTCCTGCGCGAGCCGAAGCGCGGCGTCGTACTGTTCGCCGGTCTTGCCCGCGGAGCGGGCGCTGTGGTGCTGCCAATAGAGGAAGCCTGCGAACGCAATCAGCGCGACCACTACGGCCGCGATGATCCAGCGCCCATAGTTGCGCCAGACCGAGAGCAGCCGCTCGCGGCGATACTCCTCGTCGACTTCGCGCATAAAGGCTTCGTCAGTTGTACCGGAAGGAGGAAGCGCCAAGATTGACTCCATGGGTGTGTGCGGGCGCGGACCTTAGCCGCGGGCACCGCCTAAAGGAAGCGTGCTCGCTAGTCGCTCAGTCGCGGGCCGGATAGACCTGTTCGGCACCCGGGAAAGCCCGGGACCTGACATCGGCGGCATAGGTCTCGACCGCGGCGGAAATGCGGCCGGCGAGATCGTCGAAGCGCTTCACGAACCGCGGCGTGCGCTCGAAGAGGCCGAGCATGTCCTCGGTGACGAGCACTTGCCCGTCGCACTGGGCGGAAGCGCCGATTCCGATCACCGGCACGCTCACGGCCGCGGTTATCTCGTTCGCGAGGCTCTCGACTACGCCCTCCGCGACGATCCCGAACGCACCGGCATCCGCGATCGCGCGTGCATCGTCGATGATCTGGGCATGCTCGGCATTGCTGCGTCCGCGCGCGCCATAGCCGCCCAAGGCATTCACCGACTGCGGGGTGAGGCCGATATGCCCCATCACTGGAATCCCGCGACGCGTGAGAAACTCCACCACCGGCGCCATGGCGGTGCCGCCCTCGAGCTTCACCCCCGCCGCGCCGGTCTCAGCAAGCACGCGCGCCGCGGATTCGAACGCGCGCTCGGGGCTGGCTTCGTAGCTGCCGAACGGCATGTCGACGATCACCACCGAATGATAGCTGCCCCGCACCACCGCCGCGCCATGCGCGATCATCATCTCGAGCGTTACCGGGAGCGTCGACGGCAGACCATAGATCACTTGCCCCAGGCTGTCGCCGACCAGCAGCACTTCGCAATGCGGATCGAGCAGTTGCGCCATCCGCGTCGTGTACGCGGTGAGCATCACGATCGGCTCCTTTCCCTTGCGATCGCGGATCGAGGGCACGGTAAGTCGCTTCATCGGCGCGGGCGTGGGATTGGCGCGGCTGGTGGCGGTGTCGAGCGTGTAGGTGGACATGCCCGCCTACCTAGCTGCCTGACGCGCAGTGCGCCAGCCACGGGCGCGAGCGTACATTGCTTGGCTGCATGCGGAACGAAAAACGCGTCAACTGATCCAGCCGCGCCGCTCGGCGTAGCCCGCGAGCCAGATCTGCAGCACCGCCACCGCTGCGATGAACAGCGGGAAGGGCAGCGTCGACGCGACACCCTTGTGCGCGAGCAGGTCGGTCGCGAGGAACACCCAGCCGAACTGGACGACCACCGCGACGAGCGAGACCACGAAGAGCGGCTTCGCCAGCTTCGATCGCATCAGCAGCGCGATCGATCCGAGCAGCCCACCGAGCACCGCCGCTGCATAGATCCAGGTGAACCAGCCCGGCAAGCCAGCATAATAAGCGCGGTCCCACTCGGTGGCATCAGGATTGATCGCGGGGCCGTAAACCATGTGCGCGTAGAGCGACGCGCAGCCAGCGACGCCCCACAGGACCAGAAGCAGCGCGACGAGATTGAACCAGCCCGCCGGCTTTTGCCGAACGTAGGAAGCCATGCGACCCTCCCCCTAGGCGATTTGTCCTAAGGGAGCGATTGTAACGCAGAATCAATCAACTCACCACCTGCGCAGCGCCGGGGCGGCTCAGAGCAGCGCGCGGGCGAATCGCTCCGGCGCAAAGCCGACCAGCAGCCCGCCCGGATATTCGACTACGGGGCGCTTGATCATCGACGGCTGCGCCAGCATCAGCGCGCTTGCCTTGGCCGCGTCGAGGTTCTGCTTGTCCGCCTCGGGCAGCTTGCGGAACGTAGTGCCTGCGCGGTTGAGCAGCGGCTCCCAGCCCACGGTTTCGATCCAGCGGGCGAGCCGTGCGGCGTCGATGCCGGCAGTCTTGTAATCGTGGAAATCATAGGCGACGGCATTGGCGTCGAGCCAGGCGCGTGCCTTCTTGATCGTGTCGCAATTCTTGATGCCGTAAACCGTGACGCTCATGCGCCCTCCTCTAGGAAACGGCCGAGCGTGACAACCTTCTGCCGCTCGAGCCCAAGCGTCTCGTAAAAGCCGAGCGCGACTGCATTATCTTCGCGCACCATCAGCTGGATCTTGGGTGCGCCCCGCGCGCGCAGCCAGTCCTCCGCGGCCGCCATCATGGCACGCCCGAGCCCCTGCCCGCGCCGGTGCGATGCGACAGCGAGATAATAGACCCAGCCGCGGTGCCCGTCGAACCCGACCATCACGGCGCCGCCGAGCACCTCCGCATCCTGCGCGACGAGCACCGTGGAACTACCGCTACTCAAGGCCAGGCGAAAATCGGCGTGCGGATCATTCCATGGGCGCGTGAGATCGCACGCGCGCCACAAGGCGACCACCGCCTCCTCATCGTGCGGCTGGGCGAGTGCAATCACCGGCAGGTCGTTCCAGCCCAAAGCGCCGTGACCTGTCCCGTGGGCGCGAGCGAGCTCAGCAACCCTGATAGCGTGCCGGAGTGGAATTCGTGCCCGAGCGGGGTCTGCTCGACTTCAATCACGATTGCGTCCTCGACCTGCTGGCGCGTCGAGCCCAGCCCGATCCCCGCCGCGGTAGCATAACGACCGTCTTCGCGACTGCTCAGGCCCCAGCCGATGAACCGCCCTTCGCTGAACGAGAGCCCCAGGCCACCTTCGAATTCCATGCTCTCCAGCGGTCCCCCGGCACATTCCTTATCGACTTCCCGGCTCTTCGGCTCTCCGACCGTGGCACCAACTGCGCGCAAAACGGCCTCACGAGGCGTTCCGAACGGCAGGTGTCGCGACGCCCCGCTTTCGAGCACGAACGTGAGCCCATCCGGCGCGAGATTGAGCGCGGCTGCGCCCGCGGCACCATTCGCAGCTTCCCGAGGCTGCGGCACGATCATTTCCGCGGCGTTCCCCTCCATGGCGATACCAGCCGCAGCTGAATTGTTCGCCGACTGCTCGGGCACGCATGCGGTGAGCACTAATGCGGCGAGAGCCGCAAGCCTGGACCTGGTTATCATCGGCTCCCCTTTCGGAAACGTTGTCGCACCACGACGCAGGCGTAGCAATCAGGGTTTGAAGCAGGTCGACTTCCGACCGGATTGCGGCAAGCTTCGCCGGCGACCTGCCACACATCAGTCGCGCGATACAGACAGCCCGGCGAGAAGCGGCGCATAGGCCGCGAGCCTGTGGGATATGAACTCGGTAAAGAGTCGCACGCGCTTGGTCTTGCGTGTCTCCCCCTGGGTGAGAAGCCAGAGCGTTCCGTACAGGTGCAGATCCGTACCCGGCACCCTCACCAGCAGGGGGTCGGCATCTCCGACGAAGCATGGCAGCGTCGTGATCCCGAGCCCTTGCCGTACTGTAGCGATCTGCGCCCCGGCGTCGGTGATCCTGAAGGGAACCCCTGTGGTGCGGACCTCACCCTCGCTGGCCCAATCCGGAACTCCATGCGCGCTGATGACGATCCACCGGACGGGTTCCCGCGCGCCCGCTCGCCATGCGGCTAGGCGATCGCGGGACATGTAGACGGCGCCAAACAGCTCCGGTCCCTTCAGGCCGTGAAGATTGAGCGGCAGGGTCTTGCGGTCGTAGACGACGCGGATTGCGACATCAGCCTCCCGGTTGGTCAGATTCGCCAGGTCGCCGAACGACAGGATGTCCATCTCGATATCCGGATGCAGACGCGCGAAATCGGCGAAGTCCGGCATGAGCAGGTGTGTCGCAAGAGGCGGCGCCAGCGTCACCCGCAGACGCCCGCGCACGCTCTGGTCGCGCCCGAAGACGCGCGTCTCCAGCTGATGCGACGACGTCTCCATCTGTTCCGCGAGTTCGACGACCTCCTCGCCTGCAGCCGTCAGGCGATAACCCGAAGGCAGCTTTTCGAACATGTGCGCCCCGAGGCGTTTCTCGAGCTGGGCGATGCGTCGCAGCACGGTCGCGTGGTTCACACCGAGGCGCTCGGCGGCGGCCCGCACCGAGCCTCCGCGCGCGATGGCAAGAAAGTAGCGAACGTCATCCCAGTCGATCATGGTGCAATCCCGCACCGCAGGGTGCGCCTTCCAAAGAGCTCATGCCTAACAGATCGAACAGCAATACGGGAGGAATCATAGCCTAACGGATCGATTTTGCACCACCGATGTGCGCGCTTCCGCACTCAACGCCTGACTCCGGCCGACCCATGTTGCGGTTCTCGGGGACACCCCCGAACGATCAAGGACGGAGCAAAGGATAAGTCATGGGAAAGCTCGAGGGTAAGGTTGCAGTCATCACGGGTGGCGCTACCGGCATCGGCCGCGCCGCAGCAAAGCGCTTCATCGAGGAGGGCGCCTTCGTCTTCATCTTCGGCCGCCGGCAGGAAGCGCTCGACGCCGCTGTGGCGGACCTCGGGTCCAATGCCCGCGCGGTGAAGGGATCGGTCTCCGACCTGGCCGATCTCGACCGGCTCTACGCGGCGGTGAAGGCCGAGCGCGGAGCCCTCGACATCGTTTTCGCCAATGCCGGGATGGGGAGCCTGCTTCCGCTTGGGGAGATCACGGCCGAGCACATTGACGAAACCTTCGACACCAATGTGAAGGGTACGATCTTCACGGTCCAGAAGGCGCTGCCGCTGATGGGCGAAGGCGGTTCGATCATCCTGACGGGGTCGAGCGCTGGCACCACGGGCGCCCCCGCATTCAGCGCCTATAGCGCGAGCAAGGCGGCAGTGCGCAACCTCGCGCGGAGCTGGGCGGAGGATCTGAAGGGCACCGGCATCCGGGTAAACGTGCTGTCGCCCGGGCCGACGGCGACCGAACTCGCGAAGGCAGCGATAGGCGAGGAGGGTCTGAAGGTATTCGCCTCGATGAACCCGCTCCAGCGCATGGCCGAGCCGGCGGAGATCGGGGCGGCTGCTGCCTTTCTCGCGTCGTCCGACAGCAGCTTCATGACTGCCAGCGAGCTCGCCGTCGACGGCGGCCTGGCGCAACTCTGACGCGACAATCCGGCGCCGCCCAGGGCCGGGAAGCGATATCAACACCGATTGGAGAAGTACCATGAGCTACGCAATTGTAGGATTCGGCAGTATTGGCCAGGCCCTCGCCCACGCCTTCGCCCGCAAGAACATCGAGGTAGCCGTCGCGAGTCGCCGGCCGCCCGAGGCGTTGGCGCCGCAGGCACGGGCGATCGGATCCACGGTCGTCGCCAGGTCGCTGCAGGATGCGCTCGAGGCCGACACGATCCTCCTGGCAATCCCGTTCTGGGAGCATCGCGAGCTCGCGAAGGCCCTGCCGAGCTGGGAAGGCAAGACGATCATCGACGCGACGAACACCTTTGGCGTTTCCCCTGAAGAGCTGGACGGCCTCCCGTCCTCCGCCTTCGTCGCCAAGGCGTTCACCGGCGCCAGACTCGTCAAAGGTTTCAACCACTTGATTGCGGCCACCCTAGCTACCGATCCGGTCGTCGAGGGCGGCCACCGGGTCGTCTTTCTGTCGAGCGACGACGAGGACGCGATCGCTCCAGTCGCGGCCTTGGCCAAACAGCTCGGATTTGCCCCCGTCACGCTGGGAAAGCTCGGCGAGGGCGGCGCGCTGGTGCACGCACGCGACCGCACCTGGGGCCCGCTCATCTTCCAGGATCTGTTCAAGAAGGAGCAATAATCGGGCTACGACCGTGTGATCGATGCCGAAGACTGGCGGTCGCGCGCTAAACTCGAGCAGTGCGCGACCGAACTCCCTTCATTCCCACTCGATTGTGCCCGGCGGCTTCGAGGTGTAGTCGTAGGTCACCCGGTTGATGCCGCGGACTTCGTTGACGATGCGCGTCGCAACCCGTGCCAGAAAATCGCCGGGGAACTGGAAGGCGACCGCGGTCATGCCGTCGGTGGACGTCACCGCCCGAAGCGCAAGGACATAGTCATAAGTGCGCCCGTCGCCCATCACGCCGACGGTGCGGACGGGAAGCAGCACTGCGAACGCCTGCCAGATCGCGTCGTAGAGCCCGGCGTTGCGGATCTCCTCGAGGTAGATGGCATCGGCCTTGCGCAGGATGTCGCAACGATCCTTGGTGACTTCGCCCGGAATGCGGATCGCCAGGCCCGGCCCCGGGAAAGGGTGACGGCCGACGAATACCTCGGGCAGGCCGAGCTCGCGGCCGAGCGCGCGGACCTCGTCCTTGAACAGCTCGCGCAGCGGCTCGACCAGCTTCATGTTCATCCGCTCGGGCAGGCCGCCGACATTGTGATGGCTCTTGATCGTCACCGAGGGGCCACCGGTAAAACTGACGCTCTCGATCACATCGGGGTAAAGCGTGCCCTGCGCCAGGAACTCGGCGCCACCGATCTTGCGCGCCTCCTCCTCAAACACGTCGATGAAGGTCTTGCCGATGAACTTGCGCTTGGCCTCCGGATCGGTGACTCCGGCCAGACCGCTCAGGAACAGGGTCTCGGCGTTCACATGGACGAGCGGGATATTGTAGTGGCCGCGGAACAGGCTGACGACCTGATCAGCCTCGCCCGAGCGCATCAAGCCGTGGTCGACGAAGACGCAGGTAAGCTGGTCGCCGATCGCCTCATGGATCAGCACCGCGGCGACCGCGCTGTCGACGCCGCCGGAAAGGCCGCAGATCACCCGGCCCTTGCCCACCTGCGCGCGGATCTCGGCGATCTTGGCCGAGCGGAACTCGGCCATCGTCCAGTCACCCTTTAGGCCGCAGACGTGGCGGACGAAATTGGCCAGCAGTCGCGCCCCGTCGGGCGTGTGGACCACTTCGGGGTGGAACTGCATCGCATAATAGCGGCGCTTGTCGTCGGCGATCACCGCGAAGGGGGCACCGGGGCTGGCCGCGACGGCGCGGAAGCCCGGCGCGAGGTCGGCGACCTTGTCGCCGTGGCTCATCCACACCTGGTGCGTCTCGCCCTCGGCCCACATTCCGTCGAACAGCTCACAGCTATCGCCGATCTCGATGAAGGCGCGGCCGAACTCGCCGCTGTCGCCCAGCGTCACCGTGCCGCCGAGCTGGTGCATCATCACCTGCTGGCCGTAGCAGATGCCGAGCACCGGCAAGCCGCTGTCGAAAATCTCCTGCGGAACGCGCGGGCTGCCCTCGTCGAGCACCGAGGCCGGCGAGCCCGAGAGGATGATCCCCTTGGGCTTCATCCGCTCGAATGCCTCGGCCGCGGAGGTGAAGGGCGCGATCTCGCTATAGACCCCCGCCTCGCGCACGCGGCGCGCGATCAGCTGGGTGACCTGGCTTCCGAAATCGACGATGAGGATGGAGTCGGTGTGCTCTCGCGTCATGGCTGGCCGATAAGGAGCGACGCCCGCGCTGTAAAGCCGCTGCGGTCAGGGTCCGCAGGTCCAAAGGCCCGCGATACGGCGCTCGGCGCCGTCGGCGCGCTGGACGAGCAGGGTGGCACGCTGCGCGACGCTCTCATCGCCCGTCGGCACGCGCGCCTCCGGCGTTACTCGCACCGTGAGGCCCTTGCCGCCGAAGGTGAGTCCCTTTTCCATCGCGCCGAACCCTCCGGCCGCGGTGGCTGCGAGCCTTTCGAGGACACCCGCGTTGCGGACCGCCGCGAAGGGGCGCGCCTCCTTACCGACATCTGCGCGGGCGATCAGCAGCGAGGGTGCATCTTTCCGTTCTGCGAAGCTGCAGCCGAGTTCGCCGTCGAGCCCCTCGGAATCGCCGGCATCGAGCGGAGCGAGCACGATCTGCGACCCGTCGCCGCCGACCGTCTCTACCGATCCGTTGCCGGGCGTCGGCTGGACCTCGGGTGTGGCTTCCGCTTCCGGTACCGCCGTATTCTCGACCAGGGGCGGCGCAGGGCCGGTCACCGTCGTATTCTGCGAGGCCGAGGTGGGAGCTGGATCCGAACAGGCTGCGAGCAGCAGCGGAACGGCGCAGGCGAGGCGCAGGTCGAGCATGCCAGCGCCAACGCGCCCCGGCCCGCGCCCGTTCCCCACTGCCGCGCCGATCAGCGCGACTTGACCTCCAGCCCGGTCCACTCCGCCGCGAAGGCCCAGACGTCGGCAGCCTCCTCGATGATCTTGTCGGTGGGTTTGCCCGCGCCGTGGCCCGCGCGCGTCTCGATCCGGGCAAGGTGCGGCTTGTCGCCGATCTCCGCTGCCTGGAGCGCTGCGGTATATTTGAAGCTGTGTCCGGGCACGACCCGGTCGTCGGTGTCGGCGGTCGTCACGAGGATCGCCGGATAGGCGCGCCCGCCGCGGACGTTGTGGTAGGGCGAATAGGTGCGGAGGCGGTGGAAGTCCTCCTCCTTCGATGGATGGCCATAATCGTCGACCCAATAGCGACCGGCCGTCCAGCGATCGAAGCGGAGCATGTCCATCACCCCCACCGCAGGCAGGGCGGCGGCGAAGAGATCGGGGCGCTGGTTGACCACCGCGCCCACGAGCAACCCGCCGTTGGAGCCGCCCTGGATCGCAAGCTGACCCTTGCCGGTGATCCCCTGCGCGATCAGATATTCGCCCGCCGCAATGAAATCGTCGAAGCTGTTCTGCTTGTTGGCGAGGCGGCCACCGTCGTGCCACGCCTTGCCATATTCGCCGCCGCCGCGGATGTTGGCGACCGCAAGCACACCGCCCTGCTCCATCCAGGCGATACGCGAGGCCGAGAAGGCCGGCGTCACCGGAATGTTGAACCCACCATAAGCGTAGAGCAGCGTCGGTGCGGCGCCGGTCACGCGTTTGTGGTGCACCACGAACATCGGGACGCGGGTGCCATCCTTCGAGGCGTAAAAGCGCTGCTCGACGATATAATCGGCGGGATCGAACAATAGCCTGGGCGTGGCCCAGGCGGTGCTCTCGCCGGTCGCGACATTGTGACGGTAGATCGTCGTCGGCGCATTGAAGCTGGTGAAGGCGAAGAAGGTCTCCGGATCGCCCTGTTCGCCGCCGAAGCCCGAGGCGGTGCCGATACCGGGCAGCGCGACGGGCTCGAGCGGCGAGCCATCGAGCGCGAAGCGGCGCACCTCGGTGTGCGCATCCACCAGATAGCTGGCGACCAGCACGCGGCCGATGATCGTCGCGCCTTCGAGCGTCGCGGAGTCCTGCGGCACCAGTTCGTGCGCCTCCGGATGGTCGTTCGTCTCGACGTCCATCGTGACGACGCGCATCCGCGGCGCGCGCTGGTTGGTGGTCCAGTAGAAGCGCGTGCCGTTGTTGCCCGCCAGCGACCAATGATGGTTCAGCCCATGGATGATCGTGCGCGTCGGCCACGCCGGGTCGCGCAGATCGGCCAGCGTGATCTCGTAGCGGTCGTCGGTGCCTTCGCTGGTGGTGATCACCAGCCACTCGCCGTCGTCGGTGACCTGGGCATAGTGGCTGCGGCTGGGGGTCGACGGCGTCTCGTAGATCAGCCGATCAGCGGACTGCGGATTGCCGAGCTGGTGGAAATAGACCTTGTGGTTCTCGTTGAGCGCCTGGAACTTCTCGGCCTCGGCGACTTCGGGATAGCGCGAGTAGAAGAAGCCGCTGCCGTCCCTGGCCCAGGAGGCAGCGAGCGTGAACTTCATGCCATGAACCAGATCCCCGGTGTCCTTGCCGGTTTCGACATCGAGCACGCGCGCGGTGCGCCAATCGGTTCCGCCGTCCTGCACGGCGTAGAGCACGTAACGGCCGTCTTCCGACGGCATCCATTCCGAAAGCGCCGTCGCCCCATCCTCGGACCAGCCGTTGGGATCGATGAGCACGCGTCCGGGGCCGTCGAGACTGTCGCGCACATAGAGCACCGCCTGGTTCTGCAGGCCGCTGTTGTGCATGTAGAAATAGCGGCCGCCCTTCTTCACCGGGACGCCGAAACGCTCATAGTCGAAGAGCTGCTTGATCCGGGTGCGGAACCATTCGCGGCCGGGAAGGCTCGCCAGATAGGCGTCGGTCACTTCATTCTGCGCGGCGACCCAGGCGGCGACCTCGGAGTCATTGCGCACATCATTCTCGAGCCAGCGATAGGGATCCGCGACCGCCACGCCGAACAATTCTTCGATCAGATCGTCACGGCGGGTGTGGGGATAGGCGGGCTTGGACATAATGAGTGCACTCTCCGGGATTCGAGTGGGCGGGGTTTAGCGGGAAGCGACGATCCCCGCTATTGATCCGCGCCGCGGGCGTAGGCGGCGGAGAGCTGGCGATAGTAGCGCGAATTGAACGCTACGATCGTCGTCAGCACACCGAGCAGCCCTGCGATGGTGAAGACCAGCGCGATGCCGCGCTCGGGGCCGCGGCCGAACCAGTCGCCGATCGCGTCGGCGCCCGCACCGGTGGTCATGAAGGGAATGAAGACGAACTGGGCCAGTGGGGCGATCAGGAAGGCGGTCAGCGGCGAAGCGGCCTGCTCGACCGACTGGGCGAAACCGAACACCCGCCCCTGGCGCTCGAACGGCACGACTTTCTGCAGCGTCGTGTGCTCGGCCGCCTCCGCATAGGGGCCGAGGAACATCCAGACAAAGCAGCCCGCCGCGAGCAGAGGGATCGAGGACTGGAGCGTGAACACGCTCGCCACCGCCCAGAGGATCAAATTGACCAGCAACAGCGTCCGCAGTGGATTGGCGCCGAGCCCGGTGCGCGCGATGACGATGCCGCTGAGGATGAAAGCGCAGGAGATGAACGCCCAGAGCAGTCCCCATTGCTGAACGGGCATGAGCGAAAGGCCATAGGCGTCCATCAGCGCCATGAAGACGCCGCCCAGGAGATTATTGAACGCGGCGAAGAAGATCAGTGCGAAGAGCCCCGGCACGCCCGCGACAACGCGGATCGTACCGGCGAGATCAACGCGGTGTGTATCGACCGAAGCTTCTCGCTCAGGTTCGCGCAGGCGCACGAACAGCAGGTGCGCGAAGGCCAGGAAAGAAAGCGCCAGCGCAAATCCCAGCGTCGCGACCATGCCGCCCCAGGCGACGAGGAAGCCGCTGATCGCCGAGGTGGTGAGGAAGCCGATGCCGGTGACCATGCCGACCAGCCCATTAGCCTTGTCGCGTCGATCCTCCGGAATGAGCGCGGTGACGAGGGTGGGCAGCGCGATGTTGCGGATGTTGCCCGCGATCACGCCGAACATGACCAGCAACACGAAGCCCCAGAGCATCGGGCTCGCCACCTTCCCGAAAAGCCGCTCGGGAACCAGCGCATGGGCCGCAAGCGCGACGGCATAGAGCACGAAGGAAGCCGCGCTGGACGCCATCATAACGCGCTTCTTGGTGTGATGATCGACGAGGCTGCCGAACCAGATGCCCAGTCCCGCGGTGAGCACCAGATAGATGCCCGCGATCATCCCCGTGGCGAACACCGAGCGGGTTTCCAGGAAGACCCAGAAGGTGATCGCGAACCACACCGTGAAATTGGTGATGCTCGCGACAAGGTTGTTGGCGAGGAGGTGATAGAAGACAGCCATCGTTGCGCCTCGACGTGGAGGGCGGAGATGGCGGGATTCGGACGGCTTCGCAAGGAAAAGGGCGGCCGCACCATAGTGCCGCCGCCCTTTCTTGTCCGTGGACGAAGAAGCGATCAGGCTGCTTCGTCGAAATCCTCATCCCCCAGCACCGGGCCCGAATCCTGGCCCTTTGCCGAGACGTCGCGGTCGACGAACTCGATGATCGCCATCGGCGACGCGTCCGACTTGCGGATGCCGGCCTTGATGATGCGGGTGTAGCCGCCGTTGCGGTCCGCGTAGCGCGCGGCCAGCACGTCGAACAGCTTGGTGAGCTGCGCGTCGTCGAGCAGACGGGCGTGGGCCAGACGGCGGTTCGAAAGACCGCCCTTCTTCGCCAGCGTCACCAGCTTCTCGACATAGGGGCGAAGCTCCTTCGCCTTGGCGACGGTGGTGGTGATCTGCTCGTGCTTGATCAGAGCCGCGGCCATGTTGCGGAACAGGGCGATGCGGTGGGCCGAGGTCCGCTGAAGCTTACGGCCGCCTACGCGATGGCGCATGATTTCTTCCTTCGTTCGTTAAGGGGCCGTGTCACGGAACCCCAGACCAGGTGGGGACGGTGGCCCACCCAATATTCCGTCACCCCGGCGAAGCCGGGATCCCGTAAACTCACCCCGTGAAGGGCCCGACGCGGGAATAAATCCCGCGTCGTCGGACGGGTTCGGCTTCGCCGGCCCGCCGGCCGGGCTTGCGCCGTCTCGGGATTAGCTCGCGCTAATCCCGTGCGGCTCAGCCCATGATTTCCTGCTCGAGCTTCTTGGCCATCTCTTCGATGTTCTCGGGCGGCCAGCCGGGGATTTCCATGCCCAGGCGGAGACCCATGCTCGAAAGGACTTCCTTGATCTCGTTGAGCGACTTGCGGCCGAAGTTCGGCGTGCGCAGCATCTCGGCCTCGGTCTTCTGAACCAGATCGCCGATGTAGATGATGTTGTCGTTCTTGAGGCAGTTGGCCGAGCGGACCGAAAGCTCCAGCTCGTCGACCTTCTTGAGCAGATAGCGGTTGATCTGCGCAGCGTCGCCGCCAGCCTCGGGAGCCGCAGCAACCCCGCCCGCCGCCGGAGCGGCCGCGCGGGTGAGTGCCGAATCGTCGAAGTGGACGAAGAGCGCGAGCTGGTCCTGCAGGATGCGCGCCGCATAGGCGAGCGCGTCTTCCGGCGTGATCGTGCCGTCGGTCTCGATCGACAGCGTTAGCTTGTCGTAATCGAGCTCCTGGCCGACGCGGGTGTTCTCGACCTTGTACGAGACCTGGCGGACCGGGCTGTACAGCGCGTCGATCGGGATCAGGCCGATCGGCGCGTCCGCAGGGCGGTTCGCGACGGCCGGGACATAGCCCTTACCGGTATCGGCAGTGAGCTCCATGTTGAGCGTCGCGCCGTCGTCGAGGTGGCAGATCACCAGCTCGGGGTTCATCACTTCGATGTCGCCCGAGACCGCGATATCGCCCGCCTTCACTTCCGCCGGGCCGGTGGCCGACAGCTGGAGGCGCTTCGGGCCTTCGCCCTGCATGCGGATCGCGATCTGCTTCACGTTCAGGACGATGTCCGTCACGTCCTCGCGGACGCCGGCCAGCGACGAGAATTCGTGGAGCACGTTCTCGATCTTGATCGAAGTGACCGCCGCACCCTGGAGCGACGAGAGCAGCACGCGGCGCAGCGCGTTGCCGAGCGTCAGGCCGAAGCCGCGCTCGAGCGGTTCGGCGACGAAGGTCGACTTGCGCTTGGGATCGCCACCGGGCTTCTTCTCGAGGCCGTTGGGCTTCTTGAGTTCCTGCCAGTTCTTAGCGTTGACCGACACGGGCTTTCCTCATGTTGGGCGGGACTTGAGGCCATCCCGCCAGGTAACTGCTGCAAGACCGCAGACCCGCCTCAGGGCCCGCGGCACAAGCAGGATTTAGACGCGACGGCGCTTCGACGGGCGGACGCCGTTGTGCGGGATCGGCGTCACGTCGCGGATCGAAGTGATCTGGAAGCCGACCGCCTGCAGCGCACGAAGCGCCGACTCGCGGCCCGAACCCGGACCCTTGACCTCGACCTCGAGGGTGCGAACACCATGTTCGGCAGCCTTGCGGCCTGCGTCCTCGGCGGCGACCTGAGCGGCGTAAGGAGTCGACTTGCGCGAGCCCTTGAAGCCCATCATGCCGGCCGACGACCAGGAGATCGCATTGCCCTGCGCGTCGGTGATGGTGATCATGGTGTTGTTGAAGCTGGCGTTCACATGCGCGACGCCGGCGGTGATGTTCTTGCGTTCGCGACGGCGAATACGCTGCGGTTCACGTGCCATGTCTTTGACCTTTATCCCTAAATGGGGTGGTCACTCGCGGGGCGGCGGGCGCCCTGCGGAGTAAACCGTCCCCCGGACGGTTTACTTCTTCTTGCCGGCGATCGGCTTGGCCTTGCCCTTGCGGGTGCGCGCATTGGTGTGCGTGCGCTGGCCGCGGACCGGAAGGCCCTTGCGATGACGCAGGCCGCGATAGCAGGCCAGGTCCATCAGGCGCTTGATGTTCATCGCAGTTTCGCGACGAAGATCGCCCTCGACGGTGTAGCCGGCGTCGATCGCCTCACGGATCTGCAGCACTTCCTGGTCCGACAGGTCCTGCACGCGGCGCTCTGGTGCGATGCCCAGCTTCTCGGTGATTTCCTTGGCCTTGGTCGCACCGATGCCGTGGATGTACTGAAGCGCGATCAGAACGCGCTTGTTGGTCGGGATGTTGACACCCGCAATACGTGCCATGAAATTTATTCTCCCAGCTCCACGGGACGCAGCATGGCAGCTATGCGTCCCATCTCGTCGCGTTGCTCCGAAAATGCAGTGGCACGACGAGCGCATGCAAGCGCCGCCGGGACAACCGGTGTTTCGGAAGATGGGCGACATATGCAGCCGCCGGGGCAGAGTCAAGCGCCCCGTGCGTTTTTGCCGGAACTCGCAACATACACGAACGTTGCGGGCGCGCCAAGCCAAAGGCGTTCAGCGCTCCGCCGCGGCCTTGAGCCGGGACCATTGGGTGGCGAGGACCTTGTCTACCGGCGCCGCGATGCCGGTGAGGCCCTGCCCCGCCACCGCATAGCTGCCGACGAGCTTGGTCCCCCCGCCACCCGGCTCCAGGATGATCGTCATCACCCCGGTGACGGGCATGGCCTGAAGCGGACCGAGGCCGCCGACCATGCGCAACGTGTCGCCGGTGGCGACATAGACGACGCGCATATGCTCGACGCCGCCGCTCGAAAGCTTCTCGCACCAGCAGCCGCCGGGCCGGAGTTCGAGGCTGAGGTTGGCGGCGTCGCCGCTGTACGTGTGATCGCCCTGCCACCAGCGCTCGGGATGAACGAGCGCTTCCCAGACCTTCGCAGGCGGCGCGGCGATGCTCAGGCTGTGGCGGCTGGTGAACCCGGAATCGCCGGAGCTGACAACATCAGCGGATGCCGGTACCGCCACTGCCAGCGCGGCGAACGCCATTCCTGTCTTGCGCATCGAACCCTCCCCCTGCTGCCCGGCAGAGGAGGTTAGTTCCGTCAGCCTCTCCCGTCGAGGATCGCGTCGATCTGCTCACCGACAACCTCGATGTCGGCCATGCCGTCGACGCGGCGGACGAGCCCCTTGGCTTCATAGAAGGGCAGGATCGGCGCGGTCTTGGCGCGATACTCGGCCATGCGCGTGCGCACCGTCTCGGCATTGTCGTCGGGGCGGCGCTTGAACTCGTGCGCGCCGCAAACGTCGCAGGTGCCTTCGGCCTTGGGCTGCTTGAACCGGTCGTGATAGCCTTCGCCGCACTGGGCGCAGGTGAAGCGGCCGGTGATCCGCTCGACCAGCGCATCCTCGTCGACCACCAGCTCGATCACATAATCGAGCTTGCGGCCGCGCTCCGAAAGCAGTGCCTCAAGCGACTGCGCCTGGGCCGCGGTGCGCGGATAGCCGTCGAAGATCGCGCCCTTCTCGGTATCGGCCATGTCGAGCCGCTCGCCGATGATGCCCGAGACGATCTCGTCCGAAACGAGCTCGCCGGCTTCCATCACCGCTTTCGCCTTGAGGCCGGTGGGCGTGCCCGCCTTGACGGCGGCGCGCAGCATGTCGCCGGTGGAGAGCTGCACCATGCCGCGCTCGGCCTCGAGCCGACTCGCCTGGGTGCCCTTGCCCGCACCCGGAGGGCCCAACAGGATGATATTCACGTCAGACTGTCCCCTGTCTGTCGCTGCGCGTTCAGCGCATGCGGCCCTTCAGCTTCGCCTTCTTGATCAGATCGCCATACTGGTGCGCCAGCAGGTGCGACTGGATCTGCGTCACCGTGTCCATCGTTACGTTGACCACGATCAGAAGGCTAGTGCCGCCCATCAGGAAGGTGCCGCCGAGCGACGAGATCGCGAATTCGGGCACCAGGCAGATGAAGGTGAGATAGGCCGCGCCGATCACGGTGATGCGCGTCAGCACATAATCGAAATAGGTCTCGGTGTTCTTGCCCGGGCGGATGCCGGGGATGAAGCCGCCGTAGCGCTTGAGGTTCTCGGCGGTCTCCTCCGGATTGAACACCACGGCAGTGTAGAAGAAGGAGAAGAACACGATGCCGATGCCGTAGAGCGCCATGTAGATCGGCGAGCCGTGGCGCAGCCAGGTGTTGAGGCTGATCACGAAATCGCCCCACCAGCTCTCGCCCGCGGTCATGTTGCCGGCGAACTGGGTGATCGTCAGCGGCAGCAGCAGCAGCGACGAAGCGAAGATCGGCGGGATCACGCCGGCGGTGTTGAGCTTGAGCGGCAGGTGGCTGCGCTCGGCCTGGACGCCACGCGCGGTCTGGCGCTTGGGGTATTGGATCAGGATACGGCGCTGGGCCCGCTCCATGAAGCAGATCAGGAGCACGAGCGCGGCGACCGCAACCAGGATCATCGCGATCCGCAGCGGATCGATCGCGCCGGTGCGGCCCGATTCGAAGAGCTGGACCAGCGTGGTCGGCAGATGGGCGACGATGCCCGCCATGATGATCAGCGAGATGCCGTTGCCGATGCCGCGGCTGGTGATCTGCTCACCCAGCCACATCAGGAACATGGTGCCGCCGACCAGCGAGATCACTGCGCCGATGCGGAAGACCATGCCGTCGACCACCACCGCCTGGAGCCCCTGGCTCGCGCCGAAGCTCTCGAGCCCGACCGCGATGAACCAGCCCTGGATCGCCGTGAGCGCGACCGTGCCGTAGCGGGTATATTGGTTGAGCCGCTTGCGGCCGCTCTCGCCTTCCTTCTTGATCGCGTTGAGCGTGGGGCTCAGCGAGGTCGCGAGCTGCACCACGATCGAGGCAGTGATGTAAGGCATCACGCCGAGCGCGACGATCGACATGCGATTCAATGCGCCGCCGGTGAAATTGTTGAAGAAGTCGAGCACGCCGCCCGAGGTCTGCTGCGCGAGCAGGTTGAGCTGAGTGGGATCGACGCCGGGGAGCGGCACGTAGCTCAGCATGCGGAACACGATCAGCGCACCGAGCGTGAACCACAGGCGCTTCTTGAGTTCGGTCGCCTGCGAGAATTTCGCGAGGCTGATGCTGGAGGCGAGTTGATCGGCTGCGGATGCCATGTGCGTTTATCGTCCCGGAAACAAAAGCGGCGGGTAAGCGTTCGCCGCCCCCGCCGCTCATATAAGTCCTACGGCCTGAAGGGCAATGCGGCGCCGGCCCCTCATCCGTTCGTGCTGAGATCGTCCAAGCACGAACGAAGGAGGAGCGACGCTCCCCCTTCGAGAGTTCAACCCTGCTTGCCGGCCTTCTTAGCGGCAATGACCTTCTGCACCGAGCGGTGCTTGGCCTTGTGCTTGTCGGCTGCCGGAACGATCTCGGGGATCGTCACCTTGCCGCCGGCCTTCTCGACCGCCTCGATCGCGCTCTTCGACGCGCCGGCGACGGTGAAGTTGAGCTTGGCCTTGAGCTCGCCCTTGGCGAGGAGGCGGACGCCGTCCTTGCCGCCACGGGTCAGGCCCGCTGCGTTCAGGGCAGCCTGGTCGATGTCGGTCGCGGTGAGCTTGCCCGAGTCGATCGCCTTCTGGATCGCGCCCAGGTTCACCTCGGCATAGTCCTTGGCGAAGATGTTGTTGAAGCCGCGCTTCGGGATGCGCATGTGGAGCGGCATCTGGCCGCCCTCGAAGCCATTGATCGAGACGCCCTCGCGGCTCTTCTGGCCCTTCTGGCCACGGCCCGCGGTCTTGCCCTTGCCCGAACCGATGCCGCGTCCGACGCGCATGCGGCGATGACGGGCGCCTTCGTTGTCGTGGAGATCGTTGAGTTTCATGTCGTGCACTCGCTTTCGCTTTTGTCGCGCTGATGGAAAGGAAGCGGGGCGCATAGCGGCGGGATCGGAATTTGTCACCCCTTATGTTGCGCTTCGGGCCGAACTTGACACAAGGTTGACACTGCCGCGGGTTTTCGCCGGATGCGCCTGCGAAACCACCACGACGCGCCTGCGAAGCGGCACCGGCGCGCCCACGCGCGGCGACATCGACGCGGCGGGAGGCTATAGGTAGGTACGCGGTGCGATCTCGGCGCAAGCGACCCGACGCACGTGCCGGCGGGGCGCATGGAGCTGGATCGACGATTCAAAGAGCTCGGCGAACCAAGCAGGCGAAATCCTACATTGCAAGCGAGACGGGCGTTACGGGTTCGCACCACGAAAAAGGGGCGGTAGTCGCCTACCGCCCCTCGATTTCATTCCGGATCGATGAAGGGCTCAGCCCTCCACGATCTCGACCATGTGCGGCAGCTTGCGGATCATGCCGCGGACCTCGGGGCTGTCCTCGAGCTCGCTGACCTTGTGCATCTTGTTCAGGCCCAGGCCGATCAGCGTCGCGCGCTGATCCTTGGTGCGGCGGATCGGCGAGCCGATCTGCTTGATCTTGATCTTCGCCATGCTCGTTACTCCGCGATTGCCGCGGCTTCCGCCTCGGCAACGCCCTTGTCGGCGCCGCCGCGGCCGAGCAGGTCGGCGATCTTCTTGCCGCGACGCTGCGCAACGCTCTTGGGCGAGGTCTGCTCGCCGAGCGCTTCGAAGGTGGCGCGGATCATGTTGTAGGGGTTCGACGTGCCGACCGACTTGGTCACGACATCGGCAACGCCGAGGCTCTCGAAGATGGCGCGCATCGGACCGCCGGCAATGATGCCGGTACCCTGCGGGGCCGAGCGCAGCGTCACGCGGCCCGCGCCGAAATGGCCGTTGCCGTCATGATGCAGCGTGCGACCCTCGCGCAGCGGAACGCGGATCATTGCCTTCTTGGCAGCCGCGGTCGCCTTCGAGATGGCTTCCGGCACTTCGCGCGCCTTGCCATGGCCGAAGCCGACGCGGCCCTTGCCGTCGCCCACGACGACCAGCGCCGCGAAGCCGAAGCGCTTGCCGCCCTTCACCGTCTTCGAGACGCGGTTGATGTGGACCAGCTTCTCGATCAGCTCTTCGCCGCCGTCGTCGCCGCCCTGGCCGCGACGATCGTCGCGACGGCCACGGTTGCCGTCACGGCCGCCGCGGCCACCGCCACGGTTGTCGCCGCCACGACCGCGACCACGGCCACGAGCCTGCTGCTCCTGGGGAGCGCCGGCTTCCTGGACCTCGACGCCTTCCGGCGCCGTCTGGTTGGTTTCGTCAGCCATTCTCAGAACTCCAGTCCGCTCTCACGAGCGGCATCGGCCAGCGCCTTGACGCGGCCATGATAGAGGAAGCCACCGCGGTCGAAGACGACCTGGGTGATGCCTGCGGCCTTGGCAGCCTCGGCAACACGCTTGCCGACATCCTGAGCGGCCGCGATGGTCGCGCCGGTCTTGCCCTTGACGTCCTTGTCGAGCGTCGAGGCGGCGGCAACGGTGCGACCCTGGGTGTCGTCGATCACCTGGGCATAGATGTGCTTGCCCGAGCGATGGATCGAAAGCCGCGGACGGCCACCCGCACGCGCCCGAAGCGCAGTACGATTGCGGCGGCGACGCTTCGCGAAAAGCGAAAGACCCTTGGTGCTGATCACTTCTTCTTCCCTTCCTTACGGAAGATGAACTCGCCGTCGTACTTGATGCCCTTGCCCTTGTAGGGCTCGGGCTTGCGCCAACGACGAATTTCCGCGGCCACCTGGCCGACCTTCTGCTTGTCGATGCCCGAGATCTCGACCGTGGTCTGATCGGGCGTCTTGATCTCGATGCCTTCCGGGATCGGGAAGTTGACATCATGGCTGTAGCCGAGCTGCAGCTTGAGCACCTTGCCCTGCGAATTGGCACGATAGCCGACGCCGGTGATGAGCAGCTTCTTCGAGAAACCCTCGGTCACGCCGGTGATCAGGTTCTGCACGAGCGTGCGCTGCATGCCCCAGAAGGCACGCGCCTGCTTGGTCTCGTTGGCCGGCTGCACCGAAATGCCGCCGTCCTCGAGCGTGTAGCTGATCTCTTCGCGCATCGCGAGGCTCAGGGCGCCCTTGGGGCCCTTCACATTGAGCGTCTTGCCTTCGATCGAGGCGGTGACGCCTGCCGGTACGGTGACCGGCTTCTTGCCGATGCGGCTCATCAGAACACCTCCGCCAGCACTTCGCCGCCGACATTCTGCTCGCGCGCTTCCGCGTCGGACAGAACGCCGCGAGGCGTCGAGACGATCGTGATGCCGAGGCCGTTGCGGACCCGCGGCAGCTCCTGGCTGCCCGAGTAGACGCGACGGCCGGGCTTCGAGATGCGCGCGACGTGCTTGATCGCCGGCTGGCCCTCGAAATACTTGAGCTCGATGCGGATGCCCGCAGCCGGGCCCATCTGCTCTTCGGAATATCCGCGGATATAGCCTTCGCGCTGGAGCACGTCGAGCACGCGGGCGCGCAGCTTCGACGCAGGCGTCAGGACGGAGTCCTTGCGCGCGCGCTGGCCGTTGCGGATGCGGGTGAGCATATCACCCAGGGGATCGGTCACTGCCATCTTCGTGATCCTTACCAGCTCGACTTCGTGAGACCCGGGATCAGGCCCTTGTTGGCCAGATCGCGCAGCATCACACGAGCGAGACGGAACTTGCGATAGTAAGCGCGCGGACGACCGGTCAGCTCGCAACGATTGCGGATGCGGGTGGGGTTACCATTCCGCGGGATCTCGGCCATCTTGAGGCGCGCGATGAGACGCTCGGTATCATCGAGGCTCTCATCGTTCGCGATCGCCTTGAGCTTCGCATATTTGCCGGCGTACTTCTTCACCAGCTGCTTGCGACGCTCGTTCTTATTGATCGAACTCAGTTTCGCCATGACTTAAGTTCTCTTTCCCTTACGCTGCCTGCTTCGCTTCGCCGTCCGCATTTTCCTGCGGGAACGGGAAGCCGAAGAGACGCAGAAGCTCGCGAGCCTCGTCGTCGGTCTTGGCGGTGGTGGTGACGATCACGTCCATGCCGCGCACCTTGTCGATGCGGTCATAGTTGATCTCGGGGAACACGAGCTGCTCCTTGAGGCCGCAGGCATAGTTGCCGCGTCCGTCGAAGCTCTTCGGGTTCAGCCCACGGAAGTCGCGAACGCGCGGCAGCGCGATCGTGACGAAACGATCGAGGAACTCGTACATCCGCTCGCGGCGCAGAGTCACCTTGCAGCCGATCGGCATGCCTTCGCGCAGCTTGAACTGTGCGATCGACTTCTTCGCCTTGGTGATGACGGGCTTCTGACCTGCGATCAGCTCCATCTCGCCAGCGGCCTGCTCGACCTTCTTCTTGTCCTGGGTGGCCTCGCCAACGCCCATGTTCAGCACGATCTTCTCGATCCGCGGAACTTCCATGACGTTCTTGTAGCCGAACTTCTCGGTCATCGCCTTGGCGATGCTCTCGTCGTACAGCTTCTTGAGGCGCGGAGTATAGCTATCAGCCATTGATGACCTCCCCGGTCTTGACCGCGACGCGGACCTTCTTGCCGTCGCGCTCTTCGAAGCGGACGCGCGTCGGCTTGCCGTCGGCGGTCACATGCGCGACCTTCGAGACGTGCATCGGCGCTTCCGAACGCTCCAGGCCACCCTGCGGGTTGGTCTGGCTCGGCTTGCGGTGACGCACCGCGACATTGATGCCCGAGACGACGACCTTGCCGTCCTTGGGCAGCGACTTGACGACCTCACCGGTCCGTCCCTTGTCCTTGCCGGACAGAACGATGACCTGATCGCCCTTCTTGATCTTGGCAGCAGCCATCACAGCACCTCGGGCGCGAGCGAAATGATCTTCATGAAGCCGCGCGAACGCAGCTCGCGAACCACCGGCCCGAAGATACGAGTGCCGATCGGCTCCTCGTTCTTGTTGACCAGCACCGCGGCGTTACCGTCGAAACGGATCACCGAGCCATCGGCGCGGCGGACATCCTTGGCGGTACGAACGATCACCGCACGGTGAACGTCGCCCTTCTTCACCTTGCCGCGGGGGGCAGCTTCCTTGATGCTGACGACGATGACGTCGCCAACACCGGCAAAGCGGCGCTTCGAGCCGCCCAGCACCTTGATGCACTGCACCCGCTTCGCGCCGCTGTTGTCAGCGACGTCGAGATTGGACTGCATCTGGATCATCGATCCGGTTCCTTCTCGTCTGGCCTGCCGGGACCCAGTTTGACCTTGGCCCGGTGGTTCCGGTTAAAAATCAGGTCCGAAGACCTTAGGCGTTATCGGCCTTGGCGGGGGTCGCGTGGGTATTCACCCGCTCGATCACCTTCCAAGTCTTCAGCTTGGAGATCGGTGCGGTCTCTTCGATGCGCACGGTCTCGCCCGCCTTGTATTCGTTGCCCTCGTCATGGGCGTGGTACTTCTTCGAGCGACGGATGATCTTGCCGTAGAGGGGGTGCTTAACCTTCCGCTCCACCAGCACGACGACCGTCTTGTCGCCCTTGTCCGAGACAATGTTCCCGGTCAGCACGCGCTTCGGCATGGTCTCGGTCCTCTTACTTCGCAGCCGAGCGCGAGCGCTCGGACTGCAGCGTCTTGATGCGGGCGATGTCGCGACGGACCTCGCGAACGCGGCTCGGCTTTTCGAGCTGCGAAGTCGCGGCCTGGAAGCGAAGGTTGAACGCCTCGCGCTTCAGGTTGCCCAGCTCGTCGGCGAGCTGGTCGTCGGTCTTGGCCCGGAGATCGGTAGCCTTGGTCATTGTATCAACCCTCCAGGTGCGAGGTGTCGCCGAGGCGGGCAACGACCTTGACCTTGATCGGCAGCTTCATCGCGGCACGCTCGAACGCTTCCGCCGCGAGCGGGCCGGGAACGCCGTCCAGCTCGAACAGGATGCGGCCGGGCTTGACGCGGGCCACCCAGAATTCCGGCGAACCCTTGCCCGAGCCCATGCGGACTTCGGCCGGCTTCGACGACACGGGAACGTCCGGGAAGATGCGGATCCACAAACGGCCCTGACGCTTGATGTGACGCGTGATCGCGCGGCGAGCCGCCTCGATCTGGCGCGCGGTGATCCGCTCCGGCTCCATCGCCTTCAGGCCATAGGACCCGAAGTTGAGCGCAGTGCCGCCCTTGGCGTCGCCATGGATGCGGCCCTTGAACGCCTTGCGGAACTTGGTGCGCTTCGGTTGCAGCATTTCTCTCTACTCCCTTAGCGGCGGTCGTCGCGCGCAGGGCGCACGCCCGAGGTTTGCGCCTCGAGCATCAGACGGTCCTGAGCGAGCGGGTCGTGACCCAGGATCTCGCCCTTGAAGATCCAAACCTTGACGCCGCACACGCCATAGGCGGTGTGGGCTTCGGCGGTGGCGTAATCGAGGTTGGCGCGCAGCGTGTGCAGCGGCACCCGGCCCTCGCGATAGCCTTCCGAACGCGCGATCTCGGCGCCGCCGAGACGGCCGCCGCAAGCGACGCGGATGCCGTCGGCACCCAGGCGCATCGCCGACTGGACGGCGCGCTTCATGGCGCGGCGGAACGCGATACGGCGCTCGAGCTGGTCAGCGATGCCCTGCGCGACGAGCTTGGCATCGATTTCCGGCTTGCGGATCTCGACGATGTTCAGGCTCACGTCCGACGAGGTCATCGCGCCGAGCGTCTTGCGCAGCTTCTCGATGTCCGAGCCCTTCTTGCCGATGATGACACCGGGACGGGCAGCGTAGATCGACACGCGGCACAGCTTGGCCGGACGCTCGATCACCACCTTCGAGATCGCAGCCTGGGGCAGCGTCTCGACGATGTACTTGCGGATCTTGAGGTCCTCGAGGAGCAGGCGGCCATAGTCGGCGCCCTCGGCGAACCAGCGGCTGTCCCAGGTGCGGTTGATCTGGAGACGCAGACCGATCGGGTTGCTCTTGTGACCCATTATGCTTCTTCCTGCTCGCGGACGACGATGCGAAGACGGCTGAACGGCTTCAGGATGCGGGTGGACTTGCCACGGCCGCGGGTCGCGAAGCGCTTCATCGTGATCGACTTGCCGACCGACGCCTCGGCGACAACGAGCGCGTCGACGTCGAGGTTATGGTTGTTCTCGGCGTTGGCGATGGCCGAGGCCAGCACCTTGCGCGCATCGACCGCCATCGCCTTCTTGGAGAAGGCGAGGATGTTGAGCGCATCGCCGGCCTTGCGGCCGCGGATGAGGCCCGCGACGAGGTTCAGCTTCTGCGCCGAGCCGCGGATCTGGGTCGCGACGGCCAGCGCTTCCTTGTCGCCGACCTTGCGGGGTGCCTGAGGCTTGGACATTAGCGCTTACCCTTCTTGTCGGCGGCGTGACCGGGGAAGAAGCGGGTCGGAGCGAACTCGCCCAGCTTCATGCCCACCATGTCCTCGTTGACCGACACCGGCACGAACTTGCGGCCGTTGTAGACGCTGAAGGTCAGGCCGACGAAATCGGGCAGGATCGTCGAGCGGCGCGACCAGGTCTTGATCGGCGCACGCGCGTTGGTCTCCTGCGCGGTCTGCGCCTTCTTCAGGAGGTGGAGGTCCACGAAAGGACCCTTCCAGACGGAACGAGCCATGAGCGGTTAGCCCTTCTTCTTGGCGTGACGCGAACGGATGATCATCTTGTCCGTCGCCTTGTTGTGGCGGGTGCGCGCACCCTTGGTCGGCTTGCCCCACGGCGTGACCGGATGACGGCCGCCCGAGGTCCGGCCCTCACCACCGCCGTGCGGGTGGTCGACCGGGTTCTTGGCGACGCCGCGGGTCAGCGGGCGCTTGCCGAGCCAGCGATTGCGGCCGGCCTTGCCGAGGTTCTGGTTCTGGTTGTCGGGGTTCGACACCGCACCAACCGTGCCCATGCAATTCGCATGGATGTAGCGCTGCTCGCCCGAGTTCAGACGGACGATGACCATGCCGCGGTCACGACCGACGACCTGGACATAGGTGCCCGCCGAACGCGCGATCTGGCCGCCCTTGCCCGGCTTCATCTCCACATTGTGGACGATGGTGCCGACCGGCATCTGGCCCAGCTCCATGGCATTGCCCGGCTTCACGTCGGTCTTGCGGCCGGCGATCACCTTGTCCCCAACAGCGAGGCGCTGCGGAGCGATGATGTAAGCCTGCTCGCCATCGGCATAAGCCACGAGCGCGATGAAGGCGGTGCGGTTGGGATCATATTCGATCCGCTCCACAGTGCCCTCGACATCCCACTTGCGACGCTTGAAGTCGATGATGCGATAGCGCTGCTTGTGACCGCCCGCGATGCCGCGCGAAGTCACATGGCCCTTGTTGTTGCGGCCGCCGGTCTTGGTCTTGCCCTCGGTCAGCGCCTTGACCGGGCGCCCCTTGTAGAGGCCCGAACGGTCGACGAGGATGAGGCCACGAACGCCAGGCGACGTCGGATTATAATTCTTGAGTGCCATTGCCTCAGATTCCCGTCGTCACGTCGATCTGATCACCCTCGGCGAGGGTGACGATCGCCTTCTTGATGTCGGAGCGGCGGTAGGGAGCACCCTTCCAGCGCTTGGTCTTGCCCTTCTGGACGATCGTGTTGACGCCAGTGACCTTGACCGAGAACAGCGCCTCGACGGCAGCCTTGATCTCGGGCTTGGTGGCGTCGCCGGCGACCTTGAACACAACTGCGTTGTGCTCGGAGACGAGCGTCGACTTTTCGGTGATGTGCGGGGCGACGATCACGTCATAGTGACGGTTGTCGACCGCTGCTTTCTGCTTCTTAGCCATTGAAGCGCGCCTCCAGGCTCTCGACGGCAGCGCGGGTGAGAACCAGCGTGTCGTGCTTCAGGATGTCGTAGACGTTGGCGCCGATCGCCGGCAGCACGTTGACGCCCGGCAGGTTGCGCGCTGCGAGGAAGCCGTTGCCGCGCTCGTTGTCGATGATCAGCGCCGACTTGCCGAAGCCGAGCTTGGCGAACTGATCCTTGACGGCCTTGGTCTTCTCGCCCTCGAACGTGTCGAGGATGATCAGCGAGCCCGCCTTGGCGTGGCTCGACAGGGCCATCTTGAGGCCGAGCGCGCGGATCTTCTTGTTCAGCGACGGATTGAAGTCGCGAACGCGAGCGCCGTGCGCCTTACCACCGCCGATGAACACCGGTGCGCGGCGATCGCCGTGACGAGCAGTACCGCCGCCCTTCTGGCGACCGAACTTCTTGCCGGTGCGAGCGACATCAGCGCGCTCGCGAGTGCCGCGGGCGGTGCCGCGACGCTTCTCGAGCTGCCAGGTGACGACGCGATGCAGGACGTCGGCGCGGGGCTCGAGGCCGAAAATCTCGTCCTTGAGCTCGATGTCGCCCGATGCCTTGGCGTCGAGGGTTTGAACCTTGACCTTCACTTAGCCCTCCTGGCCTTCGGTGGCTTCCGGAGCGGCCTCGACGGGCGCTTCGGCGGGAGCCTCGTTGCTGTTCGCGACGGCCTTCAGGCCGGCGGGGTACGGCGCATCCGCATGACGGGCGACCTTCACCGCGTCCTTGACGAACAGCCAGCCGCCCTTCGAGCCCGGCACCGAGCCCTTCACGAAGATCAGGCCGCGCTCGACGTCGGTGCCGACAACTTCCAGATTCTGCTGGGTGCGATACTTGTCACCCATGTGGCCGGCCATCTTCTTGTTCTTGAAGACGCGGCCCGGATCCTGCCGCTGACCGGTCGAACCGAGCGAACGGTGCGAGACCGAGACGCCGTGGGTGGCGCGCAGACCGCCGAAGCCCCAGCGCTTCATGCCGCCCGCAAAGCCCTTGCCCTGCGTACGGCCCTGGATGTCGACGAACTGGCCGGCGACATAATGGTCGGCCGAGATTTCGGCGCCCACTTCGAGCAGACCGTCTTCCTCGACGCGGAATTCGGCGACAACCGCCTTGGGCTCGACTTCGGCCTTGCCGAAGTGGCCGCGCTGCGGCTTGGCGACATTCTTGCTCTTCGCCTTGCCGGCGCCGAGCTGGACGGCCGTGTAACCGTCACGATCCTTTTCGCGGACGGAGACGACCTGCACGCCTTCGAGCGCCAGAACGGTGACCGGCACGTGGCGGCCGTCGTCCTGGAACAGGCGGGTCATCCCCAGTTTCTTCGCGATCACGCCAGTGCGCATGATCCAATGCTCCTATACAGAGGCACCCTCGGGACTATTCCCTCGGGTGCGTGCCTCAGCCCGAAAATGATGCGAGCCCCCGTCCGGGCTGAACCCTTCCTCAGGAGGAAGGGCGACGGGGGACGCAGGCCCGGACACTCCGAAGAGGCCGGCGGTATCCCTATGTCGTTCTGAGTGCGCCCGCGGCGCCCTCGGTTCCTTGCGCTGGATCGGGACGATCCGGTCGAGGAACTCCTGCGAATCCCCCCTGGGAGGAAGCGCGAATCTCGTGGAGGCGCGCCTTTACGTCAGCAGCGCTTCCCTGTCCACCCCTCTACCAAGAGAGATGCGACGAACCGGCTTACGCCAGTTTGATTTCCACGTCGACGCCGGCAGCCAGGTCGAGCTTCATCAGCGCATCGACCGTCTGCGGAGTCGGCTGCACGATGTCGAGCATGCGCTTGTAGGTGCGCACTTCGAACTGCTCGCGCGACTTCTTGTCGATGTGGGGGCCACGGTTGACCGTGAACTTCTCGATCTTGGTCGGAAGCGGGATCGGGCCACGGATGAGAGCGCCGGTGCGGCGCGCAGTGTCGGCGATGTCGCCGGTCGCCTGGTCGAGCACTCGGTGATCGAACGCCTTCAGGCGAATACGGATATTCTGCGTTTCCATGTCCCTACCAATGCGAAAGAGCGGGCCTCGTAGTCGAGGCTCTTGCTGTTCAACCCAAAAACTGGAGGAGCGCCATTACAGGCGCCCTCATAAAAAAGCAACGCCCGGCACCCTGTTTTTCGAGGGTGCCGGGCGGTGCCTTTAGTTCAGCTTACTTTTCGATCGAGGCGACGACGCCTGCACCGACGGTGCGGCCGCCTTCGCGGATCGTGAAGCGCTGGCCGACGTCCATGGCGATCGGCGCGATGAGCTTGACGCCCAGCGCGACGTTGTCGCCCGGCATGACCATCTCGGTGCCCGCGGGCAGCTCGATCGTGCCGGTCACGTCGGTCGTGCGGAAGTAGAACTGCGGACGATAGTTCGCGAAGAACGGCGTGTGACGGCCGCCCTCGTCCTTCGACAGGACGTACACTTCCGACTGGAAGTCGGTGTGCGGCTTGATCGAACCGGGCTTGGCCAGAACCTGACCACGCTCGACTTCGTCACGGCCCACGCCGCGGATCAGCGCGCCGATGTTGTCGCCGGCCTCGCCCTGATCGAGCAGCTTGCGGAACATCTCGACGCCGGTGACGGTGGTCTTGCGGACGGTCTCCTGGATGCCGACGATCTCGACTTCCTCGCCAACCTTGACGATGCCGGTCTCGACGCGGCCGGTCACCACGGTGCCGCGACCCGAGATCGAGAACACGTCTTCGATCGGCATCATGAACGGCTTGTCGAGCGGACGCTCCGGCTGCGGGATCGACTCATCGACCGCCGCCATGAGCGCGAGGATCGCGTCCTTGCCGAGCTTGTCGTCCGAGCCCGAGAGAGCGGCAGTCGCCGAACCACGGATGATCGGAATGTTGTCGCCGTCGAACTCGCGCTTGCTGAGCTCTTCACGGATTTCCATCTCGACCAGCTCGAGGATTTCCTCGTCGTCGACCAGGTCGACCTTGTTGAGGAACACGACCATCGTCGGCACGCCGACCTGACGCGCGAGCAGGATGTGCTCCTTGGTCTGCGGCATCGGACCGTCGGTGGCGGCGACCACGAGGATCGCGCCGTCCATCTGCGCCGCGCCGGTGATCATGTTCTTCACATAGTCGGCGTGGCCGGGGCAGTCGACGTGCGCATAGTGACGGTTGGTGGTCTCATACTCGACGTGCGCGGTCGAGATGGTGATGCCGCGCTCGCGCTCTTCCGGAGCCTTGTCGATGTTGGCGAAGTCGACAGCCGCGTTACCCGCGACGTTTTCCGCCAGCACCTTGGTGATCGCCGCGGTCAGCGAGGTCTTGCCATGGTCGACGTGACCGATGGTGCCGATGTTGAGGTGCGGCTTGTTCCGCTCGAATTTTGCCTTCGCCATTGTTTCCTACCTTCTGATCAAATTTCCCGGACCACCACGGGGATTCGCGAGAACGCGGCCCCATAGCGGTTCATTTTGGATTGCGCCAGCCTCAGGCCAGCTTGGCCTTCACTTCTTCGGCGACGTTCGCGGGAACCTCGTCGTAGTGCGAGAACTGCATCGAGTAGTTCGCGCGGCCCTGGGTGAAAGAGCGGAGCTGATTCACGTAGCCGAACATGTTCGCGAGCGGCACCATCGCAGTCACCGCCTGCGCGTTGCCGCGCGTGTCGGTACCCTGGATCTGGCCACGGCGCGAGTTCATGTCACCGATGACGTCGCCCAGATAATCCTCCGGAGTGACGACTTCGACCTTCATGATCGGCTCGAGCAGCTTGATGCCGGCCTTCTGCGCCGCTTCGCGCATTGCGCCGCGGGCACAGATTTCGAACGCCAGCGCCGACGAGTCGACGTCGTGGTACGCGCCGTCCGTCAGGTGGACTTCGAAGTCGATGATCGGGAAGCCGATCAGCGAACCCGTCTCGGCGGTCTCGCGGAAGCCCTTCTCGACCGACGGGATATACTCGCGCGGGATGTTGCCGCCCTTGATCTCGTCGAAGAACTGGAAGCCCGAACCGCGCTCGCCGGGAACGACGGTGACCTTCACGCGGCCGAACTGACCCGAGCCACCCGACTGCTTCTTGTGGGTGTAGTCGATGTCGACCTTCTTCGCGAGATACTCACGATAAGCCACCTGAGGTGCGCCGACGTTCGCCTCGACCTTGAACTCGCGCTTCATGCGATCGACCAGGATCTCGAGGTGGAGCTCGCCCATCCCCTTGATGATGGTCTGGCCCGACTCATGATCGGTCGAAACGCGGAACGAGGGATCCTCGGCGGCCAGGCGGTTGAGCGCGAGGCCCATCTTCTCCTGGTCGGCCTTGGTCTTCGGCTCCACCGACAGCTCGATCACGGGCTCGGGGAACTCCATCCGCTCGAGGATGATCGGGTGCTGCGGATCGCACAGCGTGTCGCCCGTCGTGGTCTCCTTGAGACCCGCGATCGCGACGATGTCGCCGGCGCGTGCCTCTTCGATGTCCTCACGCGAGTTCGCGTGCATCAGGAGCATACGGCCGATCTTCTCCTTCTTGTCCTTCACCGAGTTCAGATACTGACCCTTGGTGAGGGTGCCCGAATAAATGCGGGCGAAGGTGAGCGTGCCGACGAACGGATCGTTCATGATCTTGAACGCGAGCAGCGACAGCGGCGCGGTGTCCGAGGCAGGACGCGTGTCCGGGGTCTCGCCGTCGAGCTTCACGCCCTGCACGTCGGGAATGTCGAGCGGGCTGGGCAGATAATCGACCACGGCGTCGAGCAGGGGCTGGACGCCCTTGTTCTTGAACGCCGAGCCGCAGACGATCGGCACGAACGAGAAGTTGAGCGTACCCTTGCGGATCAGCTTCTTGAGCGTCTTCGTGTCGGGCTCGTTGCCCTCCAGATACGCTTCCATGACATCGTCGTCCTGCTCGACGGCCATCTCGATCAGCTCGGCGCGCGCAGTGGCGGCGGCGTCCTTCAGGTCATCGGGGATGTCCTGATATTCGAACTTCGCGCCCAGCGACTCCTCGAGCCAGATGATCGCGCGGTTCTCGACCAGATCGACGAGGCCCTTGAAGCCGCCCTCGATGCCGATCGGGAGATAAAGCACGGCCGGGCGGGCGCCCAGGCGATCCTTGATCATGTCGACGCAGCGCTCGAAGCTGGCGCCGGTGCGATCGAGCTTGTTGACGAAGCACATGCGCGGAACCTTGTACTTCTCCGCCTGGCGCCAGACGGTCTCCGACTGCGGCTCCACGCCGGCAACGCCGTCGAAGCACGCGACCGCACCGTCGAGCACCCGCAGCGAACGCTCGACTTCGATCGTGAAGTCGACGTGGCCGGGAGTGTCGATGATGTTGATCAGATGCTCTTCGCCCTTGCCCTCTTCGGCGCGCCACTTGCACGTCGTAGCGGCGGACGTGATCGTGATCCCGCGCTCCTGCTCCTGCTCCATCCAGTCCATCGTCGCAGTGCCTTCGTGCACTTCGCCGATCTTGTAGGACTTGCCGGTGTAATAGAGGATGCGCTCGGTCGTCGTCGTCTTGCCGGCGTCGATGTGCGCCATGATACCGATATTGCGGTAACGCTCGAGCGGATGGCTGCGGGCCATGATCGTTGGTTCCTTAGCGATTTGGGGAGCCGCTTTCGGCGGCTCCCCAGGATATAGGTGCGATTTTTACCAGCGGTAGTGGCTGAAGGCGCGGTTCGCCTCGGCCATACGGTGGGTGTCTTCGCGCTTCTTCACCGCGTTGCCGCGGTTGTTGGCGGCGTCCATCAGCTCGCCCGAGAGGCGGGCCGACATGGTGTGCTCGCTGCGGTTGCGGGCCGAGGCGATGAGCCAGCGGATCGCAAGCGCCTGGGCACGCTCGGGGCGCACCTCGACGGGGACCTGATAGGTCGCACCGCCGACGCGGCGGCTGCGGACCTCGATGCCCGGCTTGATGTTGTTCAGCGCCTCGTGGAACACGCCGATCGGCTCGCGCTTGGCGCGCTGCTCGACGGTCTGCAGCGCCGAATAGACGATGTTCTCGGCGACGGACTTCTTGCCGTCCAGCATCACCGAGTTCATGAACTTGGACAGAACCTCATCCCCGTAGACGGGATCAGGCAGGATTTCCCGCTTTTCGGGACGACGACGACGAGCCATCTTGAACTTCCTTTACAAACTTCAGCTGATCCGGAACCCGTCCGGGGCTTACTTTGGCTGCTTACTTCGGACGCTTCGCGCCGTACTTCGAACGGCTCTGCTTGCGATCCTTGACGCCCTGCGTGTCGAGCACGCCGCGCAGCACGTGGTAGCGCACACCCGGAAGGTCGCGCACACGGCCGCCGCGGATCAGGACCACCGAGTGTTCCTGCAGGTTGTGCCCCTCGCCGGGGATGTAGCTGATGACTTCGCGCTGGTTGGTCAGGCGGACCTTGGCAACCTTGCGGAGCGCCGAGTTCGGCTTCTTCGGAGTCGTCGTATACACACGGGTGCAGACGCCGCGCTTCTGCGGGTTCTGCTCCATCGCAGGGACCTTCGACTTGGCCTTCTGCGGTTCGCGGCCCTTGCGGACCAGCTGGTTGATCGTCGGCATGAAGCCCTTCACCTTTTGCGTTACCGGATGATCCGGCGGTTACTTTGCTGGAGCCCTGAAGAGAGAATACGAAAAGGCCCCGGGTGTTCTTCGACCCCCCGGGCCATTGCGTCTCCAGCAACGTTCAGCTCATTGTTCCGAAGGGATATGGGCGCATTGCCCTCCTCGCGGAACGGGGGCGCCTATAGCGATGGTCCTGCAGCCGGTCAATGGGCGCCACGGTGTTCGCCACGAGGCGGAAACCGCTTCTTCATGCTTCCAGAATAGCCCGGAGGCGCGCGCGATGCAGCTCGATTCGCCGCATTTGGACTCTGCGGGAGGCGCGCGGCTATGCTAATCGGCCGCGGGGACTCGTTTTTCCGAGCTGGGGAGCAAGCATCATGTTGAACAACCGCAATGCGCGCAAGGAACGTCCGGCTGCTCCCGTTCCGTCGCAGGATCGCGGGCGCGCCCGCGGACCCTTCTCGGTGCTTGGGCCCGAGGTGGCAGTCACCGGCAACGTCGCCACGCCGGCCGACCTCCACATCGAAGGCCGAGTCGACGGCGACGTGACCGGCGGCAACGTCACCCAGGGCAAGGACAGCCTGATCTGCGGCAACCTGACCGCCGACACTGCCCGCCTTGCCGGCCGGATCGAAGGCATGGTTCGCGTCCGCACGCTCACGATCGAGAACAGCGCCCGCATCGTCGGCGACGTCGAATATGAGAGCATCACGATCGAGACGGGCGGGTCGATCGACGGCCGCATGAAGCATGTCGGTGCGATGGACGCGGCCGCGCAGCCGGGCCCGCGTGCGGTAGCTGCGGTGAACCTTGCCGCAGCCACCGATCAGGCCGCCTGAAACAGCGCGTGACCGTGGCTGACCGGCAGGCTCCTACATGCCCCTGATTTTGGTCAGATGCTCCTGGATCACCTTCTGCGCGTCGGTCGCGAAGCTCTTGAGCTCGGGCACATCGCCGTCGGCGGCATAGCCCTGGACGAGCGCGAGCGCCTTTTCGTGCGCGGCGACCTGCTGGGTCTTGTACGCCTCGTCGAACGCGGCTCCCTCCGCGGCGCGTAGCGCGGCGAGGTTCGTTTCCTGCTCCGCAGTGAGGGCAGGATTGGGAACGATCGCCGGATTGGCCTTGGCGCCCGCAGCCTTCAGCTTCTCGGTCGACTGGGTGTGGTTGTCGACCATCATCCGGCCGAAGTCCTTTAGCGCCTGGTTCTGGGCCTTCTCCTGGGCGAGCTTGCCGGCCTCCACTTCATAATAGTCGCTTGCGCCGACATCGTTGGCGAAGCGCTGCGCCGGCGAGACTTCGGCGGCCATGTTGGTTTCCATGCCCGCCATATTGTCGCCGGTCATGTCCATGCCGGCCATGTTCATGTCGTCCATGTTGGTGGCCATGCCGTCGGCGGTGTTCGGGGTCGAATCACCGCACGCGGCTAGCGCGAGCGCCGGGGCGAGCCCCAGAATCAGATAGTGCTTCATGCAGGCGTCCTCCTCGGGGCTGCTCAACGCGCCCATGCCACGGGTCGTTCCGTTTCGGCCGACGAAGGATCAAGCGCGATGGAGTTCGGCAAGGAAAGTTCCGAGTTGCGCCGACAGGACGCCTGCGTCGGCGCGCAGCCGTTCGGCGAGCGCGCGCATGTCGTTGGCCTGGTGCGATGCGGCGCGCGAGGTGTCGCCGATCGCCTCCACGTCCTGCTGGATCGCCGTGCTCGCCTGCACCGCCTCGCCGACGTTGCGGGCGATGGTGTGGGTCGCGGCTTCCTGCGCGGCAACCGCCGAGCGGACGCCGGAGGCGAGACCGGCCATCGCCTCGATCGCGCGCTCCACCTGCTCATGGCCTTCGGCCACATGGTCCACGTTCTGGCGGATTTCGTGGACATGCGCCGCGATCCGCGCCGCCGCCGTTCCGGTCTGCGCCGAAAGCTGCTTCACTTCATTGGCAACGACGCTGAATCCCCGCCCCGCCTCCCCCGCACGTGCCGCTTCGATCGTGGCGTTGAGCGCGAGCAAGTTCACCTGGCTGGCGATCTCGGTGATCAGCCCGATCACCGAGTCGATCGACTGGGCGGAGCGGAGCAGCTCGCGGGTGCGCACGCTGCCGGTGGCGACTCGGTCCAATGCGGTGGCAGCAGCGGCCTGCGCCTCGCTCGAGCTTTCGGCGATTGCCCCCAGCGAGAGGGCGAGATCGTGGCCCCGCGCGGCGATCTCGGTCATGTTGCCGCTCGTCTGGGCGGCGGCCGAGGCGACTGCGACTGCCCGGTCGCCCAAGTCGGTCGCGCGCTCGGCAGTTGCGCCGGCGCTCGTCTGGAGTTCGGCCGCAAGCTGGTCCATCGCGCCCGCAAGCGTCGCGATCTGCGCTTCGAACCGCTCGCTGGCGCGCTCGATATGCTCGGCACGCGCGATCCGGGCGGCGCTCGCGCGCTGCTCGCGTTCGGCGGCCAGATGGACGAGCCGGCGATTGCCGATCAGCCCGTGAAGCCTTCCACCGAGCGTGAGGATCATGCCTTCGGTGCCGTTGGCGGCGCGATAGGCATCGATCAGTGCCGCGATCCCCTGTGTCGCTTCCGCGACCGGGCACGAACGCAGGTGGCGCAGCACGCCGTCGCCGTAGCTCGGGTTGCGCATCAGCGCGTGGCCGAAGGGATTGAGCAGCAGCCGCCGCACGTCCTTCTCGAAGATTGCACCGATCGGGCGCTGCTGCGCGTCGACCACGGGGATCAGGCGCAGTTCGGTATCGCCGTTGAAGATGTCGACTGCGTGCAGCAACGGATCATTGAGCGTCAACGACGGCGGCGCAGCCTCCTCGGACGTGAGTCCGACCAGGGGCGCTGGCGACGGTGCGGGGGAGGAGTCGGCAAAGGCAAACGCTGTGTGACGCATGCGGCGGGCCTAGGCGGGCGATGGTAAAGGCTGTCTTGACCGTTGGTTACACTACCGAGACAAAATGGATTTTTCTCCGCTTGCCGCCCGTTCGCGGCGCATCTAGAAGCTCGCGCCGTGACAGGTGTCCCCGCGAGGGGATGAAAATGGGAACTCGGTTCGAACCCGAGGCTGCCCCCGCAACTGTAACCGGCGAGCATTCGCGCCATCATGCCACTGGAGCACATCCGGGAAGGCGGGCGCGCATGTAGTGACCCGGGAGCCAGGAGACCTGCCAGTCACAGTCGATTCCTTTGCGCGGGCGGGGTGCACCGGGCGAACGAGGGCATGCCCCTCGCGTGAGCGACACCGTTTAACCGGGTCGCCGCGCCAATTCCGGCAAGACGACCCCAGACGAGGTGTCTTTGCCGTGACCAAGTTGAAGCTGTTTCTCTATGCCTCCGCCGCGCTGCTGCCGGCCGTGGCGCATGCCCAGTCCGAAGACGACCAGATCGTGGTCGTCGCATCGGGCGTCGAGCAGGAGGCCGAGACCACCGGCCGCTCGATCACCGTGCTCGACCGCGAAACGATCGAGACACGCCAGACCGTATCGCTTTCGGACCTGCTCGCCACCACGCCGGGCGTGACTGCCACGCGCAACGGCGGCCCGGGCGGCGTGACCGCGGTCCGCATCCGCGGCGCCGAGGATGCGCAGACGCTGGTGCTGATCGACGGCGTGCGCGCCAACGATCCCTCCTCGCCTGCCGGCGCGTTCGACTTCGGCAATCTGCTGACCGGCTCGATCGAGCGCGTCGAGGTGTTGCGCGGTCCCAATTCGGTGATCTGGGGGAGCCAGGCGATCGGCGGCGTGGTCAATGTCGTAACCCAGGCTCCGATCGACGGCATCGCCGCGCGCGCCAACGCCCAATATGGCTATGCCGATCAGATCTCCGCCAACGCCGCGATCGCGGGCGGGAATGATCGCTTCCAGGGCGCGCTGACCGGCGGCTATTTCCGCACCGATGGCGTCTCGCAGGCGGCAGATGGCACCGAAGCGGACGGATATCGCCAATATAATGCCAGCGGGCGGCTGCGCTTCGAGTTCGCGCCCGGCTTCGGCGTCGATCTGCGCGGCTATTACGCCAATTCGCGCACCGAGCTCGACGGCTATCCCGCGCCGGCCTACGCCTTCGCCGACACCGACGAATATTCGGAAGCGGAGGAGCTGTACGGCTATGCCGGGCTATTCGCGAACATCGGCCCCGTCGCCAACCGTCTCGCCTTCACCATCGCCGACATCAACCGCGACAATTACGATCCGGGCATCGGCGCCGAACCGCTCTATCTCTATCGCGGGCGCAGCGAGCGCTACGAATATCGCGGCGACGCCCGGCTTACCCAGCAGCTCCGCCTGACCTTCGGCGCCGAGCAGGAGAATCTGCGCTTCTACGACGGTAGCGAGACGTTCCGCGCCGACATCACCAGCGTCTATGGCCAAGCGATCGTCACGCCGATCGAACAGGTGACTGTGACTGCGGGCGTGCGCAACGACGATCACAGCCGCTTCGGCAGCCACATGACGTGGGGCGTCAACGCCGCGGTGAAGCCGTTCGAGACGACGCTGCTGCGCGCCAGCTATGGCGAGGGCTTCAAGGCGCCGACGCTCTACCAGCTGTTCGCGCCCTTCTACGGCACCGACACGCTCCAGCCCGAGACAGCCGAAAGCTGGGAAGCCGGCATCGAGCAGAGCGCGCTGGGCGGCGCGGCGAAGCTGGGCGTAACCTGGTTCCATCGCGACACGAAGAACCAGATCGATTTCGACATGGTGAGCTTCACCTATGCCAATATCGCACGCGCCCGCGCTGAGGGGGTCGAGATCGAGCTGGCGCTGAAGCCGGTGGAGGCCTTCACCCTCACTGCCAACTACACCTATACCGACACCGAGAACCGCTCGGCGGGCTTCGAAGGCAATGTGCTTGCGCGCCGTCCGCAGGACACCGCCAGCATTTCCGCCGACTATCGCCTGCCGTTCGGGCTTTCGCTGGGGGGCACGGTGACGATGGTGGGCGACAGCTTCGACAATGCCGGCAACACGGTTCGGCTCGACGGCTTCGCGCTGGGCAGCATCCGCGCCGAGATGCCGATCGGCGACCGCTTCGCAATCTATGGCCGCGTCGAGAACCTGACCGACGAGAAATATCAGACCGTCGCGACCTATGGCACCTATGGCCGCGCGGCCTATGCCGGACTGCGCGTGAAGCTCGACTGATGCGCTGCGCCGCGCTCCTGTGTCTGATCGTCGCCGGGTGCGCGGCGCCGCCTTCGGGCGGCGGCGGGATCGTCTCGCTCAATCCGTGCGCCGACGCGATGCTGATCGAGCTCGTGCCCGCCGGGCGGATCACAGCGATCAGCCATTATTCGCGCGACTTGGCCGCTTCCTCGATCGCGCCCGAGGTGGCGCGCCGCTTCCGCGTCAACAACGGCACCGCCGAGGAGATCGTCGCGCTGCGGCCCGATCTGGTGATCGCCGACGCCTTCACTTCGTCCTCCACCCGCGAGGCGCTTGCCCGCGCCGGGATCCGGACGTTCGATCTGGGCTGGGCGAGCACGATCGAGCAAGGCCGGGCGCAGGTACGCGAGCTTGCCGCCGCGGTGGATGCCGTGCCCGCGGGCGAAGCGATGGTCTCCCGCATCGACCGGGCAGTCGCGGCCGCGCGGACCGATGGCCCGGCGGTTCCCGCATTGCTCTGGATCGGCGGCAACACCGTCTCGGGCGGCGGCACCCTGCTCGACGAGATGATGGTCAAGGCCGGCTTCAGCGACCATGCTGCGCATTATGGGCTCCAGCACACCGGCTATCTTCCGATCGAGCATGTCGTGGCCGATCCGCCGCGCGTGATGCTGGTGCCCGACGGCGCCGGCCGCGACGCCGATTCGCGCGCAGCACAGATGCGCAGCTGGGCGCTCGCCCGATCGGGCGCACAGGTGCATCAGGCGCGCTTCCCGCGCAGCCTCGTCAATTGCGCCGGCCCGGTGATCGCCAAGGCAATGACCCGGCTGGCCGAAGTGCGGCGCGAGGTGGGGCAATGAACCGCCCTCTCCTCCTTGCGCTGCTAACGGCCCTCGTCGCGCTGCTCTTCGCCGGCTCGCTGACGGCAGGCAAGGTCTGGGTGCCTTTCTCCGCCTGGTTCTCGAGCGATCCGCGCTGGTGGATCATCCTCGAGCTCCGCCTGCCGCGCGCGATCCTGGGTCTCGCGATCGGCGCGGCGCTGGGGCTCACCGGGGCGGTGCTGCAGGGCTATCTGCGCAACCCGCTCGCCGATCCGGCAGTAGTAGGCGTCTCGTCGAGCGCAGCACTCGGTGCGGTTGCGGCTATCGTCGTCTTCGCCGCGAGCGCACCGCTGACGGTTTTCGCGAGCGCGATGCTCGCCGCCTGCGCGTCGATGCTGCTGCTCGCCGGGCTGGCGTGGCGCGCCGACAGCGCCGTCGCCTTCATACTCGCGGGCACGATGCTCGCCAGCCTGGGCGGGGCGCTCACTGCCTTCCTCATCTCGATCGCTCCCAATCCCTTCGCGACCGCCGAGGTCATCGACTGGATCATGGGGGCACTGACCGACCGCAGCTTCGCCGAGGTGCGGCTCGCCCTTCCCTTCATCGCCGCCGGGTGCTTGCTGCTGCTGTTCACCGGGCGGGCGCTCGACGCGCTCACGCTGGGCGAATCGGCCGCGCGATCGATGGGCGTGCGGCTCGCGCGCGTGCAGATGCTGATCGTGCTCGGCGCGGGACTCGCGGTCGGCGCCAGCGTGGCGGTGACCGGCGTCGTCGGATTCGTCGGGCTGATCGTCCCGCACCTGCTCCGCCCGATCGTCGGCGCCAGGCCATCGGCGCTGCTGATCCCGAGCGCGCTGGGCGGCGCGGCGCTGGTGCTCGCCGCCGACAGCCTCGTCCGCCTGAGCCCGGGCGCTGCCGAAATCCGGCTCGGCGTAGCGATGGCGCTGCTCGGCACGCCCTTCTTCTTCGCGCTGCTGTTCAAGCTCAGGCGGTCGGCATGGAGCTGAGCGTCTCCGATCTGCGCGTGAGCCTGGGCGCTCGGCGAGTGCTCGACGGCGTCGGCGCCACGTTCCAGCCGGGCCGCGTGACCGCGATCCTGGGACCCAACGGATCGGGCAAGTCGACGCTCGTCAAGGCGCTCGCCGGACTGCTCGACACCGATTCGGGTCATGTCCGGCTCGGCGCGCGGCAGATCGCGCGGATCGATCCGCGCGAGCGCGCCCGGCTGGTCGGCTATCTGCCGCAGGACCCCTCGGTTCACTGGGACCTCGGCGTCCGCGAGCTGGTGGCGCTGGGGCGGCTGCCGCATCGCTCGCCCTTCGCGAGTGCGTCAGCCGAGGATCGGGCGGCGGTCGAGTCGGCGCTCGAAGCGACGGGCACCGTGCATCTCGCAGAGCGCACCGCGCACCAGCTCTCCGGGGGCGAGCGCGCGCGGGTGCTGCTCGCGCGCGTGCTCGCCGGCGCTCCCGCCTGGCTGCTCGCCGACGAGCCGCTCGCCAGCCTCGATCCCGTGCATCAGCTCGCCCTGCTCGACCAGCTTCGCGCATTGGCGGCGGACGGGATGGGCGTGGTGATCGTGCTCCACGATCTGGTCCAGGCAGCGCGCGCCGCCGACGAGGTGCTGCTGCTGAAAGAAGGCCGCGTCGTCGCGTTCGGCCCGGCGCACGAGGCGCTCGCGCATCAGCCGCTCCGCGACGCGTTCGGCGTCGAGGTGATGGTCGTCCCCGACGAGCAAGGTCGGCTCCTCCCCGTGCCGATCGGCCGCACCAAGTCCTGACCGGGGGGCTGACAGCCGAATTCGGCTGTGCCATTGCGCAATAAAATTACACGACGAGTCGGGCCGTGGCGCCCGCCGCAGGAGAGTTTTGATGCGCACGATCGACCATTTCATCGCGGGGCATGCAGGCGGAGGCGCTTCGCGCACGTCCGACGTGTTCGATCCCAACAGCGGCGAGATCCAGGCCCGCGTCCCGCTCGGCACTCAGGCCGATCTCGACCGGGCGATCGCCGCCGCGCAGGCCGCTCAGCCTGGGTGGGCCGCGACCAACCCGCAGCGCCGGGCGCGCGTGATGTTCCGTTTCAAGGAGCTGGTCGAGGCGAACATGGATTCGCTCGCCCACACGCTTTCCTCCGAACACGGCAAGGTGATCGCCGACGCCAAGGGCGACATTCAGCGCGGCCTCGAAGTGATCGAATTCGCCTGTGGCATCCCGCATGCTTTGAAGGGCGAATATACTCAGGGCGCCGGGCCCGGGATCGACGTCTATTCGATGCGCCAGCCGCTGGGCATCGGCGCGGGGATCACGCCGTTCAACTTCCCGGCGATGATCCCGATGTGGATGTTCGGCGTCGCGATCGCGTGCGGCAATGCCTTCATCCTCAAGCCGTCGGAGCGGGATCCGTCGGTGCCTGTGCGTCTCGCCGAGCTGATGCGCGAGGCCGGTCTACCCGAAGGAATCCTGCAGGTCGTCCACGGCGACAAGGAGATGGTCGACGCGATCCTCGATCATCCGGCGATCTCGGCGGTGAGCTTCGTCGGCTCATCCGACATCGCGCATTATGTTTATCGCCGCGGCGTCGAGGCGGGGAAGCGCGTCCAGGCGATGGGCGGCGCCAAGAACCACGGCATCGTCATGCCCGATGCCGACCTCGATCAGGTGGTGGCGGACCTCTCCGGCGCGGCGTTCGGCTCCGCGGGCGAGCGCTGCATGGCGCTGCCGGTGGTGGTGCCGGTGGGCGATAAGACCGCGGACGCGCTGCGCGAGAAGCTGATCCCGGCGATCGAAAAGCTGCGCGTCGGCGTCTCGACCGACAATGACGCGCATTACGGCCCGGTGGTGAACGCCGCGCACAAGCAGCGCGTCGAGAACTGGATCCAGACCGGCGTCGACGAAGGCGCCGAGCTGGTGGTCGACGGCCGCGGCTTCACGCTCCAGGGGCATGAGAAGGGATTCTTCATCGGCCCGTCGCTGTTCGACCGCGTCACGCCGGAGATGCAGTCGTACAAGGAAGAGATTTTCGGCCCCGTCCTCCAGATCGTCCGCGCGCCCGACTTCGAGACTGCGGTGCGCCTGCCGAGCGAGCACCAGTATGGCAACGGCGTCGCGATCTTCACGCGTAACGGCCATGCCGCACGCGAGTTCGCGGCGCGCGTGAATGTGGGCATGGTAGGCATCAACGTGCCGATCCCGGTGCCGGTGGCGTATCACAGCTTCGGCGGCTGGAAGCGCAGCGCGTTCGGCGACGTCAACCAGCACGGCATGGAAGGCGTGCGCTTCTGGACCAAGGTGAAGACCGTCACCCAGCGCTGGCCCGACGGATCGGTGACCGGCGAGAACGCATTCGTCATTCCGACGATGGGGTGACGGTGTCGGTGGCGCTCCCCCAATCCTCCCCCGCCAGGGGGAGGTGGCGCGCGCAGCGCGTCGGAGGGGGAGGAAGCACGCCGGTACCTTCTGGTATCCGCCCCCTCCGTCGCCTTCGGCGCCACCTCCCCCTGGCGGGGGAGGATTGGACAACGCCGCACTGCCCACCCCATAATCGGTTGACCCCATGACCACTCAATTCGATCTCACCGACGAGCAGCGCCAGATCCAGGAGATGGCGCGCCAGTTCACCGCCGACGCGATCACGCCCTACGCCGCCGAATGGGACGAGAAGCATATCTTTCCGCGCGACACGATCCGCGCCGCGGCCGAGCTCGGCTTCGCTTCGATCTACGTTTCGGAGGAGAGCGGCGGGATCGGGCTCGGGCGGCTCGAGGCGGCGCTGATCATGGAGGCGATGGCCTATGGCTGCCCCTCCACTAGCGCGTTCATCTCGATCCACAACATGGCGAGCTGGATGATCGACCGGTTCGGCAGCGCCGAGCTCAAGGCCAAGTATCTCCCCAGCCTGATCACCATGGAGCGGATGGCGAGCTACTGCCTCACCGAGCCCAGCTCGGGCTCGGACGCCGCCGCGCTCAAGACGCGCGCGGTGCGGGACGGTGATCATTATGTCGTCAACGGGTCGAAGCAGTTCATCTCGGGCGCGGGCGAGAACGAGATCTACGTCACCATGGTCCGCACGGGCGAGGAAGGCCCCAAGGGCATCTCCTGCCTCGTCATCGAGAAGGATATGCCTGGCGTCAGCTTCGGCGCCAACGAGCGCAAGCTCGGCTGGCATTCGCAGCCGACGCGCCAGGTGACCTTCGAGGACGTCCGCGTGCCGGTCGAGAACCGCGTCGGGGCCGAGGGCGAGGGCTTCCGCTTCGCGATGATGGGATTGGACGGCGGCCGGCTCAACATCGGCGCCTGCTCGCTCGGCGGCGCGCAGCGCTGCCTCGACGAGGCGATCCGCTACACCAAGGAACGCCAGCAGTTCGGCAAGCAGATCGCCGACTTCCAGAACACCCAGTTCACCCTCGCCGACATGGCGACCGAGCTCGAGGCGGCCCGCGCGCTGCTCTATCTCGCCGCCGCCAAGGTGACCGACAACGCGCCCGACAAGACGCGTTTCGCGGCGATGGCCAAGCGCCTCGCGACGGACACCGGCTCGTCGGTGGTCGATCGCGCGCTCCAGCTCCACGGCGGCTACGGCTATCTGATGGACTATCCGATCGAGCGCTTCTGGCGCGACCTGCGCGTCCATTCGATCCTGGAGGGCACCAACCAGGTGATGCGGATGATCGTCGGCCGCGAGCTCACGCGGCAATGAGCGCCCGCGTGCCGCATCGTACGTCATCCCGGCGAAAGCCGGGATCCAGAGCCGAAAGCGGTGCGGCAGAGAATCCCCGGGCGCCGGCTTTCGCCGGGGTGACGAAAGACTGTCCTACACACGCCAAATCTGCCATGGAACATTAGAACATAGAAAGAACGAACTTCGCTATTTTCTTTCCTCACAAGCGCGAGTTTCGAGAAGTTTGGACATGACCGATGAAGTTCTGACCCAGGTCGAAGGCCGCGCCGGGCGCATCCGGCTCAATCGCCCGAAAGCGCTCCACGCGCTCAATACGGGCATGTGCGCGTCGATTCTCGACGCAATCACCGGCTGGGCGAGCGACGACTCGGTCGAGATCGTGCTGATCGACCACGCCGAGGGGCGCGGCTTCTGCGCCGGCGGCGACATCCGCCTGATCGCCGAATCGGGCGCGGGCGACGGCAGCGCGGCGCGCGAGTTCTTCCGCACCGAGTACCGGATGAACCACCGGCTGTTCACTTGGCCCAAGCCGATCGTCGCGTTCATGGACGGCATCACCATGGGCGGCGGCGTGGGCATCTCGCTGCCGGCGAAGTACCGCGTCGCGACCGAGAACACCAAGTTCGCGATGCCCGAGACCGGGATCGGGCTGTTCCCCGACGTCGGCGGCGGCTGGTACCTGTCGCGCCTCCCCGGGCGCGTCGGCCAGTTCATCGCGCTCACCGGCGCGCGGCTCGACGGCGCCGAATGCGTCGCGCTGGGGCTGGCGACGCATTATCTCCATTCCGACAAGCTCGACGAGGCCAAGGCGCGCATCGCCGCCGATCCCGCGTCGGTGGAAGCCGTGCTGTCCGCGCTTTCCTCCCCGGCCCCCGATGCGCGGATCGTGCGCAACCACCAGGCGATCAACCGCACCTTCGCCTCGGACCGGTTCGAGGACATAATCGCTGCGCTCGAGGCCGAGGCGGGCGAGGACGAATGGGCGAGGAAAGAGCTCGAGACGCTGCGCACCAAGTCGCCGCAGGCGTGCAAGGTCTCGCTCCGGCTGCTGCGCGAAGGCGCGCGCAGGGCCGACTTCGCCAGCGAGATGGTACAGGAATTCGCCGTCGCATCGCGCGTTTCGCAACGCCCCGATTTCATCGAAGGCGTGCGTGCGGTGATCCTCGACAAGGACAATGCGCCGAAATGGAACCCCGCCACGCCCGAGGGTGTGAGCGACGCCTTGCTCGACAGCATTTTCGCGCCGATGCCCGAAGGCGAAGCGTGGACGCCGGAATGAAAATTAACCGTCACCTCGGCGGAAGCCGGGGCCCAGAGTCGGCGGTCCCACCGCCGGGCGCTCCGGATCCCGGCTTCCGCCGGGATGACGAAGGGAGGAATTGATGTCGTACGGAAGCATCCGCGTCGAGAAGCGCGCCGCCGTCACCTTGGTGACGCTCGATCGCCCGCAGGCGCTCAACGCGCTCAACAGCCAGGTGCTCGACGAGCTGCTGGCCGCGATGAAGGCATTCGACGCCGATCCCTCGCAGGGCTGCGCGGTGATCACCGGCAGCGAGAAGGCCTTCGCCGCGGGCGCCGATATCAAGGAGATGCAGGCGCAGGGCTTTGCCGACATGTACGGCCACGACTTCTTCGCCGGCTGGGACGCGTTCACCCGCACCCGCAAGCCGATCATCGCCGCGGTCGCCGGCTATGCGCTGGGCGGCGGGTGCGAGCTGGCGATGATGTGCGACTTCATCCTCGCCGCCGACAGCGCGAAGTTCGGCCAGCCCGAAATCAAGCTCGCCGTCTCCCCCGGCATGGGCGGGTCGCAGCGCCTCACCCGCGCGGTGGGCAAGGCCAAGGCGATGGAGATGTGCCTCACCGGCCGGATGATGGACGCCGCCGAGGCCGAGCGTGCCGGGCTGGTCAGCCGCATCGTCCCCGCCGCCGAGCTGGTCGACGAAGCGGTCAAGACCGCCGCGAGCATCGCGTCGATGGCGCCGCTCGCGGTGCTGGCGAACAAGGAAATGGTCAACGCCGCGTACGAGACCACGCTCGCGCAGGGCGTCGCCTTCGAGCGCCGGCTGTTCCACGCGCTGTTCGGCACCGCCGACCAGAAGGAAGGAATGGCGGCGTTCGTCGAGAAGCGCCCGGGCAAATGGACGGGGAAGTGACATGGCACGCGTAGCATTCATCGGGCTGGGCAACATGGGCGGCGGTATGGCCGCCAACCTCGCCAAGGCGGGGCACGACGTGCGTGCCTTCGACCTTTCGGCGGAGGCGCTCGATCGCGCGAAGAAGGCCGGGTGCCTTCCCGCGGGTAGCGCGGCCGAGGCGGTGGACGGCGCGGAGGCCGTGATTACGATGCTGCCCGCCGGCAAGCACGTCGATCAAGTATATAGCGAGAGCGTGCTGCCTAACGCAGCCGCGGGCGCGGTGCTGATCGACTGCTCCACGATCGACGTCGAAACCGCTCGGCGCATCGCCCGGGCGGCGAGCGACCACGGGCTTGCGGCGGTCGACGCGCCGGTTTCGGGCGGGATCGCCGCTGCCAACGCCGGCACGCTCACCTTCATGGTCGGTGGCAGCGCGGCGGCCTTCGAGCAGGCCGAACATTATCTCACCGACATGGGCAAGGCCGTCATCCACGCCGGCGCGAGCGGCGCGGGCCAGGCAGCCAAGATCTGCAACAACCTGATCCTGGGCGCGACGATGATCGCGACCTGCGAGGCCTTCGCGCTCGCGGAGAAGCTGGGGCTCGACCCGCAGCGCTTCTATGACATCGCTTCGGTGAGCACGGGGCAGAGCTGGTCGATCACCAGCTATTGCCCGGTGCCCGGCGTCGGCCCGGAGAGTCCGGCCGATCGCGACTATCAGGGCGGCTTCGCCGCGCCGCTGATGCTGAAGGACCTGAAGCTGGCGATGGAGGCCGCTGAGGCCACGGGCGCCGAGACGCCGATGGGCGCGCGTGCCGCCGAGCTCTACGAGAAGTTCGTCAACGGCGAAGGCGCGACGCTCGACTTCTCGGGCATCATCAAGATGCTGAAGGGCTGACGTTGAACCTATCCTCCCCGGCCAGGGGAGGGGGCGCGCGAAGCGCGACGGAGGGGGAGGAAGCACGCCGGCTGATGCGTTCTGGCATCCGCCCCCTCCGTCAGCCCGCGGCTGACACCTCCCCCTGGCGGGGGAGGATTGTAGGGGAAAAAACTACTTCCGGCAGCTGTCGCCGGGGCCGGCGTCCAGGTCGAGGCATTTGCCGTCGACCTCCACCGGCACCTTGAGGCCGATCAGTGCGGCGAGGGTCGGCGCAATATCCACCGTCTCCGCCGAGCGCTGCGCCCCGAAACCCTGCATCCCCTTGCGCCAGAAGAGGATCGGCACGCGGCGGTCATAGTCCCAGACGGTGCCGTGGGTCGAAACCCCGCCCGCACGCGGAACCGGGATCGGGGTCACGCGCGGCTTGAGCACGACGTAGAAATCGCCCGAACGCTCGGGATCGAACGAGGCGCGCAGCCGCTCGAGAATCGACCACTTCTCCGGCGCGCTCGTGGCGAGCGGCGTCGCCTGGATCTGCTCGCGCGTATAAACGGCTTCGACCTGGGGGTGCGCGGCATAGCGGCGGATCGCCAGCTTACGCACGGTCTCCCGCTGGCCGGCAGGCAGCTTGGGATCGACATAGATGTCGCCGAACACGCCTCCCGTCAGCGGGGAAGCCGAAAGCCCGAGCTGCTTCGCGATCTCGTCGCCGATGGCGTTCGCGCGGAGCGCCGGATCGGCGCGCGAGGGCGTGATTCCGTCCGCCGCCGGCCCGCGCTCGGGGATGTCGTTGCCGCCGTGGTCGGCGGTCAGCGCAACGGCATAGTCGACGCCGGTCTGGTCGAGCACGCCGAAGAGCTTGCCGAGCGCCTGGTCGAGCGCGAAGAGCTGGAGGCACATCTCGCCCCCGCCCGGCCCATAGGCATGGCCGACATAATCCGTGGCCGAGGCGCCGAGGATCAACAGATCGGTCTGGGCGCCCTGGCCCAGTTGCATGTCGGCAGCGATTCCTGCGCCCAGCGCGAGCACGGCTTCGTCGAATTCGGGCGAGATCCGAAAGGCCTTGGCGTCGCCCGCGGCGCGCGCGAAGCGGCCGTCACCCACGGTCATCCCGCCGGGAAGCGTGACCGCCCGGCTGCGCGCGCGGCAGAATTCGGGAAGTTCCATGGGCTCCTGCGCCTCGGCGATCCGTGCGGCGACATAGCCGTTCATCCGCTCGACCAGCGTCGGCGTGGTGCGGCCGACGAACGAGACGAACTTGCTGTCTTTCCACCACCAGGCCTGATCGATCTGGTGGCCGCCCATCATCACCGCCGCGCGATCCTTGCCCGCGACCGAGACCACGCGAGTCGCCGGGTTGGCGGCCTTCATCCATTCGCCGAGCGTCGAGACCTTCAGATGCTTGTCCGATACGACGTAATTTCCGGAATCGCTGCCCGGCACGCCCTCGTCCTCGGCGCAATAGACGGTCTTGTCCGCCCGCGGTGCGTTGAAGTCGGTCCAATCGTTGGCGACGATGCCGGTGCGATACGGCCGGGCGCCGGTGAGGATCGTCGAATGGCCCGGGCAAGTCTCGGTAGCAGCGTGCGTCTGATAGCCCTCCGGGAAAACAGCACCCGACAGCAGCCGGGCGAGCCCCGAAGTGAACTGGCCGCGATATTGTGCGAAGAGGTCCGCGGACAGCTGATCGACCGAAATCACCACCAGGAGCTTGGGCGGTGCGGCCGGCGCAGCCTGCCCGGCGGGAGACGCGGCCTCCTGCGCAGCGAGGGGCGCGGCAGAGAGCAGCGCCGCAGCGGCGGCGATCGGGCGGAACAACTTCATTTCGGGGACCCTTCCCGGCGTGTGCAAATGGAACCGGACTGCTATTGGGCGAACAGCAATTCCTCGGCAAGGTCGCTCCATGGCTAGGCTTGGTTTCGGATTGATGGCGCTGCTGTTGCTGGTTCTGGGCCAGTCTGCACGCGCGCAGGCGCCCGGCAACGCTCGCCATGTTCAAATCGAGTTGGTTGCCGAGACCGATCGCCCGGCAGCCGGCAGCGAAATCACGCTCGCCTTCGCCTCGACTCCCGAGAAGGGCTGGCACGCCTATTGGCGCAACCCCGGCGACGCCGGCCTGCCCGCGCGCGCCGAATGGACGCTCCCGCAGGGCGCCAGCGCAGGCGAGATCCGCTATCCGGTTCCGCAGCGCCTGCTGATCGCGGGGCTGATGAACTATGTCTACGAGCACCCGTTCGCGCCGCTGGTGACGCTCAAGGTGCCGGCAGGCGCGAGCGGCGCTTTCCCTGTGCGCGTGAAACTCGACTATCTGGTCTGCACCGACGAGATCTGCGTGCCAGAGAAGGCCGAGCTTTCGACCACGCTTCAGATCGGCGACGGCGCGGTCAGCCCTGAGCGGCGGCGCCAGTTCGACGGCTGGCGCGCCGCACTGCCCCGGCCGCTGGGCAGCCAGGCGACCTATCAGGTCGAGAACAAGGTCTTCCGCGTCGCCGTGCCGTGGCCGGCCAGCGCCCGAACCGAAGGCGAGCCCTATTTCTACCCGGTGACGGATGGCGCGCTCGACTATGCCGCGCCGCAGAAGGCCGCGCGTGACGGCGACCGGATCGTGATCGAGACCGTGGGCAAGCGCGCGCCGGGGCCGATCGAGGGCGTGCTCGCCTTCGGAGCGCAGGGCTTTTCGGTGCGCGCGGTGCCTGGCAGCGTACCACCCGCACGTGAAGCGCCCGCGGCGATGCCCTGGAGTGCGGCGCTGATCGCATTCGCAAGCGCGGTGCTGGGCGGGCTGCTGCTCAACATCATGCCCTGCGTCTTCCCGATCCTGAGCCTCAAGGCACTGAGCCTCGCCAAGGCGAATGATGCCGAGGGCAATCCGCGCGGCGAGGCGCTGGCCTATACCGGGGGCGTGGTGCTGGTGTGCCTGGCGCTCGGCGGCACGCTGCTGGCGCTGCGGGCGGGCGGCGCGAGCCTCGGCTGGGCGTTCCAGCTCCAGGACCCGCGGGTGATCCTGCTCCTCCTCCTGCTCGTCACGGCGATCGCCTTCAATCTTGCCGGGTTGTTCGAGATCAATGCGCCGGGGCTGGTCAACCGTGCGGCGGCCAAGGGCACCGGCGGCGCCTTCGCGACCGGCGCGCTCGCCGCCTTCGTCGCGACGCCGTGCACCGGCCCGTTCATGGGCGCTGCGCTGGGCGCCGCGCTGGTGCTGCCCTGGCCCGCCGCGCTCGCCGTTTTCGCCGGACTTGGGCTGGGCATCGCGCTGCCCTTCCTGCTGCTCGGCTTCGTGCCGGCGCTGCGCCGGCGGCTGCCGAGACCCGGCGCCTGGATGGTGACGCTGCGCCGGATCCTGTCGATCCCGATGTTCGCCACCGCGCTCGCGCTCGCCTGGGTGCTCGGCCAGCAGGCAGGCGTGAGCGGCATGACGATCGGACTGGGCGCCGCGATGCTCGCCACGCTGGGGCTCTGGTGGGCCGGGCGGCAGCAGACGCGCGCGGCGGGCCATGCCTGGCTTCCGGCGGTGCCGCTGCTGCTTCTCGCGCTCGCTTCGCTGGCGCTGGTGCGCCCCGCTGCCCCGGGAACCGCAGCCCCCGCGATCGCCGGCGCCGAACCCTTCAGCGAAGCGCGGCTGGCCGAGCTGCGGGCGAGCGGGCGGCCCGTCTTCGCCTATTTCACCGCGGACTGGTGCGTGACCTGCAAGGTCAACGAGAAGGCCGTGATCGAGACCGCGGACATCGCCAGGACCTTTGCCGATCGCAACGTAGCGGTGCTCGTCGGCGACTGGACCAACGGCGATCCTGCGCTCGGGCGCTTCATAGAGCAGCACAATCGTGCAGGCGTTCCGCTCTATCTGTGGTACAAGCCGAGCGAGGACGCACCGCAGGTCCTGCCCCAGATCCTGACGCAGGCAATGCTGCGCGACCTCGCGAGCGGGGCTGAAAGAGGAGATGCTGGATGAGCAGATGGATGTTGGCCGGCCTTGCTGCCGCCGGCGCCGCGATTCTTGCTGCACCGCTTGCGGCCGAGCCGGAGCTTGCCGCAGCGGCGCCCAATTTCAAAGCCTATGACATGAACGGCAATGTCGTGGAGCTCTCGCAGTATCGCGGCAAGACCGTGGTGCTCGAATGGAACAACCCGGGCTGCCCCTTCGTGCAGAAGCATTACGACAGCGGCAACATGCAGAAGACCCAGGCCGCGGCGAAAAGCCAGGGCGTGGTGTGGCTGACGGTCAATTCGGGCGCGCCCGACAAGCAGGGCTATATGACCGGACCCGAGGCGAAGAAATTCGTTACCGACGAAAAGGCCAGCCCGACGACTTATGTGCTCGACCCCAAGGGGCTGATCGGCAAAGTCTATGGCGCCAAGACGACACCGCACATGTACATCATCGATGGCAGCGGCAGGCTGGTCTACAAGGGCGGGATCGACGATCGGGCGACCGCGGATACCGCCGACATCGCCAAGGCGCGCAACCATGTGCTGGCGGCGCTGGGGGAGATGAAGGCAGGCAAGCCGGTCTCGGTGGCCGAGACGCGCCCCTATGGCTGCTCGGTGAAATACGCGGCCTGAAAGCTCGGATTAACGTCGAGCGGATCGCCCGCAAGACCACCCGTTCGCCCTGAGCTTGTCGAAGGGCGTCATCCGCAAGCAACCAATTTGTGGAAGCCCGCCCTTCGACAGGCTCAGGGCGAACGGAGGATATCCCTAAACGGGGCGCCCGCCCCTCAGGCCAGCGCCGCTACGCGGCTGGGCTCGGGCATCCCCGTTGCCACGTCTTCGTCGGCGAGCAGCGACCAGCCGTTGGGGCCCAGCACTTCGATCGGGCGGTAGCGCGTCTTGTACGCCATCCGCTCCGATCCCTTCACCCAATAGCCGAGATAGACATAGGGCAGGCCCGCCGCGCGGCTGCGCAGGATGTGATCGAGGATGATGAAGTTGCCCATCGAGGGGCGCGTCTCGTCTCCGGTCTCGAAAAAGCTGTAGATCATCGAGAGGCCGTCGGCCTGCTGATCGGTGATGCAGGCACCTACCAGCCGCCCGCGGCCATCGATCGACGGCTCGCGATATTCGATCACATAGGAGCTGACCGGCGACTGCTCGACCATGTCGGCATAGTCGTTCTCGTCCATCGCCGCCATGCCGCCGCCGGGATGGCGCGTCTGCAGGTAGCGGTGGAGCAGCTCGAACTGCTCCTCGGTCGCCCAGGGCTTACAGGCGGTAACCTCGAGATCGGCATGGCGCTTGAGGAGCTTGCGCTGGCTGGCGTTAGGGCGGAACTGGTCGGCCACGACACGCACCGAGACGCAGGCGGTGCAGCCCGCGCAGCTCGGCCGATAGGCGACCGACTGGCTGCGGCGGAAACCGATGCGGCCGAGCGCGTCGTTGAGCTCGGTCGCGTGCTGGCCCGAAAGCTCGGTGAAGATCTTCCGCTCCTGGCGCCCCGGAAGATAGGGGCATGGACTCGGGCTCGTCACGAAGAAACGCGGAAAACGGGAAAGTGCAGTCACCGCTCTGTCGCCCCTCTCAGCCGGCCCGGAATTGGTCCGTCGCTGCGACTATGGAGCGCCGCGAGCATGATGAAAAGCGGGTTTACTATAAAAGAAGGTTAATGCCGCAAGTAGAACGATCGGAAGCGAAACAAAGACTTAGCTGCGAACGCGCATGTGCGCGGAGCTGGGACATTAACCGCATCCGTCAACGAGCCGCAGCGCCGGAACGCGCGGACAGACTATCTCCAAGGCAGAATACACTGGGCGTCGGGCACCGTGAATCGCCGCCAGACTCAACTCACCGCGGAAGCGATTCGTTTCGTCGGATCGTCGCGTTCAGGCGAGTTCGACCTGGCTCACTTCATATTGCGCGCGGCGCAGCGCAGTGATCAGCCGATCGAGGTGATTGCGATCACGCGTCTCGCACTCGATGTCGGTGATCAGCCCCTTGGCAGGCAGCGTCGTGAACACGCGCTGGTGATAGACTTCGATGATGTTCACGCCCTGCTCGTGGAAGATCCGGGCGACGTGGAACAGCGCTCCGGGACGGTCCTGGAGGCGGATGCGCAGGCGCGCGAGACGGCCTGAGCGAGCGAGATCGCGCAGCAGCACGTTGGCGAGCAGCCGCGTGTCGATGTTGCCGCCGCACAGGATCGTGCCGACAGTCTTCCCGCGGAAGCGTTCGGGCTCGGTGAGCAGCGCCGCCAGCCCCGCCGCGCCGGCCCCCTCGACCACGGTCTTCTCGATCTGGAGAAGCAGGCTCACCGCCTCCTCGAGCCGGCGCTCGCCGACCAGGATGATGTCGTCGACCAGCGCCTCGACCAGCTTGGAGGTGATGCCGCCCGGCTCCTTTACCGCGATACCCTCGGCCAGCGTGTCGCCCGCGCAGGGCATGTCCGTATGGTGGAGGCGGTTGTACATCGACGGGTAGAGCTCGGCCTGGACGCCGATCACTTCGATGTTGCGGCCCTCGGACTTGGCGACGGTCGCCGCGCCCGAAATCAGCCCACCGCCACCGATCGGCACCACCAGCGTGTCGAGATGGGGAACATCCTCGATCATCTCGAGCGTCGCAGTCCCCTGCCCGGCGATCACGCGCGGATCGTCGAACGGGTGGACGAAGGTGAACCCCATCTCCGCTTCGAGCTCGCGCGAGTGCGCATAGGCGGCGTCGAAGGTCTCGCCGTAGAGGACCACGTTCGCGCCGTGGCCCTCGGTCTGGGTGACCTTCACCGTGGGGGTGTTCTTGGGCATCACGATCGTGCTCGGGATGCCGAGCCGCGTCGCGTGATAGGCAAGGCCCTGCGCGTGATTGCCCGCCGACGCCGCGATCACGCCCTTGGCACGCGCTGCCTCGTCGAGCTGGAGCAGGGTGTTGAGCGCCCCGCGCTCCTTATAGGCGGCGGTGAACTGCAGATTCTCGAACTTGAGATAGACGGTCGCGCCGGTCAGCTCCGACAGCGTCTTGCTCACCAAAGTGGGCGTCCGCACGATCTGGCCCGCAATACGCGCCTGCGCTGCACGGACGTCTTCGATCGTGACGGGGAGCGGCGCGGCCGCCGGAGCTGCTTTGGTTGCCATAACTGGTCCCGCCTAGACCATCTGGCGCCACGGGGGAACAGGCCCTATGCGCAAGGGTCTATGCGCAAAACGAACCTGTCCGGCCGTCTGCTGGCCCCGCTCGCGGCCATCGCGGCGCTGTTCCTCACTCCTGCCGCCCGCGCCGAGGGGATGGTGGACAACGTCAATGGCATGACGCTGGACGAAAAGGGCCAGGTGGTCCGCTTCAGGGCGATCCTCTTCCGGAGCGACGGCAAGATCACGCGGTTCCTGACGGGCAAGGAACGGCGCCCCAAGAAGCTCGAATGGCGGATCGACATGGGCGGCAAGACGCTCGTCCCCGGCATGATCGACGCCCATGGCCATGTGATGGGGCTCGGCTACCAGCTGCTCCAGCTCGACCTCTCGGCGACCAATTCGCTCGACGAAGCGCTGGCCAAGATCCGCGCCTATGCCGCCGCCAATCCGACCAAATGGATCATCGGCGGCGGATGGAATCAGGAACGATGGAAGCTCGGCCGCTTCCCGACCGCCGCCGAACTCGACGCCGCAGTCGGCGACCGACCGGTGTGGCTCGAACGGATCGACGGACATGCGGGTTGGGCGAACAGCCGCGCGCTGGCGGTCGCCGGAATCACGACGGCGACCAAGGATCCGAGCGGCGGACGGATCGAACGTGCCGCGGGCGGCAAGCCCACGGGCGTGCTGGTCGACGGGGCGATGGCGCTGGTCACGAAGGTGCTGCCCCAGCCGACGCCGCGCGAGCGCAACGCCGCCTTCCTGGCGGCACAGGACCGGCTGCTCGCACTCGGCATCACCGCCACCGCCGACATGGGCACATCGGTCGACGACTGGACGACCTATCGTCGCATGGGCGACCTCGGCCTGCTCAAGGTTCGCATCATGAGCTATGCCTCGGGCGTGGAGACTGCGCTGGCGATCGGTGGCCAGGCACCCACCCCCTGGCTCTATGACGATCGGCTGCGGATGGGCGGCATCAAGCTCTACACCGACGGCGCGCTGGGCTCGCGCGGCGCGTGGCTCAAGGCCGATTACGCCGACGCGCCCGGGGAGAAGGGGCTTGGCTTCCTGGCCGACGACCAGCTGCTCAACCTGATGGCGCGCGGATCGATGGACGGCTTCCAGATCGCCGTCCACGCGATCGGCGACCGCGCCAACCAGCAGGCGCTCGACGCGATCGAAGTGCTTTCGCAGACCTACAAGGACAATCGCCGCTGGCGGATCGAGCATGCGCAGGTGATCGATCCCAAGGATTTCGCGCGTTTCGGCAGGCTGGGCGTGATTGCTTCCGTCCAGCCGGTGCATCAGACATCGGACCGGGCGATGGCGGAAGCGCGGCTCGGCGAGGCGCGGCTCGCGGGCGCCTATGCGTGGCGCTCGCTGCTCCAGAACGGCGCGAAGCTGGCGTTCGGATCGGACTATCCGGTCGAGAGCGCCGATCCGTGGGCAGGCTGGGCAGTTTCGTTCACGCGCCAGGACGCCGACGGCCAGCCCCTCGGCGGCTGGCGCGCGCAGGAAGCGGTGACGCGCGAGCAGGGATGGGCCGCCTTCACCACCGGCGCCGCCTTCGCGGGCTTTGCGGAGGACCGGATCGGCCGTCTCGCGGTGGGGATGCGCGCCGACTTCCTGATCCTCGATCGCGATCCGCTGCTCGCCTCGCCTGCCGAGCTGCGCGGCACCCAGGTGCTCGAGACCTGGGTCGGCGGGAACCGCGTGTGGCAGCGCAAGTGACCGCCACACGCTGCCGACCCTCCTGATCTCCGCGGACCTTTCGAAGACCCACAGCTGAACCCGTGAAGAAGATCCACCTCCTGTTGGCCGGGGCCAACTGGCGCGACCGGCTGCTCGCCTGCCTAGGCGCGTTCGCCGGCATCGCGATCACTGCGCTCGTCTGCTCGGTGGCGCAGACGCCGGATGCGCTCGTCCCCTTCCTGGTTGCGCCGATGGGGGCTTCGGCGGTGCTCGTCTTCGCCGTGCCGTCGAGCCCGCTTGCGCAGCCGTGGCCGGTGATCGGTGGCAACATGATCTCCGCCGCGGTCGGCCTCGCCTGCGCTGCGCTGCTGGGCCACGGCCCGTGGGTCGCCGGCTTAGCGGTGGGACTAGCGATCACCGCCATGTCCCTCCTCCGCTGCCTCCATCCGCCCGGCGGCGCCTGTGCGCTGCTGCCCGTGCTCGGCGCGGGGCTCGGCCCCGATTTCGTGCTCGCGCCGGTGGGCATCAACGCCGTGGCGCTCGCGGTGATGGGCGTGGCCTTTCACCGCATCTCCGGCCACAGCTACCCGCATCGTCCGGCCAGCCTGCCGGTTCGGCCCAGCCTGCTCGCCGAGGACATCGACGCCGCGCTCGCCGAGGCGCACGAGAGCTTCGACGTCAGCCGCGAAGATCTCCAGGCGCTGCTCGCCCGTGCCGAGCAACATGCGCTCGAACGGCGGGTGCGTCGCCGCTAGGGCGCGTGAATGCAAGAAGGCCGCGGCGCCTATGGCAGCCGCGGCCTTCGCAAAGCCCCCGCTTCGGTTCCTATCAGGCGACGGCGGTAACTGCCTCTTCGGCTTCGGCGCCTTCGAGCTCGCGCAGCACATAGCCGCGGCCCCAGACCGTCTCGATATAGTTCTCGCCTTCGCATGCCATGCTGAGCTTCTTGCGCAACTTGCAGATGAAGACGTCGATGATCTTGAGCTCGGGCTCGTCCATCCCGCCATAAAGGTGGTTGAGGAACATTTCCTTGGTGAGCGTGGTGCCCTTGCGGAGCGAGAGCAGCTCCAGCATCGCATATTCCTTGCCGGTCAGGTGCACACGGGCGCCATCGACCTCGACCGTCTTGGCGTCGAGGTTCACGGCGAGCTTGCCGGTGCGGATGACCGACTGGCTATGGCCCTTCGAGCGGCGGACCACGGCGTGGATGCGCGCGATCAGCTCTTCGCGATGAAAGGGCTTGGTGACGTAATCGTCGGCACCGAAGCCGAACGAACGCACCTTGGAATCCATTTCGTTGATGCCCGACAGGATCAGCACCGGCGTCTGCACGCGGGCGACACGCACCTTCTTGAGCACGTCATAGCCGTGCATGTCCGGAAGGTTCAGATCGAGCAGGATGATGTCGTAATCATAGAGTTTGGCGAGGTCCAAGCCCTCCTCGCCCAGATCGGTGGTGTAGACGTTGAATCCCTCGGCCGCGAGCATAAGCTCGATCGCCTTGGCAGTCGAAGGCTCGTCCTCGATCAGCAGCACGCGCATCGCCGGTATCCCCTGTCCATTAAGCTACGCGTTGGAGCCCCGTGGCCGACGCGCTGGACGATTCATTAACCTAAGCACCTCTGAAGGCAAAAGGTTAATTTCGTCCTAACCGGCCTGAATCCACGAGTCGCGGGGAATTCCTTACACGGACTATTACGTATGAACGTGCGAACGCTGAGCAGGGTTTTGGGCGGTCTCGCAAAGCGTGCGGAAGCGCTCGGTAAAGAAGTCGATCAGCGTCTCGACGCGCGCAGGCCGGAGCGTACCCGGTGGCGTCAGCAGGTGGAGCGCCACCGGCGCCGAAGTCCATTCCTGCAGCACCGCCTCGAGCGTCCCGGCGCGCAGGTCCTCGCCGACCAGGAACTCGGGCAGGTACGCTATGCCCAGTCCGGCACGCAGCGCCGGGAGCATCGCGTCGCCGCTGTCGGTGGCGAGTGGTCCTTCTATCCGCACCACCGCTTCCTCGCCGCCCGGGCGGCGGAAGCGCCAGACATCGGGGTTGGCCAGATTGGTGTAGGCGAAGCAGGCATGGCTCGCGAGATCGGCGGGATGCCGGGGCCGCCCGTGCCGCGCGAAATAGGCCGGCGAGGCGACGATATGGCCCGGGATCGCCCCGAGCCGCCGCGCACGCAGCGAACTATCGGGCAGATTGGCGATACGGAGCGCGATGTCGAATCCCTCGGCGACGATGTCGACGCGCGCGTCGGACAGGCACAGCTCGATCTTGATCCCGGGATTTTCGGCAAGGAAATCGGCGACTGCTGGCCCGACATGGGTGATCCCGAAAGTGAGCGGCGCCGCGACGCGGACGAGCCCGGATGGGGCGCTCGCCGATTCGAGCGCAGCCTCCTCTGCCGCGACACCTTCGGCCAGAATCCGCTGCGCACGTTCGGATAGCGCCCGTCCGCTTTCAGTGAGCGTCAGCCGGCGCGATGTGCGGTGGAATAAGGTCGTCCCCAGCCGCTGCTCCAGCCGGCTGATCGCCTTCGAGACGGTCGCCTTGGAAACGCCGAGCGCAACCGCGGCGCCGCTGAACGAACGATGCTCGACCACGCTGGCAAAGGCAGCCCAGGCTTCGAAATCCGGCAGCTTCATTCAACCTCCCACCTTCTACGCCTTTCATACATCGGAAACGATCGGTTTCCAACGTTTCCATTTACGCACCAATCGCAACGCCTATCTTGGCGGCAACACCAGATGGGAGATCAGCGATGATCGAGAAACGCTCCTTCGAAAGCCTGGGCCACGCCGACCATGGCTGGCTCAACGCGCGTCACCATTTCAGCTTTGCCAACTACCATGATCCCGCCCGCATGGGCTGGGGGACGATCCGGGTTTGGAACGACGACGAGATCGCCGCCAACTCGGGCTTCCCGCCGCACCCGCACAAGGACATGGAGATCATCACCTATGTCCGCTCGGGCGCGATCACCCACCAGGACTCGATGGGCAACAAGGGTCGCACCGGCGCCGGCGACATCCAGGTGATGAGCGCGGGCACCGGGGTCCGCCACGCCGAATACAACCTGGAGCCCGAGACGACGACGCTGTTCCAGATCTGGATCCTGCCGCGCGAGACCGGCGGCCAGCCCAGCTGGGGCGCCAAGCCTTTCCCCAAGGGCGACCGCTCGGGCAAGTTCGTCACACTGGCCAGCGGTTTTGCCGACGACAGCGACGCGCTGCCGATCCGGGCCGACGCCCGGGTGCTCGGGGCGACGCTCAAGGCCGGCGAGAGCGTCGAGCACACAGTAGGCGACGGGCGGCATGCCTATCTCGTCCCCGCCGTGGGTGCGATCGAGATCGACGGCCAGCGCTTCGAAGCCCGCGACGGCGCGGCGCTCTCGGGCGGGCAGACCGTCACCATCAAGGCGCTGGAAGACACCGAGATCGTCCTGGTCGACGCGGAATAACCACCAATCGTCACCCCGGCGAAAGCCGGGGTCTCAGGCCGCATGAGATCCCGGCTTCCGCCGGGATGACGGCTCCATTTTGAAGGGAGACATCGCATGTCGAAGATCCTCGTTCTCTACTATTCCTCCTACGGCCATCTGGCGAAGATGGCGGATGCCGTCGCCGAGGGCGCCCGCAGTGCCGGCGCCGAGGTCGATGTTCGCCGCGTTCCCGAAACCGCTCCCGCCGAGGTGGTGGCCGCGGCAGGCTTCGTCGCCGACACCAGCCACCCGGTGCTGGAGGACGTCAACGAGCTCGCCAACTACGACGGCATCATCGTCGGGGCACCGACCCGCTTCGGGCGAATGGCGAGCCAGATGGCGGCGTTCTGGGATCGCGCCGGAGGCGTCTGGTACCAAGGGCAGCTCGTCGGCAAGATCGGCGGCGCCTTCACTTCGACTGCCACCCAGCACGGCGGGCAGGAGACGACGCTCTTCTCGATCCTCACCAACCTGCTGCACTTCGGCATGACGGTGGTGGGTCTCGACTATGGCTTCGCCGAGCAGAACGGCGTCGACGAGGTCAAGGGCGGCTCACCCTATGGCGCGACGACGATCACCGACAACGACGGCAGCCGCCTGCCGAGCGAAGTCGAGCTTGCCGGCGCCCGCTATCAGGGCCGCCGCATCGCCGAGCTGGCCAACAAGATCGCCGCGTCCACAGCCGGCGAGCTCGAAACCGCGTAACCTCCCCCTCCCCGCGCGGTATCGACGGAGCGGCGGTCAGGCGAATGCCCGGCCGCCGCTTTCGCTTGCGGGCGCGGGACGGCAGGCTGGGCCGGGAAGCTGGCGTGCGCCGTCGCGAACCGCGAGCGCGCGGCCTGTGCCTGCAGCCCCATGTCGCTGCTGCGGCCGACCCAGCGCCAGTGCCACGGCTCCCAGCCGACGCCCTGCTTGTTGCCGGCAGGGAAGGAGAGCTCGAACCCGAAATCGGGCCCGCGCCGCATCAGCCATTTGCCGGCGGGGGTCAGGGCGAAACATTGCTCGGCAGCGCGGCAGCCGGTGTTGCGCTGGACAAAGTCGATCGCATAGCCGGTGGCATGCTCGCTGTGCCCGGGCGGCGCGATGAAGCGCGCCCGCAGCGCCGCGATCGAGCCGCAGTCGATCGCCCCGCCGCAGAACACGCGGCGCTGGTGCTCGATCGAGCGGAAGCACGACACAGCGCCCAGATCGATACCCTCGCCCCGCGCGGCGGCGAGCAGGCGCTCGAGATCGGCGGCGGCATCATAGGCGAGCGTGCAGCCGGGAAGGCTGGTGACCGGCACCAGGATGGCGGGGTTCGCCTGGCCATAGGGAAGGTGATTGTAGAGGCGCACCACCTTGGCGGGGGGCGCGGCCTGTTCCTGGGCAGGCGCGGCGGAGGGAAAGGGGAAGAGGAGGAGAAGGGCCAGGGCCGAACGACGCACGCGCAACCTCATAACGCTCCCGGAATGGGCATCGGCAGCGAAAACGCGGCATCGAGCAAAAGGATCATCATTCCTGCCCTGTCAAACCTTGTCGAAGGGCAGCTCTTCTCTGGACCGTCGGCGCAAAGTGGAGAACGGCGCTTCGACAAGCTCAGCGCGAACGGATGGCAGCATATGGCAGACCCATGCTGGCGCTCGCACGCGCGCGGTGGCATGGGGGCGGCATGTTCCAGGACCGCGTACTCTTTATCGACGGCGAAGCGATCGTGATCGACAAGCCCGCGGGCCTGCCGGTCGACCGCCCCCGCGATCGCTCCGAAAGTCTCGAGGATCTGCTCGGCCAGCTGACCTTCGGCTTCCAGCGCCTGCCCCTGCCCGTCCACCGGCTCGACCGCGACACCAGCGGCTGCCTGCTGCTCGCGCGCAATCCCAAGGCGCACAAGCGCTTCTCCCAGGCGTTCGAAGCGGGGACGGTGGTCAAGCGCTACCTAGCCATCCTCGACGGCGAGCCTGCCGAGGACCGCGGCGAGATCGATCTGCCGCTGATCAAGGTCTCCACCGCCGAGACCGGCTGGCGAATGACCGGCGACGCCAAGGGCAAGCCCGCGCGCACCCGCTGGGAAGTGGTCGAGCGCGTCGGCGGCAAGGCGATGCTCGCCTTCTTCCCCGAGACCGGGCGGACGCACCAGATCCGCGTCCATGCCGCCCAAGGGCTGGGCGTGCCGATCCTGGGCGACCCGGTCTATGGCAAGGGCGGCCCCGCGGTGATGCTCCATGCCGCGGAACTGACGGTGCCGCGCGATGGCAAGCCCGCTGTTCATGCCGAGGCGCCGCTGCCGGTGCGCTTCCACAACGCCGGCTTCGGCCGTGGCTGAAATCCCGGACGAGGCGATCGTCGAGGAGAAGTTCCTCGCCGCCTCGGGTCCGGGCGGGCAGAACGTCAACAAGGTCGCGACTGCGGTGCAGCTGCGCGTCGACGTCTTCAAGCTCGGCCTGCCGCCCTATGCCTATCAGAAGCTCAAGGTGCTTGCCGGCACCAAGCTGACGTCAGCGGGCGAGCTGGTGATCACGGCCCGGAAATTCCGCACGCAGGAGGCCAACCGCGCCGACGCCCGCGAGCGCCTGGCCGAGCTGATCGACAAGGCGCACGAGCGCCAGGCCAGGCGGATCAAGACCAAGCCGAGCAAGGCCGCCAAGGCGCGGCGCGTCGACGCCAAGAAGGGTCGCAGCGAGGTGAAGGCCGGGCGCGGCAAGGTGCGGCTGGATTGACCGGCGCGCCCCTCCAGTTTTGACTCTTTTGGCGGAAACGCGATTCATCTCGCAATATTATTTCGCGCCCGTGGCGCAGCTATCAAAGAGCGGCCGGGCGAGCCGGCAAGTTGAGCAGAGCAAGCGAAATCCTATTTTGCAAGTGGCCTCGGCCGCAGCCGGATGACGCTGCATGATACCCCTCCCGCTAGCGCACGGCTGCGCCTACATGCGGGTGCATGTACGCTTTCGACATCGCTTCGGGCAGCAAGTCCGATCTCTACCGCGACCTCGCCGCCGCGCTCGATTCGCTTACCGCGGGCGAGCCGGACGCGATTGCCAACATGGCCAACGTCTCCGCGCTGATTTGGCAGTATCTGCCCGATCTCAACTGGGCCGGCTTCTATCGCAACCTGGGCGGCGAGCTGGTGCTCGGGCCGTTCCAGGGCAAGGCGGCATGCATCCGGATTCCCTTCGGCAAGGGCGTGTGCGGTGCCGCCGCCGCGACGCGCGAGACGCAGCTGGTGGAGGACGTCCACGCCTTTCCCGGGCACATCGCCTGTGATGCGGCGAGCCGGTCCGAACTAGTGGTGCCTATCGTCCACCAGGGCGAGCTGATCGGCGTGCTTGATCTCGATAGTCCGATTCCGGCGCGGTTCGACCATGGCGATGCCGCAGGGTGCGAGGCATTGATGCGGATATTGGCGCCGCGGCTGGGCGGGTAGCCGATCGGTCATCGGGGACGGAAACCCCGTTCGCCCTGAGCCTGTCGAAGGGCGCACGCTAAAGTCAAATTCATTTGATTCGAGCGGTTCCCCGGCGAAGGCCGGGGCCCAGTATCGCCGCGCTCTGGAGAGCGCCCCGCGCTTCGTTGGGGGTGTTGCAACTGGGCCCCGGCCTTCGCCGGGGAACCGCTTGCTTCAACTCGGGTGGATCAAACTCTAGGCGAGCCGTCTGGATAGCGCCCTTCGACAGGCTCAGGGCGAACGGGAGAAGATGCCCTGTCAGATCACCGCCGCCCGCCGAAGGTCACCAGGCTCTCCGATCCGTCCGCGGCGAGCGCGGATACGCCGACGAAGTGATCGTCGACGATCACCTTCTCGAGCACCGCTTCGGTGCCTTGCACGTCTAAGTGGTTCGTCCAGTCCTGCGCGTCGGCGCGGCGCCAGTGGATGCGGTAGCCGGCCGCGCCCGGCACGGCTGCCCATTTGACGCTCGTGTCGGTCGAGAGCGCGCCGCCGATCGTCACGCTCGCGGGCGCGGCCGGGGCCTTGGCCAGCCGGCGAATCGTAGCGACGTTGATCGCAGTCACCTTCGCCAGATACTCGAAGTCCATCTTGTCGACCGTATCGCCATAGACCTTGCCGTTCTCGGTGCGCAGGTCCTGGTGCTGCTGGTCGTAATTCTCGACGCCCACGGTGAAGCGCACCGCGGGGTAGCCCAGCTTGAGGAAAGGCGAATGATCGCCGCCGCGGCCGAAGCGATCGGTGCGGCGGACGAGGAACACGTCGAGCCCATCCGGCACCGTTCCCGCGACCTTGTCGATCGCCTTGGCGAGCGCGCGTGACGGCCCGTCATCCTCGCCACCGTCTGCGCGGCGCGCTAGCTGCGCCTCGATCGGCTCGACCTCGCGGATGCCTTCGGAAAACACCCGTACCCGGTCCGCGACGCGTTCGCCGCTCTGGCCGATCGTGTTGCCGACGATATCGTTGTTGAGCACCGCGGAGACGGTCCAGCCCTTCTCCTTCGCAGTTTCCGCCAGAAGCTGGCCGCCGAACAGCCCCTGCTCCTCGCCCGAAAGCGCGGCATAGACGATCGTCGCGGAGAATTTCTCCTTCGAGAGGATACGCGCTGCCTCCAGCACCAGCGCCACGCCCGAAGCATCGTCGTTCGCACCCGGCGCATCGGCGGTTGCATTCATGACGTCACTCACGCGGCTGTCGATGTGACCCATCACGATCACGACCCGCTTGGGATCGGTGCCGCGCTGGAAGCCGAGCACGTTCACGACACCGACGCCGTTCGGCGCACGCGCGTTGGTGAAGCCGCGCGCGATGTTGGCGATTTCGATGCAGTCGCACGCATCGCCGATCCGCGAAAGTTCCGCCCCGAACCACCGCCGCGCCGCTCCGATCCCCCGCGTCGGGTGATCGGGCGAGGAGAGCGTGTGGCGCGTGCCGAAGCTCACCAGCTTCTCGACATCGACCTTGAGGCGGGCGGGGTCGGGACGGTCCTGCGCGGCGGCGGGGGTGGCAAGGAGTAGCGGGAGGAGGAGCGGGAGGAGGATGCGCATTGCGTGAGCGTGGCGGCTCGGCGCGCGCGGTTCAAGCCGGTTCGTGGGGATGCTGACTTCATCCCACCTACCTCGTCACCCCGGCCTTGTGCCGGGGTCCACAGGGTCAAGCAGTGCTGGCGATGAGGTTTCTGGGGGAGCCGCGCCGCCATTATCCGGCTGTGCAGTGGACCCCGGCACAAGGCCGGGGTGACGAAGGGAGCGTAAAAACGTCACCACTCCCTCGCAGGAAGGCCCCCCTCAGCTCAACCGGTCGATCGCCGCAACGTCGAGCGAGCCGGGGATGATCATCACCGGTACGCTGAAGCTGCCCGCGTCTGCGCCGGTGAAGTGCGTCACCAGCGGCCCCGGCGCGCCGCTGGGTGCGGCGCCGAGCACCAGCGCGGCGATCTCCGGATTCGCGGCGATCATCTCGCGCACCACCTTGGCGCCGTCGCCCTCGCGCACCGTGATCGAAGGGTTGAGCCCCGATTCGGTGAACAAGGTGCCCGCGGCACGCGCGACCAGCGCCTCGGCGCGCTGGCGCGCTTCTTCCTCGATCGTCGCCATCACGCCGCCCCATTGGACGAAGTCTGGCTTGGGGATCAGCGCGAGAATCTCGACGTTGCCGCCCGTCTTCACGGCGCGGCGCGCGGCGAAGCGCAGCGCGATCTCGGATTCGGTGCTCTCGTCGATCACCACCAGATAGGTACGCATCGTAAGAAATCCCCTGTTCGACGCGTTAGCTGCCCCGCCAATGGCGCTCGCGCAAGCCCAAGCCCCTTGACCCTAGGGAATGCCGCGGCAAAGGAGGGCCATCCTCATCCCCAGGACCTAACGACGGGAAACTCCATGTCGATCGAAATCAAGATGCCGGCGCTTTCACCCACGATGGAAGAGGGCACCCTCGCCAAGTGGCTCGTCAAGGAAGGCGACACGGTCAAGTCCGGCGACTTGCTCGCCGAGATCGAGACCGACAAGGCGACGATGGAGTTCGAAGCAGTCGACGAAGGTACGATCGGCAAGATCCTGGTCGCCGAGGGCACCGACAATGTGAAGGTCGGCACGGTGATCGCGATCATCGCCGGCGAAGGCGAGGACGTATCGGCTGCGGCTCCGGCTGCGAGCCCCGCACCCACTCCGGCGCCCGCGCCCAAGGCCGAAGCCGCGCCTGCACCGACTCCGGCGCCTGCCGCCGCGCCGGCCCCCTCGCCCGCTCCCGCCGCTGCGAGCGGTGACCGCGTCAAGGCGAGCCCGCTTGCCAAGCGCCTCGCCGCCGAAAAGGGCGTCGATCTGTCGGGCCTGACCGGCTCGGGACCGAACGGCCGCATCGTCAAGGCCGATATCGAAGGCGCCAAGCCGGGCGCTGCCCCCGCCGCCCAGCCCGGCGCCGCGCCTGCCGCAGCCGCTGCACCTGCTGCCGCCGCGCCCGCCGAGCACAAGCCGGTGTGGTACGACGAGAGCATCCCGCACGAGGAAGAGAAGCTCTCGAACATCCGCAAGACGATCGCGCGCCGCCTGACCGAGGCCAAGCAGACGATCCCCCATATCTATCTGACCGTCGACATCCGGCTGGACGCGCTGCTCAAGCTGCGCAGCGAGCTCAACAAGGCGCTCGATCCGCGTGGCGTGAAGCTCTCGGTCAACGACCTGCTGATCAAGGCGCTGGGCGTCGCGCTGATCCAGAGCCCCAAATGCAACGTCACCTATGCCGGCGACAAGCTGATCAAATACAGCCGCGCCGACGTTTCGGTCGCGGTGTCGACGCCCTCGGGCCTGATCACGCCGATCATCCGCGACGCGGCCAACAAGAGCGTCTCCGCCATCTCGACCGAGATGAAGGAGCTCGCGGCGCTGGCCAAGGACAACAAGCTCAAGCCCGAGCAGTATCAGGGCGGCACCGCCAGCCTCTCCAACATGGGCATGTTCGGGATCAAGCAGTTCGACGCGGTGATCAATCCGCCGCAGGCCATGATCATGGCGATCGGCGCAGGCGAGAAGCGCCCCTATGTAGTCGACGACGCGCTGCAGATCGCGACCGTGATGAGCGTGACCGGCAGCTTCGATCATCGGGCGATCGACGGCGCCGACGGCGCGGCGCTGATGAAGCTGTTCAAGGAGCTGGTCGAAGCCCCGATGGGCATGATCGCCTGAGGGGCCCGGCGGCGTGCGCCTCCTCATCGAAGTGATCCACATCGCGATCGGCCTGGTCGCCGCGGTGCTGATCGCTTGGGCGGCCGCCTGGTCCTATCCGCGCGCGACCGACGATATCTGGCTGGTCGCCTATGCCTGCATGGTCGCGGTGGTGCTGATGGGCGTGAGCCCGATGCGCCGCGCCTATGCGATCGATCGCAAGCGGCTCGCCCGCAGCAGGGGAAACAACGCGAATGGATGAGCTCACACGCCCCGACGGCCAGCCTGCGATCCGGGTGACCACCATGCCCGCCGACGCCAATCCCTATGGCGACATCTTCGGCGGCTGGCTGATGAGCCAGATGGACATGGCCGCGGGGCTCGTCGCCTCGCGCCATTCGAAGGGCCGCGCAGTCACGATCGCAGTGGAGGGAATGAAATTCCACGCGCCGGTGGCGGTGGGCGACGAAGTGTCGGTCTATGCCGATCTGGTCCGCGTCGGCCGCACTTCGATGACGATCGACGTCGCCGCCTGGCGCCGCGCCCGCCACGCCGAGGAGAGCTGCCTGGTCACCCAGGCGCAGTTCGTGTTCGTCGCGATCGACGAGAACCGCAAGCCGCGGCCGGTTGCGGCCGAAAGCTGAGACACAAGCAGAGAGTTGGAAAGACCCAATGGCTGAATCCTATGACGTGATCGTGCTCGGATCGGGACCCGGCGGCTATGTTGCTGCGATCCGGGCGAGCCAGCTCGGGCTCAAGACCGCGATCGTCGAGCGCGAGCTGCTGGGCGGCATCTGCCTCAACTGGGGCTGCATCCCCACCAAGGCGCTGCTCCGCTCGGCCGAGATCTACCATTATATGCAGCACGCCAAGGATTACGGGCTGGCCGCGGAGAAGATCAGCGCCGACCTGGAAGCGGTGGTCAAGCGCTCGCGCGGGGTGGCCAAGCAGCTCAATCAGGGCGTCACGCACCTGATGAAGAAGAACAAGGTCGCGGTGCACATGGGCACCGGCAAGCTGACCGGGAAGGGCAAACTCACCGTCACCGCCGAGGACGGCAAGACGACCGAGCTGACTGCCAAGAACATCATCGTCGCCACCGGCGCCCGCGCCCGCGACCTGCCCTTCGCCAAGGCCGACGGCAAGCGCATCTGGACCTATCGCACCGCGATGACTCCGCCCCAGATGCCGAAGAAACTGCTCGTCATCGGATCGGGCGCGATCGGCGTCGAGTTCGCCAGCTTCTACAACGACATGGGCGCCGAGGTGACCATCGTCGAGATGCTCGACCGAGTCGTACCCGTCGAGGACAAGGATATTTCGGCGCACCTCGAGAAGGCGTTCAAGAAGCAAGGCATGACCATCCTGACCTCGACCGGCGTCGACAAGCTCGAGGTCACCGGCACCGGCGTGAAGGCATCGATCAAGGACAAGGACGGCAAGGTCACCGTGTCCGAGTTCAGCCATGTGATCGTCGCGATCGGCATCGTGCCGAACACCGAGAACATCGGCCTCGAAACGCTGGGCGTGAAGACCGAGCGCGGCCACATCGTCACCGATGCGGCGTGCAAGACCAACGTCGACGGCCTCTATGCGATCGGCGACGTAACCGCGCCGCCCTGGCTCGCGCACAAGGCAAGCCACGAGGGCGTGATCGCTGCCGAGGCGATCGCCGGCAAGCACCCGCACGCGATGGACCCGCGCAACATCCCGGGCTGCACCTATTGCCACCCGCAGATCGCCAGCGTCGGCCTCACCGAGGCCAAGGCCAAGGAAGCCGGCTATGAGGTGAAGGTGGGCAACTTCCCCTTCATCGGCAACGGCAAGGCGATCGCGCTCGGCGAGCCCGAGGGCTTCGTGAAGACGGTGTTCGACGCCAGGACCGGCGAGCTGCTCGGCGCGCACATGATCGGCGCCGAAGTCACCGAGATGATCCAGGGCTACACCATCGGCAAGACGCTGGAGACCACCGAGGCCGAGCTGATGGAGACGGTGTTCCCGCATCCGACGATCAGCGAGACGATGCACGAGGCCGTGCTCGGCGCCTACGGACGCGCGCTCCACATCTGAGGTGCGCGCGGCCGGCGTGCCGCGCTGCCTGTCGCTACCCTGACGGTTCCCCGGCGAAGGCCGGGGGCCGGCATTCGTGCGCCCGCGCGGGGCGCCCAAATCCGCCTATCCGGCCGGCTTCAGCAAAAAGGCCCGCCAGGCGTTAGCCTGACGAGCCTTTTGAATGGTGGGCGTGGCAAGGATTGAACTTGCGACCCCTGCGATGTCAACACAGTGCTCTACCACTGAGCTACACGCCCTCCGGGAGCGCGGCCTTTAGCGAGGCTTGGTGCGGCGCGCAAGCACTCGAATGCGCCAAAAATCAATTGAGCCCGACATTCTCCGCTTCGAACAGCCGATCGACCTCGAGCACCAGGTCGCGCAGGTGGAACGGCTTCGAGAGAACACGCGCCTGGGGCACCTGCTTGCCCGCCTTGAGCGTCACTGCGGCGAAGCCGGTGATGAACATCACGCGCATCTCCGGCGCCATCTCGCTCGCGCGCTGGGCGAGCTCGATCCCGTCCATCTCGGGCATCACGATATCGGTCAGCAGCAGATCGAACCGCTCCGCCTCCAGCAGCGGAATCGCTTCGGTGCCGCGATCGACGGCGCTGACCGCATATCCCGAGCGCTCGAGCGCACGGGTGAGGTATTCCCGCATCACGCGGTCATCCTCGGCCAGCAGAATACGGATCATCGACCTACCTAGCCAGTCACAGGGCCTCATCTTATGCGCCAACGCCTTAAGATTTTCCAGCGCGTTTGGCCGCAAACCATTGCCGCAACAGCGTCTCGTGATAGGCATGGGCCGTGACGCCGCCCCCTTCCTTCGCGCGATTCGGGCCGCTGGAGCCGATCACGCCGGTGGTGCTTTCGGTGCCGCACGCGGGGCGCGACTATCCGCTTCCGCTCCGCTCGGCGATCCGGGTGCCGCTCACGGCGCTCCGCGTGCTCGAGGATCGCTATGCCGACGCTCTGGCGCTCGATGCGCGCGGCGCCGAGACGCTGCTGCTGGCGCAGCGCGCGCGCGCCTGGATCGATCTCAACCGCGCGGAGCACGAACGCGACCCCCGTCTCGACGACGGCGCCCTGTACCCGGGCCAGCCGCTCTCGGCCAAGCTGCGCAGCGGCCTGGGGCTGGTGCCGCGGCGGGCCGGCAATTCGGGGGACATATGGCAGCGGCGGCTGTGTGGCGAGGAAGTGGAAGCGCGGATCGCGGCGGACCATCGCCCCTATCACGCGGCGCTCGGCGCAGCGCTGGCCTCGGCGCGCGCGCGGTTCGGCATCGCGGTGCTGCTCGATGTCCATTCGATGCCCCCGCTCGGCGCCGCGGCAACGGCGCCCCGGCTCGTGCTCGGCGATCGATTCGGCAAGTCCGCAGGGGCGCGCTTCCTGGGACGGATCGAAGCCGTCGCGCGCGCGCACGGCGTGGCGACTGCGGCCAACGCGCCTTATTCGGGCGGCTATATCCTGGAGCGCCACGCCGATCCGCAGGGCGGAATCCACGCGATTCAGCTCGAGTTCGATCGGACGCTGTATCTGGATCCAGCGCTGGACGGCCCCGGCCCCGGCCTCCCCTCCACGGCGGCGCTGCTGCGGAGCATCGTCGACGCCGTCGCCGACGAGGCGCTTCCCGGCGCCATCGCCGCCGAATGAGCGCATAAAAAAACCACCTCGTGCACTAGGCACGAGGTGGCCAAGGTTCAGGGAGGAGACACGCCCGAGGGCGTGCCGTACGACCCCGCGAAAGGGGGGACACGAAGCCGTACAAGACGAATATAAGTGAGACTCCAGGGAGTTCAAGGGCCAAGCGACGAGTTCGGGCGGCCGTGCCCGCGGAGCGATCAGCCGTTGTGAATCGACCGGCGGCCATGCGTACCGGTGCGTTGTCGCGGCGGATAAATGGCGGCTTGGCGGCTACATGGAGCGCGCCAGCGCTGCCTACAATTTCCTCTCCCTTGATAGGGAAAAGGATACCGGAGCTTGGCGCTTCAGCGCCTAGCGGAGGTTGGAGAGGGGTAGAGCGGAGCGAAGCTCCCGTGGCTGCTGCGCAGCCCTCTCCCCTCCTCGGGAGGGGAGAGGGAAGAAGGTCAGGCCGGATTGACGAGCTGCGGCTCGGGCATCTTGCCCGCGCGCATCTGGCGCCCGAAGATGTCGCGCATCATCGACAGCGAGAAGAGGTGCGCATAGATGAGCGGCAGCATGCCGTTCTGCACGATCTTGCGCAGCTGGTCGCCGCGCAGTTCGTTCAGCTTCTTCTCGTCGACCATCATGAAGCCGCGATAGACGAACGGCTGCGCCGCGCCCTCAGGCTGGATCGAGACTTCGCCGTCGATCAGCAGGTCGAGCTCCTTGAGCTCCTTCATGAACAGCGAGGTGCGGGCACCCGCCTGCTCGAACTGCTCGTTGAACTGGAGGATGTTCTTGGTGAGCTGGCTCGGTTCGCCATCCTCGAACAGCTTCTCGCCTTCCTCGAACGCGCCGATCGTCTCCGAGGTCGGATCGAAGCACAGCGACAGCTCGTCGCTGTCCGGACGGAGCCGCGCGAGGAGGTAGGGATAGCGGCGGACATAGGCCGGAACGTAGAAGTTCGGGTCGATGAGCTTGCCTTCCTCGTCGAAGAAGGTGTTCACGCCTTCGTTCAGGCCCATCAGCGCGAGCGGAACGGGGTCGTCGCCCACCGAGAAGACGATCGGCATGTAGCGCTGCACCAGCGGAAATTCCTCCACCGTCACCGGCACCGCATGCTGCTTCGCCAGGAACAGGGCCTTGTCCGTGCTGCGGACGCGGAATTCGCTGTGCACCTGGCTCGAAAGCGGCTCGATGCGGTTATAGAAAAGCGGAAGCGACTGCTGTGGCGCGCTGGCCATCATACTCTCCTGGAATGAATGCAGATTAGGTGAAATGATTCCGCGAAGGTCTATGGCGTGCGACCGTCGGGCGCAAGCGCCACCAGCTTGCCGGGATTGAGAATCCCGCGCGGATCGAGCGCGCCCTTGATCGCCCTGAGCGCCGCGATCCGTGCGGGCGAGCTAAGCCGTTCCAATTCGGCACGTTTCATCTGGCCGATCCCGTGCTCGGCGGAGATCGATCCGCCGGCGGCCACCACCATGTCGTGGACGAATCGCGTGATCGCCGGCCCCTCCTCGGAATACCAGCGGGCGGGATCGATCCCCGCGGGCGCGCGGACATGAAAATGGACGTTGCCGTCGCCGAGATGGCCATAGGCAACAGCGTGCGTACCCGGGAAGCGCGCCTCGGCCGCCGCGCCGCCCTCCACCATGAAGCGCGGCATATCCTCCACGGGCACCGAGATGTCGTGCTGGAGTGCGGGGCCAGCCGCACGCTCGGCCTCGGAGATCGAATGGCGGATGCGCCAGAAGGCTTCGGCCTGCGCTTCGCTGGCAGCGATCACCGCGTCCCCTGCCAGCCCCTGCTCGAGTGCAGTACCAAGAAGCCGTTCGAGCAGCGCGGCGGGCGCCTCGTCGCCGGGATCGGTGGTGACTGCTTCGATCAGCACGTGCCAGGGATGGCGGGTGTCGAGCGGCGCACGGCTGCCGGGGACATGGCCGAGCACCAGCGCGAGCGTTGCATCGGGAATGATCTCGAAGCTCTCGATCGTCTGGGTACGCGCTTCCATCGCACGCAGCAGCGCAAGCGCGCTCGCCGGGCTTTCGAGCCCCACCCAGGCGACCGCCCGCGCTGCGACGCCGGGCACCAGCCGCAGCGCCGCCGCGGTCACGATGCCCAAAGTCCCTTCGGCGCCGATCAGCAGCTGGTTCAGATCATAGCCGCGATTGTCCTTCTTGAGCGCCGCCAGCCCGTCGTGGATCGATCCGTCGGGCAGCACGGCCTCGACACCCGCGATCAGGCTCCGCATCGTGCCGAAGCGCAGCACCTGCGTTCCCCCCGCGTTGGTCGAAGCGAGGCCACCGATCGTGGCGCTGCCGCGCGCGCCGAGGTCCATCGGAAAACGACGCCCCTCCGCCTCGGCGGCGCTGCGCAGATCGGCGAGGATCACCCCCGCCTCGGCGACCGCCAAGTTGTTCTCGGCCGAGAGCGATCGGATGCGGTTCATCCGCCGCGTGCTGAGGAGCAGCGCGGACCCGTCCGCGGGCGGAGTCGCCCCGCCGACCATACCGGTGTTCCCGCCCTGCGGCACGATCGGCACGCCTGCCTCGCCCGCCAGCCGCACGATCGTCGCCACTTCCCCGGTGTCGCCGGGCGCGAACATCGCGGGTGCCTGTCCATGGAAGCGGCCGCGCCAGTCGGTCAGCCAGGGCTCGATGGTCTGGGAATCGGTGATCGCGACCTTGGGGCCGAAGCGTTCGCGGACTTGCTCGACGAGCCGGGCTTGTGCTGGAGTCATGGTGGCGGGCAATTAGCACGCTCCATGCCAGTTCATCCACCGTTCAAACCTGTGCCCTAGAAGCAAAGCCCGCCATGCCGAATCCGCTGACTGCCGCTTCCGGCTTCCTGCTGTTGCTCGCTGCTCCGGCCACTCCGGCCGTGAACCCGATCGACTGGGAAACGGCTGCCGGGCTGATGCAGCAGCGCGTGACCGTGCATGTGCCGCGGGTGAGCGTGACCTCCACCACCGTGATCCTCCGCTCGGAATCGCGCCCCGCGATGAAGGAAAAGAAGAGCTGGGACTGCGTGAAGATGGAGCGAGTCGCCGGCTTCACGGTCAATCGCTTCGACAGCGTCGACCTGCTGCTCAAGGACGGAACGCAGCTTCGGGCCAAGCTGGGCAAGAACTGCCCCGCACTGGGCTTTTATTCGGGCTTCTACATGAAGGCGACCGAGGACAAGAAGATGTGCGCGGGCCGCGATTACATTCGTTCGCGCTCGGGCCGCGCGTGCGGCGTCGATCAGCTGGTGACGCTGGAGCCGAATGATTAGGCGCGCTTTTCAGCTTCCCAAAATCGGCTTGGGCCGCTCCTTGATCGCCGCTGCGGCTTGACATCGGCGAGCAAATCCGCAAGCGCGTGAAGGCTTTGGCGGCGTGGGAAACTGCGCCCTTTTCCGGAAAACCGCATGAGCTTTGCCGATCTCGGCCTTTCTGACGACCTTCTGCGTGCGGTGACCACCGCGGGCTATACCGATCCGACTCCGATCCAGAAGCAGGCGATCCCGTCGGTGCTGATGGGCCGCGATCTGATCGGCATCGCCCAGACGGGCACGGGCAAGACCGCCGCTTTCGTCCTGCCGATGATCGACATCCTGGGCGAAGGGCGCACCCGCGCGCTGATGCCGCGCTCGCTGATCCTCGAGCCGACGCGCGAGCTCGCTGCGCAGGTTTCCGAGAATTTCGAGAAGTACGGCGTCCACCACAAGCTCTCGATGGCGCTGCTCATCGGCGGCGTGCAGATGGGCGATCAGGTAAAGGCGCTGGAGAAGGGCGTCGACGTCCTCATCGCCACGCCGGGTCGGCTGATGGACCTGTACGGCCGCGGCAAGATCCTGCTCACCGGATGCAACCTGCTGGTGATCGACGAGGCGGACCGGATGCTCGACATGGGGTTCATCCCCGACATCGAGGAAATCTGCACCAGGCTGCCCAAGAACCGTCAGACCCTGCTCTTCTCGGCGACGATGCCGCCGCCGATCAAGAAGTTGGCAGACAAGTTCCTGAACGATCCCAAGACGATCGAGGTCGCACGCCCCGCGTCGACCAATATCAACATCACCCAGCGGATCGTCGAAGTGCCCGCGAGCGGCTTCGAGAAGCGCAAGACGCTGCGGGCGTTGCTCGAGCAGGAGGAGGTCCGTACCGCGATCATCTTCTGCAACCGCAAGACCACGGTGCGCGAGCTCAACAAGAGCCTCAAGAAGTACAAGTTCCGCTCGGCCGAGATCCATGGCGACATGGATCAGTCGGCGCGCATCGCCGAGCTCGACCGGTTCAAGGCGGGCGACGTCAACATCCTCGTCGCTTCCGACGTCGCGGCGCGCGGGCTCGACATCAAGGGCGTGAGCCACGTCTTCAACTTCGATGCGCCCTGGCATCCCGACGACTATGTCCACCGTATCGGCCGCACCGGCCGCGCGGGCGCGACGGGCACCGCCTATACGCTGGTGACTCCCGAGGACGCCGAGAACATCGCGCAGATCGAGAAGCTCACCGGCCAGAAGATCGAGCGCGTGGGCAAGCCCGCGGCTGCCGAGGGCGACGAAGCCGCCAAGCCTGAACCGCGCAAGCGGCGCGAGCGCGACGCAGGCGAGGAAGCCGCACCCAGGAAGCGCGAGCGCGGCGGCCGCAAGAGGGCCGAGGAAAGGCCCGCCGAGGAACGCGCAGAGAAGCCAGCGCGGGCGGCGGCGGAAAAACCTGTCCGCAAGCCCGCAGAAGAGCCTCGCCGCGGCGGGCGCCGTGCCTCGCAGTCTTCCGACGACGGGCCCGACGACGGCTGGAACGGGCCGATGCCCGACTTCCTCAACTACACTATCGAGGCCTGAACCCGGCAGCCGCGGCCATGGACGACGCCGGCCGCATTCCCTCTCCGTGCATCGACGTCTGCCGCATCGATCCCGGCACCGGCTGGTGCATCGGCTGCGGCCGCACGATCGACGAGATCGTCCGCTGGGGCGCCACCGATCCCGAAGATCGCCGGCGTGTGATGGCCGAGCTGCCCGAGCGGATGAAGCGCCTGCCCCGCTCAGCCTGATCGGCAGCCTTTACGTCGTCATGATGACCGCATAGCCTGACCTCCAGATATTGGGGGGAATTATGCGCATGATCGCCGCGATGATCGTCACGCTGCTGCCGGCATCCGCACTGGCGCAGGAGCGACCCAATCCCATCCCCTTTATCCAGGTGGTGGGAACCGCGACAGTCTCCACCAAACCGGACAAGGCCAACCTCGTCTACTGGGTGACCGGCGAGGGCAAGACCGCCGACGAGGCGAGCGAGGCGCTAGCCGCCAAGCAGAAAGCAATCGCGGGAGGGCTTGCCGGCCTGCTTGGGCGCGACACTCAATTGACCTCGGGCGAAGTGAGCGTGATCGAGACGCGCGAGCCCGCGTGCGACGGGCCGGGCAACTACAACAACCGCCCGCGCCTGAGCACCGGCGCCTGCGCCGTGACCGGCTATGTCGCCACGCTTCAGGGGACGGTGCAAACGGCGGCCGTCGACAAGGCTGGCACTGCGGCGGGCTTGGCGGCACGATTGGGTGCGCGCGACGCGCGGCTGCAGAATTTCTTCCTCAGCGATCCGGAGGAGGCCCAGCGCCGCGCGACCACGGCCGCGATCGCCGATGCGCAAGCGAAAGCACAGGCGATGGCAGCGGGCGCCAATGTGAAGCTCGGGCCGCTGCTCACGCTCAACGATCAGGCCGCCGGTCCCGATATGGTGGTCAACGCCGATATCGAATCGATACCGGGCGTATCGCTCGCCGCCGCCGCGCCGCCACCGCCGGTCGCGATCAATGTTTCGCCGCGCCCGATCGAGACGCGCGCGCGCGTCCATGCCCGGTACGCGATAGCGCCCTGACGCGGATCAGGCCGGCTCCTGCGCCGGCATCAGCGCATTGTCCTTCTCGTCGGCGCGCCTGGCCGCATCGCGGCTGCTCAGCCGAGCGAAATAATCGACGAAGGCGTCGCGCTTGGGCAGCGTGCCGAACTGCACGCCCCAGCCGACCTGCGATCCGACATAGACGTCCGCCGCGGTGAAGCGGTCGCCGGCGATATAGGGATGCGCGCGCACTGCCTGCTCAATCACGTCCACCGCCTGGTCATAGCAGCCATAGCCGAACATCCGCCCCTGCTCGGCCGAAGGAACGAATTTGGCGAAATTATTGGTGATCGCATGTTCGAGCGGCCCCGCCGCGAAGAACATCCAGCGATAATAGTCGGCCCGCTCCTCCGGCCGCGGCGCCAGTTCGGCCTCGGGAAAGGCATCGGCCAGATAGGCGCAGATCGCCGCGCATTCGGTGACAACATGCCCCTTGTGGACGATCGCCGGCACCTTCCCCATCGGATTGATCGCAAGATAGGCATCGCCCTTCATCGTCGAGGCATAGTCGAGCACTTCGATCCGATAGTCGGCGCCCGTCTCCTCGAGCATCCACCGCGCGATGCGGCCGCGTGACATGGGATTGGTGTAGAAAACCAGCTCGTCCGTCATGACGTCACTCCCCTCAGCGACTCGCGCCGGCTAGAACATTATGTGAACACGCCCCAGCCCCGTGGTCAAGTGCCACGGGGTTTCGTTAAAGCGCCGTTTCGAACAGATGGAGCAGCCGCGCCCACGCGCGCTCCGCCTGGGGCTGGTTGTAGACCGGGCTGTCCGGCGGGCACCAGCCGTGGAGCGTGTCCGGATAGACTTCGATCTCCGCGGGCAGCTTCGCAGCGGCGAATGCTTCGCGCAGCTTGTCCTTGTCGGCGGGAGCGCGTGCATCGTCGTTCGCTGCGATCGCGACCAGGTAGCTCGCCTTCATCTGCGGGATACGCGCCAGCATCTCCTCGGTCGCCATCCCGCCGCCGTGGAAGGTCGCGCCCGCGCGCACCCGCGCCGGAGAGCCCGCGGCGGTGAGCATCACCATCGGCCCGCCCATGCAATAGCCGGTGGTGCCGATCCCGCGCTTCTGGTCCACTTCCTTCTGTTCGTCGAGGAAGGCGATAAATGCCCCGGCATCGCGAAGTGTCGCTTCCGAAGTCAGCAGCTTGCGGTACTCGAAGGCGCGGTCGCGCACCTTCGCCGGGTCCTCTCCCGGCCCGGTGTAGGGCGGCTTGGCGGAGCGGTAGAAGGGATTGACGGTGAGCACCGCATAGCCCGACTGTGCGAGCCGATCGGCCATCTGGCGGAACGCGGGGCGCAGTCCCATGATGTCGGGCCAGACGAGCACTGCGGGGTGCTTGCCCTCGCCAGGCGCCACGAAATAGGCGTCGGCAACGCCGTCCGGCGTACGGATCGTGACGTCCTGCCCCTTTACCGGCAGCGCGTTGGCGGGAATCGGCAGCATCAGCCCGATGCCGGCAGCCGCGGTTGCGGCTCCGAAGGCCCGGCGCGACAGCGCTTCGCCGAGGAACCGTTCGTTGTCGGCGTCGGTAAGTTCGTCACACATGCGCGCTCCTCCCTCGTCGCCCGGCACGTGCCGAGTCGTAAGGCGCGAAGCTACACAGGTCGCGGCCCCGCGTCATGCGCGGGGCTCGCGGATCAATGCTTGAACAAAGTCTCGGCGGTGTGCTCGACGGGCGCGGCTTCCTCTTCGCCCTCTTCCGCCTCTCGGCTGTGCGCGTCGCGCTCGGCGCGGAGCTGCTCGATCAGCGCCTCGCGGTCGCCCTCCAGCCGCGTGTCCGTCGGTGCCTCGACACCCGCCGCCTTGGCAGCCTTGGCGACCAGCGCGTCGAGCTCGCGCTGCGAGCACAGGCCCAGAGTCACCGGGTCCTTGGGCGTGATGTTGGCGATGTTCCAGTGGCTGCGATCGCGGATCGCGGCGATGGTGGTGCGGGTGGTGCCGATCAGCTTGCCGATCGCGCCGTCCGAGATTTCCGGATGGTTGCGCAGGATCCAGGCGATACCGTCCGGCTTGTCCTGGCGCTTGGAGACCGGCGTGTAGCGCGGCCCCTTGGTGCGGCGGACCTGGTCGGGGCCCTTGAGGATCTTGAGGCGATAGTCCGGGTCCTTCTGGCCCTTCTCGATCTCCTCCATGGTGAGTTCATGCGCGCGCACCGGATCGCGCCCCGTCAGCTTGGTCGTGGCAGTGTCGTCGGCAATCGCCTGCACTTCCAGGATGTGCAGCCCGCAGAAGTCGGCGATCTGCTCGAACGAGAGCGAAGTGTTGTCGACCAGCCAGGAAGCGGTCGCATGCGGCATCAGCGGCTGGGCCACGGTCGAAGTCTCCAGAAACAATAAGGGCCGCCCATCACGGGCGGCCGGTCACGGTCCCGACTTAGTGCGGGATGCCCCGAAGGGCAAGGTCGCAATTCCCGCCGGCGCTGCCAATCGGCAATTCGACGACCGCCGAATCCACTCGGTCACCCCGCGAAAGCGGGGGGTGACGATCAGAGGACTCCGTCAGACTCAGGCGGCCTGATCCTGGTCTTCCATCGGCCATAGCGCGTTGAGGAACTGGCGCGCGCTGGCTTCCCAGGTGAAGCTGCGGCCATAGGCGGCGCAGGCCCTGGGGTCCTTGGTCAGCGCCCGGCCGATCGCCGCCGTCAGATCCTCGTCGGTCGCCCCCACCTCGGGCGTCAGCACGTCAATCGGTCCGGTCACCGGATAGCCCGCCACCGGCACGCCGCACGCCAGCGCCTCGATCATCACCAGCCCGAAGGTGTCGGTCTTGCTGGGAAAGGCGAACACGTCGGCGGCGTTGTAGGCCGCGGCCAGATCGGCGCCGAACATCGGCCCCAGGAACTTCGCCTCGGGAAAGCGCGCCTCCAGAGCTCCCCGCGCGGGGCCGTCGCCCACCACCACCTTGGTGCCCGGGTGCGTGGTCTTGAGGAACGCCTCGATATTCTTCTCGACCGCAACGCGGCCGACATAGAGCTGCACCGGACCCGCCAGTTCGGCCATCACCGGATGCGGGGCGAGACCGGGACGGAAATTGCTCAGGTCCACGCCCCTACCCCAGTGCTTCACCTTGGTGAGGCCATGCGCGATCAGCGACTGGCGGATCGAGGGGGTGGAGGCGAGGATCGCCTGGCTCGGCGCATGGAACCAGCGGATGTAGCGCCAGATCCACTCCGCCGGCACGCCCGAGCGCGCCGAGACATAGTCCGGGAACTGGGTGTGATAGGCGGTGGTGAAGGGCCGGTCGTGGCGGATGCACCAGCGCCGCGCGGCGACGCACAGCGGCCCTTCGGTCGCCAGATGGATCGCATTGGGGCGGAACTCCTCGAGCATCGCGCCCACCTGCGCGACGCGCGCGAGCGCCAGCCGGATCTCGGGATAGGTGGGGCACGGCAGCGAATAGAAGAGATCGGGCGAGATCACCTTCACGACGTGCCCCTGGGCTTCCAGCACGCGGCGGACGGACTGGAGCGTGCGGACGACGCCGTTGACCTGGGGCTCCCAGGCATCGGTCACGATTGCGATGCGCACTTCGCCGGCCTCCGGTGCCGCCGTCACGCCGCCTCTAGTCTGGCCCCGGATTCGGGCGCATCGCGCGCCGCTATCTCGTCGGCCCAATGGAGAATTTCCATGGTACCGTCGTAATGCTCGACGAGCGCGGTGCAACCCTCAACCCAATCGCCGTCGTTGTAATATTGCACACCCTCGATCTCGCGCATCTCCGCCTTGTGGATATGGCCGGCGACGACGCCGTCGATATTGCGGTGCGCAGCCTCGTGCGCGACCACTTCCTCGAACTTCGAGATGAACGAGACTGCGTTCTTCACCTTCTGCTTGGCGTATTTGCTGAGCGACCAATAGGGCAGGTTGAATATCCGCCGCACCCGGTTCAGCCAGCGGTTGAGCGCCATCATCCCTTCGTAGGCGGCGTCGCCCAGGTGCGCGAGCCAGCGATGCGAGAGCGTGATCGCGTCGAACTCGTCGCCGTGGAGCACCAGCAGGCGGCGCCCGTCGGCGGTCTCGTGGATATCCTGGCGCTTGATCCGAACCCCGCCGAAATCCAGCCCGGTGAACTGGCGGAACATCTCGTCGTGGTTGCCGGGGACATAGACGACGTCGGTGCCGCGCTTGGCACGCTTGAGCACGCGCCAGACGATGTCGTTGTGCGCCGCCGGCCAGTAGAAGCGCTTCTTGAGCGCCCAGCCATCGATGATGTCGCCGACGAGATACATCTTCTCGCTGTCGACATGGTCGAGGAAGTCGATGAGCATCTCGGCGTTGCAGCCGCGGGTGCCTAGGTGGACGTCCGAGATCCAGATCGTACGATATTGGCGCCGACCGCCCACCACCCGCTCCGGAATTGCCGGCTGGGTGGCGTGGAAATCGGCGAGATGCGCAGCGTCGAACGGAAGCCTGGTGATCGTTGCCATGATCATTCCCCCGCGTGGAGACTGAGCGCCCTATGGCGGGGGAATGTTACAACTGGAATCGCGGCAGCTTCCGTATCACTACGGAAATCAACGGATCGCGGGCCGATCCTCCGAATCCTCCCAATCCTCCGCTAGGGGGAGGTGTCAGCCGCAGGCTGACGGAGGGGGTGGATTCCAGAACCTGCCAGCCGACGTGCTTCCTCCCCCTCCATCGCCTTCGGCGCCACCCTCCCCCTGGCGGGGGAGGATTGGCGAAGTCGGTGCTAATCGGTGATGGCGATATGCCCGGGCTGGGCAGCGACGCGGTCGATCCACTCCCGCACGTGGCGGTAGGGCGCGAGGGCGAACCCGCCCTCTTCGGCCACATGCGTATAGGCATAGAGCAGGATGTCGGCGAGCGTGAACCCGCCCGCCACCAGATACGGCTGCCGCGCGAAGTGCGCGTCCATCAGCGCCAGCGCCGCTTCGCCGCCGGCGATCTTGGCGGGAAGCTGCGCGCGCTGGAGGTCGTTCAGCCGGTCCTCGCCCACCAGCGTCCGCCAGAATCGCACGGTCGCGATGTTGGGCTCGTGATTATATTGTTCCCAGAACAGCCAGTGCAGCATGTCGGCCCGCGCAAACCGGTCTTCGGGCACCAGCGGGCTGCCGTCCGCGAGATAGAAGGCCGCGGCATTGCTCTCGGGCAGGAAGCGCTCGCCCAGCTGGAGCACGGGAATGCGGCCGTTGGCGTTCACTTGCGACAGGAACTCGGGGGTGCGCGTCTCGCCTTTCAATATGTCGTATTGCCGCCGTTCGAGCGGCACCCCGACATGCGCCGCGGTCAGCCGGATCTTGTAGCAGTTCCCCGACGGCGCATATTCGTGAAGGATCAGCGGTTCCATTTGCGGCACTCCCCTTTCTCGTGATCGCGGCTCCCTTTCCGCCAGCTGCGCCCGCCGTCAAATCAATCGCGCGCGCCGACGCATAAGGCCGGCTTATGCCCGACCTCTCGCCCCCGCACTCTATAATGATCGTGAAGGGAAAGCCGGTGGAACTGCAGCAGCTCTACGACGAACATCGCGAACTCTATCGCCTCGGGGACGAGCTGGTCGAAGCCGTGGCCGCGGAGCCGCTGCAGGTCTGCGCGATCGTCGCGGCGCGCCGCCGACTGTCGCAGGCAGTGCTGCGCCACATGGCGCACGAGGCGCGGATCGCGCTCGCCCCGCTCACGGCAAGCCCAGACCCCGCCGACCAGGCGATCGCCCGGCGCTACACCAGCGATCTGCTCGCGATGCGGCAGGAAAGTAGCGGCCATATCGGGCGCTGGACGACGAACGCGATCGAGGCCGATCCGGCCGGTTATCTCGCGGGCACCCGGCGGCTGCTGGAGCGCATGAAGACGCGCGGCGACTGGGAGGAAGCCGAATTTCTGCCCGCCGCCGCACATCGCCTCGCGCGCCCTGCGCTCCGCAAGGCAGGCTAAGATCTGCCCTCGTCAAACTGGGCCATCACCGTTCGCCCTGAGCTTGTCGAAGGGCGGCCATCCACGAGCGAAGGCGGTTGGAAAGCGCCCTTCGACAGGCTCAGGGCGAACGGTGTTTCCCTCTCGGCGAGATAGACCCTAGCCCTCCAGCGTCAGCACGATCTTGCCGATATGCTCGCCCGATTCCATCCGGCGGTGCGCATCGGCGGCGCGGGCGAGCGGATAGGTCGAATCGATCACCGGCCGGAACCGGCCTTCGTTCACATGCGGCCAGACCGAGCGGTGAAGCTCGTCGGCGACAAGGCTCTTGAACGCCGTGTCGCGCGGGCGGAGCGTCGATCCGGTCAGCACCAGCCGCTTGCGCATCACCTGCCAGATCGGCACCTCCGCCTGCGCGCCGCGCTGCACCGCGATCGATACATGGCGCCCTTCCTCGGCCAGGCACTCCAGGTTGCGCGGCACATAGTCGCCGCCCACCATGTCGAGCACGATGTCCACGCCGTGGCCGCCGGTGATCTCCTTCACCCGCGCGACGAAATCCTCGGCGCGATAATCGATCGCTTCGGCGGCACCAGCTTCGCGCGCTGCCGCGCATTTCGCGGCCGAGCCCGCGGTCACCACCACGTTGAGCTTGAACAGCCGCCCGAGCGTGATCGCGGTCATCCCGATCCCGCTGGTGCCGCCGTGGACGAGCAGCCAGTCGCCTTCTGCCGCATAGGCGCGCTCGAACACGTTGGTCCACACGGTGAACAACGTCTCGGGGATGGCGGCCGCTTCGATCATCGAGAGCGACTCGGGCACCGGCAGGCAGGTGCCATAAGGCGCGACGGCATATTCGGCATAGCCGCCGCCTGCGACCAGCGCGCATACCGGCTGCCCGATCAGCGCGTCGGGAAGCTCCTCGCCCACCGCCACGATCGTCCCCGCGACTTCGAGTCCCGGGATCTTCGGCGCGCCGGGCGGCGGCGGATAGAGGCCCAGCCGCTGCATCACGTCGGGGCGATTCACCCCTGCCGCGGCGACACGGATCAGCACCTCGTCCGGCGCGGGCTGCGGCACCGGGCGCTCGACGGGCACGAGCACCTCCGGCCCTCCCGAAGTCTCCGGATCGATTGCGGTCATCATTTCGGGCACGCGCATCGGGTCGTCGCTTTCGGGAACGGCATCGGCCCGGCGTTATTGACATCGCCTGTGGCAGGGTCAACGTTCTGCAGGTGATGGACGCCGACGAAAATCTTCCGCGTCGCAAGGACGACTTGCTTCTCCAGCTCGCGCGGCAGGATCTCGATCCGTTTTCGGTGGAGGAACTGCAGGAGCGCGTTGCCGCGCTGGAAGCCGAGATCGAGCGAAGTCGGGCAAAAATAAACCGCGCCATTAATCACCGCGCAAGCGCAGACGCTCTATTCAAGAGATGAGCGTGACGGCACCGGAGCCGGGCAAACACGCCAATCAACTCCGGTGCGGAGCCAGTGCGCTTGATGCGAGGCTCAGCCATCCCGACATAATGGGAAACGGGCCGTGTATCCTGTCGGCCCGAGTGGAGTTGTATCCGAATGCCTAGTTTCGCCTCCGCCCTCGAAACCACTCTGCACAAGGCGCTCGAAGCCGCATCCTCGCGCCGCCACGAATATGCGACGCTCGAGCATCTGCTGCTCGCGCTCGTCGACGACGAGCATGCGTCGAAAGTGATGAGCGCGTGCGGCGTCGATCTCGGCGAGCTCAAGAACACCGTCGGCCATTATCTCGATACCGAGCTCGAAGCGCTGAAGGTCGAGCAGGCCACCGATCCCTCGCCCACCAGCGGCTTCCAGCGCGTCGTCCAGCGCGCGATCCTGCACGTCCAGTCTTCGGGCCGCGACGAAGTGACCGGCGCCAACGTGCTCGTCGCGCTGTTCAGCGAGCGCGAGAGCTATGCCGTCTATTTCCTCCAGCAGCAGGACATGAGCCGGCTCGATGCCGTGAGCTACATCAGCCACGGCGTCGGCAAGGGCGCCGCTGCGACCGAGGCTGCCCCGCCCAAGGGTGCCGACGAGGACAAGTCCGCCAAGGGCGAGGCCAAGCCCGGCAAGGGCGAGTCCGCGCTCAAGCAGTTCACCGTCGACCTCAACGAGAAGGCCAGGGCCGGCAAGGTCGATCCGCTGATCGGCCGCGGGCCCGAGGTCGACCGCACCGTCCAGATTCTCTGCCGCCGCTCGAAGAACAACCCGCTCTATGTGGGTGATCCCGGCGTCGGCAAGACCGCCATCGCCGAGGGCCTCGCGCGCAAGATCGTCGAAGGCGACGTGCCCGACGTGCTCAAAGAAGCGGTGATCTATTCGCTCGACATGGGCGCGCTGCTCGCCGGGACGCGCTATCGCGGCGATTTCGAGGAGCGGCTGAAGCAGGTCGTCAACGAGCTCGAGAAGCTGCCCCATGCGGTGCTCTTCATCGACGAGATCCACACCGTGATCGGCGCGGGCGCGACCAGCGGCGGCGCGATGGACGCGTCGAACCTGCTCAAGCCGGCGCTGTCGGGCGGCACGATCCGCTGCATCGGGTCGACTACCTACAAGGAGTTCCGCAACCACTTCGAGAAGGACCGGGCGCTGCTCCGGCGCTTCCAGAAGATCGACGTCAACGAGCCGACGATCGAGGATACGATCAAGATCATCGCCGGCCTGCGCTCGGCGTTCGAGGGGCACCACAACGTCAAATACACGCCCGACGCGATCAAGTCGGCGGTGGAGCTCAGCGCGCGCTACATCAACGACCGCAAGCTGCCCGACAAGGCGATCGACGTGATCGACGAAGTCGGCGCGATGCAGATGCTGGTCGCCCCGTCCAAGCGCAAGAAGACGATCACGCCCAAGGAGATCGAGGCCGTGATCGCCACGATGGCGCGCATCCCGGCCAAGTCGGTCTCGACCGACGACACGCGCGTGCTCGCCAATCTCGAGACCGATCTCAAGCGCGTCGTGTTCGGCCAGGACAAGGCGATCGAAGTGCTCGCCTCGGCGATCAAGCTCAGCCGTGCGGGGCTGCGCGATCCCGACAAGCCGATCGGCAACTATCTGTTCAGCGGCCCCACCGGCGTCGGCAAGACCGAAGTCGCGCGCCAGCTCGCCGAGATCCTGGGCATCCCGCTCCAGCGCTTCGACATGTCGGAGTATATGGAGCGGCACAGCGTCTCGCGGCTGATCGGCGCACCTCCGGGCTATGTCGGCTATGATCAGGGCGGGCTGCTCACCGACGCAGTCGACCAGCAGCCGCATTCGGTGCTGCTGCTCGACGAGATCGAGAAGGCGCATCCGGACCTGTTCAACATCCTGTTGCAGGTGATGGACAACGGCAAGCTCACCGATCACCACGGCAAGACGGTCGATTTCAGGAACACGATCCTGATCATGACCACCAATGCCGGCGCGTCGGACATGGCCAAGGAGTCGATCGGCTTCGGCGAGAGCAGCCGCGAGGACGTCCAGGAAGAAGCGGTGAAGAAGCTCTTCACCCCTGAATTCCGAAATCGCCTCGATGCGATCGTGCCGTTCGACTATCTCCCGCCGGCAGTCGTCGCGCGCGTGGTGGACAAGTTCATCCTCCAGCTCGAATTGCAGCTGGCGGACCGCGGCGTCCACATCCAGCTGGACGACGAGTCCAAGGCGTGGCTCACCGAGCGCGGCTACGACAAGCTCTATGGCGCGCGCCCGATGGGCCGCCTGATCCAGGAGAAGATCAAGCAGCCGCTCGCCGAGGAGCTGTTGTTCGGCAAGCTCCTCCACGGCGGCGAGGTCAATGTGAAGCTCAAGGACGGCGCGCTCGTCTTTGAGATCACCCCGGCTGCACCGAAGAAGCCCAAGAAGGGCGGCGGCAAGCGGCCCGAGAAGATCGACGCCAAATAGGCGCAATGCCGAGTGGTAAAGCGACGGGCCCGGTAACTCCGGGCCCGTTTCTTTTTTGCGCCCCTATCGATTGCAAACGCACAGGCGCTGCTCAGCCGGTCGCGCGCCCGGGCGCTTCCCTCCGGAACGGTATGTCGCGTCCCCAATAGGTCAGCACGCGCCATGCCCATTCGATCGGGCCGTAGCGGAAATGGCGCAGCCACAGATGGGCGGCCGCCAATTGCGCGGCGATCGCTCCCAGCCCCACCCACAGGCGCGTCGCCTGGCTCCAGTCGTCCCACAATCCGAGCCCGAATCCGTAGAAGATCGGCACGAAGACGATTGATTGGAGAATGTAGAAGGTGAGCGTCAGCCGGCCCGCGCCCGCGAGCGGCCGGAGCAGCGCCCGGGCGCCGGTCTGCCAGAGCGCGCACAGCACCAGCAGCCACAAGCAGGTGCCCGAAAGCTCGAACCAGCTTCCGATCAGCATGCCGAACAGCCGGTCGGCGGCTGCGCCATGCTCCTGTGCGGCGAACCATGCGGACAGGCCGTCGCGATAGAAATAGAGGAGCAGCGCCACCGCGCCCGCGACGCCGAACGCAATCCACCGCTCGCGCGCGAAATCGCCCAGCCGCGCGAAGAAGCCGATCCGCCCGAACACCATTCCGATCAGATAGAGGCCCAGGATCTGCAGCATGCGCCCCGATTCGAGCATGAACCACCATTTGGGGATCTGCCCCTGCCACAGATTGACGCGCAGATATTCGCCCAGCGTGCCGTGCAGATAGACCTGCATCGCCGGATCGTTCCAATGGTTCGGCGGCTGCGTCGCCCATCCGTTCCCGGTCATCGCGGCGAAGAGCTGCGCGAGAAGCACCGGGCTGGCGAAGCAGAAGGCCGCCGCCGCCACCAGCATGCGATTGCTGCGCACCCGGTGCGCGAGGAGCAGCAGGAATCCCACACCTGCCAGCAGCTGGATGATGTCGCCGCGGTAGATGATCGAATGCACGAGGCCGATCGCCTCCAGGATCAGCAGCCGCCACGCAAACCGTCGCGAGAAATCGGTCCCGCGCTGCGCGGCGCGATCCATCAGGATGAAGAAGCTGAAGCCGAAGCACAGCGCGAGCAGCGAGAAGCTCTTGCCCATGAACAGCAGATAGACCGTGTCGGCGATCGGGCCCGGCAGCGGCTTGAACCAGTAGAGCTCGTAGCTTTCGATCATATGGACCAGGAACAGCGCCATCAGCGCGAAGCCGCGCACCACGTCGACCACTTCCAGCCGCGCTTCCGTGCCGCTACCCGTCCCCGCCACCGCGGCGCGTTCCTGCATTCGATCCCTTCCCGTCCGATGGTGACGGCTCCTAGCCGCGCAGTCGCGTCCGGGAAAGGACGATCCCGTTTCCGATTGTTTTCCATTGCGCGGCCGAGACCCGCGCGATCCGCTTGCTGGCAGCCGCCCCAGGGCGTAGGATCAGGCCTGGAGGGAGTTCGATGCGTAGATCCAGACAGGCGATGCTGATCGGCGCCACGGCGCTCCTCGCGCTGACAGCCCTCTCCTCCTCCCCGCCGCGCGCCGACATCCGCATCCTCGCGCACCAGAGCGGCGATCGCGCGCCGCAGCGGATGCAGGCGGCCGTCGACGTCGGGATCTTCGCTGTCTCGGTGCTGGTGACCTGGAGCAAGCGCCTGGCCCGTTGACGGTGGAGACAGGCCGCTTACACTCGTGTCAATGAGTGACCCCGAACACGTCTGGCGCACTGCCTATCGGCACCCGGGACCCTGGGACCAGAGTTTCCCGCCGGCCACCATGGTCCAGCTGTTCGAGGAGAGCGCCCGCGCGCATCCGCAGGCACCGCTGCTCGATTTCATGGGTCGCAGATACAGCTATGGCGAGACGCTGAACGGCGCGCATCGCGTCGCCTGCGGGCTCAAGGCGCTCGGCTATAGCCGCGGCGACCGGATCGGGCTCTTCCTGCCCAACGTGCCGCACTATGTCGCGGCCTATTACGGCATCCTCAAGCTGGGCGCGACGGTCGTCAATTTCTCGCCGCTCTACACGGTCGACGAGCTTGCCGCACAGGTAGAGGATTCGGGCACGCGGCTGCTCTTCACTCTCTCCGCCACTGCGCTGCTCCCCACGGCGCTCAAGGTGCTCGAGCAGAGCGCGCTCGAGCGGCTGGTCGTGGGATCGGTCGCGGGAGCACTGCCGCCCGCCAAGTCGCTCTTCTACCGCCTGTTCCGCGGCAGCGAAGTTACTCCGCGCCCGCACGACCCACGCGTCTCCGCCTTCTCGCAGCTGATCGCCAATGACGGCGCGTGCGAGGATATCGCGCTCGATCCCGAGCAGGATCTCGCGCTGATTCAATATACCGGCGGCACCACCGGCACGCCCAAGGGCGCGATGCTCACCCACCAGAATCTGTCCGCCAATGCCCGCCAGGTCGCGATGCTTGATCCCGAAATGGGCCAGGTCACGGATCGGATCCTGGGCGTGCTCCCCTTCTTCCACGTCTTCGCCAACACCTGCGTGCTCAACCGCACCGTGATCACCGGCGGCGAGATCGTGATGCTGCCGCGGTTCAACGCCAAGCAGGCCATCGCCGAGCTGCGCCGCACCCGCCCGCGCGCAATGCCGGGCGTGCCGACCATGTACCAGGCGCTGCTCGACGCGCCGGGGATGAAGCCGGACGATTTCAGCTCGCTGCGCTTCTGCATCTCGGGCGGAGCGCCGCTTCCCGCCGCGCTCAAGGAGAATTGGGAGTCGATCACCGGCGCGCGGGTTATCGAAGGATACGGCCTGTCCGAAAGCTCGGGCGTGGTCTCGACCAATCCCTATGAGGGGCTCAACAAATCGGGCACGATCGGCCAGCCGATCGTCGGCACGCGCGTGCGGCTGGTCGACAAAGAAGACCCGACGCGCCCGCCGCCGCAGGGCGAGCCCGGCGAGATCGTCGTCTCCGGTCCGCAGATCATGAAGGGCTATTGGAACCGCCCCGACGCCGACGAAGCTGTCTTCGTCGATGACCCCTTCGGCGACGCTCAGGGCAGGCACTGGCTGCGCACCGGCGATGTCGGCACGATCGACGAGGACGGCTATATCCGCATCGTCGACCGGCTCAAGGACATGATCGCGGTCGGCGGGTTCAAGGTCTTCCCGAGCCAGATCGAAGCCGTGCTCTATCAGCACCCGGCAGTGAAGGAAGCGCTCGTGATAGGGCTGCCCGATGCCTATCACGGCGAGCTTCCCCACGCCTATGTGACCCTCAACGAAGGCGCCGATACGAACGGGCCGGAAATATGCACCTGGCTCAACGGCAAGCTCGGCAAGCACGAGCGCGTATCCGAAGTGGTGGTACGCGAGAGCCTGCCCAAGACGATGATCGGCAAGCTCAGCCGCAAGGACCTGCTCGCGGAAATACAGTCGCGCTGATAACGCCAGCCGCCGCGGGTCCGTGACATCTGCTATCCGCCGGCTACCCTGGTAGCCGGCGGCGCCGCCCGGCGTCGTCCGGGCCGCAGCGTTATTCGACGAGCGGGCAGCCCGGAGCCCCGAAGACGGATTCGTCGCCGGTATAGTAAGTGTAGTAATAATACACGTACATGGGATCCCAGACGTAGGTGGTACCGGAGTGATTTCGCGCGAAGCGCCGCGCTGCCTCCTCGCATTCAGGATAGGTTATCCACGGCGGAGCGGGATGATCCTCCTCATAGGCAGCCGAACTCATCGACAACGAAGTCGATGCCGTCACAGGAGAACTCAAGATCACGGTTGATGCTAGCAGAGGCAAAACAAGCTTTCTCATTGCTTTCACCTTTCCTTCCGCGAAAATTGCGGCATGGAAAGAAATACGCCTCACAGAATTCCAGTCAATCATGCACGAACACTTCGCGCATGGGGGTAGGATTTCAAATATTTCCAGTTCGTTTCCAAAATTCGGTATCGATTTAATATTGCCGAGCATCGTTAGTTGGGCACACGAGAGCCGATGAGAAACCCAAAGTGACGCATTCTGCCGTTCTCCCTTGCGCTCCCTCCGCTTTGCAGAGATTGGGCTACCCAGCAAATTGCGGGAGGGATCGCGTGCAACGGAACAAGCTCATTCTACTGGCCGGTGTGGCACTGGCCTGCGGCGCCGGCGTGGCGATCGCCCGCGGCAGCCAGACCAGCCCTGCGCAACCCTCCCAGGACGCCGCCTGGCACAACCGGCAGATGCTCGCGCTGGCGCAGCTCAAGCCGGCCGATGGCTGGCAGCCGCTCCCGGGCGGGCTGCGCTGGCGCCGCGTAAAGGGCGATGGCAAGGGGGCGCACCCGACGGTCGAGGACGTCGTCACGCTTCATTATGCCGGCACGCTGATCGATGGCACCGAGTTCGACAGCTCCTATAGCCGCGGCGAGCCCGCAACCTTCCCGCTCGGCGCGCTGATCCCCGCCTGGCAGCTCGCGGTGCCGGTGATGGGCGTGGGCGACACGATCGAGATCGCGAGCCCCGCCGACCTTGCCTATGGCCCCGAGGGCAAGGGCCCAATCCCCGGCGGCGCCACTTTGCTCTTCAAGATCGAGCTGCTGGGGATCGAAGGGAAGTAGGCCCCCTATCCTCCCCCGCCAGGGGGAGGTGGCGCCGGAGGCGACGGAGGGGGAGGAAGCACGACGATGGCGGATCGCCGTCCGCCTCCTCCGTCACGCTTCGCGCGCCACCTCCCCCTGGCGGGGGAGGATAAGGCGGGCCTCAATCCCCCGCCACCGGCCCGGTCCGCTCGCCCTTCCCCGCGAACATCACCGCCTTTAGGTTCATGAACTCGTGCATTCCCCACGGCCCCAGCTCGCGGCCGTGGCCCGATAGCTTGACGCCGCCGAACGGCGCCTCGGGCGAGGAGGCGAGCAGCGAATTGACTGCGGTCATGCCCGACTCGATGTCGCGCGCGAACCGCTCGATCTCGGCTTCGTCCTCGGTCCACACGGCCGAGCCCAGGCCATAGGGCACGTCGTTGGCCAGCGCGATCGCCGCATCGATGTCGGCGGCTTTGTAGACCAGCGCCACCGGGCCGAAGATCTCTTCCTTGGCGACATCGCTCTCCGGGTCGAGATCGACCAGCACGCCCCCCGTCATCCACGCGCCTTCGCGCTCGATCTTCTCGGCACCCGAAAGCAGCCGCGCACCGGCCGCCTTGGCCCGCTCGACCTGCTCCAGCACCGTGTCGCGCTGCGCCACGCTGGAGAGCGGGCCCATCTGCACGCCGTCCTCCATCGGATCGCCGATCTTCAGGGCTTTCATTCCGGCCTCGAACTTCTCGAGGAATGCGTCGTACACCTCCGCGTGCACGATCATCCGCTTGGCGCAGATGCAGCTCTGCCCCGCATTCTGGACGCGTGCCGTGACCGCGGTCTTCACCGCCTTGTCGAGATCGGCCGAGGGCATCACGATCAGCGGGTCCGATCCGCCGAGTTCGAGCACTACCTTCTTGAGCGCGCGGCCCGCCGCCTGCGCGACCTTCGATCCCGCCCCTTCGCTGCCGGTGAGCGTCACTGCCACCACGCGCTTGTCGGCGATGATGTCGGCCACCTTGTCCGATTTGACCGCGAGGTTCTGGAACAGCCCGTCGGGCGCCCCCGCCGCGCTCGCCAGCTGCTGCATCAGCGCCGCGCAGCCCTGTACGTTGGACGCATGCTTCAGCAGCGCGACATTGCCCGCCATGATCGTGGGCGCCAGGAAACGCACCACCTGCCAGTAGGGAAAATTCCACGGCATCACCGCAAGCACCGGTCCCATCGGCAGCCAGCGCGCCTCGACATGCCCGCTCGCGGTCTCGACACGGGTCGGCTCCAGATAGCGGGGTCCGTGCTCGGCATAGTGGCGGAAGCCAGTAATGCACTTCTCCACCTCGGCGATCGCGCCCGCGATCGTCTTGCCCATTTCCCTGACCGCCGTCTCGGCGAGGTGGCGCTTGTCGGCCTCCCACCGGTCGGCGATCGCTGCCAGCAACGCGGTACGTTGCTCGAGCGGCGAGTTGCGCCACGACTGGAACGCCGCCTGCGCGCGCGAAAGCGCCATCTCGACGCCATCCGCATCGAGCTCCTTGTACCGCTCCAGGGTTTCGCCGGTCGCAGGATTGATGCTGGTGAACATGCGGAGGTCTCCTCGATGCCGTGGCAACGCGGGAGCTAGGGTGCCGGTGCCCCGCGCGCAATTCCATCGGAGCAGGTTGCCTTGAGCCCCCCGCCTGCCGCATAGCGGCGGCATGGCAGAAGAAGCGGATATTTCGGAGCTCTCGTTCGAAGAAGCGCTCAAGGAGCTCGAGCGAATCGTCGGCCGGCTCGAGAGTGGCGAGGCACAGCTCCAGGAAGCGATCGACCTCTACGAGCGCGGCGACCGGCTGCGCCGCCAATGCGCCGCGCGGCTCGATGCCGCCCAGGCGCGCATCGAGGCGATCCGCACCGATGCCGAAGGCCGTCCCACGGGCAGCGTGCCCTTCAACGCCGGTTGAGGTGAGGCTCGTGGCCGACGCCTCTCTCCCGCTCGAGGCGGCGATGCGCGATGTGGCGGGAGAGATCGACCGGCAGTTCGATCGGCTGCTGGCGGTCCCCGAGGATCCGCGCGAGAAGCTCTATCGCGCGATGCGCCACGCTGCGATCGGCGGTGGCAAGCGGCTTCGGCCGCTGCTCGTGTTCGCCACCGCACGACTGTTCGGCGTCGACCGGAACTGCGCCGCGCGGGTGGCGACCGCGATCGAGTGCATCCACGTCTATTCGCTCATTCACGACGATCTGCCGTCGATGGACGACGACGACATGCGGCGCGGCAAGCCCACGGTGCACCGCGCCTTCGACGAAGCGACTGCGATCCTTGCCGGCGACGGCCTGCAGACCTTCGCCTTCGAGCTGCTCGCAGCCGAGGCGACGCACCCCGATCCCTTCGTGCGCGTCGAGCTGGTGAGCGCGCTCGCCCATGCCGCCGGCGCCGCGGGCATGGTGGGCGGGCAGATGATGGATCTGGCCGCGGAGGCGGCGAGCTTCGACCTTCCCACCGTCACTCGGCTCCAGGCGTTGAAGACCGGCGCGCTGATCGGCTGCGCAGTCGAATGCGGCGCAATATTGGGCCGGGTCGGGCCCGAAGGCCGCAAGGGGCTGCGCGGCTATGCCCGCGATCTCGGCCTCGCCTTCCAGATCGCCGACGACATCCTCGATGCCGAGGGGGACGAGGCGACCGCAGGCAAGAAGCTCCGCAAGGACGAAGCCCGCGGCAAGCAAACCTTTCTCACCCTGCTCGGGCTCGACCGCGCACGCGAGCAGGCCGGGCTGCTCGTCGACCAGGCGATCGCCCACCTCCACGCCTATGGCGCCGAGGCCGACCTGCTGCGCGACATCGCCCGCTTCACATTAGAGCGCGACCGGTGAAGCAATCCCCCTCGTCACCCCCGCGAAAGCGGGGGCCCATCTCCCGATCTCGCCGCAAATACCGCAGTGAGATGGGAGGCTATGTCTACATCATCGCCAATCGAAAGCTGGGAGCTCTCTACACCGGCGTCACCAACGACATCGCTCGCCGTATCGTCGAGCACCGCGACAAGACCGGCAGCCGCTTCGCTCGCAAGCACGACATCTGGAAGCTGGTCTATGTCGAGCCGCACGACGAGATCACCTCCGCGATCGCGCGCGAGAAGGCGATCAAGAAATGGCGCCGCGCCTGGAAGGTCGAGCTGATCGAGAGCGTGAATTCCGATTGGCGGGACTTGTTCTTCGACATCAATCATTGATTGTGCTGAAAGCGCGGGAGATGGGCAGGTGAGATTGCCCCCGGCAATCTCAGCCATGCGCGGGGCGCATGGCGCTCTGCCCATCCCCCGCTTTCGCGGGGGTGACAAAGAGTGGGGCTGCAGCTGACATGACCATCCGCACCGGCGTCTATCCCGGCACCTTCGATCCCATCACCCTGGGGCACATGGATATCATCCGCCGAGGAGCCAAGCTCGTCGACCGGCTGGTGATCGGCGTCACTACCAATCCTTCCAAGTCGCCGATGTTCTCGGTCGAGGAGCGGATGGAGATGGTGAAGCGCGAGGTCGCCGGCATGGCGGGGGAGATCCACGTCGTCAGCTTCGATTCGCTCCTCATGGATTTTGCCGAGCGCGAGGGCGCGAACATGATCGTGCGCGGCCTGCGCGCGGTCGCCGATTTCGAATATGAGTATCAGATGGCGGGAATGAACCAGCAGATCAACGATCGGATCGAGACGGTCTTCCTGATGGCCGACGTCTCGCTCCAGCCGATCGCCAGCCGTCTCGTCAAGGAAATCGCGCTTTACGGCGGGGCGATCCGCAAGTTCGTGACGCCTGCGGTCGAGGCCGATGTGGTGCGCCGCGTGAGTGAGATCGGCCGCAAGGGCAGCTGAAACGCCGCCGCCCCTTTTCGGCCAAGTTCGAATGCTCTAAACCTGCGGCAAATCCGGGTTTTCCAGTGGGGAAGTTGATGCGTTTCGTTTCTGCCGTGGCTGCCGTCGCCGCCATGCTGATTGCCGTTCCCGCGCTGGCGCAGGGCGCACCCGCGGCCAAGCCCGAGATCGAGCCGTTCAAGAACGTCGAGGCGGTCGAGCGCGCGAGCACCGTCACCCCGGCCGCGGACCCGGAGAACACCTGGATTCTCGATCTCTCCACCGGCGGCCGCGTCGCGATCCGGCTTCGCCCCGATGTCGCGCCCAAGATGGTCGAGCAGGTGAAGACGCTCACCCGCAAGAAGTTCTACGACGGCACCGTCTTCCACCGCGTGATCGAAGGCGGCGAGAACATGGCGCAGGGCGGTGATCCCACCGGCACCGGCCGCGGCGAGTCGGACCTTCCCGACGTGCCCGCCGAGTTCAACAACCTGCCGCACGTGCGCGGCGCCGTCTCGGCCGCGCGCACCCAGGACCCGAACAGCGCCAACAGCCAGTTCTTCATCATGTTCGGCCCGCGCCTCGGCTTCGACCGCGACTATACGGTGTTCGGCCGCGTGATCGAAGGCATGCAGTGGGTCGACAAGATCGAGCGCGGCGAGCCGCCGGCCAATCCTACTCGCATTCTCCACGCCTATATCGCGGCCGACAATCCGCCCCCCTATCAGCCGGCGCCGGCCGCCGCGCCCGCGCTGCCGGAGGGCGAGACCAAGGTCACGTTGCCCCAGTAAGTGGACGTCGATCTTTTCGACTTCGAGCTGCCGGCCGAGCGAATCGCGCTCAGGCCGGCGGCACCCCGCGATTCCGCCCGGCTGCTCGTGCTTGACGGAGCGGAGACGCGCGACGCCATTGTGCGCGACCTGCCGGAGTATCTCCGCCCCGGAGACCTGCTCGTCTTCAACGACACGCGCGTGATCCCCGCCCAGCTCGAAGGGACACGGGGAGAGGCGAAGATCGGCGCCACGCTCCACAAGCGCGAAGGGCCGCGCCGCTGGCGCGCCTTCGTCCGCAACGCCAAGAGGCTGCGCGACGGCGACGCGATCGATTTCGGCGAAGGCGTGACTGCCATCGCCTCGGACCGTGCCGAGGACGGCAGCTTCGCGCTCGAATTCGCCGGCGATGAACCGGTCGAGCTGCTGCTGGCGCGCTGCGGGCGGATGCCGCTGCCGCCTTATATCGCCTCCAAGCGCCCCACCGATGCGCGCGATGCCGACGATTACCAGACGATGTTCGCGGCCGAGCCCGGCGCGGTGGCCGCCCCCACCGCCGCGCTCCACTTCACGCCTGGGCTTATCGTCGCGCTCGAAGCCGCCGGCATCGGCCATGCGACGCTGACGCTCCACGTCGGCGCCGGCACCTTCCTGCCGGTCAAGGCCGAGGACACCGACGAGCACAAGATGCACGCCGAATGGGGCCGCATCGATGCCGCGACTGCCGACCGGCTCAACGCCGCGCGCGTCGCGGGCGGCCGGGTGATCGCAGTCGGCACCACCAGCCTGCGCCTGATCGAGAGCGCCGCGGGCGAGGACGGCGTGATCCGCCCGTTCGAAGGCGACACTGCGATCTTCATCACCCCCGGCTACCGCTTCAGGGGCATCGACGGGCTGGTCACTAACTTCCACCTGCCGCGCTCGACGCTGTTCATGCTGGTTTCGGCGCTGATGGGGCTCGATCGCATGCAGGCGGCGTACCGCCATGCGATTGCCACACACTATCGCTTCTATTCCTATGGCGACGCGAGCCTGCTGCTGCCCTGACGAAAGGACGTCGATGCGCCTGTTCCTGTTGCTCGCAATCTCCATCGCAACGCCCGCTTTCGCCCAGGACCGCGTGGCCATTCCCACCGGCAGCGGTGGCGGCAACAATCCGATCGGGCAAAGCACCGTCGCCCAGCCTGCCGTGACGGTGATGGCCGAGCCCGCGGCGGTGATGATCGCCGCGTTCGATGCGGACGGCGACGCCCGCGTCACCCGCGCCGAGTTCGATGCCGGGCTGCGTCGCAGCTTCGACAGCATCGACACCGCGCGCAAGGGCGCGATCGGCTATATCAGCTTCTCCGACTGGTCCGAACGCTGGATGGGCGATCGCAACACGCTGCCGAGCCCCTTCGAGACCGACCGCGACGGCGACAATCTGGTGAGCTTCGACGAGCTCGCCTATCGCTTCGCCCTGCTCTTCACGCGCTTCGATACCGACAAGGACGGCGTGCTCGTGCGCCGCGAACTGCTCACCGTCCGCCCGCCGGTGATCATGCCGCGCCTGCGCCGGCGCTGATCGCGCAAGCCCAAATCCTCCCCCGCCAGGGGGAGGTGGCGCCGAAGGCGACGGAGGGGGAGGACGCACGTCGATATTGGGTCGCCTACCTCCCCCTCCGTCATGCTGCGCATGACACCTCCCCCTGGCGGGGGAGGATTGGGCGTTGCGCCGCAGTCGAGTAGATATTTGTTTGCCTGCGCGCTCGATGAGATCGAATGCCGATACGCCTAGCATCTCATGCCGTTCGCCGTTTAAACCGCGCCGATGGCCGCGAGTCACGACCACCACCAGCATCTCCACGGCCCTGCCGATTTCGGCCGCGCTTTTGCGATCGGCACCGCGCTCAATCTGGGCTTCGTGCTGATCGAGGGCACGGCCGGATTCCTCACCGATTCGGTCGCGCTGCTCGCCGATGCCGGCCACAATCTGTCGGACGTGCTCGGGCTGCTCGTCGCCTGGGCGGGAGCGGAGCTCGCCAAGCGGCCCGCGTCCAAGCGATTCACTTATGGCTGGCGGGGCTCGTCGATCCTGGCCGCGCTCATCAACGGGCTGCTGCTGCTGATGGCGGTTGGCGCGATCAGCTGGGAGGCGATCGGTCGCCTCGCCGATCCGCCCGCCGTCCCCGGCGTGCCGGTGATGATCGTCGCGGCTATGGGCATCGTCGTGAACCTCTCGACCGCCTTGCTCTTCGCGCGCGGGCGCAAGGGCGACGTCAACATCCGCGGCGCCTTCCTCCACATGGCCGCCGACGCGGCGGTGTCGGCGGCAGTCGTGATCGGCGGCGCAGCGATCCTGCTCACGGGCGCGCTCTGGATCGACCCGGCGATCAGCCTCGCCGTCGTCGCGGTGATCCTGTGGAGCACCTGGGGGCTGCTGCGCGAGGCGCTCGTCATGGTGCTCCAGGCGGTGCCCGAAGGGATCGACGCCGATGCCGTCGAGCACACGCTCGCGAACCTGCCGGGAGTCGCCCGCGTCCACGATCTCCACATCTGGCCGATGAGCACCACCGAAGCCGCGCTCACCGCGCATCTGGTGATGCCCGGCGGCCATCCAGGCGATTCGTTCCTGCTCGACCTGCAGCACCAGTTGGCGCATGATTTCGGAATCGACCACACCACCGTCCAGATCGAAGTCGCCGACGGCGCGGAATGCCGGATGCACGGAAACGGGCATGGCCATGGGCATGATCACGGCCACGCGCATGGCTGAGCCGATCGCGCCGGCGAGCGCCGCCGTTCCGATCCGGCTCGTGATCTTCGACTTCGACGGCACGCTTTCGGACAGCGGCGACTGGTTCCTGTCGGTGGTGGACGATCTCGCGCGCCGCTTCCGCTTCCGCACCGTTGCGCAGCAGGAAGTGGAGATGCTGCGCCACCGCAGCTCGCGCGAGGTGATCAACTATCTCGGCATCGCGCGCTGGAAGATGCCGCTGATCGCGCGCCATCTGCGCAAGCTGATCGGGCGCAACGCGCACCAGATCGAGCTCTTCCCCGGCACGCCCGACCTGCTCGAGCGGATCGCGGCGATGGGCGTGAAGATCGCGCTGGTGACGTCCAATTCCGAAGCCAATGCGCGCGCGATCCTGGGCCCGCAGCACGCCGCGCGGATCGACTTCTATGCGTGCGGCTCGTCGCTGTTCGGCAAGGCGCCCAAGTTCCGCCGGGTGTTGAAGCGCATGGCAATTCCTGCTGCCGAATCGCTGGCCATCGGCGACGAGACCCGCGACGTGGACGCCGCGCGCGAAGTGGGCATGCGCGCCGGATCGGTTCTCTGGGGCTATGCGAGCGAGACCGCGCTAGCCGCCGCCGGCCCCGACGCGCTGTTCCGCGCTCCGCAGGACATCCTCGACTATGTGGGGGCGCACAGGCCCTGAGGCTGCGCATCCATCAATCCTCCCCCGCCAGGGGGAGGTGTCATGCGGAGCATGACGGAGGGGGAGGAAGCACGCCGGAATGTTCTGGCATCCGCCCCCTCCGACGCCTTCGGCGCCACCTCCCCCTAGCGGGGGAGGATTGATCGACGCCGATCCCACCTCAAAAAACCCACCCCGGCAGTTCCGACGCCTGCCGGATCCAGCTCGTCACCTGCGCCTCGTCGAACGGCTCGTCCTCGTAGACGTGGAAATAGCGCGTGTTCGGGTCCTTGGACTCCACCGGCGGGAGCGGATCGAGCGCGGTGCCGCGGAAGAAGGTGACCTTCACGTACTTGTCGAAGCAGTGATAGCTGAGGAACCAACCCTTCCCTTCCGTGCCATAGAAAGGCGAGTTCCACCGGACCGCCTTGCGCACATCCGGCACGACGCGTTCGATGAGCGTATCCAGCCGGCGCCCCGCCTCGCGCTTCCATCCCGGCATCGCGGCGATATAGGCCTGCACCGGCGCATCGCCGTCGCCCTTCGGGATCTGCGGATTGCCGCCCGACAGCAGCTTCACCTCGGCGGGCGCCTTCCACTCGGGCGCGTCCTTGGCCTTCGCCATCTCGATCACTCCCTCGCGCCGGCACCGCGGCCGCCGCGTGCCAGATAGGGCAGCACGAACAGGTACAGCCCGCTCCCGAACAGCAGGAAGAGCGGGACCAGCACGAGCGCATAGACCCAGCCGGGCGCCGGCTGCTGCCCCAGCGCGAAGAGATTGGCGACGAAGCCGAGCGTGAAGGCGATCGCCAGCCAGCGATGACCCTGACGGATCCAGGCATTCCAGTGCATGCGCGTTCCCCTTTTCAAGCAAGCGTCACTTGGCGCGGGCGCGCTTCGCGCCGGCAGGAGCCTCGTTGAGCGCGGCGGCGGCGCGGATCAGCGCCTTCAGCGCGGGCTCGTCGATTGCGTCACCTTCGTGGAAGTCGATCGCGCGGCGTACATTGCCCTCCAGGCTCGAATTGAACAATCCCGCCGGATCGTCGAGCGCGGCGCCCTTGGCGAAGGTCATCTTGACTGCCTTCTTGTAGGTCTCGCCGGTGGAGATGATGCCGTTGTGATACCAGGTCGGAACCCCGCGCCACTTCCATTCCTCCACCACGTCGGGAACGGCTTCCTTCATCAGCGCGCGAATCCGCGCCAGCGTCTCGCCGCGCCAGTCGCCCAGTTCCGCGATCCGTCCGTCGATCAGCTCGGACGGGGATTTGCCTTCGTTGGTTGCCATGTCGCTCTCCCATTCAGCCGCCCACAGGCGTCAGTCGATCCGCGCCAGCAAATCGTCCAGCTTGCCCAGGAACGCCTTCCACCCGGCCTGCGCGCCGCCGAACGCCTGCTTCTGCTCGGGCCGGAACCCGGCCTGCTCCACCCGCAGATGCGTGCCCGTGCCGGTGGACTCGAGCGTGAAGGTCACCACGCTCTCCAGATTGTACGCCGGATCCTCGTGATCGAAATTCCAGCTGTAGGAGAGCGTCCGGTTGGGTTCGATCTCCAGCACTTCGCAGTCGAGCACTCCGCCCCATTCGCCCGAGAGCTTGAAGCGATGTCCCACCGCGGGGACGAAATCATTCTTCATCAGCCACTCCTCGATCAGGTGCGGCTGGGTGAGCGCGCGCCAGAGTCGTTCGGGCGGGTGCGGGAATTCGCGCTCGACGATCGCGGTGCGCGTTTCGGTCTCTGCCTGGTTCACTGGTCCATCCTCTTCAACAAGTCCTCGAGGTCGTCGAAACGCGCCTCCCAAAAGCCGGTCATCCGGCTCGTCCAGTCGATCAGCGGCGCCAGCGCGTTGCGCTGGGCGCTGTAGTGGGTCTGGCGGCCCTCGGGCCGATCGCGCACGAGCCCCGCCTGTTTGAGCGCCAGCAGATGCTTCGAGACCGCGGGCTGCGACACGCCTGCCTTGGCAGTGAGCGCGGCGACGGTCTGCTCGCCCTCGCGGCACAGCCGCTCGAAGATCGCCCGCCGCGTGGGGTCGGCGAGCGTCCGGAACAGCGTGTCATGGGCCTGGACCATTGCCTCAAATAACTCCGTGGCTATGAATCGATCCATAACCATTCGGATATGAATGAGTCAAATGCCAATGCGCGGCTCAGCCGCGCTCCAGGTGCACTGCCAGCCAAACGGTCGGGCGATCCTTTGCGGTCCAGGTCACCCAATGCTTCTGGCCGCGGCCGATCCACAGATGGTCGCCGGGGCCGAGCGTCGCTTCCTGCGAATCCTCGACTCGGATCCCCGCCGCGCCCTGGAGCAGCAGCACCCATTCGTCGCTGTCCTGCACCATCGGTGCATCCTCGGGCGTCGACTGGCCGCGCGACAAGATCCGTTCGATCCGTATCCCCGGCCGCGCGAGCAGCTCGGTGAAGACCTCGTCGCGTTTGGCAGCAGGCAGGCGCTCGAGCAGATTGTCGATCTCCAGCTTGGGCCGGGGCTTGGGTTTCGGCTTGGGCGCGGACTTCGGCTTCGGCTTGGGCCGCGCTTTCACCGACCCTGCCGACTTGCTCCAGGTGGCGCGAATCGCATCCCGCAGATACGCCTCGACTTCCTCGGCACTGGCGGTGAGCGTCTTGCCTTCCATCCCGAACACCGGATCGCCGCCGGGCTCGCGCAGCCCGTATTTGCCGAAGTCGCCGCCGGGCTTGCGGCGCCGCGACGAGACGAGCCGCAGCCCGCGGTGCACGGCCATCTCGCGCAGCTGCTCGGTCGTCTCGTTCGCCATCTTTCTCCTTAATCCTCCCCGCCAGGGGGAGGGGGAGGAAGCACGCCGGCCTGTCATGGCGTCCTCCCCCTCCGTCGCGCTACGCGCGCCGCCTCCACCCGGCGGGAGGATAGGCTTGCGCCCGGCGTGCGAAACAGCAAAGGGCAATGCCCCATGTCAACGCCAGCACCTCGTTTCCAGTTCACCATCCATGCCACCGACGGCAAGGCGCGGCTCGGCACGATCGCGATGCAGCGCGGCGAGATCCGCACGCCCGCCTTCATGCCGGTGGGCACCGCCGCCACCGTCAAGGCAGTCAAGCCGCAGGACGTGCGCGCCGCGGGTGCCGACATCATCCTAGGCAACACTTATCATCTGATGCTCCGCCCCGGCGCCGAGCGCGTCCACCGGCTGGGCGGGCTCCACAAGTTCATGGGCTGGGACCGGCCGATCCTCACTGATTCGGGCGGCTATCAGGTGATGAGCCTGTCCGAGCTGACCAAGCGCAGCGAGGAGGGCATCGTCTTCAAGTCGCACCTCGACGGGACGCGCCACATGCTCAGCCCCGAACGCTCGATGGAGATCCAGCGGCTGCTGGGGTCGAATATCGTCATGGCGTTCGACGAGCTCGTCCCCACCACTTCGACCCGCGACGTCCAGGCCGCGGCGATGGAGCGCTCGATGCGCTGGGCAAGGCGCAGCCGCGCCGGCTTCGACGCGGGCGGCGAGCATGCCACGAGCAACGCGATCTTCGGCATCCAGCAGGGGGCGCTCGATGAAGGACTCCGTAAGGCATCGGCCGACGCGCTGCTCGACATCGGCTTCGACGGCTATGCGATCGGCGGGCTCGCAGTCGGCGAGGGCCAGGAAGCGATGTTCGGCGTGCTCGACTATGCGCCCGGCCAACTCGACGCCGCCAGGCCGCGCTACCTGATGGGCGTAGGCAAGCCCGACGACATCGTCGGCGCGGTCGAGCGCGGCGTCGACATGTTCGATTGCGTCCTCCCCACCCGCTCGGGACGCACCGGCCAGGCGTTCACCCGCACCGGCCCGGTCAACATCCGCAACGCCAAACATGCCGAGGATCAGGGGCCGCTCGATCCCGAATGCCCCTGCCCCACCTGCACCGGGTACAGCCGCGCCTATCTCCACCACCTCGTCCGCGCGGGCGAAATCCTCGGCGCGATGCTGATGACCGAGCATAATCTCTGGTTCTACCAGCGGCTGATGCAGGATTTGCGCGCAGCGATCGGCGAGGGCCGTCTGACCGCCTTCGCAAACGATTTCCGCGCGCGCTACGCGAGCAAGGACTAGGCAGTATCGAAATTCGGCGCCGGAGCGAAGCCGAGCATTAAATCCTCCCCCGCCAGGGGGAGGTGGCAGGCGAAGCCTGACGGAGGGGGAGGAAGCACCCCGCTCGTTCTGGCATCCGCCCCCTCCGACGCCTTCGGCGCCACCTCCCCCTGGCGGGGGAGGATTAAAGCTGAGTACTGCGTCAGCTAGCATCTCCCGCTCTCGGCAATATCGGCACCCAAGCAAAAGGGGCCCCGCACGAAAGCGGAGCCCCTGCTTGTCAGCGAGCCTCGCGGTTACCCGCGGCGACCGTTCCAATCGCGCTTCTCGACCCGGATCTGCGCCGCCAGCCGATCGAAGCGACGATCGAGATCGCGGCGCTCGGCAAGGCTCAGGCCACGGCCGGAGTGGCGATACTGCGCTTCCAGCCGGGCAAGACCACGGAAATCGTTGCGCAGGCGGCTCGCCTCGCGGCGGCTCAGCGCACCCGAGCGGATGCCCTGATCGATCTTCGCATCGAGCCGCGCCTGGCGCGCGTTGATGTTCTGCCAGCCCGACTGGTAATAGCCGTGCGCCGGAGCAGGCGCCGCGCTGGCAGCGGTGGCAGGAAGCGCCGCGGCAGCGATGCCGAGGCCGGCGACGAGCAGAGCAAACTTCTTCATGGCGAACTCCCATTCGATACTGAACCGCGGCTGCGGTCGAACATCGTTATGGGAGCCGCCTGTCGCGAACCTGTCCCAGGCCATGCGCTTTTGTGTCGCGGATTGTCGCAAGTCCGAAAGCTTCGTTCAGATTCGCGCCGCCGCCGCAAACCCCGTTCGCCCTGAGCTTGTCGAAGGGCGCCCCGCCACAAGCGCGTCACCCGCCGCACGCGCCCTTCGACAAGCTCAGGGCGAACGGAGGCTTTAGGCCGCCAGCAGCCGCTCGGCCTGCGCCCTCGCCTCGGGCGTGATCTCGGCGCCCGAGAGCATCCGCGCGATCTCCTCGCGCCGCTGCTCCGCATCCAGCGGAGTCACGCCGGTGCGCGTCACGATCCCGTCGTGGCGCTTGGCGATCAGCAGATGCCGGCTCCCCCGCGCCGCCACCTGCGGGCTGTGCGTCACCACCAGCACCTGCGCGTCGCCCGCGAGCCGCGCCAGCCGCTCGCCGATCGCGCTCGCCACTGCGCCGCCCACCCCGCGGTCAATCTCGTCGAAGATCAGGGTGCGCGCGCCGCCTTCCTCCGCCAGCGCCACTTTGAGCGCGAGGATGAAGCGCGAGAGCTCGCCGCCCGAGGCGATCTTGATCAGCGGTGCGAAGGGCGCGCCCGGGTTGGTCGAGACTTCGAACTCCACCCGGTCCATGCCCTGCGGCGACCATTGCCCCTCGTCGAGCGGCTCGACCGTGGTGCGGAAGCGCGCCGCATCCAGCTTGAGCGGCTTGAGCTCGGCCTCCACCGCCGCATCGAGCCGCGCCGCCGCAGCGCTGCGCGCGTCCGAAAGCGCATGCGCAGCCTCGCGGTACACGCGGTGCGCCTCCTCCACCGCCTGCGCGAGCGCTGCGATCCCGGCTCCGCCGCTCTCGACCCGCTCCAGCCGGGCGCCCAGCTCGTCGAGCAGCGCCGGTAGGTCGTCGGGCTGAATGCGGTGTTTCCGCGCAATCCCGCGCAGCTCGAACAGCCGCGCCTCGTCCGCCTCCAGCGCCGCGGGATCGAAGGCAAGCGCCTCGCCCGCCGCATCGACACGGTCCTGCGCCTCGTTGCCTTCGGTGATTGCGCGGTCGATCGCGGCGAGCGCCTCGGCCAGCGCCTCGTGATCCTCCGCGATCCGCTCCAATATCCGTGCGGCCTGGCGGAGACGGCTCAGCCCGCCTTCGGACCCTTCGAGCAGCTCGGCGATTGCCTGAAGCTCGCCCGCGATCTTCTCGCCGCGCTGCATCGTCGCGCGGCGCTCCGCCAGCCGCTCCTCCTCGCCTTCCTCCGGCGCCAGCGCGCGCAATTCGGCGACGGCGTGCTCCAGCCATTCGCGATCACGCTCGGCCGCGTCCTGCTCGGCGCGCGCCACCGCCAGCGCATCCTCCGCTTCGCGCCACGCGCGATGCGCCACCGCCACCGGACCCGAATCCAATCGCCCGAACGCATCGAGCAATGCGCGATGCCCGCGGGGATTGAGCAGCCCGCGGTCGTCGTGCTGGCCGTGGATCTCCACCAGATGCGGCGCCAGTTCGCGCAGCAGCCCTGCCGACGCCGGCTGATCGTTGACGAAGGCCCGGCTCCCGCCGTCCGACTTGACGATGCGGCGGATCAGCAGCGGCTCGCCCGGCTCGATCTCGAGTTCGTTCTGCGCCATCAGATTGGCGACGCCGCTGTCGCGCGCAGGCGCCTCGAAGCTCGCGGTAACCACCGCCTGGCTCGCCCCCTGCCGCACCAGCCCGCTATCCGCCCGCGCGCCCAGCGCGAGCCCCAGCGCATCGAGCAGGATCGACTTGCCCGCCCCGGTTTCCCCGGTGAGCACGCCCAGCCCCGCGCCGAACTCGAGGTCCAGCGCCTCGATCAGCACCACGTCGCGGATGGAAAGCGCAGTCAGCATGCGCTGCCCTTATCGCAGGAACGAAGGAAGAACGGAAGCCGTGCGCATCGGCTCCCCGTCAGCTCGCCGGGACCTGCGCCTTGGCGAGCTTGTCGCGGTTGTCCTGCATCAGTTCGTAGGCGCGCTTGTACCAGTCGGTATGCGGGTAGTTCGCCCCCAGCACCGCCGCGGACTTGTTCGCCTCGCCCGGCAGGCCGAGCGCGAGATAGGTCTCGGTCAGCCGCATCAGCGCCTCGGGCGTATGGGTGGTCGTCTGATATTGCTCCACCACCGAGCGGAACCGGCCCGACGCCGCCAGCCACTGCCCGCGCGTCTGATAGAAACGGCCGATCTCCATTTCCTTGCCCGCCAGGTGATCGCGGACCAGGTCCATCTTCAGCCGCGCATCGGCGGCATATTTGGTGTTCGGATAGCGCCGCGTCAGCTCGCCCAGCGAATCGAGCGCCTGCTGAGTGATCTTCTGGTCGCGCGTCACGTCGGCGATCTGCTCGTAATAGCTCAGGCCGATCAGATAATAGGCATAGGGCGCGTCGCGGTTGCCAGGGTGGACGGCCAGGAAGCGCTGGGCCGAGGCGATCGCCTGCGAATAATCCTGGTTCAGATAATAGCTGAATGCGCTCATCAGCTGCGCCCGGCGCGCCCACACCGAATAGGGGTGCTGGCGCTCGACTTCGTCGAACAGCGCAGCCGCCAGCTTGTACTGGTGCCGGTCGAGCCGGTCCTTCGCCGCCGAATAGAGCGTGCCCACGTCGCGCGCGACATAGGGCAGGTCGTTGCTTCCGCCGCGGCCGGCACAACCGGCGATGGACAGGGCGAGCACGGGGAGCAGCGCAAAGGCGAGCGCGCGAGTGGTGGGGATACGCATGGGCTTAGGTCTTAGCCGAGCCCGGTGGCGGCAAACAATCCTTTTCGCGGCACCATTGCGGCGGAGCATCCCGGCGCCTAGCTCGTTGGCGTTTCGATAATCCAAATCCCCCGGAGGAACGAGTGACCGCGACCCTGCTTGCCACCCATCGTGTCGAAAAGCCCTGGGGCCGCCACAAGCTGTGGCCCGGCTTCGCCGATCCGGCAGCCGATGGCGAACCGGTGGGCGAGATCTGGTTCCAGACTCCCGGCAACGCCGAGCCCGATCTGCTGATCAAATATCTGTTCACTTCCGAGAAGCTCTCGGTCCAGGTCCACCCGGACGACGAGCAGGCGCACGCCCGCGGGCTGCCGCGCGGCAAGGACGAATGCTGGGTGATTCTCGACGCCGAGCCTGATTCGACGATCGCGCTGGGCACCAAGGCGCCGGTCGATCGCGAGACGCTGCGCGCCGCCGCGCTCGACGGCTCTATCGAGCAGCTGCTCGACTGGAAGCCGGCCAAGGCCGGCGACTTTTTCTATTCGGCTTCCGGCGTGATCCATGCGATCGGCGCCGGCATCACGCTGATCGAAGTCCAGCAGAACAGCGAGACCACCTACCGCCTCTACGATTACGGCCGCCCGCGCGAGCTGCACCTCGACGACGGCATCGCAGTTTCGGACCCCGTCCCCTTCGTCCCCCATCCGATGCCGGGCAAGGTCGCGGAGGACCGCACGATCCTGGTCGAGGGCCCCAAGTTCGTGCTCGAGCGCTGGGAGGGCGGCCACCGCAAGCTCTCGCTTCCCGAGGGCGTGACCGGCTGGCTGGTCCCGGTCGCGGGCGAAGGCGTGGTGGACGGCGTCGCATTCCGCGCGGGCGACTGCCTAACACTTTCCGGCGAAGCCGAGCTTCACGCCGAGGCGGGCAGCGACCTGCTCTTCGCCTATCCCGGGGCGCAGCGGATCTGACCGGGCGTTTCCCCGCAATCCAATCCTCCCCCGCCAGGGGGAGGATATGGCCGCCGAATGAACGCGAGGTAGTTTGCAGTTCATGCAACCGCCGGCCGGGCGGCACGTTGGTATCGCAACCGAAACAACAGGAGTTAGGTCGATGTCTATGTTGTTGGCCGCCGCCGCCGCGATGATGGCGGCGCCTGCATTCCCTGCCGCCATGCCCGCCGCCGCGCCGTTCGCTTCGGCTGCGACTCATGCGGTGGATGCGCCGCAGAACGGCCGCGGCAAGGGCAATAAGAATGGTTGGAAGAAGGGCCGCGACTATGACTGGAACCGCGTGCCGCCCGGTCACCGCTATTATTACGCCGACGAATATTATCGCGACGGCCGCTATTATCGCGAGCGCCGGCTGAGCCGGAACGACCGCATCTATCGCGGAAGCAACGGCCGCTATTATTGCCGCCGGTCGGACGGCACGACCGGCCTGCTGATCGGCGGCGCGGTGGGCGGGCTGCTCGGCAATACGCTGGCCAACGGCCGCTCGGCAACGCTCGGCACGCTGCTCGGCGCCGCCGCCGGCGCGGCCCTGGGCGCCTCGATCGACCGCGGCGAGATCCGCTGCCGCTGACGCACTCGTCGCGCAGGCGAGGAGGGCCCGGCGGGCAATCGCCGGGCCCTTTTGCTGCGGGCGAACGGCAGCAATCCAATCCTCCCCCGCCAGGGGGAGGTGGCGCCGAAGGCGTCGGAGGGGGCGGAAGCACGCCGTTGATTGGTCGCTTACCTCCCCCTCCGTCATGCTTCGCATGCCACCTCCCCCTGGCGGGGAGGATTTAGCGCTCCACTGCGCACTCCACTCCGCCCTCTTCAAAGGGAGAGGGAGTGGAATCCTCTAGCAAAATAGGATTTGTTCTGCTTTCGTTCGAAAATGAGCGAACCGGACTCCCCGCACCAGCCCCGCGCGAGTCAATTGCCCCGCAAATACGCGAATCGAGTCAAGCACGAGTCAACCGCCGCATCGCCCGAACTGCCCCGAACCCGCAGAAATCCGCGCTTTCCCTGTTCAACCAAGAGGTTGGATATCGCCCCGGCCGCCCGCTTGACCAACCATCCGGTTGCCTCGGCAATCGGCGGCGTGCGTGGCTCAGATCAGCCCGCCGGTCAGGAACAGCCGCAGCCCGCTGATCAGCAGCACCAGCAGGTTGAGATTGCGCCCCGATGTGCTCCGAGAGAACATGCCCACCGCCGCGCCGACCAGCGCGATCGGAAAGGCGATCCAGTTGAGCATCGGCACCAATGGAAACGGGATGATCCCCACCAGCGCCACCAGCAGCGCGACAAGGCCGATCAGGATCGAGACGAGATTGAGCATCTGCCGAGCTTGGCTCCATGTACGTGTATTGGCAACATAAAACAGCAAGGGCGCCGTGCGGTTCCGGCCGGCGGCAACCCTTTCTTAACCTTTGCTGCCGATACCCGGAGCCATGATCCGCAGCATCGGCTTCCTCCTTCTGGTATTCGCGCCGCTCGCGTTCGCCTGAGAGCCGTTTGGGACGCGCCTTTCGGCGCGTTGCGGCGCCAGCCCGCTCCCCCACCCGGCCACCCCTATGATACTGCCGTTGGGTGGCCGGGTGGGGGAGCGGGCCGGTGCCGCCTAGGAATGCGCTCTTCCGCGCATTTCCAAACAAGCCCGCGCCTTTGCGCCGCACGGATCGATTCGGTTCCCCTTGCCGCCATAACGCGCTACCGGCACTTCCATGCCTTCTTTGCTTCTCGTCATGCTCGGCGGTGCCTTCGGCGCCGGGGCACGACACCTCGTCGGGCGCTTTACGCTCGCCCTCTTCGGCCCCGGCTATCCCTGGGGCACGCTCACAGTGAACCTCATCGGCGGATTCGCCATGGGCCTCCTGGCCGGTGGCCTGATCCGCTGGGGGCAGAGCGACGAGCAGATGCGCCTGCTTCTCGGCGTCGGCGTGCTCGGCGGCTTCACCACCTTCTCGGCCTTCTCGCTCGATGCGATGCTGATGCTTCAGCGCGGCGAATGGTCGGGAGCACTCGTCTATGTGCTGGCGTCGGTGATCGGATCGATCGTGGCGCTCGCGCTGGGGCTCGGAATCGCGAGGGCTGTCGCATGAGCAGCAAGGAAACCGACGTCCGCCAGTTCACGGTCGGTGCCGACGATGACGGCATCCGGCTCGATCGCTGGTTCAAGCGCCATCTGCCCGACACCAGCTTCAACATCGTCTCGCGCTGGGCACGCACCGGTCAGCTCCGCGTCGACGGTGCACGGGCGACTCCAGGCGACCGGCTCTCCGCGGGCCAGGTGCTGCGCGTGCCTCCCCCCGAGCCGCCCAAGGCGCCGCGCCCCAAGCGCGATCGTCCACCGCTCAGCGACGAGCAGACTGCGCTCGCGCAGGGAATGGTGATCCACAAGGACGCCCAGGCGATCGTGCTCAACAAGCCGCCGGGCCTCGCCACGCAGGGCGGCACCAAGACCACCGAGCATGTCGACGGGCTGCTCGATGCGCTCCAGTTCGAAGCCGAGGGGCGCCCCAAGCTCGTCCATCGACTCGACAAGGATACCTCGGGCGCGCTGCTGCTCGCCCGCACCGCGCGCGCCGCCGCCTTCTTCTCCAAGGCGTTTTCGGGGCGCACCGCCAGGAAAGTCTATTGGGCGCTCGTCGTCGGCGTGCCCGATATCGAGGACGGCGTGATCGATCTGCCGATCGGCAAGCAGCCGGGCACCGGCGGCGAGAAGATGCACGTCGACGAGGAGGAGGGCCAGCCGAGCCGCTCGCGCTACCGCGTGATCGAACGCGCGGGCAACCGCGCTGCCTGGGTCGAGCTCCAGCCCTTCACCGGCCGCACCCATCAACTGCGCGTCCATATGGCGGCGATCGGCCATCCGATCGTCGGCGACGGCAAATATGGCGGGCCGGAAGCGTTTCTCCCGGGATCGATCTCGCGCAAGATGCACCTCCACGCGCGGCGCATCCGCATCGATCATCCCGATGGCGGCAAGATCGACGTGCAGGCCGAGCTCCCACGCCATTTCGCCGAATCGATGCACACCATGGGCTTCGATCTGGCGCTCGGCGATGCACTGGCGGCCGACGACGGCCCCCCTCCCCCCAGCCGCGAGCAGCAGAAGGCCAAGGCCCGCGCCCATGCCAAGACCGTGCGCAAGGAGCGCCGCGGCGAACGGCGCGGTCGCGGGGAGAGCGCAGGCGCCGGCGGCTCCAAGAGTCCTGCGCGCAGCGGCGGCAAGCCCAGCACGCGCAGCGGCGGCAAGCCGGGCACGAGCGGCGGCGGACGCCCGGGTGCGGCAGGCCCGCGGACCGGCGACAAGCCGCGGGGCGGCGGCGGACGGAGCCGCTGAAGCGCCCATGAACCGACTCGCCATCTTCGATTGCGACGGCACGCTGGTCGATTCGCAGGCGAACATCTGCCGGGCGATGGAAGCGTGCTTCACCGCCCACCGGCTCGATCCGCCCGGCCGCGACGCGATCCGCCGCATCGTCGGGCTCAGCCTCGTCCCCGCGATCGCCGAGCTGCTGCCCGAGGCCGAAGCCGATCTGCACCTGGCGCTGGCCGAGGAATATAAGCGCGCCTTCCACGCGATGCGCGGCAGCGGCACGCTCGATCCCGAGCCGCTGTTCGACGGCGTCGCCGAAGCGGTCGAGGCGCTTGACGAAGCGGGCTGGCTGCTCGGCGTCGCGACAGGCAAGTCCGATCGCGGGCTGGCGCTCATCCTCGATCATCACGGCATGCGCCACCGGTTCGTGACGCTCCAGACCGCCGACCGCCACCCTTCCAAACCGCATCCCTCGATGATCGAGGCCGCGATCGCCGAGGCCGGCGCGGCGCCGGAGACCACGGCGATGATCGGCGACACCAGCTTCGACATGCTGATGGCCGTGGCGGCGGGAGTGCGTCCCATTGGTGTTGCATGGGGCTACCACACCAGCCATGAACTGGTTCAGGGCGGGGCCGTGCATGTCGCCAATGATGCGCACGCGCTTCCCGGGCATCTGGAGGCCGCGTTATGAACGATGCCGAACGTTTGGCGCGCACGCGCTACTTCACGATCGTGGGCGTCAACATGCTGACGGTCGCCGGCGCGGTGCTGGGGCTGCTGATCGCGGGGCGTGCACAGGCAACGGAGCACACTATATTGGGCGGCGCGCTGATCCTCGCTTCGCTCTATGCGATGGCCGTGGTGCCGCGCGCGCTCGCCCGCCGCTGGAGGACCCCGAAGCAGCCGTGAAGCGATTTTGGAAAGAAGTGACGGTAACTCCCGGCAACGGGATCGCGCTCGACGGCAAGCCGGTGCGCACGCCCGGCCGCGCGCCGCTCGAAGTGCCGACGCCCGCGCTTGCCGAAGCGATCGCCGGGGAATGGCGCGCGGCGGGCGAGACGATCGATCCGCGGTCGATGCCGCTCACCGGCCTTGCTAACGCCGCGATCGACCGCGTCGCCGCCGATCCGGGCGCCTTCGCCTGCGGACTCGGCGCCTACGGTGAGACCGACCTGCTCTATTACCGTGCTGAAGCCCCCGACGAGCTGGTCCGGCGGCAGGAAGCGGCGTGGGACCCGCTGCTCGATTGGGCGCGCGAGCGCTATGACGTGCATTTCGAGCCTGCGGTCGGCGTGATGCACCACCCCCAGCCTCCCGTGACGACGCAGCGGCTGCATGACGCAGCCGCGGCACTCGATCCGTTCCGGCTCGCCGGGCTTTCGCCCGTGGTGACCGTCAGCGGGTCGCTGGTCGCCGCGCTGGCCTTGCTCGAAGGTGCGGCGGACGCCGAAACCGTGTGGCGCGCCGCACATGTCGACGAGGATTGGCAGATCGAGCAATGGGGCGAGGACGAGCTCGGCACCCAGGCCCGTGCCACACGCCGCGCCGAATTCGACGCGGCGGTGCGGTTCCTCTCGCTGCTCTAGACCGCCGTCGTCACCGGCTTGGGCAGCGCCCAGGCGAGCACGGCGCCCGCCGCCACCCACGAGGCGAGGTCGCTGATCCAGAGATAAATGAAATAGCCCCAGGGCGCATGGTTGAAGATCGGCTGGCCCAGGTTCGAATAGGCAGTCACTGCGAACGCAGTGATCGCCACCAGCTTGAGCCGCCCGGCGAAGTCGAAGCCTGACGCCACCCGCTTCAGTGCGATCCCGGCGATCAGGGCGCAGACGATCGCGAGCACCAGCCCGAAGATCAGCGCGCTGCTGTCCGGGTTGGCGAAGCCGCTGGTGTTGAAGAACACCATCGCCACCGGCCCGCGGCCATAGAGCACCGTGCCGTCCGACGTACCGGCCCAAGGTATCGGGTAGGCGCCAGTGCCGAGCGGCCCGAGATACTGGGCCAGCGCCGTCTGCACCCCTGCGGTGGTTGCCGGATCGGTCTGCGAAAGCGCTATCAGGCTGAGTGGTGTACCCCAGAACAGGAAGCCCACCAGCCACATGGCGAGCCCACCCAATACTCCCCCGAGAATCAGTCTCGTCATTGTTGCCTCCCCTGTTGAGGAGGCTATCTCATCAACCCTCTGATGAATCCGATCAACCCCGTCTGCCGCGAGCGCTTGAGCCGCTCGGCTTCCAGGATCGTGTGCACCGCCTCGTAGCACTGCTGGACATCGTCGTTGACCAGCACATAGTCATAGCCGTCCCAGTGGCTGACTTCGTTCGCGGCCCGGGCCATGCGGGCATCGATCACCGCTTCCGAATCAGTCGCCCGCCGCTTGAGCCGCTCGTGCAGCTCGGCGAACGAGGGCGGCAGGATGAACACGCGGACCACGTCGCCGCCGGCGAGCTGGAAAAGCTGCTGCGCACCCTGCCAGTCGATGTCGAACAACACGTCCCGGCCCGAGGCGAGAATCTTGTCCACCCCCGTCTTGGGGGTGCCGTAGCGATGGTCGAACACATGCGCCCATTCGAGGAACTCGTGGTTCGACACCATCTCGCGGAACTTCTCGAGGTCGACGAAATGATAGTCGACGCCGTCCTGCTCTCCCGGCCGCATGGGGCGCGTGGTGTAGGAAACCGACATCTCGAGAAACGGATCGGCGTCGAGCAGCCTGCGCGCGATGGTCGATTTGCCGGCCCCCGAAGGCGAGGACAGGACGAACAGGACGCCACGGCGGCGGAATCTATGGGGATCGTTCTCGAGACGGTGGGGCATGGGCGCCTTTGGCTTGCCGGGAACGCCCCCGTCAAGTCATCGCCGCCGAGTCACACCCCCGAGTCACACTGGCGGGTTCGAGCTCTGGGTGAGTTTGTGCACGCCATAGGCGACTGCGCCCAGCACGATCGCGGCCGGGATGACGCGCTTCGCGGTCTTCCACACCAGCACGCCCGCGACTGCGCCCAAAGTGCCGCCCTCGCCGTCCCGCCGGTCGATACGGTTGCCGATCCACCCTGCGATTGCGTCGCCGATCATGTGAAATCCCTCGCTGCCTGTGCTTCGAGGAATAAGCGGCTGAATCCGAGACTTGTTCCCCTCCCCCGCAGAGGAGGGGAAGCGTCGGTCAACGCCCGACCATCGTCTCCGGGCGGACGTACTTGTCGAAGGTTGCCTCGTCGACCAGCCCGAGCTGGAGTCCGCTCTCCTTCAGCGTCAGCCCCTTCTCGTGCGCGTTCTTCGCGATCTTGGCGGCATTGTCATAGCCGATCACCGGCGCCAGCGCGGTCACCAGCATCAGCGAGCGGCCGACCAGCTCGGCGATCTGCTTCTCGTTCGCCTCGGTGCCGTCGACGCAGCGCTCGGCGAAGCTGGTCATGCCCACCGCGAGCAGCTGGATCGAGCGCAGCACATTGGCGCCGATCAGCGGCATGAACACGTTGAGCTCGAAATGCCCCTGCATGCCGCCGACGGTGACTGCCTGGTGGTTGCCGATCACCTGCGCGGCGACCATCGTCAGCGATTCGCACTGGGTTGGGTTAACCTTGCCCGGCATGATCGAGCTGCCGGGCTCGTTGGCCGGCAGCGACAGCTCGCCGAGGCCCGAGCGCGGGCCCGAGCCGAGGAAGCGGATGTCGTTGGCGATCTTGTTGAGCGCCACTGCCAGCGTGTTGAGCGCGCCCGAGAAGAAGACGAGCCCATCCTTGGCGGCGAGTTGCTCGAACTTGTTCGGCGCCGGCTCGAACTGCGTCCCGGCGATGTCGCTGATCGCCGCGCTCATGTCCTCTGCCCAGCCCTCGGGCGCGTTGAGCCCGGTGCCGACCGCAGTGCCGCCGATCGCGAGCTTGCGGATATTGCCGTTCAGCGCGCCTTCGATCCGCGCCTTGCAGCTCACCAGCTGCGCCGCATAGCCCGAGAATTCCTGGCCGAGCGTCAGCGGCGTGGCGTCCTGGGTGTGGGTGCGGCCGATCTTGACGATATGGTCCCAGGCCTCGGCCTTGGCGGTCAGCGACGCGGTGAGCTGGTCGAGCGCGGGAAGCAGCACGTCGCGTGTCGCGATCGCCGTAGCGACGTGCAGCGCGGTCGGGAAGCTGTCGTTCGACGACTGGCTCATATTGACGTGATCGTTCGGGTGGACCGGGCTCTTGCCGCCCTTGCTGCCGGTCAGCACTTCGTTGGCGCGGCCGGCGATCACTTCGTTGACGTTCATGTTGGTCTGGGTGCCGCTGCCGGTCTGCCAGATCACCAGCGGGAACTGGTCGTCGAGCTTGCCCGCGACGATCTCCTGCGCTGCGGACTCGATCGCATCGACGATCTTCGAGTCGAGCCCGTGCTTGCGGTTCACCCGCGCCGCGGCCTGCTTCACGATCGCCTGAGCGTGGACGATGCCCAGCGGCATCCGCTCCATGGCACCGAAGGGGAAATTCTCGATCGAGCGCTGCGTCTGCGCCCCCCAATAGCAATCGGCGGGAACTTCGATGGCGCCGATCGAGTCGGTTTCGGTGCGGGTGGTCACGCTCAGCTTTCCTCCGTCCAATCGCCCTGCGGCGACGATTTTGCAGGCGCTCTAGCCGCTGCATCCGCAGGTTTCCAGCAGCCCTGTGACGAAGTGTTTCTGCGCGCGCGCAGCGGTTGCGTGGCCCTGGGCGCTTCTCCAATCGACGGGGTGCCACCGGCCAGCATGGGCCGGGGCACCGCAAGGAGATTGTTTTGATGAGCTTTGTTCTGGCGTTAGGCCTCATGGCCTCCGCATCGGAGCCCGCGCTTCCCCCGTTCGAGCATCGCGCCCGGCTGGAGCACGCCGGCGGCGTCGTCGAGGCGCATTACCGCACCCGCGTCTCGCTGGTCAGCCGGCAGATCGGCTCGGTCACCAACGGCGGCACGCCCTCGACGCTGCGTTGCGTCTGGCGCGCTGACATCAGCGTCGAACGTCAGGCGCGCTACGGCGCCGGCGTGCGCCTCGCCCGCGGCATCGATCGACAGGGCGTGGTGGAAGGCAGCCGACCGGGCTGGTGCGGTACGAACCGCGACGCTATCGCACAGGACGTCGCCCGGCGCGCAGACGAGATCCGGACCCATCTCGTTGCCGTCGCGCAGGAGGACGAAACCGTGTTGAAGGCAGAGCTCGCGCGGATGGACGCGGGCCGCGAAGGATGATGATGCGCGCAATTCTGGTGTCGACAGCTTTGATCGGAACTTTGGTCGCGGGATCGGCGCAGGCGCAGCGCCTGTCCGGAGGAGTCGAGGCGGCGACCGATGAAAGCCGCCGCGGCCTCAGCTGGAGCGAAGGCCGGCTGGCGGCTTCGGCCGACGCGCTCGTCGGGTTCGGCGCAATGGACGCATCGGTCCGAATCGCGACGACGCGCGAATCGGAGCGGCATGCCGGCGCCGAGGCGGTCGCCGACCTGGAGCTGGGCGTGGGATCGGACGTGGGCGCCTTCCACCTGCGTGGCCATGTGACCGGCCATTTGTTCACCGACGCGCGCGAGAACATGAACTATGTCGAGTTCGGCGGAAACGGCAGCTACAGCCTGGGGCCGCTCCAGCTGAACGCGGGCGCAGTCTATGCGCCAGAGCAGGACGCAATCGGCGGCGACAATCTCTATCTCTATGCTGGCGCGGACGCGGGCATTCCCATGACTCCGCTCTCGGCATCCGCTTCGATCGGACGCACCACGGGAAGCACCGACGATCCGCTCCGGGCGGCCCGGCTTCGCCCGGCGGGCGACTATACCGACTGGCGGCTCGGCGTGGAGTTCAACCGGTTCCCCTTCACCCTCGGAGTCGATTACGTCGGCACCGATATCGGCGAACAGACGAGCACCTCGCCCTATGCGGACATCGGCCACAGCGGAGACCGCGTGATCGCCCGCGCGCGCTTTTCCTTCTGAGAGCCTGTGGTCGCGGCGCCACAGGCATCATATTTTTCACGCGTGAACGCCGATCGCGGCCACACCGCGATACAATGCTAGGATGAAGCTGAGCGCGTTCCCGGGCACTGCGTTTCCGGCCGACTCCCGGCCGCCGCGCAAGAACCTGCTGCTTTCCGGCACGATCGAGGCCGAGGGGCTGAAGGTCCCTGTCCGCATCCGCAACCTTTCCGAGAGCGGCGCGATGCTCGACGGCGCCGCATTGCCGCGCCCCGGCACCAGGCTGGTGCTGCGCCGGAACGAGATCGAAGTCGCCGCCGAGGTCGTCTGGCAGAACGATGGCCGATGCGGCATCGCTTTCGATCAATCCGTCGTGACCGTGGATGAATGGGTATCCGGCAAGCGAGTCGCGACCTCGCCCTTCGAAACGCAGCGGGGCCAGGCCCGCGTCGATGCCATCCAGGGCGCAGTGCGGAGCGGCGCGGCGCTGCCGGCTGAGCCCCAGGCGCCGAGCGCCGTCCCCTCGCCGGCCGATCTCGAATCCCGGATCGTCGAGGAGCTTCTCTACGTCCGCCGGCTGCTCGACAGTCTCGGCGAAGAGCTGGTCGAGGATCCCGTCGTGCTCGCGCAGCACATGGAAGCGCTGCAGAACCTCGATCGCGCGAGCCAGGTGCTCGGGCATCTCGGCACCGTGCTGAATGCCAAGGACCGGCTCACAGCTGCCCAGGCGATCGCGATGCAGGATCTGCGCGCGCGCCTTCTCGGCGGGCCCGATCGCTGAATCGCCGCCGGCAACCGGCCCTTACTTCTTCCGCTTGAAATCCACCGAGACGACGTTCGATCCGTCCTCGGCCGGCTTGACCACTGTGGAGGCGGCGTCGTTCTCCGCCTCCTCGTGCTCGGCCTCTTCGTCGGTCTCGGTCGCCTGGAAGCGCAGCTCGAAATTGACCGCGGGATCATGGAAGCCGGTGATCGCCGCAAAGGGGATCGTCAGCATCGCGGGCACCTGGTTGAAGCTGAGGCCCACCGAGAATTTCTCCTCGTCCACCTTCAGGTCCCAGAATCGATGCTGGAGGACGATCGTCATCTCGTCCGGAAAGCGCTCGATCAGCCGCTGCGGGATGTCGACGCCCGGCGCGTGCGTCTTGAACGTGATGTAGAAATGGTGCGCGCCGGGGAGCCCCTGCGTCTGCGCCACGGTGCCCAGCACGCGGCCGACGACGGCGCGCAGCGCTTCCTGCACGATCTCGTCATAGGGAATCAGGCTGTCGGGCACGGTACCGGTCATAATCCTTGGGTAGCGGCTCCCAGCGGCTGGTCAAGATTGCATGGCGCGCCGCCATCGCTATGTGGGGCGGACATGCGCACCGCAACGATCAGCCGCAAGACGAGCGAGACCTCGATCGACGTCACCGTCAACCTCGACGGAACCGGCAGCTATTCGATCTCCACCGGGATCGGATTCTTCGATCACATGCTCGAGCAGCTCTCGCGCCATTCGCTGATCGATCTCGACGTGAAGACGGTGGGCGATCTCCATATCGACCAGCACCACACGGTGGAAGACACCGGGCTGGCGATCGGCGAAGCGGTGGCCAAGGCGCTGGGCGACAAGAAGGGCATCCGCCGCTACGCCGACGCGCTCTCGCCGATGGACGAGACGCTGACCCGAGTCGCCGTCGACATCTCCGGCCGCCCCTTTCTCGTATGGAAGACCGAGTTCAGCCAGAAGCGGCTGGGCGAGATGGATACCGAGATGTTCGAGCACTGGTTCCACAGCTTCGCGCAGACCGCAGGGCTGACGCTCCACGTCGAGACGCTCTACGGCAGCAACAACCACCATATCGCCGAGGCTGCGTTCAAGGGGCTCGCCCGGGCGCTCCGCGAAGCCGTCGAGATCGACCCGCGCAAGGCCGATGCGATCCCGTCGACCAAGGGCGTGCTGTGATCATCGTCCTGCTCCGCTACACCGGTGACGTGGCTCCGCACCGCGACGCGCATGTCGCATGGCTCCGTGAGGCGCTGGCCGCGGGCCGGCTGATCACCGCGGGCCGCCAGCCCGACAGCGGTGGCGTGCTGATCGCACGCGGCGAGCGCGGCGAAGTCGAAGCCTGGGCCGCGCAGGATCCGTATCTGCTGGCCGGCGTGGCGGTAAACGAATTCATCGAGTTCACGCCCAGCATGGCCGCGCCGGGACTGGAGTCGCTGCTGCCGTGAGCGTCGCGCTGATCGATTACGGCGCGGGCAACCTCCATTCGGTCCACAACGCGCTCAAGGCGGCGGGCGCCAGCGGGCTGCTGATCACCGCCGATCCCGATGCCGTGGTGCGCGCCGAGCGGATCGTGCTTCCCGGCGTCGGCGCATTCGGCGCCTGCGCCCGCGGCCTGCGCGCGATCGACGGCATGGTCGAAGCTTTGGAAGCACGCGTGCTCGGCCAGGGCGCGCCGTTCCTCGGCGTTTGCGTGGGCATGCAATTGATGGCCGAACGCGGCGAGGAGCTCGGCGTGCATCAGGGGCTGGGCTGGGTACCCGGAACCGTGCGCCACCTGCGCCCTTCGTCGGAAGTTCGCGTGCCTCACATGGGCTGGAACGACGTGGTCCCGGCGGCCGAGCATCCGCTGATCCGCCCGGGCGAAGCCTATTTCCTCCACAGCTTCGCCTTCGAAGGCGAGAATGTGCTGGCGACCACCGATCATGGCGGCCCCGTCGCCGCCGCGATCGGCCGCGACAACATCGCCGGCGTCCAGTTCCATCCCGAGAAGAGCCAGCGCTACGGCATCGCGCTGCTCGAAAGGTTCCTGAAATGGCGTCCCTGATCGTCTTCCCCGCCATCGATCTCAAGGGCGGCCAGGTCGTGCGCCTTGCCGAAGGCGATATGAACCGCGCCACCGTCTATGGCGACAACCCCGCGGCCCAGGCCGGGATCTTCGCGCAGGCGGGCGCCGAATGGCTCCATGTCGTCGATCTCGACGGCGCCTTTGCCGGCGCGTCGGTCAACGGCGCCGCGGTCGCCTCGATCCTCGAAACCTTTCCCGGCAAGGTCCAGCTCGGCGGCGGCATCCGCAACCGCGAGTCGATCGGTCGCTGGCTCGATCTCGGCGTAGCGCGCGTGGTGATCGGCACCGCCGCGCTCGAGAACTCCGAGCTCGTCCGCGAAGCTGCGCGTGACAATCCCGGCCGGATCGTCGTCGCGGTGGACGCGCGCGACGGCATGGTCGCGACGCGCGGTTGGGCCGATGTGTCGGATGTGCGCGTCGCCGAGCTCGCAAAGCGTTTCGAGGATGCCGGCGTCGCCGCTCTCCTCTTCACCGATGTCGGCCGCGACGGCCTGCTCAAGGGCTGCAACGTCGAAGCGACCGTCGCGCTTGCACGTGAGGTCTCGATCCCCGTGATCGCCAGCGGTGGCGTTACCGACATCACCGACATCCACGCGCTGCGCAGCCGTGTAGCCGACGGCGTGGAAGGCGTGATCACCGGCCGCGCGCTCTACGATGGTCGGCTCGATCTGGCCGAAGCGATCGAGGTCGCGCGATGAGGGGTCGGCGCGCAACTCCCTCTCCCCTCCGGGGAAAGGGCCGGGGAGAGGGGAAGTGCGATGCACTCCCCGCTCCTGCCCCTCTCCCAACCCTCTCCCCAGAGAGGAGAGGGCTTTTATGACCGTCCGCGCGCGCGTCATCCCCTGCCTCGACGTGGCGAACGGCCGCGTGGTGAAGGGTGTCAATTTCGTCGAGCTGCGCGACGCAGGCGATCCGGTCGAGCAGGCCCGCGCCTATGACGCGGCCGGGGCCGACGAGCTGTGCTTCCTCGACATCACCGCCAGCCACGAGGCGCGCGGCACGATCCTCGATGTCGTGCGCCGCACCGCCGAGGTCTGCTTCATGCCCCTCACGGTGGGCGGCGGCGTGCGCAGCGTCGGGGATGCGCGCGCGCTGCTGCTGGCCGGCGCCGACAAGGTCGCGGTCAACTCGGCCGCAGTGTCGCGCCCCGAAGTCGTCGCCGAGATCGCCGACCGGATGGGAAGCCAGTGCGTCGTCGCGTCCGTAGACGCACGGCGCAGCGGCGATCGCTGGGAAGTCTTCACCCACGGCGGCCGGCGCGCCACCGGCATCGACGCCGTCGAGCACGCCCTGCGTCTCGCCGATCTCGGCGCAGGCGAGCTGCTGGTCACGTCGATGGACCGCGACGGCACGCGCGACGGCTACGATCTCGAACTCATCCGCACGATCGCCGATCGCGTGACGGTGCCGGTGGTCGCCAGCGGCGGCGTCGGAAACCTCGGCCATCTGGTCGAGGGAATCCGCGACGGCCATGCCTCGGCCGTGCTCGCCGCATCGATCTTCCACTTCGGCGAAGCGACGATCGCCGACGCCCATGCCGCGCTCGCCGCAGCCGGCATCCCCGTCCGCAGCCCCGCGGCCGCTTAAACCCGCCACCGAATTGCGTTAGGATCGGCCGGCGCCGCATTTCTGCGGCCGGCGAGGAGACGCGTATGAATTGCCTGCCGTAGCAACCTCGCCGCGCTGACGCTCGCCGTCGCGCTGCTCGACGTCCCCGCGCTCGCGCAGGGCGCCAAGGCCAGCTCTCCCGTCGAGCTCGCCCGCAAGGCCGAAGCGCTCAAGCCTGGCGAATGGGTCTGGGCGCCCGAGATCGCACCCGCCGGACCGCTGCTCGTCTATGTCGATCTGTCGACCCAGCGCGCCACCGTCTACCGCAACGGGGTGCGCATCGCGGTCAGCACCGTCTCGTCGGGCAAGCCCGGCCATGCGACCCCCACCGGGGTGTTCACGATCCTGCAGAAGGACGCGCATCACCGCTCGAGCACCTACAACAATGCGCCCATGCCCTTCACCCAGCGGCTGACCTGGGACGGAATCGCGCTCCACGCCGGCGGCCTGCCCGGATATCCCGAGAGCCACGGCTGCGTGCACTTGCCCTACAGCTTCGCCCAGGCGCTGTTCGGCATCACCAGCCTGGGCGTCACCGTGGTCGTGCAGGGCGACGCCGCCGATCACGTCCGAACGTCGAAGACCAGCCTGCTCGCTCCGCTGGACGCAGCGGGGAAGCCCGGCACGCCCCGCCCGCTTCGGGACGAGACCTATCGCTGGACCCCCGAGGCATCGCCGACCGGGCCAGTCACGGTCATCGTCTCCAAGAGCGACCAGCGCATCGTCGTCCTGCGCAACGGTGTGGAGATCGGCCGCAGCGCCGCGGAAATCGCCGACGACGATCCCGGATCGCACGTCATCAGCCTCGCCAAGGGCGCGGACGGCGCGCCGCACTGGGTCTATGTCGGCCTCCCCGGCCACAGCGAGGACGCCGGCCGCCCGGTAGACGAAGCCGTGCTCAACCGCGTGCGCATGCCCCGCGATTTCTACGCGAAGGTGCGCACGGTTCTCACGCCCGGAACCACGGTGCTGGTTACCCAATCCCCGGTCGGCGCGAGCACCGGGCAGAAGATCACGATCCTGGACGCAGTGAATCCCGCGCCCTGACGCTCGCGACCGAAGGCGCCGGAGGATTGACAGCGCGCCCGCGCTCCCGCAGCCGAAGCGCCATGACCGACTCCCTGGACGCGCTCGAACAAGTGATCCGCGAACGCCGCACCGGCGATCCGGCCAGCTCCTATGTCGCCAGGCTGACCGCCAAAGGCCGCGCCAAGATCGCCCAGAAAGTCGGCGAGGAAGCCGTGGAGACCGTGATCGCTGCGATCGCCGACGACAAGGCGGGGCTCGTGAGCGAATCCGCCGATCTGATCTTCCACCTCGCCGTGCTGCTCGCCGACGCCGGCCTCAGCCTCGACGATGTCCGTGCCGAGCTCGCGCGCCGCGAAGGCGTGTCGGGCATTGACGAAAGGGCCAGCCGAAATGCCGATTGACGCCACCCAGCCCTATGACGACCAGAACATCTTCGCGAAGATCCTGCGCGGCGAGATCCCCTCGAAGAAGGTCTATGAGGATGAGTTCGCGCTCGCCTTCCACGACATCAATCCCCAGGCGCCACACCATGTGCTGGTGATCCCCAAGGGCGCTTATGTGAGCTGGGACGATTTCTCGTCGAAGGGGAGCGAGGCGGAAATCGCCGGCTTCGTCCGCGCCGTCGGCCATATCGCGCGCGAGGCCGGGCTGGTCGGCCAAGGCTATCGCCTGCTCGCCAACACCGGCATCGACGCGCATCAGGAAGTGCCCCACCTCCACGTCCACATCTTCGCCGGGCGGCCGCTGGGGCCGATGCTCGCGCGCTGAGCTGAAAGCGACCGGAGGACCTTGCCGCCTAAGGTTTGATCCCCCGGCCGCCCATTTTGCCCGCAAAGGGGAGCAGAGCGGGCATGCCAACTTACCCGGCAACCCGCGCGGGCGCGTGTAAAACAATGTAAATTCGTACCACAGGGCCTCCGCCGCCCTTCGAATGCGTGGGGAGACGCCCCCAACCGCCAGTAAGGGATTGCACGGCTAGCTTTTGCGGCTAGGCTCGCGCCTTTCAAATCGGGGCGGCGCCCACGTGCGCCGCATAGGGGACTAATCAATGATATTCGGGCGCGTAAAGCCACTCGATGCCATCCTCGCCACTGCCGAAAAGAAATCGCTCCACCGCTCGCTGGGAGCTTTCCAGCTCACCATGCTCGGCATCGGCGCGGTGATCGGCACCGGCATCTTCGTTCTCACCGCCGAGGCCGCGCAAAAGGCCGGTCCGGGCATGATGATCTCGTTCATCATCGCGGGCACCGTCTGTGCCTTCGCGGCGCTGTGCTATGCCGAAATGGCGTCGATGGTCCCGGTTTCGGGCTCGGCCTATACTTATAGCTATGCCGTGATGGGCGAGTTGATCGCCTGGATGGTCGGCTGGGCGCTGATCCTCGAATATGCCGTCGCCGCGGGCGCGGTGTCGGTCGGCTGGTCCGGCTATGTCGTGGGGATGATCGAGCATTTCTTCTCGATAGACATTCCCGACACGCTGGTGCTTGGCCCGCTCGACGGGGGCATGATCAACCTTCCCGCGATGTTCATCGCCGGCCTGGTCACCTGGCTGCTCGTGATCGGCACCAAGGAGAGCGCGACCGTCAACGCGATCCTCGTCGCGATCAAGGTCGCCGCGCTCACGCTGTTCATCATTCTCGCCGTTCCGGTGATGAGCATGGAAAACTTCACGCCCTTCTCGCCGCTCGGCTTCGGGGGCATCTCGGCGGCAGCAGCCTCGATCTTCTTCGCCTATGTCGGGTTCGACGCGGTTTCGACTGCGGCGGAGGAAACCAAGAATCCCCAGCGCAACATGCCGATCGGCCTGATCGGCTCGCTGGGCATCTGCACGGTCTTCTACCTGCTCGTCGCCTCCGGGGTGATCGGCACGGTGGGCGCGCAGCCGGTGTTCGGTACCGGCGGCGAAGCGCTCGAGCCCGGCAGCCGCGAGCTTGCCGCCCAGTGCGGCGCGATCGGCGACGCCGCCGTGGTCTGCTCGAAGGAAGCGCTGGCCTGGACGGTGCGCGAGATCGGCTGGCCGCAGATCGGCAACCTGATCGGCCTCGCCGCCGGCCTGGCCCTGCCCTCGGTCATCCTGATGATGATGTTCGGCCAGACCCGCATCTTCTTCGTGATGAGCCGCGACGGTCTGCTTCCGCAGGCATTCTCGAAAATCCATCCGAAGTTCAACACGCCGCACGTGATCACGATCATCACCGGCGTGGCAGTGGCGCTGTTCGCGGCCTTCTTCCCGGTCGGTCAGCTCGCCAACATCTCGAATTCGGGCACGCTCTTCGCCTTCGCCGCGGTGTCGATCGCAGTGATGGTGATCCGTAAGACCGATCCGAGCCGCCGCCGGCCGTTCCGCACGCCTGCGGTGTTCATCACCGCGCCGATCGCGATCCTCGGCTGCCTCTATCTGTTCGTCAGCCTCGACCATAAGAGCATCACGCTCTTCCTGATCTGGGCGGCGATCGGGCTTGCCGTCTACTTCGGCTACAGCCGCTCGCGCAGCCACGTCGGCCGCGGCATCGTCGATGTGCCCGAGCATGAAGCGTATGAGGAGCTCGATCCGCCGGTCCCCGGCACGCACTGAGCCCCACCAGGCACAAAAAAGGGGCCGGAGGAGCGATCCTCCGGCCCCTTTTCTTTTGTCCGGGCCGAGCCGCTCAGCCGAGCCTTTCGGCCGCCAGCTTCTTCAAATCCACTTCGGCGCGCGCGCCGTAATGCTGGATGATCTCCGCCGCGCAGATCGCGCCGAGCCGAAGCGATTCCTCCAGCCCCTTGCCCTGCGCCTGGCCGTGGAGGAAGCCCGCGGCGAACATGTCGCCCGCGCCCGTGGTGTCGACCAGCTTCTCGATCGGCTCGGCGCCGACTTCGACGCGCTCGCTGCCCTGCAGCGCCATCGCGCCCTTCTCGCTGCGCGTCACCACCAGCAGCGGCACCTTGCCGTGGATATGCTCCACCGCCTGCTCGAAGCTCTCATGCGCGCACAGCGCCAGCAGCTCGTTCTCGTTGGCGAACAGGATGTCGATCATCCCCTCGTCGATCAGCTTGCGGAAATCGTCGCCGTGGCGCGAGATGCAGAACACGTCGGACAGCGTGAAAGCCACCTTGCGCCCGTTGGCGCGGGCGATCTCGATCGCCTTGCGCATCGCGGCGCGCGGCTCCTCGGGATCCCACAGATAGCCTTCGAGATAGAGGATCGCGCCGTTGGCGATGATGTTCTCGTCGAGGGCCGAGGCCGGAAGGAACTGCGATGCGCCGAGGAAAGTGTTCATCGTGCGCTGGCCGTCCGGCGTCACGAAGATCAGGCAGCGCGCGGTGGTCGGCTGGCCGCTGCGCACCGGCGTGTCGAAATGCACCCCCGCGGCGCGGATGTCGTGGCCGAAAACCTGGCCGAGCTGGTCGTCGGCGACCTGGCCGATGAAGGCGCACTTGCCGCCCAGGGCTGCGATTCCCGCAACGGTGTTCGCCGCGGAGCCGCCCGAAACCTCGCGGCCCGGACCCATCCGGCCATAGAGCACATCGGCCTCCTCGGGGGAGAACATCAGCTGCATCGATCCCTTGGCGACGCCGATCTCCTCGATGAAGCTGTCTTCGGCCTGGGCAAGGATGTCGACGATCGCATTGCCGATCGCGACCACGTCATAGGTCGGGCTGGTCAAAGTCATGGCTCCAATTGGGTTGCGCGGACGCCCTAGTGGGGGGCAGAGACAAGCGCAATGATCCAGGCATTCCTCCTCTCGCTCGGCCAGCTCACCGATCGGCCGATCGTGACGGTCTTGCTCAAGTCGCTGCTCGTCACCGTGCTGCTGTTCGCCGCGGCGGGCGCAGGGCTGTGGTTCGCGATGGACGCCCTCGCCGAAGCCGCGGGGTCGTGGCTCGGCATCCGCGACGAAGGAAACGTCTTCGCCAGCCTCGCCACGCTCGTACTGCTCGTGCTCGCCTGGTGGCTGCTGTTCCGCGCGATCGCAGTGGCGGTGGTGGGCGTGTTCGCCGACGAAGTGGTCGCCGCGGTGGAAGCCCGCCACTATCCCGCAGCGCATGCCCAGGCGCGCGACGTGCCGTTCGCACGGTCGGCTGCGATGGGAATCCGCTCGGGCCTGCGCACGCTGGGCGTAAACCTGCTGCTGGTGCCGCTCTACCTCGTGCTGCTCGTCACCGGGGTGGGCACCGCGCTCGTCTTCTTCCTGGTCAACAGCTGGCTGCTCGGGCGCGATCTGGGGGACATGGTCGCCGCCCGGCACATGCCCGCCGCCGAGCTGCCGGCATGGCGCCGTCGCACCGCGATGCATCGTTTCGCGCTCGGCGCGATCGGCACCGGCTTGTTCCTGGTGCCCCTGGTAAACCTGGTCGCACCGGTGCTCGGCGCTGCGATGGCGACCCACGCATTCCACCGCGGGAGACAGAGATGAGAACAGCTATTGCAGGCGCGGCGGCGCTGTTGCTCGCCGGATGCGCCAGCAGCGTGGTCCCCGAGGCACGCCCCGCCGCGCGCGTTCCGGTGCCGGCGGCAACGCCCGTTCCGGCATCCGTCGCTGCGATCAAGGGGCTCACTGCACAGCGGCTGATCGGCCAGTTCGGCAAGCCCCAGTTCGACGTTACCGAGGGAGTCGCGCGCAAGCTCCAGTTCGGCGGGCCGATCTGCGTTCTCGACGCCTATCTCTACCCGCCGGAGCGCGGCGAACCCGTGGTCACCCATATCGACACGCGCCAGCGCGACGGCTCGCCGATCGATCCGGCAAGCTGCCTCGCCGCCCTGGCGCGCCGGCCCGCGCCCTGAACCGTTCGTCGCGCCGTACTCAGGGCTTGCAGAATAGGATTTCACCTGCTTGGCTTCGTGGGCGGGCTCGCGCCGCCCGCTCTTTGATATCGCCGGCTCGTGCTCCGCAGAGCGCGAAATAAAATTACGAGATTGCGCGCGTTTCCGAAAAAAGAGTCAAAACTCGCGCCCCGGAAGACGCTCCAGTGCCCATTGCGCCGCCTCGCGCACGGTCTCGTCGGGATCGTCGAGCAGCGCGCGCACCGGCTTCACCAGCGCCGCGCTGCCGCTGTTGCCGGCAGCGATCAGGCAATTGCGCACCATCCGGTCACGGCCGATGCGCTTGATCGGCGATCCCGAGAAGACCTGGCGAAAGCCTGCATCGTCGAGCGCGAGCAGATCGGCGAGCTCGGGCGCCGCCAGTTCGGCGCGCGGCGCGAACGCCATGTTGGCCTGGGCCGCGGCGGCGAACTTGTTCCAGGGGCACACCGCCAGGCAATCGTCGCACCCGTAGATGCGGTTGCCGATCGCTTCGCGGAACTCATGGGGGATCGGCCCCTTGTGCTCGATCGTCAGATACGAGATGCAGCGCCGCGCATCGAGCCGGTAGGGCGCCGGAAAAGCGTCGGTCGGGCACGCCGTCTGGCACGCATCGCAGCTTCCGCAGGTCGAGCGGCCCGGCACGTCGGGCGACAGCTCCAGCGTGGTGTAGATCGCGCCCAGGAACAGCCAGCTCCCGTGCGTGCGGCTGACGAGGTTGGTGTGCTTGCCCTGCCAGCCGAGCCCCGCAGCCTCGGACAGCGGCTTCTCCATCACCGGCGCAGTGTCGACGAAGACCTTCACATCAGCGTCCGGCGCGGCCTCGACCAGCCACCGCGCCAGTTCCTTGAGCTTGCGCTTGATCAGGTCGTGATAGTCGGCGCCCTGGGCATAGACGGAGATCCTCCCGACCTCCTTCTCCTCCGCCATCGCCAGCGGATCGGCGGCAGGCGCATAGCTCATCCCCAGCGCGATCACCGATCGCACTTCGGGCCACAGCGCGGCGGGGCTCTCGCGGTGATGCGCGCGCTCCTCCATCCAGATCATCGATCCGTGGCGCCCCTCGGCCAGCCATTCGCGAAGCCGGGCAGCGGCGGCGGGTGCGGCATCGGCGCGCGCGATCCCGCAGGCGGCGAAACCGATTTCCGCTGCCTTGTCCTTTATCCGCGTCTCCAATGGCTTGCCTTGGATCATCCCCGCCCGCTACCACAAGTCGATCAGGGAGGGCACGGATTTGAGCAGCCAACTGGCGGTCAGCGCCACGAGCCTCGTCAAGCGTTTCGGCGATCGCCGCGCAGTCGATGGGGTGAGCATCGCCGTGCCCCAGGGGCTGATCTACGGCGTGCTGGGGCCCAATGGCGCGGGCAAGACCACCACGCTGCGCATGCTGCTCGGCATCATCGAACCCGACGAAGGCGAGCGGATGCTGCTCGGCCACGATCGTCCGCGTGAGGCCAGCGACCGCGTCGGCTACCTCCCCGAGGAGCGCGGCCTCTATCCCGGGATGAAGGCGAAGGAAGCGATCGCCTTCATGGGCGCGCTGCGCGGGCTGCCTTGGGCCACCGGGCGCAAGCGCGCCGTGGAGTTGCTCGACCAGGCCGGGCTCGGCCATGCCGCCGACGACAAGATCCGCAAGCTCTCCAAGGGCATGGCCCAGCTCGTCCAGCTGCTCGGCGCCGTGGTCCACGAGCCCGACCTGCTCGTGCTCGACGAGCCCTTCTCGGGGCTCGATCCGGTCAACCAGGAGCGGCTCGAGAAGCTGATCCGCACCCAGCGCGACCGCGGCGCGACGATCCTTTTCTCCACCCACGTCATGGCCCACGCCGAGCGGCTGTGCGACCGGCTGTCGATCATCGCCGGCGGCAAGGTGCGCTTCGAAGGCACCGTCGATGACGCCCGCGCCACCCTGCCGCTGCGCGCCCATTACACGCCGCATCACCACACCGAGACCGCCGGTGCGCTGCTCCCGCCGGACGCCGAGCGCGAGAACGGCAGCTGGCGCTTCACCGTGCCGCCGGAGGGGATCGAGGCACTGCTCGTCAAGCTGATCGACGCCGGCTACGGCATTTCGGGCCTCTCGATCGAACGGCCGGGGCTCCACGACGCCTTCGTCAAGATCGTGGGCGAACAGGCGCTGGAGCAGGCGGCATGAATAATTTCGGACGCACGCTGCGCCAGACGCTGACGATCGCCCGCCGCGATTTCGTGGCTACGGTGTTCACGCCCACCTTCCTGCTCTTCCTGCTGGCGCCGGTGTTCATGTTCGGCTTCGCCGCTGTCGGCAGCGTGGGCGCAGTAAGCATGGCCAAGTCCACCGGCGGCAAGGTGCGCATCGTGGCGATCGTCCCCGACGCGGACCGCCAGGCCCTGGCCCGGGCCGACGATGAGCTTCGCCGGCTGTTCCGCCTGGACGAAGCCCCGCCTGCGCTGTTCTTCGAGCGTCCCGGCGACGATCCCGAGCTCCAGGCGCGCGCGCTCTTCGAAAGCGAGGACTTCGACGTGACTGCCGCGCTCTATGGTCCGCTCGACCGGCCCGACATCCTCTATGCGCCGCCCAACCTCCGCCACGCCAACTATCTCGAGCAGCTCGCCGAACAGGCAGGCCGCAGCGCGCGGCTCGGATCCTCCGAGCGGCTGGTGCGCGCCGAGATCCAGTCGGTGCGGCGCGAGGCGATCTCGACCAGCGGGAAGGGCCAGGCCGCCTTTTTCACTGTCTTCGGCCTGTTCCTGCTCAGCCTGATGCTGTCGAGCCAGGTGGTCGGGACGATGGCGGAGGAACGATCGAACAAGGTGATCGAAGTGCTCGCCGCCGCCACGCCGCTCGAGTCGGTATTCCTCGGCAAGCTGGTCGGCATGTTCGGCGTCGCGCTGCTGTTCCTGCTGTTCTGGGGCAGCGTCTTCACCCAGATCGGCCAACTGGTGCCGGCGAACGTCGCCGCCGGCCTGGCCGAGATCGCCCCAGCGACCGGCGCGGCCTTCCCGCTGCTCTTCTTCGCCTATTTCACCATGGCCTATATGCTGCTCGGCGCCGTGTTCCTCGGCATCGGTGCGCAGGCGGCTACCCCGCGCGAGATCCAGATGCTGTCGCTGCCGATCACCATCTTCCAGATGGGCATGCTCGGCCTCGCCATCGCTGCAGCCAGCGCGCCCGAAAGCTGGCTGGCGCGCGTGGCGGAGATCTTCCCGTTCAGCTCGCCCTTCGCAATGGGCGCGCGTGCGGCGAGCGAGCCCGAACTCTGGCCCCATTTCGCCGCCCTCGCCTGGCAGGCCTTGTGGGTCGCGATCACCGTCACCGTCGGCGCGCGGCTGTTCCGCCGCGGCGTGCTCCAGTCGGGCGGCCCCAAATTCCGGTTGAAGGCCATGTTCGGGCGCTGAGGCGCTGTTGACATTATTGTCAGTTATGCTCTCCTCCGCACCAAAGGAGAGGCAATATGGCAACCGTTGCGGCGCGTGATCCGTCGGAGAAGCTGGTCGATCCGCTCGACGTGAGCCGGCCCGAACTTTACCGCGACGATGTCTGGCACGCGCCTTTCCGCCGGCTGCGTGCCGAGGCGCCGGTCTATCGGTGCGAGCACAGCGACTTCGGCCCCTATTGGTCGGTCTCCACCTACAAGCCCATCGTCCAGGCCGAATCGCTTCCCGACATCTATTCCTCCCAGGCAGGCGGGATCACCATCGCCGATCTCCAGGACGGAGACATCAAGATGCCGATGTTCATTGCGATGGACCGGCCCAAGCACACCGGCCAGCGCCGCACTGTCGCGCCGGCCTTCACGCCCTCCGAAATGGTACGTCTCACGGAGAATATCCGGACGCGCACGGCAGAAATCCTCGACTCGCTTCCGGTGGGGCAGGAGTTCGACTGGGTCGACAGCGTGTCGATCGAGCTCACCACGCAGATGCTCGCGATTCTGTTCGACTTTCCTTGGGCCGATCGCCGGCTGCTCACCTATTGGTCCGATTGGGCCGGCGACATCGAGATCGCCAAGGATCCGGTCCGCAAGGAGGAGCGCCGCAAGATCCTGTTCGAATGCGCGGCTTATTTCGGCGAGCTGTGGAAGGCGAAGATGGGCAAGGAGCCCACGCCCGACCTGATCTCGATGATGATCCATTCGGACGCGATGGCCGAGATGGACCAGTATGAGTTCCTCGGGAATCTGATCCTGCTGATCGTCGGCGGAAACGACACTACCCGCAATTCGATGAGCGCTTATGCCTGGGGGCTCGGGCAATTCCCCGACGAGCGCGCCAAGCTCGAAGCGAATCCGGGGCTGATCCCCAATGCCGTGCAGGAAATCATCCGCTGGCAGACTCCGCTCGCCCATATGCGCCGCACCGCGACGCAGGACGCCGAGCTCGAAGGGCAGCAGATCCGCGGAGGCGACAAGCTGGTGCTCTGGTATCTCTCGGCCAACCGCGACGAGACCATCTTCCCCGATCCCGACCGGATCATCGTCGACCGTGAGAATGCGCGCCGCCACCTCGCCTTCGGCCACGGCATCCATCGCTGCGTCGGTGCGCGCCTCGCCGAGCTGCAGATCAGCGTGTTGCTAGAGGAAATGGCAAAGCGCCGGCTGCGCGCCAATGTGCTGCGCGAGCCCGATCGCGTCGCCGCCTGCTTCGTCCATGGCTATCGCAAGATGCCGGTGGAGCTCAGTCGCTACTGAGCGCCGCTGGCATCGCCGCACCGGATCGTGCAGGATCGAAGCACGATGGTGCTTCCCGACATCTTCCAGGCGAACGCGTTCGAGCCGCTCCCGCATCTGGCGGCCTTGCTCAGCGCCTATTTGCTCGCGTTGCCGATCGGCTGGAACCGCGAGCGCGCCGAGCGGAGCGCGGGGCTGCGCACCTTCCCGCTCGTCGCGGTGGCGAGTTGCGGGATCGTCCAGGCGGCGGAGTCGCTGACGGTCGGCTCACCCGAGGCGATGGCGCGGATCGTGGAAGGCATCATCACCGGCATGGGCTTCGTCGGCGGCGGCGCGATCCTGCGCATGAAGGAGTCGGTCAAGGGAACGGCCACCGCGGCGAGCCTCTGGGCAACCGGGGCGATGGGCGTCGCGGTGGGCCTGGGCAGCTACGATGTGGCACTGATCCTGTCGCTGGTGACGATCGTCACTTTGTGGATGCTGTCACCGCTCAAGCGCCGGATAGACTCGGAGCCAGCCACGGAAGAGCGGCACGAGGGATTGGAAAACGACGCGCACTGACCCCACATCGGCGACGATGCAGATCGATCGCCGAACCTTGCTGAGCGCCGCCGGGCTCAGCGCGCTCACCGCTGCATGCGGCAGCGGGAGCGCGGAGGCCGCGCAGCGTTTCGAGTTCAGTCTCAGCGACGCCGATTGGAGGAAACGGCTGAGCCCGGAAGCCTATCGCGTGCTGCGCAAGGGCGCGACCGAGTTCGCCTTCACCAGCCCGCTCAACAAGGAGCACCGCGCGGGCACCTTCGCCTGCGCCGGATGCGGGCTGCCGCTCTTCTCCTCGCGGACCAAGTTCGACAGCGGCACCGGCTGGCCGAGCTTCACTGCGCCGCTGAGCAAGGCCGTGACGACCCGTGACGATAGAAGCTTGGGGATGAAGCGCACCGAAGTGCTGTGCCGCCGCTGTGGCGGGCATCTGGGCCATGTGTTCGACGACGGCCCGCGTCCGACCGGCAAGCGCTACTGCATCAACGGAGTCGCGCTGGCCTTCCGGCCAGCCTGATCATCGCCGTTAGAGCGTCTGGAACATCACCAGCGCATCGACATAGCCGTGCCGCGGGTGGTCGAAGGCGCGCGGCAAGCGTCCGACGACGTCGAAGCCCAGTGATTCCCACAGCCGCACCGCCCGTTCGTTGGTGCTCACCACGAAATTGAACTGCATCGTGTGATAGCTACGCGCCCGGGCATGATCGAGCGAATGGAGGCACATCCGGCGCGCCACGCCGCGGCCGGTCGCGTCGGCGCTGGTCATATAGCCGCAGTTGCAGACGTGTGCGCCGCCGCCGGCCTGGTTGGGGCGGATATAATAAGTGCCCAGGACCACGCCGTCCTCTTCGGCGACGAAGGTTTCCCTATCTGCCCCCAGCCAATAGGCCAGCGCCGCATCCTCACCCATGTCGCGATCGAGACTATAGGTCTCGCCCGCGCGGATCACCGGCTCGAGGATACGCCAGATGGCGAGACGGTCGCTGGGGAGCGCCGGTCGGATCAGCATGGCCGCCGATCTGCTGAGGGAAACGCCGGCTCAGTTGGCGCGGAGGAGGACCGGGCTGATCGCGAGCGAAGCGACGACCACCGGCTTGGCGGGATCGGCCTGCACCATCTGCGGCGCCTGCCACTCGGTTTCCGGCTCGGCTTCCGGCGCGCCGTCGGCATAGATGAAGCCGTTGACCGGGTAGGTCGAGGTGCCGAGTCCGCCGACGGGCGCATACCACACCCGGACTTCGCTCCAGTCGCCCTCGGGCGAAACGTCCACTGCGCGCACGTCGCGCTCGACGCCGCCCGGACGCGACCAGTTGGCGTGTGTGAGCAGCACTTCGCGGTCGCTCACCACCTCGGAGACCATCGCGACATGGCCGAACGGATTGCGCGACGTCTTCTTGAACGACATCACCGAACCGGCCTTGGGGGTGTTGCCGCGGGCATAGCGGCCTTCGGCCTGCTGCCACCAGGTCCAGGCGTTGCCGCGAATCTTCACTTCGGAGATTTCGCGCGCATAGCGGGCGCACTGCCAGAAGGTGCCCTTCGCCTGGGCAGGCATGGCAGTCGCCAGGCAAAGCGCTGCAGTCAGCGCGAATCGCGCTGCGAAACCACGGAAATTCATGCGACCCCCCGGCCGAAACCAGTGTGTTGAGTGTTGCTAAGCCCAACATAGAACGCAGGTACAGCCTTGCGACTCACCGATCCGATGAACCGTTGCGACGAACCGATGGGCCGATGGAACCGTGTGCCCCTTAGGGGAAAACACCTAGATCTCTGCGGTCACGCGCTACTGTGCGCCGGCGCGGGCCGGCGAATCGACGGCGTTCGGAGCATTGTTGCGCAACTGCATCGGTCTGAAACCTTTTCCACAACCGTGGACTCGGTTCGTCGCAAGCCATGTTGCGCCGCAAAACCTTCTGGGTTCCTATAATGAACGGGGCCCAACGGCGAATTCAGCGGCGCGTCAATCATTCCGTCGCATGATCCCGCCGAGGGGTTGAGCGGGTGGGAGTGACGTTGATGGCATCGAAGATGAAGCCGGCCGAAGGCGCGATGACGCTAGCCGAAATGAAGGAATTTGCGGGGTTCAGCGCAGCGACGCAGCGCTATGTGCGGCGGGCGCTCGATATCGGGCTGGAACGTGAGGACGCGCTTGCCCGCTGGTCGCGCGACGTGGTGGAGGCGGCCAGCATCCGCGCCCATGCGCACATGTATGATCGGCTGCCGGAGATCCGCGCGCTGCTGCCCGACGAGAGCGACCTCGGATCGGTCGAGCCGTTCATGGCACCGCTGATCACCGTGTCGGCGTTCGATCTCGCCCAGGGGCGGCTCACCAGCTTCTCGGCCTATCGCTTCCTCTACGAGCGGTTGATAGGCGCCGAGGTCCGGCCGTGGCTGCCTGCGGCCTTCTGCGCCGCCGCGGCGCTGCCGAACCTGCACCCGGATCTGCGCCGCAAGCTGCTCCAGTCGATCAGCGAAGCCGCGGCTACGGCATCGGGCTGGTCGAACCGCCAACCTGCCTTCTTCCCGCAATGGGTGGAGAAGGTCGACGGCGCGGCGCTGCCCAACTGACCTGCTGCCCCTCCCGTCCGCGGGAGGGGATTCTCAACGGCACGCCCGCCACCCCATTTCCCCCCGCTCGGCCTGATCGAGGTGCAGGTGATCGCGATGCGCCGCGTTGTAGTCCGGCGAAAGCGTGGTCGAGAACAGCTTGCACGCTCCGTCGCGCACCTCGCGCAGGAACGCACTCTTGACGCCCCCATCGTCCCAGTCCCCGAGCACGCGGATCCGCGTTCCGTCCGATAGCCTGAAGCCGGCGACATCGAGTGCGTCGGCGGTGGCATGCTCGCTCCAGTCGCCTTCGCTGCGCCCATACATGCGGCGGCACGAATAGCTCCCCAGATGCTCGACGCGCGTCACCTGTGCGCCGAAATGCTTCTGCGCCGCGGGCTGCACCACGTCCCATTCCCATACCGCCAGCGCTGCGGCGACCGGGCAGGCGACGCCCAACCGCTCCGGGCTGAAGCCGATCCGGCGTGCGCCGCCCGGGGCGAACCGTACTGCGTCCGCATAGCCGCAGCGCTCGCCCTGCTGCACGGGCGCGAGCACCGTATAGCGTACCCCCGCGGCTCGGAGCAGCGCGCGGCATTCGGCGAAATCGTCGGTCAATCCCGCCAGCTTGCGCCCGGTGAAGGCACCGATCGGCTGGCCAAGGTCCAGCCGTGTCCACGGCAGGTCCTGCGGCCGGTTGCGCACCACGGCATAGAGCGCAAAGGCCGCGCCCAGCAGCACTGCGAAGAGCAACGCCGCGCTGATCGCCCGGCGGACCGTCTTCACGCGCGGATCGCCCGGTCGAGCCGCTCCGCGGTCACCGGATATCCCAGGTCGTCGGGAATGCAGAGATGCTCGCCATCGTCGCGGGTCTCGATCCAGGGCGTGATCGTGCGGAGCGGATGCGCGACGGCGTCCGCAGCCGCGTCCTCGAAGCTGGAGAACAGTGCGAGCCGCTCCAGGTTGCGGCGCGTGGGGAAGATGATCGTCGCGTCGCCCGCATCGGCCGCATCGAGCACCGCGCGTGCGCTGGCCCAGAAGACCCGCACATTCTCGTTGCCGTCCACTACCGGCTCCGCGCCTTCGGGTGCGCGGGCGAGATAGAAGCGCGTGTCGAAGATCTTGTGGCGCACGCCTTCGGGCAGCCAGCGCGCGAAGGGCACCAGCCGATCGAGCGCCAGCGTCGCGCCATATTCGGCAAGCAGCGCGCCGATCGGCTCGCCTGCATAGAGCCGGCGGCGCAGGTCCGCGATTCCCCCGGGCGCCACGTCGAGCCCCACCGCGACGCCCGCCTCCTCCAGCGTCTCGCGCACTGCAGCGATGCGCGCGGCGAGTTCGTCGGGATCGCCCTCCAGCAGTTCGGCCAGCAGCCGGTCGCCGGGGTCGACGCGCCCGCCAGGAAAGACCAGCGCTCCGCCCGCGAACGACATCGCGCGCGCCCGCTCTACCATCAGCAGCTCGGGTGCGCGGGACGCAGCATCGCGCATCACGATCACGGTTGCCGCGGGAATTGCTTCGGGCTCGGACATGCTCCCGATCTAGGGGCGCCGAGCGCCGCTCACCACCCCGAGATCTTGAGCCGGATGCGCGTCAGCCTGTCGTGCGCGGTCATGAACAGCGTGCGCCCGTCCTCGCCGAACGCGCAATTGGCAGTCGCCTTGCCCGGCATGATGATGCCGAGCAGCCGCCCATCGGGTGCGATCACGTGCACTCCGCCGGGGCCGGTCGCGAAGACATGGCCCGTCGCGCTCACCTTCAGCCCGTCGGGCATGCCCGGCAGCTTCTCGGCGAGCTCGCGCCCCATGTCGCGGAACACGCGCACGCCTCGCGCCATGCCGTCGTCGCCCAGGTCATATGCCAGCACCTGCGGGCGCTTCTCGTCGGACATCGCGATGTAGAGCGTCTTCTCGTCGGGCGAGAGGCCGATGCCGTTGGGGCGCGAGAGGCTGCCGTCTATCAGCGCCAGCTTGCCGTCTGCCCCGAGCCGATAGACGCCGTTGTGCGGCAGCTCCTTGATCGGCGATTCGTCGCCGCCTTCGAGCCCATAGGGCGGATCGGTGAAATAGAGCGCGCCGGTGCGCGAGAAGATCAGGTCGTTGCAGCTGTTGAAGCGCTTCCCCTGATAGCGATCGACCACGATCGTCTTCTTCTTGGTGGCGAGGTCGACGCGGGCAATCGCGCGCGTGCCGCTGTCCGCCATCACCAGCCGTCCCTGCGCGTCGAGCGTCAGGCCGTTCGCGCCGGGCTCGCGGATCGTCGGCGGCACCTTCCCCGCCAACCCCGAGGGGGAGAGGAAAGGCTTCGCGCCCTCGCCTTCCTTCCAGTGGTGGACGACGTTCCCCGGCACGTCGGAGAAGAGCAGATAGCCGCCGTCCTTCACCCACACCGGCCCCTCGGACCATTTGTACCCGCTCGCCAGCACTTCGATCGGCGCGTTCGCGTCGAGTATCGAATCGAGCTCCGAATCGACGCGCCTGATGCTTCCCATCGTCTCCCCCCTTGCCGCCGTGGCGATCGGCAGCGCCGCCATCGCGCCCAGGCACGCACGCCGCGTCACACGATCGATCATTGCATTCTCCTCATACGAAGGGCCAGAGGATCAGCGCCATTGCGAAGGTCGCCAGCCCCGCGATCGTGGCGCTGATCGTCCAGCTCCGGAAGGTCTGCGCCTCGGTGAGCCCCAGATATTGCTTCACCAGCCAGAAGCCGGTGTCGTTGACATGGCTCACCACCGTTGCGCCAGCCCCGATCGCCACCGTCACCAGCGCGATCTTGTTGGGCGACAGGCCGGCGCTCGCGATCAGCGGCGATGCCAGGCCGGCCGCGGTCACCATCGCCACGGTCGCCGATCCCTGCGCGATACGCACGAAGGCGGCGAGCAGGAAGGCGAAGACGATCACCGACAGCTGTGCCGAGGCGACTGCGGCAGTCACCTGCTGGCCCGCGCCGGACTGGATCAGCACTTCCTTGTACGCCGCGCCCGCGCCCACCACGAGCACCATCAGCCCCGCGGGCTCGAGCGCCTTGGTCATGATGTTGCCGATCGTCGCGAGCGGCGCCCCCACCTTCAGGCGGAGCCACAGGAAGACGAAGATGCACGCGAGGATCAGCGCGGTGAACGGGTGGCCGATAAAGAGCAGCGCCGTCTTTGCGGGTCCATTCCCCAGCCACTGCCCGGCTACCGCCGCGAGCAGGATCAGGCCCAGCGGCACGAGCATGGCGACGAGCGCAGGCGCGAAGCCGATCGGCGCGGTCTGGGGGGCATCTTCGTCGAACATCGGCGGCGGCCCGATATCTCCGAAGCCGGGCGCCGAGTGGAACATCCGCGCGAACACCGGCCCGGCCAGTATCGCCGCGGGAATGCCGCAGACGAGCCCGTAGAACGCCAGCCGGCCGTAATCGGCGCCGATCAGCTCGGCGACCGCCACCGGCCCCGGATGCGGCGGCAGCAGCGCGTGCATCGCCATCAGCCCCGCAAGCAGCGGCAGCGCGAAATAGGTCACGCGGCGCTCGGCCCGCATCGCGAGCGTGGTGAGCAGGGGCGCGAGGATGATGAAGGCGACGTCGAAGAACAGCGGGATGCCCACGATCACGCCGATTGCTGTGAGCGCCCATGGCATGCGCCGCTCGCCGAACAGATCAAGCAGCCGGTGTGCAATCGCGTTCACGCCTCCGCTGGCCTCCAGCAGCCCGCCGAGCATCGCGCCCAGCCCGATCACCACGGCGACGAAACCGAGCGCTTCGCCCGTCCCCTTGCGCACTGCCCCGAGCACCGCCTGCGGATCGGCCCCGAACGCGAGGCCCGTGCCGAGCGCCACGATCAGCAGCGCGAGAAACGCCTGGAGCTTGAAGCGCAGCACCAGCACGATCACCGCCGCGATGCTGGCGGCGACGATCGCCAGCGTGTGCCAAGGTTCTGCGATCATGCGGCCCTCACTTGTGTTTCGATGGAGGCGGCGGGCGTTTCGCGTCCCGATCCGCTATAGGCGCCGTGCACGCGGAGCGTCCCGCGCAGGCGAATGTCTTCCGAAGAGCCGCCGACCATCAGCTCCACATGGCCACCCGGATAGGTCCAGCCCTGCGGGCTCCAGCAGGCGAATTGCGCCGGGCTCAGCGTAAAGGTCACGCGGCGGCGCTCGCCCGGCCCAAGCGCGATCCGCGCGAAGCCGCGTAGCTCCTTCACCGGACGCGATATCCCGAACACCGGCGCGCGGATGTACAGCTGGACGACCTCGTCCGCCGTCGTTTTCCCCGCGTTGGCGACGGTGAAGGCCACTTCGGCCGTGCCGTCCGCGGCGATCTCGGATGGGCTCAGCGCGAGCCCGGCATAGTCGAACCGCGAATAGCTCAGCCCGTGCCCGAAGGCGAACAGCGGGCCGATGCCGACATCGTGATAGCGCGAACTGTCCACCTTCAGATCCCGGTTCGCCGGGCGGCCGGAGGGATATTGCGCATAGGGGAGCGGCAGCTGCCCGGTGATCCGCGGAATGCCGATCGGCAGCTTGCCTCCGGGCGAAACCGCGCCGGTCAGCACATCCGCGATCGCCGGGCCGCTTTCGATTCCCAGGAACCAGGTCTCGAGCACCGCCGGAATGCCCTGCAGCGCATATTCGAGCGCCAGCGGCCGGCCGTTCATCAGGATCGCGACGATCGGCTTGCCCGTCGTCTTGAGCGCGTCGATCAGCACCTGTTGCGGCCCGGGAAGCTCGATCGACGCATAGCTGCGCGCCTCGCCGGTATAGTCATAGTCCTCGCCCAGCACGAGCAGCACCACGTCGGCGCGGCGAGCGGCCTCCACAGCCGCCGCGATGCCCGAGCGGTCGCTATTGCGCGGGTGGACGCCCGGCACGAACTCGGCCTGGGGCAGCGCCTTGCGCAGCGTGACGCTGTCCTTGGCATCGCCGCGCCCGCGCCACGATCCGAGCGGCGAGGAATCATCGTCGGCCAGCGCGCCAATCAGCGTCAACCGCTTGTCAGGGGCCAGCGGCAGCAGATTGCCGTCGTTCCGCAGCAGCACGATCGAGCGCTGCGCCGCCCGGCGCGCCGCAGCCCGGCGCTCCGGCGTGATATCGTCGCCTTTCCCGCCAAAGCCATAGGGTTTGTCGAACAGCCCGAGCGCCGCCTTGGCCGCGAGGACCCGTTCGACCGCCTGATCGACCAGCGGCAGCAGCCCGGAATCGCGCTCGACGGCCCTGCCCAGGTGATCGGCATAGGTTCCGCTCGCCATGTCCATGTCGACCCCCGCGCGCAGCGCCAGCGCCGCGGCCTCGACGCCATCCGCCGCGACTCCATGGTTGATCAGCTCCCGAATCGCATTCCAGTCGCTGACGACGAGCCCCTGATAGCTCCAGCTTTCGCGCAGCAATCCGCGCACCAGCCCGGCGTTCGCAGTCATCGGCACGCCGCCAAGGTCGTTGAACGCCGTCATCATGCTGCCGACGCCCGCCCGCTGCGCAGCGGCGAAGGGCGGCAGATAGACTTCGTGAAGCGTCCGCTCGGACAGGTCAGCGCTGTCATAATCGCGCCCGCCGACTGCTGCGCCATAGCCGGCGAAATGCTTGGCGCACGCCATCACCCGAACGCCGTCTGCCAGATTGTCGGTCTGGAAGCCGCGCACCTGCGCTTCGGCCATGCGCGACACGAGATAAGGGTCCTCCCCCGCGCCTTCGACCACCCGGCCCCAGCGCGAGTCGCGTGCGACGTCGACCATCGGCGTGAAGGTCCAGTGCAGCCCCGCGGCCCAGCTCTCCTCCGCTGCGACACGTGCGGCCTCCTCGGCCAGCGCAACATCCCAGCTCGCCGCAAGCGCGAGCGGCACAGGAAAGATCGTGCGATATCCGTGGATAACATCCATCGCGAAGAGCAGCGGAATGCCGAGCCGCGATTCCTCCACCGCGATGCGCTGGACCCGTCTGAGCGTCGCGGCGCCCGCGACGTGGAGCATCGATCCGATCTCGCCGCGCCGCACGCGATCGAGCATCGCCTTGTCCAGCCGCGAGTTGAGCGCCTTCTGCCGACCGCCGGGAAGCTGAGTCATCTGTCCCAGCTTCTCGCGGAGCGTCATCTTGCCGATCAGCGCCTTGATCCGCTGGCTGTGATCGCTCCGGCCCGCCGCCCTCGCCATGGGCACCCAGCCATGCGCGGCGAGCAGCGCCCCCGCCGTCAGCACTTGCCGCCGATCGAGCTTCACGCGCGGGTCAGCCGGATCACACGCCCTTCTCGCGCCGAACGGTAGATCGCCTCGATCACCTGCATGTCCCGAAGCCCCTCCTCGCCGTTGACGATCGGCTCACGCCCGGTCATCGCGCATTCGGCGAAATGGTCGAGCTGCCCCACGAACTGGTTCTTGGGCAGCGTCGGCGGCGTGCGCTCGCTGGTCTGGCCGTTCGTGCGCACCCACATCTTCTGGCCTTCATAGGAAGTGGCGGGCTCCAGACCCACCCAGCCCTTGGTGCCGGTCACGCGATAGGCATTGTGCCCCGAGCTGTAGCTCGACACGCAATTGGCGATCAGTCCGGACGGGAAGCGCATCTGCCAGTCGATCCGGTCCTCGGCCGTCTTGAAGCGCGGATCGCTCTTGTCGGTCGATTCCATCGCGCTGATCTCGATCGGCTCCTCGCCCGAAAGATAGCGCGCGGCGTTGAGGCTGTAGATGCCGATGTCCATCAGCGATCCGCCGCCCGAGAGCGGCCGGTCGAGCCGCCACTGGTTGGGCTGGATGTTGAAGCCATGCTCGGCGGTGATCAGCTTGGGCTGACCAATGAAACCGCTCCGCACCAGCTCGATCGCCTGGATGTTGTGCGTCTGGAAGCGGCTGCGATAGCCGATCATCAGCTTCTTGCCCGCCTTCTTCGCCGCAGCGATCATCGCTTCGCACTCGGCGGCGGAGATCGCCATCGGCTTCTCGCACAGCACATGCTTGCCCGCCTGGCTCGCCCGGATCGAATATTCGGCATGCATCGAATTGGGCAGCACGACATAGACGATGTCGATGTCCGGATTGTCGCGAATGCTGTCGTAATTTGCGTAGCTGTAGCGGTGCGTCTTGGGGATGCCGTATTCCGCGCCGTAGCGCTCGAGCTTCTCGGGCGTCCCGCTTACCAGCGCCGCCAGCTTGGCGAACTCGCAATCCTTGAGCCGCGGCATGATCTGGCGGGTGGCGTAGCTGCCCAATCCGACGATCGCGTAGCCGAGCTTGCGCCGGGGTTCCCCTTGCGCGCAGGCCGCACTCGGCAGCATCGCGCTCGCCACCACACCTGCACCGATGCCGCGTAGAACCTCGCGGCGAGTCCGCTCATCCCAATCCATCAGGCGCTCCCTCTCAACGATGCAACCCGAGGCGGACCGCCGTCGCGCGAGGGTTGCCCCTGCGCCGCCGCCCGCTCCAATCCGAAGCACTGCAAAGACCAGCGCACCGGTGGCAGTGCGCGACTATGCACGAACGCGTTCCCCAGCGGAAGCTACGCCTAAAGTCGAAGATGACACCTGTGCGATCCGCCCTATAGCGGCAGCACCACCCGTGCGAGCAGCCCGCCTTCGGGGCGGTTCTCCAGCGTCACGTCTCCGCCGTGCGCGCGCGCCACTGCCCGCGCGCTCGCCAATCCCAGCCCGAAACCGCCGGTCTTGCGATTGCGCGAACGCTCGCCGCGGAAGAAGGGCTCGAAGGCGCGCTCCAGATCCTCGGGCGGCATCCCGGGCCCGCGGTCGGCCACTTCGATCACTGCAAACCCGTCGCGCCGGTAGAGCGACACTTCCGCGCCGCGCGCATATTTGATCGCATTGCCGATCAAATTGTCGAGCAGGGTCTTGAGTGCCACCGGGTGCCCCTCGATCACCAGCGGCTCGCCCGGCAGCAGCGTCACTGCCTTGCCGCGGTCGCTGGCTTCGTCGACGACATTCTCGGCGAGCGAGCGAAGGTCGAGCGCGCGCCGCACCTCGAGCCGGCTGGTGTCGCGGACATAGGATACCGCGGCCGAAATCATCGCCTGCATCTCGCCTACATCCGCCTCGCACGCCGCGCGTACCGAATCGGGGACGTTCTCCAGCCGCAGGCTCAGCCGCATCAGCGGCGTGCGCAGATCGTGCGCGATCGCGGCGATCACGGTGGTGCGATCGTCCACATATCGATTGAGCCGCGCCTGCATCTGGTTGAAAGCCGCCGCGGCTTCGGCGATCTCGCCGGGTCCGCCGATATCGAGCGGCGCCGCCTTGGGATCGCGCCCCAGCCGCTCGGCCGCTTCGGCAAATGCCCGGATCGGCCGGCCGAAGCGCCGTGCGAGCATCCAGGCGAACGGCGCGACCGCGATCACCGACACCACCAGCCATATCAGCACGAACCAGCGCCACGGCTCGAAGCTGTTCGTCGACTTGACCTTGATCCAGCTGCCGTCGGCAAGCCGGAGCGCCGCCGAGAAATCACCCATCACCACCACGTCGCGCGCCGCTTCGCGGTTCACCGGCGGAAATGGGCGGGGTACGCTCGCACGGTCATAGTGCTGCTCGGGCTGCAGGAACGGCGTCGGGAAGCTGATCTCGACGCGGTCGGGCGCGACTCCCATCGCGGTCGCGATCGCAAGCTCGATACGCTCGGCGCGCGGTGTCCAGGGCGCGGGATGGACCGAGTCGCGCTTCCTGACGGTGAAGACGTCATGGGGGTCGTGCCCCTGCGCCATGGCGTCGGCGATCTGGCCGACGGTGTAGAGCTTGGCGGAGGGCGCCTGGGCTGCGATCAGCAGCGCCAGGTTCATGAACTGGATCACCGCCACGCATACGAGCATCAGCACGAACACCCGCACGAACAGCGGCGCACGCGCCGCCCCCGCGGGTAGCTTCATGCGCGCACGACTCGCGGCACGAACAGATAGCCTTCGTTGCGCACGGTGCGGATGATCTCGTCGCCGCTCGCGCGCAGCTTGCGGCGCAGCCGGCTCACCTGCACGTCGATCGCGCGGTCATAGGCGTCCGAATCGGGTCCGCGGGCGGCGGCGAGCAGCGCCTCGCGCGAAAGCACGCGCCGGGGCCGCTCGATGAAGACGCGCAGCACTGCGAACTCGCCGTCGGTCAGCCCCACGAGCACGCCCTGCGGGTCGAACAGCTCATGGCTGCCCAGGTCGATCCGCCAGCCGTCGAACGTATAGACGTCGCCCGAACTCGGCGCCTGCGCTCCGCGCTTGCGCAGCGCGGCGCGGACCGTCGCCAGTATCTCGCGCGGGCTGCACGGCTTGGGGAGATAATGGCTGGCGCCGACCTCCAGCCCCAGGATGCGGTCCTGTTCCTCACCGAGCGCGCTGAGCATGACGATCTCGGGGCCGCCGGGCCGCGCGATGCGGCGGCATGCCGAAAGCCCGTCCTCCCCGGGCATCATCACGTCGAGGATGACGAGATCGACGTTGGTGCGCGCGAGCACCTCGTCCATCTCCTGCGCGCTCGCGGCAGTCTCGACATGATAGCCGCGCGCGCCAAGGCTGTTGGCGAGCAGCACGCGGATGTCATGGTCGTCGTCAACGACGAGCAGCGTCGCCGAATCGCTCTGGGTCGGGGTCAACATCTGTTCCTAATATGCCAGACATGCCCGCCATTTGCTGCCCGTATGTTTCCGCGCCCCAACGGTTTCTCCCACCAACAGCCCGGAACACCGCTTGCCTCCGCCCGTTGAACCGGAAACCACCTAGCCTTCCGGGGAACAGACGATGGCAGCCAGCAATACGCGCACCCGCAAGCGCTCCAGCCGCTCGACCGCCAAGGCCGCGAACAAGGGCCGGCGGCTCGACGGCAAGGCAGTGGCGCTCGGCACCCTTTCGCTCGGCGCGATCGCTGCAGCGATAGGCGCTGTCCTCCTCGGTCGGCGGCGCGGCGCGGGCGATGGTTCGTTCGGCTCCGGCGAACATCCTCCCAGCGACCTGATGGGCGACGAGCATCCCGGGTTCGACGATCGAGCCCCGGAGGCGTTCCGCCCGGATCCAACCGCACCGGTGCCCGAAGGCGAGCGCGACGCGGTGCGTCCCGCGCTGGCCGGCGCCGCGGCCCCGCGGCTCGTCGCGGGTCAGGCGCGCGAGCACGAACGCACCGACGCCGCACCCTCGTGAGGGGGTTTCGGAAGATTCGAACTCAGGAAAATCGGGCGGCTGGTGAAGCCGTTCGCAACGGAGGTGCTCACGGCGTCTCCTTTCATTAGTTGGACGCGTCGGTCGGCTTAGGGTTCGACCGTGCGAAGCAGATAGACATCCCGTCCTTTGTCGTCGACGGGTGATGCATCCGGATCGTTACTCAAGCAGATCGCGTAAATGACGCCGCGCCCCGTGGTGGAATGGTAGCTATTCGCCCAAATTCCAACGGCAGCACATGAATATCTTCATGACGTTATAAAAAGGAAAAATGGCGCTGCTCGAGCGCCTAGCCGACACGCTACCGAAGCATGAAATTCATCTTTGGTCGATTCATGCTGCAGGGCCGCGTTATTCAACGTACATTGACCTCGAAACGATCAAGAGACCGGTCGCCGGGGAGGGAAATGCGCATGAGACGCACGTTCGGGATATTCATTCTGTCGACGGCAATGATCGGGCAGAGCATCACACCTCTGATGGCGCAGACCCGACCGGCCCCAGAGGTCCGACCTGTCCCGTTGCCAAGCCCTATTCCCGATCGCCCTGTACCGTTGCCCCGGCCCATACCTGGGCGCCCGGAGATCCAGCCGCCCAGGCCCAACCCCGGCTATGGGCAGAACCGCGGCTATGCCGGACGGATCAGCTGTGAATCGCGCAACAACCGCACCAAGCGATGCAACGCCCGGACCGAGAACCGTGTCGTGCTCCTCACGCGTAGCGGCGGCACGTGCACGCAAGGGCGAAGCTGGGGGTATGATCGCCGTTCGATCTGGGTATCCCGTAACTGCCGGGGCACCTTTGCCTATGGATATGGCAATGATTGGGGCCACGATCGCCCTGACGCGGACAAGGGCCCGAGCACCGGGCTGATCATCGGCGGCGTAGTGGTTGCCGCCGGCTTGGTCGCATTGCTTGCTAGCCGGAACAAAAAGCCTAACGTGGCCACTGGAACGAGCACGCCGGGCACGCCGCCGAGCTACCCGCCCGGGCCGCCCGCGGCGGTCTCAGCCGATCTTTCGTCTCTTCAGGCGGGTGCAAGGCCTTCAATGCAGACCTGCCTGTTCGAAGCCGCGCGTCAGATCGGCGCGACGGGTGGCACGCGGCTGCGCTATGATCGGCTGACGAGCATCGAACCCGGGAATGGGGGATGGCGCTTTGGAGCCGAGTTGACGGCGACCTATCCCGATGGCGAGCGGGCAGTTCCAATCTATTGTCGCGCAACGCCATCCAGGGTGGTCCAGCTCGATTTCACGAGTTGAGCCCATCGCGTCCGCACAAGATTGGTAGTTAAGACGGCGGAGGTGCGGGTTGGTGAAAGGATTGGCAAACGAAGAGGTGGCCCTGCGGCGCTTCAGACCGAACAGCCGGTCCGGCGCTGTCCGCTTGCCCACGTTGTCCAAATGAAGGCAACGACTTTGAGGACATGTCCTCAAGGGGTCCGCCAGAGACCGCTTGAAACTGCCGCAGATCTTATGGCCCATTTATGGCCAAGAGACGAAACTTCACGGCGGTTGGTGGAGCTGAGGGGAATGTCCCCGCCATTGCCTAACCACTGGAAAATAAGGGATTTTTCTGAGCGCCTGTTACCGCTTGGCACACGCAAATGTAACAGAAGCCACACGATCAGCAAGCGGCTTGCTACAGGAAAACCCTCAAACCACTCCCGTCAGAAAGTCGCCGGACAAGGCAGATTGGTGCCTATCCAGCCATGCCGCGGCCTGTTCCCATCCGGGATAAAGCGTGCCGAGGAAGGCCCAGAACTCTGGCCCGTGCGAGCGGTGTCTAAGATGAGAAAACTCATGGGCGACGACGTATTCCAACACCTTCTTTGGCGCGAAGATCAACTGCCAGTTCACGAGGACATTGCCCTCTGGACCGCAAGAACCCCACCCATTCGCGAAATCGGCAACGCGAACGGACCTTGGCATGAGGGCGGCGCGTGCGGCAAGCTCGGAAGCCATCGCCCTAACATCGCGCCGCGCCCGTTGCTTCAACCATAGCTTAAGTTCACGGGCCACTAGGTCATCGGTATCCACACCAGCCCAGCAAGGCAGATCGACGATGAAGCCATTACGGTAGGTGACTTCCATCCGCTCACCATCGCTACGCCGCACAGTCAGGGGCATGTTGCGGCCACGATAGGGTATTTTCGAGCCGGTCATGAACCGGGGCACGGCGTGGCGGCTGGCGGCGATGCGCTCCATGTCTCGCATGGTGTTGAACAGCCATTGCCGCTTGCGGTCTAGAAACCCGGCGATTTCGTCATCACCGTCGGTGGTAAGCGCCATTACCTCGACATGGTTCGGCGTCACCGTGATGCGACGCTCTGCAGCCGTAGCGCTGCGCCGCAGTTCATAGGCGATCTCAGCCCGACCGATCTGGAGAACCGGCATCAGGCCCCGCCACCATAGGCGTGGATCGCGAACTCCTCGACCTTCTCGCGGATGATTTTGGTCTCGCCGATGCCATGCTCAGTCAGGATGCGCCGCACCTGTTGCCGCAAGCTGCGCAGATACGCCTCCATGTGCGCGAAGGCGGGCTGGGTCGCGGCGGCTTCAGCATAGACTGCGCCAATCGCCATCGCAGCGGCTTGCAAGGTGTCGTGCTCGGTGGCGGGCGCGATCGTCTCCATGATGCGCAGGATGGAGAAAGCGTTCTCGTCCATGCCCAATTCGGAGTGTGCGCCTTGCTCCGCCTGAATGTCGCCGGTCAGCCCCTCGAAATCCGCCAAGCCATCGGCGGCGGCGATCTGCCCGGCCTCGAACCGGCGGATGATCTCCAGAACCCGTTCGGAGAAGCGGCCATATTGCGCCGGGTTCTTGTCCACCAGTTCGCGGGTCACCCGGCGCAGCTCGGCGGACTTGCGCACGAACGCTTCCTGCAACTCCTCGTCCGACCGCTCCTCGGTCTCGAAATCGTCCGCGAAGTTCGGATCGGTGATGTTGCGCAGGCGGATGGTGGTGGACAGCCCGGTCACATGGACGTGCGTTTCAAGCATGTCCCTGATCTTGCCGGTATAGCTGCGGTGATCGAGGCTTTCGTCCTTGGCGATGGCCTGCGTGGCAAGGCGCAAGAACGCAGCCGCCCATTTCACTTCGCCGGTGAAGTCCAGGATCGCAGGATCGGGTGACAAGTCACCATAGACCTTGATGAATATGCGGGTGAGCCGCTGGAGGTCGAACCACTCGTCCTCCCGGCCATCGGCGGCAATCGCGGCTGCCGCATAGGCAGCGGCCTTCTCGTCCATGCCTTCCAGCCCCATTGCGCGCTTCTGCGCACGGTAGCGGGCATGGGCTTCCTTGAGATCGTTCCGCAGCACCGCGATGTCGCGCATTGCGTTTTCGACATCATCGGCGCGGTAGGACTTCAACGCGTCGTCGAGATGATTGGTGACGCCAATGTAATCGACTATCCGGCCATTGGGTTTCTCGATCTCCGCACCGTTCGCCAGCTTGATCGAACAGGTGCGGTTGGTCCGCGCGATGGCCTGGAGCAGATTGTGCTCCTTGAGCGGCTTGTCGAGATACATGACGTGCTCGATGGGCGCGTCGAACCCGGTCAGCAGCTTGTCGCAGACAATCAGGAACTGCGGGTCTTTTCCCGCTTCCTTGAACAGCCGCTTGGCGTCTTTCTCGCCCTCCGCGTCCAGATAATAGGCCTCCAGCTCGTCGCGCAGTGCCTGCACCTCGGCTATCTCGGAGGGCTTGTTGTCCTCCTGACTGGACGAATAGACACAGGCGATCATAGCGTCCGCTTGCGCGGCAGCAGCATCGGCGTCCGTCCCTCCCCGCTCCAGATCGGCGGCGATGGCGGCGGACAGTGCGGCGCGATAGAGGATCACTGCTTCGCGATCGACCGCGACAATCTGCGCTTTGAAGCCATCCGGCTGGCACACCTGCTTGAAGTGCTCCCAGATGTCTAAGGCGATCAGGCGGATGCGCTCTGGATGCTTGGCCAGCGTGGCGACGGTAAGCCCCTTGCGCTTCAACGCCTCCCGCTTCTCATCGGGCAGATCGACGAACCAACGATCGAATAGGATGTCGATCTCGGCCTCGTTGATCGCCCAAGCGGTCTTGCGGCCTTCGTAGAGGATCGGGACAGTCGCGCCATCGCGCACCGCGTCGTCGATGCCGTATTTATCGAGATAGCCTTCACCCGCGACGCTAAACCGGGCGTAGGTGTCCTTGTCCGTCGATTTGATCGGGGTGCCGGTGAAGCCGTAGAAGTGCGCGTCGGGCAGCGTGGCTTGCAGATATGCACCCAGATCCTTTTCCTGCGTGCGGTGGCACTCATCGACCAGCACGATCCAGTTGGCGGAATTGGGGATCGGCTCCCGCGATCCGGCAAACTTGAAGATGGTGGAGAGGAGGATTTGCCCGTTACCGCCCCGGCTCACCGCATCACGCAGCGCCGCCACCGATCCGCACTGCGTCGGGTTGGGCAGGCCGCAGGCAACGAACGTACTGCTGATCTGGTTGTCCAGGTCGATCCGGTCGGTCAGCACCAAAATGTTCGGGTTCGCCAGCGTCGGCGCGTCAAGCGTCAGATGGGTTTTCAGCTTGAGCGCGAGGAACACCATCGTCAGGCTCTTGCCGCTGCCCTGCGTGTGCCAGATCAGCCCGTTGCGGTGCTCGCCCGTTGCAACCCGTTGCACCGCCTTGTTGACCGCGCGGAACTGCTGATAGCGGCAGACCTTCTTGATCTTGCGGCCCGTTTCCGGGTCCACCTCGAACACCATGAAATGCGCAAGCAGATCAAGCAGACGTGACGGCTCGCACAGGCACCACAAGTCTCTCGACAAATCATCCGTGAAGTCGGCGGCAGCGCGCGGCCACGCATCACGCCAGGGGGCGTAGAACTGGGTTTTAGCACCAACCGCGCCATATTCGGTCTTCATCCCGTCGGTGATGATGTTGAAGGCGTTGGGATAGAAGAGACGCGGGATGTCTCGCTCATACTGCCTGATCTGTTCGTAGGCTTCGTCGCCCGTCGCGGTGCCTTTCAGTGGCGACTTGGCCTCGATCACCACCAGCGGGATGCCGTTCACGAACAGCACCAGATCGGCCACGCGCGGGCGCTGGGCGGCGACGCGGAACTGACGGGTGACGTGGAACTGGTTGCGGCTGGGATACTTGAAGTCGATCAACGTGACCGGGCTATCACGGTTCTCGGCGATCAGGCGGCGGGAATAGCCGCCGCGCAGCTTGCGCTGCCAGTCTTCGTTTTCGGATAGGGTAGCGAGGTCATTGTAGATCGCCTCGGCGTCGGCCTCACCAATGCCGTTGAGGTCGCGCAGCGCCGCGATCAGCACGGGTTTCAGGATGACCCGGTTCTCTTCCACCCGCATCGCTTGAGCCGAGGCGGGCGACAGCGCCTGCCAGCCCATGGCGACCAGCGCATCGAGCGCGGGCTTCTCGGCAAGGCGATACTCGCTCATTCGGGCACCCGCACGCGACCGGAAAGAAGGTCAGACATAAGGGCGGCCTTCAAGGCCTTGGCGGCTTCCAGTTCGGCCTCAAGGGCGGCAATCTGATTATTGAACGACAACAGCAAGCCTTCGATCGTCTGCACCTCGTCAGGCGAAGGCAAGGGCACCAGCAGGTCGCGCAACGTGCCGGAACTGATCGCCCTCATAATGCCGCCCTGTGCCGATCCTTGAAGCTGTCCCAGCACGGCGGGCGAGTGATTGAACTGCCACGCCAACAAGGCCGGTGAGTATCGATCTTGATCAAGAGTGAGCGTCCAGACATGCTTCGACGAGATCGCCGTACCGACATCGGGCGGGACAACGCAACAACGCCCGACCGTACCCATTATCGTGACCATCACATCGCCCGGATAGACGGTATAGCGCGCAAGCTCGCGGTATTTGTCATCGGAGACGAAGCGCCTATAGACTGGCACGAACCGCTCGACATGCACGTTGTCGATACCCAAGAACGGGATGCCCTCGGGTTGCAGTTCAGACTTCAACAGCGCGCTGCCGAATGGACCGCTACGCATCGGATAGCGCGTGTCGGCAAGCAAGGTTTCCAAGCGGACTTCAGCGAAGCCGCCTGACAGAACAGCCTCCATTGTGCCCTGCTTCGTCGCTTTGACACCATCAAGCAAGGCAGAGTTAGCCGCAATCGCTTCATCCACCGACCGCAGCACCTCGGCGATCCGCCGCTGCTCGTCGAGCGGCGGGAGGGTCACCGGAAAGTGAACGATGTCCCTCTGAAAGATGTGCGGGATTGAGCTGCCAGACAGCTTCTCGCGAACCATTCGGTGGAAGTCTGCGCCGCATACTACTTGGTAAAGATAGCTTGGCTCAAGATGCTCAGTATGCGAACGGATCATCATCATGGTGCCGTTGATCGTTGCCGGGCCAGGCAGATTTTCGATCAGCGCGGGATTACCTATTGACCCATCTTTCGAGAAAATCACGTCGCCCGCCTGCATCTGTATTTCGGGCGACTCATCGTAGCGATAGGTGGAAAGATGGTCACACGCGGCCCAATCAATCACACCTGACCGGATATGCTTCCCAGCGATCAGAAAAGGACCATCTTCGGTATATTCGCTTGCCGACAGCCCCCTCCAGCCGATCCTCGCTTTTACGGTAGTGATTTCGCCTAGAGTTGTTCGCGACCACCCCTTCGGCAACTCACTCCACATAGCCGAGCCTCCGCAGATGGCCGAACATCACGGCTTCCGCCTCGTTGCGCTCGGCGATCAGGTCTCGCAGCTTGGCGACTTCCGCCGCGACATCGACTGCCTCGGCATCCGCGCCGGTCTGGACATAGCGGCTGATGTTGAGGTTGTAAGCGTTGACGGCAATCTCTTCCCGCGACACCACGCGGGCCAGCTTGTCGATGTCGGCAAAGCCGTGGACGGCATCGACCAGTGTGCGGATGTGATCGTCGGTTAGGAAGTTCTGCGCCTTGCCGGGCGTGTAAGTAGCGTCGCCGTTGACGATCAGCACCTTGTCGCGCCGATCGGCGGGCTTCCTCTTGCGGCAGATCAGCAGCGCGGCAGGGATGCCTGCTCCATAGAATAGGTTAGGGGCCAGCCCCACCACCGCCTCAATCACGTCGGCCTCCAGCATGGCCTGCCGGATACGTCCCTCGGCGCCACCACGGAACAACACGCCATGCGGCACCACCACCGCGAGCACCCCGTCATCCTTGAGGCTAGCGAGCATGTGCTGAACAAAGGCAAGATCGCCGTAGCCCTTGGGCGGGCAGCCATATTCGTCGCGCCCGAACGGGTCGCCGTTCTGCCATACGTCATAGCCCCACACCTTCTCGGAGAAGGGCGGGTTGGCGAGCACGCGATCATAAGCACCGACGCCTTCGACGAACTCTTTCGCCTTGGTGTCATAGCGCTTTGGGGAAAGGATCACGTCGCCCTTGGCGATGAAGGCATCGTCCACGTCGTGCAGGAACAGGTTGATCTCGGCGATACCCCAAGTCGCGAAGTTTTTCTCCTGCCCATAGAGCGAGAGGCTGCGCGCGTTCTCGCCTCGGTCCTTCAGAAACTGGACCGCCTCCAGCAACATACCCGCCGAGCCGCAGGTCGGATCATAGATAGACATGCCGGGGCGCGGCTCGACGATTTCCACCATGAGCCGAACGATGGAGCGCGGCGTATAGAACTCGCCGCCCTTCTTGCCCGCACCCTCCGCGAACATCTTGATGAGGTAGAGATAGGCGTCGCCGAGCATGTCCGCAGACACATCGGCGTTGCGCAGCCGGTGCTTCTCGAAATGCGCGAGAAGCTTTTCGAGCAGGGCGTCGGAGAAGCGATCCTGATTGGCGAAGTCCACATCGCCGAACACGCCGCGCAGCCGTAGGTTGTGATCTTCGATGTTCGAAAGTGCGTTGTTTAGCCGCTGACCGATATGTGTGGCGTGCTTGCGCACCTCGTCCCAGCGATGCTCTGCCGGAATATGAAAGCGGTGCTCATCCGGCTCCGCCGCTTCCTCGCGGTCGCCGGTCTCGGCGAGCAATGCCTCGAACTCCTCATCCCATACGTCACACAGCCGCTTATAGAACAGGAGCCCGAAGATATATTGCTTGTAATCCCCGGCATCGACCGTTCCACGCAGAATGTCCGCCGCGCCCCAAAGATGCCGTTCCAGTTCCGCCTGGCTAAGCTTCGCCATTGTACCCCGTCGCTCTAACCCAAGCACCTAATGAGGCGGGGCGGAGGCGTTCTAGGGAGGTGCTCCTCCGCGATCAACGCTGGTTGCAACTTGCAGGGTCGTTGCCCGATGCCCCCTCCGTCGGCTCCGCACTCGACGACTTGAGTTCGATCCGGCCATGCGCGATGGCAACTCTGACAATTGCGCACGCCATTTCCCCCTCGGCCGGGTTCCGCCAAACACATATAGATCAAAAGTTATAAGCTAACAGCTAGGCTCACAGGATAGATTGACGGGCGTTATTGGCCACCTTATGAGCCAATCACATACGCCACCCTATCTTTTGAGCCAAGGAGCCCACATGTCGCACCGCATTGCCTATTACCGCGTATCCACCGGCGACCAGAGCATCGAAGCTCAGCGGGCCGCGATGCAGGGCGGCAAACCGTTCGACCGTGAGTTTGCCGACGAAGGGATTAGCGGCGCGACCATGGCCGCCAGCCGCCCGCAGTTCTCAAAGCTACTGGAGCAAGTGCGCAGCGGCGATACCGTGTGCGTCAATGCGATAGATCGCCTTGGACGCGATGCCTTGGACGTACAGGCAACCGTGCGCGATCTAATTAACCGGGGCGTGACGGTTGACGTGCGCGGCATCGGTCCCATCGCCAAGGGCGTTGGTGAAATTATCTTAGCCGTGCTGGCGCAGGTTGCCGACATGGAGCGCAGCCGCATCCGGGAACGCACGGAAAGCGGCAGGGCAGCGGCCCGGAAGGCGCTGGCGGAAACCGGCAAAACGCACAAGGGCAAGCACGGCTTGGGCCGGAAGCCGGTGAAGGGCGGTGACGAGATAGCCGCGTGGCGCAAGGCGAATAGCGCGAGCATCAGCACCACGGCCAAGCATTTCAAGGTGAGCGCGGCGACCGTGAAGCGGTATTGCGCCGAGCGTTGACCACCCCGGCTTGACATGGTGCGGAGCCGTTCGTAGTTGCGCCGCCGATCGCTTGCTGGTGCGTCGCCACGGCGGAGGCAGAACCTCCCGTCTGGTGCCAGGGGTGGTGAAAAATAGCCTCGCTGCTTGGGGCGACTGCACGGAGCCATGCGCGCCGTCAGCCAAGCAGACAGCCCGGTGGGGCGGTTGGAGGCAGCACGGTGGCCAGAGGGCTGCGCGATATAAGCCAGCGGCGGTTAGAGTACCGTGTCGCTGGCACTCCATAACATCGTAACAACTACGAGACGGGTGCATGACTGCATGTATCCGCCGATTTTGACATCTCAGAAGGGAGAACTGTTTGAAAAACTTAAAGGGCAGGCTCGAGTATCTGAAGGGCCAGCCACAGGAAATCCGGGCCTGATTGCATGGCCTTCGACTTAGGCAACGAGTGCGCCAGCATTGTTGACGCTCTGCCTGACACACTACCCAACCAGTCGTACGCGCTTACGAACAGTGCGACTGAACTAGCTGAACTGCGGCAGCGGATCGCGATGTTTGCGGCCGAGGCACAGCAGGCATTTCCCAACCTCGCTGGCAAGAAATTGGGCGGGATGGGCAAGCTCTACGTATTTGACCCCAACACCTTGGTTGAGACGGTAGAACGCGACGTGGTGAGATACTGGCTGCAACGGCCTGAGAGCCTAGAGCTTAGCGCTGCACAGGTCGCCGCGCTGGCGTCTAACTGGTACAGTCGGCCCATTTCTGAACACCGCATCAAGCGGCGTTTCAATGACCCCGTCCTGATAACGAGGCTGCAATCACTATGCTATGAGCTCGGGAACGCCACCGACATATCCAAGTGCAGGAGCCTGACGGAAATCCGGAAGCGGCTAAGGCTGCGCTTTCGCCAAAGCGGGACCGGCTGGACCTTCCGGGGCGAAATCACATTCCACGACAATGGCACTGTGACCATCGGCGATCTTGTCGCACAGCAGGACCAAACGGCCGCTGGCAGGAGGCGCGTTCGCGGGAATGGCTCGGCTGTTTCAATCGATGCTCTGCGGAATGTGCTGCTGGCACACTCTTGAACGAGGCATCATGCAGGAGGACCCACAGAGTTCTCTGTATTGCACGATGTGCACAAATCGCGGTGGTCGCCCGCCGCATCCAACCCCGTATCTCGCCAATCGCCTGCCCACCAGGGGCGGGGTTCACCCATGGGGCGAATTATTCATCTGGAGCATCTCAACTCGCATGACCCGGCGCGTCGGCCCACAATCTAATCCGTACTTCACACTTCACCACCGGCAACCCCGCGCCGACAAGTTGGACGCGCAGCAACGGCGACTGTGCCATGCCGATACTGCCTTTCTGGAGGCCCTCAGAGCGCGCGTGGCGAACCGCCAGAGGTTCGCCGCCTTCCTCGACGGGATCGCGTTCTACATCGATCTGGAGCGCCCCTGCGGCAGATGCGGGAACTTCAAGAAGCGCGTGCGGGATCGGTCCTGCTACGCCTGCCACCTCGACCGAGGCGAGGAGAACTTTGAGCGAATGAAGGCCGGGGCCTCGCCAAAGGCGCAGCGCAGTATGGACGGGCACCTTGATCTGCTTGAGCGCAAGCGGCGCGAGCAGGCGGGCGAACATTTGGAGGGAGAGTTCGAGGGGCTTGTCGCCAAACGATGGCCGACCGGTCGCTTGGAAATAATCTTCCCCGATGGGTACCGAGAGCCTGATTTGGCCAAGCTCAACTACCACGGAGTATGCAGCGCCCTCGCTGAGTTTCCACAACTCCGCGCAGCGCTAGAGTGGGCGGGTTGGCCAATACCGTTTGATGCTAAGCCGTAGGTAGCCTGCCGCCACTGCTAGCGCGCGTCGCCGCGGTAGCTTCGATTGGCGTCCGCCGACCGCATCGCCATCGCCACGCGAGCCTTTGCGACTTCGACATCCACCTTCGTGACACCGGATAGCCGCGCGAAGGCGTCCTCGTACTTCTTGCACTGGTCGAGTGCCCCGTAGGCGGCAGTCTTCCACTCAGCACCGTCTTCCAACAATCGAGCAGAGGCGGAAACCGCGCAGGCTTTCCACGCCTCCATGGATGCTTCTTGGTCTTGCTGGGCAATTGCGAAGGCGAGAGAAAGTAGGATCATGGCGACATCCCTCGCACGAATGTTTTGGGTCGTAAATACCGTGGAACGTGTGAGCGCGTGAGGCGACCGCTGGTGCGTGGCGCGCGTCTCTGGACAGCAGGATACCGATGGCCAGCTTAAGCGGCTGGGTGAAGCTGTGCGCACGGCGAGGAAGGCGCGCGGGCTCTCTCAGGAAGCCCTCGCGGATGCGTCGGGTATCGATCGCTCTCACATGGGAAAGATCGAGCGCGGCGAGCGGAACGTCACGCTTCTAAACGTGCTTAGGATCGCGGCCGCACTCAACGGCTCAGCAGCAGACCTGTTACGCGAGGCCGGACTATAGCATAGGCTGTGGCTAGTCGGGGGAGCCGCACGCCAGAAAGGTGCGGGGCTTCGGGATTGTCGAGGTGGAGAGGCAATGGCTGAAGATGAGAGCAAGCTAGCACCACCGCCTGAGGCAGCGGCGTTCTTCGATGCGATCAGTGCTTTCGAGCCTCATATGAAGCCGACGCTGAGCTATTTAGCGTTCCGCAGGGACGAAAGTTGGCACCTGTTCCGAGGCCGGATCAATTACAACTTCTCCGGTGTCGGAGTGAAACCATTCCAAGTTCGCACTGACAACATAATTGCCGGAGCCGAGCTACTGGCGGGAGGACCCAGTGAGGCCCGACAGCGGGTGCAGGACGTTCTAAGCGGAGCGCTAGTCGCAGGAGGGGAACGGCTGCTATTTCCTCAACAGTTTGGCGGCGGATATGCTGCGTCCTATCTTCCACTCCATCCAGATGGTGTCGAACGGCAAATACGCGTCAGCCTGCTGCAAATCCGTGGCAGCGACCAGTACGGGTACCATTCTCATACTCCCTTTGACTGGGAGTTGCGGGCTACCGAACAACCTTTCGACGGTATGGCCGACCTATTGGGAACTCTAGGGATACCCACACTGCCAGACCCTGCCTCGCTTTTTGAGATAATGGCGTTCGAAGTTGCCGCCATCGACGCCGCATCTGCAGTCGAGGGAGAGAAAGCGCGGTTTGGCATAAGCCTGGCACCGGGACTGGATCATGCGAAAGCCAGCCTAGGCTACCGCATCCTGTCCGCAGGGAAAGTGATCGCGCGCGGTCGCATCCCCGGAAACGACCTGCACTGGACATCGGACACCGCGCGAGAGGTTGGCTACACTGAATTGGACGTGCCCGCCGCAGCGGTAATGCAGGCGTTTGCCTCCTACAGCGGGACCACCTACCACCACTGGTGGTTCCACGACCCTTCCCATAGCCAAAACCCTCGCCGAGCCGCGTTCGAACTTAGCGATCCGGGTTTACAAACGCTGCAGTCATTTCTCGAAAACTCCGGAAAGCAGGCACGTGATCTGGAGTTCAGTGTGTCTTGGTTGCTTTGGATACTGGGGTTCAGCCCAGCGCATCTCGGAGCGAACGCTCGCATGTCAGAAGCGCCCGACCTGTTGGTTACGACGCCGAGGGGTCATTTTGCCGTTATTGAGTGCACGACCGGTGTCTTGAAAGCGGAACACAAGCTCGCGCTCCTTGTCCAACGCTCAGAGGCCGTTAGGAAAGGGTTGCAGCTTTCCAACAACCAACACCTACGCGTGTTACCGGTGATGGTCACGACCAAGACCCGTGAGGAAGTCCGCGGCGAACTCGAAGATGCTCGCAAATCTGGAGTTGTAGTCGTGACGAGGGATGATCTCCCTCCCCTAATCTCGCGTACGCTTCTGCTTACCGATCCCGATCAACTCTACACTGAAGCAGAAGAAACTCTACGCGAACCGCCAAGCCTCGACCCCGACGCGCCGGAGTTGGCGCTACGGACTTGACCGCTCCGCCTTAGCGTAGCGTTTAGAGTTATTGAGCCGAAAGTAGATGCCCACTAGGCAGGAGGCAGGCAAAGTCCCGGAACTTTGTAGAGCTTAACGCCCTCGACTAGCCAATGCAGGCCGTACCCCTCGCCATAGTCATCGTGCACGTCCTGCCCCCCATGGCCAACCAGCCTGCGCTGCACAGCCTCGGGGATGTCTGGCCGGCGGGCATAGTCAATGAACGCATGACGGAAGGAGTGGAAGGTCATGCGTCTATCGGTCACGCCACAATCTTTCCGCAGGTACACGCCAAACCACTGGCCCCAACGGTGAGTGAAGTTCCCGTGTGGGCCTTTGGTCAACGCGGGGAATAGACGCTCCACTCTCTGCTTCTGCATCGCCTTGGCGTAATCGAGGAAACCCAGCCGCTCTAACTCGGGATGCACCGGCACCAGTCGCTCACTCGCGACGTTCTTGAGCTTCCCCGCTTCGGCCGTGATCCGAATGAACCAAGCGATCTGGGTCTGCCCTTCTGGGTCGGGGTATGACTGCTCCGACACGTCATCAGGGCGAAGCTGTCCTAGCTCCTCCAGCCGCGCCCCGGTGAAGATCGCGAGCAGCGGCATCCAATAAGCAGCTTCGCCCCGCCCCTGCGCGGGCCGCTCTCCATGGGCAAACACCGGACTGGCGAAGATCGCGTTGAGCGCAGCGAGGCTCAGCGGCAGACGCTTCTTCTTCCCTGCATCGGGGTCTTTGATCGATACCCCTGCCGCTACGTTGGCTGCCGCATGGCCATTGTCCGCCGCATATTGCAGCAGCGTGCGCACCCGGCTTAGCTTGTTCTTGATGTTGGTCGCGGTCTGGCCTTCCTCGATCAGCTTCGCCTTGAAGGCCAAAATGTCGCCTCGGGTGATCTGATCGACGGGCTTCCGGCCGATACGATCCAACAACCAACGGGCATCCGAGCGGTGCATTTGGATCGTCTTGGATGCGGGCTTCCGCTCCGCTGCCCATAGATCAATGATCTTGGCATCCAGCATGATGCCCTGTGTGGCGTTCTCGGGCACCAGGGAAGCATCTTCTGCCCGCTCTGGTGCGCGGATGCCTCGGCGGTCCTCAGCACGCTCCACGCGCCTCGCAAGGCGGCGCTCCTGCTCGACGGTCAATTCGAACTGCACGTCCCGCAGTAGGTCGCGCATCGCGGCTTCCTCTCGGGAGATTTCCATGGTGGATCGCTCAAAGGCAGCGAGAAGCCGTCTCCGCAATGGTTCGCGGGCTTCCCATCTGGCTTGGCGCTCTGCCTCATCCTGAGCCGCCCACTCGCCCTGCTCGATCTGGAACTCGCTGATAGGCGGCCCGCCAGTTGGCCGGGAGATTTCGATTGGAGCACCGCGCCGCCCTGCCTCGTCTAGAAGCCGGTCGGTCTCCTTGGTCTTGTCAGGGATGAGCCGCTTAGCCTGCTCGCGATCCTTGGTCCGGAGCGACAGCATGAACTCCGCTTTGCCGCCCAATGCAGGGCGCAATTCGGCGGGGATGACACGGCGGAAATAGTAGGTCGATCCGCGCTTGGTGAGGTACGTACACATGGCTCCCGCGTCCTATTACAAATGTAACAGTCGCTTGTAAAAAGCCTAGGTTTTCCGTGGTTTTAGCGCTTTTTCAAACGCTTGAGGCGGCTGGTGGAGCTGAGGGGAATCGAACCCCTGACCTCTGCAGTGCGATTGCAGCGCTCTCCCATCTGAGCTACAGCCCCGCCGCCCGTCCCCGGGTGGCGCACCCCTTAGCGACACGCGATGCGCGATGCAACCGGCTTGACTCGTCGGTCCCGTCCTGTCCGCGGCCGCGCCGGAAGTGCCGCAAATGCGACGAATTTTCGGAACTCTCTTCCCCCTTCGCTCGCTGAATCCCGCGTGAGGCGGGAGCGCCGTTTTCGTGCGCTCGCTCGCCAGATACCACACGATCAGGAGAGAGGATGATGGACGACCGCACCACGCGCTGGGGCCAGGGCGACGATTATTATCGTGGCGGCAACGCGCCCGACTTTACCGAGGATTACGGGTCGGGCCGCGACTACACTTATTCGAGCGCGCGCGAGTACGCCGCCGCCGGCGAGCTTGGCCCGGACCGCGGCCGCTACGGCTACGGCCGGCGCGGGCGCAACTATCGCGACGACTGGCGCGCGCGCAGCGACTATCCCAGCAGCGATTATCCACGTAACGAGTATCGCGGCCGCGACTGGGATCGCGGCGCCTGGGACCGCGACCGGTATCAACGCAGCAGCGACCGCGGCTACGGCAGCCGCTACGACGAGGATCGCGGCTTCCTGGAACGCGCTGGCGACGAGGTCCGCTCGTGGTTCGGCGACGAGGAGGCCGAGCGCCGCCGCGAGCGGGATCAGCGCTACGACGAACGCATGGGCCGGCAGGAGCGCTGGCGCGATGCCGGTGGCCGCGACGATCATTATACCAGCTGGCGACGCCAGCGCATTGCCGAGCTCGACCGCGACTATGACGAATACCGCCGCGAGAACGCGCAGCGCTTCCATAACGAATTCGAAACCTGGCGCACCGACCGCCGATCCCAGCGCGATTGCCTGCGCCGCGTGACCGAGCATATGGAGGTGCTGGGTTCGGACGGAAGCCATGTCGGCACGGTCGACAAGGTCCGTGGCGACCGGATCATCCTCACCAAGAGCGATACCGATGCCGGCGGCCACCACCACTCGATCCCTTCGCGCTGGATCGATTCGGTCGACGACAAGGTGAAGCTCCGCAAGACCGCCGACGAGGCCAAGGCGCATTGGCGCGACGAGGAGCGCTCGGGCGCCTTTTTCGGCGAAGCCCGCAACGAGACCGGCGATCGGGATCGGCAGGACTGGTCGAGCGAACACAATCTCAACCGGAGTTTCTCCGGCACCTATTGAGCCGGAGCAATAAGCAGATGGTGGCGGAACTGGGCCCGGGGTCGTTCCCGGGCCCTCTTCTTTCAGTTCGCGAGAAACGCCGTCAGGGCTTTGGCGAACTCCGCCGGCTGGTCGAGCATCACGAAATGCCCGCTATCGCCCACGTCGATGAAGCGGACGTTGGGCGCCTTGGAATATTCGCCGCGATAGAAGGGCTCGGCCCGGACCTTGGGCAGCCGCGCACTCCACGGATAGACGAGCGTTATCGGCGTGGCGATCGCCGCCATATCGGGGCGAAGATCGATAGTCGCGTCCTCATAGAAGGCCTGGGCCGAGACGCGCGGGTCGGCGGCAAGGATCCACTTGGCGACCTGTGCCTGCGCGCCTGAGGTTATCGCCTGAGTCGCGGCGATGCCGGCTGCGCTCGCAGGGTTGCCGGGCTTGCCGAACGCGCCCGCCATCTGGTCGCGCATCGCGGCCGCGGTCGGCTCGATCGCCGCCACCGTCGCACCCGGTGCGAAGATCACGCCCACATAGGGCAGGGCATCCACGACCATCAGCCGGCCCACATCCTCCGGATGCGCCTTGGCAAGCATCAGCCCGGCGAGGCCGCCCATCGAATGGCCGACCACCGCTGCCTTCTCGATCTTCTCCGCCATGATCAGCCGGTGGATGTCCTCCACGACGCCCTCGATCACTCCCGGCTTCAGATTGGCACGCGGTTGGTCGCCGCCGAAGCCGTTGACCTGCACCAGATAGACGCGGTGCTTGCCGGCGAGATCGGGCACGACGCCCGCCCACACCTCGCGCGGAGAAGAGAGGCCGGGAATCAGGATCACCGGCGTGCCCTTCCCGATCACCTCGACCGAAATATGCTCCATCTGGCTGCGCGATGCGGGCGCCTGTGCGGCTCGCGCCGGCTGCGGGCCCAGGATGGCGGGGATGCCGGCAGTAGCGGCCAGCGCGAACAGCAGGCGGCGGATCATTGCGCCTTCTCCTTGGACGGGTTGAGGAATATCTCTTCGATCGCGAGGCCGAACACGTCGGCGATCTTGAAGGCGAGCGGCAGCGACGGATCGTAGCGCCCCGTCTCGATCGCGTTGACGCTCTGGCGCGAGACCTCGAGCCGTTCGGCCAGATCCTGCTGGCTCCAGGCACGCTCGGCGCGCAGCACGCGCAAACGGTTGTTCATCGTCCGCCTCCGGCGAGCCGGTCGCGCAGCGCCATCACGCAATGGGCTATGCCCATGGCGCCGCACCAGAAAGGAAAGGCCAAAAAGGTCGGCGGATGCCCCACCAAGCCGCTGTTCTCGAGGAAACCCCATATGGTGGCGGCCGCGAGCAGCAGGCCGGTGCCTCCCAACATAGCAACGACCAGTCGGTTGCGAAGATATTCGTCCGCCTCTTCGCGCAGGTAGAGGCCCATCACCAGGATCACGCCGAGCAGCGGCAGTGTCGGCAGGAGCGAAAGCAGTGCGAGCGCCGCGCCGTCGACATGCCGTGTGTCCGCGACCCTGTTCGCCGCAAATAGGATAAGGATGTATCCCGCCATGAGCGGCATGAAGCGTCGGATATAACGCCGTTGCGCCGGATTGCTGCGCGCCATGTCAAGCTTCCTTTCGAATAAGACAAGCGGACTTTACATCATCAGGCGCAAGGATGTCAACTTAGCTTGTCATTCCGAAAGCGAGCCCGGCAGCCGCGTCGTCGGGGTTCGGGTCAGGATTGTTCGGGTGGGCTGATGGGATCGGGGTCGAGCTGCCAGGTGCCCGCGTTGCGGATCATCGGCGTACCGCATCCCACGCAGCGAGACCGCCAGCTACTACCGTCATACCAGGCTTTGCGTCGGCTGCGCAGATGCTTGCCGCGTACGCACCCCAACAGCTGCAGGACATGCATGCTCGCCTCCTGTTCCCGGACAAGGCCCCTCCGGGGACGGCGATCATGCCACGTTGCTGCTATGTGTCCATGCAAATCGCGCGCGTTCAGCGTGCCAACTGTCCCACCATGTCAGCAGCGAGCAGGCTCAGCGTGTCGTCGCGTGCGCCCATCACCACGATCCGGTCGCCGGCGCGCGCCTCCGCCACCAGATGCGCCGCCGCGGAAGCCCGATCGGGAATGTGGAGTGCATGATGCCCGGTGGCGGCCACATCGGCCACGATATCTGCGCTCGTCACCTCACGTGCCACCGTGCCGCCGTGATAGACCGGATCCGGGAGCACCAGCAGATCGTCCGCGCCGAGCTTGCCGGCGAACATCGCCACCAGCTCGTGCCGCATCACCTTGAGCGGGCCGTATCCGTGCGGCTGGAACAGCAGCAGCAGCCGCCCGGGAAAGGCGTGCAGCGTGTCGAGCGTCGCGGCGATCTTGTCGGGGTTGTGCCCGAAATCGTCGATCACGGCGACGCCGCCCGCCTCCCCCACCAGCTCGAAGCGCCGCTTGAGCCCTGCGAATCCCTCGATCGCGCGCACTGCCTCTCCCAGCGGCACGCCCGCGGCCCGTACCGCGCCGATCGCCGCAAGCGCATTGGAGACATTGTGCCGCCCCGGCACCTGCAACGTCACCCGCACCGGAGCCGCGCCCTTCTCGCTCAGATCGAACGATACGCCGAAACGCTGTTCCTCCAGGTCGCGCGCGACCAGATCCGCTTCGCCCTCAATCGCAAAGGTCAGCAGCCGCTCCGGCGGCAGCGCCATCGCCAGCGCCGCGCCTTCGCCATTGTCGCGATTGACCACCGCAGTTCCCGCCTTGGCGATGAACCCGCCGAACAGGTCGCGCAGCTCCTCCATCGACTTGTGATCGAGGCTGACGTTGTTGAGCACCGCCACCCTGGGCCAATAGAGCGCGATCGAGCCGTCGCTCTCGTCGACTTCGCTCACGAACGCCTCGCCCTCGCCCACCAGCGCGCTGGCGAAGGGCGCGTCGGGCGTGGCGAAATTCTTCATCACCGCGCCGTTCATCACCGTGGGATCGCGACCGCACGCGTGGAGCATCCAGCCAATCATCCCGGTGACGGTCGATTTGCCGCTGGTCCCCGCCACTCCTATCGAGAGCGGCGCGGCGTTGAACAGTTTCGCCAGCAGCTCGGCGCGCGTCATCCGCTCGGCGCCCACGGCTTCGGCCGCGACGATATCGGGCACGCTCGCCTCGACTGCGGCCGATGCGACCACGATCTGCTCGGGCGAAATTATCCCGCTGCCGTCCTGCGGAAACAACGCGACGCCGCGGCGCGCAAGATAGTCGAACTTCGCAGGCAGCTTGGCCTGATCCAGGCTGCGGTCCGATCCGGCGACGGTGGCGCCCTGCCCTGCCAGGATCATCGCGAGCGGCATCATGCCCGATCCGCCTATGCCTACGAAGAAGTAAGGTTTGCCGTGGTGCATCGCTGCGCGCTATCGGCGGATTCCGCGGGTGGGGCAAGGCATTGCCCGTTCGCTCGCGCAGGTTTCGCGCCGCATAGTGTCGGGGGTTAGTGGATGCGCATCGGAGTCGTGGCACCGGGCCGGTCGGTCAGCAAGGAATCCTCGCTGCGCATGGCCGCGTTCATGGCGCTCACCTATCCCCAGCACGACATCGTCTTCCACTCGCAATGTTACGAGGTCGCCGGCCATTTCGCGGGCTCGGACGAGGTTCGCGCCGCCGCCTTTCTCGAATTCGCCAACGATCCCGCCTTCGACGCGATCTGGTTCGCGCGCGGCGGCTATGGCTCGAACCGCATCCTCGATCAGGTGATGCCCCAGCTCGGCCCCGCCGCGCACCGCAAGACCTATATGGGCTTCTCGGACATGGGCTTCCTGCTCGGTGCGCTCTACGCGCGGCGGATCGGCCATCCGGTCCATGCCTCGATGGCGAGCGGGCTCGGCCGCGAGGATACGGGCGAAGATGTGGGCTGGGCGCTCGGCTGGCTGATCGACCGGGACCGGCGCGCGCTCGAGCCGAGCCTTGCCGACGGGCGCCCCGCCGTCGCCTTCAACCTCTCGATCCTGAGCGCGCTGATCGGCACCAAATGGCTGCCCGACCTCACCGATCATGTCCTCATCATCGAGGAAGTGTCCGAAGCGCTCTACCGGGTCGACCGGATGATGTTCCAGGTCGCGCACGCGGCTCAGCTCAAGGGCATCGCCGGCATCCGCCTCGGCGCCGTCTCGGATGTACCCGTCAATGATGTGGATTTCGGCGAGACCGACGAGCAGATCGTCACGCGCTGGTGCCGCGACATGGGTGTGCCCTATCTCGGCCGCGCCGAGGTGGGCCACGTCAAGCTCAACCGGGTGGTGCCTTTCGGCGTGGCGTGAGCGTGCGCGGCATGGCCGAACCGGCCACGACTTCGGCCGCGAGCGCCTCGTAGAAGGCGCAGATTCCAGCCAAATCGGCCGCGGTCACTTCCAGTTCCTCGCCCACGCCGAAGCGCCGCAGCCCTTTCGCAAGATCCGGTCCGCTCCAGCCGGCGGTCATGCTCGGCCCGCTGCGAAAGTCGCCGCGCGTGACGATTCCACCGCTGTAGAACAGGCAGTCGCGCGAGCGGCCGAGCGCGTGGAGCCGCTCCAGGTCCCCCTCGCGATCGACACCCGTCGCAATGCGGAACTGGCGGAGCTTGTTGGCGGTGTTGCGCTGCCCGGGCCGGGCGGGAAAGCCGATGCGGAGCGACGCCTCGTCCAGCAGCAGGTTGAGGAAACGGTCGAGCTCGCGCAGCCCGTTGCCGATCACCTTCGCCCGATATCGGCCCGCGATCGCCGCTGGTGCCGCGTCCTGCTGCGGCCTGAGCCCTGCGCTAAGAAAGCGTGCGCCACGATCGAGCGTGGCATGCGCCCGCGTCAGGCCTCCGCTCACCCCTCGGCTGAGGTCGATCGTGCGGCAATGGCCTGCTCCACGGCCTCGCATCCCGCCGCGCTGGCAACGGCGAGGTCGAGCGGGCGCCCGCCAAGGGTATCATCATGATTGTTGAGGAAGGCCATCGCGCCGTCGCGTCCGCCCAGCATCTGCCAGGCGAGCAGCGTCACGCGCCCCTGCCGCTCGGCGCTTTCGGGCGACAGCCGCGGCACGTTGAACTTGTTGCGGAACAGCTTGCGCTGCGGTCGATCCTGCGCCTGCTCGGTCGCATCGGCGGGTTGCTCGTCGCTCATCGCCTGTTTCCTCCTCTGCGCGCACCCGGAGCCATGCCGGCCACGCGCTCACGGTAGACCAGCCGGCCCTTGTCCATGTCATAGGGTGACATTTCCACCTGGACCCGATCGCCCACCAGCGTCCGGATGCGGTACTTGCGCATCTTGCCCGCGGTATAGACGATGATCCGGTGATCGTTTTCCAGCCGGACGCGGAAGCGCCCGTCCGGGAGCAGTTCCTCGATCATGCCGTCGAAAGTGAGCAGTGCTTCCTTCGCCAAGCCTCAGCCCTCCGCTAGCGCGAGGCGCGGCAGGCCGATGCCCGCCTGTACGGTCCGAATGCGGTCCGCATAGCATTGGGCAAGGCTGCGGTGCGCCACGCGCGCTTCGGGGCTGGCCGCCGCGTCGGCGCGCATCAGCGATATCTGCTGTCGGGATAGAAGATAGTTGAGGTCCATGAGGTCTGCTCCCTGCAACTGTAAGCGGGAGCACGAGTCTCTCAGCCGCTGGCGCCTACGGACGGGTATTCTGCCAGCGATTGCTCCGATATGGGGGCCCGACGCCCGAAAGGGAACCCTCGTCCGGGCAAATAGGCGGGCAGAAGCCGCTTCCAATGTTGGATTTCATCTGCAAGACCATGCGGCGGCAGCCTCCGTTGCGGGGCTGGGCGGGCTGGATCAAAGTGAAAAGATAAAGCGCGACTCCCTTCACTTATAGACGAGGGGCAATCGCGACCCGGCTTGCCTATATTGCGGAGGCGCGGGCATAAGCCGCGCTCCCAGAATCAACCCTTTGTTGAAAGTCCACACCCGTGTCCGAGATGTTCCGCATAACGCTGCCCGACGGTTCCGTCCGTGAGGTAGCCCCGGGGACTACCCCGGCGGACATCGCCGCGGCGATCGGTCCGGGTCTCGCCAAGGCCGCGATGGCCGCGCGCGTCGACGGCGAGGTGCGGGACATCATGCGCCCGTTCGAAGGCGACGCGAACCTCGCGCTGGTTACCTCGAAGGACGAGAAGGACGCACTCGAGCTCGTCCGTCACGACTATGCGCACATCCTTGCAGAGGCGGTGCAGAACCTCTTTCCCGGCACGCAGATCACCTTCGGCCCGGCGACCGACGACGGCTTCTATTACGATTTCGCGCCCAAGGACCGGCCCTTCACCGAGGAGGACCTGCCGGCGATCGAAGCCGAGATGCGCAAGATCATCGCGCGCGACGAGCCGCTGATCCGCGAGGTCTGGACCCGCGAGCAGCTCATCCAGCGCTGGAAGGCGCAGGGCGAGACCTTCAAGGCCGAATGGGCAGCCGAGCTTCCGGAGGACGAAGAGCTGACGGTGTACCGCGCCGGCAAGGGCGACGACGCCTGGCTCGACATGTGCCGCGGCCCGCACCTCGCCTCGACCGGCAAGGTCGATCCCAACGCGTTCAAGCTGACGCGCGTCTCGGGCGCCTATTGGCGCGGCGACCAGAAGAACGCGATGCTCAGCCGCATCTACGGCACCGGCTGGCTCAACAAGAAGCAGCTCGACGAGCATCTTCACCGGCTGGAGGAAGCTGCCAAGCGCGATCACCGCAAGCTGGGGCAGGAGATGGACCTGTTCCATCTCCAGCAGGAAGCGCACGGCTCGGTCTTTTGGCACCCGAATGGCTTCGTCATCTGGCGCGCGCTGGAGGCCTATATGCGCCGCGCGATCGACGCCGCGGGCTATGCCGAGGTCAAGACCCCGCAGGTGATGGACGCGCGCCAGTGGGAACAGTCCGGCCACTGGGGCAAGTATCGCGAGAACATGTTCGTCATCCCCGACGAAGTGCCCAATGTCGACGACGAGGGTCCGATCGTCTCCGATGCCGCCGAGTGGATGGCGCTAAAGCCGATGAACTGCCCGGCGCACGTGCTGATCTTCCGCCAGGGGATCAAGTCGTACCGCGATCTGCCGCTGCGCCTGTACGAAAACGGCTGCTGCCACCGCAACGAGCCGCACGGCGCGCTCCACGGGCTGATGCGGGTCCGCCAGTTCACGCAGGACGACGCGCACATCTTCTGCCGCGAGGATCAGATCGTCGACGAGGTGCAGGCCTTCTGCAAGCTCGCCGACCGCATCTACAAAGATTTCGGGTTCAAATACTCGATCAAGCTCGCGCTGCGCCCCGACAATCGCTTCGGCACCGAGGAGATGTGGGACCAGGCCGAGGCGGAGCTGCGCGACGCCGTGGTCCGTGCAGGCATGGCGACCGAGGAATATGGTTGGGAAGAACTCCCCGGCGAAGGCGCCTTCTATGCGCCCAAGCTGGAGTGGCACCTCACCGACGCGATCGGCCGGACGTGGCAGGTCGGCACGATCCAGTCGGACCGCGTGCTGCCCGAGCGGCTCGACGCAAGCTATGTAGGCGAGGACGGCGAGCGGCACCGTCCGGTGATGCTCCACCGCGCGATCTTCGGCAGCTACGAGCGCTTCATCGGCATCCTGATCGAGCATTTCGCCGGCAAGCTGCCCGCGTGGCTCGCGCCGACCCAGGCAGTGGTGGCGACGATCGTCTCGGACGCCGACGATTATGCGAAGCAGGTCACCGACAAGCTGCGTGCCGCCGGCATCCGCGTCGAGACCGATCTTCGCAACGAGAAGATCAACTACAAGGTCCGCGAGCATTCGGTCGCCAAGGTCCCGAACCTGCTCGTGGTGGGCAAGCGCGAGGCCGACGAAGGCACCGTCGCACTCCGTGTGCTGGGCTCGCAGGGGCAGCAGATGTTGAGCCTCGAGGAGGCAGTGGCGAAGCTGGCGGCCGAGGCGACTCCGCCCGACCTCAAGTGAGGATCCGGCGCGGCACTTCCGCCGATCTGCCCCGCGCGCTGGAGATCTGGCGCGCGGCGGTCGATGCGACGCACGGCTTCCTGACCCCCGAGCATCGCGCCGAGATCGATGTGCTGGTGTCGGAACGGTTCCTGCCCAATGCCGAGCTCTGGCTCGCGACCGATGATGCGGACGTGCCGCATGGCTTTCTGGTCATGGACGGCGACATGATCGACGCGCTCTTCGTCGACCCGGCGGTCCATGGCCGGGGAATCGGCACGCGCCTCGTCGAGCATGCGCTCTCCCTCGCGCCGGGCGCGCGGGTCGATGCCAGCGAGCAGGCGGACAATGCGCTGCCTTTCTACGAGGCGCGCGGCTTCGTTCGAACCGGCCGATCGGACACCGATCCGGACGGCCGGCCCTACCCGCTCGTCCATTTGCGCTACGCCGGAACCTCTGCCGCTTCCAAATCTTCGCGCTGAAGCCTATATTCGAAGGCACAACCACAACAGGAGCTAGTCTTATACGTCCTCCCATGACCCGGCGCCCCCTGGCGCCACCGCCGATGAATGGTCCGCGGTTCAATGAATTCATTCAGTCGCCCAAGGTCCGCGTCATCGACCATGAAGGCGAGAATCTCGGCGTGATGTACACGCGCGAGGCGATGGACCAGGCGCGCGAACTCGGGCTCGACCTCGTCGAAGTGTCGCCCAACGCCGATCCGCCCGTCGCCAAGTTCCTCGACGTCGGCAAATTCAAGTACGAGGCGCAGAAGAAGGCCAATCAGGCCCGGAAGACCCAGAAGACGCAGGAGATCAAGGAGATCAAGATGCGTCCGAACATCGACGATCATGATTATGATACGAAGATGAAGGCGATCCACAAATTCCTGGGCGAGGGCGACAAGGTGAAGATCACCCTGCGCTTCCGCGGCCGCGAGCTTTCGCACGGTCAGCTCGGCATGAACCTGCTCAAGCGCGTGCAGGACGATACCGCGGAGATCGCGAAGATCGAAAGCTATCCCCGCATGGAAGGCCGTCAGATGCTGATGGTGATCTCGCCCAAATGAGGCTGGGGCGGGGGTTGCTCTCTGCGGCCGCCCTCGCCGCCCTTGTGCCGGCGGGTGCCGCCGCACAGACCGTCCACAATCCGCCGATCACCGCCGGCACCAGCGAACAGCTCGCGCGGCCCGCGGATTTCAAGCTGGTCTGGTCCGACGAGTTCGACAGACCCGGCGCCCCCGATCCGAAGAAGTGGCGCTACGACACCAGCCGCAACAAGGAAGGCTGGTACAACAACGAGCTCCAATATTACGCCGCCGACCGCCGCGAGAACGCCCGGGTCGAAGGCGGCAAGCTGGTGATCGAGGCGCGCAAGGAGCGCCTTGCCGACAAGCCCGATTTCGGCGGGCAGGACTATGCCTCGGCCAAGCTCGTCACCCAAGGGCTGGCCGACTGGAAATACGGCTTCATCGAAGTCCGCGCCAAGCTCGCCTGCGGGCGCGGCATCTGGCCGGCGATCTGGATGCTCGCCTCCGATGGCCGCGACGGCTGGCCGATGATGGGCGAGATCGACATCATGGAGCATGTCGGCTGGGACCCCGGCCGCGTCCACGGCAATGTTCACACCAAGGCCTATAACCATGTCGCCAAGACCCAGAAGGGGTCGAACGTCATGCTGCCGGACGCCTGCACCGGCTTCCACGACTATCAGCTCGATTGGAACGAGGACCGCATCCTGATCGGCGTCGACGGCCGTGCGTACATGCGTTTCGACAACGACAAGAAGGGCAACCGCGAGACCTGGCCCTTCGGCACGCCCGAATATCTGATCCTCAACGTCGCCGTCGGCGGCTGGGGCGGCCAGATGGGCATCGACCCCGCCGCCTTCCCCTCTCGGATGGAAGTCGATTACGTGCGGGTCTGGCAGAAGCGCTAGAGTCGGTTTCAGCTTCGCTGAAACCGACTCTAAGCCGCCGGCGGCTCCCAAAGCTCGATCGGATTGCCCTCGGGATCGTGGATGCGAGCGAAGCGGCCGGTTTCGGGCGTATCCCATTCGGGCTTGGTGGTGATCTCGATGCCCAGGGCATTGAGCTGCTCGAGCAACCCGTCGAGGTCGCGGACGCGGAAGTTGAGCATCATCTGCTTGTCCGCGGCGAAATAGTCGGTGCTCGCCTTGAACGGCGCGAACACCACTGGCCCCGGCTCCGGATACCAGAACCAGTCGCTCGACTGGCCCTGTTCGTCCGTGCCGCACCCGCCGCCCACGCCCAGCGTCTCGCGGTACCAGGCAGTCAGCCCTTCGGGATCCTGTGCGCGGAAGAAGAACCCGCCCAATCCGATCACCGGCATGCGCATCCCCTTTTCAGGCGGCCTGGGCGGTCGTGCCCTCTCCTGCCGCAGCGTCGAGCAAACGGCGCTCGATCGTCTTCAATCGCGCCGCTGACTCGATCTTATCACCGATCAGATCGGTCAGGTAGAAGGTGTCCACCGCGCGCTCACCATAAGTCGCGACATGCGCCGAATGGATCGTCACCTTCGATTGGAACAGCGCGTTCGCCAGATGGTAGAGCAGCGCCGGCCGGTCGCGAGCGTGAACTTCGATCACCGTGAAGCGGTTCGATGCGTTGTTGTCGATGAACACGTTGGGCTCGATCGCAAAGGCGTCCGAGCGCAGCCGCGGCGCGGGCCGGGCCTTGAGTCGATCCTGAAGCTTGGCGCGGTTGGCGAGCGCATCCGCGATGCAGGTCTTGAGCCGCACCAGCCGATTCTCTTCGTCGAACGGGCGGCCAAGCGGGTCCTGCACCAGGAAATTGTCGAGCGCCATGCCGTCGCGCGTCGTGTGGATCCGCGCATCGATGATGTTGCCCCCGGCGACATGGATCGCGCCCGCAATGCGGTAGAATAGCCCTGGATGATCCGAGGCATAGACCGTCACCAGCGTCGCGCCGCGCTCGGGATAGACCTGCGCCTCGATCGACAGCTGCGAATCCCCCGCCGCGTCGATCAGCCGGGCATTGCGCTCGAGCACGTCGAGCGGCTCGGCGATCCAATAGGGCTCCGGCAGCCGCTTCATCAGCACCGTCATCCGCGGCTCGGGCCAGCGCAGGATTTCTGCGAGCGCCGCCTGCTTGGCGGCGATCCGCTCGTTGCGGCCCTTCTGCTTGTGCCCCAGCCGCAGCACTTCCTCGGCCGCGTCGAACAGATCGCCGAGCAGCTGGCGCTTCCAGCTGTTCCACACGCCTGGGCCCACCGCGCGGATGTCGACGATCGTCAGCACCAGCAGCATGCGCAGCCGCTCGGCGCTTTGGACATGGCCGGCGAAATCGAGGATCGTCTTGAAGTCGGCCAGGTCGCGCTTGAACGCCGTGGCGGACATCAGCAAATGCCAGCGCACCAGCCAGGCGACCGTCTCGGTCTCGGCCGGCGTCAGGCCAAGCCGCGGGCACAGCCGCTCGGCCACCTGCGCGCCCAGCACCGAATGATCGCCGCCGCGGCCCTTGGCGATGTCATGAAGCAGCACGGCGACATAGAGCGCGCGCCGCGAGGCGATCTGCTTGAAAACACCCGTGGCGAGCGGATGGTCTTCCTTGAGCTCGCCCTTCTCGATCTCGTTCAGCAGCCCGATCGCGCGGATCGAATGCTCGTCGACCGTATAATGATGATACATGTCGAACTGCATCTGCGCGACGACGCGGCCGAAATCGGGAACGAAGCGGCCGAACACGCCGGCCTCGTTCATCCAGCGCAGCACCAGCTCGGGCGTCCGCGGGCTCGTCAGCACCTCCAGGAACAGCGCGTTGGCGCGCGGATCGCTGCGAACATCGTCCACCAGCTTGGCGTCGCGCGCAGCCGCGCGCATCGCGAGCGGGTGGATCTCCAGGCCGTGCAGGTCGGCGAGCTGGAATATCTCGATCAGCCGGACGGGATCTTCGCGGAAGAAGTCGTCGCGTGGGAGCGCCAGGCGGCCGCGCTCGAGCACGAAGCCTTTGAGCTTGCGGGGAGAACGGAACAGCTTGGGCAGGCCGAAGCGGGCACCGCGGGCGGCGAACTTCTCGTCGAGGTGCGCCAGGAACACGCCCGTCAGGTCACCCACTACCTTCGCCTGAAGGAAGTAGAAGTGCATGAAACGCTCGACCTTCGACTTGCCCGGCCGGTCGGCATAGCGCATCCGCTCGGCGATCTCGCGCTGGACGTCGAAGGTCAGCCGGTCCTCAGCGCGGCCGGTGATCAGGTGGAGGTGGCAGCGCACCGCCCAAAGGAAATTCTCGGCCCGTCGGAACTGGCGATATTCCTGCGTGGTGAGCAGCCCCGCCCCCACCAGCTCGGCAGGCTCACGGACGTGATAGGCGAACTTGCCGATCCAGAAGAGCGTGTGGAGGTCGCGTAGCCCGCCCTTGCCTTCCTTGACATTGGGCTCGACCACATAGCGGCTGTCGCCCATCCTTTTGTGCCGCGCCTCGCGCTCGGCGAGCTTCTGGGTGATGAAGCTGCGCGCGCTGTCGCCTTGCACCTCGGCCCTGAAGCGGCGCGCCGCCTCTTCGTAAAGGTCCGTGTCGCCCCACACGTAGCGCGCCTCGATCAGCGCGGTGCATACCGTCACATCGGCCTTGGCCTGGCGCACCATTTCGTCGAGCGAGCGCGACGAATGCCCCACTTTCAGCTGCATGTCCCACAGCGAATAGAGGATCGATTCGATCACCTGCTCGCACCAGCTCGTGACCTTCCACGGCGTGAGGAAACCGATGTCGATGTCCGAATGCGGCGCCATCTCGCCGCGGCCGTAGCCACCGACGGCGATCAACACCATTCGCTCGGCCGCGGTGGGATTGTGATTGGGATGGAGCCGCTCGATCGTGAAGTCCCACAGCAGCCGCAGCAGCTGATCGATCAGGAACGCGCCCGCCGCCGCCGTCTCGTGCCCGCGCGACGGATGCTCGGCCAGCCGGCGTGCGATCTCGGCACGGCCGGCATCGAGCACCGACTTGAGCTCGATGGTCGCCGCGCGCCGCAGCGCGCCCGCGTCCGCCGCCTTCAGGCCTGCGAGCCGTTCCGCCACCGCCCGGCGGTCGATGATCTGCCGGCGATGCGGCACGGAATCGAAGCGCGTGGACATGGCCCCGAGATAAGCGGCCACGCTCCGTAACGCTAGGCGTACTTCGAACCCTCTCTATCGACATGCATACTAATGCGAATCGTTTGCATTATCACTCGCTCGGTCTTAAGGGACCGCGCAAAGGGAGTATGCAGTGGTTCCGATTTCGCTTCTTCTTCTCGCGGCAGTCAGCAACCCGGAGGGTCTCAACGATCCGGAAGACGCTCCGCAGCAGCGCGACGATGTGGTCGTCACCGGGACTCGCGAAGAAGCGAGCGAAGGCACCGACAGCTACACCTCCGGCACCAACCGCACGTCGAGCCGGCTGCCGCTCAGCATTCGCGAGACGCCCCAATCGGTGAGCGTGATCACGCGCACTCAGATCGACGATTTCGCGCTGCGCGACGTGAACACCCTGCTGGCCACCACGACGGGCATCAACGTCCAGCAAGCCGAGACCGATCGCACCTATTATTCGGCGCGCGGCTTCGACATCACCAATTTCCAGGTCGACGGCGTCGGTCTCCCCTTCGCCTTCGGCCTGCAGAACGGCTCGCTCGACACCGCCACCTACGACCGGGTCGAAGTGCTGCGCGGCGCCGCCGGCCTGCTATCCTCCACCGGCAACCCTTCGGCGACGATCAACTTCGTCCGCAAGCGCCCCGGCCGCGAGTTCGCCGCCTCGGCGAGCCTGCTCTACGGCTCGTTCGACCAGATCCGCGGCGATGCCGATGTCAGCGTGCCGCTGACCGCGAACGGCGCGATCCGCATGCGGGTCGTCGGCGCCTATGAGGACAAGGACAGCTATCTCGATCGCTATCATGTCGAGCGCGTGATCGGCTATGGCGTGATCGAGGCCGACCTGGGCCCGGCGACGGTGCTCAGCCTGGGCTATCAGCACCAGCAGAACAATTCCGACGGCGGCATGTGGGGCGCGCTGCCGCTGTACGATTCCGCCGGCAACTCGACGAACCTCCCGCGCTCCGCCAATACATCGGCCGAATGGTCGCGCTGGGACATCCGCGACCAGCAGATCTTCGGCGATCTGACGCATGATTTCGGCAGCGGCTGGACCGGCAAGCTCAGCGTGCTGCGCCGCGTGATCACCGAGGACGAGGAGCTCTTCTATGTCTACAATCCGGATCCCGCAGCGGGCGACCTGCTGGTCAGCTATCCCGGCGCTTTCCAGGGCCCGACGCGCGAGCTGACGGTCGATGCCTATGTGTCCGGACCGTTCGAGCTCTTCGGGCGCAGCCACCAGCTGGTCCTCGGGGCCAACTACGGCGTCAGCGACGTGCAGCAATATTCGTCCTACGCGACCGACCAGATCGGTTTGCCGCTGCCGGGCAACAGCGCGTACGACGGAAGCTTCCCCTATCCGAACTTCCCCGATTTCGAGCTGCGCGCGGATTTCAGGGTGAAGCGCGAGACCGCCTATGGCCTGTTCCGCATCGATCCCGCCGACGGCGTCAAGCTGATGGTCGGCGGCAACATCACCCACATCACCAGCCACGGCCAATCCTATGGCGCGCCCCGCGAATATGGCTGGACCCGTGGGCTGCCGTTCATAGGCGCGACCGTCGACTTGACGCCTTCGATCAGCGCCTATGCGAGCTTCGCGACGATCTTCAATCCGCAGAACGAAATCGGCGAGGACTTGCAGGTGCTCCCGCCGATCGAGGGGGACAACCTCGAAGCGGGCATCAAGGGCGAGTGGTTCGGCGGCAAGCTCAACGCCAGCGCCGCGCTGTTCCGCGCACGCTCGCGCAACATCGCCGAGAGCGCCTATTTCGACACCGGCATCGGCCAGCAGATCTACCGCCAGATCGACGCGACATCCGAAGGCATCGAGCTAGACATCGGCGGGCAGGTCGCGCCCGGCTTGCAAGTCAGCGGCGGGTATACGCTGATGCGGATCGAAGACCCCGAAGGCGACGAGGTCCGCAACTATGTGCCGCGCAACACCGGGCGCCTCAACATCGTCTATTCGCCCCCTGCGCTCGAGCAGCTCAAGGTCGGCGCCGCGGTCCAGTATCAGAGCCGCACCTGGCGCGAGCAGCCGCTGGTTATCGCGGGCGAGCCGGTGATCACCGAGCAGAAACAATATGCGCTGGTCGATCTGATGGCGCGCTTCGAGCTCGACGACCACTGGTCTTTGACTGCGAATCTGCGCAACCTCACCGACGTGAAATACATCACCAGCCTTTATTGGGAGCAGGGTTTCTACGGCGCGCCTCGCACGATCAGCGCCACGCTGGGATGGCGTTTCTGATGGAGCCGCTCCTCTCCCTGGGCATTGCCCTGTCCGCAGCCGGCGTCGGCATGCTTCGCGCGAGCTGGGGCCGGCGCAAGCCGGTGCTCGCCGCCTCCGCCTGGGCCGCGCTCGTCCTGGGAACCATCGCCTCCGCCGCGGTTGCGGGCGCGTGGGGCATCGCCGTGGCATGGCTCGTCGCCACGCTGATAGCCGGCCTGCTGCTCGCCCGTGCGGTCGTGACTGCGCCCGCAGGGCGCGCCGCCGCTGGGCGCGAACCGCTCACCACCGAGACCTGGCGTTTCCAGGCTTCGGACCTCTGGCGCCGGCTGGCAGTGTTCGCGCTGGTGGTGCCGGTCGGCTTCGCCGCGGCGCAGCTGTTCGCCTTTGGCGCGCAGGCGGCGGCGCGGCGTGCCGGCTGGGCCGAAGCGGATACGATCGTGGTTGCGCTCCTGGGGCAGCCGATCGTCTGGACGATCCTCGCCAGCATCCAGATCACGCGCCGCGGCCCGCTCCGCATGATCGCACCCGCGCTCGTCTGCGCCTTGCTCGGCGCGATTCTATGGTGGCCGCTATGAAGACCGATGCTTCCGCTCCCGGCCCTACGCTGGTGCAACGTGCGCTCTCGGGACACGCCTCGATCGGGCTGCTCGCGGGAGCGCTGATCTACATCCTGTGCGTCTCCGGGATGCTCGTCGTGGTTCACGAGCGCTGGCAGCGCTGGGAGGAGCCGCGGGCAGTGGAGACTCCCACGATCGCGCCCGCCGCCGTGCAGCGCGGACTCGAAGCCGTGCTCGCGAGCGAGGCGGGCAAGCCCAAGACCACGCACCTCTATGTCCACATGCCCACCGATGGGCTCCCCCGCACCGTCGTCACCACCGATACCGGCGCGGCCTATATCGACGGCCAGGGCGCGATCGCGGCGCCCGAGGCGCATGCCTGGACCGAGTTCGTCACCAACCTCCACATCTATCTGCACTTGCCGCAGATATTGGGGCTGATCGTCGTCGGCATCTTCGGCGTCATGCTCGCCACGCTGACGATCACCGGCATCGTCGCGCACCCGCGCATCTTCCGCGACGCCTTCCGGCTGCGCGCGCGCGGCGGACGCCAGCTCGCCCAGGCCGATTGGCACAACAGGCTGGGGGTGTGGACGCTGCCCTTCGCGCTGGCGATCGCGCTCACCGGGGCGTTCATCGGGCTGGGCTCAGTGGGCTTCACGCTGATCTCGAACGCCTATCACGGGGGCGACCTGGAGCGGACCTATGCGCCGATCTTCACCGGCGACATGCCCGAACCCACGCCCGATCCACGCCCTGCCCCGGCCCCGAACGTCGCCGCGGCGCTTGCGACGATGGCGACGCGCTTCCCCGAGCTGCGCCCGACCTATGTCGTCGTCCACGAGCCGCTGACGCGCAGCCAGCACGTCCAGATCATCGCCGCGCACCCGCGCCGGCTGATCTATGGCGAGAATTACATGTTCGACGCCGCGGGCAGCTTCACCGGCATCACCGGCCTGTCGCAGGGCAGCGTCGGCCGGCAGGTCGCGGCTTCGACCTATGGGCTGCACTTCGGCAGCTTCGGAGGGCTGGCAGTCGAGCTCGCCTATATCGCGATCGGGCTGGCTATGAGCGTCGTCACTGGCACCGGCATGTCGATCTGGCTCCAGAAGCGGCGGCGCAGGGGCGCGGCGAGCCCACGGCTGGAGGCGCTGTGGAGCGTGACGGTGTGGGGCGTGCCGATCCTCTTCGTCGCGGCCTATTGGCTGCGCGCCCTCGGCGGGCACGAAATGCCGCTGGCGCTCGCCTTCTGGGCAGGGCTCGGCGTCGCCGCGGTCGCCGCGATGATCTGGCCGGCCCGAATCGATCCGCGTGCATTGCGGATCGGGCTCGGCGCGATGTTGATTCTCACTTCCATGGGGCATGCGGTCCTCGCCGCTAGCCCCCTCCCCGATGCAGTCGCGATCAACCTCGCGCTCGCGGCGAGCGGACTGCTGATCCTGGCGATCGACGCGCCGGCCCTGCTCCGCGCACGGCCGGACGCACCGGCGCAGGCCCCGGTCGCGGCGGGACTGCCTGCCGAATGAAAAAAGCCGGGGCTGGGTGCCCCGGCTTTTCCTGAATCAATCCTCCCCCGCCAGGGGGAGGTGGCGCCGAAGGCGACGGAGGGGGAGGAAGCCCGCCGCTATGTTCTGGCATCCGCCCCCTCCGTCATGCTCCGCATGACACCTCCCCCTGGCGGGGGAGGATTTAGTTCGCTCAGTCCGGCTTCTTTGCCACGCCGACCAGCGCCGGACGCAGCAGCCGATCCTTGATCATGTATCCCGTCTGGATCTCTTGCACGACCGTGCCGGGCTCGGCGTCGGCAGTGGGAATCTCCATCATCGCCTGGTGACGGTTGGGATCGAGCGCTTCGCCGGTCGCGGCGATCTTCGAAATGCCGTGGCGCGCGAAGACCGACTCGAGCTCGCGGCCGGTCGCATCGAGCCCGGTCACCAGCCCCTTGAGCTTCTCGTCCTCACGCAGCTCGGCCGGGATCGCCGCCAGCGCGCGGGAGAGATTGTCAGCCACCGAGAGGATGTCGCGCGCGAAACCCGTGGCGGCATAGGTGCGCGCGTCGGCTGCTTCCTTCTCGGCGCGGCGGCGGACGTTCTGCGTCTCGGCCTGGGCATAGAGCACCGCGGCCTTCGCCTCGGAAAGCTGTGCCTCGAGTTCGGCGACGCGGTCGTGCTCGGCCACCTCGGGCGCGCCCTCGGCCGTCTCGTGCCGCAGATCTTCTCCCGCTTCCGTCACGTCCGCGGCTTCGTTCCTGTTCGTTTCGTTCGACATAATTCCCTGTTCGTTTTTCGGCTCAGGCCAGCAATCGGGCCAGCGTGGCCGCCGTGAAATCCACCATGGGCACGACGCGGGCATAGTTCAACCGGGTAGGGCCGATCACGCCCACCACGCCCACCACGCGCCCGTCGAGCGCGCGCACAGGCTTGGCGATCACCGACGAACCGGACAACGCGAAGAGCTTGTTCTCCGATCCGATGAAGATGCGCGTCGCCTCGCCTTCGCGCGCGCTGTCGAGCAGCCGCGCGATCTCCTCCTTGCCTTCGAGCTCGTCGAGCAGCTGGCGGACGCGGTCGAGGTCCTCGGTGGCGCTCGTGTCGATCAGCCGCGCCTGGCCGCGCACGATCAGCACCGGACGATCGCCGTCCTCGCTCCACACCGCCAGCCCGCGTTCGACCAAGGTCGCCGCCGCCGCATCGATAGCCGCGCGCTGCTGGTTCAGGTCGCGCTCGATCCGCGCGCGCGCCTCGGCCAGCGTCAGGCCGTGCAGCATCGCGCTCACATAGTTGGACGCCTGCTGGAGCGATGCCGGATCGATCCCGCCGGGGATGTGGACGACGCGGTTCTGGACCGATCCGTCCTCGCCCACCAGCACTGCGAGCGCGCGATCATGGTTCAGGGGGACGAAGCTGAACTGGCGCAGCACCGGCTCGTGCTTGGGCACCAGCACCAGCCCGGCGCACGCCGAAAGGCCTGAGAGCGCCGCGGTGGTGTTGGCCAGCGCTTCCTCGACCGGCCCGGTCTGGCCGGCGCGCGCCTCGATCGCGGCGCGCTCCTCGGCCGAGGGCTCCATCGCGTGCATCATCCCGTCGACGAACAGGCGGAGCCCGGTTTCGGTCGGCATCCGCCCCGCGCTGGTGTGCGGCGCCGCGAGCAGCCCCAGCTCCTCCAGGTCCTGCATCACGTTGCGGATCGATGCGGGCGATAGGTTGAGGCCGGAAATCTTCGAGATCGTCCGCGAGCCCACGGGGGCGCCATTGTCGAGATAGGATTCGACCACGATCCGGAACACGTCGCGCGCGCGATCGGTAAGCTCATGGACCGGGGGCGTGTTCATGGGAATGATTTAGGCACAGAACCCGTCTGCCTCAACGGCCTATCGCCGCTGCACCTGCTCCGTCACCCCGGACTTGTTCCGGGGTCCACCGGGAGTCGGGTCATGGGCAAGAGGTGAGAGGGCAATCGATGCGGCACGGTGGACCCCGGCACAAGGCCGGGGTGACGGGATGCTTTGCTACGAGTTACGGATGCTCGCCGATCAGATTCTGGATGGGCAACGCGTTCGGCGCATTGCCCAGCGCCTCGGCCATCGGCCGGTTTTTCTCCATGTCGCAGCCGAAGTAGAAATAGAGGTGCGACATCATCAATGTCCGCATCTGTACCGAGCGATCGACAGCAACGCTCGGCATATCGGTCGCGGCCTGCTCACATAGTGGCGTGCCAGGCCGATATTCGCGGCGGGCCCAGTCGGGAAGAAAGGGCAGGAGCACATCCCGAAATGCCAGATACTGCGCCACTGTCACCGTGAATTTGCGCTCGCCGATGACCTCCGTGTTACGGACTCCAGTGAAAATTCCCTTTCCATCGGAAGTGACCATGACCTTATAGACCGGACATTGCCCGAAGCATGGCCCCGTCTCATAGGTGATACTCTCTGGGGCTATGGCGGCGGCCGCTGGATGGCTGCTTGTGTCCACGCCCGTACGCGAGGCGGGAATACATCCCGCCAGCGCAACCGCCGCAATCCCCAGCGCCATCCAGTGCGTCTTCGCCATCCTGCCCTCCAAAGATCGCGCGCCGATACTGGCGCGTTTGCGCGCCAGCGTCTACGTGGCCGTGCCAAACCTTGCAGGAGATCGAAGCATGCGCCCATCCGGCCGCGCCCCCGACGAGATGCGCGCCATCTCGATCGAGCCCAATTTCACGCGCCATGCGGAGGGTTCGGTGCTGATCGGCTTCGGCGATACGCGCGTGCTGGTCACTGCCAGCATCGAGGAGCGGATTCCGCCCTGGCTGCGCGGCAAGGGCGAAGGCTGGGTCACTGCCGAATACGGCATGCTCCCGCGCGCGACGCACACCCGCGGCCAGCGCGAAGCCGCCAAGGGCAAGCAATCGGGCCGCACCCAGGAGATCCAGCGGCTGATCGGCCGCAGCTTGCGCGCCGTGACCGATCTCAAGCTGCTCGGCGAGCGCCAGATCACGCTCGACTGCGACGTGATCCAGGCCGACGGCGGCACGCGCACCGCCGCGATCTCGGGCGCCTGGGTGGCGCTGCGCATCGCCACCAACAAGCTGCTCGCCGCCGGCCTGCTCGAAAAGGACCCGATCCAGCAGCAGGTCGCCGCGGTTTCGTGCGGTATCTATCAGGGCAATCCGGTGCTCGACCTCGATTATGACGAGGATTCGGCCGCCGATGCCGACGGCAACTTCGTCCTGCTCTCCGATGGCAAGATCGCCGAGGCGCAGGCGACTGCCGAAGGCGCCTGTTACGACGAGGAAGGGCTGCTCCGCCTGCTCCGCCTCGCACGCATCGGATGCAACCAGATCTTCGCCGCCCAGTTGAAGGCGGTGCAATGACAGATCCCAACGAAGGCATCGGCGGCGACGCCCCGCAGGCGATCCGCAAGCTGAAGCCCGGCAAGCTGGTGATCGCCAGCCACAATGCCGGCAAGGTCCGCGAAATCCGCGCGCTGCTCGGCCCCTATGGCGTCGAGCCGGTCTCGGCGGCCGAGCTCGACCTGCCCGAGCCCGACGAGACGGGCACGACCTTCGTCGCCAACGCCGAATTGAAGGCGCTTCAGGCGGCGGACCTGTCCGGCCTGCCCGCGCTCGCGGACGATTCAGGGTTGTGCGTCGAGGCGCTGGGCGGCGATCCCGGCATCTTTTCGGCCCGCTGGGCCGGGGAGACGAAGGATTTCGGCTTCGCGATGCGCCTCGTCGAGGACAATCTCACCGCCAAGGGACCCGAGACGCCGCGCGATGCGCATTTCGTCTGCGCGCTCGCGCTCGCCTGGCCCGACGGCCATGTCGAATGGTTCGAAGGCCGGGTCGACGGCACGCTCGTCTGGCCGCCCCGCGGCGAGCGCGGCTTCGGCTACGACCCGATGTTCCTGCCGCTCGGCCACGATCAGACCTTCGGCGAGATGGATCCGGAAGCCAAGCACGCGATGAGCCACCGCGCGGATGCCTTCCGCCAGCTCGTGGCGGCGGTGTTCTGAGCTATCGCAGACGCTTGCTCGCAAAAGCACGGCCCGATCCGCTCTTGAGATAGCGCTCGAATGCGGCCGCAGTTTCGGCTTGGTCGAAGTAGTGAAATGAAATCACCTGCCAAGGCTTGTACTTGGCGGTGTGCGTCGAGCGGCCAGCGTTGTGCGCCTCAACTGAGGTCGCTCATGGCGGTGGAAGCTCCGGCACCTGCAGTAAGCTTGGTACCGGCCCTCCTTCGCTAAATCTACGGCTTGCCAGCCGTAGCTCCGCCAGGAGCGAAGGCTGGTGGACAGGGCTGGATTCGAACCAGCGTACGGGAAACCCGGGCAGATTTACAGTCTGCTGCCTTTAACCACTCGGCCACCTGTCCATGGGGCCGCTTGCGAAGCGAGGGCGGTCCAATGCCGATCCCGGGACGTGCTGTCAACGCCTTGCGCGCACCTCTCGCGCCGCATAGCGTCCGCGCAACCTTTTTCCTTCCGCAGGAGCCCCATGCGTCCCCTTGCAGCAATCGCCGCCATTGCCGTCGCCGCCTCCCCGCTCACCGCCCAGACCGTCGACCGGGCCGAAGTCGCCCGCATCCTCGACGAGGGGCTCAATCGCTCGCAGGTGGTGCAGACCGCACAGCAGCTCACCGACGGGATCGGCCCGCGGCTCACCAATTCGCCGGGCATGCGCAAGGCCGAGGACTGGACGGCCAACGAGTTTCGTAAATGGGGCCTCGCCGCCGTCCGCAAGGAAGGCTTCGATTTCGGCCGCGGCTGGTGGATCGAGCGCGCCACCGCGCGGATGGTGAGCCCGCGCCCGATCCAGCTCACGTCGATCCCGATCGCCTGGACCCCGGCCACGCCCGGCAGGATCAGCGCACCCATCGCCGTCGCGCCGATGAGCAAGGAAGAGCATTTCGCGCGCTGGCGCGGCAAGCTCTCCGGCAAGATCGTGCTCGTCACCCTGCCCGACGAAGGCTCCGAGCCCGGCGAGGCGCCGTTCAAGCGCTGGACCAACGAGGAGCTCGCCAAGTTCGACACCTATGAGCAGCCCAAATACGATCCCGAGGCGACCGACCGCCGGATCAAGCGGCTCGACTATGCGCGCAAGCTCGACGCCTTCCTGAAGGCCGAGGGCGCGGTCGCCTATGCGACCATGTCGTACCGTGACGGCAAGCTGATCCACGGCAGCGGCTATCTGTTCGGCGTCGGCGAGACCCAGCAGGTGCCCGGAATCGAGATCGCCGCCGAGGATTATCGCCGCCTCGCCCGGCTTGCCAAGACCGGCCCCGCTCCGGTGCTCGAGATCGAGAGCGTCGTCCATTTCGACGACGCCGACACCCAGGCGTACAACGTCCTCGCCGACATCCCCGGCAGCGACTCCTCGGGCGCCTATGTGATGGCCGGCGCGCACCTCGACAGCTGGGCCGCCGGCGACGGCGCGGTCGACAACGCCGCCGGGGTCGCGATGGTGATGGAAGCCGCACGCATCCTCAAGGCGATGGGCGTCCGCCCCAAGCGCACGATCCGTTTCGCGCTGTGGAACGGCGAGGAGCAGGGCCTGCTCGGCTCGATGGCCTATGTCGAGAAGCACGTCGCCACCCGCACGCGCAAGCCCGGCGCCCCGGAAACCGGCCTCGCCCGCTTCTACGGCTGGACCGAGCGCTGGCCGATCATCCGCCAGCCCGGCCACGACAAGCTGGTCGCCTATTTCAACCTCGACAACGGATCGGGCAAGATCCGCGGCATCAACGCCGAGAACAACCTTGCCGCGGTGCCGATCTTCCGCGAATGGTTCGCACCGTTCAATTCGATGGGGGCAAGCACGGTCGCGATCCGCAAGACCGGCGGCACCGATCATGTCTTCTTCTCGGCCGTCGGCATCCCGGCGTTCCAGTTCATCCAGGATCCGCTCGACTATCGCGCCCGGCTCCACCACACGAGCGTCGATACCTTCGATCACCTAAAGCCCGCGGACCTGCGGCAGGGCGCGGTGATCCTCGCGTCCTTCCTCCTCAACGCCGCCAATGCGGAGAAGCCCTTGCCTCGCCTGCCCTTCCCCTCCGAGCCCGGGGTCACCGATCCCTTCGCCTACCCCAACCCCGACGAGCTCGACTGATGGCGCGCAGGGGACATCGCCCGAGCCAGGCCGCCCCGTCGCGGCCGCGCTTCTACGGCCGCCACGCCGTCACCGCCGCGCTCGCCAATCCCGAGCGCAACGTGCGGAAAATCTGGGGTACGCGCGAGGCGCTGGCGGGGTTCGACATCCCCGCATCGATCCCGGTCACCTATGCCGATGTCGCCGATCTCGCGCGGCTGGTGCCGAACGACGCGCCGCATCAGGGGATGGTCGCCGAAGTCGATCCGCTCGAGGACGTGTGGCTCGGCGACCTGCTCCAGCAGGGGGCGGACGATCGCCGCCCGCTGGTCGTGCTCGATCAGGTCACCGATCCACACAATGTCGGCGCGATCCTGCGCTCGGCCGCCGCGTTCGGCGCATTGGGCATCGTCACCCAAGACCGGCACGCGCCACCCGAGTCGGGCGCGCTCGCCCGCGCCGCATCAGGCACGCTCGAGACCGTCCCTTGGGTGCGCGTCGTCAATCTCGCCCGCGCGCTCGACGAGATCGCCGAGGCAGGCTTCTGGCGGATCGGCCTCACCGGCCACGCCCAGAAGACGCTCGGCCAGGCGATCGGCGAGGCGCGGGTCGCGCTCGTCCTCGGTGCCGAGGGCGAAGGCATGCGCCAGAACACCGAAGCGCATTGCGACGAGCTTGCGAAGCTGCCGATCTCGCCTAAGGTCGAAAGCCTGAACGTGTCCAACGCCGCGGCGGTAGCGCTCTACGCGATCGCGGTCCGCGGCTGAGGACGCGCCAACGGGGGGTTACATCGATGATGCATTGGGGAAAGGCGCTCGTCGCGGCGCTGTTCATGCCGCTCGCGCTCGCCGCGTGCCTGTTCGTACCGGGCAAGTTCGCATCGACGCTCGACATCCGCGCCGACCGCAGCTTCACCTTCACCTACAAGGGCGAGATCCAGGCACTCGACCTCAAGCGGCTGAGCGGCAAGGCAATGGAAGCCGCGATTGCCGAGGACGCCGAAAAGGGCAGCGACAGCTCCGAGGACTCCGAAGAGGAGAGCACCGACGGCGCCACGTTCAACAATGTCGGATTCGCCCAGGACAACAAGAACGTCGAAAAGAAGGACCCCGAGCTCGCGCTGACTCCCGAGGAAAAGGCCGAACGCGACGCCGAGTATCGCGAGCTCGCCGCGCAGATCGCCAAGGAAGCCGGCTATCGCACCGTCGAATATCGCGGCGAAGGCCTGTTCTACGTCGACTATGCGATCACGGGTAAGCTCAGCCACGGCTTCGCCTTTCCCTACAACCAAGACGCCGAGATGGTCTTCCCCTTCGTGGTAGTCGATCTGCGCGGCAAGGACAGCGTCCGCATCAAGGCCCCCGGCTTCGCTGCGCAGGAGATGGGCGGAATGGGCAATGCCGCCAGCGCGGGCGCAATGGGCGCGATGAGCCAGGGCATGGGCGAAGGCATGGGCAAGGCGATGGGCTTCGATCCCGCCAAGATCGACGGCACCTTCACGCTCACCACCGACGCCGAGATCGTCAGCCAGAACCAGGAAGACGGCGCGCGCACCAGCGGCACGACAAGGACGATCGTCTGGAAGGTCACCAACCGGACGAAGGACGCCCCGATGGCGGTGCTGCGCGTGGCGGGGCTCTAAGCTACTCCGGCGCGGCGGCCCGCCACGTTAGAATGGCGCGGAGCATTGATGTGCGGAGACGGGTAGGCCGAATCGATATTTAGATTTTTGGCCCCGTTTCCCAAAATACCCCGTCACCCCGGACTTGTTCCGGGGCCTACTCCGCCGCGCCGGCTGCCATGGAGCCTCTTGTCCGGCCCTTGTCTCCCGGTGGACCGCGGAACAAGTCCGGGGTGACGGGTGGTATGGGCCGATCCGACACGCTTCGACCTGAATGCCGATCCATCCTAGTCGCTCCTCGCCGAGCTCCGCCGCTCGCGCCCGGCAAGCAGTCGATCGAGGAAGACGAGCGCATAACCCGCCACCAGGAACCCGGCTGCAATCGCAGCCGAATTGGCCAGGGTCCGCGTCCAGCCGATGCTCGCGACGTCCATGAAGGGATAGGGATAGACTCCGTCGATGGCACCGCGCCCCAGCGCATAGCCGAGATAGGCCAGCGGCAGCGCGGTCCAGCGCAGCGGGTCGCTGAAACGGAGCCCGCCCTTCACGGCGAAGGCGAGCCAGAAACCAGCGGCAAGCAGCGGCGTCACCTTGTGGAGCAGGACGTTCGCAAGCATCGCGCCCGCGCTCAGCTCGACCAGCCCGCGCAGCAGCAGATGGTAGACGACTCCGACCAGGAGCATCGTGAGCGTCATCCCGCCGATCGCCCGAGGCCGCATCAGGCGCGCGAAGCCCAGGGCGATTCCGGTGAAGAAAAGCGCGAGTATCAGGTTCGAGATGACCGTGAAGAACCGCAGCATGCTCCAAAGCGAAGCCCCAAGCGATCCGCTCTTTGCCAGGCTGGCGTCGAGCTGGATGGCGAGCCCGGCCCAGCCGGCGAGCGCGATCACCCCGGCACAGACGCGGACAAGCGATGTGAGCTGCGGAGTCGGTGCGCCGTAGTAACTGGACTGGAAGGCCATGGCATCGCTCCTGCAGTGTCGTCGCCAGCTCGCGTGACACCTTCCATAGCTTCTGCAGCCACAGGTCAATCTCGCAGTTGATTGTTCCCATTTTATGGGACGACATTCTACTTGTTAATCATTTGAGCGCGTGTATCCTGCTCTGACCGACACAAAAGTGCGGACTCAGGAGAGGAGGCATCCATGAATGCTCGCCACGTTGGTCGCTGGGCGCAAACCTCCAGCATCGCCGCGCTGGTTCTGGCAAGCGGCGCACAGGCCCAGACGCAGCCCCAGCCGGCGCCCGCCCCCCAGGAAGACGATACCGAAGTCGTCGTCACCGGCATCCGCCAGAGCCTCGCGGACGCGCAGAGCGTCAAGCGCAACTCGGCGCAGGTGGTCGATGCCATTTCGGCCGAGGACATCGGCAAGTTCCCGGACAAGAACATCGGCGAGGCGCTCCAGCGCGTGACCGGCGTGCAGATCTCGCGCGCAGCGGGCGAAGGCCAGAACATCTCGATCCGCGGCGCCGAGCCGGGGCTCAACCGAGTCGAGATCAACGGCCAGACGGCGCTCTCCACCGTGGTCGGCAGCTCGCGCGCCGTCGAGTTCCGGGATCTTCCCGTCGAGTTCGTATCGCGCGTCGAGGTGGTCAAATCGGCGACGCCCGACATGACCGAGGGCGGGCTCGGCGGCACCGTGCGGATCGTCACGCGCCGGCCGTTCGACAGCAAGAAGCCCTATATCGCCGGATCGGCGCAGGGCATCTACGGCACCCTTTCCGATCGGCTCGATCCCAAGCTCGCGCTGATCGGCAGCACCTTGTTCGCCAACGATACGCTGGGCGTGCTGATATCGGCGACCTATGAGGAACGCAGCCTCTGGTACGATCAGCTGCGCACCACGGGCTGGCGCCAGATCGATGCCGATCCGGCCACCGCGGGCGCCCAGTTGCTCGATCTCAACGGCGACGGATCGGGCGACTTCTACCCGGACATCCCCCGGCCGATCATCAATCGCGAGGCGACCAAGCGCGGCGCGATCAACGGCATCCTCGAATACCGCCCCAACGACGATTTCCGCGCCTTCGTCGAGGGCACCTACACGCGCTCGCGGCTGACGCTCGACAGCCAGTTCCTCCAGCTCGGCACGGTACAGAATGTGGTCGACGGCGGCGTCGATCGCAGCCGCACGACGATCGGCCCGGACGACACCGTATCGAGCGTCACCTTCAACGGCGTCCTCGCCGCGCCCAACGGGCTCTCCGCCAGCTACCGCAACATCCTGGGCACGCAGGACCGCAACACCTTCAACGGCCAGGCAGGCGTCGACTATACGATCGGGCGGCTTACGCTCCAGGCGCGGGCGGGCTATGCCAAGTCACGCGCATACAATGACGAGATCAACGCCACTGCGGCCGCGCTGGGCCTGTCGACGCTCACGATCGACTATGACAACGACCAGCAGGCGCCCAACATAACCCTGCCGATCGACCAGACCACAACCGAGGGACTCAATCAGCTCATCGTTCTGCGCCGCCCGCGATACAATGATCAGGAGGAAATCGACCTCAAGCTCGACGCCGAGTTCAAGCCGGGCGCGGGACTGTTCACTTCGTTCAAGGCGGGTCTGGAGCATCGCGAGCTCACCGCCGACAGCCGCTACTATGATCGCTCGGTGACGATGAACGGCTACAACGGCACCACGCTCACCAACACCTATGCCACCGGCGTCAGCTCGAACGTCACCGTGTCCACCGTCCCGCCGGCGCAGCTCACCCAGCAGATCCGCGATCTGGTGGGCGCCAACGCAACGCTCGGCGACCATGATTTCTTCCGCGGCGCCGATCGCGGCTACACCGGCGGGATCGAGCGCTGGCTCAATCTGGGCATGGACGTCGCCGATGCCGTCGGCATCCCCGACCCCTTCGTGAATCCCGTGCCGCTCGACACCTGGGAAGTGACCGAGAAGAACTTCGCGGGCTATGCCCAGGCCGCGTTCGAGGCGGACATCGGCGTGGAGCTGAGCGGCGTGTTCGGCGCGCGCGTGGTCGATACACGCACCACTTCGGACGGCTTCCAGGTGCTCGCCGGGGCGGTGACGCCGGTCTCCTTCGATGGGCATTACACCGAGTTCCTGCCCTCGCTGAACCTCAAGGCGCAGATCATCCGCGACAAGCTCCAGCTGCGCGCCACCGCGACCGAGGTGCTGGCCCGTCCCTCGCCGCAGCAGCTTGCGCCGCGCTTCGTGCTCGATGCGGTGGGGCTCACCGGGTCGCGCGGCAATCCCGCGCTCGAGCCCTATCGCGCGCGCCAGTACGACTTCGGGATCGAATATTATCCCAACCGTACCGGCTATGTCTCAGCCACTTATTTCCGCAAGGAAATCAGCTCGTTCATCCAGAACGGCAGCGAAGATTATGTCGAGCCGACGACGGGCACCACTTATACGGTGACGGTGCCAGTGAACGGCGACAGCAAGGTGACGATCAACGGCGTCGAGGTGGGCGGGCAATATGTGCTCGATTTCCTGCCCGGGCCGCTCGGTAATCTCGGCGTGATCGCGAACTACACTTATTCCAAGGACTCGGGCTATGCCGACCGCGACCTTTTCACCGGCGGGCCGCTGAGCTTCCCGGGGCTTTCGCGGCACAGCTACAATGTGTCGGGCTTCTACGAAGACAGTGTGTTCAACGCCCGCATCTCGTACAACTGGCGCTCGAAATACCTCATCACCTCGCGCGGGCGCGGCAACAATCCCGAGTTCGGCGAAGCCTATGGGCAATGGGACGCCTCGGCCGGGATCGACGTCGCCGACAATGTGTCGCTGTTCTTCGAAGGCGTGAACCTGTTCAACGCCGTGCGTGCGGAGAACGCCAACAGCATCTACCGGCGCACGATCATCGAGACGTTCGGCCGCCGCTTCTACGGGGGCGTGCGCGTGCGCTTCTGACGCGGGGAGCGGAGGCCGGGCGAGCGGGCGGCCTTGCAAAATAGGGTTTGTTCTGCTTTCGTTCGGAGATGCCGCCGACGCCTCCTCCGCCGCGCATCGCAAACGGGCCAGGCGGCTTCGCTGCGTGGTCCGCGCGAGTCAACGGCGCCGCCCCGGCAGCCAACCTTTTGGTTGGTTGGCTTGGGCAGCCGGTAAGGAAAAATGGCGGAAAACCGCGATTCCGCTTCGCAAGAAAACCCCGATTCGAGTCAACCGGAGTCAACCGGCCGGCGGATCAATCCTCTTCGGCGATCGTCACGCGCAGCCCGTCGAGCTCGGGCGTGAACGGGATCTGGCACGAAAGGCGCGAGCGTTCGTCGCGATCCGACGAGCTGTCGAGCAGGTCGTCTTCGTCCATGCTCATCGGCGGGAGTTTGGCCGCAAATTCCGGATCGACATGCACGTGGCAGGTGGCGCAACTGCAGCAGCCGCCGCAGATCGCGAGCAGCTCGTCGATCCCGCTCTCGCGGATCACTTCCATCACGCTGAGGCCGTCACCGCCGTTGACTTCGCGCTCCTGCCCGTCCCTGGTCATCACGATGAGCTTCGGCATGCAATTCTCCTTCGTCGGCCGCGTCCATGCCGCCGATGCCCGCACAGTTCAAGGATGCCGCAAATGGGCCTGACCGCCGACCAGCTCAAGCTTTCGATCGACGCTCTAGCTGTGGTCGAGCCCGCTTTTGCCGCCGCACTCGCGCGCGCCGGCTATCCTGCGCCGCGCCAGCGCGATCCGGGCTATGAGACTTTGCTGCGCACGATCGTCGGCCAGCAGGTGAGCGTCGCCGCCGCGCAATCGATCTGGAACAAGCTGGAAGCGGGGCTCGGCGGCAACCTCACCGATCCCGCGACGATCGCGAGCGCTTCGGACGAGCAGCTGCGCGCCGCCGGGCTCTCGCGCCAGAAGGCGAGCTATGCCCGCAGCCTTGCCGACGAAGTCACGAGCGGTCGGCTCGACCTGATGAACCTGCCCGAAGACGATGAGGAGGCGATCGCCGGGCTCACCCACATCAAGGGGATCGGCCGCTGGTCCGCCGAGATCTATTTGCTCTTCGCCGAGGGGCGGCCTGACATCTGGCCGGCCGGCGATCTCGCGGTGCAGATCGAGATCGGCCGTATCCTGGGGCACGCCGAGCGCCCGTCCGAAAAGCTGCTGCGCGAATGGTCCGCGCCCTGGAGCCCGCACCGCGGCGCCGCGGCGATCTTCGCTTGGCACCATTACAAGATCGACATGGAAGTGATCTGACGGGGCGCGGGGCCGTCAGGCGCCCGCCGCTTCGAGCCCCATCGCGATCGCGCCGAGCGGCCCCGCCATCGTCCCCAGTCCCGGCGGGCCCAGCCGACGGTCGAGCTCGGCGGCATAGGGTGCGAGCGAGCCATAGCCGCCGATGCTCTCGGCAAGGCGGGTACGAAGCCGCTCGAACAGGTGCGCGCGCTCCGCGATCACACCCCCGCCGATCGCAATCCGCTCGGGCGCGAAGGCAGTGACGAGATTGTGGAGCAGGCCGCTCAGATCATGGACGAACAAATCCCATTGCGGCCCGTCCTGCGGCAGCTCGCGGCCCGGCGTACCGAAGCGTTCGGCAAGCGCAGGCCCGGAGATCAGCCCTTCCACGCAGTCGCCGTGGAAACGGCACCAGCCCGGATAGGTGTCGCCGGGCGCACGCGGCACCCGCATGTGTCCCGCCTCGCCGTGCGCCACCCCCTGCACCGGCCGCCCGTCGACGATCGTGCCGACACCGACCCCGGTGCCGATGGTGATATAGGTGTGCGTCGCCATGCCCTGCGCGGCACCCCAGCGCGCCTCGGCGAGCGCCGCGCCGTTGACGTCGGTCTGGATCGCAAGCGGCCGGCCATAGCGACGCGCGAGCCGGTTCGTCAGATCGGTCCCGGTCCAGCCCGGCTTGGTGGTGGCGGTGACCGAGCCATAGGCCGGCCGGGCGCGGTCGAGCTCGAGCGGGCCGAAGCTGGCGACACCGATCGCATCGAAGCCCCAGCCGTCGAGCACTGCTTCGATCGCGGCGAGCGTCGGTTCGGGCTCGGTGGTAGGGATCGTCTTCCGCTCCCGAACGTCGTCAGGCCCAGTTGCGAGCAGCACGACGCATTTGGTCCCGCCAAGCTCGATTCCAGCGATCAGCGGAGCAGTCGAAGTCATCGCGCGGAGCTAGCCCAGCCGTGCCGTAAGGAAAAGCAAAAGCACCGCCGCCGGTTCGCGTCAGTCGAACACCACTTCCAGTCGCTCGGCGAAGGGGCCGTTCTTGCGCAGCCGCCCCGCGCTGCCCGGCGCGCGCCGCAGGTTCGGCCGCTTGAGCAACGGCTTGAGCATCAGGTGCAGCGTCGCCTGGTTAATGTGCCGGCCGAAGCATTGGTGGAGGCCATAGCCGAAGTGGATATAGTCGCTCGCCGGCCGATTGGGGTCGAAGCGGCGCGGATGGGCGACGCGGCGTGGGTCCATCATCGCCGACGCGAACGCCGCGAGCACGCTCGCCCCGGCCGGAATGGTGCAGGCATGGCGGGTGCCCGCGGCAACGGTCCAGTCCTTGAGCGCCAGCCGCGGCAGCCCGGGTGCGAGCGGATCGAAGCGCATGGCCTCGACCACATAGGCGGCGAGCCGGGCGTCGTCGTCCGAGCGAGCGGCGGCCTGCGCTTCGGCGAGCACCTGCGGGCGGCGGAGCAACTGCTCCATCGCCTGCGGCACCACCATCGGCGGCTGCGGTGGACCCCCGACGATGAATCCCATCAGCGCCGTGCGCACCGAATCGTCGTCGAAGCCCGACTCCCCGGCCGCCTGCATCCTCAGGCAACGCGCGAGCACATCGTCTCCCTGCGGATCGGAGCGCCGACGCTCGATCTCCCCCTGGATGTGTGCACGCAGCGCCGGCGCGATCGCGTCGACCTCGGCGCGGAGCGCAGGATCGTTGCCCTGGTCGGCGAACTGGAACTCGAACAGCCGCGTCGCCCAGACGCGCAGGTCGCCCTCCTTGGGTTCGGGCACGCCCAGATATTCGGAAAGGAAGGTGAAGGTCACCCGCCGCACGAGCCTGTCGACCACTTCGATCCGCCCAGGCGCAGCCGCGACCGCCTCCTCCGCCAGCGCCTCGACCCGCGCGGCGAGCGCCGGCAGATCCTCCGGCCGCACGACCCTGCGCATCGCATCGGTGTCGTGCCGGTATTGCGGGGTATCGCCCATGCCCAGGAAGAAGGGCTGCCCACCCATGATCACGTCGAGCTTGGGCTTGTAGATCACGCCGAATGCCGCGTCGGTCGCGAACACCTCACGCACATCGTCGTAGCGCGAGGTGAGATAGTTGTTCCCCAGCTTCGCGATCGGCTTCACGCGCCGCAGCACGCTGAAGAACCACGGCATCGCCGCGAAGATCATCCGCTGCATCAGTCCCTTCAGCCCCTTGGGCCCGGGACGGAGCACGTCCTTCGATGCAAGCACGCTCATAGCGAAGCCAGGTATCGCAGCGCCGGCATGCTCGGCAGGAAGAAATATTCGCCGCCCGCCATCTGCACGAAGGTGTCGACCCCGATGATCCGCCGCAGCGGGTCCTCGGGAATCGTGAGCGTCCCCTTGGGACCGATCAGCGGGTCGACCTCGTCGAACAGCGTGGCGAAGTTGGGATTGAGGACCCAAGTCTGCTGGACGAATTCGAACTGCCGCGTGATGTCGGTGTTTAGGCAGATGAAGAGCAACCCGCGGTCGGCGCCGTCGTCCTGCATCGGATCGGCGATCGTGGGGCCGTATTTCCGCCCGCGCCGCAGGATGCGGTGGCTGTTCGCGGCTTCGAGCAGCGTCTGCTTGTCGGCCGGCTTGGGCGCCAGCCCGTCGCGCGGATTGCCGCGGCGGACATGGCTGCCGAGCGGGCAACCATGACCGTGCGGATCGCGGTCGTAAAAGGCGAAGTCATTGTCAGGCTGGTCATAGGCATTGGGCGGCAGCACTCCGCCCGGGCAGAGTAGATTGCCGTCCTTGTCGCGGCCCACAACGCGGTCGGCGAGCCAGTCGGAATCGATATGGCCGGAATGCTCGGGGTCGCCTTCGCTGATCCGCTTCGCCGCATCGGCCATCGAGTTCCAGAAGGCAGCGACGTCCTGCTTGAGCTCGCGCACGACCATGTAGCTGCCGTCGAGCCCCAGATCGCGGAAACCCTCGCCGCGGGGATGCGGTGGCAGCCCCGCCTTTTGCGCGGCCTCCCCATCGGGAACCACCGGGCCGGGCGCGATCTCGTGGTGCGCAGTCGTGTGGCCCATCAGTATCTCGCCAAGCGGCACGCCGTTCCACGGATCCTGAGGTGCCTCGCCCGAAGCGCCCAGCGTCACCACGCCGGCTTCATAGGGCATGGGCTGCGAGACGCCGTCGGCGAAGCCGAAATGCTCGCGTGCGATCCCGCGTTCGTCGGGACGAAGCTGGAGCGGCAGACGGTGGACCACGGTCACCTGATGCGGCGCGAGCGCCTTGCTCACCTCGGCGCACCAGGCCTCGGCCGTCTCCTCGTCCTTCTCGTAGAGCAGCAGCAGCGCGTGGACGGTGATCGGCGTGGTGATGTTCTGCTCGGGCGTCTCGGGCCCGTCGTCGGCAAAGGCGTGGGCACGCGGATCGCGCGCCGCGGCGTCGAGCGGGATGTTGCCGCTCCACTTCGGCCCGCCTTCGATCACCGTCTTCAGCCACTCCTCGCCGCGGCGATCGCCCAGCCGGCGCAGCCGGTCCTCCTGGAACATGCCCTCCTTGAAGGGCCGATCAAACGAAGCGAGCGAGTTCGCATTCAGCCCCATCTTGCGGAGCCCCTGCCAGGTGAACCCGATCCCGGCCGCACGCGGATCGCGCCCGTCGGCGTCGGTGATCGGCGCCACCTGCTGAAGCGCCTCGAGCCAGGCGCCGCCCTCTTCGCGCTTCACGCCGTCCCAGCCGAATTCCAGGAACAGCGCACGCCCGGTCGGCAGCGTCGCGAAGCCGCTCACCACCATGCCCTGGGTCAGCTTGTCGTGCGGCGGCGCGAGCTTCCAGCTCGGCGGCCCGTTGCGGCCGGGCGCGCTCACAGGTCGTTGATCCACAGCGCGGCCTCCTTCTCCGTGAGTTTCGGTTTTCGCAGCCCCAGCGCGATCCGGTAGTTGCGCTCGATCTGGTCGGCGGTGAGATCCCTGTAAGCCGAGTACCAGAAGCGGCTGACCGTCATCGAATGCCGCGCCCACTCCTTGAACTGACGGCCGTGGCTCGCGCCGTCCTTCACCAGGAAGCGCGTGGGCGGGAAGCCAACGCCGCAGGTCCACGCCAGCGTGAGCCCGCCGTGCGCTTTCTCGATGAAGTCATCGAGGTAGCTTTCCCAGGTCTGGTCGAAGTTCGAGAAGAACATCAGCCGGCTCTGGTTGTTGACCAGCGCCCAATGCGCGAAATGGATCGTGCGCATCGAGCCGAGATAGCCGTCGCGCGCGACGATCCGCAGCGCAAGGCCCAGCCCGCGGTGTCCGGCCCGGATCAGGATCGCGCGCAGCACGCCGGGCTTCACCAGCACGACCGAGCCCATGTGGTTCTGCGGAATCCAGTCTTCCCGCCGCGCCATCTCGCGCAGCATCCGCGGGTCGACTGGCGGAGCATCCTGCGAGGAATCAGCGCGCTCGAGCATGCGCAGCCACAGCACCAGCCCGGCGGCGGTGACCGGCAGGCTGGCCAGTCCCCAGCCCAGCCACGCCAGCACGCCATGCCAAGCCTCCCGCCAGGTCATGTCCGCGGCCAGCATCGCGACAGGCGCTACGATCGCAGTGGCCAGAGTGAGGTAGACCGCGACGAGCGCCGCCAGCGTCAGCAGGAGCTTGAGCTGGAGGAAAAGCTTGAGGAAGCTGAACCGCGTCGGCACCTCGGTGCCCGGCAGCGCGCCGCCGAGCCGCTTGAGCAGCGCGGCGAACACCAGAAAGACCACGACGAGCAGCACCACCAGCCGATCGGCCGGCATCGCCAGCCGCAGCGTCAGCCCCGGGATCGACAGTGCGAGCACCGCCGTCAGCGCGAAGATCGTCAGGCGAGCCCAGTCGCGCACGCTCTCGCCCAGGGTGATCCGGGGCGGAGCCTTTTCACCGAGCCAGGCGAAACGCGGGAGCAGCGCAGCGCGCAGCTTGGCGTGGATCTCGCCCGGAGCAAGCTTGCGATAGGGGTTGGGAGTGTGCGCCTGCGGGCCGGCGAGCTCGGTGCGCGTCGCGCGGAACAGCGCCGCCTCATCCAGGATACGATCCCTGCTCATCCCTCGATTGCCGTGATGGAAAACGGTGGGCGTCAGCGCCCGCGCCTCGAAATAGGGTGCCAGCGGCGCGCGCGAGCCCGGCGCAGTGACCGCATCGAACAACGGCCCGTCATTGTCGAGCGGGCGCTTGCAGCAGCGCAGCATCGTGCGCAGGTCGTCGCCTATGGCAGCTTCGAGCTGCGCCCAGAACGGCCCTGGCGCGCCGTCGAAATTGGCCTCGAGCACGAACAGCGGATCATAATCGAAGCCGGGAAACACGCTGAGCGACATGAAGTGCAGCGCCGGCACGCGGCTCAGGAATTCGGCATAGGTGCCCTTGCCGCCCGACGGATCCGGGCTGCGCCGGTCACGAAGCGCATCGAGCAGATTGGACAGATGGTCATAGCTCTCCGGCTTGACCTCGAGCGCGACCGACAGCGTGGTCTGGCGCATCTGGCATTCCCCCTTCCCGGCACGCTCCCCCGAGCGCCGATTCGCAGGCTTTGTCTCACAGCGATTCGCGCAAGGATAGGAAAGATCCGACTTCGCGACCGGAATGCTTCAGCGGCCTGTTCGGGAATGCGCCATAAGGCGCATTCCCGAACAGACTCTCAGCCGAAGGTCGTGTCGAGGAACATCATCGCGGCGAGCCCGATCATCAGCCCCGTGCCCACTCTTCCGCCGCCGTGGATGCGCGCATGCGCGTCGGGGATGATGTCCGACGCGACGACATAGATCATCGCTCCCGCCGCGAGACCCAGGCCCCAGGGAAGGAATGCCTCCGCGAAGGTGACGACGGTGACGCCGATCAGCCCGGCGACAGGCTCGACCAGGCCCGATGCGGTGGCGATCGCCGCAGCCCGGGCGCGGCCGTAGCCGATCGAGGTAAGCGCCACCGCCACCGCCAGCCCTTCGGGGATGTTCTGCAGCCCGATGCCGAGCGCCGTCACTCGGCCCGCCTCGAAATCGCCCGCGCCGAAGCTGACGCCCACCGCCATGCCTTCGGGAAAATTGTGCAGCGTGACCGCCGCGACGAAAAGCCAGATGCGGCGCAGCGACGTGCTCGCGGCGATACCGGGCGGCCCGAGCCCCAGCCGATCGAGCGGCGGCAGCCAGACGTTGATGCGGGCGATGACGAATGCGCCGAGAAGCACGGCGGCCGCAACCTGGATCGACGCGCCCGCGCGCCCCGCCCCCTGTTCGCGTGCGACTTCTATCGCCGGCAGGATCAGCGAAAAGAAGCTCGCCGCGAGCATCACTCCGGCGGCGAATCCGAGAAGCAGATTCTGCTGCTGCGCGGTGGGCGGGCGCAGGAAGAGAACGGGAAGAGCGCCGAGGCTGGTCGCCAATCCGGCCAAAAGGCTTGCCAGCGCACCTGCCGTTACGATCTCGCTCACCCGGACTCCGATCAATGGCGCGCGCGACCCTTTCCGCCATGGCACGGTCCCGCGCGCCTTGATAATGCATCCGCAATTCGGCCGCGAACAGCCTATTCGTCATATGGCTCAGTCGGCAGCCTCCAGCTGCTTGGTCCGCCCCGCTCCGGGACCGGCGCCCAGGTCGGTTCCCGTGGTGGGATCGCGGCTCGTATCCGACGCGAGCCGCGTCGCGAGCTGCCGCAGTGCCGCCCTGTCCTCGGCCTCCAGATCGACCGTGGCGCTGCCGTCGCCGTCGTCCGCCGGCAGCGTCTGCTCAAGATCGTCGATGCGGTCCCACTGATCGCCCGAATTCCAGGGCCCGGTCATGTCGCCCTCGCCCTGCGAGGTGTTCACATACATGCTGGCATATTGCTCCATCCCGGGCAGCTTGCCCGAGGGGAAGTTAGGCTCGATCGAATAGAGCGCTTTCTCGAACGATTTCTGGTGCGCGATCTCGCGCGTCATCAGGAAGCCCAGCGCTTCCTTCACGCCCGGATCGTCGGTGATGTTGATCAGCCGCTCGTAGACGATCTTGGCGCGGCTTTCGGCGGCGATGTTGCTGCGCAGGTCCACCGTCGGTTCGGAACGCGTGTCGATATAGGCTGCGGTCCACGGGACGCCGGCGGAATCGACGAGCGCGGGCCCGCCGCCGAACAGGATCGATTCCTTGGCGGAGGTGCCGGTCTGGCCCACCATCGCGAACAGCTCGGCTTCGTTCTGCTGCGCCTCCGACAACTGGGCCTTGGCCCCCTTGTTGAGCATCGCGACGATCGAGCCGATCACCTCGAGATGGCTGAGTTCCTCGGTCGCAATGTCGAGCAGCATGTCCTTTCGGCCGGGATCCTCCTCGCCCAGACCTTGCGTGAAATAGCGCATCGCCGCGGCGAGTTCGCCGTCGGCGCCCCCGAATTGCTCGAGCAGAACGCAGGCGAGCCGCGGATTCGGCTCGGATACGCGCACCGTATATTGAAGACGCTTGTTGTGCATGAACATGGCAACCACTCCTGCTGGGGTCGCCAAACAACAGGAGGCGGGGGGGCGGAGTTTCGCCAGCATTTTGAAAGAACGGCATTTTCAATGTGCGCTCGCGCGCGACCGTTCCGCAAATCCCGCTCCGCCGGGGCTCGTTTCGCCATCGTCAACAAGGATCGCGTGGCGCTCTGATCGACTGGGTCGATGAGCCTCGGAAGAAGCCCGGCGGAACGCAGCCGCGAAATGAAAAGAAGGGCCGCGGCGGAAATCCCGCCGCGGCCTCTGACTGCCCGAGTGAGCCAGCGCGATCAGCGCAGCTGAAAGCGTACGCCCATGCGGAACTGCCGACCCAGCATGTCGGAATAAGTGCTGTTCGCCGCCAGGCCGGTTTCGGGGAGCAGCAGCGGCCAGCGATCGAAGATATTCGTCACGTTGAAGAACATCTCCGCTTCCGATCCGCCGCCGACGTCGATCTTCTGCGTGAGATTGAGGTCGGCATAGAACAGACCCGAGACGCGGTTGTTGTCGTAGGTCGGGAACAGATTGGTCGAGGGCGGGCAGCCGGTCGTGCACTCGATGCTGCTTGTGCCGCTGGTGGAGTACCTGCCCGCACTGATGCCGCGCCCGGTGACTGTCGCCGAGAAGGTCGGCGTCTCGTACATCGCGCTGGCGCGGAAGATCCAGGTTGGCGTGCCGGTCTGGCCCCCGTTCTGGCCGACCGTGTTGAGCGGAACGGTGCCCGCGATGCCCGTATCGGTCAGGTTCTCGATGTAGCGCGTCGCCACGCCCTTCAGCATGAAGCTGCCCGAGCCGATAGGGATGCGGTAAGCCGCGTCGAAATCGATGCCGCGCACCAGCTTGCGTGCGAAGTTGAAAGGCTGGCTGCGGATCAGCAGGTATGGGACGCGCGGCGGTCCGGGCTGCGTGCGGATCGGATCCTCGGTGATCGCGTCACAGAATTCCTGAACGCCTTCGTCGCAGCGGTTGACGATCTCCTGCGCGGTGATCGTATCGATCGCATCCTCGAGGTCGATGCGGAAATAGTCGACCGACGCCGTGAAGCCCGGCAGGAAGCGCGGCGACAGCACCGCGCCGATGTTCCACGAGTCAGCCTTTTCCGGCTGCAGGTTCGGATTGCCGGTGGTCAGGCCCGAATAGCCCCAGCTCGCCGGACCGTTCGCGCCGTCCTGCGTGTAGTTTGGATTGCGTACCGAGTCGCTGTTGGCGGTGCCGGCTTGGTAGAGCTCGTTGAGGTTGGGCGCGCGGATGTCGCGCGACCGCGTCACACGGAAGCGGATATCCTCGATCGGTGCCCAGGTCGCACCCAGCTTCCAGGTCGTGACATAGCCCGAGTTCGAATAGTCGGTGGCACGCACCGCTCCATTGAACTCCAGGCCGAGGCCTAGCGGAACGACCGTCTCGAGATAGGCTTCCTTGACGCTGTATTCGCCCGTGAAGGGAAGATAGTTGCCCACCGACCACCGATTGGTCGTGCCCGTTGTAGTGACTACCGGTTGGAACTCCTCAGGCACGCTGCCGCGGATCTTCTCCTTGCGAACCTCGCCGCCGAAGGAAACGCTGACGTCGCCTGCCCAGGTGGCGAACGGCGTCATCGCCCAGTTGGTGCCGGCGACGAACTGCTCCATCACCTGATCGCGGTACGGGTCGCCCAGAACATAGTCGATCGCTGCCTGGCTGGCGACGCCGAGGCCCATGCGATTGAGCGGTACGCAGTTCGGATCGTTGTTGGTGGTGCTGGCATCGACGTTGACGAGACACTGGATCGATCCAGCCAGGTAGCCGCCGGCATTGCCGGCCGGCGCGAACGCCGCGGCGGTAGCATTGGCCATGTTGGTCAGATGCATGATGTTGCGGAGCTGCTCGCGCAGGTCGGAGCGGCCGTATTGCGCATAGACGTCCCAGTGCCCGGCCCGCCCGAATGCTTCGAACTCGCCCTGGGCGCCGACGACGTAGCGCTGCACCTTGCGCTCGTTGTTGATGCCGCGGAACGGCAGGTCGGCGGCGGTAGTCGCCAGCGTGACGCTGGTGATGCCGGCAAGCCGCGCAGCCCCGAGCGACTGCAGCGCAAAGGCATTGCAGGTCACCGGAACGGGTACGACGGTGCAGCCGGTGGTGTTGATGGAGATGCCGGTCGAGAGGTTCGGACCCGCATTGAAATAGACTTCCTGCCGGTTGTAAGAACCCTCGGCGAAGACTTCGACGCCGTCCGCTACCTCATAGCTCAGCCGGCCGAAGAGGCCCCAGCGGTCATCCTCCGGCAGAAGCCCGATGCGACGGCCCGAGTCGTTGACTTGCCACGATCCGCCCTGGGTAAGCGACGGCGCGGAGGATCCTTGCGCGCGGGTGAAGGCCGGATAGGTGAAGGTGCCGTAATCGAAGACGTTCACCGCACCGCCATAGCCGAAATACAGACCACGCAGGCTGTTCGCGGTCGCGCCGGCCGAGCCGGTGATCAGGCCTCCGGGCGTCGAGTTCGACGCGCCGACCTGGCGCCGGGTGGTGATGAACTGCGGCGTCGTGCTGCCGGCTACCCAGTTTGGATCCTGGATGCGCGCATAGCCGGTGTGATTCCACGGACGATCGCTCGGGCTGATTTCGAAGATGCCATCCTGGTGTGCAATCTCGGCGTTGAACAGGATATGGCCGCGGCCGTCGGCGAACGACGTGCCGCCCGCGATGCTGCCCGAATAGTTGAAACCGTCCCCCGCGCTGGTGAGGCCGGTATCAGCCTGAATTTTCAGCCCCTCCATCTTCTTGTTGAGGACGAAGTTGACGACGCCCGCGACAGCGTCCGAACCATAGGCCGACGAAGCGCCGCCGGTGACGACCTCGACTCGCTCGACCAGGGCCTGCGGAATCGTGTTGATGTCGACCCAACCATAGATCGTCGAGCCCACCGAGCGGCGGCCGTCGAGCAGGACCAGCACCCGGCCTTCGCCCAGGTTGCGCATGTTGAGCGCGTTGATGCCCGCCGAACCGTTCGAGAGGTTGAGGCGCGAGTTGGCCGGCTTGGTCGAGCCGGCAAGCTGGGGCAGCTGGTTGACGAAATCGGCGATGTTGTTCGTCGGCGAGGTGTTCTGGATGTCTTCCTGCGTCATCACCGTTAGCGGCGTGGGGGCTTGGAAACCGTCACGGATGATACGCGTGCCGGTGACCACGACTTCATCGCCGCCGCTCTCCTGCTCCGCCTGGGGGAGCGCGGAACCCGTGGCTTCAGTCTGCGCCCAGGCCGGCGCGGTTCCGGCCAGCGCGGCCAGTGCAGTGCCGGAAATCAGGACATTCTTGAAAGACTTGAACCCGTTCATCTTATGAAGCCCCCAATGGCAGCCGACCCCGCGCGACGCCGTGACATTAAGTAACAAGAATGTTGCACTGCGCCATAGTTTCTGTTCGCAAAACCATAGCTTAGCGGCATGTTGCGCTTGAAACCGTGGCATTGCTGCAACAACGGAGCCGATTGACGCGCGCCCTCGCTTCGCCGAGCGTGCCGCAATGCCCTTTCCGCCCCGCGCCGCGTTTCCTCCCTCGTTCTCCGCTTCCGCGGGCGCCCGTCTTGGCTGAGGCATCGCTCGCCGGTCCGCCTGCCGTGCCGCGCGGAATCGGGCGCATGGCGCTCTATGTTCTGCTCGGTTTCTCGGCCGGGCTGCCCTTCTACATGTTCTCGACCGTGCTCGCGGCGCGGCTGACCGATCACGGCGTCGCGCTGACGATCATCGGCTTCTTCGCCTGGGTGCAGCTGCTCCCCACCTTCAAGTTCCTCTGGGCGCCGCTGCTCGATCGCTACGACGTGCCCGGCTTTGCGCGCTTCTGGGGGAAGCGACGCGGCTGGATCATGCTGTCGCAGCTCGGGATCTTCACCTCGATGCTCGCGATGACCTTCACTGCGTCGGATGCGAGCCTGGCTTTGACCGCGCTGTTCGCGGTACTGCTCGCCTTCTGGACCACCACGCTCGAAGTCGCCGCCGACGCCTGGCGTATCGAGCTCGCGCCGACCGAGGAGGAGCAGGGACCGGTCGCCGCCGCCAATCTGTGGGGCTATCGCACCGCGATGGTCGCGGCGGGCAGCGGGGCGCTGCTGATCGCCGACGCGCCCGCGCTCGGCTGGACGGGCGCTTATCTGGCGATCGCCGTCGCCGCGTTCCTCCCCTTCCCCCTTCTCGTGGCGCTGCGCCCCGATCCGGCGCATGGCGGCGGGCGCTGGGTGGCGCTGGCGACAGGGCTGCTGGCGAGCGCCGCCATCCTTGCGGCAGCGGCGCTGGCAACCGCCGCGGTCGGCTGGGCGCTGCTCTCCGCGGTGGCCGGCATGGGGGTGGGACCCGATACCGATGTGAAGACCTTCGTCGTGATCGTCGCGATGCTGCCTTTCGTTGCCATGGCCTTCGCGCTCCCTCGCATCCGTCGTGCCGGCCCCGCCGATCCGCTGCGCACCTCGGTCGCGATCGGGCCCTATGTCGACTTCTTCTGGCGCTATGGGTTCATGGCGATCGTGCTGATGGCGTTCGTATCGGTGTACCGCATGGGCGACGTGCTGGCGCTCAACCTCTCCAAGCCGATGATCCTCGACCTCGGCTACACCAAGTCCGAGATCGGCCGTGCGGACGGCGTTGTGGCGCTCGCCAGCAGCATCCTGGGCGTGGGCCTGGGCGGCTGGATGGTGACGCGCTGGCGCTCCCCGGTGACGCTCACCATAGGCGCTATCTTTGCGGCGATAGGCAACTTCGGCTTCGTCTGGCTATCCCACCAACCCCGCGACGAGTGGCTGCTCTACATCGCCACCGGCGCCGACCAGTTCGGCAACGGCATGGCGGGTGCAGTGTTCGTGGTTTACCTCTCGATGCTGGTGAACCCGCGTTTTCCCGGCGCGCAATATGCCTTCCTCTCGGGCTTCGCCTTTCTCCTTTCACGGCTCGTCGCTGGCGCCGGCGGGCAGATCGTCGAGCAGCTCGACGCCCAGGGGTACAATGGCTTCGACATGTTCTTTCTCGCATCGGGCATAGTGAGCCTCGCCGCACTCGCCTTCCTGCCCCTGCTCGCACGCGCCAGACCGCGTCCGGACGATCGGCCATGAACGTCGATGCTGCCTTCGCTCCGGCCGCCGTAGCCGTCACGGAAGGGCGCATCCCCGGCGCAATGCTGGGCGTGGTCGCCGCCGACGGGCGTCGCTGGACTCGCCACGCCGGAATGGCCGCGCTCGAACCCGAGCCCGAGGCATTGACGGAGGACCATTGGTTCGATCTCGCTTCGGTCTCCAAGGTGATCGCGACCACGACGATGGTGCTACGCCTGGCCGACGAGGGCCGGATCGACCTCGACGCGCCGCTCGCCAGTGCCATCCCCGATCTGCGCCAGTATGACGTGGCCAACGCCTATGAGCGCACCCTGACCTTTCGCGACTGCCTCTCCCACCGCACCCTCCTCCCCGCGGTCGAGCCGATCTACACCTATGGCGACGACCCCGCGCGGCTGCGCGCCTTCGTGCTCCAGCGCGAGTGGCGGCAAGTGCCGGAGCCGGTCTATTCGGACATCAACTTCATCCTGCTCGGCATCGCGATCGAGCGGATCACCGGCCGGCCGCTCGGCGCGTGGGAGCTCGGCGACGGCCTGCGCTTCGGCCCGCCTCCCGGCCCCGCAGTCGCGACCGAGCGCTGCACATGGCGCGGCCGCGTGCTGCACGGCGAAGTGCATGACGAGAATTGCGCGGCGATGGGCGGACAGACCGGCCATGCCGGGCTGTTCGGCACCGCTGCGGGGATACTCGACTTTGCAGCAGGGTTGCTCGACGGCAGCGGCGCGAGCCCCGCGATGCTGCACGCGATCCGCACGCCGCAACACACGCACCGCACCTGCGGGTGGGAACGCAAGTTCGCGGGCTGGTCGGGAGGGCAGGCGTGCTCGGACGAGACGATCGGCCACACCGGCTTCACGGGGTCTGGACTGTGGGTCGATTTCGACCGCGGGCTCGCCTGGACCTTGCTCACCAACCGCGTTCACCCGACCCGGCACCGCGACAGCGGAATCTTCGCGCTGCGACCAGCGACGGGCGACGCAGTGATCGCCGCATGGGACGGTCAACCGATCGATTGACTCGATCGGCAAAGTGAAGGGAATCGCGTTTCATCTTTTCACTTTGGCCCGGTCCGCCGCCGCTGCTGGAAACGGGTGCAAGAAGGCCGCGGGCAGACATGGACCGAGCGAAGCAGACGAAATCCTACATTTCAACCCCGATCAGACTGCCCCCGAGGCTTTCAGGCAGCGCCACGTGCCTGCAGCCGATCACGGCTCGACATGAAGGGTCCCACGGGATGGCGGATCGGCGCGAATGTGCCGAAGCCTACCCGCCCGGGCATGTCGATATAGATCGCCTCCATCCCCCTGCTCGTGCTGTAGGTTTCGTGCCAGAAGCCGCAGCCGTGCGTGTCGCGCAGGAAATCGCGCCACCAGCCGGCATGCAGCGGATCGCGCGTGAAACGCTCGAGGCTTTCGAAATCGCGCCAATATTGGCGAATGCCGATGTGGTTCCACCCGAACAGGAAACGCTCGTCGAGCAGCATGCCGTCAGGCGGGTCGCGGCGCAGCGCGGTTAGCCCGCGGCCGATGTTCAGCGTCGCCGCGATGCCGCGCAGGCCCCGCACTTTGAAGCCGAGCAGCACTACGACCAGATCGGGAAATGCCGAGAGGTCCACCGTCTCACGCACCGCATTGCCTTGCATCACAGCCTCCTGAGTTTACGATGTAAACATAGCAAGCTGTGTGTACGGTGTAAACAATGGATGACGATCAACCCCGATTGCACGCGCGGCTGGTGCAGGTCGCGATGGAAATGCTGGCGGAGAGCGCCGATGCGTTGAGCCTGCGCAGCGTCGCGCGCGGGGCCGGCGTCTCGGCCATGGCTCCCTATCGGCACTTTCCCGACAAGGCGGCACTGCTGCGCGCAGTGGCCGATCGCGGGTTCGAGATGCTGCGCGAAGCATTGGAAGCCGGCGATCGGGACGGCGGCCGCGAGGCGCTGGTCGAGCAGGGCTTGGCCTATTTCCGCTTTGCGGGCGAACACCCGGCGCTTTTCCGGCTGATGTTCTCCAACCTATGCGCGCCGCCCGCCCCGACCGAGGCCGGGCCCGACGCACATGCGATTCTGGCCAGGCGCGTCGAGAGCATCGTCACCGATCCCTCGGCAGCCGCGACTGCGACGATCGCCGCCTGGGCGATCGTCCACGGCCTCGCCCTGCTGGCGCTCGACGGTACGCTGCCGATCGACGCGGATCAGGCGCGCTCGGTGCTCACGCTGTTTGCGCAGGGGTTAAGTTAGGGTCTATCTCGCCGATGGAAATACCCACGTTCGCCCTGAGCCTGTCGAAGGGCGGCCATCTGCGAACAAATGGCGGTTGGGAAGCGCCCTTCGACAGGCTCAGGGCGAACGGTGGCAGTTCCACAGATCCTAGGGTAGGAACTCAGTTCGCTTCGGCGATCAGCACCAGCGCGGCATCCATGAATTTGGTCGCGCTCACGTCACCGGGAACGTCGTTGGCGATCATCGAGAAGGTGAGTGTGCGGCCGCTCTTCGCGATCATATAGCCCGACAGCGCATTGGTGGCGTTGAGCGTGCCGGTCTTGGCGAACAGCTTGCCCTCCAGGCTGGTGCCTTTGAAGCGCTTGGCGAGCGTGCCGTCCTGGCCCGCGATTGGCAGCGTTTCGCGCCATGCTACACCCCAGGGCTGCGCAGCAATCCAGCGCAGCATCTTCACCGTCCCGCGCGGCGCGGTGCGGTTGTACGTCGACATGCCCGAACCGTCGGAGAAATCCCAGGCGGTGCGCGGCACACCGGCGCCGTCGAGCATCGTGCCGATCTCAGCCACCCCGTCGGCGATCGAGCCGCTGCCCCGGCGCACGCCCACGCGGCGCAGCAGCAGCTCGGCGTGAAGGTTCTGGCTGACCTTGTTGATGTGCGTGATATCATCAACGAGCGGTGGCGGCACGAGGCTGGCGAGGACGGGTGCGGCAGGCACCCGCGGCGCGGGCGTGCCCTTTCGCACCTCGGGATCGTCCGCGGGCGCAAGCGGCCGGTGCCGCGCGACGGCATCGCCGCTGACCTTCACCCCGCGTGCCTCGAGCAGCGTCCTGAACCGCCAGGCGGCATAATGTGCCGGATCGTCGATCCCCATGCGCAGCGTCTGGGGCTCGGCGTCGGCCGCGATCGTGCCGGTGAGGCGCAGCAGCTTGCCGTTCACGTCGCGATCGTAGCTGAGGTCGGTCTTGCCGCCGGCGGGCACGGTAACCGCGCGATTGTCGATCTCGAAATAGGGAAAGCGCATTGCCGCTGCCGGCGCCTTGCCCGCCGCAGCGGGGCGCACTTCGAGCACCAGCTCATTGTCGTCGAGCGTGAGCGCCGAGATGCCGGTGCCGTAGCGGCTGAAGACATTGTTCCAACTCATCCCCGGGCTCCAGCGCTGATCGGGGAATAGCGTGTCGTCGCCGACGACGTTGCGCACGCGCCGCGTCTTGGCGGCGACGGCATCGGCGAGCGTGGCGAGACAGTCGATCACGCAATCGGCCGTGCTCGAAAGCCGCGCGTCGCCGTTCCCGATCAGGATCACGTCGCCGCCCTCGATCCGCACCGCGGCGCCGCCCGCCGCATCAGGGCGATCGAGCCCGGCGAGCGTCGCATAGGCAGCGGCAGTGGTGAACATCTTGGTGTTCGAGGCGGGGATGAACCGGTCGTCGGGATCGATCGCGACGATCTCGCTGCCCTGCTCGTCGAGCACTACGAGTCCGAAGCGGGTTCCCAGCGGCGCCTCGGCGAGGCTGGTTTCGACGCGTTGCTGCAGCTCCTGCTGCGCAAGCGCGGGCGTGGCGGAGACGAGCGCGAGCGCGAGGAGGATTGGCTTATGCACGATCGGGGGCCCTGTAGATGGTCTCGTCGAGTTCGCCTTCCCAGCGCGCGACGGTGGTGGCGACGGTGAGGTTGGCGCTCGCGCTGGGAACGGTGCGAGTCATGTCGAGCAGCCGATCGAACGGCAGCACGAAGCCGACGACGAGCGCAGTCTGCTCGGGCGGCACGCCGACGGCCGAGAGCACCGCGGCGAGCATGAACAGCGAGGCGGAAGGCACCGGCGCCGTTCCGAACGCGGCCAGCGCGCCGGTGAGCAGCACCAGCCCATAGACCTGCGGGCTGAGCGGCGTGCCGAACGCCTGGAGCGCGAACATGCTGAGCAGCCCGACGTACATCGCCGTCCCGTCCTTGCCGATGCTCGCGCCGAGCGGAAGCACGGTGGAGAAGACCGGGCGACTGACGCCCAGGTTCTTCTCGGCGACGCGCATCGCAACGGGCAGCGTCGCCGAACTCGAAGCAGTGGAGAAGGCGACCACCAGCGCATCGACGATCCCGCGGAAGAAGGGCAGCACCGGCAGCCGCGCGAACAGGCGCAGGATTAGGCTGTGCACCACGATGATCTGGATGAGCGAGCCGAGCACCACCGCGAGCGCGAGCCAGCCGACGTTGACGAACACCGCCGCGCCATTCGCCGCGACGGCATTGGCGATCAGCGCGAACACGCCGAAGGGCGTCGCTTCCATCACGATGCCCACCACCTTGAGCAGCACCGCCGACGTCGACTGGAGCAGCGCGGCGAAGGGCTTGCCGGGCTCGCCCGCAACTACCGTGCCGACGCCGACCAGGATCGCGACGAAGATCAGCGCGAGCATGTCTCCCTTGGCCAGCGCATCGAAGATGTTGAGGGGGATGATGCCGATCAGCTGCTGGTACGGAGTCACCGGCTCGCCAAGCGCGTGCGCCGACGCCGTGCCGAGCGGCGCACCGACGCCGGGCTGCACCAGTGTCGCGACGAGCATCCCCACCGAGACCGCGATCGCCGTGGTGAGCGCGAACAGCCCGATCGTGCGCCCGCCGATCCCGCCGAGCCGCTTCGGATCGGCGAGCGACGTGATCCCTGCCGCGATCGTCACCAGCACGATCGGCGCCACCAGCATCCGGATCGCGCGGACGAACAGATCGCCGATGAACTGGACATAGGGCGTGCCCTGCGGCCACACGAACGCGAAGACGAGCCCCAGAGCGAGCGCGCCAAGTACGCGCTTCCACAGCGGGATGGCGAACCAGGCCGCCAGCATCAGCGGCAGCTTCCCGGCGTGGGTGCATGCGCAAGCGCGCGGCCCGCGGCCTTGCCGGTGAGCGCGCCCTTGTCGAGCGCGACGACGCCGTTGACCACCACGGTCTGGACGCCCTGCGCGAGCAGCGTCGGCTGCTGATAGGTGGCACGCGCCGCGTATTTGGCGGGATCGAACACCACCACATCGGCAAAGGCGCCCGCGCGCAGCCGCCCGCGGTCCGTGATCCCGAAGGTGTCGGCAGTGAGCGAGGAGGATCGCTCGATGAAGTCGCGGAGCGAGATCACCTTCTCAGCCTTCACATATTTGGCGTACTTCCGCGCAAAGCTGCCGAAGACGCGCGGGTGCCCGCCCGAAGCATCCGAGCTGGTCATCACCCAGGGCTGCTTCATGAAGGCGGCAATGTCCGCCTCGCTCTGATTGAACGACACCACCCGCGCATCGGCGATCCGGATCGCAGTGATCGCAGCGCTCACCGGATCCTGCCCCAGTTCCTTCGCCACGTCGGCCAAGGTGCGGTTGGCGTATTTGCCCTGGACGATCAGCAGCTTGTCCGCGCCGCCACGCTTGCGAAGGTTCTCGGTGATCCCGCTGCGCAGCTTCTCGGCCTGTGCCGGATCATCGAAGCGCGCGAGCAGCGCCGTTCGACCGCCGTCCTGCGCCCAGAGCGGCATCAGCGACGCGACCAGGCTCGTGCCGCTTGCTTCCCAGGGATATTGATCGGCAGTCACTTTCTGCCCGGCCCGGCGCGCGGCCTCCACCTTTGCGATGATTGCGGGCGCCTGGCCCTGAACGTCGATGCCGAGTGCCTTGATGTGGCTGATGTGGGTCGGCAGCCCGCCCGCGCGACCGATCGCGATCGCCTCGTCGATCGCCGCGGAAAGGCCGACGGTGTAGGAGGATTCGTCGCGGATATGGCTGTCGTAGACGCCGCCGCGCGCGCCTGCCTCGCGGGCAAGCGCCACGACCTCGTCGGTCTTGGCGAAGCTCTGGGGGGCGTAGAACAGCCCGGTCGAGAGCCCTAGCGCGCCGTGGCACATCGCGTCGGCCACCAGCTTCTTCATCTGCGCGAGCTCGGCCCCGGTCGGCGCGCGGTCGGCCTCGCCGATGACCTTCTCGCGCACGGCGCCGAAGCCGACATAGGCGGCATAGTTGATGCCCACCGGCTTCGTCTTCGCGCTGCCGAGCACCTTGGCGATGTCCGGATCGCCGCCGCCGTCGTTGCCGACGAAGGCGGTGGTCACGCCCTGCATCAGGAAGGCGGGGATCAGCCGGGCCTTGGCGTCGTCGGAAACGATGTCGCTCATGTGCGTATGCGGATCGATGAAGCCCGGCGCGACGATCATGCCCCTCGCATCGATCACGCGGGTGGCGGCGAGCTTGAGGTTGTGGTCGACCGCGACGATCCGGTCGCCGCGGATCGCGACATCGCCGGTGAAGGGCTCGCCCGATCCAGTATAGACCGTCCCGCCGCGGATCAGCAGGTCGACTTGCTGCTCGGGGGAGGGAGAAGCGGCGCCCAGCGCCAGAGCCGCGATCCCGAGCAGCAGCGCGACCTTCATAATGTCCCCCAGAAACCCTGTTGCGGCGGCACCATATAGCCGCCCTCGTCGCGCACACCGCCGGTGCGATCCTCCTTGAGCCAGATGGGCCCGTCAAGGTCGACGAAGTCGGAGAGGCGCGCGATGTGAAGCGCCGGCGCGATCGAAAGCGACGAGCTGATCATGCAGCCGGTCATCAGCCCAAGGCCGCGGGCACGCGCCGCCTGCGCCAGCTCGAGCGCGGCGGTGAGCCCGCCGGACTTGTCGAGCTTGACGTTCACCACCTGGTAGCGCCGCGCGATCACCTCCAGGTCGGCCGCGACGTGCACCGATTCATCGGCGCAGATCGGGACGAGCGGCGTGAAATCCTCCAGCCACTGGTCGGCGCCAGCGGGAACGGGCTGCTCGAGCAGATCGACCTTGAGCTCGACCAGCAGCGGCTGCATCGCCTCGACGAGGCGCTGGTCCCAGCTCTCGTTGGGATCGACGATCAGCCGCGCCTGCGGTGCGCCCTGCCGCACGGCACGGATCTGCGCATCGGGGATCGTCGCGTCGACCTTGACCTTGATCAGCGGCGCATCGGCGATCCGGCGTGCCGCGGCGCCCATCGTCGGGGGCGCGTCGAGCCCCACCGTCAGCGCGCTTGCCAGCCGTTCCGGAGCGGGCACGCCGATCAGATCGGCCACGCTGCGCCCTGCCAGCCGCGCCTCCAGATCCCAGAGCGCGCAATCGACTGCGTTGCGCGCCGCGCCGGGCGGCAGCAGATCGAGCAGCGCGTGGTGGTCGGCACCGGCCTCGATCGCAGGCCTGACCTGCTCGATCGCGGCGAGTGCGGTCTCGATGCTTTCGCCATAGCGGGCATAGGGCACGCCCTCGCCGCACCCGACGACGCCGTCCTGCTCCACCGCCACCGTCATCACATCCGCCTGCGTCTTGACGCCGCGCGAGATGCGGAACGGTTGGCTCAGAGCGAAGCGGTCGTGACGCGCGCTGAGGGTTCGGGACATAGAAGTTCGTCGAGGATGGTTTCGACTCCGAAGGCCATCGGATCGGTGCAGGGCAGGCCCAGCTCGTCCTCGATGCGCGCGCAGAGCGCCCGCGCGGCATCGGCATCGAGCGTCGAGGTGTTGAGGCACACGCCCACCGCGCGCACGTTCGGGCTGGTCAACCGCGCAACCTGAAGGTTCATCTCCAGACATTCGGCCAGACCGGGAAGCGCACGGCCGGGAATGCCGCGCATGCTGGTGCGCGCGGGATCGTGGCACAGCACGATCGCCTCGGGCTGGGCGCCGTGGAGCAGCCCGGTCGAGACGCCGGCGAAGCTCGGGTGGAACAGCGAGCCCTGGCCCTCGATCAGGTCCCAGCCGTCGTCCTCGCGCGCGGGAGCGAGCTGCTCGATCGCGCCCGAGATGAAATCGGCGATCACGGCGTCCACCGGCACGCCGGCACCTGCGATCAGGATGCCGGTCTGACCCGTCGCGCGAAAATCGGCCGCGACGCCGCGCGCGCGAAGCGCCGTGGTAAGCGCGAGCGTGGTGTACATCTTGCCCACCGAACAATCGGTGCCGACGGTGAGCAATCGGTGGCCGGCGCGCGCATAGCCGTTGCCGACGACCAGCCCGGCGGGCGGATCGCGCACGTCGAAAAGCTGGAGCCCCTTCTCCTCGGCGAGGGCAGCGAGCCGCGGTTCGTCGCGCAACCGCTGGTGGAGCCCGGCGGCGACGTTCATCCCCGCTTCGAGCGCGGCAGCGGCGTCGTCGACCAGATCCCGACCCAGCGTGCCGCCCGAATTGGCGATGCCGAGCACGAGCGTCCGGGCGCCGGCGGCGGCGCCTTCCGCGATCGTCATGCGCGGCATGCCCACGGTGAGCGGGCAGTCGTCGTAGCGGAATTCGCCGACGCAATCCTCGGGACGGAAGGTCGCGAGACCGCGCGAGGTCTTGATGCCGACGAAGTCGGCGCTGTGGCCCAGATAGAGCAGGTAAGGCGCAGGAATCATGTTGATCTTCCCGTATCGCGAGCACGCAAATGTCCGCGCATAGCGTCTGCGGGGCGCCTCATAGCCGCGCGTTATGGCACGTCGATCACGCTCCGTAGCGTCCTGAGAAAATCGGTGGCGAGCGCCGTGAGCGGGCGGTTGTGGAGGAACATCGCGTGGACGCCGAAGGTGAGCGACGGCTTCAGCGGCCGCATCGTCAGCCCGTTGCCGAGATAGGCCTGCGCGGTGAAGCTATCGACCACCGTCATCCCCACGCCCTGCTGCACCAGCGCCGCAGCGATGTAGAAGGTGCGCGCCGAGATCACTTCGTCGAGCTCGATGCCCTGGCGCTCGAGCTCCTGGGTGAAGAGCTGGCCGATCGGACCGCTCGTCGCCAGGCTGATGAAGGGCTTGCCGACCAGGCAGCCGAGATCGCATCGCGGCGGCGCATCGGGCATGTCCTGCTCGCGATAGAGCACCACCAGCTCGCCCTCGCCCAGCGGCCGATGGTCGAGCGGCGAGGCTGGCGGCACTTCATAGGCGATCGCGATATCGGTCTCGCGCTCGAACAGTTTCCGGAGCAGATCGTCGTGGTGGACGGTCTGGAGGTCGAACCGCACATTCTGGTGCCCGCTCTGGAAGCGGGCGACCGCCAGGGGTACCGCCTGGAGCGCAAGCGAGGGGAGGGCGGAGACGCGCAGCATGCCGCCTGCGCCGCGGCGAAGGTTCCGCCCCGCCTCGCGCAGCGCATAGACGCGGTCCTGGATCTCCGCGACTTCGGTGAACAGCGTGTGCGCGTCCTCGGTCGGCACGAGCCGCCCATTGGTGCGCTGGAAAAGCTGGAAGCCGAGCAGCGATTCCGCATGGCGCAGCATCTTCGAGACCGAAGGCTGCGAGACGTTGAGCGCACGCGCCGCCCCGCTGACCGAGCCGTTGACGTAGACCGCGTGAAAGATCTCGATGTGCCGAAGGTTCATGGGGGAGAGACTATAGCGGTTTGCGAAAAGGGGAAGCGCCCGTCATGCTGCCGCCATGCTGCTCCCCGTCCTGCTGCTCGCCGCAACGCCCCAAACCGCGCCCGAACCTCCCTCACCGCCCGTCGCGATGGTGCGCGTCGCCTTCGATCGCAACCGCGAGACCGAAGCCAAAGCCAGCGGCTTCGCCGACCTGGCGGCGAAGCGGCCGGTGGAGCTCGACGATCCCGTGCGCGTCGCCTCGGTTTCGAAGCTGGTCGTTGCGATCGCCGTGCTCCGCCTGGTCGAGCAGGGCGCGCTCGATCTCGATGCGGACGTGTCGCAGCGGCTCGGCTGGCGGCTGCGTAATCCCGCCTTCCCCGATGCGCCGATCACGCTGCGGCTGCTGCTCTCGCACCAATCGAGCCTCACCGACACGATCGACTATGTCCTGCCGCTCGACGGCGACATGCGCAAAATGCTCGAGAACCCGGAGGCATGGGACGCCGAGCACGCCCCCGGCACGTATTTCCGCTACGCCAATTTCAACTTCCCGGTGATCGCCGCGGTGATGGAGAAGGCGACCGGCGAGCGGTTCGACCAACTAATGGGACGGCTGGTGCTGAAGCCGCTCGCGATTCCCGGCTGCTACAATTGGGCGAGTTGCTCCGATGCTACGGCGGCGCGCGCAGTGGCGATCTATCGTGCTGCCCGGCCCACCAAGGACGATCACAAGGGCGCACCCCCGCCCTGCCCCGTCACGCCCGCAACCGATGGCAGCTGCGATCTCTCCACCTGGCGCGCGGGCATCAACGGTGCGATCTTTTCGCCGCAGGGCGGGCTGCGGATCTCGGCGCGCGGGCTGGCGAAGATCGGCAGGCTGCTGCTCGGCGAGGGAAGCGTTGACGGCGTACGGCTGCTCCGCCCTGCGTCCGTAGCGCTGCTCCGCCGGCCGCTGTGGACCTATGACGGGCAGAACGGCGACACGAGCGACGGCTTCTATTGCAGCTATGGGCTCGCGGTGACGTTCCTCCCCACGCAGCGCACAGGCTGCCGCGACGATCTGTTCGCAGACGGCCGCAGCCGTTTCGGGCACGCGGGCGAGGCCTATGGGCTGCGGTCCGGGCTGTGGATCGACCCCGAGCGCGGCACCGGCGTCGCCTATTTCGCAACCGACGTCGCGGATGGGCCCGGCCGCCGCTCGGCTTTCACGGTCGCGGAAGAGACTATGGCCGCAGGAGCAGAGTTCGCTCCTCGACCGTAGAATCCCTGAACAGACTTAAGCGGCCAGCCGAACCAATGTTGCCGTATTCGCACCGCATTCATCGATGAATAAATGCAGGTGTGTGAATCGCTTTGGCCGGGGGGTCGGGGTTCGTGAAATTTCTGCTGTTGCCGCTGCTGGCGGCCTTCGGGGCGGAAGCGCCCGTCACTACTGCAGCGCAGGCGCCCCGGGTGGCGATCATCGACAGCGGAATCGCGAAAACGCCCGAGCTCGCGCCGCTCGTCTCGGCCGAATATGACATGGCTTCGGAGCAGCGACCGGCGTTCCAGCCGCGCTACGACCATGGCACGATGGTGGCGACGATCCTCGCGCGCGCCGCGAACCGGCATGTCGACATCATCTCGATCCGCATCGACGATCCCGCAGGCTGCCCCGTGGACGCCAATCCGCCGTGCCAGCCCTCTGCGGAACCGATCGTTCAGGCGATCCGCCGCGCGATCGCGCTAAAGGTAGATGCGATCAACATCTCGCTCGCGCTGAGCAGGGATCCGGAGATCACTGCAGCGATCCGCGAAGCTGGGGAAAAGGGTATCCGCGTGATCCTGGCGGCGGGCAACAACGGCTTCGATCATCCGGGTAACCTGCCCCAAGCGCGCGCCGCCTATCCAAATGCAGTGCTCGTCGGGGCGATCGACTCGGCGGGCCAGGTGTGGAGCGGCACCAACCGTCCCGACGCCGAGCCCGACGGCTATCGCTATTCCTGGCAGCTGGGGGTCCAGGTCCCCACCACGGCGGCCGACGGCCGCCCGATGGTGGCGACCGGCACGTCGTTCGCGGCGCCGATCGAAACGGCCCGTCAGCTCGCGGCGCCCCAATTCGCAGCGCAGACCGCCACGCACTGATCCGGCGACGCTATTCGGCAGCCTCGGCGGCGGGTTCCTCGTCCTCGGGCGGACCGTAGAAACGATCGAGATAATGTCCGGCGAGCAGATAATGCGCGCGCACCGCCGCTGGATGATCGGCATTCTGCGCCGCTTCCAGCTCGGCTTCGGCACGGTCGTAGAAGTAATTGTCGGGATTGTCGGGTTCTTCGGTCATCGTCTTTCTTCGTCGCCAGGAGGGCGCAGGAACCTAGCTAAGGCGGGATTTGGGCAGGATGTAGGACGGGGGGTCGCTGGCGGGGAAGGACTCGTCCGATCCTTCGTCCACTTCATCCCAAACCGCGCCATCCTCGTCGCGCATGTTCTCGGGCCCGGCATCGCGAGTCTGGTCAAAGCTGTCGGGAGCGGGAACGGAAGTGGTGAAGGCTGCCGGCGTCGGGCCTTCCGGATCGGCTTCCCTGCCGGCCATGCGGCGCACGGCGAACGCTGCCAGCCCGATCACCGCCGCGCCGAGCAGCCCGGCCAGCGCCCATGTCGCACCCATGGGCCGCCGCGCAGCCGCGGACCGTTCTCGTCTTTGCCGTGCCATGTCCCTGCCCCAAAAGATGCGGTCGTTTCCGGCCGAACGAAGGACCGGCCGCCGCGTTCCGGGAACGGTTACTGAATTAGGGTCTATCTCGCTGAGATGGAAACGCCCCCGTTCGCCCTGAGCTTGTCGAAGCCTGTCCTGAGCGACGCCGCAGGCGGCGTCGAAGGGGGCGGCAATCCGCGGGTGAATTGCGTTGGGAAGCGACCCGTGGCGAACGGTGATGGTTCAACTTGACGGGGACGGCCTCTAGGCGCGCGTCTCGACATAATGGGGCTCGCCGCGCTCGTGCAGCTGCTCGTAATGGACCAGCGCCGGCTCCGGGCCGAGCGGCACGGGCTCGCCGCCGCGGAAGGTCCATTCGCCGCGATCGCAGTCCTCCGCCCGGACATAGCCGTTGATGTAGAGCCGGCGGCGATGGCTCGACCGGTTGGTGCCCGAGCCGTGCACCAGATAGGGGCTCCACAGCGCGAGATCGCCCGGATCGAGCACCAGTTCGACCACATCCTCCGCCGACAATCCCGCCGCCGCCAGCGCCCCGTCCTGCAGCTGGCTGCCGAGCACTTCGGTCGATGTGTCGAGCGGCAGCTCTCCGCGAAGGTGGCTGCGCGGGATCATCCGCATGCATCCCGATTCGGGGGTGTGCGGATCGATCGCAAGACCTGTCTGCACATAGGATGCACCAAGGTTGCGATAGACCGAGTCCGGCTTTCGAAAGCGCGAATCCTGGTGCCAGGCGAAATCGCCCAGGCTGCCCGGCGCCTTCCAATGCACCTGGTTGATGATCTGCTTGAGGTCGCCCCCGATCAGCGGCGCGAGCAGCTCGGCGAAGCGACGGTCGAGCCGCACCGCGTTCATCACCGGCTGATGGTAGGACGGCCATTGCACCATCCGCACCAGCGGCCCGGCGTCGCCGGGCGCGACGTTGTAGAAGAGGTTGCCGTGGCGGAAGCTCCGGCCGTGGCGCTCGCCTTCCTCGCGAAGCTGGTCCGTCGCGGCCGCGATCTCCACCACTTCCGCGGGGGAGAAGAAGCCGCGGACAATGGCATAGCCCTCGCGACGAAAGCGCTCGACGAAATCGTCGGGAGCAGATGTGCGGGTCGGGGTCTGGGCAGTCATCGCCTGTCGTTCCTCACTTGCTGCCAGACTGGGCAGCGCGTGGCGGCGCGGCAAATAGCTTGCGTGCGCGCTCCGATGCCCAATGGCTATAGCTCAACGCATTGGTCCGGCACACAAAAACGACCAGATGCCGCGTGAGAGCCGAGGCGAAGATGACTCAGCGACCCGCCTGTCCTACCCCCGTCGCATGAAGGCCCCGCCCCTCTCCACCAAGACCCGTCTGGTCGTGTTCGCCTTCGGGGACTTTGCGTTCAATCTCTACTGGCAGAGCATCATGCTCTACCTGCTCTTCTATTATACCGAGGCGCTGGCACTGCCGATGACCACGGCCGCGGCGATCTACACCGCCGCCTCGATCTGGGACGGCATCGCCAATTTCCTGGCCGGGGCGATCACCGATCGGCACCATCCGAAGCACGGCTATGGACGCGTTCTCGTGATCGGCAGCATCCCGCTGGGACTCGCCTGCATCCTCACCTACTCGCCTCCGCTCACCACCGGTTTCTGGGGCGTCGCAGCAGTGGTGGTCGGGCATTTGCTGTTCCGCACCGCCTATGCCGCGCTCAACGTCCCTTATCTCGCAATGGGCGCGCGGATCAGCGTCGACAGCAACGACCGCGCCTTCGTGGCTGGCGCACGGATGCTGTTCGGGACGCTCGCCTGGGTCGTGGTCGCGCGGGGCACGGTGCCGCTCGGCGCCTGGCTCGCAGGCAGCGTGGTCCCCGCGCAGGCCTATCTGGGCGCAGCACTCGCCTTCGCAGTCGTCGCCACCGCGATTCTGATGCTGGTGGGCGCCATCTATCGCGAAAATGCGCTGCCCGCCGCGGCGCCGCCGCCCTCGATCGGCGCCGGGCTGAGAGCGCTTGCCGCGAACCGCGCTTTCGTGACGCTCAACCTGGCGATGATGGCGATGATCGTCGCGGTGACGGTGCTCAACAAATCGGTGCTCTATTATTTCAAGTATTTCATCGGCGACGACGCGGCCGGCCAGTCGGCGCTCGCCTGGATGGGCGTGGTGAGCTCTATGGCGGTCCCGCTGTGGATGCTGCTCCAGCGCCGGATCGGCACGCGCGCGCTGTGGTTCCTCGCCGCGGGGCTGTGCATCGCCGGCCTGACGCTGTTCGGTGCGATCCACATCGGGCAAGCGGCCGCGATGCAGATCTTCCTGGTCGCGATGCAAGCGGCCATCGTCGGGCTGCATTTCTCCTTCTGGGCAATGCTGCCCAACACGATCGAATATGGCGAGCAGGCGACGGGCATGCGCGTCGAGGGCGCGGTGTTCGGCATGGCCTCGCTGCTCCAGCGGGTCGCGATCGGCATCGCGACGGCGGTGCTGGGGCTCGGATTCGAATCGGCGGGTTATGTCGCCAATGTCGAGCAGAGCGCGGCCACGCTCGCTGCGATGCGCTGGACAATCGCGCTCGTGCCGTTGGGGTGCCTCGCCCTGTCGTGCGCGCTGATGCTGCTCAATCCGCTCGGCCGGGGCACGCACGCGCGGATTGTGCGCGAGCTTGGCGCCTAGAGCCGGCTAGCCGACGACCCGCCCTACGCGCACCAGCACGCCGCTGGGGTCGCTCACCGCGAACTCATAGGTGCCCCAGGGCTTGGCGCGCGGCGCGCCCTGCTCGATGATGCGACCCCGCACGCGATCGGCGACAGCATCGACATCCTCGACATAGAAATAGAGCCCGAGCGGGTTGTCCTCGACATTGGCCGGCCAGCCCGGCTGGTGCCGAAGATGCAGGTCCCAACCTCGCCCGTCGGTGAGGATACGATAGTCGCCATGATCGCTCGCAACCTCGAAGCCGAGCTCGCGATAGAAGGCCGTGCTCGCATCTAGATCGCCTGCCGGAACGATCGCCACCACTCGACGCGCTTCGCTCATGGGATCGCTCCTTCGTTCCGCAGGGGAAGATCAGCCCTTCATCAGCTCGAACTGCGCATGCACGCCCTGCGCTTCGGCTGAGGGCGCGATCCAGACGTCGAACGTGCCGGGCTCCACTATAGGCTTGTTCTCGCGGCCGATGAAGAGCAGCAGGTCGCGGCGGATCTTGAACGTCACCGTCTCTGACTGGCCCGGCGCCAGCGCGAGCTTGCGGAACGCCTTGAGCTCGCGGACCGGCCGCGTGATGCTGGCCGTCCGGTCGCGGATATAGAGCTGCACCACTTCCTCGGCGGCGCGTGTGCCGCGGTTGGTGACGCGCGCGCTGACCGTCAGCTCGCCGTCCCACGCCAAGGTCGGCGCCGCCTGCAGGTCCGAATATTCGATCCGGCCATAAGTGAGGCCGTGGCCGAACGGATAGAGCGCGGAGTTCGGAATGCCGCGATAGTGCGCCTTGTACGGCTCGAGCTTGTCGTCCGACGGGTTGGGGCGGCCGGTCGGCTTGTGCGCATAATAATAGGGCTGCTGGCCCGGCGAGCGCGGGAAGCTGCACGGCAGGCGCGCCGATGGGCTATAGTCGCCGAACAGCACGTCGGCGGTCGCGTTGCCGCTTTCGGTGCCGAGGAACCAGGTGACGAGGATCGCAGGCGCGTTGGCCACCGCTCCTTCCAGCGCGAGCGCGCGGCCGTTCTTGAGCACCACCACCACGGGCTTGCCGACCGCGGCCACCGCCTCGGCCAGCGCCTGCTGCGGCGCGGGCACCACGATCTCGGGGCGCGACTGGGCCTCGCCCGACATGCCTTCGCTCTCGCCGATCGCGAGCAGCACCACGTCCGCCGCGCGCGCCGCCGCCACTGCGGCCTCGATCCCGCCGGGGAGCGCTTCCTCGACTCCCGAGCCCTCGACCACCGTGACGCTGCTCTTGTCGGCTACCGCATTCCTGACGCCTTCGGCCAGATCGACGGCGTAATCGTTGCTGCCATAGACGACCCACGGGCCGTTCAAATCATGCTTGCCCGCCGCGAACGGGCCGATGATCGCGATCTTCTTGCCCGATTTGGGCAGCGGCAGCAGATCGCCTTCGTTCTTGAGCAGCACGATCGACTTGCGCCCGGCCTCGCGCGAGAGGGCCAGCGCTTGCTTCGTACGCGAGCGCGCCTTCTCGCGCTTCAAGTCGATACGGCGGAACGGATCCTCGAACAGCCCGAGCGCGGCCTTGATCGCCAGCACCTTGCGCACCGATTCATCGACCCGCGCCATCGGCACTTCGCCGGCCTCGACCAACTCGGGCAGATGCTTGCGGTAGAAGCCGCTGGTCATGCTCATGTCGACCCCCGCCAGGAAGGCGAGCTTGGCGGCCTCGCGCGAATCCCTGGCGAAGCCGTGGTCGATCAGCTCCATGTCGCCGGTATAGTCGGAGACGACGAAGCCATCGAAACCCCATTCGCCGCGCAGAAGGTTGCGCATCAGCCATTCGTTGGCGGTCGAGGGCACGCCCGCGATCTCGTTGAACGAGGCCATGAAAGTCAGCACCCCGGCGTCGAGCGCCGACTTGAACGGCGGCAGATAGACTTCGCGCAGAGTCCGCTCGGAGATGTCGACGCTGTTGTAGTCGAGCCCTGCTTCGGCGGCGCCATAGGCCGCGAAATGCTTGGCGCAGGCCATCATCGAATCGATCGCCTTCAGGTCCTTGCGCTGGAAGCCGCGCACGCGCGCTTCCGCCATCAGCATGCCGAGGTGCACGTCCTCGCCCGCGCCTTCCATCGTCCGGCCCCAGCGCTGGTCGCGCGCGATGTCGACCATCGGCGCGAAGGTCCAGTCGATGCCCGAGGCGGCGCCTTCGTACGACGCCATGCGCGCGGTGCGCGCGGCCAGATCGGGCTCGAAGCTCGCTGCCTCGCCCACCGGCACCGGGAAGATCGTGCGGTGGCCGTGGATCACGTCGGCGGCGAAGATCAGCGGGATCTTGAGCCGGCTCTGCGTCATCGCCGCGGTCTGCATGCGGCGGGCCATCTCGGCGCCATTGCCGTTGAACACGCCGGTGAGCAGCCCCTGGCGCACTTCCTCGAGCTGCGCATCGAAGCTCGGGCCGGAGGTCGGGGGATTGAGCTGCGTCGCGACGCCGCCGCCCCAGGCGCTGGGCATCAGCGTGAGCTGGCCCGCCTTCTCCTGCAGCGTCATCTTGGCGATCAGCCCGTCGATGAAGGCAGGCACCGGCAGCCGCGTCGCCGCCTGGAGCATCGCGCGCGCCGGGCTCGACGCCCAGGCCGCGATCGCGCCCGCTCCGAGCAACGCCGCGCGTCGCGAAATCCTGGCTTCGAACATCAATTCCTCTCCCCGAAACACCGCGTCCCAACTGAGCGCGATCAATGAAACGCTGCAGCCCAAACGCGAAACTTTGTGCTTGAGGCTGATTTCCGTAACCGGTTACATACGCTTCGCAGGGCGAGGATTGCAATCGCCCTCAGGGTCTGAAACGTAGGAAACATGCGTGAGACCGGGAACAGGAGCAAAATGGGAGAGGCCACCATCCGCGATGTTGCCCGCCGCGCCGAGGTTTCGATCGCCTCGGTATCACGTGCGTTCAACGGCGTGGACAATGTCCGCAGCGAGACGCGCGAGCGGATCATGGCCGCCGCGGCCGAGCTCGGCTATGTCCCGCATGCCGGCGCGCGCAGCCTCAGCCTGGCCCGCGCGCACGCGATCGGCGTGGTGCTCCCGGACCTGCACGGCGAATTCTTCTCCGAATGCGTGCGCGGCATGGACAGGGAAGCCAACCGGCGCGGCTATGTGCTGCTGCTTTCGAACATGCACGACGACAGCGAACAGTCGGCCGCTGCGCTGCGCACGATGCGCGGGCGAGTCGACGGGCTGCTGGTGATGGCGCCGCACATCCCGGCCGCCTCGCTCGAGCGGGCGCTTCCCGCCGCGCTGCCGTCGGTGTTGATCAATGCGGCGGGCGAAGTCGCATCGCGACCGGGGCTCCGGCTCGACAATGCCGCCGGCGCCGAGGCGATGGTGCGCCATCTGCTCGACCGCGGCTATCGCAACATCGTCCACATCGCCGGGCCGCAGAGCAATGTGGACGCCCGCGAACGTGCCGACGGCTTCTGCGACGCGCTCCACCGGCTCGCTCCAGACATGCCGGTGCGGATCATCGAAGGCGATTTCAACGAAGATTCGGGCGAGGCCGCCGCGCGCGTGATAATGGCGAGCGACGCGCCTTGCGATGCAGTGTTCGCGGCGAACGACATGATGGCGATCGGCTGCCTCTACGCGTTCCGCACGGCAGGCAAGCGTGTGCCGGAGGACGTAGCGGTCGCCGGCTTCGACGACGTGCCGCTCGCGCGCTATCTCTCGCTCACCACGGTGCAGGTCCGCATCGCCGAGATCGGCGCGCGCGCAGTCGGCCGGCTGGTCGACATGCTCGAGGGCAAGGGTCCCGGCGACGGCGTCGAGCTGATCGCGCCCGAGCTCGTCATTCGCGCCACCACCGCTGGCCGCGCGTGATGGGGACGCCCTTTTGCCGCGCCAAGTGTGTAACCGGTTTCGCAACAACCCCGCAGGAAACGGCGCTCTGCGCATCGTTCCTCTCTCCTGGGGCATAGGATTCAGGACATGATCGACAGACGCCAGCTTCTCTCCCGTTCCTCGCTGATAGCCGCCACGGCAGCGCTTCCCAGCTGCGCACAAGCGCTCCGGACCGGTGGCGCCGCGCCCGCCGGCAACGGCCTCCCCGCCTTCTACGAAGATATCGAGGAGCGGACTTTCCGCTGGTTCTGGGAAACGGTGAACCGCAAGAACGGGCTGGTGCCCGATCGCTGGCCGACTCCCGGCTTCTGCTCGATCGCATCGGTGGGGTTCGGGCTCACTGCCTATCCGATCGGCGTAGAGCGCGGCTGGTGCACGCGCGAGGAAGCACGCGACCTGACCCTCACCACGCTGCGCTTCTTCTGGAATTCGCCGCAGGGCCCCGAATCGACCGGCAGGATCGGGCACAAGGGCTTCTTCTACCATTTCATCGACATGGAAACGGGGCACCGCTTCCGCGACGTCGAGCTCTCGAGCGTCGACACCACGATCCTGCTGATGGGGGTGTTGTTCGCCGGCCAATATTACGACCGCGACGATGCCGCCGAGGCCGAGATCCGCAAGCTTGCTGCCGACATCTACACCCGCGCCGACTGGAACTTCTTCCGCACCGACGGGCGCAAGTCGATCTCGATGGGCTGGCATCCCGAGCGCGGGCTGATCCCTGCGAACTGGAACGGCTACAACGAAGGCATGTTCGTCCACGTTCTGGCGCTCGGCGCGCCGGTGCATCCGGTGACGGACAACACATGGGAAGCCTGGACTCAGAACTATCCGCGCTGCTGGCGCGGCGAAGGGCCGACGCGCCATCTCGCCTTCGCGCCGCTGTTCGGCCACCAGTACAGCCATGTCTGGATCGACTTCCGCGGCATCCAGGACGCCCCGATGCGCGAAGCGGGGATCGACTATTTCGAGAACAGCCGCCGTGCGACCTATGCCAATCGCGCCTATTGCACTGCCAATCCGATGCGCTGGGACGGCTATTCGAACGAGATCTGGGGCCTCACCGCGTGCGATGGCCCGGGCGGCTTCAAGCTGCCGTTCAAGGGCGAGACGCGCGAGTTCTACGGCTATGCCGCGCGCGGGCCGCTCGGCCAGCCCGACGAGCGCGACGACGGCACGCTCGCGCCCACCGCAGCGCTCGGCTCGCTGGCCTTCGCGCCGGAGATCGTGATCCCCGCAGCCCAGGCGATGCGCAGCGCACAGGGCGGGCGGCTGTACGGCAAGTACGGCTTCCTCGATTCGTTCAACCCGAGCTTCAAATACCGTGAGGTGAAGCCAGAGAAGGGCAGCGTCGATCCGGTCCATGGCTGGGTGGACGACGATTATCTGGGGATCGATCAGGGCCCGATCGTCACCATGGCGGCGAACTACCGCAACGACTTCGTCTGGAGCCGGATGCGCCAGGTGCCGGCGATCCGACGCGGCCTTCAGCGCGCGGGGTTCAGGGGCGGGTGGCTGGGCGGCTGACGATCGGGCCGGTGCGGTTTTCGGACCGAGCGCCCGCTTCGATCTTTGGGAAGCGCGCCCTTGGACGCTATCGCCGAATTCCGTCGCAGACGATGTCGATCACGGCTTCGCTGAAGCTATCGTCGAGCGGTCCGTGGCCGGCCAGGAGCCGATAGAAGATCGGACCGTAGATCATGTCGAGCGCCGCCTCGATGTTGCCGCCGATGCGAACTTCGCCGGAGCTCTCTCCGGCTTCAAGTAGCGCACGGCCGGTTTCGCGGCTCTTGAGGATGATTTGGGTGCGAAAAGCTTTGGCGACCTCGCTGTCGGAATCGGACGAGGCCATGGTCAGCGTGATCTGCCGTCCGCGACTGGTCGCAAAGGCACGCACCACCGAACGCAGATGCGCCTTCAGACCATCGCGCGTGGACCGCTGTGGCGTCTGCACCGGCTCCGCATCCGGGCGGGACAGGAACGCCGCCATGGCCAACTCCTGCGCGTTGTTCCAGTATCGGTAAATGGTCGGTTTGCCGACGCCGGCGCGAGCGGCCACGGCCTCGATCGTCAGCTGGCCGAAACCGTCCTCGATCAGAATCCGATACGCGGCGTCAAGGATCGCGAGCCGCGCCGCTTCGCTGCGCGGACGACCGGCTTTCCGAGGCGTCGATGTCGGAGCTTGACTCATTATGAAACGATACGTAACGTAATATACGTGAGTCGTCAAAGGAATTGCCGATGTCCTCCGAGCAACTTCCGCATAGCCTCAGCGCGCATCTGGCGCTGAAGGATGCGCGCGCCGCGATCGATTTCTATGTCGCCGCATTCGGCGCGACCGAGGATTTTCGGCTGGAGGATCCCGTTGACGGACGAATCGGCCACGCGGAGCTGACGTTCGGCACATCCAGACTGTTCCTGTGCGACGAATATCCGGAGTTCGGCGCCGTGAGCCCCGATACGCTGGGTGGCTCGCCGGTGCAGATGCACCTCAACGTCGACGATGCGGATGCTTTCGTCGCCGCCGCCACCGCGCAGGGCGCGATCGTGCTGCGGCCGGTCAAGGATCAGTTCTACGGCCACCGCTCGGGCCTGCTCGCCGATCCTTTCGGCTATCATTGGTTCATCGATGCCAAGGTCGAGGATCTGACAGTCGCTGAGACCCAGCGGCGCTGGTCCGAGTCCACGGCGATCTGATCTTTGCCGTAGGGGAGAACGGGCGTGCGCATCGACGAGACCGAGCATTTCACTGCACTCGAGGATGCCTTCAACGCTGCGATGGTGTCGAATGACGTCGATCGGATCGCCGCGTGCATCGCCGACGACTGGACGCTGGTAACCCCCGAAGCTGGTCCCGTCGGCCGCGATCGGATCCTGTCGGTGATCTCGGATGGGACGCTGAGCCACGACATGATGGTCAAGGATATCGCCCGCGTGAAAGTCTATGGTGACGTCGCGGTCGTGACCGGTCGCGGCCGGAACACCGGATCGTTCAAGGGCGAGCCGATCAGCGCGGACGAATGGATTACTGACATTTATCGCCGGGTCGACGGGCAATGGCTGTGTGCGCTGACGCATCTGACGCCGGCGCGGGCTTGATTTTCACCCGCCTTCTAGTCGATTTGCACTGGCTTCGAGCGCCGTGACACGCCGTTCTCGTCGAACGCCTCCACCGCAACCCAATAGGCGTGCCCCTTGTTGAGCGCGCGCAGGTCGAGGCTGGTGCCCTGGTCGGCCCAACGCTGGTAGCCGAGCGTCAGGCGATCGGGCCGGATGCCCCACAGGACGTTGTAGCCGACCACGCCCTTCACCGGCTTCCACGCGATCTTCGCATTTCGCTCGTCGCTTTCTCGCTTTGCGGTGACGCCGGTGGGCGCAGTGGGGGGCCTACCGCCGGCACTGCCGAACACGCGGATATCGGCGATCGCGAGGTTGGCGGCACCGACATGGCCGTGGATGTAGCGGACATAGCGCGCCTTCACCGGCGCCTGCAGCTCCAGATAGGCATTGGGCCGGTCGCGGCGCGGCCCTTCGGTGCGGGCGAGCGGCGACCAGCTCTTGCCGTCGAGCGAAGATTGCAGCTCGAACTCGGTGTATATGTCCGGCGCGTCGGCGTAGCGGTTCGATTTATAGTCCGCATAATTGACCTGCACCGCGCGTAGCGTCTTGGCCGCACCGAGATCGAGCGTCAGCGTCTCGCCCGGCTTGTTCGCGCCCGCGACCCAGAAAGTGCGCGGGTTCTCGTCGGTCACGCGATCCGCCGCGAACTCGCCCATCGTCGAGGAGGCGCTGGCCGCCTTGCGATAGGAAAGCAGCATCCAGCCGGTGAACAGGCTCTCGGGATCGTCGATCTTCGAGGTGGGCGCGAAGTGCGGGAAATCGCCGAAGCGCGAGAAGGCGGACATCTGGCCGTCTTCGTAGAATTTGACCGGATACATGGCGATCCGGCGCTCCATGCCCCAATTATAGCCCACCCAGCTCGTGCCGCTGTTCCACCAATTGCCGTGCTTGTCCTGGAAGGTCGAGCCATGCCCCACGCCCTGCGCGAAGCCGCCGGGGCGATAGGCCACCGGGTTCCAGGGCGCATAAGTGAACGGCCCGAGCGGGCTGTCCGAGACATAGGTGCCGTTGGCGTAGGCGTTGAACTCCGATCCGGGCGCACCGTACTGGAGATAATAGCGGCCGCCGTGCTTGGTCATCCACGCGCCCTCCATGTAGGAGGGGCTCGGTTTGCCGGGGGCCCAGCATGCGCAATGATCCTGCCCGAAGCGCTCCCAGCCATGCCGATCGGGGTGGAGGCTCAGCATCGGCTTGGCCTCGCTCTGGTAGATGAGCCTGCCGTCCTCGAACGCGATCTTGGCGCCATACATCGGGAAGACGTTCGACGAGCCCCAATACATGTACCACTGGCCGTCATCGTCCTTGAACAGCGCCGGGTCCCAGGGGCCGGGCGGGATCTCGCCGGGCTTCATTTCCTCGGGCGCCTTGTTGGTCGCGCCGGGGAGCGGCGGCATGCGGCGGACCAGGAAGTCGAGCTTGCCGGTCTCCGGCGCTTCCGTAACCAGAATGGACTCGGGTTCCATCATCGACGGCTGGAGGATGATCCGCTCGCCGTCGGACCAGGCGGCGGGCGCTACGATAGAATCGAACGGCCAACGGCTGGGCTTGATGAAGGTCCAGTCGGTGAGGTTGGTCGAGCGCCAATAACCGTCGGCCAGCGTCTGGAACATGTAATAGGAGTCCTTGTGCCGCACGATCGCGGGATCGGCGCCGGTTCGGTAGGAAGCGTGGTCGTTGATCTGCTCGAAGTTGTAGCGGTAATCGATGTCGATCGGATTGATGTAGGTCCGGCGCTCGGGCGCGGCCGTCTGCGCCGAAGCGGCAGTAGCGGCGAGGCTCAGCACGAGCGGGGCGATACGCTTCATGATCGGCGTCCTTGAACGAACAGGTTGAGGGTCAGCCGGCCGCGGCGCGGATCGATGCTGAAGTTCATGTCCTCGGGAATGATCCCCGAATGGAGCAGCGAGCCGGGGTAGATGGCGAGCCGGTCGGCCACGCCGGCCACCGTGCCGATCTGCTCGAACTGCGGCGTGGAGCCGCGGATATAGCCCTGCATCTCGGCGCTCTCGGGCCTGGCGGCATCGACGAATGTCGACAAATTCTCGCGCGTGATGCGTTCGATCCCGGTCGAACGCTGCCGATAGAAGCCGGTGCCGGGTGTGTCCGAGAGATAGAGCAGCAGCGCGAGATAATCGGGATCGGAGGAGTCGAAGTGCGGCACGCGCTGCGGCAGCCCGAGCGCCTCGGGCCGCGTAGTCACCATCGAAAAGCTCGCTTCGACGAGGTCGAAGCCGGCGAGATCGAAGCCGCCGCCGATGTAGGGCGCGGCACGCGCGAGAAGCTGGCGTATGCGCTCGAATGCTTCTGCGTCAGCCTCGCTGATCAGCCGGCGGAGCCCGGGATAATAGGTGCCGCGGTTGGCGGGGAACGGCGCCATCGCCGCCGCCAGATCGCGCCAGCCGGCGAGATCGCCGGTGAACGCATCGATGGTGACCACCGGATGCCGGCCTTCGCCGAAGTGCAACAGCTCTGGCTTCATCGCATCAGCTTAAAAAGAAGCAGGGGAGGAGGCATACCCCCTCCCCTGCAGTGTGTCGCTTCGAAGGGGGCTCAGAAGCGATAGCTGGCGCCAACCTGGAAAGCGCGGGCGTTGCCCACGGTGGCCTCCTCTTCCCAGCGGGGCGGATTGTTGCCTGCGCTCCAGGCCGAATAGTTGCGGTTGATCGAGTCGAAGAGGTTGAACACCTCGCCCTTGATCTGAAGCTCGTGGCCCCAGGGAAGGTTGAAGGTCTTGGTCAGACGCAGGTCGACGTTCGCATAGGCGAACTCGTTCGGCGGAAAACGCACGCCGCCCAGGTTCGCGATGCAGCCGACACCGTCGGGACGGGGCCCCGGGTCCGGAATGGCGGCCGGTGCGCAGCCAGCATAGCCATATGCCGGACCCGAAGCGAATGTGCCCGTCGCGGAGAACAGAACGTCCCACGGCAGATTGACCATTCCAGTCGCGACGAAGCGATACTGGTCGACGCCCTGAACGTTCTGCCAACCGAACTGATCGACTTCAGTGCCCGCGAAGAATTCGTCGGAGCCGAGCTCAGTGCCCACGTTGGTGCGGGCGCGCTGATAGGTGCCCGAGAAGGTGAAGCCCCACCCCGATTCCTTCGAATAGGGCTTGTCGACCGTCAGATAGACGGCGTTGTAGACTGCCTTGCCGTTGTTCTGGCCGATGTTGAGCTTGCCGTTGAAGCCGGCAAGATCGCCCTGCGTAGCCGGGCAGGCGGCATAATCGGTGTCAGGGATGTTGTCCTGGACCCAATTGTTCCCGCCGTCCCTGCAGCCGATCACGTTGCCTGCGCCGTCACGCTCCAGGATTCGGGTGTACCAGCCGTTCGAGAAGCGATTGCCGCGGACGAACTGGAAGATGTTGTGGCTGCGGATGTGCGAGAAGGTGAGCGAGGTCTGCACCGCGCCGAACCGCTTGCGCACGCCCAGGCTGAACTGGTCCGAAAAGGGCAGCTTAGTGTCGTTGTTGAGCAGCCAGATGTCGCCGCCGATGCCCGACACCGCCGATCGCAACGTCTCCGTGTCCTTGTAGGCAGGATTGTAGGGAAGATACTCGACGGGCAGCACACCGTTTTCGCTCACGCTCGCGCAGGTCGGCTGCCCGCCCCCGCCGTCACAGAACGATATCTGGGGCGCTGACTGGTACAGGTTCTTGATCGTCTCGATGCCTGCGGTGATGAACAGCGGCCGATCATAATAGCGGCCGGCACCTGCGAAGAAGATCAGATCACGGTCACCATGGACGTCGTAGCTGATGCCGAGGCGCGGCTGGAACGCGCCCCAGAACGGCTCACGATTGTCGCCGGTCGAAATATAGTCCTCGGGATCGATCCCCGCTGCCTGCCAGCCGGGATAGTTGCGTAGCGCAGTGGCTACATTGTCCGGGGTGACGAAGTCTTCGTTCTTCGCATTGGTCTCGAAATCCCAACGCAGGCCGGCATTGATCGTCCAGTGATCGTCCGGCGTCCAATCGTCTTGAACGAACAGACCAACCTGGGTGTTTTTCGCCGTCGCCGGCTCGACCGGGACAGTCGAAATGCTGGCAGCGAAGGGCGTGGATGCATCGAAGCTGGTGTAGGTCGGCGCGTGGAAATAATAGGAACCGTTGCTGCGAAGATCCTCCTCGCGGCTATAGTCGTTCAGCGAGACCTTGACGCCCGCCTTCACCGTGTGCTCGCCGCCGAAGAAGGTGACGTTGTTCTTGAACGTCCAGGTCTCCTGCCGGTCGTTCTGCTCGAACGAGCTGGCGCCGAGGAGCGCGACTTCGCCGCCGAGCTCGGGTGCGGGATTGAGAACGATCTCCGGTCCCTCCGATACCCTCGGCGTGCCGGTGGAAACGGTGTTGTACGCGACCGTGAGTTCGTTCAGCCAATTGTCGCCGCGATGGCTCCATTCGGCCTGGTAGACTTTAACATCCGAATCGATCGTGTGGCCGTGCGAGGGCACCGCATTGTCGCCGAAATCGCGCAGTTCGTCTTCCTGCCGGATGAACACGCTGGCGTTGATCGTGTCCTGCTCGGTGGCGAACAGGCTCAGCTTGCCAAAATAGAGACGCTGTTCAAAGGTTTGCGGATAGCTGCCGTTGAATTCGCTGACGATCGCCGCAGGGACGCCATCGTCCGCTTCCAGCGTTACTGCCTGTGAAGCCAGCGTCTGGCTGGTACCTTCGAACGCGGCGAAGAAGTGCAGCTTGTCCTTGATGATCGGGCCGCCGAGGTCGACGCCGTACTGCCAACGCTCGTAATCGGGCTTGGGATCGGTGCCGTCCCGGTTGCCCTCCTGCCCCGGCCGATCGAAATACGGCCGTGCAATGAACGACTTGGGCTGCCATTCGCCGAAAGCGCCGCCGTGGAATTCGGTGCCGCCGGTCTTGGTGACCGCAGTGATGATCGCCGATCCGGCCTGCTCATACTCGGCCTTGAAGTTCTGCGTGTCGACCTTGAACTCCTGCACCGCGGACTGCGGGAAGGGATTGCCGCGCGAGAAGTTCTGGCCCGCCACGCCGCCGTGGTTGATCGGGTTCTTGAGGCTGAGACCATCGATGAAGACGTTGGTGTTGTCCGCGCTGACCGCACCTGCCTGGACACGGCGCGAGCCTCCGGTCGGGGAAACCGACACGCCGGGCGCAAGCGCGGCGAAGTTGAGGAAGTTGCGATCGTTCTGCGGCAGGTTCTCGATCTGCGCCTGGCTGACGTTGGTCGAGGTTGTCGCGGTTCGCACTTCGGTGCGATCGCGCGTGCCGGTCACGACGACTTCCTCGCCAGCGTCCACGGCAGCAGCGGGCTCCTCGACGACATCGACGGTCACGGTCTGGCCCACCGGCAGCGTCACGCTGCGCGGCTCCTGTCCCTCCACTTCGATGCGATAGGTGCTGGGCCGGAGGCCGGGCACGACGAAGCGCCCGTTCGGCCCCACCGTCGTCGTGACCGAGCGGCCGGTGACAGTATCGGTGATAGTGACGCTGGTGCCGGCCTGGCCGCCCTGGCCCTGCAGAGTCGATGTCGTCTGCGCGGCGGCGGGAACGCCGATGACGAGCGCAGCAGCAAGCGCCGCGGCAGAGATACCGCGAGCGAGATGTGCACGCATTATGCTGGAATCCTTCACTTTATTCCCCTCCTGACCAGTCCGTAACCGGTTACATTACGTTCCGGCAGTTTCTGTTTTTCCGACAACGGTGACAAAACCCTTTCTCGCGCGATGTCAATCCCGTTCCCTCGCCGGAGCGGTGGACGGGCGCATCAACGCTGCAAAACGTGTTCAGGATGCAACAGTGAGCGGCGGTGCCTTGCAGTGGCGCTCGATAAAGGCAGCATGATCGGGCATCGCGTTCGCCACGTCCTCGATCACCTCCTCGACATCGCGGAGGAACGCGAGAAGTTCGGCGTCGGGCACCATGTCGACCATCGGGTCGTAGCGCATGTCCAGCCCCTGCCCGAGCAGCACCTGCACCCAGCTCTCTTCCTTGAACAGCTCGGCCTTGCCGTGGACGAAGAAGCGACTGGAGGTGCGGAACAGCTCGATCCGCTCGGCCAGACTGTCGGGCACGTCCATGTGCTTGAGATAGGCCCAGAACGGCGTGTCCTCGCGATTGGTGACCTTATAGTGCGCGATGATGAAATCGCGGACGTCGCGATATTCGAAGTCGGTCTGGCGGTTGTATTCGGCGACGTCCGCAGCCTTGACGCCCGCGCCCGGAAAGAGCGCGACCAGCCGCAATATGCCCGTCTGGATCAGGTGGATGCTGGTCGATTCGAGCGGCTCGAGGAAGCCGCTCGAAAGCCCGATGGCGACGACGTTCTTCTCCCACGCGCGATGCCGCTTACCGGGCGTGAAGCGCACCGGACGCGGGTCACCGAGCGGCCGGCCGTCGAGGTTCGCCATCAGGATCGTGGCCGCCTCGTCGTCGCTCATATGCGCGCTCGAATAGACATGGCCGTTGCCGATCCGATGCTGGAGCGGAATGCGCCATTGCCAGCCGCTGCCATGCGCAGTGGAGCGGGTATAAGGGGTGAGCGGGCTCACGCTCTCGCACGGCACCGCGAGCGCGCGGTCGCAGAGCAGCCACTTGCTCCATTCCTCATAGCCGACGCCCAGCGTCTGGCCGATCAGCAGTCCGCGCATTCCCGAGCAATCGACGAACAGATCGCCGTCGACGATGCGTCCGTCGGCCAGCACCAGATGGTCGACATAACCGTCCTCGGGCCGCTGCTCGACCGAGACGATCCGCCCTTCGATCCGCTTCACGCCGCGCGCCTCGCTCTCGGCACGCAGGTGGCGCGCGAACAGCGACGCATCGAAATGGTAGGCATAGTCGATGTGCGCGATCGGCGAATGCGGGTTCGAAGGATTGGGGAAGCAGAAACGGTTCTTGCGCGCGGCGAGGCAGTTGAGCGCATAATGGTCGAAATGCTTGGCCGCGCCCCGCCCGGCCATCTTGAGCCAGAGCTGGTGCATGTGGAGCCACCACAGATCCTGCCCGATCTTGCCAAAGCCGTGGATGTAGCTGTGCCCCGGCTCGCGCCAGTTGACGAATTCGATCCCGAGCTTGAAAGTCGCCTGGGTAGCGCGGATCATCGCCACCTGATCGAGGCCGGCGAGGCCGCAATAGTCGCGGATGCCGGGGATCGTCGCCTCGCCGACGCCGATCGTGCCGATCTCGTCCGATTCGACCAGCCTTATCTCGAAGCCGCGAACGAGAAGCTTGGAGAGCAGCGCCGCCGTCATCCACCCTGCGGTGCCCCCGCCGACGATCGTGATCCGCTGCACCATCGATATCCTCCCTCCCGCACGTGTAACCGCTTTCATCGGCTATCTGTCGCGGTGCCGAATTTCCGTGCGGAATAGCGGCTGAGGACGGCGCGAGGCAAGCCGCGCACGCCGGCGCCTTTTCGCCACGGGAGGCGCCGCACCCGGTTGCAAGCGCCTGCCGCCCGGCGCATTAGGGCGCCATGCCGAAGCCCGCCACCGAGCTCATGCAGGAGATCCTGTTCTCCATGTTCCTCGACTCGATCGATGCGCTCAAGCGCGCGTCGAACGGGCTACCCAACCAGCTGGTGCGCGACGTCAACGCGATTCACCGCAACGTCACCTTCGCCGATCTGCCGAAGGACGTGCAGGACGCGATCACGGCGAACGTGCGCGCGGCGTTCACCAAGCTGCTCAAGGAAGGCTATTCGGTCGCCGCGACCAGCGCGGTGCAGCCCGCTGCGCCACATGCGCCGGGCGGCCAGCGCCGCGGGCCGCCACGCGGGCGCCCCTCGGGCGAAGGGCCACGCGGCCGGCCTTCGGGTGACGGTCCACGTCGCCCGCCCCGTGATCCCAAGAAGCCCGGGCCGCGTGGCTGAGATCGTCAACCTCCGCCAGGCGCGCAAGCGGCGCGACCGCAAGGCGGCGGAGGATCAGGCGGCGGCGAACCGCGCCGCTTTCGGACGGTCGAAGGCGCAGAAACAGGCCGATGCCGGCGAGGCGGAGCGCGCACGACGGCAGCTCGATCAGGCGAAGCGCGAGGATTGATCCCATCTACTCCCTCCCTGCCTACTCCCCTCCCTGCAAGGGAGGGTGGGGGGTGGGTTGCGAGCGCAGCGAGCATTTCAGCCGTTCGGTGAGAAAGAAAAGACCGGGCATCGAGCCCGCTCTTTTCTCACCCGCCCCTAACCACTCCCTTGCAGGGAGGGGAACTTGGATTTGCTAACGTTCGCCGATCCATGTAGCGGTGACCTTGAGCGCCTCGTCTAGCAACACGAAGTCCGCGCGATAACCCGGCGCAATCCGGCCGACATCGGCAAGCCCCAGGAATGCCGCCGGCACGCTGCTCGCCATCGCCACGGCTTCGGGCAGGGTGAGGCCTAGCATCGACACCGCATTCCGCACCGCCCCGGCCATGTCGAGGTTCGAACCGGCGAGCGTGCCGGCCTCGTCGGTCACCAGGTCGCCGCGCACCAGGATGCGGCTGCCCTGAAGCACGAACTCGCTCGCCTCGCTGCCGACTGACGGCATGGCGTCGGTCACCAGCATCACGCGGTCGTGCGGCTTGCAGCGCAGCGCGAGGCGCAGCGTCGCGGGGCTGACGTGGTGGCCGTCGACGATGATGCCGCAAGTGACGCCATCGGCTTCGAGCGCGGCGCCGACCACGCCCGGACGGCGCGAACTGAGCGGCGACATGGCATTGAACAGGTGCGTGACTCCGGTGAGCCCCGCGTCGATCGCTGCGATTGCCTGCTCATAGCTGGCGTTGGTGTGCCCCGCGGCGACAACCACGCCAGCATCGACCAGGCGGCGGACCATCTCCACCGAAGTCCGCTCGGGTGCGAGCGTGACGAGCGTACGGCCCCGCCGCAGCCCGGTCAGCACCGCGAAGCCCTCCTCATCGAGCAGGCGGATCTTGTCGGCCGAATGGATGCCCTTGCGCTCGACGTTGAGGAACGGTCCTTCGATATGAATGCCGAGCACGCCCGGCACGCCGGCCTCGATCGCGGAGTCCACTGCGGAAACGGCGCGGCGGATCACCGCCAGATCGTCGCTGATCAGCGTCGGCAGCAGCCCGGTGGTGCCGAAGCGGCGGTGCGCAGCGGCGATGGCCGCGATGCCTTCCAGGGTCGGCGCGTCGTTGAACAGCACGCCGCCGCCGCCGTTGACCTGGGTATCGACGAAGCCGGGGACGAGGCTACCAGCGACACGCTCCACCGCCGCACTCGAGTCGAGCGCGGCCGGCGCGACGATCGCAGCGATGCGGTCATCCTCCACCAGCACCGCATGGCCTTCGCGCCACGCACCGCCGACGAGCACGCGATCGGGTAATATGGCCCTTGGCATCAGATGGTCTCGGTCACCTTGGCGAGCTGGGGAGGCCGGTCGGGGTCGAAGCCGCGGCGTAGCGAAAGCGTGTTGGCGGCGCGGTAGAAGGCCTGGATCTGGAGCATCGGCTCGATCGCCGGATGCGCGGACGGGTGCGGCAGCCAGGTCGCGCCGGGGACTGCGCCGCCGCTCACCAGCACCTCGCCCCCGCGGGCGACGACGTCGGCGACCAGTTCGTCGACCCCGTCGGCAGTCGCATCGCCCTGGCGGAAAACGAGCAGCGGGAAGCCGGGACCGACAAGCGCCATCGGTCCATGGCGCACCTCGGCGGCGCTGAACGCCTCGGCATGGAGGCCGCAGGTTTCCTTGAACTTGAGCGCGGCCTCCTGCGCGATGCCGAAGCCGAGGCCGCGCCCGATCACGTAGAGCCCCCTCGCCTCCGCCAGTCGATCGACCAGCGGCGACCAGTCATCCTCCCACGCCCGGCGCAGCAGCGCGGGCGATTCGGCCAGCGCTTCCATCAGCACGTCGTCACCGCTCCAACGGGCGACTAGGTGCACCAGGCCAGAGATCGCAGCGATATAGGATTTGGTCGCTGCGACGCTGATCTCGGGCCCGGCGTGAAGCGGAAGATACGTGTCGGCCTCCGCAGCCATCGGCGAATCGGCGACGTTGACCAGCGCCAGCGTGCGCGCGCCGACTGCGCGGGCGCCGCGCATCGCGGCAAGGATATCCGGGCTCTTGCCCGATTGCGAAATGCCCAGCGCGAGCATGTCCGAATAATCCGGCGAGGCGCCATAGACCGACGCCACCGAGGGCGAGGCCGATGCAGTCAGCAACCCGAGCCGGGTTTCGATCAGATAGCGGCCGAAGGTCGCCGCGTGATCCGAGCTGCCGCGCGCGCAGGTGACGACGCCGCGCACCGGCCGGGCGCGCAGCGTCTCGACAAGCGCTGCGATGGCATCGCCATTGGCGGCGAGCTGGCGCTCCACAACATCGGCAGCCTCGGCGGCTTCCGCGAACATGCGGGTCTGGTTCGGTTCGATCATTGCTCAGGCCCGGGCGTCGAGTTCGGCGACGAAGTCATAGGCGTCGCCGCGGTACCAGCTTTGCGTCGCTTCGATAACGCGCCCGTCGGCCAGAAAGCCCCGCCGTTCGATATAGAGCGCCGGCGCTCCCACCTCCACGCCGAGCAGCTTGGCCCGGCCCGCATCGACCAGCACTGCGCGCAGCCGCTGGAGCGCGCGCACCGGCCGATTGCCGCTCGCCTCGAGCGCAGCATAGAGCGAGCTGCCGACCACTTCCGCACTCTCCAGTCCGAAGCCGGGGACCACTGCTTGCTCGAGCGCCATCGGCACGTCGTCGGCGAAGCGGATGCGATTGAACCGATAGACCGGGGTGCCGGGGCTCAGGCTCAGCGTCAGCGCCTCGTCGGGCGTGACTGCGCCAGCGGTCTTGCTCAGCCATTCGCTGCGCACGCTGCGGCCGCGCGCCGCCATGTCTTCCGAGAAGGACGACAGCTTGGAGAATTGCTTCTCGACACGCCCTGCGACGAAGGTCCCCGCGCCGTGGCGCCGCACCAGCAGGCCCTCGTCCACCAGCGTGTCGAGTGCCTTGCGCAGCGTGATCCGCGATACCGAAAGATCGGCAGCAAGGTCGCGCTCGGCAGGAAGCGCCTCGTTGGGCTTGAGCACTTGGTCGCGAAGCGCCGCGCGCAACGCATCCTCCAGCCGCCGGTAGAGGGGCCCTCCACCGGGTTGATCGAGCACGCGTATCTTTTCGGCCAGCAACGGCATTTCGGCTCCCACCATTGGGCGTAAGGGCTTCGGACGCAACACTAATACCAATCAGATACCACACGCCAGCAAAAAAGAACCACATCCCGTCATATTTGTGAAAGAATCCCTCTTGACGGGCTGAGAGCTCTGGCAGATGCTCCCCGTATTGGTACGCAACTGGTATAAAAATAAGCGTACCACCGGATAACGGAAAAAGGGGATGAGACATGCGGATTCGGGGAATTCTCGTCGGTACCGCCAGCAGCCTGGCGCTGCTCGCCAGCGCCGCCCAGGCACAGACCACGCAAACACAAGCCGATAGCGACACGACTGCTGCCGCCGAGCCGCAGGAGGATATCGTCGTCACCGGCTATCGCGCGTCGCTCGCCGCCGCGATCGAAACCAAGCGCAACGCCGATGCCATCGTGGATTCGGTTTCCGCCGAGGACGTGGGCAAGTTCCCCAACACCAATGTCGCCGAGGCGCTGACGCTGGTGCCGGGCGTCACCGTCGACCGCCAGTTCGGCCAGGGTGAGAAAATCTCGATCCTGGGCACCGACCCGGCGCTCAACCGCACGTTGCTCAACGGCCAGACCGTCGCCTCGGCGGACTGGTTCATCCTCGATTCGCCGGGCCGCACCTTCAACTATGCGCTGCTCGCGCCGCAGCTCGTCGGCCGCGTCGATGTGTACAAGTCGCCCGAGGCGCGGATCGACGAAGGCTCGATCGGCGGCACGGTGAACGTCGTCACGCGCAAGCCGCTGGAACTCAAGCCGCTGACGATCGCCGCCTCGCTCGGCTATCTCTACAACACCCGCTCCGAGAAGGGCGACGTCCAGGGTTCCGCGCTGATCAGCTGGCGCAACGAAGCCGGGACGATCGGGCTGCTCGCCTCCTTCCAGCGCGCCAAGGACCGGCTGCGCCGCGACGGCCTGGAAACCTATGGCACGATGCGCGCGAACCAATGGGCGGGCGGCAACCCCGATAACCCCGTCGATTCGCGCGACAACGGCTGCGTCGGCGCCTGCGCGGAGACGCTGACCGCCAATCTGGATGCCGTCAGCCCCAACGCCTTCGGCACGTCTTATTTCGAGCAGGGCCGCGAGCGCCTCACCTATTCGGCGACCGCGCAGTGGAAGCCGGTCGACGAGCTCCTGCTCGAGTTCAACTGGCTCAAGGTCGACGCGACTTACGACAACCTCAACCAATCGATGTACGCCTTCCAGGGCAATACCTGGAACAGCCTGGGCGCGCTCACCGGTATCGAGGTGCAAGACGGCATCGTTACCAGCGCGTCGCTGACGAACGGCCTCAGCGTGCTCGACGTCCAGTATCGCGAAGCCGAGATGAAGTCCGACACCTATCACGGCAAGATCGGCTGGGACGGCGAAACCTGGGACATCAATGTCGAGGGCGGCATCTCCGAGGCGAACGGCGGCACCAAGCGTCAGGTGTTCCTCGAGTTCCTCAACTGGGCCGACTATACGGTCGACCTCTCGGCCGCGCCCGACAGCCCGGGCACGCTCACCTACACCACTGACGTGCAGGGCAACCCCGCAGCGTTCGTCACCGATCCCGGCTGGAGCGGCAACACCGTCGAGAAGCCGACGAGCGACAAGGAGCGCTACGCACAGGTCGATCTGGGCTTCGACCTCGACGGTGCGGTCAAGCGCATCCAGCTCGGCTACAAGTTCCGCCGGCACGAGACCGCGCAGCAATATGCCGGCATCGCGCTGAACGGGCTGGCAGTCGCTGCGAGCCAGTTCGACGCCCGGCCCGCCCCAGACAATTATCTGTCCGGCTTCAACGGCATCAACGATCAGATGGCGAACCGCTTCACGATTAGCGGCCCGGCGATGGTGGACTTCCTCGAAGGCCGCACGCTGCCGACGCCTTCGATCTTCGCGGCGGCTGAGTTCACCGCGGGCAATTGGGAAGTCGATGAGGACATCCACGCCGCCTATGCACAGGTCAACGTCGAGACCGGCGGGGTGCGCGGCAACTTCGGCGTGCGCTACGTCAGCACCTCCACGGAGAGCGCCGGCTATGTCTGCGAATCCGGAACGCCGTGCAACGCCGAGGCGAACTGGAACTGGGAAACCACCAAGAGCAGCTACCAGAACGTGCTGCCGAACCTGAACCTGGCAGTGGACCTGCAGGAGGATCTGATCCTCCGCTTCGCCGCAGCGCAGGTGATCGCGCGTCCCAACTACGCCGACATGACCAACTTCTTCTGGCTCTCCGACGGCATCCTGACCGGCGAGGGCGGCAACCCCGACCTCAAGCCCTATGAATCGTCCAACCTCAACGCGTCGCTCGAATGGTATTTCGCGCCGCGCGCGGTGCTGGCAGCCGAGGTCTTCTACAAGGACATCAGCAACTACATCCTCAGGCGGACCGGGCCCGAGCAGTATTTCAACCAGTCGCAGGGCCGGGTGACCACCTATCAAGTGGCGCGCCCGTACAATGCCGGCTCGGCCGAGGTGAAGGGCTTCGCCCTCGCCTATCAGCAGAACCTGCCCTACGGTTTCGGCATCCTCGCCAACTACACCTATTCGGACGCCCAGGGGCAGGACGGCGCGGACCTGCCCTATAATTCCAAGCACCAGGCGAGCCTGAGCCCGTTCTTCGAGAGCGGCCCGGTGTCGCTGCGGGCGACCTACACCTGGCGCTCGAAATACTTCACCAGCATCGATCGCGGCGACGAGATGTATGTGCGCGATTCGGCCAATGTGGACGTCTCGGCGACTTACAACGTCACCGAGAACATCGGCATCACGCTTTCGGGCATGAACCTGACCGACAGCGAATATTACGCCTATGCCAATACCCAGCGCCTGCCGCGCGGCGTCTACCGCACGGGCAAGAAGCTGCTCGCCACCGTCAACGTTAACTTCTGACGACCGCGGGTGGAAAGGTGAGCAACATCGGGCGGCGGATCGAACATTCCAGTTCCGCCGCCCGATTCGTTTCCCCGAGCCTATGTTGTCCGCAAGCGAAAGCCGCGTAAGCTGATGCCCATGCTGCCTGTGAACCGTGCCCATTGGCTCTGTGCGCTCCTGCTCGCGGGGGTTGCGACACCCGCCGCCGCGCAGCAGCTCCCGCGCCTGCTTCCCCTTCCCGCCGAGATCGAGCAAGCGCCGGGCGTTTTCGCGATCAGCGCCGCCACGCCGCTGGTGGTGCCCGCAGGCGACCAAGGCGCGCACAATGCCGCGCTCCGCTTCGCCGATCTGGTGCGGCGCACGCGCGGGCTGGAGTTGCGGATCGTGGCGGACGCGAAGGGGCCGGCGATCCGCTTCCGGCGCGGCAGCGCCGAGGGAGCCGAATCCTACCAACTCGCAGTCGGCGCGGACGGAGCGACGATCACTGCTGGCGACGACGCCGGCCTGCTCTACGGCGGCGTGACGCTGTGGCAAGCGATGACGCAGGAGCCGGGCACCGGCGCGGTGCAGGTCGCAGGCTTCACCGTGCGCGATGCGCCGCGCTTCCATTGGCGCGGGCTCATGCTCGACAGTGCGCGCCACTTCCAGTCACCCGACTATGTCCGCAGCCTGATCGATTGGATGGCGGCGAACAAGCTCAACACGCTCCACTGGCATCTGGTCGACGACCAGGGCTGGCGGATAGAGATCAAGAAATATCCGAAGCTGACCGAGGTCTCCGGCTGGCGCCATCCCGCCACCGCACCGGGCGCGCCGCAGCTCCCGAAAGTGGGCGGCTTCTACACGCAGGACGAAATCCGCGCGATCGTCACCTATGCCGCCGAGCGCAGCATCACGATCCTCCCGGAGATCGAAATGCCCGGCCACGCGCTCGCCGCGATCCGCGCCTATCCTGAGTTGGGCACCGACACGCCGATCCCGCCGGGGACCGAGAGCGACTGGGGCGTCTTCCCATGGCTCTACAATGTCGACGACTCGACCTTCACCTTCCTGCAGGATGTGCTCGCCGAGGTGATGGCGCTGTTCCCGTCCAAATACATCCATGTCGGCGGCGACGAGGCGGTGAAGGATCAGTGGAAGGCCTCGCCCGCGATACAGGCGAAGATCAAGGCGCTGGGGCTGAAGGACGAGACCGCGCTCCAGGCGTGGTTCATGCACCGGATCGGCGAATATCTGAGCAAGAACGCTCGCAAGCTGATCGGTTGGGACGAGATCCTCGAAGGCGATGTGCCGCCCGACGCGACGATCACTTCCTGGCGTGGCATCGAAGGCGCGATCCACGCCGCCAAGGCCGGGCACGACGCCGTTCTCAGCCCCGCGCCGACGCTCTATCTCAACAACCGGCAGGCCTTCGCCGACAGCGAGCCGCCCGCCCATGGCAGCCTGATCACGCTCAGGACCGTCTATGACTTCGAGCCGGTGCCCGCTGAGGTCCCCGCGGCGCAGCGCAAGCATATCCTCGGGCTTCAGGCAAATCTGTGGACCGAGCATATCCGCACTGAGAAGCGCGCGGCGTGGATGATGTTTCCCCGCGCCTCGGCAGTGGCCGAAATCGGCTGGTCCGCCAAGGAGGGGCGCGCCTATTCCGATTTCGTCGAGCGGCTGCTGCCGCAGATGGAGCGGATGCGCGGGCTTGGCCTGAGCGCAGCCTTCAGCGCCTTCGAGATCATGCCCCACTATGACTACGTGCCCGGCAGCGACAGGGTGACGGTGCGCCTCGAAAATCAATCGGGGCTGGACATGCGCTACACGACCGACGGCAGCCCCGTGACTGAGCGGTCACCAATGTACGACCAGCCCTTCGAGGTCAGGCTACCGTTCGAGCTGACGGCTGCCACACTCCGCCGCGGCGAGATGATTCCTGGCGCTATCAAGGACAATGTCACGCGCCAAATGCTGCTCCGCCGCAGCGACGAAACGCTCAAGACCTGCACCAGCCGCGTCGTGCTCGCGCTGGAGGATGATTATCCCGCCACCGGCAAGCGCGCGGTCTTCGTCACCGACATCTTCAATCCCTGTTGGCTATGGGAAAAGGCGCCGGTCGGCGGCGCGAAGCAGGTTGCGCTCAGCGTCGGGCAGATCCCGTTCAACTTCCAGGTCGGCAAGGACGTGGAGGGCATCAAGTTCGCGCCCCCCGCGACTCCCGAAGGCGAGTTCGAGGTCCGCGCCGGCGGGTGCGAGGGGCCGCGCGTCGCGATGCTCCCGCTCGCGCCTGCCGCCGGTAACCCGGGGATCACCCGGCTGGTCGCGCCGCTCAGCCCGCGCGCCGGGAACGAGACGCTCTGCATCACCTACACTGCCAAGGGCGTCGAGCCGATGTGGGCGATCGACGCAGTGGAGCTGATTCCTTGAACGACAGGTCCGGCGACGTGGTGACGCTGATCGCTCCCTTTTCGGGCTGGCTGGCTCCGCTGGAGGAAGTCCCCGACCCGGTGTTCGCCGAACGGATGATGGGCGACGGGCTGGCGATCGATCCGATCGAAGGGCTGCTGCGCGCACCTGCCGACAGCGAAGTGATTTCAATTCCCGCAAGCGGCCATGCCGTGACGTTGCGGCTCGATAATGGTGCCGAGCTACTGCTCCATATCGGGCTCGAAACGGTGGCGCTCGGCGGCAGGGGCTTCGAGCCGAAGTTCGCAGCGGGTGCCCGGGTGCGCGCGGGCGACCCGCTGATCGCCTTCGATCTCGATGCGCTGGCCGGGGCGGCCAAGGCACTGATTACGCCGTTGGTGGTGGCCAACGAAGGCTATGCGCTCGACGTCGAAAGGCCAGGCCGCCAGATCGATGCAGGCGCCACGGTTGCGCGAGTGACGCGGACAGCCGCTGCGGTGGCGCGCGAGCCAGCTGTTCCGGGCGAACGCCACACGCGCGAGCTGATCGTGGCAGCTCCGAACGGTATCCATGCGCGCCCTGCTGCGCGGATTGCCGCCGCGCTCAAGCCGTTCGCGGCGGAAGTGACATTCCATCACGGTGAGCGCGTCGCCAACGCGCGCAGCACGGTAGCGTTGCTCGGCCTCGGCGCGAGTAACGGTGATCGCGTGACGATCACCGCAACCGGCCCCGATGCCCGCGCCGGCATCGATGCAGTGGCGGCGCTGCTCGATCGGATCGCGGAGGAAGACGCCGCCGAACCGGGTCCGGCCATCGTGCGGGCGCAGGGCGGCGGGCCGGTGACGGCTTCGCCGGGGCTCGCGATCGGGCGTGCGCTCCAGCTCCGCCTCGCCGAGATCGACGTGCCTGTGGACGGCGCAGGAATTGCGCGGGAGCGCACCGCGCTCGCCGATGCGCTCGCACACGTATCGGTGGGGCTCAGCGGCAGCGGGGGCACCGCTGCAGCGGTAGTCGAGGCGCATCGCGCGCTGCTCGCCGATCCAGAGCTGGCCGCAGCGGCCGAACGGCAGATCGCGCTGGGCCGAAGCGCCGCCTTCGCATGGCGCGCCGCCAGCCGCGAGGCCGCGGATTTGATCCGCGCTACCGGAGACGCGCTGTTGATGGAGCGGGTGGCGGATCTGGCCGATCTGGAGCGCCAGGTAATCGGCACACTGCTGGGCGAGAGCGGTCCGGCAGCGCCGACACTCGCGCCCGACACGATCCTGATCGGCGGGGATCTACTACCCTCGCAATTCCTTGCGCTCGACAAGAGCCGGCTCGCCGGAATCTGCACCGCCGCGGGGGGTCCGACCGCGCATGTCGCGATTCTCGCGGCCTCGGCGGGGATTCCGATGATCGTCGCGGCGGGCAGCGCCGTGCTCGAGATTGAGGATGGCGCCACGGTAATCCTCGACGCCGATGCAGCGACAATCGCAGTCGAGCCCGACGCGATGGCGCTGGCGGAAGCGAGTGAAAGGCTCGCCCAAAGCCGCGAGCGCCGTGCGGCCGAAATCCACGCTGCCCAAAGTGAATGCCGGATGGCGGATGGCACGCGGATTGAGGTATTCGCCAATCTGGGCTCGGTCGCGGATGCAGCCGCTGCAGTGCGCGCAGGTGCCGAGGGCTGCGGGCTGCTGCGCACCGAATTCCTGTTCCTCGACCGCGAGACCGCGCCGGACGAGGAGGAGCAGCGCGATTCCTATGCCCGGATCGCCGCCACCCTCGGCGATCGCCCGCTGATCCTTCGCACGCTCGACATCGGCGGCGACAAGCCCGTGCCTTATCTTCCGATACCCGCCGAGGAGAATCCGGCACTGGGCGTCCGCGGCATCCGCCTGAGCCTCGCCCGGCCGGACCTACTGCGGCTCCAGTTCCGCGCCGCGCTGCGCGGCGTGCCCGCCGGGCAATGCCGGATCATGCTGCCGATGGTCGCAGACCTTTCGGACTATCGCGCCGCGCGCGTCATGCTCGACGAGATTGTCACCGAACTCGGCGTCGCCGCGCCTCCGCTCGGCGTGATGATCGAGACGCCGGCTGCCGCGATGCTGGCCGGCCAGATCGCGCGCGAGGCGGCGTTCCTATCGATCGGAACCAACGATCTCACCCAATATGCGCTGGCGGCCGACCGCGGCAACGCAGGCGTCTCGCAGCGGATCGATGCGTTTCACCCGGCTGTGCTGCGGTTGGTCCGCGAAGTCGGCCGCGGCGCGCGGGAGGCCGGCCGCTGGGCGGGAATGTGCGGCGGGCTCGCCGCCGATCCGCTCGCCGCGCCGATCCTGATCGGGCTCGGCATCACCGAACTCTCGGTCCCGCCTGCCGCGATCCCGCACCTCAAGGCAGTGGTGCGCGGGCTCACCATGGAGGTATGCGTCGCGCTCGCCCAGCGCGCCTGCGACGCGGAATCGCCCGAAGCAGTACGCGCGATCGCCCGGGAAATCACAACATGAACAATCCCTTCTCCCGCGCGCTCACCCGCCTGCAGCCGCTCGGCCGCGCGCTCATGCTGCCGGTCGCAGTGCTGCCGATCGCCGCGCTCCTGCTCCGCCTCGGCCAGCCCGACATGCTCGACATCGCGTTCGTCGCAGGTGCCGGCAGCGCGATCTTCTCCAACCTCGGCCTCCTCTTCGCGGCAGGCGTGGCGGTGGGGCTCGCGCGCGAGAACCACGGCGCGGCATCGCTCGCGGGCGTGGTCGCCTATCTCGTCACCACCGAAGGCGCCAAGGTGCTGCTGCAGGTGCCGGCCGACATTCTGGTGCCCGCCGAGCAGGCCGCATGGCGCGCCAAGGAGATCGCCAAGCTCGGCGTCCCTGCCGGCATCGCCGCCGGGATCGTCAGCGGGCTGCTCTACAACCGTTTCCACGCGATCAAGCTTCCCGATTACCTCGCCTTTTTCGCGGGCCGGCGCTTCGTGCCGATCGTCGCGGGTTTCGCGGGACTGATCGGCGCGCTGATCTTCGGGCTTGGTTTCCCCTGGATCGAGGCGGGGGTGGACACCGCGAGCCGCTGGGTGCTGGGCGCCGGGCCTTTCGGACTGTTCGTCTACGGCGTGCTCAACCGGCTGCTGCTGATCACCGGGCTGCACCACATCATCAACAACATCGCCTGGTTCCTGCTCGGCGACTATCGCGGCGCGACCGGCGACATCGCGCGCTTCTTCGCGGGGGACCCGAGCGCGGGCGCATTCATGTCGGGCTTTTTCCCGGTGATGATGTTCGGGCTGCCGGCGGCGTGCCTCGCGATGTACCGCAACGCGCTCCCCGAGCGGCGTAAAGGCGTCGGCGGCTTACTGGTGAGCCTTGCGCTCACTTCGTTCCTCACCGGCGTGACCGAACCGATCGAGTTCACCTTCATCTTCCTCGCGCCGATGCTCTATCTCGTCCACGCCATCCTCACCGGGCTGGCGATGGTGGTGATGGACGCACTGGGCGTGCGGCTCGGCTTCGGTTTCTCGGCGGGCCTGTTCGATTACCTGCTCAACTATGGGCTCGCGACACGCCCCTGGATGCTGCTGCCGGTCGGCGCGGCCTATTTCGCGATCTACTATTTCGCGTTCAGCTGGTGCATCCGCCGCTTCGATCTCAAGACGCCCGGGCGCGACGCCGATGCGGTGCAAGGCACGGCCGCAGGCGCCGGGGGAACGCGTGGTGACCGGATCGTCGCGGCGCTGGGCGGGGCCGGCAATATCCGCTCCGTCGCCGCCTGCACGACGCGCCTGCGGCTCGTCCTTGTCGATCCCGCCGCAGCCGACGACGTTGCGCTCAAGGCGCTCGGCGCGCGCGGCATCGTCCGACTGGCGGACGGCAGCGGCGTGCAGGTGATTCTCGGCCCGATCGCCGATCAAGTCGCAGGCGAAGTGCGCGACGCGCTGGCCTCGAGCGCACCGGCCACGGGAACTACGCTCCCCAATGTGGCGGCGCTCGGCGCGTTGCTGCACGAGGCAGGCGCGCGCGGGATCTCCGCCGATGCTACACGGCTGCTGGTCGATCTCCCCGATGGTGCCATGATGGACCCGCAGGCGCTGCATGCGGCAGGCGTGCGAGCGATGTCGCGCGGCGCGCGGCTCCACCTGATCCTCGGACCCACGGCTCCCGCCGTGCTGGCCGAGCTGGAGCGCGGCGCTTCCGCGAGCTGATCAGCCATGCGGGGCGGCGACCCACCTGCCGTTGACCACGACATTCTCGAAGCCGAGCCCGCGCACTTCGGTGGCCTTCAGTTCGCCCTCAGCCAGCCGCACGTCGAAGTCCTTGAACAGCACGTCGCTGATCTGCGTCTGGCCGGGATTGGGCGCGATGGTGCCGAACGCTCCGAAACGCCCCTTGATGCCGACGAAGCGTACGCCCCGGACGATCGACTGCGGCGGGGCCTCGCCCTTCAGATCGACATATTGGGACCATGGCTGGACGGAAACGATCGTCCCGCCCGCGCTGTCGAGCGTGATGTTGCGGAAAGTGATGTCTTCATAGCGCTGCGGCGTGTCCGGTCGCAGCTTCAGCCGGACCAGCGCCATTTCGCCCGTCACCTTGCAGTTCTCGACGATCACGTCGCGGACGATCGTCGCCTCGCTCCCGCACGCCAGCGCGTGATGGCCGCGGCGGAAGTGGCAGTTGCGCACGCGGATGTTCACCACGGGTGGGCTGTCCTTGTCCTCCAGCGCGCGCGGGCCCTTGGTGCCCTTGGCCGCGATGCAATCGTCGGTGACCGAGAAGTAGCAGCCGTCGATCGTCACCTTGCGGCAGCTGTCGAGATCGATGCCGTCGCTGCTGGGCGCCTGTTTGTAATCGTCGGGCACCTCGAAGCGCGCCCCGCGCACGAGCACGTCCTCGCAATTGTATAGGTGGAGGTTCCAGAACTGCGAATCCTGGAAGGTGATGCCGTCGACCACCACGCCCTTCGACTCTTCGATCAACGCGAGCCGCGCGCGCGGGACACCCAGATTGGGAAATTCATGCGGGTTCGGCGCGGCATTGCGCAGTTTCCAGAACTTGTCCCAGATCGGTCGCCCGGCACCGTCGAGCGTCCCCTGGCCGGTGATCCTGAGTCCGTCGCAGCGCTTCGCGTTGATCAGCGCCGGCGTGAACTTTTCCTCGAAATGTCCCTCGATCCGCGTGCGCTGCGGTGGGAAGTGGCGCATGTCGGTGCTGCACTGGATCACTGCGCCGGCATCGAGATGGAGGTTCACCCGCGGCTTGAGGAATAGCGCGCCGCTGACGAACACGCCGCGCGGCACCACCACGGTTCCCCCGCCCCGCTCGGCGAGATCGTCGATCGCCGCCTGGATCGCACCGGTATCGATGGTAGCACCGTCCCCGCGCGCACCGAAGTCGTGGATCGATTTGCGCTGCTCCTTCGCAGCCGTTGCCCGGGCGCCGGACGCCCAGACCGGCGCCAGAAGCATCGAAGACGTGAACCAGCGGCGCGTGTAACGAAAGAGCATGTCGATCCGATGTGCCGTGAGCAAGAATGCCGACTCTAACCCGACTTGGCCGCGCGCGTTAAGGCCGCTTTCGTCCTCATAGGCCAACGAGCCGGAAAAGCGGTTGCGACGGCGCGACTTGCAGATGATCTGGAAAGTGGTGCCGCTTACAGGACTCGAACCTGTGACCCCCGCATTACGAATGCGATGCTCTACCAGCTGAGCTAAAGCGGCCCGTCCGAAGCGCCTAGCCTCGGAAGAGAGCGCGCGCTTACCAGCATGATTCCTGACTGACAAGCGTTGCGATTCTCTTTGCCCGCCTGTCCGTATGATTGCGGGTGCCTTCCGCCGACGCTCCCCGCTTTACGCGCTGTTTACCACACCGCGTGCAAGCCCCCGATGAGACAATGGGTTAGCGCCCGAAGTGGAGCAGGCGCATGGACATGGCGCACGAATTTGGGAGGCCGTTCGATCCGGCGCCACGGCCTGCGGGGGACGAGGCGCGGATCGAAGTCCCGGTCCGCGTGGGTGCAGGCGAGCGCCGCATGCACGCGCGCGCCTATGATCATTGGGCCACGCTACTTCGCGGGGGCAACCTTCCGGCGATCGGCGATCTTGATCCCGCAGCCATCGCCCGTTTCGCGCCGCACGGCGTGCTGCTCGATTTCGCGGCAGACGATCGTAACCCGGTGATCCGCCATCTCGGAGCGACACTGCGCGCGGAATGCGGCATCGCCGAGCCGATCGTGCACATGGATCAGGCTCCGGCCGGATCACTGCTCGCCCGCCTGCCCGGTCTTTGCCGCCAGGTCATCGCGAATCGCGCGCCGATCGGATTCGAGGCGGAATGCGTCGACCTGCGCGACCGCAACAGCCTCTATCGCGGCATCCTGCTGCCCTTCTCCTCCAGCGGTGGGTCGGTCGATTTCATCTACGGCGTGATCAACGGCAAGGAGAGGGCCGACGCGGCGACCGAGGCGCAGATCGCCGCCGAGCTGGCGCGCCTTGGACCGGCCGGAGCCAATGGAAAATCCGCCCGGCCGCAGCCCGACCTGGTCGCAATTGATACTTTTTCCTCACCTCAAGCCTTGAGGTCGCGGAGCCGCGCGCGCATAGCAAGCGGCCATGAAGACAATGATGACGTCGCTGACGCAGGCGTTCGAGGCGCGGCTGCTCGAAGGAGCACTGCCGGGCGAGCTGGAGGGGTTTGACGAAGCGGAGCGCGCCGATGCCGCGGGCTTCGTCGCGCAGACTGCGGCGGTGCGCGCGGCAGGAACTCCGCGCATCCGCATCGAGACCTATCTTGACGAGGAGCGCCGCCGGATGCGGCTGGCCGTCGTCAACGACGACATGCCCTTCCTGGTCGATTCGATCTCTGCCGCGATCGCTGCGCACGATCTTGCGATCTTCCGCATCATCCACCCGGTGATCCCCGTCGAGCGCGACGGCGAGGGCCGGCTCGTCTCGATCGGCAGCGGGGCTGCCGAATCTATGATCTATATCGAGATGGATCGCGGCGACGCCCGCAAGCGCCGCTCGCTGGTCGCCGATCTCGAACGCACGCTCGATCAGGTGCGCGACGCCGTGGACGACTGGCGCGCGCTCCAGGCTGCGATATCGTCCGATGCCGGCACACTCCCGTCGGCCGAAGGCGCGGCGCTGCTGCGCTGGTTCTGCGAAGGCGCGATGACGCTGCTCGGGCATGAGAAATGGCGCGCCGACGGCGCGGTTTCGGATCAGCTGGGGCTGACGCGCTACGATCTGGAAACGCCGATCCTCGCCGAAACCTCACGCCGCGCGGCACTCGACTATTTCAAGGCGGGCGGCGAGGCGCCGCTGCTGCTCAAGTCCAATTCGATTTCCACAGTCCATCGCCGCGCGCCGCTGGACATCATCGTGGTCCCCATCCTCACCGGCGCCGAAGTCACTGGGCTTTCGATCCACGCCGGACTGTGGACGAGCGCCGCGCTGTTCGCCGCGCCCGAGGACGTGCCGGTGCTGCGCGCCCGGCTGGGGGCGTTCGAGAAGAAGTTCGGCTTCGATCCGAAGGGGCACACCGGCAAGGCGATGGCGCATGCGCTCACTGCGCTTCCGCACGACCTGACCACTGCCTTCGATCCCGCCTCGCTCGAGACGCTGGTGCTCACATCGATGTCGGTCGCCGATCGGCCGCGCCCCAAGCTGGTGCTCGTCCGCTCGCTGCTCGGCCGCCATCTGTTCGCCTTCGTCTGGCTGCCGCGCGACGAAGTCGCCACCGACCGCCGCGTCGCGATCGGCGAGATGCTGTGCGAAGCCGCCAACGCCAAGCTGATCAGCTGGTCGATCGCACTGGAGGACGGCGTGGTAGCCCTGCTGCGCTACACGCTCGATCTGCGCGCGGGCGGCGTGATGCCCGATGCCGCCGAACTCGATCGCCAGCTCGAGCGCATGGTTCGCGGCTGGGTGCCCGCGGTGGAAGCCGCGCTGGGTGAGCAGGCCGGAACCGGAGCGACGCGGCTCGCGCTGCGCTATGCCCAGGCGTTCCCACCCGTCTATCGCGCCACGAGCACGCCCGAAGAGGCGGCGCGCGACATATTGCGCATCGCTTCTCTCGAAGGGTCCGCCAGCCGCTCGGCGCGCATCGCACCCGTTGCCGACAAGCCCGGCGAATACCGGCTCAAGCTCTATACCCAGAGCGGCGCGCTGGCCCTGTCGGACGCAGTTCCGGTATTCGAGAATTTCGGCTTCCGGGTCATGGAGGAAGTCCCGACCCAGCTCGCCAACGGCGGCTATGTCCATGATTTCAAGGTAGCGCTTGTCGGCAGCATCCCCTCGCCCGCTGCCGATTTCGAGACGATCGAGCGCGCGATCGCCGCCGTGCTCGAAGGAAGCGCCGAGAACGACAGCTTCAATCGGCTGATCGTGGAGGGGGGGATGCGTCCGGCCTCGGTGGTGCTGTTCCGCGCCTGGTTCCGCTATCTGCGCCAGACCGGCCTCAGCTATGGCATGGCGACGGTGGTCGATGCGCTGCGCCGCGCGCCGGCGGTTGCCAATGCGCTGATCGAGCGGTTCGAAGCGGCGCATGATCCGGCCCGGGCGTCCGACGAAGCAGCGGTCGAGGCGGCGACGCGCGCGATCGATGCCGGGCTCGACAAGGTCTCAGCGATCGATGACGATCGTATCCTGCGCACGCTGAAGGGAGTCGTCGCGGCCACGCTGCGCACCAACGCCTTCGCCCCCGCCGCGCGCGAAGCGCTCGCCTTCAAGCTCGATTCGAGCAAGGTGCCAGGCCTGCCCCAGCCGCTCCCCTGGCGCGAGATCTGGATCTATAGCCCGCGCGTGGAGGGCATCCACCTGCGCGCCGGCCCAGTCGCGCGCGGAGGGCTGCGCTGGTCCGACCGGCGCGACGATTTCCGCACCGAGATCCTGGGCCTGATGAAGGCGCAGCGCGTGAAGAACGCAGTGATCGTGCCTACCGGCGCCAAGGGCGGCTTCTACCCCAAGCTGCTCCCCTCGCCCGCAGTCGATCGCGATGCGTGGTTCGCGGAAGGGACCGAAAGCTACCGCATCTTCATCCGCGCGCTGCTCTCGATCACCGACAACATCGTCGGCACCGAAGTGGTGCATCCCGAGGGCGTGACCGTGCTCGACGGCGACGATCCCTATTTCGTCGTGGCCGCCGACAAGGGCACCGCCACCTTCTCCGACGTTGCCAACGGGATCGCCACTGAGCACGGCTTCTGGCTGGGCGATGCCTTCGCGAGCGGTGGCAGCCACGGCTATGACCACAAGGCGATGGGAATCACTGCCAAAGGCGCCTGGATCTCGGTCCGCCGCCATTTCCTCGAGCTCGGCGTCGACGTGCAGAGCGAGCCGGTGCGCGTCGCGGGCTGCGGCGACATGTCCGGCGACGTGTTCGGCAACGGCATGCTGCTGTCGAAGGCGATCAAGCTGGTAGCCGCGTTCGACCACCGCCACATCTTCCTCGATCCCGACCCCGATCCCGCCAAGAGCTGGGAGGAGCGCAACCGCATGTTCGCGCTGCCGCGATCGAGCTGGGCCGACTATGATCCGGCGCTGATCTCGAAGGGCGGCGGCGTCTTTGCGCGGACCGAGAAATCGATTCCGCTCAGTCCCGAGGTGCGCGAGGCGCTGGGGATCGACGTGGCCGAGATTGATCCTGCCGGCCTGATCACTGCGATCCTCAAGGCGCCGGTCGATCTGATGTGGTTCGGCGGCATCGGCACCTATGTGAAGGCGGCGTCGGAAAGCCATGTCGACGTCGGCGATCCGGCCAACGACCGGCTCCGCGTCAATGCCGAGGATGTGCGCGCGCGCGTGATCGGCGAAGGCGCGAACCTGGGCGTCACCCAGGCCGCACGCATCGCCTTCGCAGGCAAGGGCGGGCGCATCAACACCGACTTCATCGATAATTCGGCCGGCGTCGACTGCTCGGACAACGAGGTCAACATCAAGATCGCGCTCAACCGCGAGATGGCCGAGGGGCGGCTGGCGTTCGACGATCGCAACGCGCTGCTCGCCGACATGACCGACGACGTCGCGCATCTGGTGCTGGAGGACAACCGCCTCCAGACGCTCGCGCTCTCGTTCATGGAGAATGACGGCGCCGTCTCGCTGCCGAGCTATGTCCGCGTGATCGAGATGCTCGAGGCTGCGAACCGGCTCGATCGCGCGGTCGAGGGGCTGGGCCCGAACGAGGAGCTGCTGCGCAGGGCCCAGGATGGCCGCGGGCTGACCCGGCCCGAGCTGGCGGTGCTGCTCGCCTCGACCAAGCTCGCGCTGCAGGACGCGATCGAGCGTGCGGGGCTGGGAGAGGACGCCGAGCTGCGCGAAGACCTGCTCGCCGCTTTCCCCAGGGAGATGCAGGCGCGGTTCGCCGGCGCGATCGAGGCGCACCGCCTGCGCGGCGAGATCGTCGCCACCAAGCTCGCCAATCGCATCGTCAACCGCCTCGGCGTGCTCCACCCCTTCGAGCTGGCCGAGGAGGAAGGGGCGGCGATGGGCGACATCGCCTCGATGTTCGTCGCTGCCGAACGGCTGTTCGATCTGCCTGCCACCTGGGCTGCGGTCGAAAGCGCGGCGATCGGCGAAGGCGCGCGGCTCGCGCTGCTCGAGGAGATCGCCGTGGCGGTGCGCGGGCAGATCGCCGACCTGCTCCGCGTCTGCGCGCCCGGCGCCCGTCCGGCGGAAGTCGTCGCGCGGCTCAAGCCCGGGATCGACGCACTGAGTCGCGAAACCAAGACGCTGCTGCTCGAGGAAGTGCGGACGCAGAGCGCACGCATTTCCGCACGGCTCGAAGCCACCGGCGCGCCTGCCGAACTCGTCGCACGGGTCGTTCGGCTGTTCGAGATGGACGGGGCGGTGGGCCTTGCCGACCTGGGCGTGCGCAAGGGAGTCGACGAAACCGTGCTCACCCGCGCCTTCACCCATCTGGGGCAGGTGCTGGGGCTCGATTGGGCGCAGTCGACCGCCGCGCGGATCACCACCGGCGATCCCTGGGAACGGCTGCTCATCGCCGGCCTCGCGCGTGACTTCCAGCAGCTCCGTCTCGAATTCCTGGCGCGGCTGCCCGACGAGAATCCGGAAGCGGCCGTCGAGACCTGGCTCGAAGCGCAACGGCCGCGCGTCGAGCAGTTCGCAGCGCTCGTGCGGCGCGCGCGCCAGACGGCGGCGCCCAACGCGGCGATGCTCGCGCAGATCGCCGGCCAGGCCCGAGTGCTGCTCGGGCGCTGATCCTCCCCTGCACGGAGAGGATGGAGTTGCAAATGCGAATCGTTCGCGTTATCGGCGTTGCAACCGAAACGTTCGAGTCTTCCGCCTCTCATGCACGGAACCGCCGCAGCCCCGGCCAAGATCAAGCGTAGCCGGAAGAGCTTCTGGCTGAAGCAGCTGCATACCTGGCACTGGATGAGCTCGGCGATCAGCCTGATCGGGATGCTGCTGTTCGCGATTACCGGCTTCACGCTCAATCATGCGGCCGACATCGAAGCAGCGCCGCAGGTGCGCGAAGCGAGCGCGCAGCTTCCGCCCGAACTGCTGCGCCAGGTGGCACCCGACGATGCCGCCGATGCCAAGAAGCCGCTGCCGCCGCAGGTCTCTAGCTGGGTCGCGGCGAACCTGCCCTTCTCGGGCAGGGGCGAGGCCGAATGGTCCGCCGATGAAATCTATCTCGCCCAGCCGCGCCCAGGCGGCGACGGCTGGGTAGCGATCGACCGCGCTACCGGCGAGGTCACCACCGAAGCCACCAGCCGCGGCTGGATCGCCTATCTCAACGACCTCCACAAGGGCCGCAACGCCGGCACCGTGTGGAAATGGTTCATCGACATCTTCGTGGCCGCCTGCGTGATCTTCTCGCTCACCGGGCTGGTGCTGCTGTGGATGCATTCAAAGCACCGCCGGAGCACCTGGCCGCTGGTCGCGGCGGGCCTCGTGATTCCGGCGCTCATCGCCATTTTCCTGATCCACTAGGGAGACCCTGCCCAAATGCAGATCCGCCTGACCGGCCTCACCGTCACCGCCTTGGGCGCGAGCGCGATGGTCGTCTCGCCCGCCGCCGCGCAGACGCTGGACCTGACGATCACCATTCCGCGGCTCAACGTCGCCGAATACCACCGGCCCTATGTCGCCGTCTGGCTCGAAAAGGAGGGCGCCGCGCCGCGCACCCTCGCGGTCTGGTACGATTCGGACATGCGCAACAACGAAGGCACCAAATGGCTGCGCGACGTGCGGCAATGGTGGCGCGCGTCCGGCCGCTCGATGTCGTTCCCGGCCGACGGGGTGACCGGCGCCACGCGCGCGCCCGGCACGCACAAGCTGAGCTTCACCGCCGGACGCGGACCGATGCCGCAGCTCAGCGGAGGCAATTACACGCTGGTGGTGGAGGCCGCGCGCGAAGTGGGCGGCCGCGAGCTGCTGCGCCTGCCCTTCACCGTGCCCAAGGGCGGGACGGCCAAGGCGCAGGGCTCCAGCGAGCTCGGCGCGGTCAGCCTCACCGTCCGTCGTTGATCAACAGGGGGAAGCCATGAAGAAGTTCCGCACGCCCATTCTAGCGGCAGCCGCGCTGATCGCGCTCGCCACGCCCGCCGCCGTCCAGGCGCATCGGATGTGGATGCTGCCCTCGGCCACGGTCGTATCGGGCGACGACGTCTGGGTGACGATCGACGCCGCCATCTCGAACGACCTCTTCTATTTCGAGCACCATCCGCTGCGCGGCGATCCCAGGGTGTTCGCGCCGGACGGCAGCGAAGGCCAGGTCGAGAACAAGGCGACCGGCCGTTATCGCACCACCTTCGACGTCCATCTGACGCAGAAGGGCACCTACAAGGTCGCGATCGTCAATGAAGGCATCATGGGCAGCTACATGCTGAACGGCGAGCGCAAGATGCTGCCGCGCGGCACGACCACGGCTGCGCTCGCCACGGCGATCCCCGTGGGCGCGACCGATGTGCGCACCAGCGAGAATGTGACTCGCAACGAAGTGTTCATCACCTCGGGCGCGCCGACCACCACCGTCTTCGAGCCGACCGGCAAGGGCATCGAGCTGGTGCCGGTGACGCATCCCAATGATCTGGTCGCGGGCGAGACCGCCACCTTCCAGTTCCTGCTCGACGGCCAGCCCTTCCCGAACCAAGCAGTGACGGTGATCCCGGGCGGGATCCGCTACCGTGACAAGCTCAACCAGATGAATCTCAAGACCGACGCCGAAGGCAAGGTGCAGATCGCCTGGCCGGAGCCGGGCATGTATTGGCTCAACGTCAGCAGCGGCGGGGACCGTGGCGGGCCGGGCGGTCCGGGAGCACAAGGTCAGAGTCAGGCTACCGTGCCGGCCGCCGCGCCCGCCGGCCCGCCGCAGCGCCGCGCCAATTACGTCACCACGCTCGAGGTGCTCGCGCCCTGAGAATCGCGATCCCGCCCGCGCTTTCGCCCGAGGCTTTCCGGCGACGACGTGCCGGCGCGCCGGTGGAGGTGCTGGGCGGCAAGACGATGGGGACGAGCTGGTCGGTCCGGCTCGTCTCCCCAGACGAAGCCGCGCTTCCCCGGATCGAGCAGGATATCGAAGCCGTGCTCGGCCGGATCATCGCGCAGATGAGCCAATGGGAGCAGGACTCGGTTCTCAGCCGGTTCAACCGCGTGGCGATCGGGCGCTGGCAGGCGCTCCCCGCAGATTTCCTCAACGTGCTCAGAGCCGGGATCGAGATCGGCCAGGCAAGCCAGGGCGCGTTCGATCCAACGAAGGGTGCGCTCGTCGAGCTATGGGGTTTCGGCGCATCCGGCCCGGTTGCAGCGCCGCCCTCTCCCGGGAGCATCGCCGATGCGGCTGCGCGCAGCGGCCCCGGCAGCGTCGAGCTTGACTTGCTGCTCTTCCGCGCGCGGCGGCGTTGCGACGCGGCGCTCGACTTCTCGGGGATCGCCAAGGGCTATGCAGTCGACGCAGTCGCCGCGCAGCTGATCGAAGCGGGCATCACCGACTTCCTCGTCGAGATCGGCGGCGAGCTTCGCGGCGCGGGTATCAAGCCGGACGGCCAGCCGTGGTGGGTCGAGATGGAGCCTGTCCCCGGATCGGCGCTGCCGCCTCTGCGCGTCGCACTCCACGAGCTCGCGGTTGCCACCTCGGGCGACTATCGCCGCGGCTTCGCGCATGCCGGCCGCCGGTTCGCCCATACGCTCGATCCGCGCACCGGCTGGCCGGTGGACAACCGCATCGCCTCGGCAACGGTGCTCCACGCGCAGGCGATGTACGCCGATGCCTGGGCAACCGCGCTCACGGTGTTGGGGCCGGAGGAAGGGCTGGCGTTGGCCGAGCGCGAAGGCCTCACGGCGCGGCTGGTGATGCGCACCGAGGACGGGGGCTTCGCCGAACGCCTATCCCCAGCGCTGGAAGCGATGCTTGGCTGAGCTCTGCGTTCGGACGTTTCGCGGAGATCGACGAATGCGCATAGTTGATCCTCCCCCGCCAGGGGGAGCTGTCATGCGGAGCATGACGGAGGGGGCGGATGCCAGAACGTAACGACGTGCTTCCTCCCCCTCCGACGCCTTCGGCGCCACCTCCCCCTGGCGGGGGAGGATTGAGCGGATACGACTGCCCGACGTCTAAGCGTCGGCCCAGCTGCGCAGCAGGTTGTGATAGACGCCGGTGAGCTCGATCACCGAGCGGTCGCCCCCGCCAAGCTGACCGGTGAGCCGCTGCACGGCCTGATCGAGGTCGAACAGGATGCGGCGCTGGCCGTCGTCGCGCACCATCGACTGGATCCAGAAGAAGCTCGCCACGCGCACGCCGCGCGTGACGGGCGTCACCTTGTGGAGGCTCGAGGAAGGATAGAGGATGGCATGGCCTGCGGAGAGCTTGACCGATTGGGCGCCGAACATCCCGTCGACCAGCAGCTCGCCGCCGTCATATTCGTCCGGCGGCGCGAGGAACACCGTCATCGACAAGTCGCTGCGGATTCGGAAATCGCTGCCGCGCTGGATCCGCACTGCATTATCCACGTGCGTTCCGAAATTCTGCCCCTCGCCGTAGCGATTGAACAGCGGGGGGAAGACCTTGAGCGGGAGCGCGGCGGCGACGAACAGCGGCGACTTGCCGAGCGCCTCCAGGATCATCGCCCCCGCTTGCTGCGCGGCGGCGCTCGCCTCGGGAAGCTGTTCGTTCTTCTTCGCCAGCGCCGACTGAGGCCCCGAAGTCACGTTGCCGTCGACCCACTCGCCGGCATCGATGATCGCGCGGACGCGTGCCACCTGCGCCGGATCGAGCAAATCGGGGATCGGGATCAGCATTCGTATCTCCAGGCAGCGGAGCGGTGCCCCGAACCTGTCTCAGCATCCGCGCGCGATGGCAACGGCAGGGGTGCGGAGCGGACCACGGACGCTTGGGGATATCCGCGGCCCGCTCCTTCCCCCTTTCTCAGAAGCGGTAGTTGACCGTCAGCACTCCCGCAGCGCGGTCGCCCGGCGTCGCCCAGCCGTTGTTGCGGATGCGGGTGTAATATTCTTCGTCGGTGAAGTTCTTCACGTTGATCTGCGCGCTCAGATTCTCGGTGAAGTTGTACGCGATATAGGCGCTGTGGACCCAATAGGCGTCCGAATAGAGCACATCCGGCGCGGCGAGCGTGGGCGTGCCGAACGCGAAGCTGCCCTGGTAGGTCACGCCATAGCCGACCGTGAGGCCGAACGGGAACGCATAAGTGGTGAACAGGCTGCCCGAATGCTCGGGCGTGTTGACCAGCCGGGCACCGGCGCCGGGATCGGGGTTAGCGCTGCTGTTGTTGCAACCCGTCGTCCCCGGGTTCGCAAGGCAATAGTCCGAAACCGACTGGATCAGTTCGCCCTTCAGATAGGTGTAGTTGGCGGTGACCGACCATCGCGGCGTGATCTTGCCGACCGCACCCAGCGCGATCCCGTCCACGCGCGAATTGCCGTCGAGCACCTGGTCGGGCTCGACCGGGTCGTTCGATGCGACCTTGTACTTGTCACGCTCGTTGCGGAACGCGGCCGCGGTGAGCAGCAGCCCGCCATGGAACAGCTCCGCCTTCGCGCCGATCTCGTAGCTCTTGCCGGACTCCGGCTCGACGTTGCAGCTCGCGGCAGTGCACGATCCGTTGACCGAGGTCTTCGAAGGAGTCTCCGAATTGCCATAGGCGGCGTAGATGCTCACGGCCTCGACCGGCTTGAAGACCAGGCCGGCGCGGTAAGAGAAAAGATCGTCGTCGTTGTCGAAGCGTTCGCCGACGGCGACCTGGCCGAGCGTCGCCGCAGCGATCGAGACAGTGTCGGCGCGGTACCAGCCCTTGTTGCGCTCCCAGCGGACGCCGCCGTTGATCTCGAACATGTCGCCTAGCTTCATCGCGTCGAACAGATAGACTGCAAAATTCTCCAACTCGCCGGTCTGTCGCGCGCTCTCGATGAAGTTGAGCGGCCCGGTGTAGACGTTGCTGCCGTAGGTGAAGCCCGCAGGGCCCGCGACCACCTCGTTCGGATTGTCGATCCGCATCAGCGGGAAGCTGGAATAGGCGGCGGAGCCGTTGGGGTTGCGCAGTACATTGCCCGTGGAGAGATTGTATTTCTCCCACGACCAGGCCGTGCCGAGCACCAGCGTATGCTCGATGCCCCCGGTGTCGAACACCGCGTTGAGGTCGGTCTGGTTGTACATCAACTGGTTGCGTGAATCACGGGTGTTACCCCGCGGGCCCGAGGGCAGATAATAACCGGCCGGCACGGTTGCCGGGCAGGGCGCGCCCGTCGCCTGCACACCCGAGGCGAGACACCAGGTGCCCTGCGGCGGATTGACGATCGCGAGCTGAGTGACTTCCTGCCAGCGGGTCAGGTTGCGGATCGAGAGCCGGTCGGTGAAGTCGTGCTCGAAGATCGCCGTCGCCTGATCGAAGTGGATTTCCTGCGTATCGACGTTGCGGAAGCCGAAGTAATCGCTCGAATCGACGCCCGGCAGCGGCCCCGCGTTCACCGCATTCTCGAAATAGGGAACGCCATATTGCGGGACGTTGGTGTCTTCCTGGTGATGATACTGGAGCGTCAGCCGCGTCGGGCTCTCGATCCCGATCGTGAGCGACGGCGCCACGCCCCAGCGTTCGTATTTCTCCACGTCGCGGCCGGGCACGCGGTTCTCGTGGTACATCGCGTTGAGCCGCACTGCGATTAGATCGTTGACGCGCTCGTTCGCGTCGATCGTGCCGCGGTAATAATCGGCAGTGCCCACTCCGCCGGAGATCGTCACGCGGTCAGTTGCCGTGGGCTTCTTGGTGATGATGTTGATCGATCCGCCGACCGAGCCCGAGCCGTTGTAGACCGAATTGGCGCCGTTCACGACTTCGAGCTGCTCGAGGTTGAACGGATCGGTGCGCGTGTATTGCGCGCTGTCGCGAACGCCGTCGATCGTGATGTCGGTGTTGGCCGAATAGCCGCGCAGGTTGATCGAATCGCCGTAGCCGCCGCCGCCTTCGCCCGCACCGAAGGTGATGCCCGGCACCGTGGAGAGGACGTCGCGGAGCGTCAGCAGGTTCTGCTGCTCGATCGTCTCGCCGGTGATGACGGTGACGGTCTGCGGCGTGTCGCGCACGGTGCGGGTCGCCTTGGGGCTTTCCTGCTTGGGGGCGTACATCGCGCCGGTGACCACGACATCGTCGTCGCGCCGCTGCTCCTGCGTCTGCTCGTCCGCAGCGGCCGGCCCGGTCACCGGATCGTTTGCCAGCGCCGGCGAGGAGGCGACAAAGCCCACACAGGCGAGCGCAAGGAATGCCGGCGAAGCGGCAGGCGTCGAACGCGTCACGATTTTCCCCTTTTAGGTTCGTTACGCGGCGAGCTATTGCGAATCGTTTGCAGAGTCAACGCTAATGCGAGTTGATCGCATCAAGTATCAAATTGTCGCAGCTTCGCTCCTGTGCAACAGCCAGCTGCGCAATGCGCTCGCCAGGTTCGGGGGATCGGGTGTCTGGATCCGCGCGTGATCGATCGCAGCGATCAGCGCATTGAGCGGCAGCCCGAAATCGGCGGCAGCGGCTTCGAGCGCTTTCCAGAAGACCGGTTCGAGGCTGATCGAGGTGGGATGGCCGGCGATGGTCACCGATCGCTTCACCGGCCCGTGGAAGCCTCCGGGAGGCGGGTCGATCGTCACTCGGTATCGAACAGCGCCGCGAGCTGTTCGACCATCGTGCCAGCGAGCTGCTCGGCGTCCATGATCGTCACCGCCCGCTGGTAATAGCGCGTCACGTCGTGGCCGATCCCGATCGCAACGAGTTCCACGGGCGAGCGCGCTTCGATCCAGCCGATCACCTGGCGCAGGTGCCGCTCCAGATAGCTCCCCGAATTCACCGACAGCGTCGAATCGTCTACCGGCGCGCCGTCCGAGATCACCATCAGGATCTTGCGATCCTCCGGCCGGCCGATCAGACGGCCGTGCGCCCAGAGCAGCGCCTCGCCGTCGATATTCTCCTTGAGTAGCCCCTCGCGCATCATCAGGCCTAGGCTGCGCTTGGCGCGGCGCCAGGGCTCGTCGGCCTGCTTGTAGACGATGTGGCGGATGTCGTTGAGCCGGCCGGGCTGCGCCGGGCGGCCTTCGGCGAGCCATTTCTCGCGACTCTGGCCGCCCTTCCAGGCGCGCGTGGTGAAGCCCAGGATCTCGGTCTTGACCCCCACCCGTTCGAGCGTACGCGCAAGGATGTCGGCGCTGATCGCGGCGATCGAGATCGGCCGGCCGCGCATCGATCCCGAATTATCGATCAGCAGCGTGACCACGGTGTCCTTGAACTCGGTGTCGCGCTCGATCTTGTACGAGAGCGACTGCATCGGATTGACCACCACGCGCGCCAGCCGCGCCGCGTCGAGCAGCCCCTCTTCCTGGTCAAAGTCCCAGCTGCGGTTCTGCTGCGCCATCAGCCGGCGCTGGAGCCGGTTGGCAAGCTTGGTGACTGCGCCCTGGAGATGGACGAGCTGCTGGTCGAGGTACGAGCGCAGCCGGTCGAGCTCCTCGGCGTCGCACAGCTCGGTCGCGGCGATCACTTCGTCGAACTGGATCGTATAGGGGTGATATTCGAACTGCGGAGGCAAATCGCTCCACGGCCGGTTGGGGCGCGTGGGGAGCATGCCCTCGTCGCCTTCGTCCCCTGGCTCGCCGTCGCTGTCCTCCATCGCGTCGGACTGCTGGTCCTCGCCCTCCTCGCTCTGATCGGAGTCGCGCTGCTCGCCGCGCGCCTCGACTTCGCCCTCGCCCTGCTGGCCCTCGGAGTCGCCCTCTTCGTCGCCGGGCTCCTCCTGCTCGTCACTGCCCTCGTCCTCGCCGCCGCCTTCGTCGGCTTCGTCGGGCACCATGTCTCCTTCGGTGAGCTCGAGATCATGGAGCAGCTTGCTGGCGAGCTGGGCGAAGGCCCGCTGGTCGTCGATCGCGAGCGCGAGCGCGTCGAGGTCAGAGCCGGCGCGCTCCTCGATCCAGTCGCGTACCAGCGCCATGCCGAGCGCGGCGCTGGCCGGCGCCTCACGGCCGGTGAGCCGCTCGCGGACCATCAGCCCCACCGCAGTCGAAAGCGGCACTTCCTCGCGGTTGCGGGCGCGAGCGATCGGATCCGAGCGCAGCCGCACGGCAAGCGAATGCTCGAGATTGTCCGCGATTCCCGCATAGCCGCGCGAGCCCAGCGCTTCGATCCGCGCCGTCTCGACGGCATCGAACACCGCGCGCGCGACGGCCTCGCCCGGCGCGCCGTGCTGGTGGAGCGCGCTGTCGTGATGCTTGATCCGGAGCGCGAACCCATCCGCGAAGCCCCGCGCCTCGGCCACCTGATCAACCGGCAGCGTGCGTGAGGGCATCGGCACCTTGATGCTCCGCCCGTCCTGCCGCGGCGGATCGGAAGTGAAGCTGAGCTCCGCCTCGGGCTCACCCGAAAGCGCACGCGCGGCCCCGCCGAGAACGGCGCGCAATTGCTCCAGAGGCGAGTCCGCGGCCACCCTCAGGCCTTGGAGACGACGCTCTCGGGCAAGTCCTTCCCGAACACGCGCTGATAATATTCAGCGACCTGCGCGCGCTCGGCCTCGTCGCATTTGTTGAGGAACGAGAGGCGGAAGGCGAAGCCGACGTCCTTGAAGATCTCGGCATTCTGCGCCCAGGTGATCACGGTGCGCGGGCTCATCACGGTCGAAATGTCGCCGGCGATGAAGCCCTTGCGGGTGAGATCGGCCACGCGAACCATGTTCTCGACCAGCTCCTTGCCGCCGGGCTTGTCGTAATCGCCCGATTTGGCGAGCACGATCTGCGCCTCGGTCGCGGCGGGGAGATAGTTGAGCGTCACCACCACGTTCCAGCGGTCCATCTGGCCCTGATTGATCTGCTGGGTGCCGTGATAGAGCCCGCTGGTATCGCCCAGACCCACCGTGTTGGCGGTCGAGAACAGGCGGAACCAGGGGTTCGGCCGGATCACCCGGTTCTGGTCGAGCAGCGTCAGCTTGCCCTCGGTCTCCAGTACGCGCTGGATCACGAACATCACGTCGGGCCGCCCCGCATCATATTCGTCGAAGACGAGCGCAGTCGGCGTCTGCAGCGCCCAGGGGAGCAGGCCCTCGCGGAATTCGGTGACCTGCTGGCCGTCGCGCAGCACGATCGCGTCGCGGCCGATCAGGTCGATGCGACTGATGTGCGCGTCGAGGTTAATGCGGATGCAGGGCCAGTTGAGCCGCGCCGCCACCTGCTCGATGTGCGACGACTTGCCGGTGCCGTGATAGCCCTGGATCATCACGCGGCGATTGTAGGCGAAGCCCGCCAGGATCGCGAGCGTCGTATCGGGATCGAAGACATAAGCGGGATCGAGATCGGGGACGCGCTCGTCCGCCTCGCTGAAGGCAGGCACCTCCATGTCGATGTCGATGCCGAACAGGTCGCGGACGCTCACCTGCTTGTCGGGCGCTTCGAGGATCGTCGTCTCGCGGCTGTCGGGCTGCGTGTTGGGAATATCGGCCATCACTGCTTCCTGGAGAATGCGAGTGCGAGTTAGTCGCTCGCACCCGCCGCCGCAACGCCAAAGCCACGCAGGCGCTCAGTCGTTCTCGAACTTGGGCAAGTGGAAGAGATCGACGAAGCGCTGGCCGAGCGCCGGATCGCCGGTGAAGCGCACCCTCCCCAGCCGCTGGGATTCCTCCAGCGGGTCGCGGCCGTAGAAGGTGGGAGCGAGCGCCGTCGGCTCGCCTTCGAACAGCAGCTCGGCGCCCTTCGGATCGGCGCGCTCGATTTCGAGCCGGCCGTCGATCACCTGCGCCCGAAAGGGCTCGCCGCCCACGCGGAAACCCAGTTCGGCGGGAAAACCGCGCGCCGCGTCGCGATCGATCATCGTGCGCAGCGAGAGCATGAGCGCGGTGTTGCTCAGCCCCAGCGTCACGTCGTGCGCGGGCGATCCCGCCGCCCAGCGGCTCAAGGAGAAGATCGGCTCCTCCAGCTTCTTCCCCCAGCTCGTCAACTCATAGACCTGCGCATTGGCAGGCGACGGCAGCGTGCGCCGCCGGAGGATGCCCGACGCTTCTAGCCCCTCCAGCCGCTGGGTGAGGATGTTGGCGCTGATGCCCGGAAGGCCCGCACGCAGCTCGCTGAATCGGCGTCCGCCCAGGAGCAGCTCGCGCACGATCAGCAGCGCCCAGCGCTCGCCGATCAGTTCCATCGCAAGGGCAGTTCCACAAGCATCCGGATACCAGCGCCGCGACTTGCCCAGACCCGAGTTGGTTATTTTTTGTGACTTCATAGTTGCTTTATGTAACTCAATGCTGCATCAGGAGCAAGTAGGTGATTCGCCGGAGCCCGATCCGGCCACCGCGAACGAGAGGGAGCGAAACGATGACTCAGATGATCTTCATCAATCTGCCGGTGGCCGATGTGGCCAAGTCGACCGCATTTTATGAAGCGATCGGCTGCACCAAGGACGAGCGCTTCAGCAACGAAGCCGCCTCGGCGATGCAGCTCAGCGACTCGATCGTGTTCATGATCCTGTCGCAGGACTTCTTCAAAACCTTCACGCCGAAGCCGCTCGCCGACGCGCATGCGACTACCGAAGTGCTGATCGCGCTCTCGCGGGACAGCCGCGAGGCAGTCGACGCGATCGTCGAGAAGGCGGCGGCTGCCGGCGGCAAGGCCGACATCCGCGAAAAGCAGGACATGGGCTTCATGTACGGCCGCAGCTTCGAGGATCCGGACGGCCATATCTTCGAGCCGATGTTCATGGACATGGAAGCCGCGATGGCCGCCTTTCCCGAGGGGCCGGCGCACGAACCGGCCTGAAAACAAAAGGGCGACGCCTAAGCCCACTCCACAGGAGAGAGATGATGGACAAGCAACTCACCACCTGCATCTGGTACAACTACACTGCCGAGGAAGCCGCGAACTTCTACGTCTCGCTCTTTCCCGACAGCCGGATCACCAGCGTACAACGCACCCCTTCGGACACGCCCTCGCAAAAGGCCGGCGAAGTGATCGTCGTGGAGTTCGAGCTGATGGGCCATAAGTTCATCGGCCTGAACGGCGGACCGATGTTCCCGCAGACCGAGGCGGTCAGCTTCGTCATCCACACCGAGAATCAGGAAGAGACCGACAAGTTCTGGAACGCGATCGTCGGCAACGGCGGCGCCGAGAGCATGTGCGGCTGGTGCAAGGACAAATGGGGCGTAAACTGGCAGGTCACGCCCAAGCAGTTGATCGAGCTGGGGCTTCAGAACCCCGACCGCGCCGCCGGCAAGCGCGCGATGGATGCGATGATGCAGATGCGCAAGATCGACATCGCCACAATCGAAGCCGCCGCGCGCGCCGCCTGAAGGGAGAAGCACGATGCCCGTCGATCCCAATGCACCGGTCGAAGTCACAGCCTTCGACTGGGTGCCCGACTTCGCCCGCTCCTATGTCCGCGACTTCCGCGTCCGCTGGGCGCTCGAGGAAGCGGGCATCCCCTATCGGACCCGGCTAATCAGCGCGGTGAACCGTCCGCAGGACTATTTCGCCGAGCAGCCCTGGGGGCAGGTGCCGTCCTATCGCGACGATATCGTCCAGCTCTTCGAGTCTGGCGCGATCGTGCTCCACATCGGCCGGGATTGCGAGACGCTGCTGCCCGCAGACCCGGCCGGCCAGGCGCGGGCCGTGGCCTGGACGATCGCCGCGCTCAACAGCGTCGAGCCGCTGCTGATGGAGCTGGTGACGGTCGATGTCTTCCACGCCGGCGAGCAATGGGCGGCGCTGCGTCGGCCCGGGCTGGTGGAGGATATCCGCACGCGGCTCGCACGACTCGCCGAAGCACTCGGCGATCGCGACTATCTGGAAGGCCGGTTCACCGCCGGTGACCTGTTGATGGCCGCGGTACTGCGCGCGCTCGACCACACCGATTTGCTCGCCGAGCAGCCACGCCTCGCCGCCTATCAGCAGCGCTGCCTGGCCCGGCCGGGCTATGCTGCTGCGATCCAGGCGCAGCTCGCCGATCTACAGACCGAACAACCAAAAGCTGCCTGAGGAGAGATGTCATGACCTATGTCGAAGGATTTCTGACCCCCGTCCCCACTGCCAACAAGGACGCCTACAAGAAGCACGCCGAAGGCGCGATCGACCTGTTCCTCGGCCTCGGTGCGACACGCTTCGTCGAAGCCTGGGGCGACGATGTGCCCGACGGCAAGACCAACGACCTCAAGAAGGCGGTCGACCTCAAGGACGACGAGACCGTACTGTTCAGCTGGCTCGAATATCCGGACAAGGCGACGCGCGACGAGGCCAATCGCAAGATGATGGAGAATCCGGACCTGATGAACATGGACATGCCGTTCGACGGCAGCCGCATGATCTTCGCGGGGTTCGAGCCCTTCGTCGAAGTCGGCGAAGGCAAGGGCACCGGCTATCTCGACGGCTATGTCCTGCCGGTGCCCGCGGGCAACAAGGACGCATACAAGGCGATGGCAGAGAAAGCCGCCGCGGTCTTCCGCGAATATGGCGCGCTGCGCGTCGTCGAAGCCTGGGGCGAGGAGACCCCGGACGGCAAGAAGACCGACTATAATCGCGCCACGTTACGGAAAGACGATGAGCGCGTCGTCTATTCCTGGGTCGAGTGGCCGTCCAAGGAAGCGCGCGACGCCGCCTGGCCCAAGATGATGGAGGACGAGCGGATGAAGCCGGACTTCTCCAACATGCCGTTCGATGGCCAGCGGATGATGTGGGGCGGTTTCGCGCCGCTCTTCGACGCGAAGGGCTAAAGCCCCCGGTCCTTCGCCCAGGGCGAAGCCGAGCCACCCCCCCAAAGGCTCGGCTTCGCCCGCAGCGGCGGCGATCTTCAGCCCGATTACCTTTAGGAGACACGCGATGACCAACCCCCATGGAAGCTGGATCTGGTACGAGCTGCTCACCACCAACGCCGATGCCGCGCTCGATTTCTATACCAAGGTCGTTGGCTGGACTCCGAGCAAGTTCGAAGGCGCACCGAGCGATTACACGATCCTCAACGCTGGCGGCGACGGCGTCGGCGGCCTGATGAAGAACCCGATGCCCACTGCTCCCGCCTGGCTCGGCTACATCGGCGTCGACGATGTCGACGCGACCGTGGCGAAGATCGAGTCGCTCGGCGGCAAGGTCCATATGCCGCCCACGACCATGGACCAGGTGGGTCGGATGGCGCTGGTCGAGGATCCCCAGGGCGCCAAATTCTACGTGATGCGCGGCGAGAGTCCCGAGCCCAGCAAGGCCTATGGCCGGATGGAGCTCGGCAAGGGTAGCTGGAACGAGCTGCAGACGAGCGACGATGCCGCCGCATTCGATTTCTACAGCAAGGTGTTCGGCTGGAAAAAGGCCGGCGCGATGCCGATGCCGTGGGGAGACTATAGCTTCCTCACCCCGGACGGCGAAGCGGAGGTCTGGGGCGCGATGATGCCGCGCGAGAAAGCCGAAAACCCGATCGGCTGGAACTTCTACTTCCGCGTCCCCGACATCGAGGAGGCGTTCGAGAAGGTGAAGGCCAATGGCGGCACGCCAATGCACGATCCGATGGAAGTGCCCGGCGGCGAGCGCGTCTTCTTTTCCACCGATCCGCAGGGCGCCGGCTTCGGCCTCGTCGCGCCCAAGTAACCGAAACCACAAGGAGAGAAGCAATGTCAGCCCATGAGCTCGTCGTCGAGCGCCTGATGGACGCGCCTGCCAGCGCATTGTGGCGCGCCTATACCGATCACCTCGGCGAATGGTTCTGCCCGCCGCCCTGGCGCGCCGAGGTGACAGAGATGGATCTGCGCGCGGGCGGACGCGCGGCGATCACCATGTACGGCCCGGACGGCGAAGTGATGCCCAACGACGGCGTCTATCTGGAAGTGATCCCCGAACGGCTGATCGTCTTCACCGATGCCTTCACCAAGGGCTGGGACCCGGCCGGGCCGTTCATGGTCGGATCGTTCGAGTTCGAGCCGCAGCCGGGCGGAAAGACGCTCTACCGCGGCCGCGCGCGCCACTGGACCGAGGAAGCGCGCGCCCAGCACGAAGCGATGGGTTTCCACCAGGGCTGGAGCAAGGTCGCGGAGCAATGGGAAGCGGTAGCGAAGCGCATCGCCGAGAGCGTCGGCGCCTGAGCGCATCGGCACCTGCGCTAAGGAGCAGCTCGCGATGTCCGTCACCATCACCGCCTTTGAACGGTCGCCCGATGGCGGCAAGGGGCTGGCGCGCGATACGCGCGTCCGCTGGGCGCTGGAGGAAGTCGGCCAGCCCTACGAGGTTCGCCCGGTTTCGTTCGGGGCGATGAAGGAGCCCGCACATCTCGCGCTGCACCCCTTCGGTCAGATCCCCACCTATGAGGAAGGCGATCTCGCGCTCTTCGAGACTGGGGCGATCGTGTTCCATATCGCGGAGCGGCATGCAGGCCTGTTCCCGAACGATCCGAATGCCCGGTCACGCGCGATCACCTGGATGTTCGCCGCGCTGAGCACGGTGGAGCCGCCGATCATAGAGCTCGCGAACGCCAGGATTCTCGAGAGCGACAAGCCATGGGCCTCGGCGCGCATGCCGATCGTCGAGGATCGCGTCCGTGATCGGCTGGGCCAGCTCGCGCTTCGCCTCGGCGACACGGACTGGCTCGACGGCGCGTTCAGCGCAGGCGACCTGATGATGATCTCGGTGCTTCTCAGGTCGAGATCATCGGGGTTGCTGGACGAATATCCGACCCTCGCCGCCTATGTCGCCCGCGGCGAGGCGCGCCCCGCCTACAGGCGCGCCTTCGATGCGCAATTGGCAGTCAACAAGCCATCGGCCAGCTGAGCAACCCAGCTGCTAGGCGAACGCCGGTGAGCTCTTGAGCTGCTGATACGCCTCGATCACTCGCTGGAGCTTGGCCTCGTGGCTGCGGTCGCCGCCGTTGCGGTCGGGATGGTAGCGGCGGACCAGCTCCGAATAGCGCTTTCGCAGCGCCATCCGGTCGGCATCGATCTCGAGCGCAAGCGTGGTGAGCGCCTCGCGATCCCGGCCCGAAAGCGGCTTGCCGTCCTTGCGCTCGCCGCGATCCTTCATGCGGTCGCGGAAACGCGCGCCGATCGCGTCGAGCGGGTCGGAGAAATCGGCCCAGCGCGGCGGCCGGTCGGCACCGCCGGTCGCGTTGAACGCGCGGGTTTCGCGCTCCCACCCGGCGAACGGTCGTTGCGCGTCATGGATTTCGTCGGGGCTCATGCCCGCGAAGAAATTATATCCCGAATTGAACGCGCGGACGTGATCGAGGCAGAGCCAGCGATAGTCTCCAGGCCCGTCGAATCCGTGGCGCGGTGCTGCGCTCGGCGCACGAAACTCGCCCGGCTCGGCACAGCCCGGCTCGGCGCACAGCCTTCCCTCCGCTTCCACGCGGCCGTGGAAACGTGCGTTCGGTCGATCCTTTTTCGGCTGCCCGTCAGCCACGCTACCTCCCTCGAACAAACCGCCTATATAGGCGCCATGACCGACCCTTCCAGCGGCGCACTCGCCGACATCATCGCCGCCCGTCTGATCGCCGCGCTCGCCCCGACGCAGCTCGAAGTGATCAACGACAGCCACCATCACAGCGGCCATCTCGGCGACGACGGCACCGGCGAGTCGCATTGGACGGTGGCGATCGAAAGCGGGGCCTTCCAGGGACTTTCGCGCGTTCAGCGCCAGCGATTGGTCAACAACGCGCTCGCCGATCTGCTCGCCGGCCGCATCCACGCGCTAGCGATCAGGGCACGCGCTCCGGGAGAGTGAATATGACGACGTACAAGCTCTGGTACTGGGCCGAGATCCAGGGTCGGGGCGAGTTCGTCCGGCTGCCGATGGAGGCGGCGCAGATCGCCTATGTCGACATGGCGCGCGAGCGGGGCTCGGACGCGCTGATCGCCGACATGCAAGCACGCCAGGATCACCCGCCCTTCGCCCCGCCGTATCTCGACACCGGCGACATGGTGCTCTCGCAGGTCGCCAACATCCTGCTCTATCTGGGGGACAGGCACGGCATCGCCCCCGAAGATCCGGCGGGTCGCTACTGGCTCCACGAAGTCCAGCTCACCATCACTGATTTCGTCGCCGAGGTGCACCAGGTCCATCACCCCGTCGGCACCAGCCTCTATTACGAGGACCAGAAGGCCGAGGCCGCACGCTTCGCGCAGGAATTTTGCGAAGAGCGGATGCCCAAGTTCCTCGGCTGGTTCGAGCGTTCGGTGCAGGGCGAGTGGCTTGCGGGCGACGCATGGAGCTATGGCGACACCTCGATCTTCCAGCTGATCGAGGGGCTGCACTATATGTTCCCCCGGCGGATGAAGGCGATCGAGGGGAATTATCCCAGGCTCGCCACGATCCGCGATCACGTCGCGGCGCTCCCCGGCGTCGCCGCCTATTGTGCCAGCGATCGGCGAATCGGCTTCAACACCCAGGGCATCTTCCGTCACTATCCCGAGCTCGACGCCGGATGAGCCACACGATCGGGTGCCACGCGATCGGGTGATTGTCGCCGCGTGCCTCCGCGGGCTATGCCGAACACCAGCCGGAGGAAGCGATGCGCGAAGACCTGTTCATCCAGACGATCGAACCCACCACGCACGACCTGGGCGGGTTCAAGGTCCATCGCACACTGCCGTCGCGGCCGCGCACCATGGTCGGCCCCTTCATCTTCTTCGACCAGATGGGGCCGGCGCATCTCGATGTGGGCAACGGGATCGACGTCCGCCCGCATCCGCACATCAATCTCGCCACCGTCACCTATCTCTACGCCGGCGCGATCGACCATCGCGATTCGCTCGGCACCTTCGCCACGATCGAGCCGGGCGCAGTCAATCTGATGACCGCGGGCAACGGCATCGTCCACTCGGAGCGCTCCCCCTCCGCCGAACGCGCCAAGGGACCGGAGCTTTCGGGAATCCAGACCTGGATAGCGCTGCCCGAGGCGGTCGAGGAGATGGACCCCGCCTTCGAGCACGTCGCCGCCGGCCAGCTTCCGACCGTCGAAGCCGCCGGGGTACGTGCCCGAGTGATCATGGGCAACCTGTGGGGCGCCGCGGCGCCGACCACCACCTATGCCGGCACCATCTATGCCGATATCGAGCTCGCGCCCGGCGGCAGCATCCCGATCGATCCCGAGGCCGATGAGCGGGCCCTGTACGTGGCGCTGGGCGAAGCGAGCCTGGACGGCATGCCGCTCGCGCCGCTGACGCTTTACGTCCTCCGCCCCGGCACGGCGGCGACGCTGCGCTCGCAGGCGGGCGGCCGCGTGATGCTGTGCGGCGGCGAAGCCTTCCGCACCCCGCGCCACGTCTGGTGGAACTTCGTCTCCTCCGATCGCGACCGTATCAACCAGGCCAAGGAAGACTGGAAGGCCGGGCGCTTCCCTAAGGTTCCGGGCGACGACAAGGAATGGATCCCCATCCCCGAGATCCCGAAGACGGTCAGCTATCCATGATGGCCGCGCCTAGCTTGTAGAAGCGCGATTTTTCCCCCAGCCTTCGCATGCGCCCTTCGACAGGCTCAGGGCGAACGGAGGTGAGGATGCAGAAGGATTTCGCCCTCGAACGCTTCGCCCTTCCCACCGGCGTCGAGCTCGACGTCGCGATCGCAGGCGATCCGAAGAACCCCCCGATCTTCCTGCTCCACGGCTTCCCCGAATCGCATCGCACTTGGCGCCACCAGATCCCGATGCTCGCTGCCGACCATCATGTGATCGCGCCGGACCAGCGCGGCTATGCCCGCTCTTCCAAGCCCGAGGGGGTGGAACAATATACGCCCGACAAGCCGGTCGCCGATCTCCTGGCGCTAGCCGATGCGCTCGGCATCGACCGCTTCACGCTGGTCGGCCACGACTGGGGCGGCGCGATCGCCTGGATGGCCGCGCTCCAGCATCCGGGCCGCGTGGACCGACTGGCGATCGTCAACGGACCGCATCCGCAGATCTTCCAGCGCTCGCTGTTCGACGATCCCGAACAGCGCCGCGCCAGCCGCTACATCCGCACCTTTCGCGACACGAGCATCGACCAGGGGCTCGTCGGCGCCGGGCTCGAGCGCTTCTTCGCCTCGACCTTCACCCAGCATCTGGTGAGCGCAGTCGCGGGCGAGGACAAGGCCGCCTATCTCGACGAATGGAGCCAGCCCGGCGCGATGACCGCGATGCTCAATTGGTATCGCGCAAGCAGCATCGTCGTCCCGGCGGAGGGCGAACAGGTCGAGCGGCCGGCGTGGATCGACGGCCCCTTTCCGCTGGTGGCACAGCCGACTCTGGTGATCTGGGGAATGAAGGACAGGGCATTGCTCCCGATCCAGCTCGACGGCCTCGACCGTCTGGTGCCCGATCTCACGCTGGCGAAGATCGAGAACGGCGGTCATTTCCTTCCGTGGGAGAGGCCCGATGCCGTGAACGCGGCGCTGCGCGACTGGCTGGCGCGGACGGCCGGTTGATCCGAGCAACCGGCATCGTCGAAGCCCGTCGCTCCCCACGGACGCGCCAGGGCACCCGCGGGGAGCGTTCGTGCGAAGGTCAGGCGCCCGAGGAGTCGAGCTTCTCACGCAGCGCCTGGAGATACTGCATGCGCTCGACCTTGTCCTTTTCGGCGAGCGGCCCGTGGCCCGCTTCGGCAGCTTCGAGCACGCACGCGGTTACGATATTATACCCCCGCTCGTTGGGTTCGGTGCCTGCCACGAACTTGGTCCGGACATTCTCGGCATAGGCCCAGTCGAGATAGTCCTGCATCGTCGAGCGCGCGAGCGTCGGGCCGCCTTCGTTGGTGATCATCGCGCCGCCCACCGTTTCGTCCAGCTGGCCGCGATAATAATCTTCGTAGAGCTTGAGATCGCCAATCGGCAGCGTTGAGAGCGCGGCCTTTTGCCAGCGCAGCGCGGTAAGACAATCGACGTTGTGCGCGGCCTTGCGCTTCTGCTTGTCGAGACGTTCGGCCTCGATTTTCTTGGCCTTGGCTGCGGCTTCCGCCTTGGCGACGGCCTCCGCGTCTTCACACCCGCCGAGCCCGAGTGCCAGCGCTGCCCCCGCGCAAAACAGCGCGGCCGTTCTTCCTCTCCTGTTCATTATATTTACTCCCCTTGTGCTTGGGGGAGTGTGTCACAGTGCCGAGCCAAGTCAACGCACCTCTCAAACGCTGGAAAATGCCCGTCGAACCCTCTATCGGCGCACCATCTCCCTTTCCTACGAACAGGCTATTCTCCCATGGGTTTCCGCTGCGGCATTGTCGGCCTTCCGAACGTCGGCAAGTCCACGCTCTTCAACGCGCTGACCGAGACTGCGGCGGCACAAGCGGCCAACTATCCCTTCTGCACGATCGAGCCCAATGTCGGGAACGTCGCCGTGCCCGATCCGCGGCTCACCAAGCTCGCCGAGATCGCCGGATCGGCCAAGATCATCGAAACCCAGCTCGGCTTCGTCGACATCGCCGGGCTCGTACGCGGCGCATCGAAAGGCGAGGGCCTGGGCAACCAGTTCCTTGGCAACATCCGCGAGGTCGACGCGATCGTCCACGTCCTGCGCTGCTTCGAGAACGACGACATCCAGCACGTCGACAACAAGGTCGATCCGATCGCAGATGCCGAGACGGTCGAGACCGAGCTCATGCTCGCCGACCTCGAGAGCCTCGAGAAGCGCGTCCCCAACTACATCAAGAAGGGCCAGCAGGGCGACAAGGAGGCGAAGATCGCCGCGAGCGTGCTTGGCCAAGCGCTCGATCTGCTCCGTGACGGCAAGCCCGCGCGCCTCACCGAGCCGAAGGACGCCGAGGAAGCCAGGGTCCTCGCCCAGGCGCAGCTGCTCACCGGCAAGCCCGTGCTCTACGTCTGTAACGTCAACGAAGAGGATGCCGCGAACGGCAACGCCTTTTCGGCGCGGGTGTTCGAGAAGGCCAAAGCCGAGGGTGCCGAGGCCGTTGTCGTCTCCGCCGCGATCGAGGCCGAGATCGCGACCATGCCCGCCGACGAGCGCGCCGAGTTCCTGGCCGAGCTGGGACTGGAGGAGACCGGCCTCGCCCGCGTGATCCGCGCAGGCTACAAGCTGCTCCACTTGCTCACCTTCTTCACCGTCGGCCCCAAGGAAGCGCGCGCCTGGACCGTCGAGGTGGGCGCCAAGGCACCCCAGGCAGCGGGCGCGATCCACACCGATTTCGAGCGCGGCTTCATCCGCGCCGAGACGATCGGCTATGAGGATTACGTTCAGTTCAAGGGCGAGGCCGGCGCGCGGGATGCGGGCAAGCTGCGCTCCGAAGGCAAGGAATATGTCGTCCAGGACGGCGACGTGATGCTGTTCCGCTTCAACGTCTGATCATCAGGCGGCGCGGAACCAGCGCTCTCGATTTTCGCCCCGCATCAGCAGGATCGCCGCGCTGGCGAGCACGAGCAGCGCGGCAACGATCGCCGTCGTACCGATCGTCGCGTTCGCACGCCCGCCTTCGGCATGGACCGCCGCCAGCGCCCAGAGGAAGGGAAGCGCGTACCAGAAATTGCCACGGCCGAACGCGAGCATTCCCGCGGCGAACGCCCCTCCCGCAACCAGCATCGCGGCTGCGGCGCCGGGCGCCAGTTCGATGCCGTGGAATTGCAGCGACGCGGCGATGTTGACGATCGTCGCCGCGGTCAGCCAGCCGCCGAGCGCGCTCAGCGGCACCACGGTCAGCGCCAGCTCACCCAGCGTGAATGCCGGCTCGCGCGCGAAGCTGCGGGTGACCACCAGGAGGCACCCCAGTGTGAAGACGATGATCGCGACCGATCCGGCATTGAGCCCGAAGCTCTGGGTGTAGAATGCCCACAGCGCATTGCCCAGGAACGCCCCCGCACTCGGCCAGCCGATCCGCGCGAGCAGCGGATTGCCCCGCTGCGCCGGCATCGTCTGGAAGACGGCATAGGCGAGCGACCCGGCATAGAGCAGCCCCCAGATCGAGAAGGCCCAGCCCGCGGGCGTGATCAGCGTATGCGCTGCATCGGACCGCTCTCCTACTTGCGTTCCGATGCCGAGACTGGGCAGGATCGGCACCAGCACCTGGAGCACCGCCAGAGCCATCACGGCGATCCGGCGCGAATTGCCGCCGTCGGGACGGTCGACCGAAGAGTGCAGCGTAGCCATGGCGCGCAAACCCGCCGTGGAGTGCCGAAGTTCCGCGTCGGCCCGGCAACAGAGCGGGCCGTTTGGGGGCACCGACTTTCCAACTGCCACCGGTTCAATAGAGTAGGAGACGAGAGTCGCTGCCCGGAAGCGCGCCGCATGACCATCGATCGCTCCGAAGGCTGGGACGGAGTTGCCGAGCAATTCATCGCGGCTCGCTCCGGCATCGGAACAGGCCTCGTCCGCTCCTGGGCTCGAGACCATCTGCCGCTGTCGGCCACTGTCGTGGACGTCGGTTGCGGCTCGGGAGTGCCGATCGCGCAAGTGCTCGTCGAAGAGGGGTTCACGGTCTTCGGGATCGATGCATCGCCCAGATTGATAGCGACATTCCGCCGCCGGTTTCCGGACGCGCCAAGTGCCTGTGAGGCCGCGCAGGACAGCGCGTTCTTCGGTCGTAGCTTCGATGCTGCGGTTTCGATCGGCCTGTTGTTCCTGCTTTCCGCAGACGATCAGCGCAAATTGCTTGGTCGTGTGGCGGATGCGCTTGAGCCAGGGGGCCGGTTTCTGTTCAGTGCGCCACGCGAGCCTTGCGAATGGCCGGACGCGTTGACCGGGCGGCGATCGATGTCGCTCGGCGAACAAACCTACCAGCGGCTCCTCGAAGCGTCGGGATTGCACCTGGTCGGCTGCCGCGTCGATGAGGGCGGGAACAATTATTTCGATGCCGTCAAGCCGTGCAGCCAGCCCTGAGTCGCGACCATCTTTCGATCTACGCTTCGAACGCCGTCAGGATCGGGCACGGCCCCGTGCCGCCCGATCCGCATTCGCGCGCGAGCCTGCGCAGCGCGTCCCGCGCCGCCGTCAGCTCTACGATCCTCGCGTCGAGTGCCGAGATGCGCTCGCGGGCCAGCTCGCGGGCGCGTGGCCGGTCGTCGCGCGCATCGAGTTCGATCAGTTCGCCGATCTGCTCGAGCGTGAAGCCTGCTGCCTGCGCCGATCGGATGAAGCGCAGCCGTCGCACGTCGCCCTCGCCATAGCGCCGCACGCTCCCCATATAACCGCGGTCGGGCTCGTCGATCAGGCCCCGGCGCTGATAGTAGCGGATCGTCTCGACGCCCACGCCGCCCGCTTGCGCCAGCTTGCCGATCGTCAGTCTCGTCATGCCCTTGACTCCGTACCATGGTACGGCCGCTATATGGGTCGGCATGGCTGAAAACGCAAAGAACGCGGTTCTCTACCGCATGGTCACGCCCGAGCACATCTGCCCCTGGGGGCTGCGCGCGCTCGATCTGCTGCGCCGCAAGGGGTTCGAGGTCGAGGACCACCACCTCATCACCCGCGCCGAGATCGACGCCTTCAAGGCCGAGCACGGTGTCCCCACCACTCCGCAGACCTTCATCGGCGGCAAGCGGATTGGCGGCTATGACGATCTTCGCCGCTATTTCGGGCTGAAGGTGCGCGATCCCAAGGCGCTGACCTACGCGCCCGTGATCGCGCTGTTCGGCACCGCCGCGGTGATGGCGCTCGCAGCGAGCCAGGCCGCGGCGGGAACGCCCTTCACGCTCCAGGCGCTCGTCTGGTTCATTTCCTTCGCCATGTGTCTGCTCGCGCTGTTCAAGCTGCGCGACGTGGCGAGCTTCTCGACGATGTTTCTCGGCTATGACCTGCTCGCGCAGCGCTGGGTCCCCTATGCGACGCTCTATCCCTTTGCCGAGGGGCTTGCGGGCGTGCTGATGGTGGCGGGAGTGGCGACATGGTTCGCAGCACCGCTCGCGCTGTTCATCGGCACGGTGGGTGCAGTCTCGGTGTTCAAGGCGGTCTACATCGATCGGCGCGAGCTCAAATGCGCGTGCGTGGGCGGCGACAGCAACGTGCCGCTCGGGTTCATTTCGCTCACCGAGAATCTGATGATGATCGGCATGGCGGTGTGGATGCTGATCGGCGTGCACGGCTGAACCGTCCGGGCTTGCCAAACATGGGTTTTCATCCGAAACTGAAACCATGCGCTATCTGGAAGACATATCGGTGGGCGACCGCGCCAGCTTCGGCCGCCATGAAGTAACCCGCGACGAGGTGCTGGAGTTCGCCCGCCGCTACGATCCCCAGCCCTTCCACCTCTCCGACGAGGCGGCGGCGCGCACGCACTTCGGCCGGCTGGCGGCGAGCGGCTGGCACACTTGCGCTATGACGATGGCGATGCTCGTCGAGCACATGAAGGAGGATCCGCAGGCGAGCCTGGGCGCCGCGGGAATCGACGAGCTGCGCTGGCTCAAGCCGGTCCATCCCGGCGACGTGCTCCGCTGCGAGACCGAAGTGCTCGAAGTCACGCCGTCGCGCAGCAAGCCCGAAATGGGCAGCCTGCGCACCCAGATGATAGTCTTCAACCAGAACGACGAGTCGGTGCTTCGCTTCATCGCCCGCGCGCTGCTACGCCGCCGGCCTGCTTGAGGCGAGTCAGTCACGCCGGAAGCGCGGGCTGCCGCGGCGCTGACCGTTCCAATCCGGCCGCCGCTGGTCCCGTCCGAAATCGGGGCGGCCCCGGCGACCATCCCCGCGGTAATCCGGACGGCCGCCGTCTGGCCTGCGGTACGCTCCGCGACGGTCGCGGCCGAAGTCGCCCCAGTTCTCGCGACCCCACCGCCGATCGCCGCGCCAGGCGTTGCGCCGCGTTTCCCAATAGCGCCGCTGCCCTTCGTTCCAGCGATGCGGACGCCGGCCGCGGTCGTAGACGTAATAGCCCGAGCCCGGGTAATAATAGTCGCCGTACCAGCCATAATAGGACGGGCTGTAGGCATAATCATAATAGCCCGGGCTGCCATAGCCGAGCGAGATGCCCGAATATCCGTAGCCGTCTTCGGTACAGGCGGCGGTGCCAAGGCCCAGGGCGAGCAACAGGCCCAGGGCGCTAACGCGGCGGAACAACATCACCACAACCTTTCGCGCTATCCTGCCGCTACGGTGCTCCAGCGACGCACTCTGGCGGCTAAGGATCTGAGAACGCTGAGGCTATATTCGTTGTTCCGGCGCTTCAATGACCGTCGAAGGCGACCAGGGCGTTGACCGCGATTCCATCACCGCGCAGCGCATCGGCGCCACCGAGCTCGGGCAGGTCGACGACGAACGCCGCCTGCGTCACTACCGCCTCCGCCTTGCGCAGCAGCCGCACCGCCGCGCGCGCGGTGCCTCCGGTGGCAATCAGATCGTCGACGAGCAGCACCCGCGCACCCGGCGCACAGGCATCGGCGTGGATCGCGATCCGGTCGGTGCCGTATTCGAGCGCATAATCCTCGGCGATCGTCGCGCCAGGAAGCTTGCCGTCCTTGCGGATCAGCAGCACGCCGGTGCCGAGCCGATAGGCGACCGCGGCGGCAAAGAGGAAACCGCGCGCCTCGATCCCCGCCACCAGGTCCACCTGCCCTTCGATTCCCTCTGCCATCCGCTCCACGGTCAGTCGCAGCCCCTCGGGATCGAGCAGCAACGTGGTGATGTCGCGGAACTGGATCCCCGGCTTCGGGAAATCCGGGATGGTGCGGATGCGCGAGCGGATGTCTTCGTTGTCCTGCGCCATGGAAATCTCCCCAAAAGCAGGAACCCCGCCCAAGCGATGCTTCGGCGGGGTTCCGTCAGATCAGCGATGCGCTGGGCGCACCTCTCAGTGCTTCACGCCCCGCCATACGGTCAGGTACGCGCCATAGGCGAGCCCCGTCGCGATAAGCAGGAAGGCGACCACCGCCAGGCCTGCGCGGTGGCGGCTCTGCATCGTCGGCTCGGCGGTCCAGACGAAGAACGCGGAAACGTCCTTCGCCATCTGGTCCACCGTCGCGCGAGTACCGTCGGTATAGGTCACCTGGTCGTCGCCGGTCAGCGGCGGCGGCATCGAGATGTTGAGGTTGGCGAAATAGGGGTTGAAGTACATCCCGTCGGGAGTCTTCGCGAATTCCGGGAAGTGCTTCAGCGCTTCCGCCGAAGGCTTCTCGTTATAGCCGGTCAGCAGCGAATAGACATATGCCGCGCCATCGTGCCGCGCCTTGGTCATCAGGCTCAGGTCCGGCGGCGTGCCGGTGCCCGGATAGTAGACCTTGGGGAAGCGGTCCGAAGGCAGATTGTCGCGCTCGCCCCAGGTGCCCGCTTTGGGGTCCTGCACCGGCTGCTTGATCGGCCAGTCCTTGGCGATCTTCTTGATCTCGGCTTCGGAGTAGCCGAGGTCGGCGAGGTTGCGGAACGCCACCAGGTTCAGCGAGTGGCAGCTCGCGCAGACCTTCTCATAGACCAGGAAGCCGCGCTGGAGCTGGGCCAGGTCGAACTTGCCGAGCGGCCCGTTCGACGGCAGGTCGAGATGCTTGGGATGCTTGTGCATCGCCTCTTCGGCGGTTTCGGCCGGCGGTTCCTGGATCCAGGTCTTGACCGTGCCGAACAGCGCGAGGCCGAGCACGAAGATGAACGCGGCACCGATCAGGAACTTGATCGAGCGGATGAACAACGGAAGCATTGATCCAAGTCCCCTTTACGCGCTCAGTGCCGTTTCGCTCATCCGCGAGCCGCCCTTGTCGCCCAGCACTGCCTCGGTGATCGAGTTGGGCAGCGGCTTCGGCGTTTCGAGACGCGAGATGATCGGAACGATGATCAGGAAGTGCGCGAAATAATAAGCGGCCGCGATCTGGCTGGTCACCACGATCCCGGGCGTCGCCGCCGAGCCGCCGCAATAGCCGAGCACCAGCACGTCGAGCACGAGCACCCAGAAGGCGACCCGGTAGGCCGGGCGGAAGTTTGCCGAGCGAACCGGCGACTTGTCGAGCCAGGGTAGGAAGAACAGCAGGATGATCGAGCCGAACATCGCCACCACGCCCCACAGCTTCGCCGCGATGATGAAGTCGGCGGTGAAGGCGCGCAGGATCGCGTAGAACGGCCAGAAATACCATTCGGGGACGATGTGCGCGGGCGTCGAGAGCGGGTTCGCCGCGATATAGTTGTCCGGGTGGCCCAGCAGGTCCGGGTAGAAGAAGATCAGCGTCGCGAAGACGATCATGAACACGCCCACGCCGAAGCCGTCCTTCGCCGTATAGTACGGGTGGAACGGAACGGTGTCCTGCTCGCCCTTCACTTCCACGCCGGTCGGGTTGCCCGAGCCAGGGATGTGGAGCGCCCAGATGTGCAGGATCACGGCGCCCGCGATCACGAACGGCAGCAGATAGTGGAGCGAGAAGAAGCGGTTGAGCGCGGCATCGTCCGGCGCATAGCCGCCGAGCAGCCACACGCGGATCCATTCGCCGACGACCGGGATCGCCGAGAAGAATCCGGTGATCACCTGCGCACCCCAGAAGCTCATCTGGCCCCAAGGAAGCACATAGCCCATGAACGCGGTGGCCATCAGCAGCAGGAAGATCACCACGCCGATCAGCCACACCATCTCGCGCGGCGCCTTGTACGATCCGTAATAAAGGCCGCGGAAGATGTGGATATAGACCACCAGCAGGAACATGCTGGCGCCGTTGGCGTGCGCGAAGCGCAGGAACCAGCCGGCGTTCACGTCGCGCATGATCGTGCCGTTGATCGATTCGAACGCGCCGGCGGCCGACGAGTGGAAGTGCATCGCGAGCACGATGCCGGTGACGATCTGGACGACCAGCGCCACCCCGGCGAGCACGCCGAAGTTCCAGAAATAATTGAGGTTGCGCGGCACCGGATAGCCGGCGCCGACCGCGTTATAGACGAAGCGGGGCAGCGGAAGACGGCTGTCGATCCACTGCATCACCGGGTTCTTGGGTTCGTAATGGCGTGCCCAGGGGAAGCTCATCTGCGTCTATCCTCAACCGACCACGACGACAGTGTCGGACGTGAATTCATAATCGGGAACCACCAGGTTGGTGGGCGCCGGACCCTGGCGGATGCGGCCGGCGGTGTCGTAAGCCGAGCCGTGGCACGGGCAGAAATAGCCACCGAAGGGGCCGCGATTCTCGCCCTCGCCCGCACCCAGCGGCACGCAGCCCAGGTGCGTGCACACGCCCAGCGTGATCAGCCAGTTCTGCTTGCCTTCCTTGGTGCGCTCGGCGAGCGTCTGCGGATCACGCAGCGACGATACCGGCACCTTGTCCGCCTCGGCGATTTCCTGCGGAGTCAGGTTGCGCACGAACAGCGGCTGCTTGCGGAAGCTCGCCTTGATCGCCTGGCCCGGCTCGATCGCCGAAACGTCGAGCTCGGTGGTCGAAAGCGCGAGCACATCGGCCGAAGGGTTCATCGAATTGATCAGCGGCAGCACGGCCACACCCGCGCCGACGCCCGCGAACGAGACGGCGGCGACCTTCAGATAGTCGCGCCGGCGGGGGTTCTCGACCACTTCGCCCGGCGGGACCACCGTCTGGGTCGGGGAAACACCATCTTCAAGCGTTGCCATGCTTCAGCCCTTGCACTTCGATACTTGCCGCGCGGATGTGCGGAGAAACGGGACGCGAGCGCATACACGCCCAGAGCCGCCCGAGTGCCCCCGGTGGCTTGGGCGGCCTGATAGACGTGGCGAAGCGGCTTTGCCAACAGGGATTTTGACGGTGCCGTAACCGGGAGCGCACCGGCACGCCGCTGCTTCGCCTTTAGCCGGCGAAGCGGCTCTGCTACGCCGGACATCCTTTCCCATCGCCCGGAGGCGCAGGTGCAGATCGCGGTTCTCACATTCGACGGTTTCAACGAGCTGGACTCGTTCGTCGCGGCCGCGATCCTCAAACGGCTGAAGGCTAAGGGATGGACGGCGCACATCACCGCCCCCAGCGCGCAGGTGACGTCGATGAACGGAGTGACGATCGAGCGCCAGAAGCCGCTCGAATTCGCCGCGGAGGCAGATGCCGTGCTGATCGGCAGCGGGATCAGGACGCGCGAGCTGGCTGCCGATTCCGAGCTCCTTTCGCGTATCGTGCTCGATCCAAAGCGGCAGCTGATCGGCGCGCAATGCTCGGGCACGCTCATGCTCGCCAGGCTCGGCCTGATCGGCTCGCTTCCCGCCTGCACCGATCTCACCACCAAGCCCTGGGTGGTCGAGGCAGGGGTGGAGGTGCTCGACGCGCCCTTCGTCGCGCATGGCAATGTGGCGACTGCGGGCGGATGCCTGGCGTCGCAATATCTCGCTACCTGGATGATCGCACGTCTGGCGAGCGTCGAAGATGCCCGGCAGGCGATCCACTATGTCGCACCGGTCGGCGAGAAGGACATGTACGTCGATCGCGCGCTGGCGGTGGTGGCGCCGTATCTCGCCGAGACGGTGCAGGCGGCAGCCTAGCCACGACAGATGACCAATCCGCCGCTGCACTCTACCCACCCCATGCGCATCGCGCTGTTCCAGCCCGACATCGCCGGCAACGTCGGCACGATCCTTCGGCTCGCCGCATGCACCGGGGTCGCAGTCGACCTGATCGAGCCAATGGGCTTTCCGTGGAGCGACCGCGCCCTTGCGCGCGCGGGAATGGACTATGCCGCGCAGGCGCAAGTCCGCCGCCACGCCGACTGGGACGCCTTTCTCGAACAGGTCCCCGGCCGAATCGTCTTGCTCACCACGCGCGGCGGCAACCGGCTCGATGCCACCGCCTTTACGCCGGGCGACACGCTCCTGCTCGGTTCCGAAAGCGCCGGCGCGCCCGACTTCGTCCATGCCCGCGCCGATCTCGCCGTGCGCATCCCGCTCGCCCCCGGCTTCCGCTCGCTGAACGTCGCGATCGCCGCGGGCATCGCGCTGGGCGAAGCACTTCGCCAGACCCGCGGCTGGCCCGGATAATGGCGCGAGAAATTCATATTGCAGGGGCGCGGAAAAAGGTCACGATCGGCGCGGCGGGAGCTGGAGGTGGTTGCCATGCGGATTTGGTGGTTGGCCGTGGCCGCATTGCTGGCCCCCTGCACGGTGCTCGCGCAGGACGAAGCTCGGCGCGACCCCTCGAAAACGCGTGTGGTCTATCGGGTGGCCGGCACGGAGAGGGTTAAGGTCCGTGCGGACCAGCGCTTCGATTCGGCGGGTACGCCGCTCGCTTACGACGCCTATCTGCCAGCCACCGATGCCAAGGCGCGCCCCGCCATCGTCTTCGTCAGCGGCACTTCCGATGTCCGCGATTGGACCTGGTATCAGGACCTCGGGCGGCTCGCCGCGGCGCATGGCATGGTCGGCATCGTGCCGGACAAGCGCTATCCGCGCGGCGCTGACGGTCTCAGGACCGGCATGGCCGACACCGAAGCGCTGTTCGCGCATCTGCAGGCCGAGGCACCCGCACTCGGCATAGATCCGGATCGAATCTGCCTCTGGGTGTTTTCCGCAGGCGGCCGATTGGCCGCCCTGCCCTTTCGCGAGAATGCGCCGCGTATCGCCTGCCTCGTCGCTTACTATCCCATACTTTCGTCAGCCGATCTGATGAACGACCCGGCATTGCTCCCCGCCTTCTCGCCGGCCGAGGCGGTGGCGCGCGTCGGAGCGCCGCGCGTGCCGACGCTCGTCGCGCGTGCGGGACGAGACAGCCCCGCGATCAACGCGACGATCGACCGGTTCCTCGCGGCGGCGCTCGCCGCTGGGCAGCCAGTCACCCTGGTAAACGCGCCAGAGAGCGAACACGGCTTCGACGGCTACAACGATACGAACGAAAGCCGTCGGATTGTCGCCCAGAGCTTCCGTTTCGTCAGCGAGGCTACGCGAGGCGGGGATTGACTTCGCCCGCACGATTGCCATCGCACCCTGCATGAAGCCTCTCGACCAACAGCAACAAGCCGCCCGCACCTGGTTCGAAACCCTGCGCGACGCGATCTGCGCCGAATTCGAGGCGATCGAAGTCGAGGCGGGCTCCGATGCGCGCTTCGACTATCTCGCCTGGGAACGCGCCGATCCTTCGGGCGAGCCCGGGGGTGGTGGCGTGCGCGGGGTGATGAAGGGCAAGGTCTTCGAAAAGGTCGGCGTCAATGTCTCCACCGTCGGCGGCACGTTCGAAGGCGATTTCGCCAAGTCGATCCACGGGGCGGGCGAGGACCCGAGCTTTTTCGCCACCGGCATCAGCCTGGTCGCGCACATGGCGAACCCGCACGTGCCCGCGGTGCACATGAACACCCGCTTCCTGTGCACCACCAAGCGCTGGTTCGGCGGCGGCGCGGACCTCAACCCGCCGATTCCCTATGGCGAGGACACCGCCGAGTTCCATACCGCGCTGGAGCTGGCGTGCGACCGGCACGACACCAGTTACTATCCCCGCTTCAAGCAATGGGCGGACGATTATTTCTACATCCCCCACCGCAAGGTCCACCGCGGCGTCGGCGGCATCTTCTACGATCACCTCGAGGGCGAATGGGAGGCCGACTTCGCCTTCACCCAGGACGTCGGCCGCACGTTCCTCGACGTTTTCCCGCGGATCGTGCGCCGCCGGATGGGAATGGCGTTCAGCGACGCCGACAAGGCGCGCCAGCTCGAATGGCGCGGCCGCTATGCCGAGTTCAACCTGATCTACGATCGCGGCACGCTGTTCGGGCTCAAGACCGGCGGCAACATCGACGCGATCCTGATGAGCCTGCCCCCCGTCGCGACATGGGTCTGATCCCCGTCGCCAACGACCAGCTCGCGACGGTGGTCACGTCGCTCGAGATGCGCGCCCGGCCGCCGCTGCGGCCCGTGCCGCCTTCGCCGCTTCGCCTCACCCGCTGGCAGGCCCCGGCGAGCGAGAAATACCGCGTGCTCTTTCGCCGCGTCGGCGGGCCGTGGCTCTGGTTCTCGCGGCTGGTGATGGAGGAGGTCGCGCTGCGCCGCATCCTCGATGACCCGGCAGTTGAAGTCTATGCCGTCACCGACCGCGCCGGGATCGAGATCGGCATGCTCGAGCTCGATTTCCGCACCGAGGCGACCTGCGAGCTCTCCTATTTCGGGCTGGTCCCCGAACTCACGGGCAAGGGCAACGGCAGTTGGTTGATGGCGCAGGCGCTGGGGTTCGCGTGGCGCAAGGGGATCACGCGCGTGTGGGTGCACACCTGCACGCTCGATCACCCCGCCGCGCTCGGCTTCTACCGCCGCCACGGCTTCGTGCCGTACAAGCGCACGATCGAGACTTTCGCCGATCCGCGCGCGGCCGGGATATTGCCGCCCGAGGCGGCGCCTCACATTCCCTTGCTGGTCTCGGTCGAGCGGTAGAGCGCGACGCGCAGCACTGCGAGCCACGCCCAGGCGAGCGCGCCGATTCCCGCGGCGATCAAATGGGCAGCGATCGTCGCTCCCTGCAACGCGCCGATCGCCACGCCCACGCCCGCCAGCAGCCCCGCCGCCAGCATCGAAGCGAACAGCGCCGGCACCAGCACCGCCCCCACCAGCGCCAGGATCAGCAGCCAGGTGAGGCCGGCGCTGCGGCGCCATCCTTCGACGAATGCCGCGAAGGGCCCGCGCTCGGGTGCGGCAGCGAAGGCAGGCGCGGCGAGCCAGGTCCGCGCGAAGAAGAACAGTCCCGGCAGCACGAACAGCGACAGGCCGATACTGAACAACATGCCCGCGACGATCGTGATCGCCAGGAACGGCAGGAACCGGCGCAGCGTGATCCGCAGCACCTCCCCCAGCGTGCGCCCGCCGCCCTGGAGGAAGAGGTTGAGCACCGCGAAGGTGCCGAAATCGAGCGCGACGCTGGCGAGCAGCACGGGCAGGAAATAGCTGGTCTGGAACGCGAGCAGCGCCTCGCGGAACTGCTCGGGCGCCAGATCCTTGCCGAAGCCGCTGTCGGCGAGCAGCAGCACCACCCCCAGCATCGGCACGAAGAAGAACAGCCCGGATACCCGCGCCAGCAGCTCGCGCTCGCTGCGCCAGAGGGATGCCGCGTCGCTCAGGACGCGGGCGAAGCCTGGAGTCATGCCGCGGCGGACGCGTCGCCCAGGCTCGTCTCCGCGGCGAGCGCGAGATAGAGCTTCGCAGTGAAGGCCGCGCCGAGCACCGAGAAGCCGGCCTGCACCGCCGCCGCGACGATCGACGTGAGCACGCTCGCCAGCGTGACTCCCTCACCCTCGCCGCCGGCGACCAGCGCGAAGATGCTGCCGAACACCGCAGTCGCGGCGAGATAGGCGACCCAGGCGACAATGACATAGAGGATGAGCACGCCGATGATGCGCAGCGCATGGCGCCGCGTCAGCTGCCACGAGCGCCCCAGCGCGCCGAGCACACGCCCCTCGCGCACGATCACCGCGGTCGCGACGATCAGCCGGGCGCCAAGCCAGAACAGCACCACCACGAGCACCAGCGCATAGAGTGCGATCGCGCCGCCGGTCGCGGGGCCGAGCTGAAAATTGCTCATGTCCTCGGGCGCCATGAAGTCGATGCCGGCGCGCGCCAGCATCACGCCGATCGGCGCGGCGAGCACGCCGATCGCCACGAACATCACGATTGCCACGACCAGCATCGCCGGCAGCCGCCGCAGCGCAACCCCTGCAGCGGCGGACGCCTTGCCGGCGTCGAGCGCCAAGGCGGTGATCGCCAGCGAGCCCCAGAGCGAGAGGATCGCGAAGACCAGCTGCATCGCGCCGAAGCCCAGCTTGAACCCCTCGCCCCCAGTCGCACGCGCGGGCTCCAGGCTGCCCGTGATCGATGTCGGAATGAAGAAGGCGACAAGCGCGATCGGCAGGATGGCGGCGACGTTCTCGCTCAGGAACTCCGCGGTGCGATCCCAGACGTTTCCCATCGCGACCATGAAACCCTCCCTTTGCGTCCGCGTGATTAGCGGCCGCGCGGTGCATTGCCAATGGCTTCGCCCGCTTGCGCAAAACCGCGCGGGGGCGCAATCGGCGCGCATGACGTCCCTGCCTGCAAACCTCCCCCCCGGCATCGAATGGCGCGTCGAGCCCGGGCGGGTCGATTACCCGCAAGCGCTCGCCGCGATGGAGGCGCGCGCCGCGGCCGTCACCAAGGGCGAGGCCGGCGAGCTGATCTGGCTGCTCGAGCACCCGCCCGTCTACACCGCCGGCACCAGCGCGACCGACACCGCCGAGCTGCTCGACCCCCGCTTTCCCGTCCACCGCACCGGGCGCGGCGGCCGCTATACCTATCACGGCCCCGGCCAGCGCATCGGCTATCTCGTGCTCGACCTGCGGCGCGAGCGCCGCCGCGACGTGCGGGGCTATGTCCACGCGGTCGAGGGCTGGGTGATCGCAGCGCTCGGCGAATGCGGCATCGAGGCGTTCCGCGCGCCCGGCCGGATCGGCATCTGGACGCTCGACCGCGGGCAGGAGGCCAAGATCGGCGCGATCGGGGTGCGCATCCGCCAATGGGTCACGCTCCACGGCTTTGCAGTGAACCTCGATCCCGATCTGGCGCACTTCGGCGGGATCGTCCCGTGCGGCATCGCCGAATTCCCGGTCACCAGCGCCGCCGCGCTGGGCAAACCGGTCACCCCTAAGGCGTTCGATTCCGCGCTTGCTGCCACATTCTCGCCGTTTTTGGACGCTCTCTCATTGGTGCCGATTCAAAACGACCCTTGAGGGCCCGACTCAAACCGACTAATGTCCACCCCGGTTTGGGTATTAAACGGCTTGTTCGTCGTCCAAATCCACTATCTAGGGAGCTATTACATGCGTGCAGTCATTTCGAAGATCGTTGCAGGTTCGATGATCGCCGGCGCGGCCCTCCTGGCCTCGGCGTGCACCAGCAACGAGTCTGCGACCAACGTCACCAACACCACCGAGATCGTCCCGACCGAGAACGTCGGCGCGACCGACACGATGGTCACCAACATCGACACCGCTGCTCCGCTCGACAACACCACTGTCGACACCAACAGCACGATCGTCGAGAACACCACCACCAACGCGATGTAATCATCGCGCGGAAGCGTGTTTCGAAAGGGCCGCTCGGGAAACCGGGCGGCCCTTTTTCGTTGGTCCTGCACTGAAATCGCCGCCCGGCCGACCCTTGGGAGAAAAAGGGCTTGGGCGCGGAGTCGAAAACCCTTAACCACAGCGGCATAGGGGTTTGAGAGGGCAGGATGCTTGTTTCGCGTATAACCATCGTGCTGGCCGCTGCGGCCGGCATGCTCGTCGCAGCTCCGGCTTCGGCGCAGTTCTTCCTCAAGTCGGCCAATCTCACCGGCACGCCGGTAACGGGGGCGGAGCCCGGCATGACCGGTCCGGCGCTGCCGGGCGCAACGGGCGCCGAGCTGCGCGCCGCGCTGGTGTGGAACCTGCGCGCCGCGCTCAACGTCGCCGCACTCCAGTGCCAGTTCGAACCGACGCTGCTGACGCTTCCCAATTACAACGCGATCCTCAAGGATCATGCAGTCGAACTGCGTGAATCCTATGGAACGCTCGAGAAATATTTCGTTCGAACCAACAAGAACGCGAAGGCGGGTCAGACCGAGCTCGATAAGTACGGCACCCGCGTCTACTCGAGCTTTTCCACCGTCTCGGCGCAGCTCACTTTCTGCCAGACCGCTGCCTCAATCAGCCATGAGGCGCTGTTCACGCGCCGCGGCAAATTCGGCGATCTCGCCCAGGCGCGGATGCGCGAGCTGCGCGCCAGCCTGGCGCCCTGGGGCGAGCAGTTTCGCAGCACCTCGGGCTACACGCTTCCGCCCTTCGGTCCGCTCCCCGCGTTCGGCGACAAGCGCTGCTGGAAGAAGGACCGCTACCAGGCCCGGCGCTGCGGCGCGATCGGTTAGGTGACGATCCCTCTCCCGCCTGCGGGAGAGGGAGGGGCCCGCCAGCGCAGCCGGTGGGAGGGTGAGGGTGAGTAAGGGAAGGTTTGCCCTCGCTTCCCTTACTCACCCTCACCCAACCCCCTCCCGCAAGCGGGAGAGGGCTTGATTCCTACCGCAGCCCCAGAAGCTTGTGCGTCTGGAGCGTGAGCCGCCATTTGGGCCGCTCCATCGCCAGCGCAATCGCGGCGCGGGTGTTGGCCTCCCCCTCCGCGCTGTCCATCGGCTGGACCAGGAAGTGGCGGAAGTCCCAGCCTTCGATCGCGTCCAGGTCGGTGCCCACCTGCGGCCATACCAGCTTCAGCTCGTCGCCCGAGCGCTGCACCACTTCGCTGCCCGCCTTTGGGCTGATGCACACCCAGTCGATCCCCGGATGCGCGGGCAGGGTGCCGTTGCTCTCGATCGCGATGCGGAAGCCGCGCGCATGAAGCGCCTCCACCAGCGCATCATCCACCTGGAGCATCGGCTCGCCGCCGGTGAGCACCGCGAAGCGCGCCTCGTCCCCCTCGCCCCAATGGCCCACGACGGCGTCAGCCAGCGCATCGGCGTCGGCGAACCTGCCCCCGCCTAGCCCGTCGGTCCCCACGAAGTCGGTATCGCAGAAGCGGCACACCGCGCTCGCCCGGTCCGCCTCGCGTCCCGACCATAGGTTGCACCCCGCGAAGCGCACGAAAACCGCTCGTGCGCCGGCGTTCACCCCCTCGCCCTGAAGCGTGAGGAACATTTCCTTGACCGCATAGCTCATGGTCCGGACCTCAGGGCTCCACGGCGTAGCGCGTGGGATCAGGAATGCCGGCTTCCTCGAACCCCTTGGCGCGCAGCCGGCAGCTGTCGCACAGGCCGCAGTGCACGCCGCCCGGCGCCGGGTCATAGCACGACCAGCTCATCCCCGCATCGAGCCCCAGTCGCGCCGCCTCGCGCACCACATCGGCCTTGGTCATGTGCTGCAGCGGCGCGCGGATGCGGAAGGGCTCGCCTTCCACGCCTGCCTTGGTGGCGAGCTCGGCGAGCTTCTCGAACCCTTCGATGAACTCCGGCCGGCAATCGGGATAGCCCGAATAATCGAGCGCGTTGACGCCGATGTAGATGTCGCGCGCGCCCGCCGCCTCGGCCCAGCCGAGCGCGAGACTGAGGAAGATGGTGTTGCGCGCGGGGACATAGGTGACCGGAATGTCGCCCTCGACCACGCCGTCCTTCGGCACGTCGATATCGGCGGTGAGCGCCGATCCGCCGAAGGCGCGCAGGTCGAGCGGAAGCACGACGTGGCGCTCCGCCCCCAGCGCGGCGGCGATCCGGCGCGCGGCCGCCAGCTCGACCTGATGGCGCTGGTTATAATCGACCGAGAGCGCGAGCAGCCGATGCCCGTCCTCGCGCGCCCGCGCGGCGGAAACCATCGAATCGAGCCCTCCGGAAACCAGGGCGACTGCTACGCTTTTCGTCATCGCCGGCCCGCTAGCGCGTTTCGCGCCATGAATCAAAACGGGACGATCCCGGAGGACGGGCCGCTAGCCGCAGGTCCCGACGCGGCGCGCCTCGAACTGCTGCGAGAAGGGCGAACCATCGGCGACCCCGGACGTTTCGATATTCACCAGTCGCGGCGTTTCGACCGAAAGTCTGGTGCGCCCGTGCCCGTGGTTGGGACAGGTGTAGCGGATCGTCGCCGAGCTCGGCGTGTTCTCCATCACGAAATGCTCGCACTGCGCGGTGCCGTGCATCGGCTGGAGCAGCATCCAGCGCGCGCTCACGCACATCTTGCGCATGCCCCCTTCAGGGCTCTTGAGCTGCCACTGGCCGAGTTCCACGCCGCCCAGTGCAGTGAGCGCGGGATGCCGCTGCGCGGACGCGCCCCCGCTGAGGAACAGGAGCAAAGCAACGGCCACAGCCGAACGCATGCTACGCCTGAACACCATAACAACTCCCCACCGCCGCGCGCACGGCGGCCCCAATCCACGCCCGTGCACGCGACAGCGATATGGTTCAGCTCGCTCTGGATTACAACGGCGGTGAAACGAGATCGCCCGGCGTCACCGGGAATTTCTTGGAACAGAAAGCGCAGTCCACGGTGATGATCCCCGCTTCGTCGGCCATTTCGGCGCGTTCCGACTCGGGGAACTTCGCGAGTACCTGCAGGATGTACGCAGCATCGCAGCGGCAGCCGCGCGACAGCGCCGCCCCGCTCAGGATGCGCACTTCCGGCTCCTCGTTGAACAGCCGCCAGACGAGGTTCTCGAGCGGAAGGCCGGAATCGGCGAGCTCGTCCGCGCCCATCGTCGCGCCCATCGCTTCGACATGCTGCCATTCGGGATGATCCTGGCGCACGTGCAACCGTTCGCGCCCCGCCTCGCCCTCGGGCAGGTGCTGGAGGAAAATGCCGCCGGCGATCAGCTTGCCGGTCGCCTTGTCGCGCTGGGTGCCGAGCCGGATCAGGCTGGGAATCTGCTCGGACTGGAGGAAATACTGCTCGGCCGCAGCGCCGATCGAGCGCGCATCCAGCGGCACGATACCTTGATAGCGCTCCTTGGTCAGCGCCTGGTCGAAGGTGATCGCCAGATAGCCCTTTGCACACAGCGCATTGAGGGTCGGATTTTTGCCCAGCTGCGACAGCCGCTCGGCATCGAACTGGACATAGCCGCGCAGCTCGCCATTCTTGTAATCGCACACCAGCAGACTGACGATGCCGCCCTTGCTCTGCGCCTGGAGCGTCATCTGCCCCTGATTGTCCTTGAGCGTCGCGCCGAGCAGCGCGGTGAGCGTCAGCGCCTCGGCCAGCAGCCTCTCGATCACGGGCGGATAGGCATGCGCCGACAGGATCTCGTCGAGCACCGGCCCCAGCCGCGCGACGCGCCCGCGCACATGGCGCCCGGGAATGGTGAAGCCAAGCACGCGATCGTGGTCGGTGGTGGGGGCAATGGTCGTCACGTCGTTTTCCTTCGTCACCCCCGCGAAAGCGGGGGCCCAGCTCGTGCAGACGCCACGAATTGCTACGGCGATTATGCAGGAGGAGGGTTGAGGAGATGGGTCCCCGCTTTCGCGGGGATGACGTTAAGATAGTTGCGGATTGCCCGGCTTCAACTCAGCCGATCTGGCCGAAGCACCAGCGCAGGACCGACTTCTGCGCGTGCAGCCGGTTCTCCGCCTCGGGCCAGATCAGCGACTGCGGCCCGTCGATCACTGCGTCGGTCACTTCCTCGCCGCGGTGCGCGGGCAGGCAGTGGAGGAACTTCGCATCGGGCTTGGCCGCGGCCATCAGCGCCTCGTTGACCTGATAGGGCATCATCGCCTTCAGCTTCGCCTCGGCATGGGCCTGGCCCATCGAGATCCAGGTGTCGGTGACGATCACGTCGGCGCCTTCCACTGCCTCGCGCGGATCGGCAACGCAGCGCGCGCGTCCCTTGCCCCGCGCGAGATCGGCCTCGCTCGGCTGGAAGCCCTGCGGGCATGCCGCGACCACATCGAAGTGCATCAGCCCCGCGGCTTCCATGATCGAGGCGAGGACGTTGTTGCCGTCGCCCAGCCACGCGACCTTGAGCCCCGGGAGCGCCTTGCCATGCTCGATCAGCGTCAGCAGGTCGGCCATGATCTGGCACGGGTGCGAGGCGTCGGTGAGGCCGTTGATCACCGGCACGCTGGCGTATTTCGCCATGTCGACGATCTTCTGGTGATCGTCGGTGCGGATCATGATCGCGTCGCAATAGCCCGAGAGCACCCGCGCGGTGTCGGCGATCGTCTCGCCGCGGCCGAGTTGAGTCGAGCCCGCGTCGAGCACGATCGAAGTGCCACCGAGCTGGCGGATCGCCATGTCGAACGACACGCGCGTGCGCGTCGAGTTCTTCTCGAACACCATCGCCAGCACATGCCCCGCGAGCGGCGCATCACTGTCCGCCTTGCCCTTGGGCCAGCCCGCGCGCGCCGCCTTGCGGGTCAGCGCGTCGTTCAGCATCGCCGCGATCGCGTCGCCGCCGGCATCGGAGAGGTCGAGGAAGTGGCGCAGCTCAGTCATCGCTCGGAATCCCGAAGCTCCGCGCGCCTTCACTCAGCTTCTCGACGCACTCGGCGATATGGTTCTCGTCGATCACCAGCGGCGGCAGCACGCGGAAGACGTTCTCGCCCGCCGCCACCGTCAGCAGCCCGTGGTTGTCACGCAAGTGCGCCACGAAGTCGCGGCTCACCGCCGGCTCCTTCATCTTGATGCCGAGCATCAGCCCCTTGCCGCGAATCTCCTCGAACAGATGATCATGGTTGGGGATCATCTGCTCGAACGCCTGGCGCAGCCGCTCGCCCATCCGTGTGACATGCTCGAGGAACCCGTCCTCCAGCATCACGTCGAGCACTGCCTGCCCCGCCGCCATCGCCAGCGGATTGCCGCCATAGGTGGAGCCGTGGGTGCCGATCACCATCCCCTTGGCCGCCTCTTCGGTTGCCAGGCACGCGCCGAGCGGGAAGCCGCCGCCGATGCCCTTGGCCACGGTCATGATGTCGGGGGTGATGCCGTAATGCTCATAGGCCCACATCTTGCCGGTGCGTCCATAGCCGCACTGGATCTCGTCCAGGATCAGCAGCAGGCCATGCTCGTCGCAGGCCTTGCGCAGCCCCGTGATGAACTCGGGGGTGCCCGCGGTCATCCCGCCTTCGCCCTGCACCGTCTCGACCAGGAAGCCCGCAGTCTCGTCGTCGATCGCGGCGAGCGCACCTTTGAGATCGTTGAACTTCACATAGTCGAAGCCCGGCAGCAGCGGCTCGAAGCCGTCGCGCATCTTGGCCTGGTCGGTGGCCGAGATCGCCCCCAGCGAGCGGCCGTGGAACGCGTTCTTGAAGGTGATCAGCTTGTGCCGCTGCGGATTGCCGTTGGCATAGTGATAGCGGCGCGCGGTCTTGATCGCGCACTCGATCGCCTCGACGCCCGAATTGGTGAAGAACACCGTATCGGCGAAGCTCACGTCGATGATCCGTTGCGCCAACGCCTCGCCCTGGGGCGAGCCATAGAGGTTGCTGACGTGCATCAGCGTCGCGACCTGGTCCTGGATCGCCTTGGTCAGGTGCGGATGGCCGTGTCCCAGCGCGTTGACCGCGATCCCCGCGGCGAAATCCAGATAGCGTTCGCCGCGTTCGCCGATGAGATAGACGCCCTCGCCTCGCACCGGCCGCACCCCGCACCGCGGATAGACGGGCATGAGCGGGGTGATGGTCATCGGCAGGGTACCTCCTCGAACGGAAAAACTGGGTCGAAACTCCAGAAACGCAAAAGGGCGGCCAACCCGGGCCGCCCGGAGCGCGGTTTTAGGGGCCGACGCGCACGCCCGTCAACACCGCGGTCGGAAACGCGGCAGCAAAGCAGCCTGCGAACATCAGCAAACTTGTCCGTTGCCACTTGTTCAGAATCGGGACATATTCCAGTCCAACAGGGGAGAGATTCGCTATGGACGGCGAGTCCAATGTTGTTCGTGCGAATTTCAGGCTCCGGCCGGCGTCGACTCCCTTTAATGGCTCTCTGCTGGAGGGTGGCTCGCTTTATTGGGAGCACGCCTTCGAGGGGCTTTTTGTTGTACGAGTACTGGGCCCCCGCGAATTTCAGTTCGCCGGGATCAATCCTTCACTCGAGCGAATGTCGGGCCTGACTGTCGCGACATTCGTCGGCCGGACGCCCGAACAGGTGCTTTCTCCCGCGGACGCAGCCAAGGTTTCACGTCATTATCGGCGCTGCGTGCGGCGCGGCACGCCGTTGAGCTACGCCGAAGTGCTCGACGTGCCGGAGGGGCGCAAGCACTGGCGGACCAACCTGGTCCCGGTGCGGGGTGCCGACGGACAGATCGTGCGCCTGCTCGGCAGCACGCGCGACGTTTCGGAGCAGGTCGCTACGCTCGACTCGGTGCTCAGGACCCAGCTGGCGCTTCAGGGAACGCTCGACGCGCTGTCCGCGCAAGTGGCGCTGCTCGATACGTCGGGTATCGTGCTGTCGGTCAATCGCGCCTGGCAGATGTTCGGCGAGCAGCGCGGCGCGACGACCGATTTCGTCGGCGCGAACTATCTCGCCGTCTGCGCGTCGGCGGCGTCGGGCGGCGACCTCGACGCAGCGATCATCGGCGCCAAGCTCGCCGCGGTGCTGCGCGGCGAGCTTGGCGAGTTCGAGCATGCCTATCGCTGTCTCGACCGGCATTTCAAGCTGCATTGCATCCGGGTGCCCGCCGCGCGCGAACGCCACGTCGTTGTCGCGCACGAGGACATTACCGATGCCGTGCGCGCGCAGCGCCAGCTCGCCGTGGTCACCCAGCGCCTGATCGACGTGCAGGAGGAGGAGCGCCGGCGCATCGCACTCGAGCTGCACGATTCCACCAGCCAGCACCTCGTCGCGATCCAGCTCGGGCTCAGCGCGATCGAGCGCGGCAACCCGGTGCCACCGCTGGTCGCACAGATGCAGACCTCGATCACCGAGGCGCAGCGCGAGATCCGCACCCTTTCCTACCTGCTCCATCCGCCCTCGCTGGCCGAGAAGGGGTTGCGCCTGGCGCTGCAGTCCTTCGCGACCGGCTTTGCGGCGCGCACAGGCCGCGAGACGAGCGTTTCGGTGCGCGGCGCGGTCAACAAGCTGCCGCCCGAAGTCCAGCGCGCGGTGTTCCGCATCGTCCAGGAAGCCTTCACCAACGTCGCGCGCCACTCCAACGCCAACCGGGTCACGCTGTCGCTCGTCCGCGACGCTGCAGGGCTGCAGCTCGCCGTGGCGGACAACGGCATCTGCCGGCGCGGCGCGCATTTCGTGGCGGGCGTGGGATTGACCGGCATGGACGCGCGCGTCCGCCAGTTCGGCGGCGAGCTGCAGGTAATCGTCGAGGACATCGGCGTGACGATCCGCGCGAGCTTCCCCGCGTGCGGAATAGCCGCCGCCGAAGCGGCGACACGCGAGCCGGCGCCCGACTCCGGCTGGAGCCGGCCAGGGATCTAGGTCGCTCGGCATGCTTCTTATCCTCCCCCACCAGGGGGAGGTGGCGCGCGAAGCGCGACGGAGGGGGAGGAAGCACGCCGCTCCAGTTCTGGCATCCGCGCCCTCCGTCAGCCTGCGGCCGACAGCTCCCCTGGCGGGGGAGGATTTAGGGAAATGCCGATACTTCTAGCTCTTGAGCTTCCAGCCCTTGCGCAGCAGCCAGTAGCAGAACAGCCCCAGCGCCGCGTTGAGCGCCAGGATGATCCCGCTCCCGGTCACGATCGGCGAATCCGCCACGCCCAGGAAACCGTAGCGGAAGCCCGAGATGATGTAGAAGAAGGGGTTCAGGTGGCTGATCGTCTGGAAGAGGGGCGAGAGCTTGTCGACCGAGTAGAAGGTGCCCGAAAGCAGCGCGAGCGGCGCTACCACGAAATTGGTCACCGCCGCGGCATGATCGAACTTCTCCGCCCAGATCGAGGTCAGCACGCCCAGGAACGCCAGGAACAGCGATCCCAGGAAGCCGAACCACAGCACTGCCCAGAAATGCTTGGGCGTCACGTGCACCCCGGGCCAGAGCAGCATCGCCACCCACACCGCCGCGCCCACGCAGAAGGCACGCGTGACCGCGCCGCCGCATAGTCCCGCCAGCAGCTCGCCGGTCGAAAGCGGCGGCATCAGATAATCGACGATCGTCCCCTGGATCTTGCCCACCAGCAGCGAGAAGCTCGAATTGGCGAAGGCGTTCTGGAGCATTCCCATCACGATCAGCCCCGGCGCGATGAAATCGGCGAAGTGGATCGGCCGGCCCTGGAGCTCCACGGTCCGCCCGCCGCCGCCCAGCGCGACGGTGAAGATCACCAGAAAAAGCAGCGTCGTCACTGCCGGCGCCCAGATCGTCTGGAGCTGCACCTTGAAGAAACGGCGCACCTCCTTGATATAGAGGGTACGCAATCCTCCCCAGTTCACGTTGCGAAACACCGGAACGCCGGGCTCGGGGAGGCTATGACCGGTATCGGAGTGGCTGCTCATCGCGGGTTCGCGTAGACGCTGGCCGCGCCGCCCGCAAGTTGAAGGAAGATACGTGAGCTGGACCGACGAGCGCATCGATACGCTGAAGAAGATGTGGGACAGCGGCATGACCGCGACCCAGATCGCCGAGGAGCTGGGCGGCGTGTCGCGCAATGCCGTGATCGGCAAGGCGCACCGGCTGGGCCTTCAGTCGCGCCCTTCGCCGGTCAAGGCCAATGAGCCCAAGGCCGAATCCGCGCCCAAGGCCGCGGCGCCCGCCGCTGCGCCGCAGCCCGCGGCACCCGCCCCTCAGGCTCCGCCGGCCCCGGCACCGCGCGCTGCCGCTCCCGCCGCCGAGCCCGCAGCGCCGCGCCCGGCATCGGATGGGCCGGTGCTCCGCTCGGTCGGCCCCGGCGGCTTCGTTCGGCAGAACCCCGGCGAGCAGTCGCCGCCGATCGCGCCGGCGCCGCCGCGCCGCCTGGTGCCCGCCAAGCCGAGCGAGGCGATCGCGGGCAAGACCAGCCTGCTCGATCTCAACGACAAGATCTGCAAATGGCCGCTCGGCCACCCCGGCGAGCCCGATTTCCATTTCTGCGGCGACAAGGTGAATCCTGGCTTCCCCTATTGCGTCGCGCACTGCGGCCAGGCCTATCAGGCCCAGCTCCCGCGCCGCGACCGTCGCCCCCCGCCCCCGCTGCCGTTCGGCGGCGCCCGGGGGCGCTGAGCATCGGATCGGACCAGAAGGCCGCGGAGCGATCCGCGGCCTTCTTGCTTCTACGCTGCAAGTCCCGCTTTGCTGGATCGGCACCGGCCCGCTCCCCCACCCGGCCATCCAACGGCAGCATCATAGGGGTGGCCGGGTGGGGGAGCGGGCGGAGCAGCCCGAGGTTCCGGCGATGCGCAGCATCGATGGAAAGGCTGCGGAGGGCGGTGCCGCACTGTTTCAGCCCTGCTGAAACAGACTATAGCTTCGTGCCATGGCCATCGGCTGGGACAGCATCGGAAGCGCCGCGCGCCGCGAATGGGTCGAGCTGACGACGATTCAGCGCAGCGATCGTCCGTGGGAAATGCCGGTCGCCGCAGCGCTGGCCAGCGGTGGGCCGATGCTCGCGGGCGCTGCGTCCGGCCGGCTGGCGGAGGGGCTGATCGGCTCGCTGGCAGGGCTGGTCTTCCTCTATCTGCCCGCCACAGCGCTCCAGCATCGGATGGTCACGCTGATGGCCTGCGCCTTCGGCATGATCGCCTGCTACACGCTGGGGATGGCGAGCCATCTGCTGCCGGTCGCGAAGGTGCCCATCGTCACGCTTGGCGCGGTGCTTGTGACGATGGTCTGCCGTTTCTATCGGCTCGGGCCACCGGGCAGCCTGTTCTTCGTCATGGCTATGGCGATCGGCATATTCTCGCCGGGCGATCTCGCCAGCCTGCCCATGAGGGCGGGCATCTTCGCGATCGGGACGATCCACGCGGCGATAATTGCCCTTATCTACAGCCTTCACATCCTGCGCCGCCGCCCTCCGGTCCCGGTCGAGCCGCTCCCGCCGCCGAGCTTCGATTTCGTGATCTTCGATTCGATCGTCATCGGGCTCTTCGTCGGTATTTCGCTCGCGATCGCCGAGTTGCTCCAGCTCGATAAGCCCTATTGGGTCCCGATCAGCTGCCTCGCCGTCATCCAGGGCATGTCGCTGCGCGCGGCCTGGACGCGTCAGGTCCACCGCATCCTCGGCACCGCGATCGGGCTGCTGCTGGCCTGGGCTGCGGTGAGCGTCGTCACCACGCCCTGGGAAATCGCCGCGGCGATCATCGCCCTCACCTTCGTGATCGAAACCGCAGTGGTGCGCCACTATGGCTTCGCGGCGGTTCTCATCACCCCGCTCGCGATCCTGCTCACCGAAGCGCCTACGCTCGGCCACGCCGATACGGACGCGCTGATGATTGCGCGCTTCCTCGACACGCTGCTCGGCGCGTTCATCGGCTTCCTCGGCGCGGCCTGCCTGCACAGCGCCGGCTTCCGCGCGAGGGTCGGCGGCTGGATGCTTCGGATCGCCGGCCGTGCCGCCGGTGATCGGGGTTGAACGCGTTTCCTTTTTGTTCTGTCCTACACATGCTTTCGCTGCTACGGTCACGATAGGCTCGGGAGACGCCTTTACAATTGCCAACCATTTGGTTGGCAGCCGGCACGAGCCTCAACTTGCACCTTATGCGAAATCAATAACTTAGCCGAGTCAACCGCAGCGAAAAAACCCCGCAAACGAGTCAATCTGGGTCAATTGACCCGCCGCCCTTGCACCGCAAAAACCCGGGACCCTATAACTCGATCATGTCAGAAGACCTGTTTGCCGCACCCGGCGTTCCCTCCGGAACCTATGACGCCTCCTCGATCGAAGTCCTCGAAGGGCTCGAGCCGGTGCGGCGGCGTCCGGGCATGTACATCGGCGGCACCGACGAGCGCGCGCTCCATCACCTCGCTGCCGAAGTGCTCGACAATGCGATGGACGAGGCGGTCGCCGGCCACGCCAACCGGATCGAGATCACGCTGGAGGCCGGCAACCGGCTGACCATCGTCGACAACGGCCGCGGCATGCCGATCGACCCGCACCCGAAATTCCCCGACAAGTCGGCGCTCGAAGTGATTCTCTCGATGCTCCACTCGGGCGGCAAGTTCTCGGGCAAGGCCTATGCCACCTCGGGCGGCCTCCACGGCGTCGGCGTTTCGGTGGTCAACGCGCTGTCGGTCGATACCGTGGTCGAAGTCGCGCGCGACCGGCAACTCTATCGCCAGCGCTTCAGCCAGGGCCAGACGCTCGGACCGCTCGAGCAACTCGGCGGCACGCCCAACCGGCGCGGCACCTCGGTCGCCTTCACTCCCGATCCCGAGATCTTCGGCCCCGAGCTCCACTTCAAGCCCGCCCGGCTCTACAAGCTGGCGCGTTCCAAGGCCTATCTGTTCGCCGGCGTCGAAATCCGCTGGAAGTGCGATCCCTCGCTGATCGCGGACAACGAGATCCCGGCGGAGGCCGTGTTCCAGTTCCCCGGCGGCCTCGCCGATCATCTCAAGGAACAGCTCGGCACCCGCGAATGCGCCACCGCCGAGTTCTTCTCAGGGCAACAGGATTTTCCGGACGGCCAGGGCCGCGTCGAATGGGCGGTGGCCTGGCCGCTGTGGAGCGACGGCAGCTACAGCTGGTATTGCAACACCATCCCCACGCCCGACGGCGGCACCCACGAGCAGGGCCTGCGCCAGGCGCTCACCCGCGGGATGCGCGCATTCGGCGAGCTCGTCGGCCAGAAGAAGGCCAAGGACTTGACCGCCGACGACGTGATGGTCGGCTCCGAGCTGATGCTCTCGGTCTTCGTCCGCGAGCCGCAGTTCCAGTCGCAGACCAAGGACCGGCTGACCTCGCCCGAGGCGACGGCGCTGGTCGAGCGCGCGGTGCGCGACCATTTCGACCACTTCCTCTCCGATCACATGGACCGCGGCAAGGCGCTGCTCGGCTATGTGCTCGAGCGGATGGACGATCGCCTCCGCCGCAAGCAGGAGCGCGAGGTCAAGCGCAAGACCGCGACGTCGGGCCGCAAGCTGCGCCTGCCCGGCAAGCTCACCGATTGCGCCGCCGACAGCCCGGAGGGCACCGAGCTGTTCATCGTCGAGGGCGATTCGGCGGGCGGCTCGGCCAAGCAGGCGCGCGACCGCAAGACCCAGGCGATCCTGCCGATCCGCGGCAAGATCCTCAACGTCGCCAGCGCCACCTCCGCCAAGATCCTCGCCAACCAGGAGATCGCCGATCTGGTGCTGGCGCTGGGCTGCGGCACCCGCAAGGACTGCGTGCCCGACAATCTGCGCTACGAGCGCATCATCATCATGACCGACGCCGACGTCGATGGCGCACACATCGCGACGCTGCTGATGACCTTCTTCTTCCAGGAGATGCCCGATCTGGTCCGCCGCGGGCACCTCTACCTCGCCCAGCCGCCGCTCTATCGGCTGACGGTGGGGAGCAAGAGCCTCTACGCCCGCGACGACGCGCACCGCATCGAAATCGAGGCGACCGAGTTCAAGGGCAAGAAGGTCGAGGTCAGCCGCTTCAAGGGGCTGGGCGAGATGAACCCCAACCAGCTCAAGGAAACCACGATGGACCCGAGGACGCGCGGGCTGCTGCGCGTCACCTTGCCGCAGGAATATGAGGAGCGGGCCAACGTGAAGGACCTGGTCGATCGGCTGATGGGCAACAACCCCGCGCACCGCTTCGCCTTCATCCAGGAAAACGCCGCACGGCTCGACGAGGAAGTGATCGACGCCTGAGGTGCTGGACGAAGCGGGAACGGCACGGCCAGGTGCTTGAACTTGCTGGCAGGATTCAACAAATCTGCCGGTCGGGCGTTACGCCCCCAGAGGAAAGGAGCGAATGGAAGAAAGGAGGTAGAAGTGTCTCTCCACGCTCGCATTCCGTTCAAGCGTCCAGGCGACGTGGTCCGCCATCCGGCGATCATGCCCGAGGTCAAGCGCATGATCCTGGCGTCCTGGGCTTCCGATAGGCACGCGATCGAATCCCAGCCGGCGCTCCGCAAGCCGCCCGAGCTTCCGCACCCGGTCCCGGTCGACGAGGTTCTCGCGGCGCTCCGTCAGCTCGACAGACCAGGCGAAGGAGAGCGGCTCCAGTGATCGATCGTGACCTGCTGATGCAGCTGGAAGGCTATGGGCTCACCACTGCCGAGATTCACTATTACATGCCCGATCATCCGCATCTGCTGCAGCTGTTCGTCTGGCAGCAATATGACGTGGCGCCTCGCTTTCCGGTGCTCCACCAGTTCCTCGATCACTGGCGGCGCGAAGTGGAAGCGGCGCTCCACTCGATCCGGATTGCGCACAAGCATCTGATCGGACCTTCGGAGTGGCGGGCTGTGGATGGCGTGATCACGATCAACTGACTCCCATGGGCCTTGAAAACCGCTTTTTTCGAACCAGATAAATTGCGCCGGATGCCGGCAGGATCCGGCATGGAGAGCGCGTCCGCTCTCTCGGACGCATCTTCATAGACTCGTTGCTCACAGGAGGACTTGGATATGAGGACCAACTTCGACTTCACGCCGTTCCGGCGCTCGACCGTCGGCTTCGACCGGCTGTTCGACTTGCTTGAGAACGGCCTCACTACCCAGATCACCGACGGCTATCCGCCCTTCGACCTCGTCCATGACGGTGAGGACCGCTACCGCATCAACATGGCGGTGGCCGGCTTCCGCTCCGACGAGATCGACGTGACGGCGCAGCAGAACATGCTCGTCGTCACCGGCCGCAAGAAGGACAGCGACGACAGCCGCTACATCCACCGCGGCATCGCCGCGCGCGACTTCGAGCGGCGTTTCGGCCTGGCGGACTATGTCCAGGTGAAGAATGCTTCGCTCGAGGACGGCCTGCTCTCGATCGAGCTGGTGCGCGAGATTCCCGAGGCGATGAAGCCCCGCAAGATCGCGATCGGCTCGGGCGGCGGCGATGCGCGCCGCATCGAGGATTCGTCCTCGAACGCGAGCGGGAACACCAGGCAGCTCGAAGCTGCGTAAGACGAACCGGGCCCGCCGCACCGCAAGGGCGGCGGACCCTCTTCGCCAGCAACCAAGGAGATGGATCATGGCAATGCGTGATTTGATTCCGTGGCGCGGGCAGGAGAACCCGGCGCCCACGCTCTTCCGCGACGAGGAGCAAAGCCCCTTCACCCAGCTTCGCCGCGAAATGGATCGGCTGTTCGACGGCTTCTTCCGTGCGCCGGCGCTCGGCGGGGCCCGCGCGCTCGCCGGCACCAGCCTCGGCTGGCCTAGTCTGGAGGTGAAGGAGAGCGACGATCAAGTGACGGTCACCGCCGAACTGCCGGGGCTCAACGAGAAGGACATCGATCTGTCGGTCCACGACGGCGTCCTGACGCTCCGCGGCGAGCGGAAGAGCGAGCATCAGGACAAGGATCGCGGCTGGTCGGAACGCTATTATGGCCGCTTCGAGCGCTCGATCGCGCTGCCCGACGGCGCCGACGACACCAAGTGCGAGGCCGATTTCCGCGACGGCGTGCTGACCGTCCGGATGCCGAGGTCGCAGGAGGCGAGCCGCGGCCGGCGGATTCCGATCGGGACCGGCGGCACGCGCCACTGACCCAGACTGCCACAGCGCCGGCCTGCGCCGGCGCGGCTTCATACCGGCACGAGCGGCAAACTCGACGGAGTCGTCATCCGCAGCTGGAACTGAATGGAGGAGCCTGCGCCATGACGCGTGAGGAAGTGATTTCCGTCACCGGGCCGATCGCCGATCGGTTCCTGGTCGAGATCGTCGCGCTTCAGCCACTGCCCGGCGAACTCGTCGAGGCGGCGTATCGTGTGCGCGGCGACGAGGTTCCGCGGCCGGAGCCCGCGCCGGCAACGCCGCGGGTTGCACGGATAAGCGCCATATTGGAAGCAGCCGATGCCGCCGCCCGCGACCCTGTCGAGCTCGAGGAATCAGATTGACGTAGCACCCAGTACGCGGCGGAAGAATTGCAGCAGGGCCTCGGTCACCTCGGCCTCGCTCAGCACATCCGGCGCCAGCACGGCCTCGTCGCATGCGCCGTGGAGCGCATGGAACAGCATGATGGCGGTGAGGCGGGGACGCGCGACGCTCCAGGCGCCTTCCTCCCGACCTTCGCAGAGGAAGGCTTCGAAGTAATCCACGACCAGATTCTCGTTCATCTCGCGGCGGTCGACGGCCCGATATTCGTGAAATACCACGTCGTGCAGGGGCAGCTTTGCGAAGAACTCGCGAACGCTCGCCGCAACTATCGCATCGACGCGCCGGAACCAGTCAACCGGCTCGACCGCAGCCTGGGCAGCCACGATCACTTCGAGGAATTCGGCGACAAATCGGTCCTGGATCGCTGCCAGCAGCTCGTCCTTGGACGCGAAATGATGATAGAAACCCCCTTTCGAGACCCCCGCGGCGCTGACGATCTCGTCGATGCTGGTCCGCGCCACGCCGGAGCGCACGAAAAGGGCCTGGGCCGCGTCCATCAGCTCCTCGCGCCGAACGTCGGCCGGTTTGGTCCGGGCGGCGAGCGCGGTGGATTTGGCGTCGGACGGAGAAGCAGCTGCGGTCATGCCTTCGCATAGGCGGAGCGCCCGCGAATGTGGAGACAAGGACGTCAAAGCAGCCCACCAGGCGCCCGGACCAGCTGCGCATATCGATCGCCCCAATCGAGCAACGCCTCGGGCGGCCCTTCCTCGAACACGCGCCCGTCCTCCAGCACGACGATCGAGTTGGCGATACGAGTGCCCGCAATGCTTCTCGCGAGCAGGACGACAGTGTGGTCGCCTCGCAGCCGCTCGACCGCGATCAGCAAGGCCGCACGCTCGTCGTCAGCGAGCTCTGGTCCGGGTTCATCGATCAGTATCACCGGCTTCCGCTCGAGAACGGCCGCGGCGATTTCGATACGCTGCCTGGTGCCGGGCGAGAGCGACGGATGCGCAAGCGGAGACTCATATCCTCGCGTCATCCGGACGATCGCGTCGTGGACGCACGCCAGGCTCGCCGCTCGTTCTACCTCCATCTGCCCAGCGGCAGGACAAGCGGCGCGAAGACGCTCGAGGATGGTCCCCTGCAAATCCGTCAAGCTGGGAACCCAGCCGATCGCACCCCGCATCCTGTCAATCGGGACACTGCCAAGAGCAGCACCCTTCAGCAGGATGCTGCCCGCACTGAGCTCCAGCGTTCCAAGCAAGGCGCGCGCGCAATGATGAAGCGTCGGCCAGGCCGCGCACACCAATGCCGTGATCTCACCCGTTGCCGCAGTGAAGGTCACTCCGTCCAGCAACGGACGCCGCAGCTCTGGCTGATGCGCATGAACGCAGTCGAACACGACCGTCGGCGTCGCGGGCAAACAAGGTAAGATCGCTGCCAAGTCCTCGTTGATCGCCGAGATTGCCGGAGCCCGCTGCATGACTATACCCTTTCCACCGACCGACAGTCGGTCGGGATAGGCTAGTTGCGAACAATTCGCAACACCTGCAATTCAGCAGTGCTCGCTCAGATCTTCACGATCGCTTTGATCACTCCGCTGCCCGGTGCCATCCAGTCCTTCATCAGCGCCGGCAACTCCGCCAGTCGGCCGCTATGGGTGTGCATCGCCGCGGTTGGGATTCCGCCCTCACGGATCGCGTCGATCACTGCGACAAAATCCGAAACCGTCGCGTTCCGGCTGCCGAGCAGCGTGGTCTCGCGCTTGTGGAATTCGGGATCGCTGAAGCGGATGTCGGATGCGACGATCGACACGAGCACATAGCTGCCGCCATGCGCGACATAGCCGAACCCGGTTTCGATCGCAGCGGCGCTCCCGGTCGCATCGAACACCGCATCGAACCAGTCGCCCCCGCTCAGTTCCTCCAGGCGCCGATGCACCGGCTCATCGAGGCTGACCAGGTTGCGCGCACCGAGCGCGTCGACGCAGAAGCGCGCGCGATCGCGATTGCCGTCGAGCACAGTCACTTCCGCGCCGCGGCGGCTGGCGAAGAGCGTTGCCGCCATGCCGATCGGCCCCGCTCCGACGACGAGCACTTTCTGGCCTTCGCCGACCGATGCCCTTTCGACGGCATGAAAGCCGATCGACAGGAACTCCACCATCGCGGCTTGATCGAGAGTCAGCCCGTCCGCGCCGACCACGAAGCGCGCGTCGACCGCGACATATTCCGCGAGGCCGCCGTCGCGGTGGACGCCGAGCACTTCCATGCGCGCGCAGCAGTTGGTCTTCCCTTTCCTGCACGCCACGCAGCTGCCGCAGGAGAGATAGGGCATGATGCAGACGACGGCGCCCGGCGCGAACCGCCCCCCTTCATCGGCCTCGACCACTTCTCCCGCGAGCTCGTGCCCGATGATCCGGGGATAGGTGAGATAGGGCTGGGTGCCGCGGAAGATATGGAAGTCCGTCCCGCACATTCCGACCCGCCGAACACGGATCAGCACCTGCCCTGGGGCGCGGACGGGCCGGGCGCGCTTCTCACGAATCAGAACCCCCGGCTCGGCACAGACGACGACCTGCATCATCTCGGCGCTGGACCAAGCAGCATCAGCGAAGGAAGACGCGGCATAACTTTCACCAGTAGAATTTACTTGTACTTACGGAGGAGCACAAGCCTGGAGCGCGTTGTCACATTGGCCCCGGCGCGATAGAGGATAGGCATGAAAGGGGGCGTCAACGCGGACATGGCGCGCGACGAAAATAAAGGGAGGAGCTATTCAGCCCCCGCGCTCGAGAAGAGCATCGACATTCTCGAGCTGCTTGCCTCCAACGCCGCCGGCCTTTCGATAAGCGAGATCGCACAGCGCCTGGGCCGCTCGATCAGCGAAGTCTTTCGCGTGATCATCGTGATGGAGCGCCGCGGATGGCTGCATCGCGACCCCGATAACGACAAGTTTCGAGTGACGTTCAAGGTGCTCGACGTCGCGTTCCGGGCAACGCCGGCGCAGGAACTCACCCAGGTCGCGGCATCGATCATGCACGATCTCTCCATTCAGACGAATCAGTCCTGCCATTTGGTCGTGCGGGGCGACGGACGCGGAATGGTGGTCCAGCGGCAGGAGAACATCGGGCCGGTCGGGTTCGGCATGCGGCTCGGCGCGAGCGTCGATCTCATCACGAGCTGCTCGGGGCATGTGCTGCTGGCCTTCGCCGCAGAGGAACACCGCGCGAGCCTGCTTGCTTCGCTGCCTCGGCCGGCAAGCCTTCCTCTCGATCGGCTCGAAGAGCGGCTCGGGGTGGTCCGGATGCAAGGCTATGAGATGCAGCCCAGTGCCCGGACGGCCGGCGTGACCGACATGAGCTATCCGGTCTTCGGGTTCGACGGCCAGGTCGTGGCGGCGCTCACGGTGCCGTTCCTGATCACCATCGATGGATCGCAGAAGACCGACTTGGAGGAAACGCGGCAGCTGTTGCGGAGCGCCGCGCGCCGGGTCTCCAACGGCCTCGGCTGGTCCGAAGCCGTTGAAGAGGTGCACGCCTAGCGTCCCTCCCCTTACGGATCACCCGCGCGCGAAATCGCGGCTTCTGAGGCGAACCTCACGGCCCGGCCGGATCCGGATTTCGCGCCGGGCTTCCCCCAGACGCACGATCCGCCGCCCGGCGATGCCGCCGCGGATCCGGGCCGTTTCCAGCCGCCCGTTGCGCCAGCTCAGGTCCACCAGGCAACCGCCGCGGGTCCGCAGCCCCGTCACCGATCCGGAGGGCCACGCCTCAGGGAGCGCCGGAAGCAGATGGATCACTTCGCCATGATTTTGGAGGAGCATTTCGACGATCCCTGCGGCGCCGCCGAAATTGCCGTCGATCTGGAACGGCGGATGCGCGTCGAACATGTTTGGGTAGGTTCGCTCGGGACCCAGCAGGAAGCGCAGGATCGAATGCGCGCGGTTGCCCTGTCTAAGGCGCGCCCAGAGATTGATCCGCCATGCGGTCGCCCAGCCGGTCGCCTTGTCGCCGCGTATCTCCAGCGTCCGCCGGGCGGCGGCCGCCAGCTCGGGCGTATTGTCCATGTCGATCTGCCAGCTCGGATAGAGACCATAGAGGTGCGACACGTGCCGATGGTGAAGATCCTTGGCACCGGCATCCCAATCCTCCGGCCATTCCTGGAGCTGCCCTTGCCCGCCGATCCGCATCGGCAGCAGTCGATCGCGCGCCGCGGTAACTTCGGCGGCAAAGCTCGCGTCCTCGGCCAGAATGTTCGCGGCAGCGACGGTCTGGCCGAACAAGTCGCGCAGTATCTGCATGTCCATGGTCGGCCCATGGATCAGCGAAGAGCCATGGCCGTGGACGTTTTCGGGCGAGATCGAGGGATTCGTCACCAGCCGTCCGGTCTTGGAATCAGTCTGCAGCGTATCGAGGAAGAACTGGGTGGCGCCCTTCAGAATGGGATAGATCGATGCGAGATAAGCCCTTTCAGGGTTATACTCGTAATGTTCCCAAAGGTGCGTGCACAGCCACGCGCCTCCGGTCGGCCAGAGTCCCCATTTTGCACCATCGATCGGGGCGGTGGCGCGCCACAGGTCGGTATTGTGGTGGCAGACCCAGCCCCGCGCGCCATACATCTCACGCGCGGTTTGTGCGCCGGTGATCGCTATCTCCCGCACCATCCGGATCAGCGGCTCGACGCACTCGGGAAGATTGGTCGGTTCCGCCGGCCAATAGTTCATCTCGGTGTTGATATTGATCGTGTATTTGCTGCCCCAGGGCGGGTTGACCTTGTCGTTCCAGATGCCCTGCAGATTGGCGGGCTGGCTGCCGGGCCGCGACGAGCAGATCAGCAGGTAGCGTCCATATTGGAAATAGAGCGCGGCGAGCGCGGGATCCTGGACGGTCTCGGACTGGCGGATCCGCACATTGGTGGGCAGCTCGGCCGCGGCGGTGGAACCCAGATCGATCGTGACACGGCGGAACAGGCGCCGGTGCTCGGCGGCAGTAGCCGCGGCGATCGCGGCGAAGCTGCGCGGGGACGCCTTTGCAATCTGCGCCCGGGTGATGGCGGCAGGGTCGCCGCTCACGTCGTCGAAGCGGCGGTAGCTGGTCGCCATCGCGATCAGCAGCGTGATCTCGTCGGCACCCTCGACTGCGAGCTCCTGCCCAGCCTGAAAGACTCGGCCGCCCTTCGCGCGAGCATGAAGCCGCGCTTCGAACCGCAACGCGCCCGCAATATCGCCATGCGCATCGTTGCGCCCGGCGAGAAGCAGCGTGTCGTCGGCTTCCACAGCCGCCTTCCACTCCTCGAGCGGCGATGTGAAGCCGATGCGGCAGCTGATCGCCTTCCGGCGATTCGCTGACAGATGAACCGCAATGACTTGATCGACCGGCGACGCGACGACGCGGCGCCGATAGATGGTGCCGCCGATCGTGAACTCGGTTTCCGCCACTGCAGCATCGATGTCGAGCGAGCGCCGGTATCGCTCCGCCACAGCGTCACCGATTCCGTCCATCGAAAGGATCAGGCTTCCGATCGTCTGGAATGGTGCCTGGCGCAACGGCTTGGCCATGACATTGGCGTCGGCGAACGCCTCGGCCTCGGCATATCTGCCGTCGAAGATCAGCTTGCGCAGCTGCTCCATGCTCGACTTCGCGCGAGGATTGACGGGGTCATAGGGCGCCCCCGCCCAAAGCGTGTCCTCGTTGAGCTGGATTCTCTCGCTGGCAATTCCGCCGAACACCATCGCGCCGATCCTGCCGTTGCCAACCGGCAAGGCTTCGGTCCACTCCTTGGCCGGGCTCTCGTACCAAAGCACATTGTCGAGCCGAGCCCTTGGTGCGGCGCGAACCGCGCCGCCAGCGAGCGCGGCGCCTGCGGAGAACAGACCGAGCGCGCCTCGCCGGCTGGTCCTGGGAAACAGCGACGCGTTCGGCATTCATCCTCTCCCCTGATTTATAGTGAAGGGGTATCACTCGTAGAATTTCATTTCACTAGTAAAATCATAGGAACCGGGAAGAGGACGCACCCGGACACCCGCCCTAGGACATCTGCTCCGCCGCCTCGAACAGGATCGCCTGGCCGCCGCTCGGCTTGAGATCGAGCGTCAGGGTTTCCGTTCCGTCCAGCATCGCTTCGCGGATCACCACCGGCGTGCGCATCGGCTGCTCGCCGGGCTCGCCGTCGGCGAAGATGCTCGCCCTGCGCTTGCCGGCCCCCAGGAAGTCGAGCGGGATCTTCAGCTCGCGCGCGCGCTCGTTGGTCATGGCGCCCAGGAACCAGCGCTGGCCGTGGCGGCGCGCAACCACGACATATTCACCGATCTTGCCGGCCAGCACCCTGGTCTCGTCCCATGTGGTCGGGCATTCGTCGAACCACCGCAGCTCCGGCCATTCGCGGCCGGCATATTTCTCGGGCGTATCGTACCAGTAGAGGAAGGTGAGCGGGTTATAGTAAACCGCCGCCATCGCCAGCTGGTGCGCGTTGGTGGTCCGGTTCTTCTCGTTGGCGTAACATATCGTGTAATCGATCGGACCGGCGATGGCGCGCGTGAACGGCAGAGTCACATTGTGCGTGGCGGTCGGGAACTGCTCGTTGCCCCGCACGCCTTCCAGCGCGACGTAATTGGGCAAGGTCCGCTCCAGCCCGGCCGGCCGGAGATTGTCGTGCAGATTGACCAGCAGCCGGTGCTCGCCGCAGGCCTTGACCAGATCGTAGATGAAATCGTTATCGCTCTGGCGCCCCTCCCAGACGAAACCGAACTTGATCCCGGCCACGCCCCAGGCGCGATAGGTCGCCAGTATTTCGTCGCGCTGGCGCATCGCAGGCACGCGATCTACGTAGAGGATGACGCCGATACCCCTCCCCTTGGCCGTATCGATGACCTTCTGCATGTCGAGGCCGGCAATCGGGCGCGAGGCATCGCTGGGATCGGTGCCGTCGCCATACCAGTGCGCGTCGAACTCGATATATTCGAGCGTCCGGCGCTCGGCGAAGTCGATCACCTTCAGCGCGCCTTCGGTCGAATAGGGCTTCCGGACGCGGATGGCGCGGCCCGGGCGAACCCAGCGCACGTCGCCGAGCTGATTGGGTGTCGCCAGAGTCGGGATCAGGTCTGCGCGTTCCAGAAGCGACGCCTCGTCCGGCCCCACGATCAGCGCCCGCCACGGCGTCGCCTGTCCGGAAGCCAGGGTGAAGCTGGGCTCGGGCGGGGTGTCGCCCGGACCGGAATAGCCTGTGGCGCGCGCGGGATAGTGCATCAGATGGACGGCAAGGCCATCGGCCGAGTCCGGGGCGGAACGCAGCATGGCACGCGGGTAGTGCAGGCGGTCGGATTCGGTGATCAGCACCGCGGCGCCGTCCAGCAGCGCAGTGACGGGCAGATCGGCGAGAGGCCCCGTGTCCGAGCTGGCCGTCAGGTCCGGATGCGGCGCCGGGTTCAGGCCTGAGGCCGGCGTGACCTGATATTCGCCCTCGTCGCGGCTGGCGTAGAGCTTGGCACCCCGGGGCAGCTGGAATCGTGTCGCCTCGCCCGCCAATGTCAGGCGGCCCACCTTGCCGGCATCGACCAGCAGGTAGCGCAGCGCGCAACCATGGTCATATGCGCGAGCCAGAACGCTGAACTTCACGCCTGTCGCGGGATCGGCCAGGTCGAAACGCACTTCGTCGCATGCCTGATCATAGCGCGTGCGGATGCCGAATGGCGGCGTCCACTCGCCCGAGATCGTCTGACGCGAGATATTCAGGAGCCGCGCGCCGGGGCCGAGGGTACGGCCGTTCGACAGGACCAGCCCCAGCGCGCCGGGCGCCAGGATCGTCCGATCGCGCCACCGCACGCTCCAGACCGGGCCCGCGGTTCCCAACGCCAGGCGCACACGCAGCGCACCGTCCGGGGAGACAGCCTCGCCCGCCTTCTCATCCTTAGACTTAGCCAGAGCAGGCATCGACGCGAGCGTCGCGCATCCCCCCAGAAGCACCATCCGGCGATCGAGCGAGCGGTTGAACATGGACTCAGGTCTCCCCATTGCCTCGGCCGCGATCGCCCGCAGCCGCGCGCATTCACCGCACGACAAGATCATCGACAAACGGCCCCACGGCGATGTCGGAGCGTTTCAATCGTTTTCCGGCGACCGTGACATTTTCGATGGTCACGCGGCGGACCCGGCGGTTCTCGGAGTGGCCCGAGATGACCGGGCGGTTGATGTCACCGCCTTTGAAGCGGACGTTCCGGATCACGACATCCTCGATGCCGCCGCCCGGCGCATGGCTGTATCTCCCGTTGAAGACGACTCGCAGGTTGAACAGCATTCCTTCCTGGATGTCGTCGATCCGAATGTCCTCGAAGCGGATGTTGCGCACGCGATTGTTGTCGCCGTCGGTGATCGCCATCACCCCTTGATATTCGCGGTCGTCCTCGTCGTGCCCCAGCACGTCGATATCGCGGAAGCTGATGTTCTCGATCACCTCCGATTCACCCGGCGTGCCGTGCAGCCCGATATTGATCGGATGGGCGATGTCCGCCCACAGGATCGAATTGGTGATCCGATAGTTGCGCGCGTCCCCGCGATATTCGCCACGCCCGCCGTAGATCGCGATCGTATCGTCCGAATTGCGCAGGAACACTCCGTCGATCTCGACGTCCGAGCAGCTCATCAGGTCGATGCCGTCGGTCCAGCTCCCGACGCTGAACGCCTTGAGCTCGCGGATCGTCACGCCCGTCGATTGGCCGCATTGAACCGTATAGTGCTTCGGGTTCAGCACGATCGGGCCGTCGATCGTGACGTTGCGGGAATGCGCCACCAGGACGCCTTCCTGCCCACCCTCCAGGATGCCATGCCCGACGATCCGGACGTTCTCCGCTTCGCGGACCTCGATCATCCCTTGCACCAGCGCGCCGCCCGAGATCACGACCGTCTTGTTCGAAGGAATCTTGAAGCTCTTCTGCCCCTCGGGAAGGCTGTGCACGCCCGGGCCGAAGTAGATCACGTCCGGCCCCGAAATCGGCAGTCCGGTCTCCATCGGATTGGCGAAAAGATGCAGATTGTTCAGCCGATCACCGTCGAACTCGACGGAAATCTTGGCAGGCTTCTGCAGCGTGAAATAGACGGTGTTTCCGGCAAGCCGCGCCTGCACGCCCGCGGAATCCGGCCGCACCTGGACACGGCGCACGTCGCCATTGTTCTTCTTGACCGCAACCTCCACCGGTCCGCCGATGTCGAAGAACACCATCGAAGCGTTCTGCGGCCGATCGGAGTCGATCCTGACGATGTATTCGTAGAGATCGCGCCACTCACCGCCGGGTGAGCGCACCCGCACCGTGAAATCATCGTTGAGGTGCGACCAGAAGGCCTTGCCCTGCGGAAACTCGTGGATGTGCAGCTTGCCATCCGCCATCTGGGCGGCCGCCGGCATCGCCCAGGCCAGGGCCAGCGAAAACACTACTCCCCTCCCTGCGCGCACGGCCATCATCGTCATCCTGAACTCACCGCGTGACAATAGCTGAAGAAAATCGGGAGCGCCGAGGCGCTCCCGAGGATGTCCGGGGGCAGACTCAGTTTCCGAAACGGACCCGCAGCGTCGCGCTGTAGTTGCGGCCGTTCACGAAATGCTGACGTTCGATGCCCGTCCGCAGGTCAGGCTCGCCGACGAACCGATCGGCGGCGACGTTGGTGAGATTCTCGGCAGTCAGCGACAGCGAAACATTAGGGGTCAGCTTGAACGACATCGAAGCGTCGAGCAGCCCGAACGAGCGGATGTAACGGCCGTCGATCGGGTTCGGCGAGACGCCGAACAGGATCGCCTCGGAGCGATAGGTGTAGACCAGGCGCGCCGAAAGGAAATCGTCCTCGTAGAAGCCCGATGCCGTCCAATTGTATTTGGAGGTGAACGGCTGCGGCGTGTCGGTCAGGATTCCGTTCAGGATCAGCGGGTTCTTGGTATCCACATAAGTGAACGAGCCCGAGGCGCCGAAGCTGTGCAGGAACTTCGGCATGAAGCCGTAATCGAAGAAGGTCTGGGCCGAGATTTCTGCCCCCTTGGCCCAGCCGTCCGCGGCGTTGACCGTCTGCGTGATCATATACTGGCCGGCAGGGCAGTTGTTGGGCGTCACGCCCGAATAGGCCGGGTAGGTCGGCACCGTCTCGCACTGGGAGATGCCGCTGAAGAAGCCCTTGATGTCCTTGTAGAACAGGGCGACCGCCGCATAGTTCACCGGCGAGAAATAATGCTCGAGCGAGATGTCGAAATTATCCCCCTTCTGCGGCTCCAGCATGGGATTGCCGCGGGTGCCCGTGCCGGTGCTGGTGTTCACTGCGATCGACGGATTGAGCTGGTCCGTGTTGGCGCGGGTAATGCCCTTGCCATAGCCCAGGCGCAGGATCGTATCCGGCGTGATGCGCCACGACAGGTTGGCGCTGGGCAGAACGTCCCAGCGGGACGACGACGCCTCGTTGGGAACGATCACGATCGGCGAAGTCGGCGACGCCTGGGTGTTGACCATCGCCCGGGCGAAGCCCTCCGACCGCACTGCGCGGACGCCGACATTGCCGAGGATCCTGTCTTCCAGCAGGCCGAACTCGGCGACCGCATAGCCCGCATAGGTGCGCTCGCGGATGTATCGGCGGTTGAGGAGGTTCTCCGCCAGATCGTCCTCCGGCAGGATCCCGGCCTGGGGGAAACGCGAGCGGACATTGTCGCCTAGCAGTGCGTCGGGCGAGAACACGATGAAACCGCCGCGATAGCCCATGTCGCCATTCATGAAGTTGGACGGCGAATATTCGAACAGGTCCGTCACCGACGTCACCGGGATCGCGTTCGACTGGCTGGGGGTGAGCGCCAGCCCGTCGGTCGTCAGGTTACGCCCGCTGAAGGAATAATTGTGATAGCGGCTCTCGAGGACCGAATAGCGGAAACCCGCCTTCAGCGCCTTGATGAAGGAATTGTCGGGCCGATAGCGCAGGTCCAGCGCCGCGGCGGCCGCATTGTCGTCCCACAGCTGATTGGTGCCATTGGCATAGTTGTTGAGCACCCAGCTTGCCGGGCTCGACAGATCGGGACCCGATATCTCGAGCTGCGCAGGGCGGGTCGTCAGGTCGCGATACACGTCCCAGCCCAGGCCGGCCGCCGCAGAGGACGTGACCGAACGATTGTCCTGCGAACGTTCGGCCTGCACATAGGAGTAATCGAAATGGGCGTCGAACTGATCGGTCACCTGCCACTTCAGGCCGCCACCGAGCAGATAGGTGCTGTAATTGCTCCGCTCATCGCCGCCGATCGTGACCGCGCCTGAATTGAGGAATGTACCGGTGGCGAAGCGGGTGCCGGAAAGCAGCTCGTTCGTGCCGCCGTTGCTGTTCCGGTTGGCCAGTTCCTCGTCGATCGCGAACGGAGTCGTGGTGAGGCCCTGCACGTACCGGGAATTGGTGATGTTCAGGAACCGGTAGTTCTGGTGGTATTGATAGAAGTTGTAGTTCCCATCCAGATAGAATTCGAGATCGGGCGTGGGCTTGTACTGGAACGCCCCGTTCAGCCCCTTGCGCGTACGCAGATAGTCTTCCTGGAAAACGTTGTGCGCTTCCGTCACCGTGGAGACCAGGTTCTCCCTCTGCGCCGGGGGAAGTGCGAGCGGGTCGGCGACATCGGCCAGGTAGACGACGTCCGCCCGCCCCGCATAGGCGGGGTTCAAGCCGAGCGCCGCATATTCCGCGCTGTCGCCATGGATCGGGCGACGGATCGACGTGCCGCCGCCTGCTGGATTGTTGTCGCCACGATTGAAGCTGCGCGAATAGGAGCCCGCCAGCAGCAGGCCCATCTCGCCATCGCCCACGTTCCACCGCGTGGAGCCCAAAGCGAAGAGCTCGGGCATGACCTTTTTGCCGAGATCGTTGTAGCGGCCGCCGACGGACGCCGAAACCACTGTCCCGTTGAAGTCCAGGGGGCGCCGCGTGCGGATGTTGACGAGGCCGCCGATGCCACCCTCGATATGTTCTGCAGAGGGATTCTTGTAGACATCGATGCCGGCGACCATGCCGGGGCTCGCGCCTTCGACGTTGAACTCGCGTCCGCCCGCCGTGATGTAGGCGCGGCCGTCGACTTGCGACGAAGTCTGGCCCGAGAGGCCGCGAATGGTGAGGCCGCTGCCCTGGCCGACCGGCGAAGCCGATTCGCCACCGAACCGGTATGCCTGCACCCCGGGCACGCGTGAGAGCGTCGCCGCGACATTGTTGTCGGGCAGCTTGCCGATGTCGTCGGCGCTGATGGTGTCCATCACCTCATTGGTGTTCTTCTTGCGCTGCGCAGAGGACTGGAGGCTTTCGCGGATGCCGCTGACGACGATCTCCTCGTCTTCGGTGCTTTGCCGCTGCTCTGTTGCAGCTTGAGGCGCAGCATCCTGCGCCCAGGCCGGAATAGCGGCGGTGGTGCAAAGCAGCGCGACTGCAATCCTGGACGTCGTATTCATATCCCCTCCTTCTTCCTGCGTTCTGAGACGCGCGAAAATCTCCCGCCGCCAGCGCATCGGTTCGCCCGATCGCTGATCTGTTATCGGTAGCAGATGTTCTGTTACCGATCACATATACCGTTGACAAGAGCCCCGCGGAGGCCATCGTTAATAAGTCGGACTTTTGCGGTAATATGTTGCCGCGCCGACACAGCAAGCCTGTGGGGATCGCTGGCGCGAGCAGAATGACCTGGCGACGGAAAGCAGCGAGCAGCGAGCGAATGCCCGGTGGAGAGCGTTCAGCCTCTCGGCGGCGCCACGCGCTCGCCCAGCAACAACGCGCCGAGAAGCCCGGGCGGTTCGCTGCATTGTGGCGGGCCGATCAACGCATGGATGCTCGCCTCGGTCACCGACGTGAGATAGCCGCCGAGAATATCCAACGTCAGTAGCCTGACCGCCCCGAACAGCTGGTGCTGATTCATCACGCCGCCGCCCAGGATGATGCGGCCGGGCGCTACCGTGAGGAGCAGAGTCGCGCACAGCTGCGCGAGATACCAGGCCTGCACCTCCCAATGGGGGTGTCCGGCAGGGATGGCTGAAGCCGGCATGCGCCATGCCGCTTCGATGGCAGGGCCGCTGGCCAGACCTTCCAGACAGTCCCCGTGGAAAGGGCAGATGCCGCCGAAGCCTTCATGCGCGGGATGGCGGCGGATCAGCATGTGCCCGGCCTCCGGGTGACCGAGCCCGTGGATCGGCGTCCCATCGATCACCAGCCCTACGCCGATGCCGGTGCCGACCGTCACATAGGCAAGACTGCGTATCCCCGGCCCCGCCGCTGCGCTCTCCGCCAGTGCTGCCGCATTGACGTCCGTATCGAGCACGATCGAAACATCCGCGATCCGGCGCGCGCGGCCGATCAGATCGACACCCGCCCACCCCGGCTTCGGAGTGCGGAGGATCTGGCCATAGGTGACGGAGCCCGGCTCGAGATCGAGCGGGCCAAAGCTACCGATGCCGATCGCGCCAAGCCTTCCGTGCCGCTCCATGGCGCGGAAGAAGGCAGCGACGTCCTCGAACGTGCTGTCCGGATCCCGCGTGGGCAGCGTGACGGATTCAATCGGGCCGCTTCCGGGATTTCCGACGGCACAAACGAACTTCGTTCCGCCGGCCTCGATGGCGCCCACCAAAGGTGCGGCCGCCCCCGGGTTATCGCTCACCCTTCGCTCCCGGGAGCAGGGCCGGTCGAATTGCGCTCGACGAGCGTAAGCATCTCCCGCACATGCTGAGCAGAGACGGTACCGCCGCTGCGAGCGAGGCGAACCTGCTCGGTCAGCATCGCCACGGCAGTCCCGGCCATGTCCCCGATCGGCTGGCGGATCGTCGTGAGCTCCGGCCAGACGGTGGACGCCACCGGCGCATCGTCGAAACCCGCGACGCTCAGATCTCGCGGGATCGCCATGCCCATGCCTTGCGCCACCGCGGATACCGCGGCCGCCATATCGTCGTTGCTCGCAAAGATCGCCGTCGGCCGGGGCGACAGGGAGAGCAGCTGTCGCGCGGCATCGAGCCCCGATCTATAGGTGAAAAGCCCCGGAGCCACCCACGCCGGGTCTATCCTGACGCCCGCTCCGGCGAGCGCCGCCCTATAGCCTTGCTCGCGGCGCTGCGAAGGCGAATGTTTCGGATCGCCCTGGATGAACCCGATCGCACGGTGCCCTATCGCGATCAGATGGCGCGTCATGTCGAACGCGCCCTTGTAGTCGTCGACGACGATCGCCGAGACACCGTCGCGCGGAACCGCGGTGGCAAAGGCGAGCGCCAGCACGCCAGCGGCACTGGCCTTTTCCAGCACCAGCGGGGAATCACATAAGGGCGGCGGGAGAATAACGCCGCCGACGCCGGCCTCGATGAGCCGGTCCAGGCCCAGCAGGGCCTCTTCTTCGGTCACGCCCGGTTCGATCATGAACTGGCAGCCACTTGCGCCGCTCTGGCGGAATGCTCCCATCAGGAAGGCGCCGAGATTCGACGAGCTCGGATTGCTGTAGAGCGCGCCGATCCTGACATCGCTCTTGAGGCTGCGCGCGGTGAGATTGGGCGAATAGCTCAACGCCTCGATCGAAGCGTTGACCTTCTCCTTCATCTCCTTGCTTACGTATTTCGCGCCATTGATGACTCTCGATACGGTCATCGAAGAGACACCGGCGTGGCGGGCTACGTCATGGATCGTGAAGATGTTGCGCTTCGGCCCATTGCCGCCCTCAGACCCATCCTGCTCCGCCATTTCGATTCTGCACGCTTTCAGCTAAGATGCATGTGCGGCACCAATGCCTTCTGGTATCGGTAACAGAATTTCCCTTTCCGTCAATCCACACTCGCTTGCCAATCTGTCCCAAAACGGCCTAGTGTGATATCGATAACAGGTGAGAGGGCCAGCGAGTGTCCGAGACACGGCGCAATTATGCCGCGCTGAGCGCGTTCATTTTCTGCTTCTTTTTCGCCCAGGCGATGGCGATGTCGCTGCTGTCGATCTGGCTCACCCAGTCGCTAGGGCTGAACGGCATCGAGACCGGCACCGTATTCTCCGCCAATTTCATCGGCGCGATGTGCGCCCAGCCGATCTACGGCTATCTCTCCGATCGGATGGGCTTCCGGAAGGTCGTGCCGGCGGGCATCGCTGTTCTCGTCCTTCTGTCCGGCCTGTTCTTCAGCTTCCTCTACGCTCCCCTGTTGCGCTGGAACATCGTTGTCGGAGCGGTCGTCGGCGGAATCTATCTCGGCTTCACCTTCATTGCGGGCAGCTATGCGCTCGAAAGCTATGTCGATCGGGTCGGCCGCAAATATGGCTTCGAATACAGCCGGGTCCGTCTGTGGGGGTCGCTCGGCTTCGCCAGCGCTGCGGTATTCTCCGGCCGGCTCTACAATCTCGATCCGGGTATAAATTTCTATCTCGCGAGCGTTGCCGGTCTCCTCCTGCTGCCCATCCTCGCCTTCGCCCGGATCGAACCCGATTCGACGCAGCAAGCGGCGGCCGATCGGCTCACGCCACGGGATTCGGCGGCTCTCCTGGTGCAGCCGAAGTTCTGGGCCTTCATGGTGCTCATCCTGGGCGTGACCAACCTCTACCTCGTCTACGACCAGCAATTCCCCTTCTATTTCTCGTCGCTGTTCCCCACGCGCGAAGCCGGCAACGCGATGTTCGGCTATCTCAATTCCGCGCAGATCTTCGTCGAGGCAGGGGGCATGTTCGTCGCCCCGCTTCTGGTCCGCCGCATCGGCGCGACTCACGGCCTCCTGCTCGCGACTGCGATCATGATCGTGCGCATCGCCGCATCCGGAATCGCCACCGGACCGCTGACGATCTCCGCCTGCAAGATGCTGCACGCTGTCGAGCTCCCGATTTTGGCCGTATCACTCTTCCGCTACATCGCCTTTCATTTCGAGCCGCGGCACGCCTCGACCGTGTACATGGTCGGCGTCAGCTTCGGACATTCGCTCGGCCTTGCGATCCTCTCCCCGCTTGCCGGCATGAGCTATGACCTCATCGGCTTCCAGAACACCTATTTCCTGATCGCCGGGCTCGCCCTCGTGTTCTGGGCAGCCTCCTGGTTCGCGCTGTCGCCCACGCCGGCTGAGATCGGCACGACACGCAGCGATCCACCACCAAGTGTCGCTCCTCTGGATCCTCCAGGCGGAAATGATGTCCAACCCCTCGGAGCGATCGATCGATGAGCGACATTGCGAAGGAGCCGATACCGCCGTTCCAGACCAGCCCCCCGACTGCCGAAGAACTGGACCGGCTGATTGCGGCCGCGCTGGTGCGCCTCGAGCGCACGATGCCGCAATTCTCCGACCATTTCCCTGCGCCGTCGAGCGAGAGCGGCACCTATTCGCCCATCGACAACGTCGAATGGACCAACGGGTTCTGGACCGGGATGCTCTGGCTCGGTTGGGAGCTCACGCGGCAGGATCGCTACAAGGTGGCAGCGCAGCAGAACGTCATTTCGTTCGCCGACCGGATCAAGCGGCGCGTGCATGTCGACCACCATGATCTTGGCTTCCTCTACACGCTGTCGGCCTGTGCCGCGTACCGGCTCACCGGAGACGAAGCCGGGCGCGCTGCAGGGTTGGAGGCGGCAAAGCTGCTCCTCCGCCGCTTCGATCCCACTGCCGAGGTGATCCAGGCCTGGGGAGACATGCGCGATCCCGCCCAGCGCGGCAGGATGATCATCGACTGCAACTTGAACCTCCCCTTGCTCTTCTGGGCAGGGCGGGAGACGGGCGATCGGACCTATGCCGACGCCGCAACGCGCCATCTCCGGCAGGCCGCGCGCTATCTCGTGCGCCCCGATGCCTCCACCTATCACACCTTCTACATCGACACCGCCTCCGGACGCCCGCGCTTCGGCAGCACGCATCAGGGCTATTCGGACGACAGTTGCTGGGCGCGCGGACAGGCCTGGGGCATCTATGGCTTTGCTCTCGGCGGTCTGCACACCGGCGATCCCGAGCATGTGGAGCTGGCTGCACGCCTGGCCAGCTATTTCCTGAACCGCTTGCCCAGTGACGGCATCTGCTGCTGGGATTTGATCTTCACCGACGACACGACGCCGCGCGACAGCTCGGCAGCCGCCATCGCCGCCTGCGGGCTGATCGAGCTCGCCAGGGCCTTGCCCCTGTCAGACTCGCGCCGCGATATCTTCGCGAACTGGGCATGGCGGATCGCCAAGGAGCTCGGCGCCAACTATCTGGCCCCTGTGGAAGGGTCCAATGCGCTGCTCCTTCACGCGGTGTATCACATGCCGAACGGCGCCGGAGTGGATGAAGCCTGCATTTGGGGCGACTATTTCTACATGGAAGCGCTGATGCGGCTTCGCCATGTGTGGTCGAGTTACTGGGCCTAGGTACAAACCAGAGTATTGTTGCGGTTCGCTATGGATTCTGATCTTCTAGGGGCATGACCAAGGAGTGCAGAGATGCGCAGAATCTTGTTGCTGTTGGCGGCACTCCCCGCGCTTCCGCCGCCCCGCAGGACCAGAACGAGAGCACGACCATCGTCGTGACCGGCGTTTCACTTGCGGACAGCGAAGAATGTCTGGAAGCGTGCCTTGCTAGGCGCTGCCCTCCCAGGGAGGACATCGAAGCCTTGCTCGCGCATGCCGAGAACCAGGAAAATGCGGCGCGGCTCGACGAGGAAGTCATCGACGCATGAGCGAGACGAGGCGTGAGCGCAATGCCCGCATTTGGCAGGAAAGCGAATGGGAAGAGGTCGCCGCCTATCTCGGGCCCAACGCCCAGCGCTTCCGGCCGGCATGGGAACGGACGCGCGAAAAGTTTCTGCTCTCAGGTACCGGCGTCGCCTGGAGCTGGTGCTGGCCCGCGCTGATCTTCGGGTTCGCTTGGTTCCTGTATCGCAGGCAGTGGGCGATCGGCGCAGTCCTGCTGCTGGTCCCTCTCGGCTTCGCGCTGTTTCTCGATCGCGCACCCAGTCTGCTGGGCGTGATGATCGTTCTCGCAGCCATGGCGAAGTCGGTCGTAGTTCAGGACGCGGTGCGGAAAATTGCGCAGATCAAGGAAACCGGCGGCGGGATGACGGAGATCGCAGCTGCCGGCGGCGTATCGCTGGCGGGCGGTATCGTCGGCGGAATTCTCTTCGCGATCGGAGCCGCTTCTGTGCTGGTCGATATCCTGGCCATCGCCTCTCGCTGATCCTGCCTGCCGCCGCTTCATGGGACCGTGCCCCTTGCAATGTAGGATTTCGCCTGCTTGGCTCTGCGCCCGGCCCCGCTCTTTGACATCGTCCTGGAACAGCGTGCCGCACGCGCAATAATGTTACGAGATCGAACGCGTTTCCGCGAAAAGAGTCAAAACTGGCTCGCGACCTGGGCGGGCTTCAGCTTCGCTCTCCCCCTTGCTTCAGAGAGGGCGATTAGAATGTCCACCCGTCTCAATCCTCCTCCGCCATCCGCAGCCGGTGGTAGCGGCTGCGCGTGGCGATGGCGGTGATCATCAGCATCATGCCGAGGCCGAGCACGATCGCCGCACCCCACAAGGGCAGCGGCAGCAGCGCGCGGCGCGCGAGCACCACCAGCACCGCTCCGGCGAGCGCGATGAAGAGACCGGAAAGCCGCAGTCGGCGCGCCACCCCTGCCAGCTCGCGCTGATAGGCGGCGCGCTCCGCCGGATCCTTGAGATTGGGCCGTGTCATGTCGGGTGCGGGGCTCAGCTCGCCAGCGCGTCGACCAGCGCGCGGACCTTCTTCTGCCGCCATTGCGGCAGCGGCGCGACCATCCAATAGCCCAGGCGAGACGATTCGGCCTCGCCGATCACGATCACCCGGCCCGCCGCGATGTCGCCGCGCGCGAGCAACTCGGGCACGGTGGCGCGGCCCAGCCCTTCGGCCGCAGCATCGAGCGCGAGCCCCGCATCGGCGACACGCACCAGCGAAGTCGCGTCCTCCGCGCGGCAGCCCGTCCAAGCGATCGGCGTGTCCGCCCCGCCGCCCGGCCGCTCGACCGTCACCATGCCGTCGCTCTCGATCGCCTCGCCCTCATGCTCGCCGGGGCCCTCACCCCAGCGGATCGCCAGGTCCAGATTCGCCTCGGTGAAGTCGATCGCCTCGTCGGCCGGCACCAGCATGAAGCGCAGTTCGCCGTCGTTGCGCGCGATCTCGGCCAGCCGCGGCATCAGCCATTTGGCGGTGAGGTCGCGCGGCGCCGCGATCGTCAGCGACTTGGACGATTGCCCCGCCTGCATCGCGCGCACCGATTCCTCGAACTGGAGGAAACCCGCGCGCAGCGCCACCAGCCCCGCCTCTGCCTCGGGCGTGAGCTCGAGCCCCTTGGTCGTGCGGCGGAACAGCACCACGCCCAACGTATCCTCCAGCGCACGGATCTGCTGACCGACCGCAGCCGGAGTCACCGCCAGCTCGTCCGCCGCGCGCGTGAACGACAAGTGCCGCGCCGCCGCGTCGAGCACGCGAAGACCGTTCAGGGGAAGGTGGGTACGCTTCACAAATCCCCCGTCACTGCAGGCGCGACCAGTGCGAACTTGGGAATCGCGACGTCGAAAGCGGCGCCATCCTCTGCGATCATATGATAGTTTCCCTGCATCGAACCCGTCGGCGTCGAAAGCGGGCAGCCCGAGACATAGTCGAAGCTCGCACCCGGATCGATCATCGGCTGCTCGCCCACCACGCCCTCGCCCTCCACCGAATGGCGCACGCCGCGCCCGTCGGTGATGATCCAGTGCCGGGTGAGGAGTTGCACGGCCACCGCGGATTCATTCTCGATGCGGATATGATAGGCCCAGAACCAGCGGCCGCGGTGCGGCTCGGACTGTTCGGGCAGATAGGAAACCGAGACGCGCACCACGATGCCGCGAGTCTCGGCTTCGTCGGTGAACAGTCCCTTCATGATCACAGCCCGACGCCTCGCAATGCCTGGTCGAGGTCTGCGATCAGGTCTTCGGCATCTTCCAGCCCGACGTTGATCCGCACCATGCCTTCGGTAACGCCCATTTCGAGGCGCTTCTCCTCCGCCAGACCCGAATGCGTCGTCGATGAGGGATGCGTCATCAGCGAACGCGAGTCGCCGATGTTGTTAGAGATGTCGATCAGTTCGAGCCCGTCGAGCAGCCCGTGCGCCTGGGCGCGGTCTTCGACCTCGAACGAGAAGATCGATCCCGCGTCGGACATCTGCCGCATGAAGAGATTGTGCTGGGGATGGCTTGGCAGCGCCGGGAAGTTCATCCGGGGCACCCGGCCTTCGAGGAAGCGGCCGACCTTCAGCGCATTCTCGCTCTGGCGGCGGATGCGCAGGTCGAGCGTCTCCATCCCCTTGAGCACCACCCAGGCGTTGAATGCGCTCAGCGTCGGCCCGGTGTTGCGCGTGAAGGGCAGCAGAACGTTGTTGATGAAGTCCTCGGATCCCGCCACTGCACCCGCCAGCACACGCCCCTGCCCGTCCATCATCTTGGTCGCCGAATAGGCGACGACGTCCGCGCCGAACTCCATCGGCCGCTGCAGCGCCGGAGTGGCAAAGGCATTGTCGACCACGCTGACGATGCCGTGCCTGCGGGCGATGCCGCACACGGCTTCCAGATCCACCACGTCCATCGTCGGGTTGGCCGGGGTCTCGAAGAAAAAGACCTTGGTGTTCGGCCGCACCGCATCCTCGAACTGCTGCGGATCGCGTGCGTCGATCACCGTGGTCTCCACGCCGAAGCGCGGCAGCAGCGTGTCGGTCAGCCAGCGGCACGAACCAAAGGCGGCGCGCCCCTGAACGATATGGTCGCCCGCGCCCACCTGGCACAGGATCGCCGCAGTCATCGCGGCCATGCCGGTCGCCATCGTGCGGCAGGCTTCGGCGCCTTCGAGAAGCGCGATCCGTTCTTCGAGCATCTCGACCGTCGGGTTCTGCAGCCGCGAGTAGGTCATGCCCTGCTGTTCGCCGGCGAAGCGCGCGGCGGCGTCGCCCGCGCAATCATAGGCATAGCCGGAGGTGAGGAAGATCGCCTCGCTCGTCTCGCCCCATTCGGAGCGCGCGGTGCCTCCGCGCACTGCCTGGGTGGCGGGCTTCCAGTTGCGGGTTACGCTGCGATCCTGGCCTGTATGACGCTTCATGCATTCTGCTTTGCAAGGGGGGCGCCCCTGCCGTCAACCAAGTCCGGCATGACGTCGGCGAAATGATCGTTTATCGGAAGGCCATGCTCGATCGCCTCAAGGCCCTTCGCACCCGCCCCTATCTCGTCGCGCTGCTGTTGGGAATCGCCGCCCAGCTGCTCTTCACGATCCACCTGGACCAGCCGAGCCGGATCATGTTCGACGAGGTCCATTACGTGCCGGCCGCGCAGGCGCTGCTCGATCTCTCGGCCCCCCGCAACATCGAGCATCCGCTGGTCGGCAAGGAGCTGATCGCCGCGGGCATGGCGATCTTCGGCGACAATCCCTTCGGCTGGCGCGCCTTCGCGACGCTTGCGGGCACTGCGACGGTGCTCGGCGTCTTCGCGCTGCTCTGGCTGCTGATGGGCGGACGGATGCGTCCCGCGCTGGTCGGCGCCGTGCTCGTCGCACTCAACCAGAGCGTGTTCGTCCAGGCGCGCACCGCGATGCTCGACATCTTTCTCGGCGCCTTCCTGATCTGGGCAATGGTGCTGATGCTCTGGGCGATGCACGGAAGCCCGCGGCAGGTGCTCGCGCGCTGGATCGGCGCGGGCGTGCTGCTGGGGCTCGCGGTCGGCACCAAATGGGCGGCGATCCCCTATGTCGCGCTGGCGGGCCTCGCCTTCCTCGTGATCCGCGTGCGCGACGCGCGGCTGGCGAAGAAACCGCTCGCGCATGCGCTGGCAGGCAAGGACCAGCCCCACTGGCCCGGCCTGCCCGCCATCCCGGGCCTGCTGCTGCTCGGCGCGGTGAGCATCGTCACTTATTTCGTCACCTTCCTGCCCGCATTCTTCTACGCGATCGGCCCGATCGATCTCCCCGGCCTGTTCCGCCTCCAGGCCGAGATGTACGCCGCGCAGACGCAGGTGCTCGCCCGCCACAATTACGAGTCCGACTGGTGGAGCTGGCCGCTGCTGATCCGGCCGATCTGGTATTTCTACGAGTGGGACAATGGCGCCCAGCGCGGCGTGCTGCTGATCGGCAATCCGGTGATCATGTGGGCAGGTCTGGTGGGCGTGCTGGCCTGTTTCTGGGCCTGGTTCCGAACCAGGGCGATCCGCCCGCTGGCGATGGCGCTGCTCTGGGCCGCATCGCTCGGCATCTATATCGTGATCCCCAAATCACTGGGGTTCTATTATTATTACCACCTCTCCGGCATCTTCCTGTGCGCGGTGCTCGCGGTCGCGTTCGATCACTTCGATCGCGGACGCAACAAGGGGTGGGAGGAATGGTTCACCGCGCTCGCGCTGGTGGCCTTCGTCTATTTCTACCCGATCCTCGCGGCCTCGCCGCTCCAGGCCTCGCAGGGTTTCAACTATTGGATGTGGTTCAGCAGCTGGCGCTAACCTTTACTTGTACCGCCCCCAGGTGAAGCGCGACGAAAGCGCGAAGTTCCACACCGCCGCGACGACGATCCCCGCCAGCGCCGAGATCCGCCAGTCGCCGTGCCGCGCGTCGTGGAGGAACGCCGCGACGCCCACGTTCGCGACGGCCCCCACCGAGCAGACGATGCAGAAGCTCACCCAGCCGTCGAGCAGCTGGCGAAAGCCCTTGAGCCGCCGCTCGCGATAGGTGAGCGCGTTGTTGAGGAAGAAGTTGAAGGTCATCGCCGCCAGCGTCGCAACGACCGTGGCCGCCACGAAGCTCAGGCGCGCAGGCCCGAAGAGCAGCCCCAGCACGGCGAAATGCACGCCCGCCCCCAGCGCCCCGATCGCCGAGAACATCGCGAACCGCACCGGCACGACCTTTCCGAACATCCGGTCGTACAGCGCGATCAGATATTCCATCGCCACGACGTGATCGAGCTTGCTCTCGCCCTCGGTCCGCACGCGGAAGACATAGGGAAGCTCGGCGAACACCAGCGGGCGCGGCGAGGCCGTCATGATGTCGAGCAGGATCTTGAAGCCGATCGCCGAGAGCCGCGGCACCAGAGCGCGGACGATCTCGGTGCGGATCATGAAGAAGCCGCTCATCGGGTCGCTGAGCTCGGCCTTGAGCACGTGGCGCGCGAGGCGCGTGGCGAGTGCCGATTTGGCGACACGGTCGCGGTCCCAGTCGCCGGTGCCGCCGCCTTCCATGAAACGCGACCCCACCACCAGGTCGAGCTTCGCATCTCCTTCGAGCGCATCGAGCATCCGGGGCAGCAGCGTCTCGTCGTGCTGCAAGTCGCCGTCGATCACCGCGACGAAGGGCGCGGCAGTGGCACACATGCCCTCCACACATGCGGAGGAAAGCCCGCGCCTCCCGATGCGCTGGATCACACGCACGCGCGGATCGACCCGCGCCAGCTCGCGTGCTGCCTGGGCGGTGCCGTCCGGGCTGTCGTCGTCGACGAAGATGGCTTCCCAGTTGCGGCCCTGGAGCACCTGATCGAGCTTCGCCACGAGCACGGGCACATTGCCGCGCTCGTTGAAGGTCGGAATGACGACCGCGAGCTCGAGCAGGCGGTCGTTCACCGAAGCTCCCGCAGCACCGCGTCGCCCATTTCCTCGGTCGAGAGGCTGCCGCCCAGATCGGCTGTCCGCGCCCCGTTCGCCAGCGCGGCCCGCACGGCCTTCTCCACGCGCTGCGCCGCTTCCTCGTTCGAAAGCGAGTGGCGCAGCAGCAGCGCCGCCGAGAGGATCGCCGCGCAGGGATTGGCCTTGCCCTGACCGGCGATGTCGGGCGCGCTGCCGTGGATCGGCTCGTACATGCCGTTGTCGCCGCTCCACGCGCGCAGCGAGGCCGAAGGCAGCAGCCCGATCGACCCTGCGCACATGCTCGCCTGGTCCGAAAGGATGTCGCCGAAAAGGTTGCCGGTGACGATCACGTCGAACTCGGTCGGCGCCCGCACGAGCTGCATCGCGGCGTTATCGACGTACATATGGGTCAGGTGCACGTCGGGATATTCGGTGGCGATGTCGTTCACCACGTCGCGCCACAGCTGCGAGGTCTCGAGCACGTTCGCCTTGTCGACCGAGCAGAGCTTGTGCTTGCGCCGCCGCGCCATCTCGAAGCCGACGCGGGCGATCCGCTCGACCTCGGCCTCGTTGTAGCTCATCAGGTCGAAGCCCTGGCGCAGCCCCTCGACATTGGTGCGCCGCCCCTTCTCGCCGAAATAGACGTCGCCGGTCAGTTCGCGGACGATGACGATGTCGAGCCCCTGCACCACCTCCGGCTTGAGCGACGAGGCACCTTCCATGCCCGGAAGCAGCGTCGCGGGGCGGATGTTGGCGAACAGCCCCAGCTCGCGTCGGATGCCGAGCAGCGCCGCCTCGGGGCGCAGCCGCCGCTCGAGCGCGTCGAAGCGCGGATCGCCGATCGCGCCGAACAGCACAGCGTCGGCGCGCTTGGCGAGCGCCAGCGTCGAATCGGGCAGCGGCCGGCCATGCGCGAGATAGCCGGCACCACCGACGGGAGCTTCCTCGAACTGAAGATCCAGGTTCAGCGCTTCCAGCACCCGGCGCGCCTGGGTGGTGACTTCGGGCCCGATCCCGTCGCCGGGCAGAACTGCAATCAGCGGCATTCGATTCTTTCCAGTTAGGACCCGTTCGGCCTGAGCTTGTCGAAGGCCCGTCTTCTTTCGCACCGAACCTCGAATGAAGGACGGCGCTTCGACAAGCTCAGCGCGAACGGAGAAAGACGCTTTGCCCGCGGTTGCCCCGTCACGCAACCGCCCGCTTGAGCCGGTCGACCAGCCGCGCGCGCGCCGCGAGCAGTTCGGCGCCCTTGCCGATCAGCAGGTCGCGCTCCAGGAAATGGCCGGTGAGCCGTAGCCCGCCCAATATGTCGTCCCATTCGGCAGCGCCGCCGAGAGTGAGGAACGCCGGCAGCGGCAGCAGCCGTGCCTCATAGCCCAGCGCGCCCGCTCGGCTGACCGCGATCCCGCTCTTGGGGCTGACATAGGCAAGATCATCACCGCTCTCCGTCACGGCGCAGCGTTCGAGATCGAGCCCGAAGCCCAGCTCGGCGAGCAGCAGCAGCTCGTAGCGCACCAGTGCCACTGCCCAGCCACGCGCCGCGGGCGCGGCCTCGATCGCCGCGAGCAGCCCGTCCAGCGCCGCATGAAGCCGCGGATAAGGCTGCGCGTCGGGCAAGGTCGCCGCGGTCAGCGCAGTCGCCCATTGCAGCGCGGCGGCGGGAAGCGGCTCGCCGAACAGCGGCGCGCGGCTGTGGATCAGCTCCACGGTGAGCCCCGCGAGCTGCTCCTCGGTCCGCGCGCGCCATTCGCCAAGCACCAGGTTCGAAGGCTGGAGCACCGGCCGGAGCGTGCGGCTGTGCCCGCCGCGCACATAACCGGGCTGCACTCCGTCGCTTTCGGTCAGCGCCCGCACCACCGCGCCATGCTCGCCGTGCTGCCGAACGGAGAGGACGATGGCTTCGGCGCGAAGGTGCACGGCCGCCTACCCTCGCTTCCGCGCGAACCCCAGGCGTACCGCGCGCCTGAAGCCGTCGAGCGCCGCGATGGTCAGCCGGTCGGCCAGGCTGGGCCGGAGCAGCAGCAGATCGACGCATTCGAGCTCGCCGGTCGCCAGGGCGCGTTCGTTCCGCCGCACTCCTTCGCCAAGGTCGAGGTGCGCGAACCGTCCTTCGTCGAAGAGCTCCTGCAGCGCCTCCAGCCGGAGTACCGCGCCGGGCGACCAGTCGCGGAACGCCGGGTCGTGTCCCGAATGGCCGAGCACCACGCTCCCGTCCTCCGCGGGGCAATAGAGAAATGCGGCAGGCTCTCCCGCCACGTAGAGCAGCCATGCGCGAACCTGATCGGCAGCGGCAAGGCTCTGCATCTCGGCCGCGAATTCGGCGGTATCGGGCGGCGCCCAGCCCGGCAGGCGCCATCGGTAGCTCCGCTGGGAAATCCGCAACGCGTGATCGTGGAATGTCGCGATCTCGGCGGGCGTGCGAAAGCTGCGCACATCCAGGTCGCCGCCGCATTCGCCCGCGATCCTGCGCGCCTTGCCGCGAAGCTCGTCGCGAAGCTGGGGCGCCAGCGCGTCGAACCACGCGTCGAACCCGATCCCGAGATCGACATAGCGCCGCACCGCGTGCCGGCGGACGAGAGGCAGCATCTTGCCCGATGCAGCAACTGCCCCCTCCACCATCGTCTCGGGAAGCGAGCTCAGCGCATAGCCGGACGCCTCGCGCGCGAGCGGCGGCAGTTCCGGAAGCGCGCCGCGCAGCGCATCGCCGAGGCTCAGCGGCACCTGCTGGAAAGCGTGCGCGCCGATCCCGAACTTCAGCGCCTGCCCGGTTTCGCTCGTCATTGCGGCCGTCCTTAGCACGGCGCGGCGAACTGTGTAGGCGCCCCGGCCACCTCGCCTGTCTCAACGTGAGTCGCGCGGGTGTCCTGGTTCGATCACTGCTCGATGAAATGAAGGATCGTCGGCTGGGGAATATCGGCACGCGGCATGTCGCGGTTGGGCGGCAGCGTCGCCCAGGCGATCGCGACATCGCCCGCCGAAACGCTGTTGAGCTGCATGCCCTTGGGCCGCTCGATACGCGCGAGGCGCGGGTCGGGCTCTACCTGGCGCTCGCCGATCCGTGCCAGCGTGCGCTCGTCGAGGATCAGGTCGCGGGGCACCCCGTCGCGGCGGACCCGCACCCGCACCTGGCCGTTGTCCAACGCCCCGACGCTCTCGATCGAGAGCCGGAAGTCGAGCGATCCGCCCCCGCCGAAATCCCAGCGGAAATCCTTCCAGTCGCTCGCCTGCACGACGCGCCACCCCGCCGCATCGCGCCGCGCGACGAACATCTGCATGCGGCCGGCGGAGTCATATTTGTGATAGGCGATCATCGCTCGGCCGGCGCTGTCGAAGCCGATGATCGTGTTGTTGTTGATGATGCCACCGCGCACCGGCACCGGATCGACGATCTCCGACGTGCCGAGCCGGACGGGCAGTTCGATCGGCGTTCCGTCCGATCGCTCCCACCGCACCAGATCGCTGCTCACGGCATAGGAAAGATCGTGGTTGGTCGCCGCGTCGGGCGTCTCGCGCCAGACCCAGGTCAAGTGGAAGCGGCCGTCCGGCCCCGGCACCGGCCCGACGAAATAGGCGTTCCGCTTGCCTTCTCCGTCGGCGAGCGGCGTCGCGAGCAGCGGCGCCCATTTGCCCGTCGCCTCGTCGTAGACATTGTAGATCTCGTTGCCGTTGCCGCTACCGCCGTCGCGATATTTGAGCGCCAGCCGCCCCTCGCGCGTACGGAGGAACAGCGGGTAGGTCATCCGCCTTTCCAGCGCCGGGTTCGCGAGTTCGGGCACGGCGCGCATCGAGCGCACATCACCGGGAATCTCGCTCCGGAAATAGACCAGCGGATCATTGTGCATGTTGCCGGTCACATGGATCTGCCCAGCGCGGTCTATCGCGACGGCGAGATAATTGTGGCTGTCCCACCCCGTCCGGCTCGGCAGCTTCCGGTAGCGCCACGCAGCCCCCTTGGTGCGCGAACGCGACGCGACGGTAAGCTGCCGCTCGGCGCCGTAATAGGCAACCACGATCTGCCGCTCGTCGGCCGCGAGTCCGAACTGGACCGGATGCGCCGACCAGACGCGGTCAATCGCGGAGATCGCCGGCGCCTGGGCAGCCGCGGGAATCGCCGCAACGCAGCAGAGCGCCGCCGCACCATGTCTCAGGATCATCGCCGGGCCCCGCCGTATTGCGCACCAGGCGCGGCTTAGCGCGAAGCCGGAAGATGGCAAAACTCAGCCGACGAACGCGCGCTCCAGCACATAATGGCCGGGCGCCGAGTTCGCGCCTTCCTCGAACCCGCGCGCGTCGAGCAGCGTCGCGAGCTCGCGGATCATCGGCGTGCTGCCGCACATCATCACCCGGTCGGTCTCGGGATCGAACTCGCGCGCACCGCCCAGCGGCGGGCGGAAGAGCGTGCCGTCTTCCATCAGCGCGCCGATCCGCCCCTGGGTGCGGAAGGGCTCGCGCGTGCAGGTGGGGATATAGTGGAACTGGAGCAGCGCCTGATCGCCCACCAGCGGATCGCCCGAAAGCTGCGAGGTGAGTAGATCGTGATAGGCGAGATCGCTCACGCGGCGCGTGCCGTGCACCAGCACGATCTGCCCGAACCTCTCATAGATGTCCGGATCGCGGATGATGCTGAGGAAGGGCGCGAGGCCCGTGCCCGTCGAGAGCAGGAACAGCCGCTTACCCGGCAGCAGCGCATCGGCCACCAGCGTGCCGGTCGGCTTGCGCGACAGATAGAGCTGGTCGTCGGGCTTGATCATCTGCAGCCGCGAAGTGAGCGGGCCGTCGGGCACCTTGATCGAGAGGAACTCGAGCTCCTCGGCCCATTCGGGGCTCGCGATCGAATAGGCGCGCATCAGCGGCTTGCCGTCGACGGGCAGCCCGATCATCACGAACTCGCCCGAGCGGAAGCGGAAGCTCGCAGGGCGCTCGATCGCGAAGCTGAACAGATGCTCGTTCCAATGCTTCACCCAGCGAACCTGGCAGGTGGCGAAGCTCGAGTGCTCGGGGATCAGCGCCGGGGAGGGCGCGTGCATGTTCATGAAAGGGAGTCTCTCGTCCAGTTGATCGGGAAGTCGTCGGGGACCGGCGCATTCCACAAAGCCGCAGCCAATTCGTTTAGAGCGCGCTGCAATGCAAGTGCATAAGGTGCGCGCACCAGTTGCGCCGCCATCCCGTCGAGCTCGGGCATGCCGCCGATCGCCGCGGCGAACAGCGCGAGCACCCGCGCTTCGTCGTCCCCCACCGCATGGCAATCGGGCGGGCGGAAGCGCAGCTGCCCGGTGCCTTCGCAGTTGAGCAGGTGCATCGCGAAGCCGAAGTCGCGCAGCGCGGGCTCGATCCCGGCGGCGGCGAATGCCGGGGCGAGCCGGGCGCATGCGCAGCGGCCGCCGTGCGCGGCCGCCACCCAGGTCCGCATCGCCCAGACGAGCAGCCGGCAGGTGCCGTCTAGCGCATGCATCGGCCGATCGAGAAAGCGGTACATCGCGTGCTTCCTTATTCCGCGCGCGCGGCTGTCCGCTTGGCAGTGGTCGCCGCAACGTCGTTTGCGGCCACGATTCCGTTCTTGTCGGCGTCCTGCTCGGCGAAGGAGCGTTCGGCGACGCGGTCATATTCGTCGCGGCCGATCCGGCTGTCCTTGTTGGTGTCGAGCACGCCGAAGCGAACGTGCGTCTGACGGATCTGGCGCTGGCGTTCCTCTGCCTTCTTCTCCGCGCTGCGGTCCGACTTGGCGAGCTGCTGCTCGAACCGCGCGGTGAATTCGGCGACATATTCCTCCTCGGAGAACGCACCGTCGCCGTCCGCGTCGGTGGCCTTGAAGCGCGCCGCGCGCGCCGCGTCATATTCGGCGCGGGTCAGGCTGCCGTCACCGTTCGAATCGAACGCGGCGATGAAGGCGTCGCCCGCGTGCTGGGCGGCGGCGGGAAGCGCGGTGAAGCCGGCGGCGATCACGCCCGCGGCGAGCAGATGGCGAAAGTTCATGGCAAATCTCCTGGCTGGTAAGCCGCTCAGGCGGCGTCGAATGCAAGCGTGTAGGTGTAGCTGCGATAGGGGGTCTGGCTCCCCGCGGGAGCCTCGGTCCGATGCCGCGCGAGGATCAGGTAGATGCCCGCGTCGGTCGGCCGCAGCGTGAAGCGGCCCGTAGCGTCGGTGCGCACCTGACCGGCCACCTTGCGGCCGTCGTAGTTGCCGGCGGCGCGGAACAGCGTCACTTCGGTGTCGGCAAGCGGCTTGCCGTCGAACAGCAGCACGAAGCCCGCGTCCGATCCGCTGGTGATCGCATTGGGATGCGTCACCGGCTGGATCTCCAGCGCCTGACCCGCCGGCTTGAGCGCGGCCGTGGTGGGCTGGCCCCGCGTGACATAGGCCTCGGCCAGCGTCACGCTCTGGACCTCGACCGGTTGCCTGCCTGCCGGCGGCGCGCCGCCCTCGCCCCCCATCACCCAGCGGCCGTCGACCTGGTACATCTTGCCCTTGCGGCCGAGCCGCTGTCCGGTCGTGAGGCGATAGGTGCCCTGCGCCTTGAGATCGGCCTCGAAGATGGAGAGGTCGCGAAGATAGGTCACCGTGCCGATCTCCCCGCGCGCGCCGTCGGGCCCGACGAAGTGGAACGGCGCGTCGCGCATCGCGACCTCGGGCTGGAACGCATCCTCGCCGAACGATGCCTGCACCGTCACATGATCGGTCCTCCCCGCGTCGAACAGGCTCGGGAGCAGATAGGGCATGTGCGCCTGCGCCGCGCCCCCGATCGCAAGCAGTCCGCCGAGCATGCCGAGCCGTATCATCCTTCGAATTTGCATTTTCGATCCCCTTTTGGTTGCCGGTCAACTATAGCTATTGCGACTCACTTGCAATATCAATTTCAGCCGCTATGCGACGGGGCGGGGTCCAAAACCGAGCAAAGGGGTTCGATACGATGACGATGCTTCCGAAGGCGCTGCTGCGCGCCGGCACTGCGATACTGCTGGCGCTGCCGGCGGTCGCCCATGCCCAGGAGACGGGCCAGGCGGAGCCCGCGCCAGCCGAAACCGAGCTGACGCTCGACCGGCTCATCGTCTCGGCGGGCGCCGAGAAGGTCGCGATCGACACGCCCCAGGCAGTCACTACTCTTGACCAAGAAGATATCGACGAGGCGCAGGCGACCACGGTCGGCGAGCTCCTCGAGACGATGCCCGGCATCAGCGTACAGGGCGGGGTCAGCGCGCTCGGTCAGGGGTTCAACATCCGCGGCCTCGGCACCGGCCTCGCCGATTCGGACAGCCGGATCCTGATGGCAGTCGACGGCGTCACCAAATTCTTCGAGCAGTACCGGATGGGCGCCTTCTTCGGCGAGCCCGAGCTCTACAAGCGCGTCGAGGTGCTGCGCGGCCCCGCCTCCTCGACGCTCTACGGCGCCGGCGTGCTGGCAGGTGTCGTCAACTTCACTACCAAGGACGCCTCGGACTTCTTGCGCGACGGCGATCCGATCGCGGTGCGGCTCAAGGCGGGAACCGAAACCAACGCCGAAGCCCATCTCCTCTCCGGCATCGTCGCGGCCGAACCGGCCGAAGGCGTCGAACTGCTGGGCAGCTACAATTATCGCCGCGCAGGCCATTACACGGACGGCAACGGCGACGAGGTGATCCCCTCAGATGCGCTCTCGGACAGTTGGCTGGTCAAGGGCCGCGTCGCGATCGGCGGCAACCGCAACCACGCCTTCTGGGCATCCTACCAGGACTGGATCAGCGACAGCACCCAGATCTACGACCAGGCCGAAGCCTTCGCGGCCACGCCGGTGCGCCGCAAGGTCCACGACCAGACCGCGGTCGTCGGCTATGTCAACGATTTCAACGGCAGCAAATGGTTCGACGTCGAGGCGCAGTTCTCCTGGGCCGATTCGAACGTCCACCAGACCGAGACGGCTTTCCTCGGCAACCTCGAATATTCCGAATTCTCCTATGCTACCAAGCAGGCGCGCCTTCAGAACAGCTCGCGCTTCGACATGGGCGGCGACTGGACGACGATCCTGATCCTCGGCGGCCAGTGGAGCGAGCAGGAACGGCGCAACCCGCGCAAGAGCGCAACCACCGGCGTCATAACTCCGGGCGCGGCAACACACCCCGAAGGCGACATGACCAAATACGGCATCTTCGCCCAGGCGGAGATCCTCTGGTCGGACAGGTTGACGATCATCCCCGGCGTGCGCGCCGACTGGTCCGAGCTGGCGCCGGGCAAGGCGCTCGTGGGCGGCGAAGAAGTCACGATCCCCGGCACGGCACCCGTGAGCAACAGCGGCGTCTCGCCCAAGCTCGCGGCAAGCTATGCGTTCACCGACTGGTTCTCGCTGTTCGGCTCGATCGCGCACACGGTGCGCATGCCGGTGCTCGACGAACTCTACAGCCGCACCAGCAACACCGCCAACAACGCCAATCTCGATCTCAAGCCCGAGAAGTCCGACAATTATGAGCTGGGCTTCACCCTAGCGTTCGACGGGCTCGCCGCGCACGCCGACAAGCTGCGACTCAAGACCACCGCGTTCCGCAACAATGTGCGTGACCTGATCACGCGCGGCACCGCCACTTCCCCCTATTTCGTCAACGTCGGCGAGGCGCGGTTCGAGGGCGTGGAGGTCGAGGCCGAATATGGTCTGGGCGGCTTCTACACCCGCGGCAGCGCCACGATCATCGACGGCCGCGACACGCTCAACGACGCGTATCTCAACACCATTCCCGCCAACGAATACCGGCTGACCTTGGGCTATTCCGATCCGGCCACGGGTCTGTCGGGCGGCTGGTCGGGCGAGTTCGCCGAGGATCAGGACAAGGTGTCCAATGCCGCGCTCGCGACTCCGGGCTATTCGGTCCACGATCTCTTCTTCGGGTTCAAGCCGCGCCACGGCGCCGCGCAAGGCTTCGAGTTCCGGATCGCGATCGACAACGTCTTCGACAAATATTTTCAGCGGCACCTGTCCTCGCTCGCCGCCGAGGGGCGGACCTTGAAGGTCAGCGCGGCGGTCGGTTTCTAGGGCCGGCCGAGGTGCGGCGCGCACTCGATCCGGTCTCCGCCGGGCTTTCGGCCGCAGCCTGCGGGGCCGTCGTCGCCGCTTTTGCGCTGATCGGCGTGGCGCGCGAGGAGACCCGCACGCCCGCACCCGCGATGACGCTGATCGCCCTCGGTGCGGAGAGCGGCGAGGAGACTCCGGCGGAACCAGCGCCCGCCATTGCCGAACCGCTTCCCCCAACGCCGAAGCAAGTGCAGCAACCCGCACCCTCCCCCGCTCCGCTGCCCGAGCCGATCCTCCGCACGCCAGCGCTCATGCCCGTCTCCGCCCCCGTTGCAGCACCGGCGCCAGCTCCGGCCGCTCCCGCCCCCGCACCGGCCAGACCGGCAGCACCGGCAGCTCAGTCCGCCAGCCTCCCTTCGCAGGCGGCTCCGAACGGCGCGAGCACGGGCGCAGCCCACGGCAAGAGCCGCGCTTATGCCGCGCGCATCCGCGCCTGGCTGCTCGCGCACCAGACCTATCCAAGGCATGCGCGGATGCGGCGTCAGGAGGGGATCGTCCGGGTCCGCTTCGTCCTCGATCGCGACGGTCGCCTCCTCGAAGGCCGCGTCGTCAGCAGCTCGGGTGTCGATCTGCTCGACCGCGAAGGCCTGGCGATGCTGTCGCGCGCGGTGCCCTATCCGAAGGCGCCCGACGAAGTCGCCGGAGACCGGATCGAGTTCAGCGCCCCGATCGAATTCCTGCTCCGGAGCTGACCGGCCAAAGAATGCGGCGCGCACCGGCCTGCGCAACATGCCGCAAAGCCGGCAAACGCATCTTGATACCATATAACATCCCGGCTACTGCAGCGCAGCAATGCCTCTCCATATGTCTGGATCGTCCATGCTGCGTACCTTCCTGCTTGCCTCCGCCGCACTGCTCGCCTTCCCCGCCCATGCCGAAGAGAAGGCCCCCGCTCCCGATGCGCCGGCCAGCCCCACGAAGCCGCAGCAGGACCACGACCAGCCCGCGCAGGAAGTCGTCATCACCGGCACGCGCGCCCGCGCCACCGCCGATGTGCTCGGCGGCACCGCAGTGCTCACCAATGAGGAGTTGGCCCGCGAGCGTCGCACCACGATCGGCGAGACGCTCGCCTCGCAGCCCGGCGTCTCCGCCACTTCCTTCGGCCCCAATGCCTCGCGCCCGGTGCTGCGCGGCTTCACCGGCGATCGCGCGCGGCTGCTGATCGACGGCGTCGGCAGCATCGATGTGTCGAACACCTCGGCCGATCACGCCGCGATCATCAACCCGCTCACTGCAGACCGCATCGAAGTGCTGCGCGGCCCCGCGGCCCTGCTGTTCAGCCCCTCGTCGATCGGCGGCGTGGTCAACGTGATCGACAGCCGCATCCCGCGCCACATGGCGGAGAGCCCGCTCCATTTCGACGGGCTCGCTACTTATGGCACCGCCGCGGACGAGCGCTCGGTATCGGGCGTCGCCGATATCCCGGTGGCGGGCAAACTCGTCGTCCACGCCGACGGCAGCTATACCAAGACCGGCGACACGCGCAGCGGCGGCTATGTCCTGACTCCCGAATTGCGCGCGCAGGCGGCGGCGAGCGCCGACCCCGGGATCCAGGAACTCGCCGACCTGAAGGGCGAAGTCCCCAACACCGGCGCGCGCACCTGGGACGTAGCCGGCGGCGCCGCGATCGTCGACGAACGCGGCAGCCTCGGCTTCTCGGTCTCGCGCTACGACAGCCTCTACGGCGTGCCGATCCGCTATTCGCTCGATCCCTCGGTCGAAGCGGAGGCAGTGCAGCTCCACGCCAAGCAGACTCGCTTCGACGTCCGCGGCGACATCCTCACCGAAACCGCGGGCATCCACCAGATCCGCATGCGGCTCGCCGCGGCCGATTATCAGCACAGCGAGATCGAGGACACCGGTGAGGTCGGCACCACTTTCTACAGCCAGGGCTTCGAGGGCCGGCTGGAACTGGTCCAGGAAACCCATGGCGAATGGGAAGGCGTGACCGGCGCGCAATTCGCCACGCGCAACACGCGCATCATCGGCGAAGAGAAGTTCCTGCCGCGCACCGAGAGCAGCCAATATGGGCTGTTCACGCTCCAGTCGCTCGATTTCGGCGCGCTCAAGGCCGAAGCGGCGCTGCGCTACGAACATAATTCGCTCCGCGCCCAGGCCGACGAGGATATCGGCAACCCGCTGCTCGACCGGAATTTCGACAGCCTCTCCGCCTCGCTCGGCGCGAGCTATGCGCTCGCCGACCAGCTGCGCTTCGGCGTGAACCTCTCGCGCAGCGAGCGCGCGCCGACCCAGGAGGAGCTGTTCGCCAACGGCCCACACGCCGGCACCCAGGCGTTCGAGATCGGCAACCCCGATTTCACCACCGAAAAGGCATGGGGCGTCGAGGCGACGCTCAAGGGCACGGGCGAAGGCTGGAGCCTTTCGGCCGCAGCCTATTACAACTGGTTCAGCGACTATATCTACGACGCGCCCACCGGCGAGATCGAGGACGATCTGCCGGTGTTCCAGTACAACCAGGCCGATGCGCGCTACTATGGCTTCGAGATCGAAGGCTCGGCACGGCTGGGAACGGTCGGCGGCTTCGCGATCAACGCCGATGCGCTCGCCGACTATGTCCATGCCGAAGTGGTGGACGAAGGCCCCGCGCCGCGCATCCCGCCGCTCCGCCTGCTCGGCGGTCTCGAGGCGCAATCGGATTCGCTGACCGGCCGTGTCGAGGTCGAGCACAGCTTCGAGCAGGACCGCATCGCCGCGTTCGAGACGCCCACCGACGGCTTCACCCTGGTCAACGCATCGATCGCCTGGAAACCGTGGGGCAACCGCTCGAACACCAGCCTGATGCTCTCGGCGAACAACATCTTCGACGTCGAGGCGCGCCGCCACACCAGCGTGCTCAAGGACTATGCCCCGCTCGCCGGCCGCGACATCCGCGCGACGCTGCGCGTGGAGATCTGATCCGCAGGCGGTAATAGGGGGCATGCAAAACCCGCCGCCCGAACCCGCCTCCACGCTCAAGCCCGAAAGGACGGCGTCCAGCCGGGTTCCCTGGCCGATCGTGATGCTCGGCGCGGTGGCGCTCCTGCTGCTGGGCGTGGTCTGGTTCGGGCACGAGATAATGGATGGCGATGCGGCCGAGCTCGACCGCGCGATCATCCTCGCGATGCGCGCCCCCGGCCATCCCGAGCAGCCGTTGGGCCCGCACTGGCTTCCCTCTGCGGTGCGCGACGTGACGGCGCTCGGCAGCACGACGGTGTTGACGCTCGTCGTGCTGGTAACGGCCAGCTTCCTTGCGCTTCGCCGCCGCTTCCGTTCGGCGCTGTTCGTCCTGGCCGCGACCACTCTCGGCGCGCTCGCGGTGACGCTGGTCAAGGCGCTCATCGCCCGCTCGCGTCCCGACCTGATCGAGCGGCTGATGGAAGAGGCGTCGCACAGCTTCCCCAGCGGACACGCGGCCAACAGCGCGATCGTGTACCTTACGCTGGCGACGCTGATTTTCCCCGTGGTCCGCGGCTGGCGGATGCGCGGCTTCGTGCTTGCGGTGGCGATGCTGCTCGTCGGGCTGATCGGAGTCAGTCGGGTTTATCTCGGCGTCCACTGGCCCAGCGACGTGCTCGCCGGCTGGGCCTTCGGCAGCTGCTGGGCACTGCTCTGGTGGGGAATCGAGCTACGCCTGTTCCGCAGGCGCTGAAACTCCCGTTGAACGGGCTCAGCCCCGCCTCTCGGCGAGCGCGCGTTCCCACGCCAGCGCGTCCTTGACGATCCCCTCCAGATCGTCGTGCTTCGGCCGCCACGGCAGCGTCGCCAGGATCTTGCTGTTGTCGGCCACCAGCGCGTCGGGATCGCCTGCGCGGCGGCCTTCCATCCGGCGCTCGATCTTCATGTTGGTCACTCGGTCGACCGCGTCGAGCACCTGGAGCACCGAGAAGCCACGGCCATAGCCGCAGTTCATCGTGTGGCTCTCCTCGGGCCGCGCGATCAGCAGGTCGAGCGCGTCGACATGCGCGGCGGCAAGATCGGTGACATGGATATAGTCGCGCACCCCGGTGCCGTCGGTGGTCGCGAAATCGGTGCCGAACACCGAGACATGGCCGCGCTTGCCCGTCGCCGCTTCGGCCGCGATCTTGATCAGATGCGTCGCGCCCGCAGTCGATTGGCCGCTGCGCCCCTGCGGGTCCGCGCCCGCGACGTTGAAATAGCGCAGCGCGCAATAGTTGAGCGGATGCGCCGCCGCGACGTCCTTGAGCATGATCTCGGTCATCAGCTTGGACATGCCATAGGGATTGATCGGCGCCTTGGGCGTGTCCTCCGAAATCGGCACCTTCTCGGGGATGCCATAGGTCGCGGCAGTCGAGGAGAAGATGAAATGCTTCACGCCCGCGGCCACCGCGCTTTCGATCAGCGAACGGCTCGCGACGGTGTTGTTGCGGTAATATTTGAGCGGATCGCTCACCGATTCCGGCACCACCACCGATCCCGCGAAGTGCATCACGGCGATCACGTCCTCGTCGCGCATCACCTGCCGGACGGTCGCTTCGTCCTCGATGCTCGCGACCACCAGCTTCGCGCGCTTGTCCACCGCCCAGTCGAAACCGGTCACGAGATTGTCGACGACGACCACCTTCCAGCCCGCATCGAGCAGCGCCAGCACCGCATGGCTCCCGATATAGCCCGCCCCACCCGTCACCAGCACCGTACCGTTGCGCATTCTTCACCCTCCATTTCGCGGGTGCAGCACTATACGCCCCGTTTGCAGCGCGCCATGGCCTCCCTATCTTCGGGCGACGAAGTGAGGAGATTTTGATGACGATCGAAACCGCGACGCTCGCAGGCGGCTGCTTCTGGTGCACCGAAGCAGTGTTCAACGACGTGATCGGCGTCCAGTCGGTCGAGAGCGGCTATATCGGCGGCACGAAGGCGAACCCGACCTACAAGGAAGTCTGCTCGGGCGACACCGGCCATGCCGAGGCGATCCGCATCGCCTTCGACACCGATCAGATCAGCTATGGCGAGCTGCTCGACATCTTCCTGGCGACGCACGATCCGACTCAGCTCAATCGGCAGGGCAACGACATCGGCACGCAATATCGCTCGGCAATCTTCCCGCATTCCGCCGAGCAGGAAGCCGAAGCCTATGCGGCGATCGAACGCGCCCGGCCCGACTGGCCCCAGCCGATCGTGACGACCATCGAGACGCTCGGCGATTGGTGGCCGGCAGAGGACTATCACCAGGAATATTGGCAGGGCGAAGGCCAGCGGAACCCCTATTGCCTGGCGGTGATCCCGCCCAAGCTCCGGAAACTCCGCAAGAGCTTCGCCAATCGCACCCGGGAAGGTGCTGCGGCCTAGACCCAGGCCCTCTCCCGCTTGCGGGAGAGGGAGGGCCCCACCGCCTACGGCGGTGGGAGGGTGAGGGTGCGTGAGGGCGGCAGGGACTGACGGCTATGTCACACCCTCACCCGGCCTTCCCCCGGCTTTCGCCGGGGTCGACCACCCTCTCCCGCGAGCGGGAGAGGGTTGATACACTCACTCCGCAGGCAACGGAGCACCCTCCACCGGGGGACGCTTGGCCGCTTCGGCGCCCATCGCCTTGTAGACGATCCCGCCCAGCACGCCGCCGACGATCGGCGCGACCCAGAACAGCCAGAGCTGCTGGAGCGCGATCCCGCCTTCGATCAGCGCCGGGCCGGTGCTGCGCGCCGGGTTTACCGAAGTGTTGGTCACCGGGATGCTGATCAGGTGGATCAGCGTGAGCGCCAGTCCGATCGCGATCGGTGCGAAGCCCACGGGCGCGCGCGCATCGGTCGATCCCATGATCACGAGCAGGAAGCCGAAGGTCAGCACGACTTCGATCACCAGCCCGGCGCCCATCGCATAGCCGCCGGGGGAATGCTCGCCGAAGCCGTTGGACGCGAGCCCGCCTGCATAGCCTTCGGCGCCGCTCGCGATGTAGCGCAGCACCAGCACCGCCACGATCGCGCCCAGCACCTGGGCGATCACATAGAGCGGTATGTCCCTGGCGGCGAAGCGCCCGCCCGCCCACAGCCCCACGGTCACCGCGGGATTGAGGTGGCAGCCGGAGATATGGCCGATCGAATAGGCCATGGTGAGAACGGTGAGACCGAAGGCGAGCGAAACGCCGAGCAGGCCGATGCCCACGTCCGGAAAAGCCGCGGCCAGCACGGCGCTGCCGCAGCCGCCGAACACCAGCCAGAAGGTCCCGATAAACTCCGCAAGTCCACGCTGCATGTTGGTCATCTTGCCCACTCCCGCGATTGTTTCTCCGATTGTTACGCGTCGTACTGAGAAGGCTAGACTACGCTTTCCCACGCGACAGTAAATCGGGGTTATCCGCGTGGGTGCGCGGCACGGCGGAGGCGGTCGTTGATGGCGGCCCCGATGCCCCTCTCTGGGATCGACGCGACGGCGATGGCAGGCGCCGACGATGCGTCGGCACGGTGGAGCGCATCGAAGAGATTGGCGGCAGCCTGAACCAGGTCTCCGCCCGGGGAGAGATTGTCGTCTCCTCCCAGCGCACCGAACCCGATCAGCCACTCGCCTGCCCGGCGCTCGGCAGCGTCCAGCCGCAGCGGCTTGGCAGGCGCATAATGGCTTTCGAGCTGCCCGGGGGCAGTGACTTTGACGCTCCCCGGCGAAGGCCTGGGCCCAGTTGCCGATCGATCCGATGCTGGGCCACGGCCGTCGCCGGGGAACAGATCGGCTTCGCTGAGCGGCCCGGGTCGCAGCACCTCACGCCCGAACACGATCGTGGACTCGATCCCCGCCGGCGTCGGCCCGTCATCGATCACCAGCGGAATCCTTCCGCCAAGGCTCTTCGCGACATGCTCCGCGCGCGTCGGGCTGATCGACCCGCTGGCGTTGGCCGACGGGGCCGCGAGCGGCAGCCCGGCCGCATCGAGCAGTGCCTGCATCGCGCGGTGGTCGGGCACCCGGAGCGCGATCGTGTCGAGTCCCGCGGTCACCAGCGACGATATCCCGGCCTCGGGCCGCACCGGCAGCACCAGGGTCAGCGGTCCCGGCCAGAACCGCCGGGCGAGATCGCGCGCGGCATCGTCGAACACTGCGATCCGCTCGGCGGCGGCAAGGTCGGGGACGTGCACGATCAACGGGTTGAAGCTCGGCCGTCCCTTGGCCGCGTATATGCCCGCTACCGCGCGCGAATCGGTGGCATCGGCAGCGAGCCCGTAGACGGTTTCGGTGGGTACCGCGACGCATCCGCCCGCACGAATCATGTGCGCGGCATCCGCGATCGCGGCCTCGCCGTAGGGTAATATCCGTGGATTTGTCGGGCTCACTTCGGCGGGGCTATACGCCCGGCAAGCGAGCCACAAGAGAGGATGCCATGTTCACTCCCGCCACCGCCGAGCAGCGCTTCGTGCTCGATCATGTCGTCCGCCTCGCCGATCTGGGCGAAGAGGCCGCCGAAATGGCCGGCGCAGTGCTCGAAGGCGTGGGCCAGTTCGCCGCGGGCGAATGGGCGCCGCTCGACCGCCTCGGCGATACCGACGGCCCGAAGTGGACCGAGCAGGGCGTGAAGATGCCCGCGGGCTTCGCCGATGCGTACCGCGCCTATGTCGAGGGCGGCTGGGGCACGATCGGCTCGCCCGCCGAGTTCGGCGGCCAGGGGCTGCCGGTGAGCCTCACGGCGGCCGTGCTCGAGACGCTCGGCACCGCCAACATGGGTTTCGCGCTCGCGCCCATCCTCACGGTCGGCGCAGTCGAGGCACTGATCCATCATGGCAACCCCGAGCAGCAGGCGCTCTATCTTCCGAAGCTGTCGACCGGCGAATGGACCGGCACGATGAACCTCACCGAGCCGCAAGCCGGCTCGGACGTCGGCGCGCTCAAGACCCGCGCCGAACCGGCCGGCGACGGCAAGTGGAAGATCAAGGGCACCAAGATCTTCATCTCGTTCGGCGATCACGACATGGCCGGGAACATCATCCATCTCGTCCTCGCCCGCACGCCCGGCGCGCCCGCGGGCACCAAGGGCATCTCGCTCTTCCTCGTCCCCAAATACCGGCTGAACGAAGACGGCACGCCGGGCGCGTTCAACGACGTCCGCACCGTCTCGATCGAGCACAAGATGGGGCTCCACGCCTCGCCCACCTGCGTGCTCTCGTTCGGCGATCATGACGATTGCATCGGCGAGCTCGTCGGTGCCGAGGGCGCGGGGATGCGCGCGATGTTCACGATGATGAACAACGCCCGGCTCAACGTCGGCCTGCAGGGTGTCCAGGTCGCCGAGCGCGCCACCCAGCGCGCAGTCGCCTACGCCCGCGAACGCATCCAGGGCACCCGCGCCGGCGCGCCCGCGGCGATCGTCGAGCATCCCGACGTCCGCCGCATGCTGCTGCGGATGAAAGCGCAGACCCAGGCCGCACGCGCGCTCGTCCATTACGCCTTCGGCCAGCTCGACCGCGCCCGCGCGGGCGACGTCGCTGCCGAGAAGCGCGTCGAGCTGCTGACTCCGCTCGCCAAGGCGCACGGCACCGATCTGGGCAACGAAGTCGCGAGCCTGGGCATCCAGGTGCATGGCGGGATGGGCTATATCGAGGAGACCGGCGCCGCCCAGCATTTCCGCGACGCGCGGATCACGCCGATCTACGAAGGCACCAACGGCATCCAGGCCGCCGATCTCGTCGGCCGCAAGCTCGGCATGGACAATGGCGCGACCTTGCTCGCGCTCCTGGCGGAGATGCGCGGCGATGCCGAAGACCCGGTGCTGCTCCAGCTCGTCGACACCTGCGAGGAAGTCGGCCGCTACCTGCTCGGCGCCGATACCGACGACAAGCTCGCCGGCAGCTACCCCTTCCTCACCATGCTCTCGGTCGCGGTATGCGGCTGGCTGATGGAGGACCAGGGCCGCGTCGCCGCCGGCAGCGAAGGCGATCCCGCCTTCCTCCGGATGAAGCAGGCCGCAGCCCGCTTCTACGTCGCCCAGATCGTCCCCGAGGCGCTGGGCCTCCGCGCATCGGCAATGGCGAGCGCGGACATGCTCTATTCGATCGATGCCGCGGCCTTCACCGCCTGACGTCGGAATGCTCGGGCCGCAGCCCTTCGCCCGCGCGTCCACCGCGTAGCGCCGTCATCCAGCTCACCGGGTTGAGCCAGGAAGCGCTGCCATCGTACGAGTGGGTGATGATCTCCGCCCGCCCGCCGATCGTCTCGAACGGCACGGGCCCGCCCAGCCCCTTCTCGTCGAGTCCGAAGCGGCTGTCGGCCGACTGGTCGCGGTTGTCGCCCATCAGGAACACATGTCCCTCGGGCACCCGTACCGGCCCGAAATTGTCCCCCGGACTCACATAGCCGCCGCCGAGGATCGTGTTGCCTAGGTCGACCGTGTCGTAGCTCGCCCCACCCGGCAGCGTCTCGCGGAACAGCGGCAGCTGGCAGTAGAGCTTGCCGTCCGGCCCTGGCCGGCGGAACCGCACGACGACCGCGTCGTCGCACGGCAGATTGGCGTCCACCGGCAGCATCGCCGTTCCGTTCGCCACGCGCGGCACGGCCTTGCCGTTGAGCACCAGCCGGCTGTTTCGCACTTCCACCGTGTCGCCCGGCAGCCCGATCACCCGCTTGATCAGGTCCGCCCCGTCGCCGCGCCGCGCCACCGTGACGATGTCGCCGCGCTCGGGCAGCCGCGCGAGCAGCCGGCCCGGCACCACGCTGCTGCCGTGGAGCGCCAGCGAGGCATAGGACCAGCCATAGGGATATTTGCTGACGACCAGCCGATCGCCCTTGATCAGCGCCGGCATCATCGAGCCGGAGGGAATGTAGAAGGGCTTGGCGGCGACGGTCTGAAAGGCGAAAATGCCCGCGAGTATCAGCAGCCAGCCACCCAGCGAGCGCAACCAGCTACCCTTCGGCGTGTCGTTCCCCACGCCCATCGGACTCAGGCCAGCTCGCGGTCCAGTAGCTCGCGCGCGTCCAGCCCGAGCAGCGCGATATGCTCCTTCACCCGCGGCCAATATCCGGTGAGGAAACGCTCGCGTTCGGCCAGCCGCAGCCGTTCGACCGCGCCGGGCAGCACGAACATGCCCACGCCGCGGCGCACCTCGACATAGCCGTCGTCCTGAAAGCTCTGATAGGCCTTGGCGACGGTGAGCGGGTTGGCGCCATGCTCGGCAGCGAGCGCGCGGACCGAGGGAAGCTGGTCCCCGGCCTTGTATTCGCCGCGCAGGATCGCCGCTGCGATGCTGGCGCGCAGCTTCAGGTAAACGGGGCTGTCTTCATGCTCGAGCGCTGTCATGGTGCGATAATACACCAATCAGCCAGTGGGTCCAGCCCCGTGACTCCACTCGTGTACGATTTCGGACAGTTCGCCGCGCGGCCGCTCCTCCAGTGGGCGCCCGGGCGTGCCGATGAAGACGAACCCCGCGATCCGCTGCGGCGCGGCGCCGAACAAGTCGCGCACCGCATCCGAATAGGCTGCCCAGCCGGTCAGCCAGCCGCCCGCGAACCCCATCGCATGCGCGGCGTGGAGCAGGTTCATGCACGCCGCCCCTGCCGAGAGCTGCTGTTCCCATAGCGGAATCTTGTGCTCCTCGTGCGGCGCCGAGAGCACCACCACCAGCGCCGGCGCCTGCATGACGAACTGCACCGTCGCCTCTTCGTCGCGCGCCGTAGCGTCCGGCTTCTCGGCGCGCTGGATCGCGACCAGCCTCTCCGCGAGCGTGCCCCGCAGCGCGTCGGGCACGATCACGAAGCGCCACGGTGCGAGCTTGCCGTGGTCGGGCGTGCGCGCCGCGATCGCCGCCATCTCGCGCAGTTGCTCGGGGCCCGGCCCCGGTGCCACCAGGTCGCGTGGCTTGCCCGAGCGACGGGTCTTGAGGAGGCTGAGCGGGGTCGAGCGGTCGTTGAAGATCATTCGGGCGCCCTATCAACTGGTTTCATCCGCAACAACCGCTCTTCACACTCGGGGATTCGCCGCTAGTCTGCCGCGTTTTAGCCCGCAACGGGCATGAGAATATCCGAAAGGTGCATCGGTCGCATGGCCACCACAGCTTCAGCCGGCGGCGGCGTCCCCGCCCACGCCAAGACGTTTCTCGGCCATCCGCGCGGCCTCTACATGCTGTTCTTCGCCGAGATGTGGGAGCGCTTCTCCTTCTACGGCATGCGCGCGATCCTGGTCTTCTACCTGACCAAGCACTTTCTGTTCGCCAAGGATCCCGCCTATGCGGTCTACGGCGCCTATGGCTCGATGGTGTACATCGCGCCGGTGATCGGCGGCTATCTTGCCGACAAATATCTGGGCGCGCGCAAGGCCGTGCTCGCCGGCGGCGTGCTGATCGCGATCGGCCATCTGTTCATCGCACTGATGGAAGGGCCACAGGGCGCGCAGGGTTTCCACCTCAACGGCTTCTATCTCGGCCTCGCCTTCATCATCGTCGGCACCGGCTTCCTCAAGGCGAACATCTCGGTGCTCGTCGGCCAGCTCTATCCGCGAGACGACGTGCGCCGCGACGGCGCCTTCTCGATCTTCTACATGGGGATCAACCTGGGCGCGCTGATCGGGCCGATCATCATCGGCTATCTCGGCGAGCGCGTGAGCTGGTCCTATGGCTTCGGGGCCGCCGGCATCGGCATGCTGCTCGGGCTGGTGGTATTCGTCCTCTTCCGTCGCGAGCTCCACGGCGCGGGCGAGCCCATCGATCCGGCGATGCTCCGCAGCCGCACCGTCATCGGCCTCTCGCACGAATGGACGATCTATCTCGGCGCGCTCGGCGGCGTTGCGCTCTCCTGGTGGCTGATCCGCGACGAGAGCCTGGTCGGCACGCTACTGCTGGGCTGCTTCGGGATCACCTTCCTCTATATCTTCTATCGCGGGCTGTTCACGCTACCCAAGGTCGAGCGGAACCGCATCCTCGCCGCGCTCTATCTAATCCTGCTTTCGCCGCTGTTCTGGGCGCTGTTCGAGCAGACCGGCTCGTCGCTCAACGTCTTCACCGACGAACGCGTCGACCGGCACCTGTTCGGCTGGGAAATGCCGGCGAGCTGGTTCCAGTCGGTCAACAGCTTCTGGATCATCACGCTCGCGCCGCTGTTCGGCGCGCTCTGGGTGTGGCTCGGCAAACGCGGGCTCGAGCCCAGCGCATCGCTCAAGTTCGCGCTCGGGCTGGTACAGGTCGGCCTCGGCTTCGTCGTGCTTGTCTGGGGCGCAGCGCGCGGCGACGCACTGACTCCGATGCTCTTCATCGTCCTGCTCTACCTGTTCCATTCCACCGCCGAGCTGTGCTTTTCGCCGGTGGGTCTTTCGAGCATGACGCGCCTGTCGGTACGCTCGATGGTGGGGCTGATGATGGGCACCTGGTTCCTCGGCACCGCAGCGGGCAATTTCCTCGCCGCGCAGATCGCCAAGATGACCGAAGGCGCAAACCCCGATCAGGTTCTGGTCGTCTACAGCTGGATCGGCTGGGGCACGATCCTGATCGGCGTGGCCGCGATTCCCGTCAGCTGGCTGATCACCCGGCTGATGCACCTCGACACCATCGGCAAGGACGAAATCGGCCACGCGCTGGCGGGCGAAAAGCAACTCGCCGAGCCCGCAGCCCCCGGAACCCGAACCGACAACGAGCGGATTTGAGCGGGGGCCACTTTTTCTCTCCCCTCCCTGCAAGGGAGGGGTCGGGGGTGGGTAGAAAAGAGCGGGCTCGATGCCCGGTCTTTTCTTTCACCCGAACGGCTGAAATGCTCGCTTGCGCTCGCAACCCACCCCCCGCCCCTCCCTTGCAGGGAGGGGAGTCAGTCCTGGACTCCAACCCAACCAAATGGTTGGCAACCTCCGCCCTTAACACCCTTGCAAAATAGGATTTCGCCTGCTGCATAATCGCAATGAGCGGTTTGAATTCCCTTGCGTTTCCCACGCGCACAATCCCGCGACACGCCCATGGCAACCCGCCCCGCAAAACCCGTAAACGAGTCAAGCTGAGTCAAGCTGCGCGCGGCGCACATCTGCCCCGAAGCCGTGCCGGCGCCGATCACTTCGCCTTCTGGACACCCTCGCCCTTCCCCCCGCCCGAGTCCCGCGCTAAGGCGCACACGAATCTTGGCATTCGCACATCTTCCGGCGCGCCCGCGCGGCCTCTGCCGCCTCCCCGAGCGCCCCGGGACCGGACAGACAGGGAAGGAAACCCGCGCCCATGACCGCCATTGGCAACGACACGCTCGGCACCCGCGACACGCTGGACGTCGGCGGCAAGAGCTACAGCTATTATTCGCTGCCCAAGGCGGCCAAGAAGCTGGGCGATATCAGCCGCCTGCCCTTCTCGATGAAGGTGCTGCTCGAGAACATGCTCCGCTTCGACGACGGCGTGACGGTCACCAGGGACGATGCCCAGGCGATCGTCGACTGGCAGAAGGACGCGCGCTCGAACCGCGAGATCCAGTATCGCCCGGCGCGCGTGCTGATGCAGGACTTCACCGGCGTCCCCTGCGTGGTCGATCTCGCGGCGATGCGCGACGCGATCACCAAGCTCGGCGGCGATGCGGCCAAGATCAACCCGCAGGTCCCCGTCCACCTCGTCATCGATCACTCGGTGATGGTCGACGAGTTCGGTACGCCGCAGTCGTTCGGCCAGAATGTCGAGCTCGAATATGAGCGCAACAACGAGCGCTACGAGTTCCTCAAATGGGGCTCGAAGGCGCTCGACAATTTCAAGGTCGTCCCCCCGGGAACCGGCATCTGCCACCAGGTGAACCTCGAATATATCGCCCAGTCGGTCTGGTCGTCGCAGGCACCCGACGGCGCGACGATCGCCTATCCCGATACGCTGGTCGGTACCGACAGCCACACGACGATGGTCAACGGCCTCGGCGTGCTCGGATGGGGCGTCGGCGGGATCGAGGCCGAGGCCGCGATGCTCGGCCAGCCCGTGTCGATGCTCATTCCCGAAGTCGTCGGCTTCAAGCTCACCGGCAGCCTGCAGGAAGGCATCACCGCCACCGATCTGGTGCTCACCGTCACCCAGATGCTGCGCGCCAAGGGCGTGGTGGGCCGCTTCGTCGAATTCTACGGCCCGGGCCTCCACTCGATGACGCTCGCCGATCGCGCGACGATCGCCAACATGGCGCCCGAATATGGCGCAACCTGCGGCTTCTTCCCGATCGACGACAAGACGCTCGATTACATGCGCCTCACCGGCCGCCCCGACGAGACCATCGCGCTGGTCGAAGCCTATGCCAAGGCGCAGGGCATGTGGCACGACGTCGACAGTCCCGAGCCGGTGTTCACCGACACGCTCGAGCTCGACATGTCGACGGTGAAGCCCAGCCTCGCAGGCCCCAAGCGCCCGCAGGACCGCGTCGGTCTCGATGCCGTGGACGAAGTGTTCAACGGCGATCTCATCAAGGTCTACAAGAAGGAGCACGCCGCGCGCGTTCCGGTCGAGGGCAAGGACCACGACATCGGTGACGGCGACGTGGTGATCGCCGCGATCACCTCGTGCACCAACACGTCCAACCCCTCGGTGCTGATCGCCGCCGGCCTCGTCGCCCGCAAGGCGCGCGCGCTCGGCCTCACGCGCAAGCCCTGGGTCAAGACTTCGCTCGCCCCGGGCTCGCAGGTGGTCACCGACTATCTCAACAAGGCCGGCCTCAGCGAGGATCTCGACGCGATCGGCTTCAATCTGGTCGGCTATGGCTGCACGACCTGCATCGGCAACTCGGGCCCGCTCGCCGAGCCCATCTCGGCCGCGATCAACGGCAACGACATCGTCGCCGCCTCGGTCCTCTCGGGCAACCGCAACTTCGAAGGCCGCGTCTCGCCCGACGTACGCGCCAACTTCCTCGCCTCGCCGCCGCTCGTGGTCGCCTATGCGCTCAAGGGCACGGTGACCGAGGATATGTACGAGACGCCGATCGGCCAGGGCACCAACGGCCCCGTGTTCCTCAAGGACATCTGGCCCTCGAACGAGGAGATCCAGGGGCTGATCGCCGCCAACATCGACGACGACATGTTCCGCTCGCGCTACGGCAACGTCTATCTGGGCGACCGCCACTGGCAGGGCATCACGGTCGAGGGTTCGGACACCTATCGCTGGCCCGCCAGCTCGACCTACATCCACAATCCGCCCTATTTCGAGGGCATGTCGATGACGCCGGCACCGGTGCAGGACATCGTCGAGGCCAAGCCGCTCGCGATCCTCGGCGATTCGATCACCACGGATCACATCTCGCCGGCGGGCTCGATCAAGGCGGACAGCCCTGCGGGCGTCTTCCTCCAGGAGCACCAGGTCTCCCGCAAGGACTTCAACAGCTACGGCGCGCGCCGCGGCAACGACGAAGTGATGGTCCGCGGTACCTTCGCCAACATCCGCATCAAGAACGAGATGGTGCCGGGCGTCGAAGGCGGCATGACCAGGTACGGCGGCCAGGTGATGCCGATCTATGACGCAGCGATGCGCCACAAGGCAGACGGCACGCCGCTCGTGATCGTCGCGGGCAAGGAGTACGGCACCGGCTCGTCGCGCGACTGGGCGGCCAAGGGCACCAACCTGCTCGGCGTCCGCGCAGTGATCACCGAGAGCTTCGAGCGCATCCACCGTTCGAACCTCGTCGGCATGGGCGTGCTCCCGCTCCAGTTCGCCGAAGGGGTGACGCGCGAGACGCTCAAGCTCGACGGCAGCGAGACCTTCACTATCACCGGTGTCGCAGACCTGCGCCCGCGCCAGGACGTCGAGGTCAAGCTCACCCGCGCCGACGGCAGCAGTGAGACTTTCCTCACCCGCTGCCGGATCGATACCGTCAACGAGCTGGAGTATTTCCTCAACGGCGGCATCCTCCATTACGTGCTGCGCAAGCTCGCAGCCTGAGGAGGGCTTTGCGGCCGCCGCACCGGTCTCGGCCGGGCGGCGGCTCCGCAAAAAGCGCTTGAAGAATAGGATTTCGTCTGCTTGCCTGGATCGGCGGCTACACGCCGCCTGATCTTTCACAGCGCAGATGAATGCCTAGCGGCGCGAAATAAAATTACGAGATTGATCGCGTTTCCGTGAAAGAGTCAAAACTGGCGGCCGAGCTCAGCCCAGCGCCCGCCCCGCGACGGCATCGAGCTTCGCCAGCAGAGCCGGATCGCGGACATGCGGCGCGGTGATCAGCGCGGTGTCCAGACAGGTGTCGATTGGCGACGGAGGACGTTCTTCGGGAAGGCTACGCAGCAGGTGCATCACCAGCGCCCGCGCCTTCCCGGCATTGTCCGATAGCTGTGCGATCACCTGCGCGACATCCACTGCTTCCTCGCCCTCGCGCCAGCAGTCATAGTCGGTGACCATGCCGACCAGCGCATAGGGAAGCTCGGCCTCGCGAGCGAGCTTGGCCTCGGGCATCGCAGTCATGCCGATGACATGGCAGCCCCAGCTGCGGTAGAGATGGCTTTCGGCGCGAGTCGAGAACTGCGGCCCCTCCATCGCCAGATAGGTGCCGCCGACATGCGTATCGGCGCCCGCCGCACGGCTCGCCTCGGCAGCAAGCGCGGATAGCCGCGGGCAGACCGGGTCTGCCATCGACACATGTGCCACCATCCCGCTGCCGAAGAAGCTCGAAGGGCGCCCCTTGGTCCGGTCGATGAACTGGTCGACGATCGTGAAGCTCCCCGGCGGCCGCTCCTCGACCAGGCTCCCGACGGAGGAGATCGCCAGCACATCGGTCACGCCCAGTCGTTTGAGCACGTCGATGTTGGCGCGGACGTTGAGTTCGGAGGGGCTGATCCGGTGTCCGCGGCCGTGGCGGGGCAGGAAGACGACTTTGACGTGCCCGACGCGCCCGACGAAGCATTCGTCCGATGGCGCTCCCCAGGGGCTCTCGCAGCGGACCCAATGACCATCCTCAATGCCCTCGACGCCGTACAGCCCCGATCCGCCGATGATACCGATCGTCCAGCCCGCCATACCGCTCCCCTTGCCACGCCGGCCCCGGCATGCAGTTGCCAGGCTACGACCGTCAACGGCGATCACGTGTACGAGGGCGCGCCAACACGAAAAAGGCCCGCAGGATGATCCTGCGGGCCTTTGATCGTTTTGGCGTTGGTTGCGGGGACAGGATTTGAACCTGTGACCTTCAGGTTATGAGCCTGACGAGCTACCGGACTGCTCCACCCCGCGCCAACGCGGGTCCCCTGACGGGGATAAGTTCGTGAATGGGTTTTGTCCTTTGAATGCGCACTGGCTGCAATGCCTGGCGGCGACCTACTCTTCCATCGCTTAGGCGATAGTACCATCGGCGCAGTCTGGT
>NZ_JBLFFG010000004.1:0-304352 GCF_051400635.1 Sphingomonas radicis
AGACGCCCAGAAGCCGCCCAGACACCGAGCCGCCGCCCACATGTCCCTTCATCTATTCAACAATTTCAAAGAGCGCAGTCTTTCTGGCCCCGCCGAAGCGGCGCCACGTGGCTTTCGCCACACAAATCGGCTAAGCCGCTGAGGCTTCGCCAAAATCGAAAGAGCTGATCACCTCGAAGCCTGCATTCGCGGGTCCGAGGAAGCGGCGGGCGCTGCTGCACCGTGCCGGGAGGCCGCCATCTATGGGCGGCGATCTGAGTCGTCAACACCGGATTTCAAAAAACTTCAAAAAAGATCGTCGCGCGCCCGGAAAACGGATTCTCTACCGCGCATCAGGACTGGCGCCTGAGCAGCCGCAGCGGCGATGCCGGCTGCCGCTGCCCCACCAGGCGGGCGGCGGTATCGAGATCGCGCTCGATCACCCCCGAGGTGAAGCGCGCGATCGCGCGGCGCGTGCGATCGAAGGCGCTTTCGGCCCGCGCGCCGCGTTCGACCACCACGCGGCTTCCCCAACTGTCGGCGAGTGCGCGCAGATCGGGGAGCACGCCGCCGCGCGACGCGCCCGCCCCCACCACGACCGAGGGAAAGGGCAAACGGATTCGCGGCGACGCGAAAGCGTCCCTGAGCTCACCGTCATCGTCGCGCGACTCGTCGGGCTGGAAGAAGATCGCACCCGCGACGCGCGAGACATAGGAAGCCGGCGACAACCGCGCCCACCATGCCGTGGCGAAGCAGCCCGCACCCTGCGCCAGCAACAGCACCGCGCGATCGGCCTGCGTGACCGCGGCGTCGAGCTTCGCCCCCAATAGGTTGCGTTCGCCCAGCGTGCGTGCGCGCAACGGGACATGCGCCTCTCCGCGTTCGGGCCAATGCAGCAGCGACGCCCAGGGCGCACGGCCGTTACCGCCAATCGTCACCAGCGAGAGACCGTCGGGAAGAGCGAGCGCACCCATCGGGTATTCTCCATCATGAAAAGCGACTCAATCTATACCTGGCAAATGGGATATTGAACCGAAAAGTCGCAGGAAAGAGACGAAACGCATCATTGTTTCGCCGGATGCCGCGTCGCGCCCGATTCGCGCCATCCTTGTTGCTTCGGGCGCTCCGAGAGGCCGTTTCCGGAACGTACCGACCATTTCCCTCGTTTGGCCGAAGCGGATGCGGTGATTCGCCGCACCCCTGATGCGGCTCGCCCGCTAGTTTAGAGGAGGAAGCCAGATGAAGAAGTCTCTTGCAGCCGTGCTCCTAGCCGGCTCGATGTCGCTCGCCGCCTGTACGAGCACGACCGATGATAGCACGCTCGCCGCGGCAGGCACCGGCGCTGCGGTAGGCGGTGCCGGTGGCGCCGTGGTCGGTGCAATCGCCGGCGCTCCGATCGCAGGCGCAGTCATCGGTGCGGCCGTCGGCGGGATCGCCGGCGCAGTCTGGGCCGATGCCAACAACGACGGCCAGGCCGACGGCTATGTCAGCAACGGGCAATATTATCCGGGTGCCCCGGCAGGCTATACTGCGACTCGCAACTGCCGCAGCGTGGGCGGAACCGCCGCCACCGGCGCGGGCGTGGGCGCCATTGCAGGCGCGGGCGTCGGTGCGCTGGCCGGCGATGTGCTCGCGGGTGCGGTGATCGGCGCGCTGGTCGGCGGCGTCGGTGGCGCGGTCTGGGCCGATGCCAACAACGACGGTTGCGCCGATGGCTATACCCAGAACGGCCAATATTACGAAGGCGTCCCGCCGTCCTATCAGTCGGCCCCGCCGGCTGCCGAACGCGGCTGATCCCAATAGCGCCTGGCCCGTATTCACGGCCAGGCGCTATTTTATTAGCTGATCCTGCAGGCGAAGCGCGGCGCGGCTCCTTCCCTCAGCCTCCGACCAATGCCGCCTGCCGGCTCGGGCTGTTCTCCAGCCCATCGCGATCGTAGCTGTCTTCACGAATAGCCACGCGCTTCGCTTCGGGGAAGGCAGTGAGATAGGTGACATAGACCGGCACCGGTTCGGGCACTTCCTCGCGCAGCTCCGGCTTGCGTGATTTGGGGCGAAGCGGCTTGCCGAATAGCCAGCGGCCGAACCGCGCCGCATCCTCCAGGCGGATGCAGCCGGCGCTGTAATGCCGGTCGGCGGTGCGGAAGAGCGCCTTGTCGGGCGTGTCGTGCAGGTAGATGTCCTTGTCGTTGGGGAACATGAACTTGACCTTCCCCATGCCGTTGCCCGGCCCCGGGCGCTGGCGCACACGCACGGTGCGGAACCCCGAGGCAACCGCCTGCCAATCGACCAGCGTCGGATCGGCGGCCGCGGCCTCGGCCGACCAGTCCGCCAGCACTTCATAATTATGCCGCCGCAGATAGGTGGGGCCTGCGCTCGTCACTTCGGGTGCGATCCGGTCGCGCACCAGATCCGTCGGCACGTTCCAATAGGGGTTGAGCGTCGCATAGCGGATCACGCCCGCCATCATCGGCGTCGGGGTTTCGGGGCGGCCGACGATCACCTTCATGCTGTCGACCTGCCGTTGCCCCTCGTACATGAACAACCGGGCGCCCGCGGCGTCGACGACGACATGGCGGCCTTCAGGATTGGCCGGCAGCACGCGTAGCCGTTCGAGGTTGACACGCATGATCGGTGCGCTCAGCGCATCGGGTCCGGCTGCAGCAAGCGCGTTCCGGAGCTGGCCATAGAGCGGGTGCATCCAGCCCTGCCCCGCGACATATTTGGCGAGCGACGGCGCCGAGACCGCCGCTTGCAGCACATCCTCCTCCTCGGGCACGGGCGGGCGGGCCTCCGGATCGGCGAACTCGAGCGAAGGCTTCTTCACGCGGCGCAGCGCGCGCACATAGCCGACGAAATTGTTCGAGAGCAGCGCCTCGGCGCGCGCCAGCCGCTTGGGGCTCGGTTCCTCTGCCAGATCGTCGAACGCGTCGCGGATCGAGCGGACGCGGAACTTGTCCGGGTCGAGCCCGTCGAGATCGGCGGATTCGAGGATGTCGAGCAGCTGGCGAGCCTCGGGTCGGGGGCCGGCGGCAGTGATCCAGATCGGGCGATAGTTGCGCGCGGCGTAGAAGGCGCGCAGGTCCCGATCGAGCCCGGCACCCTTGCCCAATGCTTCGCTGACCTCTTCGCCAGTGATCGGCGCGGCAGCCTGCGCGAAGGCGGCATCGGGAAAAGCGGCGCCGAGCAGCAATGCGAGCGAGGCCGCGGCCATGCCTCTCGAAAGGCGGCGGGAAAGCGTCGGGATAATCGGGTTGGTCGGAATATCGGGCTCCATAGCTTCGGAAATGCTCGCTTGGGGATGATCGAGAATCGAAAACCCCCCAGAAGCCTCCGGGTTCAACAATGCCCGATCATACCAGCGCCATCAGACTCGCATTGCCCCCCGCTGCGGTGGTGTTGATCGAGGTCGAGACCTCCTCGACCAGCCATTCGAGACGATAACCCGCACCGGCGGCCTGCGTGAGGATGATCGGGCCGGACAACGCGGCGATCGCCTCCAGCGCAGCCCGCACCTGCGCGGAATCGCCTTCGATCAGCGCGCCGGCGAATGGCCCCTGCCCTGCCCATTCCTCGATCCAACGGATGCGCGCGGCGACGCTGGCAGGCAGCCCCGCGAAGCCGGAGCGGAGCGCCGGGGGAGCGTGCACCACAAGCGTGTTGCCGCCCGCGAGACTCGCCGCAAGCTGGGCGACCAGCCCGTCCCGCGTCGCAGGGAGCGCGAGCACGGTGCCGCGGGGGTGGAGTGCATAAAGGTTGCGCTCGCCGACGGGGCCGGGAAGCTCGACCTCGCCGCCGAGCAACGAGGCGCTGACGGCGGCGCGGACTCGGGCAGCACCGCTGGCGTCCCCATTGGCCTCCAACCATAGCGCAAGATCGCGTGCGGCGGGATCGGCGGCGGTGGAACTCAACTGCGGCGGCACCGGTGCGCCGTGCACGAGCCGCCCGAGGTAGAGCGGGCCGCCGGCCTTGGGGCCGGTGCCGGAGAGCCCGCGGCCGCCGAACGGCTGCACGCCCACCACTGCGCCGATCACATTGCGATTGATGTAGAGATTGCCGGCCTTCACGCGCTCGGTGACGTGCGCGATCGTCTCGTCGAGCCGGGTGTGGAGACCGAAAGTCAGACCATATCCCGTCGCGTTGATTTGGTCGATCAGGCGGTCGAGCCCGTCGCGACGATAGCGAACGACGTGGAGGACCGGACCGAACACCTCGCGCTCCAGGTCGGTGATGCCCTCCAGCTCGATGATCGTCGGGGGCACGAAAGTGCCGTGCATGGTCTCGCCAGCGAGCGTGATCTGCTCGACCGCACGGCCCAGCCCTCGCATCCGATCGATGTGCTTTTCGATATTGGCCTGGGCCTCGGCGGTGATCACCGGGCCGATGTCGGTGCTCAGCCGGTCGGTGCGGCCGATCGACAGCTCGTGCAGCGCACCCTTGAGCATCGCGAGGATACGATCGGCGACTTCCTCCTGAAGGCAGAGGATGCGCAGTGCCGAGCAGCGCTGGCCCGCGCTGTCGAAGGCGGAGGCGATCACGTCCCCCACCACCTGCTCGGCGAGGGCGGAGGAATCGACGATCATCGCATTCTGGCCGCCGGTTTCGGCGACGAAGGGAATCGGCGTGCCCTGGGGCGAAAGGCGCTTCGCCAGCTCGCGCTGGATCAGCCGCGCGACTTCGGTCGAGCCGGTGAACATCACGCCCGCGGTTCCGGGCGCCGCGACCAGCGCAGCCCCGATCGCACCGTCGCCGGGGAGCAGCTGGAGCGCTTCCGCGGGGACGCCGGCCTCGTGAAGGATCGCAACGCCCTGTGCGGCGATCAGCGGGGTCTCCTCGGCGGGCTTGGCGAGCACCGGATTGCCCGCGACCAGCGCGGCGGCGACCTGGCCAGTGAAGATCGCGAGCGGGAAGTTCCACGGGCTGATGCAGACGACTGGGCCCAGCGGCGGATGCGCCGGCCCGAGCGTGCGCCGCGCCTGCTCGGCATAGTAGCGCAGGAAGTCGATCGCCTCGCGCACCTCCGCAATCGCATTGGGGAGCGACTTGCCTGCCTCGCGCATGATCAGGCCGAGCAGCGCGGGCATGCGCGCCTGCATCAGGTCTGCGGCGCGTTCGAGACAGACGGCGCGCTCGGCCGGCGCGACCGCCGCCCAACGGGACGCCGCGGCCGCCGCTTTGGAAACGGCAGCCTGCGCCTGCCCGGGCGAAACTTCGAATACGGTGCCGACCTTGTCGCGGTGGTCGGCGGGGTTCAGCACGGCGCGCGGCGCGCCGGTGCCGTCGCCGGGCGCCGCGGTCCAGTCGCCGTGCGCCCCTTCGCGCATCGCGCCGCTCAGCATCGCCAGCGTGGCTTCGCTCGCAAGATCGAGCCCCGCGGAATTACGGCGGGAGCCATAGAGATCGCCCGGCAGCGCGATGCGGGGGTGCTTCTGGCCCACTACCGGCATCGCCCGCACCGCCTCGACCGGATCGGCGACGAGCTCGGCGACCGAGACCTCGGGATCGGCGATGCGATTGACGAAGGACGAATTGGCGCCGTTCTCGAGCAGGCGGCGAACGAGATATGCGAGCAAGGTCTCGTGCGTGCCGACCGGCGCGTAGATGCGGCACGGGCGATCGAGCTTGTCCTTGCCGACGACCTGCTCATAGAGCGGCTCGCCCATGCCGTGGAGGCACTGGAACTCATAGTCGCCGATCGCAAAGTCCGGCCCGGCCATCTCGTAGATCGTCGCGAGTGACTGGGCATTGTGCGTCGCGAACTGGGGAAAGACCGCGTCGGTGGCGGCGAGCAGCTTCCGCGCGCAGGCGATATACGCGACATCGGTGTGGATCTTGCGCGTATAGACCGGGAAGTCGGCGAGCCCGTCGAGCTGCGCACGCTTGATCTCGGCATCCCAATAGGCGCCCTTGACCAGCCGGACCATGATCCGCCGCTCGGCGCGGCGCGCGAGATCGACGATCCAGTCGATCACGAACGGGCAGCGCTTGCCATAGGCCTGGACGACGAAGCCGAGCCCGTTCCAGCCGGCGAGATCGGGATCGAGCGCAAGGCTTTCGAGCAGGTCGAGCGAAAGTTCGAGCCGATCGGCCTCCTCGGCATCGATGTTGAGCCCGATGTCGTGGCCCTTGGCGAGCACCGCCAGCGCCTTCACGCGCGGCAGCAGCTCGCCCATCACCCGGGCTGCCTGGGCACGCGAATAGCGCGGATGGAGCGCCGAGAGCTTGATCGAGATGCCGGGGCCGCCATAGACGCCGCGCCCGTTCGAGGCAGCACCGATCGCATGGATCGCCGCTTCATAATCACGGTAATAGCGCGCCGCGTCGGCCGCGGTCGTCGCAGCCTCGCCGAGCATGTCATAGCTGTATTGGAAGCCCTGCGCCTCGAGCGGCTTCGCGCGCTTGAGCGCTTCCTCGATCGTCTCGCCGGTGACGAACTGCTCGCCCATCATCCGCATCGCCATGTCGACGCCGCGGCGGATCACCGGCTCGCCCGCGCGCGCGATCAGCCGGGTCAGCGCCGCCGCGAGCCCACTGTCGTTGACGCTGCTGGTGAGCTTGCCGGTGACCACCAGCCCCCAGGTCGCGGCGTTGACGAAAAGCGAGCGGCCGTCGCCCACATGCGAGCGCCAGTCGCCGCCCGCGATCTTGTCGCGGATCAGTGCGTCGCGGGTCTCGTCGTCGGGAATGCGGAGCAGCGCTTCGGCCAGGCACATCAGCGCCACGCCCTCCTGGCTAGAAAGCGCATATTCCTGCACCAGCCCCTCCACGCCCCCACCGCGGCGCCCCGCGCGCAGGCCGGTGACGAGCGCAGTGGCAGTGCGCGCTGCGGCGGCACGGATGGCCTCGGGCAGCGACGCCTGATCGAGCAGCGCGGCAACGCACTCGGGCTCGGGCCGGCGGCAGGCAGCGGTGATCGCCTGGCGGAGCGGAGTCTGCTCGCGGATCGGCGGCGCGAATTCGGCGAAGAGCGGCGGGAAATCAGACATGGTGGACTCGCACTGCAAGGGATCTCTTCGCCCCCTACAACGCCCCAGTTTGGCAATCCGCCCAATGATGCTAGTTTTGTGGGCCGATCGATCCTTATTCTGCCGCAGGAGCAGCGCATATGGCCGTCAAACAGTCACTCGATAGTGAAATCGACCTGTTCGACCGCAAGATCATCGATGCGCTTCGCGAGGACGGCCGGATGTCGGTGACCGAGCTGGCGCGACGCGTGGGGCTTTCGAAGACGCCGTGCCAGGTGCGGCTCAAGCGGCTGATCGACGCAGGCTATATCCTGGGCTTCCGCGCGGTGATCGATCCGGCGAAGCTGGGGCTCGATCACATCGCCTTCACCGAAGTGAAGCTTTCCGACACGCGCGAGACGGCGCTGGAGGAGTTCCGCCGCGCGGTGCTCAGGATCCGCGAAGTCGAGGAATGCCACATGATCGCGAGCAGCTTCGACTATCTGCTCAAGGTCCGCACGTCCGACATTCGCAAATATCGCGAGGTGCTGGGCGAGCGGATATCGAGCCTGCCCCACGTCGCCAGCACCTCCACCTTCGTCGCGATGGAGACGATCCGCGACGCAATGTGAGGGAACAGCCGAACTCCCCCGTTCGGAATTGCGCGCGAAGCCGCCTCAGACCCGCTCGAGCAGCAGCGCGATCCCCTGCCCCACGCCGATGCACATGAACGCCATCGCATAGCGTCCGCCGGTGCGGTGCAGCTCCTCGACCGCGGTCATCGTGATCCGCGCGCCCGACATGCCGAGCGGATGGCCGAGCGCGATCGCGCCGCCGTTCCGGTTGACGCGGTCGTCGTCCGGCGAGAGCCCCAGGTCGCGCAGCACTGCGATCGCCTGGCTGGCGAAAGCTTCGTTGAGCTCGACCACGTCGAGCTGATCCATCGTGATTCCGCCGAGCGCGAGCAGCTTGCGCGCCGCGGGCACCGGGCCGACTCCCATCACCCGCGGCGCGACCCCTGCCGAGGCCATGGCCACGATCCGAGCGCGCGGGACGAGTCCGTTTGCAGCGGCGGCGGCTTCGGAGGCTACGAGCAGCGCCGCGGCGCCATCATTGACGCCCGAGGCATTGCCCGCGGTAACCGTGCCGTCCGGGCGCACCACCGGCTTGAGCTTCGCCAGCGCATCAAGGCTGGTCGCGCGCGGATGCTCGTCGGTGTCGACGGCGATCGGATCGCCTTTCTTCTGCGGCACCATCACCGGCACGATCTCAGCCGCGAGCCGGCCCTTGGCCTGGGCAGCCGCCGCCTTTTCCTGGCTGCGCAGCGCGAACCGGTCCTGATCCTCGCGGGAAACGCCCCACTCCTGCGCGACATTCTCCCCGGTTTCCGGCATCGAATCGACGCCGTACGCAGCCTTCATCGCCGGATTGACGAAACGCCAGCCGATCGTCGTGTCCTCGAGCTTCTGCCCGCGCGCGAAGGCGCTGTCGGCCTTGCCCATCACATAGGGCGCGCGGCTCATGCTCTCGACACCGCCGGCGATCATCAGCTGCGCATCGCCGGCGCGGATCGCGCGTGCGGCAGAGCCGATCGCATCGAGCCCGGACCCGCACAACCGATTGACCGTTGATCCCGGAACCTGCTCCGGCAGCCCCGCAAGCAGCACTGCCATCCGCGCGACGTTGCGATTGTCCTCCCCTGCCTGATTTGCGCAGCCGAGGATCGCGTCGTCGACAGCCTGCCAGTCCACGCCCGGATTGCGCTCGACCAGCGCACGCATAGGCACCGCGGCGAGATCGTCCGCCCGAACGGAAGCAAGCGAACCGCCGAAGCGCCCGATCGGCGTGCGGACGGCATCGCAAATGAAAGCCTGGGTCATGCGGCGCTCCTCTCGATTCCCATTCGTGCGGGAATCGAGCCGATCATGGCGCCTGCACAGTATCGCCGCCAGCCCCGGGGCGACTGCCCGTCGCTAGAGGATGGGCCCAAGCCCCAGTGGCGGAGAGGGTGGGATTCGAACCCACGGTACCCTTGCGGGCACAACGGTTTTCGAGACCGTCCCAATCGACCACTCTGGCACCTCTCCGCAGGGGGGCGGCGCGCATTTGTCCCGCGGGGGACGGCACGCCCGATCGATGGAGGCGGGCCATTAGCGCAATGATTCGAGCGGCACAAGCGGGGTCCTTGTGCGAAACCGCGGGGCCATTAAATTGTTGCCATGCCTCGTGCCCCAACGCCTTCCGCCCCTCTCGCAGCCGCAGTCCCGATGCCCGCGGTGGCAACGGCGCGCTTCGCCATCGGCGATGTCGTGCGTCACAGGATGTTCGATTTCCGCGGCGTGATCTTCGATGTCGATCCGGTGTTCGCCAATTCGGACGAATGGTATGAGGCGATCCCCGAGGACGTGCGCCCGCGCAAGGACCAGCCCTTCTACCATCTCCTCGCCGAAAACGCCGATTCGAGCTACGTCGCCTATGTCAGCCAGCAGAATCTGGTGGTGGACGAGAGCGAGGAGCCGGTGGACCATCCCGCGATCGCCGGGCTGTTCGAGCGCTATTCGGGCGGCCGCTACAAGCTGAAGCGCGAGCACCGGCACTAAGCCTGCATTCAGCTCGCTTCTCGGCGGCAAAACTTGCTGGAATCATCAACTCGAGGTTGACTTCCGCATCCTCCTCCCTTAGCTGCGCGCTTCCTCCTGCCGGGGCGTTCCCTGGCGGGCATAAGCATTTGTAGGTTGAGACAGAGCCATGTTCGCTATCGTGCGCACGGGCGGCAAGCAGTATCGCGTCGCCGCCGGAGACAAGATCGTCGTCGAGAAGCTCGACGGTGAGGCCGGTTCGACGGTCACGTTGGGCGACGTTCTGCTCGCCGGCGAGGGTTCGGAGCTGAAGCCGACCGACGGGCTCACCGTCTCGGCCGAGATCATCGCGCAGGCGAAGGCCGAGAAGGTCATCGTCTTCAAGAAGCGCCGCCGGCACAACTATCGCCGCAAGAACGGCCACCGCCAGCAGCACACGATCCTGAAGATCACTGCCATCGGTGCACAGGAAGAGAAGAAGAAGGCCGCGCCCAAGGCGAAGAAGGCCGCCGCCCCCGCCGAGGCAGAAGCCCCGGCCGCGGAAGCGTAAGCAAGAGATTCGAGGAGTATAGACAATGGCACATAAGAAGGCAGGCGGCTCGTCCCGCAACGGTCGCGACTCTGCTGGCCGTCGTCTCGGCGTAAAGAAGTTCGGTGGCGAGGTCGCCATTGCCGGCAACATCCTCGTGCGTCAGCGCGGCACCAAATTCTATCCGGGCGTGAACGTGGGCATGGGCAAGGACCATACCCTTTTCGCGCTCGTCGACGGCCGCGTGTCGTTCAAGGAAGGCAAGCTTGGACGTAAGTTCTGTTCGGTCGACGCGATTATGGAAGCAGCCGAATAACATCGGGCAGCCAGCCGGGTTGCCCACCAGGGTGACCCGGGTCCGAATCGGACCAGCTTGAAAGGGAGACGGGTCGCCCCGGCTCCCTTTTTTCATGCTCCCTCCCTACCCTAGTGTCCCTGACGTGTCATCGAGACGCGCCATGGCGCTGGCCGATACGAGGAGAGTGACATGTTCGCGCGTACCGAGAGACTGACCCTGCGGCCCGGATGGCCCGAGGATGCGCACGATCTGGTGCGCGCCATCGCGCATGAATCGGTCGTCACCAAGCTCAGCCGCGCGCCCTGGCCCTATACGCTCGGCGACGCGCTCGACTTCCTGAAGCGCGTGCCCGGCACAGCCGAGAGTGCGATGCTGATCTGCGCGCACCATCCCGATGCGGTGCGGCTGGTGGGCGGCATCGGAATCCACCTCGACGAGGAAGGCAATCATGAGCTCGGCTATTGGCTGACGCCGGGTGCCTGGGGCCGCGGCTATGCGACCGAGGCCGGACGAGCGGTGATCGCCAATGCGCGCCACACGCTGCGGCTGCGCAAGCTCACCGCAGGGCATTTCGTGGACAATCCCGCTTCGGCACGCGTGCTGCGTAAGCTCGGCTTCCGGCCGACGGGCAAGGTGGTGCCTACCCCCTGCCGCGCGCGCGGGGAAATGGTGTCCACGGTGAAGTTCGAGATGGATCTCACCGCGCAGGACAGCTGCGACGACCCCGCGCGAGGGATGATGGCGGCCTGACACGGCGCGGTCGGCTTTCCGGCCGCGCCGGAGTCTTTGCTTTCGCCGTGGCTTTCCTCCACTAGGTCGAGGAGCACCGAGGCAATTTCGCAGTCATTTCCATCCATGTCCGCCGATAAACGCAAGCGCCTTTCTCCCGAACAGTCGCGCGATGCCGCGCTCGAAGCCGCGCGGGCGTTGCTGCTCGAAGCGGGGCCGCAGGCGGTGACGCTCAAGGCGGTATCGGCGCAGATCGGGCGGACGCACGCGAACTTGCTGCATCACTTCGGCTCGGCCGCGGGGCTGCAGAAGGCGCTCGCCGCACGCATCGCCGATTCGGTTACTGCCAAGATCGTCGCGGCAGTGGTGCGGGCGCGCGAAGGCGACCATGACCCCCGGGAAGTGGTGGACCTCACCTTCGATGCGTTCGGCGAGGAAGGCGCGGGAGCGCTGGCGAGCTGGATGATCCTGAACGGCAACGAGGACGCACTCGACCCCATCCTGGAAGCGATCCACCGGCTGGTCGACGAGATCGCCGATGGCCACAGCGAACAGGCCGCTTCGCTGCACGAAGAGACGCTCCAGCTGACATTGATGGCACTTGGGGACGCGCTGCTCGGCGCGCCTATGGCCCGTGCGCTGGGGCTGCCGCGGAACAAGGCACGCGAGCTTGCCGCCGCTCAGCTGCGGAGCTCCGTGGTGAACCAAAACTAGAGTTTGATCCGCCCGAGTTGAAGCAATCGGTTCCCCGGCGAAGGCCGGGCCCAGTATCGCAGCGGTCTTGAGAGTGCCCGGCGCTTCGTTGGCGGCATTGCAACTGGCGCCGGCCTTCGCCGGGGAACCGATTCGAGTCAAATGAGCCGACTCCAGCTACTCGGCTGCTGCGCGGGTGCGTCGTGCTTCGCTTTCCATTGCTTCGGCGATCGCGCGGGCCAGGCCGGCGAGCGTATAGGGCTTGCGTAACACCGAATGGCCCGAGAAGGCGCCCGGATCGGCCTCACCCGCAAAGCCGGTCACGAACAGCACCGCCACGCCGTCGATGCTCTCGCCCAGCCCCGCAATCATCTCAGGGCCGGTCTGACCGGGCATCAGCACGTCGGTGACGATCAGATCGAGCGCCTCCATTCGCGCCACGACCGCGCGCACCGCGAGCGGATCGTCGCAGGCAGTGACACGGTGCCCCAGCTCTTCGATCGCACTGACCGTCGCGGTGAGCACGCGGGGATCGTCCTCGACCACGAGAACGTCGAGGCTGCGCACGGGAGCATCAATGATCGACGCGATCGGCTCGGCCTCGGCGCTCGCCACTGCTTCCCCGATGTGCCTCGGGAGATAGAGGGTGACGCTCGTTCCCTTGCCGGGCGCGGTCTCGATCGCGATCTCGCCATCCGACTGACGGACGAAGCCGAAGATCTGGCTGAGCCCGAGCCCGGTGCCCTTGCCTACCGGCTTGGTGGTGAAGAAAGGCTCGAACACGCGTTCGAGCACGTCTGCCGCCATGCCGCAGCCGGTATCGCTCACGGTGATCGAGACATAGTCGCCCGCAGCGCATTCGCCGACCTGGCCCTCCGAAAGCGCCACGCCGCCGGTGCTGATGGTCAGCGTCCCGCGCCCTTCCATTGCGTCGCGCGCGTTCACTGCCAGGTTGAGCAGGGCATTCTCGAGCTGGTGACGGTCCACCCAGACGCACCAGCCCTTGCCCGCATCCTTGGTCCTCACCCGGATCGCATCCCCCAGCGTGCGATCGAGCAGATCGGACATGCCGTCGATCAACACGCCCGCTTCCACGGGCTCGGGCAACAGCGGTTCGGCGCGCGAGAAGGCGAGCAGCCTGCGCGTGAGCGCCGCGGCGCGGTTGGCGCCTTCCATCGCGTTCTCGATGTGCCGGTGCGTGTCGGGACCGCCGATGTGCAGGTGGCGCTTGGCGAGTTCGAGTCCGCCGAGCACGACCGCCAGCATATTGTTGAAATCGTGCGCGATGCCGCCGGTGAGCTGGCCGACGGCCTCCATCTTCTGGATCTGGCGCAGCTGCGCCTCCGCCTGCGCGCGATCGCGCGCTTCCGCACGAAGCTGCGCAGTCGCGGCGTCGACGGCCTGCTGGAGCTCGGCGGCGCGCTCGCGCTGGGCGATCGCCTCCGCGTCGGCGACGGCGCGCTGGCCGTGCGCCTCGATCGCCAGCCAGCCCAGCGCCACCGCGCCGAGGACGATGAAGATGCCGAACCCCATCAGGATTCGCGACGCGAGGTTGGAATTCTCGATGAGGTTGCCCGCCGCCTGGGTACGCTCGCGCAGCACTCCGCGTTCGAGGTCGACGACGCGCTCCAGCAGATTCTCGACTCGCTCGCGCGCTTCGCTCTGGCGGACGCGGTAATAGCTGCCCCAGGCGTCGCGATCGCGGCCGAATGCGGAATAGGCGGCCGTCTCGTTCAGCTCGCGGCCGCGCTCTTCGAACGCCTTCTGCAGCGCCACGACCTGCTCGCGCTGGGCTGGATTGTCGCCCGACGCCTGGCGAAGGCGGTTCAGCCGCTCGGCAGCGCGGCTCCAATGCGCCGCATATTGCTGGCCGAGCTGCTTGTCGGCGCTGACGACATAGCGGCCAAGCGCAGCCTCCGCGGCGGAAACCGCGCCGGAGAGCTGGTTGGCGCGCAGCATGATCTCGAAGCTGCGCTGCTGCAGCGCCAGCGCGCGGTCGCGCTCGTGATCGGTGCGCTGCTGGAGGATGATGATCGCCGCCAGCACGCCCACGCCGAGCAATGTCAGCAGGCCGAGCATCCAGACCCGCCAGTTCGTCGTACTGACGACGCGGTCGAGCACATTGGCGGGCGCTTCGCTCATCCCGTTGAATCTAGGGGAGCTTGGCGACTTACAAAAGCAAAACCTTTCGGTTCAGCCGATAACCCCAACGGCTCGTCCCGCAGCATGGAACATTTTCAAAACTCGTTCCACCTGCTCACTGGTGTGCTCGGCGCAAAGCGAGCAGCGCAGCAGGTATGTGCCGGCCGGCGTCGCGGGCGGGCGGGCCATGTTGACGTAGAGCCCACCATCGAGCAGCGCCTGCCACATCGCCACCGCCTGCTCCTGATCCTCCAAGATCACGGCGATGATCGCGCTGTCCGGCGTCTCGGTGCCGAGCTTGAAGCCCATTGCCTTGAGCCCGCCGTGCAGCGTGCGCGCATTCTCCCACAGGTGCGCGCGCTTGTTGTGCGCGTGCATCAGCTTGCGGATCGACATCGCCGCGGTCGCGACCACCGAGGGCGGCAGCGAGGCAGTGAAGATATAGGGGCGGCAGGCGAGCCGGATCGCTTCGAACTTCGGATGGTCCGAGATGCAGAAGCCGCCGACGGTGCCGACCGACTTGGAGAAGGTGCCGACGACGAAGTCGATCTGCCCCTCCAGCCCCTGGTCCTCATAGACGCCGCGGCCATTGGGGCCGAAGAAGCCCATCGAATGCGCCTCGTCGACGAGCACCATCGCGCCGTGCTTCTTGGCGACCGCTACCATCTCGCGGAGCGGCGCGATGTCGCCGAGCATCGAATAGACGCCCTCGAGCACCACCAGCTTGCCCGCCTCGGCAGGCAGGCGGCCGAGACGCTTGTCGAGATCCGCCACGTCATTGTGGCGGAAGCGGACGATCTCGGCATATCCCTGCTTGCAGCCGTCGTAGATCGAGGCGTGGCTGTCGGCGTCGAGGATGACGTACTCACCCTTCCCCGCCAGCGTCGAGATCATGCCCAGGTTGGCCATATAGCCGGTCGAGAAGACGATCGCGCCCGAGACGCCGTAGAATTCGCGCAGCGCCTGCTCGACTTCCATATGGTCGCGGAAGGTGCCGTTGAGCATGCGGCTGCCGTTGGTGCCCGATCCGAACTGGTCGAGCGCGTCCTTGCCGGCCTGGATCACGTCCGGATCGAACGTCATGCCCATATAATTGTAGGTGCCGAGCAGGATCGTGTCCCTGCCCGCGATCACCGCCTCGGTGGGCGACTTCACCTGATCCATCACGATCGCGAAGGGATCGGTCACGCCGCTGTCGAGCAGCGCCTGGCGCTCGGCGATCAGGGCGTCGAACTTGGACATAAGGTCACGCTCGGGCGTTACCGGCGAGGGGTTCTCGGGCAGCGCGTCGGCGGTCTGGATCGAATCCGTCATTCTATAATTTCCCAAAGACCCGTTCGTGCTGAGCTTGTCGAAGCACCGCTCTTTGTTCGCTCGTCGGCAGAAGAAGAACCACCCTTCGACAAGCTCAGGGCGAACGGGAAATATCTCAGCCCTTGAGCTTCTGCACCGCGTCGACGAGCTGGCCGACATTCTCGATCTCGGCCTGCATGTTCATCGTGATGAGGATGTCGAACTCGTCCTCGATCGCCGCGACGAAATCCATCACGGTCAGGCTGTCCCATTCGAGATCGCCTGCGAAGGTGGTGCTCTCGGTGAGCGTCACGCCCTTCTTGTTGAAGGGCTCGATCTGGGCTTTGACGGTCTCGAAGACCTCGGCACGGTCAGTCATGGGCGGTCCCTTAGTGGCATCGGCGAGCGGTGCCAAGGAAATGCGGCGGAAACGCGCCGCTGGCGGGGCGCGCGCGGACCAATATCGTTCCGCCCTCCTCGGCTCAGAGCAGCCCCTCCTCGCGGTACCAGGCGACGGTGGCGGCGAGGCCGGCGGGGGTTTCGACCTGCGGCTGCCACAGATCGGCAGGTGGGCGGCGGGCGGCGTCGATCACCCAGTCCTGGTGGCAGAAATAGGCGACACGATCGGGCGTGAGCTTGGCGCTCTTGCCGCGGACCAGCCGATCGAGCTGCGCACCGGCCATCAGCAGCGGGCGCGGCAGCGCGAAGGCGGCTACGCGCTTGCCGACCGCAGTGCCGATCGCCCGCGCGAAATCCTCATGGCTCCAGCCCCCTTCGGTGCCGTCGTCCGCGTCGTAGATGCGTGCGGTGGCTTCGTGAGTGGCGAGCGTCAGCAGCAGCCGGGCGAGGTCGCCGACTTCGATCGCCGAAAGCCGCCCGCCCGGCGGAAGCAGCGCGAGGCCGCGCTTCGCCAGCTTGAACAGCTCGAGCATCTCCATATCGCCGGGGCCGTAGATCGCAGGCGGGCGGACGATGTCCCATGCGAGGCCAGACGCCTTAACCAGCTTGTCGCCCTCGGCCTTCGACCAGCCATAGGCGGACATTCCGGGCTCGCGCGCGGCGAGCGAGGAGACATGGACGAAGCGCTCGACTCCTGCGCCCTTCGCGGCGTCGAGCATGTTGCGCGTGCCTTCGACATTGCCGCGAGCGAAGCCCTCGCGGTCGGGGGCGTTCACCACGCCCGCGACGTGGATCACCGCGTCGGCGCCGCTGCACAGCTCTGCGAGCGCGTCGGTCGCATCGAGGTCGCCGCGCACCCAGGCGATGTTCGCCCGCTCGGCCTGCTCGCGCCGGGTGAGCGCGCGGACATGGTGCCCGGCCTCGGTCGCCAGCGCGATCAGCCGCGAACCGACGAAGCCGGTACCGCCGGTGATGGCGAGCGTGGTCATGGGTTTTGCTCACGCGAAGGCGCGAAGGCGCGAAGCGACCCAGCTTGGTTCACGCGGAGGCGCGAAGGCGCGGAGACACTCGCCTCGCCGCGCCAGCGGCGCTTCAATCCACCCGCTCGCCAAGCCATTGTCGATTTCGAAGGCGGCTTACGCCACCTGTCAGTGCAAACGCTCTGCGCCTCCGCGCCTCCGCGTGAACGATAATCCTTCGCGCCTTCACGCCTTCGCGTGAGAACAAAAAGCCCCATCACAGCAGCGCCATGTGGCTGCGGTGGACCAGCGCGGCACGGGGGGCATAGCCCAGGATCTCCGGCAATTCCTCGCTGCGCCGGCCGACGATCTGCGCGGCCTCTTCGCTCGCATATTCGGCCAGTCCGCGCGCGATCTGACGTCCATCGGGACCGACGACCACGATCAGGTCGCCGCGCGCGAAACGCCCTTCCACCCGCGTCGCGCCCGCGGCGAGCAGGCTGCGGCCGCCGCGCAGTGCCTCGACGGCACCGAGGTCTATATGGATCTCACCCTTGGCTGTGAGCCCACCGCGCAGCCACGCCTTGCGTGCCGGGGCGCTCATCTGCGCGAGGAACAGCGTCCCCCCGCCCTGCTCCAGCGCGCGCAGCGGATGTTCGACCCGGCCGGTGGCGATGCCGAGGTGCGCGCCGGCGCTGGTGGCGATCCGCGCGGCCTCGACCTTGGAAATCATGCCCCCCGACCCCATGCCGGAGGCCGAATTGCCGTCCGCCATGCCGGCGACATCCTCGATCCGCTCGACCAGCGGGATCAGCCGCGCGCTAGCGTCGGTCGTCGGATTGGCGGTATAGAGCCCGTCGACGTCCGAAAGCAGGATCACCCCGTCGGCACCCGCTGCACCGGCGACGCGTGCGGCGAGACGATCGTTGTCGCCGAAGCGGATCTCTTCGGTCGCGACGCTGTCGTTCTCGTTGATCACCGGAACCACGCCGAGCTTGAGCAGCCGGTCGAGGGTGGCCGAGACGTTGAGATAGCGTCGCCGATCCTCGAGATCGTCGAGCGTCACGAGCATCTGCGCGGCGGTGAGCCCCTGCGCATGCAGCAGCTCGGCCCAGGTGCCGGAGAGCGCGATCTGGCCGGTCGCTGCAGCCGCCTGCGCGTCTTCCAGGCTCGCGCGCCCCCCCTTGGGCAAGTTGAGCCGGCGTGCCCCGAGCGCGATCGCGCCGGAGGAGACGATCACGATCTGCTGGCCGGCGCGCGCGCGCCCGGCGAGGTCCTCGACCAGGCTCGCGAGCCATTCGCGCCGCACATGCCCGTCGGGAGCGACGAGCAGCGCCGATCCCACCTTCACGACGAGGCGGGGGCAGGATTCGGGAGCGAAGGCCGCGTTCAGACCGGCGACCATTCCACCGGATCCTCGCCCTGATCATCCGCGGGCACCTCGGGCGTGGCGGGTCCCGGGCCGATCGCTTCGAGCAGTTCGTCGAGCACCCAATCGACCCCTGTCCCGCTCGCGCCGGACATCGGGATCACCTTGGCACCGCTCGCTTCCTCGAGCTCGGCCGAGAGTGCTTCGATCAGCTCGTCGTCGAGCGTGTCGATCTTGTTGAGCGCGACCACCACCGGCTTGTCGGTGAGCCCGGCGCCGTAATTGTCCAGTTCCTCGCGGACGACGCGGTAGCTCTCGGCCACGTCCTCGTCATTGGCGTCGACCAGGTGGAGCAGCACGCGGCAGCGCTCGATATGCCCCAGGAACCGATCGCCGATGCCCGCACCTTCCGCGGCGCCTTCGATCAGGCCGGGGATGTCGGCGACCACGAACTCGCGCTGCTTGTGCCGCACCACGCCAAGCTGGGGGCGCGTGGTGGTGAAGGCATAGGCGCCGACCTTGGCCTGCGCATTGGTCACCTGGTTGATGAAGGTAGACTTGCCGGCGTTGGGAAGCCCCACCAGCCCGGCGTCCGCGAGCAGCTTCAGGCGCAGCCACACCCAGGCCTCCTCGCTCGGCCAGCCGGTGCCGTGCTGGCGCGGGGCGCGGTTGGTCGAGGTCTTGTAGCTGGCGTTGCCGCGCCCGCCGTCGCCGCCGCGCAGGAAGACGATGCGCTCGCCCACCTTGGTCAGGTCCGCGAGCAGCGTCCGCTCCTCGTCGTCGGCCAGGATCTGCGTGCCCACCGGCACCTTGATCACCAGATCGTCGCCGCCCGCGCCGGTGCGGTTCGAGCCCGAGCCGCCGTGCCCGCGCGGTGCCCGGAAATGCTGGGTGTAGCGGAAATCTATCAGCGTATTGAGCCCCGCCACCGCTTCGAAGACGATGTCGCCACCCTTGCCGCCGTTGCCGCCGTCGGGGCCGCCGTATTCGATGAACTTCTCGCGCCGAAAGCTCACTGCGCCGGGGCCGCCGGCGCCCGAACGGACGAAAATCTTGGCCTGATCCAGAAAATGCATGGTCCGCCATATAGAGAATGACACGCACACGTCACCCCGTAGCATCCGCGGCCCGACACTTTCGTGCTGGCAAGCGCCGGAACCGCGGCTATAGGCTTTGTCTTTAGGAAAAGACGGCGCCGCGGTGCCGACCAGACCAGAGCAAGGCAGCCGTAGCAAACGCCCATGAATTCGATCGATCGCTACATGGCGCGGCTGATCGCGGTTCCGCTGATCTCGACGCTGCTCATCTCCGCGATGCTGCTGGTGCTCGATCGCATGCTGCGGCTGTTCGACTTCGTCGCGACCGAAGGCGGGCCGGTGAGCGTGGTGTGGCGGATGCTCGCCAATCTCCTCCCCGAATATCTGGGCCTCGGCATCCCGATCGGGCTGATGCTGGGTGTGCTGCTGGCGTTCCGGCGGCTCGCAACATCTTCCGAGCTCGACGTGCTGCGCGCCGTGGGGGTGAGCTACACGCGCCTGCTCAAGGTGCCGTTCATGTTCGCGTTCGCGCTGGCGGTGCTCAACTTGTCGATCGTGGGCTTCGTCCAGCCCTGGGCGCGCTACAATTACGAGCAGCTTCGCTTCGAGCTGCGCTCGGGCGCGCTCGGCGCGTCGATCAAAGTGGGCGAGTTCACCAACTTCGGCTCGGCGATGACGCTGCGCATCGAGGACAGCCAGAAGGAAGGACGCGAGCTCACCGGCATCTTCGTCCAGATGACGACCAAGGAAGGGCCGCTCGCGGTGACCGCCGAGAAGGGCCAGTTCCTGCGCTCCGACGATCCCGACACGATCATCTTCCGGCTGACCAACGGAACGCTGATCCACCGCGACAAGAGCTCGCCGGTGCCGCGCGTGCTCACCTTCGACGTGCACAATCTGCCGATCCCGCTGCCGAAATATGAGCAGTTCCGCGCGCGCGGCGACAAGAACCTCGAGCTCACGCTTCCCGAGCTGGCGATTATCGGCAAGAGCCCGGAGGCGAGCGACGAGCAGCGCCACACGAGCCGCGCGGCCTTCCATTTCCGGCTGGCGGAAGTCGTCTCGATGTTCCTGCTGCCGATGCTCGCTGCTGCGCTGGGCATCCCGCCCAAGCGATCGACCTCGGCGCTCGGCGTGTTCCTGTCGATCGTGATGATCGTGACCTATCACAAGGTGAACGAATATGCGCAGGCGATCGGCAGCCTGGGACGGATCGATCCGATCATCGCGCTGTGGGTGCCCTTCGCGATCTTCGCGGGGCTGACGATCTGGATGTACCACACCGTCGCCAACGTTCCCGGCGGCCAACCGATCGGCGCGCTCGAACGCGTCTTCGCAAAGGCGTGGAAGGCGATCGTCCGCTATCTGCCCGGCCGCCGCCGCAGGGAGGCCAGGGCGTGAGCTTCGTCAACTTCTTCCCGTCGCGAACGATGTCGCTCTACATGGGGCGGATGTTCCTGGTGCGCACCTTCGCCATATTGGCGGCGCTGGTGCTGGTGCTCCAGGCGCTCGACCTGCTGAGCGAGTCGGGGCGCATCCTCGCCTATCCCGGCAACGGCGACGCCCAGGTCTGGCGCTATGTGGGCTTGCGCACGCCAGAGATCATCGCGCGCTTCCTGCCGTTCTCGGTGCTGCTGGGCACGATCCTCACGCTGTCACAGCTGAACCAGAACAGCGAAGTGATATCGATGAAGGCCTCGGGCCTTTCCGCGCACCAGGTGCTCGCGCCGCTGATCCTCACCGCGCTGGGCGTCGCCGCGGTTTCTTTCGCGTTCAACGACCGGGTGGTGTCGCGCGCCACCGCGACGCTCGAGCAATGGAAGAAGGTTGATTACGGCCCGATGCCGATCGACCGCGGCGACCGGGCAAACGTGTGGGTGCGCGACGGCGATCACCTGATCGAAGTGAAGCAGGTCCGCGGCAAAGGCGAAGCGGTGCAGCTCTATGGCATCACCGTCTACGAGCGCTCGGGCCGCACGCTGAGCTCGATGGTCACCGCGACGCGCGGCATTCGCGACGGCAATGGATGGCGAGTCGAGGGCGCCGAGCGGTTCGACGTCGCATCGGGCACGATCAAGAAGCTGGGAACGATCCGCGTCGCAGGCGGCGTGCGGCCCGATCAGTTCACGCTGAGCCAGGTCAATGCCGACGGCCTTTCCTTCGGCGCGCTCAACGAAGTGATCCACGATCTCAAGGAAGCCGGCCGCCCGACCAAGGCGCTCGAGGGTTCGTTGTGGCACAAGCTCTCGGGCCCGCTCTCGTCGATACTGATGCCGCTGCTGGGCGCAGTCGCGGCGTTCGGCATAGCGCGATCGGGCAAATTGTTCGTCCGCGCCGTGATCGGCATGGCGCTGGGCTTCCTCTATTTCGTCGCCGACAATTTCGCGCTCGCGATGGGCAATCTCGGCGCCTACCCGCCCTTCCTCGCCGCCTGGGCGCCGTTCCTGCTGTTCTTCATGATCGGCGAGGCGGTGCTGCTGCGGACGGAGGAATAGCCGGGCGGTTCAGCCGTCGTCCGGCAGATTTGCCGGGTTCCAGACCACTTCCCACAGATGACCGTCCGGATCGCGGAAGTAGCCGGCATAGCCGCCGTAGAACGTGTCCTGAGCCGGCTTGACGATGTCTGCCCCCGCGGCGCGCGCGTCCGCCATCACCTGATCGACTTGCTCGCGCGCTGCGACATTGTGGCCTATCGAGAATGCAGTCGGGCACCGCGGACTCAGGGTGAGCCCCGTGTCGTGCGCAAGATCCTCCTGCTTCCAGATCGCGAGCTTCACGCCACCGGCGAGGTCGAAGAACGCGACTGCGCCATGCTCGAATTCGCGACCGATGATCCCTTGGGTTGGGAGTCCCAGCCCGTCGCGATAGAAGCGCAGCGATGCTTCGAGATCGTCGACGGCCAGCGTCAGGACGGACAGGCGCGGTCGCATCCGCTTATCTCCGGCTCGGTCGGGCTGAAAACGTCCGTCAGAGGTCAGGGTTTCGCACCATATCTCGTAAACACGCGGATCGCCGGGGCTCAGCGAATCCCCATCGTGCTCCGCACGAGCCGGCCCATCAGCCCCGGCAAGCCCTTGTAGCTCGCCTTGTGGTAGGGCGAATCGGGCTCCACCATGGCGGTCAGGCGGCGGTGCGCCTCACCGAGATTGTGATAGGGCACGCTCGGCAGCAAATGGTGGAGCGCATGGTAGCGCAGGCCTACCGGCGCCCATAGCACGGGCAGCAGCGCGGGCGGCGGCACGTTGACGCTGTCGAGATACTGCGCCGTGACGCTCATCGCCTCGCCCTCATTCTCCCACAGGTGCGCGACGAGCGTGCGGATCTGGTTGATGACGGTGATCGCGCCGATCGCGCCCAGGTAGATCAGGAACGCGCCGAGCGGCACCACACCGGTCACCACCAGCGCCAGCAGCGAGAGCACCCAGAGGCTGGCCGCGATTTCCTGCGCGATCCACTGCCTGCGCAGTTCGCCTTCGGCCGGGCGGCGGCGGAACTCGGGGTTGATGACGAGCCCCGAATAGCGCGCGACCACCAGCCTGCGCAGCGCGGGGATCACCAGCGACAGCGGCGCCAGGATAGCGTGACGGATCACCAGCCCGATCGGCACCAGCGCCGCGACCAGCACGAACAGCGGCAGCGACCAGGGCTTCATCAGCGCGAGCGGAAGATATTCGGGATCCTCGACCGTGCCGTAGCGCGTGCGCGCGTGGTGGAGATTATGGACGCCCTCGTACATGAACGACGGCACCATCAGCGGCACCCCGATCAGGATGTTCCAGCCGAGCCGGAATCCCGGCACCGACGAATGCTTCATGTGGCTGACTTCGTGGATGAAGCTGCCCGCACGATAGAGCGCGAGCACCGCCACCGCGGCCGCGAGCAACGCCTCGGCAGGGACGGCGAGCGTCATCGCCAGGAAAAGCGCGCCATAGCCGACCACCGACGATGCGATCAGGTCCGTCCAGTAGATCGCCGGCCGCGGCTTGTGCAGGTCGCGTGCGATTTCGGACGCAGCGCGCAGCATCGCCTTGTCATCGGCGATATTCGGACGCGAAGCGGAAGCCGCCGGCGCCGACGCTTCCCGCAGATTCAGAGCAATACTCGTGTTCATAAGCTGGCCCATTGCCCGGAGATAGTGGCTAGATGGTGGCACGAACAGGGGCCGGAACGGGTCACGCGCGGAAACGCTAGGTTCCGCTTGACAAGGCCGGGCCTCAGGCGGGACTGCACGCACTTTCTGAGAAGAGGCGCTCCCGCATGCCCGCGATCACTGTCCGCCCCATATCCTCCAAGGCGGACACCAAGGCCTTCATCGACCTCGCCTACCGGCTGAACGGCAACGACCCCAACTGGGTCGCCCCGCTGCGCGACGAAGTCGCCGCGACGATCGATCCGAAGAAGAACGGTTGGTTCAGCCATGCCGAGGCGCAGCTTTTCCTGGCGGAGCGCGGCGGCAAGGTGGTGGGGCGCATCTCCGCACACATCGACCGGCTGGCGCTCGAGATGCCGCCCGAGCAGGGCTTCGGCCCGGGCACCGGCTTCTGGGGCATGTTCGAGGCCGAGGATGCCGAGACCGCCGCGGCGCTGATCGCGCGGGCCGAGCAATGGCTGAAGGACAAGGGCATGACTCGCGCACTCGGCCCGGTCAGCCTGTCGATCTGGGAGGAGCCCGGGCTGCTGGTGAAGGGGCACGATCACCCGCCCACGGTGCTGATGGGGCATCATCCGGCGCATTATCAGGGCTGGATCGAGGCGCTGGGCTACAGGCCCGCCAAGCGGCTGCTGACCTATGAGCTCGATATCACCCAAGGCTTCCCCCCGCTGGTCCAGCGCATCGTGGCGGCGGGCGAGAAGAACGCGCGGATCCGCATCCGCAACGTCAATAAGGCCCGGTTCGACGAGGAAGCCGCGATCATCCTCGGAATTTTGAACGACGCATGGTCGGACAATTGGGGGTTCGTGCCCCTCACCCAGCCCGAGATCGACGACGTCGGCAAGAAGCTCAAGCCGCTGGTCTTCGAGGACCTGATCATGATCGCCGAGCTCGACGGCGAGCCGGTGGCGTTCATGATCACCCTTCCCGACTTCAACGAGCCGCTCAAGCCCTTGAAGGGTAAGCTGTTTCCCTTCGGCTGGGCCAAGCTGCTGCTGTGGTTGCGCAAGCCCAAAGCGCGGACGATGCGGGTGCCGTTGATGGGCGTGGTCAAGCGGCTGCAGAGCTCGCGCATGGCGAGCCAGCTGGCTTTCATGATGATCGAATATATCCGCCGCGCCGCGGTTCCCCGCTATCACGCCGAACGCGGCGAGATCGGCTGGATCCTGGAGGACAACCAGGGGATGGTGGCGATCGCCGAGACGATCGAGAGCCGCGTAAACCGCGAATATGTGATCTACCAGAAGCCGCTGTAGGGCGGTGGCATCGAAGGCAAACGCAGACTGATCCTAATCCTCCCCCGCCAGGGGGAGGTGGCGCCGAAGGCGTCGGAGGGGGCGGATTCCAGAACATTGCCGGCGTGATTCCTCCCCCTCCGCCGCGCTGCGCGCGCCACCTCCCCCTGGCGGGGGAGGATAGAAAAGGATGCGCCCGCGGCGGCAGGGGAACCGGCGCGGGCGATCTGGCTTACTTCTGCTTGGCTTCGAGCGGATCGAAGCCATCGCTTTCGATCCACTGGTCACGGGTCTTGCAGACCTTCTTCGGGATGAGCGTCCCGGTCGTGGTGCCCTTCACGCAATAGAGCTTCTCTTTCGCGGCCTTGGGCGTTTCCTGCGGCTTGGGCGCCTTTGGATCGGTAGCCGAGGCCGGAACCGCGGCGAGCGAAACGAAAGCCGCTGCGGCGGCAAATGCGATGGTGCGAGTGCTGATCATATCCTTACTCCCTACTGAGACATGCCAGGCGCTCCTTCGTTCCGCCTGCCTCCATGTCCTTGCAGAGGGCGTGCCAACTTCCGTCATCTCAGCAATATCAAACACTTAGACGATACTACGTCAGTGTGACACTGCCATAATACAGCAAGACCGGCCAAGTATTGGCGGATTGCGCAAGACACTGTCCGAAAGAGAACAGTCGATCTGTCCGGAAACGAACGCTGCGGGCAGGTCAGGTGGCGCTTTAGCGAAGCTTGAAACGACCTTAGCGCAGCGCGACCCACGTGGGCGCGTGATCGCTGGCCTTTTCGCGGCCGCGATAGTCCTTGTCGACGCCGGCGCCCGCGAACCGGTCCGCGGCCTGGGGGCTGAGCAGCAGGTGATCGATGCGGAAGCCGGCATCGCGCTGCCAGCAGCCCGCCTGATAGTCCCAGAAGGTCCAGACGCCGCCCTGCGGAAAGCGGGTGCGCAGCGAATCGGTCCAGCCCTGCGCGAGCAGCGTGCGGTAGCGTTCGCGCGATTCCGGCTGCATCAGCGCGTCGGTCGACATCGCCCGGACCGAGAAGACGTCATCGTCGTTGGGGATGACGTTGAAATCGCCCGCGAGCACCACCGGCCGCTCCTCGGCGAGCAGCGTGCGGGCGCGGTCCGCGAGCCGCTCCATCCACTTGAGCTTATAGTCGAACTTGGGGCCAGGCTGCGGGTTTCCGTTGGGCAGGTAGATCGAGGCGACGATCAGGTCGCCTACCTCGGCCTCGATATAGCGGCTGTGCGCATCCTCGGGATCGCCCGCCAGCCCACGCTGGCGCTCGACCGGCTGCGTGCCGCGCGCGAGCACCGCGACGCCGTTGAACCCCTTCTGCCCGTGCCACACCGCGCCATAGCCGGCGGCTTCGATGTCCTTGACCGGCAGCGTCTCATCGGCGCCCTTCAATTCCTGGAGACAGACGATGTCGGGCTTCTGCTCGTCGAGATATTCGAGCAGGCGCTCCATGCGCGCCTTGATCCCGTTGACGTTGTAGCTGACGATCTTTGGCAAGGCGCGTCAGACCGAGAAGCTGGTGCCGCAGCCGCAGCCCGATTGCGCGTTGGGATTGGTCACCGCGAAATGCGCGCCGCCTAGATTGTCGACGAAATCGACCTGGGCGCCGCGGACGAGATCGAGGCTGATCGAATCGACCACCAGCTTCACCCCATCGGTTTCGGCAACGCTGTCGTCGTCCCCCACGCTGTCGGCCATGGCGAACTTGTACTGGAAGCCCGAGCAGCCCCCGCCTTCGACCGAGAGGCGCAGCATCGCCGGCTTGCCCTGCTTCGCCGCGATTGCCGCGACGCGCGCGGCTGCGGCTGGCGTAAGCGCGACCTCGGACTGAGTGATCGTCGTCATGGGGCCGAGATAGTGAGCCGCGGGTCGCGAAGCAACGTCACTTCGCCTCCCCGGGCGAAGTCATAGAAGGTGCGAGCGATCAATCCTCCCCCGCCAGGGGAGGTGTCGCCAAAGGCGACGGAGGGGGAGGAAGCACGACGATGGTTGATCGCCATCCGCCCCCTCCGTCACGCTGCGCGTGCCACCTCCCCCTGGCGGGGGAGGATTGGAAGGCTGGAACGCCCGTGCCAATCGCACAAAAGAAAGGGGGCCGCCTCACGGGCGACCCCTCTCCTCTCCTGCGTCTGCGATTTCGCTTACTTGGCGGGGCCGCCGACGCCGCCCTGCACGCGGTCCTGCACCGCGACGAGATATTCGCCGCTCTGCAGGAACGGGATCGGATTGACTGCCTTGCCGTCGACCCGGACTTCATAATGGAGATGGCTGCCGGTCGAACGGCCGGTCGAGCCCATCAGGCCGATGATCTGGCCGCGGCGGACGCGGCTGTTGTCGGGAACCAGTATCTTCGAAAGGTGGCCGTAGCGGGTCTCGATGCCGCGTCCGTGGTTGACCTGCACCAGATTGCCATAGCCGCCCTGGCGTCCGGCGTGCGAGACGATGCCGTCGGCGGTCGCATAGATCGGCGTGCCGACCGCGCCGGGAATGTCGACGCCGGCGTGCATCGCGGCGGTGCCGCGGAACGGATCCGAGCGGACCCCGAAGTTCGAAGTGAAGGTCAGGTTGTCGACCGGCTTCATCGACGGGATCGAGATCACGGTCTGCTCGAGCATGTCGAGCTTCTTCCAGGTCTGGAACAGCGCGCGGAACTGCGCATCGGCGTTCTCGGCGGAGGCTGCGCCGGCATCGCCCTCGTCGAGCGGCTCATAAGGGCCGCCCATCGCGCCGGTGACGCGGACGTAGCGCTCGGGAGCAAGGCCCAGGCGGCGGAACTGGTCGGCAGTCTGGCGGTAGCGCGCCTCGCCCGCCACGATCGCCTTGCCGGCGAGCGCGAGCTGGCGCGCTTCGATCGCGCGGAACGGCGCGACGACCTCTTCGGCCACCGCGCTCATCTGGGGCGCGCCCTCGGGGAGCTCGCTCATCAACGCGACACGGTCGATCTTGCCGGAAAGCATCGCCGCGATCATCGCCTGGCGCTGCTCGACACGCGCGGCGTGGAGCTTGGCGGCCTGCTTGGCGGCAGCGACTTCGGCCTGCATCTTGGCGACCTGCGCGCGCATCTTGGCGACCTGCGCCTCAGGCGAGCCCGGCTCGGCGGCGACGCCACTGATCGCGATCGCGCCGACCATCGCCTGCGAGACGCCATAGCCCGAAAAGACGAGTGTGACGGTGGCCACGCCGGCGAGCAGCGCCTGGGTGCGTCCGCCGATGCTGAAGCGGCGCAGGTCACGTCCGTCGTGCAGGATGAAATCGCGAGTTGTGAAGAATCGGCGGAACTTCCGTCCCCATCCTGCATTCTTGACGTTCGATGCGTTGGCCATGAATCCCCGGCAAATCATGGAAGCGCACCGCGTTGCGACCCGGTGTCCGCTCCGACAAAAACTTCTACAGGTCCAGCAACAGCCCCTCCGCGCATGGACGAAGCTGCTTGTGCTCAGAGGAGTCAGGAAACGGCAAGAGCCGCGTAATATTCTCGCGTCAGACCGGCTGAGTCGCGCGCCGAGTCGTTGAACGGAGCCTTCAACGCGCCGCGAAAATGCGTCCGAACAAGCGCTTGCCAGGTTGTTTCGGGAACGAAACCGTCTTCCGCGCACGCTGATTCGAACCAGATTGTGCCCGCGCGCACATGGCTGACTTCATCCTTCAGAATTCGTTCGAGAATCCGCCGCGTCGGCCTGTCGTCGGCCGCAGCGAAGCGCTCGATCGTGGCAGGCGTGACGTCCAGTCCGCGCGCTTCGAGGACCATCGGCACCACTGCAAGCCGCGCGAGCCGGTCGTGTGCCGTCGCGGCCGCGGCGTCCCACAGTCCGTCGTGCGCAGGCATCGCACCATAGAAGCTGCCAAGCTGGCGGAGCCGCCGGTCGAGCAGCGCGAAGTGCATCGCCTCGTCGGCGCCCACCTTCATCCAATCGTCGGTGAAACCGCGCGGGAAAGCGCCGCCGAACCGCCCCGCGGCGTCGAACGCCAGGTCAATCGCGGCGAACTCGATATGCGCGAGCGCGTGGATAAGCGCGATCCTGCCGCGCTCGGAGCCGCCCTTGCCGCGCTTGGGCATGCGGTTGGGCGGCAGCAGCTCGGGCTGGTCGGGACGCGCCGGGCGATCGGGCATCGGAACATCGAAGGCGAAGGCCAGCCGGCCCAGCCGCCAGTCGCGCGCGGCCGCCCGCGCGGCCTTCACCTTGGCGCGCGGATCGGCCGCATCGAGCACCGCGCGGCACGCCTCGGCGACGCTGCGGGTCACTTGGCCGCGAGCTCCTTCACTGCCTGAAGCACCTCGGCGGCATGGCCGGGCACGCGCACCTTGCGCCACGCGCGGACCAGCTTGCCGTCCGCGTCGAACAGGAAGGTCGAGCGGTCGATCCCCATGTAGCGCCGGCCATAGAGCTGCTTCTCCACCCAGGCGCCGAACGCTTCCAGCACCACTCCGTCCGGGTCGCTCGCGAGCGGTACGGTGAGGTCGTATTTGGCGGTGAACTTCGCATGCTTGGCCGGCGTGTCCTTCGATACGCCCAGCACGCGCGCGCCGAGCGCCGCGAATTCGGGCATCAGCGCGGAGAAGTCCTGCGCCTCCCGCGTGCAGCCCGTGGTGTCGTCCTTGGGGTAGAAATAGAGGACGAAAGGCTGCCCGGCGAAATCGCGCAGCGCGATCCTGCCGCCGTCCGCTCCACCGAGTTCGATCGCGGGGAGCTGGTCGCCTTGCTCAATTGCCATGCGTGATTTCCTATCCGTTCGCCCTGAGCCTGTCGAAGGGCCTACCTAATGCCCCCGAACCGCCGCCCAGCAGGCGCGAACCTCCTGCCGGGTCTGCTCCAGCGTGGCAACCACCTCATCCCAGCTCGCCAACCCCAGCGCGCGGGCGACCAGCGCCTGGGTAGCGGCGCCCGGCGGCTGCGCATCGGGCGCGACGAGCCGCATCGTAACGAGCAGCCGGGTGAGGAAGTCATGCGCGGGCCGCATCGCCGCGGGCATCAGCCCCTGCGCCGCCAATTGGTCGATCGCCAGCGCCAGCCGCGGCTCGAACGCCGTCCGGTGCTGGAGCTGCAGCGTGTGGACCGCGAACTCCAGGTCGACCAGTCCGCCGTCGAGCAGCTTGGCGTCGAGCGGCCCCGCCGCCGGCTTGTGCGCGGCCATCTCGGCACGCATCTTCGCGGCGTCCGCGGGAATGTCGCGCTCGGGCCGCGCGCCGTGGAGCACCGCATCGACGATGCCCGCCACCGCGCCCCGCGCCGCATCCGAACCGAAGATCGGCCGCGCGCGGGTGAGCGCCATATGCTCCCAGGTCCAGGCGTCTTCGCGCTGATAGCGTGCGAACGCGTCCAACGAGACCGTGAGCGGTCCCTGCGCGCCCGAGGGGCGCAGCCGCGTATCGACTTCGTAGAGCGGCCCCGCCGCGGTCGGCACCGAGAGCGCCGCAGTCACGCGCTGCGCGAGCCGGTTGTAATAAGTCACTGCGCCTAGCGGCTTCGCCCCGTCCGATTCCGCGGCATAATCGCCGGTGAAGAGATAGACGAGGTCGAGGTCGGAGGCGTGGGTGAGTGCCTGCCCGCCCATCCGCCCGAGCGCGAGGATCACCAGCTCGCTCTGCGGCACCCGGCCGTGAACGCGCGCGAACTCCTCCACCGCCGCATCGGCGAGCACCGCAGCCGCGGCCTCCGCCACACGGGCGTAGCCGGCTGAGACGTCGAGCGGATCGCTCGCCCCCGCGACGATCTGCGCCCCCAGCGCGAACCTCTTCTCGTTGACCAGCCGGCGGACATGCTCGAGCTGCCATTGATAGTCCGCGCCGCGCTCGCACGCCGCCATCTCGCGCATCAGCACGGGCACCTCCGCCACCGGATCGAATGCGCTCGCATCGATCAGCCCGTCGAGCAGCTCCGCCCGCCGCCCGAGCTGGTCGGCCAGCGTCGGCGCGTGGCTCAGGATCGCGCCGAGCAGCTTGGCAAGCCCCGGCTGCGCCTCGAGCAGCCGGAAGAAGTTGATCGCGCTCGGCAGCCGCGAGAGCATCGCGTCGAACCGCGTGACCGCATGGATGCTGTCGGGCGCGTGCGCAAAGGCATCGAGCAGCCCCGGCAGCACCGCCTCCAGCGCCTCGCGCGCCTGGGCCGTGCGCAGCGCCGGATAGGAGCCCCCGCGCCATCCCTCGACGATCCGCAGCACCCCGCCCGCGTTCTCGAAGCCGCAGCCGGCGAGCCGCGCCTGGAGCGTGTCGCTGTCCGAGGGCAGGCGCGCATCCTCCTCGCCCGCCAGCGAATCATAGACGCTCCCCACGCGCTCGACATGGGGGCGCAGCGTTTCGATCAGCACGGTCCCGTCCGCCAGCCCATGCAGCCCCGCGACATTGTCGAGCGCGCCCGGATCGGCGGGCAGCGTGTGCGTCTGGAGATCGTTCACCATCTGGAGCCGGTGCTCGATCGTGCGGAACTGGACATAGGCTTCGGTGAGTGCCGCCGCGTCACCCGCATCGATCCGTCCCGCCGCCGCCAGCGCGGCCAGCGCATCGCGCGTCGCCGGCACGCGCAGCTCGGGCTCGCGCCCGCCGTGGATCAGCTGGTGGATCTGCGCGAAGAACTCCACCTCGCGGATGCCGCCGCGCCCGCGCTTGAGATCGTATCCGGGGCCGAACTTCTGCGCCTGCGCATAATGATCGCGGATCCGGCGCGAGATGTCGCGGATCTCGCGGATCGTCCCATAGTCGAGCGCGCGCCGCCACACGAACGGCCGGATCGCTTCCAGAAAGCCCTGCCCCAGCGCCAGATCCCCCGCGCAAGCCCGCGCCCGGATGAAGGCAGCCCGCTCCCACGGCAGCGCCTGGGATTCATAATAGGAGATCGCCGCCTCCACCGGCAGCACGATTGGCGTCACTTCGGGCGAGGGCCGCAGCCGCAGGTCGACGCGCATCACATAGCCGTCGGCGTCGCGCGTCTGGAGCAGCTCGACCACGCGCCGCCCGATCCGCACCGCCGCTTCCTCCACGGCCTCGCGCGGGCGGCACGGCAGGGCCCGTGGATCGAAGATCAGGATCGGGTCGATGTCGGACGAATAGTTGAGCTCGCGGCTCCCCTGCTTGCCCAGCGCGATCGCCGCGAAGCCGCGCGGCTCGGCATCGGGCGTGCGCTCCAGGATCGCGGCGCGGATCGCGCGATCGAGCGCATCGTCGGCGAAATCGGAGAGCAGCCGCGTGACCCGCGTGAGGTCGAACACCCCCGCCAGATCGCCCAGCGCGACGAGCAGCGCCAGCCGCCGCCGCTCGATCCGCAGCCGCTGCCCCTCCCCGGCGGCGCCTTCGAAAGCCCGCGCGCGCGCCAGCGGATCGGCGAGCGCCGCGCTCAAATCCTCGATCAGTTCCGGCTCGCGATCGGCCAGCATGGCAAGGAAAGGCGCATGTGTCCGGGCGCGTTCCAGTGCCTCGGTGAGCAATTGCGGAGAGGGCTGTAGCAACATCGACTCGACGGCACCCAAGAACTGTAAATAAATGTCAAGCAACAAATTCGGCCGGACGTCGTTTTAGCCGCGTGGCACACGGATATTCAAATTTCGGCCCCAAGGCCCAGGACCGCGCTTATCGCGTCGAGCGCCCGCGCGCCAGCGATGCGGTCGCCGCGGCGCTGCGCGATGCCTTCGACGAGGAGCCCGAAATGCCCGCGGACATGATGGCATTGCTCCACCGGCTGAACGGCGCGGGCGGGCATGCCGCCTGCTGAGGATCGGCGCCGGACAAGTTAGCGCTTGCTCCGGAGCCGCTTCGCCCCCATTTGCGAGGGCTCATGTCATTTGCAGATCTTCCCGCGCTCCTCGCTGAAGCGCTCGCCGCGCGTGGCTATGCCGCGCCCACCCCCGTCCAGGCCGCCGTCCTCGAGCCCGAAGCGCAGGGCCGCGACCTCGTCGTCTCCGCGCAGACCGGCTCCGGCAAGACCGTCGCCTTCGGCCTAGCCATGGCCGGCGAGCTCATCGGCGAGGACGGACGCGTCGTCTCCAGCCGCGAGCCGCTCGCCCTGATCATCGCCCCCACCCGCGAACTCGCGCTCCAGGTCAGCCGCGAGCTGATCTGGCTCTACGGCCCCACCGGCGCGCGCATCGCCACCTGCGTCGGCGGCATGGACGCGTCCAAGGAGCGCCGCCAGCTCAATTTCGGCGCGCACATCGTAGTCGGCACTCCCGGGCGCCTGCGCGACCATCTCGAACGCGGCGCGCTCGACCTCTCCGCCCTCCGCGCCGCCGTGCTCGACGAGGCCGACGAGATGCTCGACATGGGCTTCCGCGACGATCTCGAGCACATCCTCGATGCCACGCCCAACGGGCGCCGCACCCTCCTGTTCTCCGCGACCATGCCCAAGCCGATCGTCGCGCTCGCCCGCCGCTACCAGAAGGACGCGCTGCGCATCTCCACGGTCGGCGAGGATCGCGGCCACGGCGACATCGCCTATCAGTGCGTCACCATCTCCCCCTCGGACATCGAGCACGCAGTGATCAACCTGCTCCGCTTCCATGAGGCCGAGACGGCGATCCTGTTCTGCGCCACCCGCGACAATGTCCGCCACCTGCACGCCACTTTGGTCGAGCGCGGCTTCTCCGCCGTCGCGCTTTCCGGCGAGCACAGCCAGTCCGAGCGCAACCACGCGCTCCAGGCCCTGCGCGACCGCCGCGCCCGGGTCTGCGTCGCCACCGATGTCGCCGCGCGCGGCATCGATCTCCCCACCCTCAGCCTCGTCATCCATGTCGAGCTGCCGCGCGACGCCGAGGCGCTCCAGCACCGTTCGGGCCGCACCGGCCGCGCCGGCAAGAAGGGCACCGCCGTCCTCCTCGTCCCCTATCCGCGCCGCCGCCGCGTCGAGATGATGCTCAAGGGCGCGCGCATCAACGCCGAGTGGATCGAGGCACCGACTCCCGAGGCGATCCGCGCCAACGATCGCGAGCGCCTGCTCGCCCAGCTGCTCGCCCCCGTCGAGACCGACGAGGAGGACGCCGCCCTCGCCGAGCGCCTGCTTGCCGAGAAGACCCCGCAGGAAATCGCCGCCGCGCTCGTCCACGCCCACCGCGCCGCGATGCCCGCGCCCGAGGAGATGATCGAGCAGACTCCGGAAGGGCGCCGCGCCGCGCAGCAGGAGCGCCACCGCCCGGGCTTCGACGACATCGCCTGGTTCCACATGGACATCGGCCGCCGTCAGAACGCCGATCCGCGCTGGATCCTCCCCCTGATCTGCCGCCGCGGCCACATCACCAAGAACGAGATCGGCGCGATCCGCATCGGCCCCAACGAGACCTTCTTCCAGGTCCCCAGCGCCATCGCCGGCAAGTTCGCCGCGGCGATCGCCCGCACCCACGAAGGCGAGGAAGACGTCCGCATCGAGCCCTCGCGCGACGGCCCGCCCCAGCACGGCGGCGGCGCAGGCGGACGCCCCCAGCGCGGCGGTCCCAACCGCCCCTCGCACCACAGCGGCCCCCGTCCCCCGCACCAGGGCGAAGGCCGCCCCACACTGCGCCGCCAGGACCCCAGCCGCCCGCAGACACCCTACAAGGCCAAACCTCACCGCAAGGGCCCGCCGCAGCGCTGAAGCCCGAACCACACTGCACCCCGGCAAAGGCCGAGGCCCAGTTGCAATGCGGTCCGAAAGGATTGTCATCGACACTAGGTCGCATCGACATTCAAATCCTCCCCCGCAAGGGGGAGGTGGCGCCGAAGGCGTCGGAGGGGGAGGCAAGCAGCGTACTCTCCAATTGAGCGCAGCGCTTCCGCCCCCTCCGTCACGCTGCGCGTGCCACTTCCCCCTTGCGGGGGAGGATCGAAAACCCTCGTTCGCCTGAACGTCGATACAGCGCCAGGAAAACGCGCTTCGCACAAAGGGAACCCCCAGATGCCCACCCCCCGCATCCTGGTCGACGCCGACGCCTGCCCGGTGAAGGACGAGATCTACAAGGTCGCCTGGCGCCACGAAGTCCCCGTGGTGGTGGTCAGCAACCAGCACCTCCGCGTCCCCGCCCACCCGCTGGTCACCCGCCAGGTGGTGAGCGACTCCTTCGACGCCGCCGACGACTGGATCGCCGAGCAGGCCGGCCCCGGCGCGATCGTGATCACCGCCGACATCCTGCTGGCAGACCGCGCCCTGAAAGCCGGCGCCCGCGTCCTCTCCCCCACCGGCAAGCCCTTCACCACCAGCTCGATCGGCGGAGCGATCGCCACCCGCGCGATCATGGCGGACTTGCGCGCGGGCGGCGATCAGCTCGGCGGGCCGAAGCCTTTCGCCGCGACGGACCGCTCGCGGTTCCTGCAGGCGCTGGATGCGGCGGTGGTGGCGGTCAAGCGGGGGCGGTAGCGGGGCTGCGCTGTTACGGATGACGACATAGCCGGCGGCTAGGGACATTTAGCGCCCCGGACCAAGCGTCCTGCAAGCTGCGGTCGGTGCAGACTAGTCACGAACCGGGAAGAATAGCGGCACATACTTCACGGGAATGCTTGATCCGGCGATTCGCAGGGATCGAGCAGTATCCGCTTGCGACGGGAGATGGTCGTTAGTCACTTTCCTCCTCCTGAGGCGTATCCGTCCGCTTCTTGTGAGATCGACGGAGGCACGTTGCTCTCAATGATCGCGCCCGGTAGGTTGGTGGCGGGTAGTTGACCGGGGGGAAGTCTGACGTGTTCGAAGGTGGGTGGCTCAGCGACAACGCCGGGCGAATTGAGAACATCTCGCTCGCGCCCAACGTGAAAAATGCAATCTATCCGCTGTTCGAAGCCGTGATGAATTCCATCCACGCGATCGAGGAGCGCTTCGGTCCGGACGGACTCGCAAGGGGCCGCATCAACATTACGCTGCATGGGGATCAGCGGGCTGAATACACCGGCTTCACGGTCGCGGACAACGGAGTCGGCTTCACCAGCGACAACCTCACCTCACTCAGGAAGTTCGACAGTCGCAAGAAGGCGAAGTTGGGAGGAAAGGGCGTCGGCCGCCTCCTATGGCTCAAGGTATCGGATGAGGCGGCCATTAGGAGTAGCTTCATCGGCCTCGACGATAAAGTTCGGACGTGTACGTTCCGGTTCACCGTGACCGACCCAGTTGCGGACTATACCGAAATCGCCTCGGGGCGGGAGGAGATCGGGACCTCCATCACGATCAACCCTTTCAAGAGCGTGTTCGCGTCTCGGCTCCCAAAGAAGGCGGACACGTTCGCGAACAGGCTGATCGCGCACTTCGTGAGCTACTTTACGAACATCTCCCATCCGGAGATCGTGATCGTCGATGAGACGGATCCCCAGGCCGACGCAATCGATCTGTTCGATATCTTCAGCGAGAAGGTCGAGCGTGACAGCGATTTCACGTTCTCTGTCGATTCGATTCCGGAAACGTTCACGATCCACTGCTTCCTGCTGCCGAAGAGTATCTCCGACGACGAAAGAAGCGTGAATGCGCTGTATCTCGGGGCGAATGGAAGGGCGGTGACACGACATGAGCTCGACAGCGTTCTGGGCATGAAGGCCATCGACTCGAAGTACGCCTTCCTTGGCTATGTCGAGTCGCAATTCCTTGATAGCAACGCGAACGACATGCGGACCGCCTTCTCGCTCGACGAAGAACAGATTGCTACAATCGTCGATGCTGCCAAGCAGCGGGCGAAGGAGTTCCTTGATCCGGAGATCAAGGAGATCAGGCAGAAACAAGCCGATCGGATCGTCGCAATCGGTCGTGAGCACCCGCGCTTCTTCTACGCTGCACGCCACGCGAACGACGTCGCGGAGAGTCTGCACCTCTCCAACCAGAGCGAGGAGGAGATTTTCGTGGAGCTGTCTCGGAGCTCCCTTCGGGACTATAAGAGACGGAAGCGTGGCTACTCCGAGGCCTATAAAAATGAGCTCCCCGACGTCGAGCAGCAGACGGAGGAGTTCATGCAGAAGCTCAAGGAGGACGCAATGTCCTCCTTGGCAGAATACGTCGCGCGCAGAAAGTCCATCTTGGAGATCTTTGAGGCGGGGCTTCGATATAAGGACATTGAAGACGAGACCTCTCACTACGAGAAAATCGTACACGGTATCATATGTCCGCTAAATTCTACGAGTCAGGAACTCGGATACGAGGACCACAACCTTTGGCTGATAGATGATCGCTTGGCATTTTACACGTATTTCAACTCCGACCGAAAAATGAAGAGTCAGGTTACTGCCGATGCTTCGGCTAAAGACCGGCCGGATATCACCCTGTTCGATCTCGGACTTGGCTTCAATTCGGACGATCACAGCCAGCCGATTACGATCGTGGAGTTCAAGCGGCCCAAGCGTGACGACTACACGCTGACGGACAATCCGATTTCTCAAGTTCGCAGCTATGTGCAGCAGCTCAGAGACTCGGGAGAGGCAATAAAGTTCGACGGCAGTCCGCTTAGGAACATATCAGAAGACACACCATTCACCTGCTATATCGTTGCCGACATCACGAAGTCCCTCCGGCAAGTGATGAGAGACCTCGGACAGTTCAGCCAGAGAGCTGGTAGCGCGTCATACTATTGGTGGGACTCGAACTATAAGACGTTCATTGAGATTGCGTCTTTCAGCGAAGTGCTATCCTCTGCGAAAGCACGCAACCAGGCTTTCTTTAAGCATCTTGGAATAGATTGACCGAGACCCCTACTAATTCGTCGAACTGGCTATCATGAACGGATGGCGGCTTGCGCAATCTGTCGTCGACAGCCGCTGTCAGCAATCGGCCAATCTCCGCCATCCTCCCTTGCAATGTAGGATTTCGTCTGCTTGCCTCGGGCGGTCGGCCTTGCCGTCGGCCTATCGGGGCTCCTCGGATTGATCCAGTTCGCAACATCCGGTCAACGCGCATGGCGCGCGCCTGCGGCTTCGGCGCCGCCAGGCCGTCGCTTAGGTGTCGCGCCGGTGGCGCGTGAGCGGCGCGTAGCTGTAGCGTGGGTGTCGCGTCAGTGGCGCGTAGCTGTAGCGTCGGTGGCGCGTGCGTGTCGCGTATGTGTAGCGTGGGTGTCGCGTCACGGGCGCGAACCCGGCGCGTGTGCCAACCACGCCAAAAAAATTATCACGTCGTTTCAATATCCTGGCGAGTCAACGCCGCCCACAAAACCCCGTTTCGAGTCAACCGAGTCAACCAGATCGGGTCTTGTCACCCGCGCCCCCTTGCCCTCGCCCCGCCGCTTCCCAAGCTCCGCCGATCGTCACATCACGGTGACGGCGCGATGTGCTGGATACAGGCGCGACAGTGTAAACTTAGTGTCAACTTCGGGGCATCTCGGCGCGATCTCCATGGCGTTCCCCTGGCGCGCAACGATCACGTCGCGGCCGCTTTATCGCGCGCGCCGCCTCCCGCCCCAAATCGGCCGCGCCGGTTGCCCTCCGCCCCGCCGCTTCCTAAGCTTCGCCGAAATTCCAACCACCGGGGCAACATGCACAAGCTGAAGACCATCCTCCTCGCCGGCACGCTGGCGGCCGGCCTCCTCGTTCCTGCGGCACAGGCCCAGACGGTCCGCGAGGAATCGGTGCGCGGGCACGTTTCCTATCTGGCGGGTGAGGCGCTGCGGGGGCGCGAGAGCGCGAGCCCGGACGAGGCGATGGCCGCCGCCTATGTCGGCGCCGCCTTCCGCGGCTATGGCCTCCAGCCCGCACCGGGGATGACCGGCTACACCCAGCCGATCGAGATCGTCCGGATGCGGCTGAACGGCGCGCCGGTGCTCAGCGTCGGCGGGGAGCAGCTGGCGGCGCCGCTGCTGTTCTTCTCCTCGGGCCAGCCGGTCCGCGGCAAGCTCGCGGTCTATGGCGGCAGCGATCCCGCGCAGATCCCCGCCGCGGAGGTGGTGATGCTCACCGATCCGCAGGCAGGCGCGGTCCGCGCCGCGGCGCGGGTGCAGCCGGCGACTGCGCGGCTGGTGATCGTGCGCGCGACCGCGGAGGCGCGCGACCTCTACGAAAAGCTCGGCGGTGCGCCGCGGCTGCCGCGCTATCTGAAGGGCGACCAGCCCGATCCGCGCACCAGCGTGATCGCGCTCGACGACGCCAGCTTCGACAAGCTGGCCGCGCAGCAGGGCGCCGAAGTGGCGCTCGAGCTTCCCGGCCTGGTCGAGGAAACCCGGATCACCACCAACGCGGTCGGCTATCTCCCCGGCACCGATCCCGCGGGGGGCGTGATCCTGCTCAGCGCGCATGTCGATCATCTGGGCGTCCGGCCGGACGGCAAGGTGATGTACGGCGCCAACGACGACGCCTCGGGCACCACCGCGGTGCTCGAGCTGGCGCAGGCGCTCGCGGTCGGTAAGCGCAACAAGCGCGGCATCCTGTTCGTCGCCTATGGCAGCGAGGAGGCCGGCGGCTTCGGCGCGCATTATTTCGCCGAGCATCCGCCGGTGCCGCTCGACCAGATCGTCGCCAACCTCGAGTTCGAGATGATAGGCGCGCAGGACCCCAAGCTTCCCGCCGGCACGATGATGATGACCGGGTTCGAGCGCTCGACCTTCGGCGAGACGCTCAAGGCACACGGCGCGCTGGTGACCGCCGATCCCTATCCCGAGCAGAACTTCTTCCAGCGCTCGGACAATTACGCTTTGGCGCTCAAGGGCGTGGTCGCCCACACCGTCTCGGGCTGGGCGGTGATCCCCACCTATCACACCCCCGAGGATACCGTCGCCAATCTAGACACCGCGTTCATGACCCGCGCGATTCAATCGCTGGTCAAGCCGCTGCGCAGCCTCGCGAACAGCACCGCACGGCCCGAATGGAAGGAGGGCGGACGACCGGAGTAAGCCCCCGCGGCGGACGGCCGGAGTAAGAGGCTCAGGCAGACCAACCCTCCCCGTTCGCCCTGAGCCTGTCGAAGGGCGGTTCCCGAATGCGGTTCGCCTGGGGGTAGGCGCCCTTCGACAAGCTCAGGGCGAACGGATCGAGTGCCGCCGGTCGTGCCGCTTTCCCTCAGGCGACCGCCGGCAGCTTGTCGAGGAACTTGTCGAGCGTGATCGGATAGTCGCGAACGCGGGCCCCGGTGGCGTTGTAGATCGCATTGGCGATCGCCGCGCCCACGCCGCACAGGCCGAGCTCGCCCACCCCCTTCGCCTTCATCGGCGAAGTGGTGGGGTCGGTCTCCTCCAGGAAGATCACTTCCTGGTACGGGATGTCGGCGTGGACGGGGACTTCGTAGCTCGCGAGGTCGTGGTTGACGAAGAAGCCGAAGCGCTTGTCGACCGCGAGCTCCTCCATCAGCGCCGCGCCGACGCCCATCGTCATCGCCCCGATCACCTGGCTGCGCGCCGCCTTGGGGTTGAGGATGCGGCCCGCGGCGCACACCGCCAGCATCCGCCGGACGCGGATCTCGCCGGTCCAGCCGTCCACCGCCGCCTCGACGAAATGCGCGCCGAAGGTCGATTGCTGGTACTTCTCGGCCAAGTCGCCATATTCCATCACGTCCTCGACGACGATCTCGCCGCCCGCCGCCGCCTGGGCAAGCGGCACGGGGCGCCCGCCGGCAATGACGTTGCCGTCCTGGAACGCGACCTCGGTGGTGTTGAAGCCCAGCTTCTGCGCCACCGTCTCCCGAAGCTTGACGCAGGCAGCATAGACACCTGCGCTGGCGCTGTTGCCACCCCACTGCCCACCCGACCCGGCCGAGATCGGAAAGTCCGAATCCCCGAGCTTCACCACCACCCGCTCCAGCGGCACACCCATCATCTCCGCCGCGGTCTGGGCGAGGATGGTGTAGCTCCCGGTGCCGATGTCGGTCATGTCGGTCTCGACCGTCACCACGCCGCGGCTGTCGAGCCGCACCCGCGCCGCCGACTTCATGTTGATGTTGTTGCGGAACGCCGCCGCCATGCCGAGCCCGACGAGCCAGCGGCCGTCACGAACCTGTCCCGGCTTCGGATTGCGCTTGTCCCAGCCGAACCGCGCCGCGCCGGTGCGCATGCACTCGATCAACCGGCGCTGCGAGAAGGTCCGCCCGGGCTTCTCCGGATCGACCTGGGTGTCGTTGATCGCGCGGAACTCGACCGGATCGATCCCGAGCTTCTCGGCCATCTCGTCCATGGCGATCTCGAGCGCCATCAGCCCCGGCGCCTCGCCCGGCGCGCGCATCGCATTCGCCTCGGGCAGGTCGAGCACCGCGAGCCGCTGCCGGATCAGCCGGTTGGCGCCGGCATAGAGCAGGTGCGTCTGCGCCACCGAATTCTCGGGCCCGCCGCCGGGCAGGTCGCCGCACCATTCCTCGTGCGCGATCGCGCTGATCTTGCCCTGCCGGTCGGCACCGATGCGGATCCGCTGGATCGTCGCCGGGCGGTGCGTGGTGTTGTTCGCCATCAGCGGCCGCTGGAGCGCAACCTTGACCGGCCGCTTCGCCGCCCGCGCGCCCAGCGCCGCAAGGATCGCATCCGAGCGAACGAACAGCTTCCCGCCGAACCCGCCGCCGATGAAGGGCGAGACCAGCCGGACATTGTCCTTGGGGATTCCCAACGTCTTGGCGACGTCGCCCTTGCCCCAGTCGATCATCTGGTTCGAGGTCCAGATTGTGAGCTTGTCACCTTCCCATGCCGCGATCGAAGCGTGCGGCTCCATCATCGCATGGCTCTGGTCGGGTGTGGTGTAGGTCGCGTCGAGCTGGACCGGCGCGGCGGTGAAGGCAGTGTCGAAGTCCCCCACCTTGGTATCGCCGCGGCTGCGCTCGGGCAGCTTCGCGCTGTCGCGCACCGCGGAAAGATCGAAGCTGCCCTTGCCCCGCGCATAGTCCACCCGCACGAGCTGCGCGGCGGCGCGCGCCTGCTCGAAGGTCTCCGCGACCACCACGGCCACGGCCTGGTGGTAATGCTGGATCTCGGGCCCGCCGAGCAGGACGGCGGTGTTGAAATCGCCCTTGGTGAGCTTGCCCGCATTCTCGGCCGTGACGATCGCGAGCACGCCCGGCGCAGCCTTGGCGTCGGCGAGGTCGATCGAGGCGATCCGCCCCTTGCCGATCGCGGATCCGACGACATAGCCATAGGCGGCATTGGGCGCGGCGGCATGCTGCTCATAGGCATAGGGCGCGGTGCCCGTGGTCTTGAGCGGACCGTCGATCCGGTCGGTGGGCCGGCCTACCACCTTGAGCTGGTCGATCGGGTTGGTGCCGGCAGGCGTATCGAACTTCATGGCCTCACCCCCTCGCTTCGGCGAGCACCGCACCGAGCGTGCGCTCGGCCAGCACCAGCTTGAACGCATTGTCGTGCGTCGGCCGCGCTCCCGCGAAGAGCTGCGCCGCAACCGCCTTCGCTCCCTTGGGCAACGAGGTCTCGGCCGCCTCGACGCGCCACGGCTTGTGCGCCACGCCGCCAATGGCGACGCGCCCGCTGCCGTCGCGCTGGACGATCGCGGCGACCGAGACGAGCGCGAAGGCATAGGAAGCCCGGTCGCGCACCTTGTGGTAGAAATGCTTGCCGCCCACCGGCTTGGGCAGCGTCACCGCAGTGATCAGCTCGCCGGGTTCGAGCGCGGTTTCGATATGCGGCGTGTCGCCGGGAAGCCGGTGAAAGTCGGCGATGGGGATCGCCCTAACCGCCCCGTCGGGCTTCACCGTGTCCACCGTCGCGTCGAGCGCGCGCATCGCCACCGCCATGTCGCTCGGGTGCGTCGCGATGCACGCATCGCTCACCCCGATCACGCCGAGCTGCCGGCTGTAGCCACCGATCGCCGCACAGCCGCTTCCGGGGCGGCGTTTGTTGCAGGGCTGGTTGGTGTCGTAAAAATAGGGGCAGCGCGTCCGCTGGAGCAGGTTGCCCGCGGTCGTCGCCTTGTTGCGGAGCTGGCCCGAGGCGCCGGCGAGCAGCGCGCGGCTGAGCACTGCGTAATCCTTGCGCACGCGCTTGTCGGCCGCGAGATCGGTGTTGCGCACCAACGCGCCGATGCGAAGGCCGCCGTCGCTGGTCTTCTCGATCTTGTCGAGGCCCAGGCCGTTCACGTCGATCAGGTGCGTCGGCGCCTCGATCTCGAGCTTCATCAGGTCGAGCAAATTAGTTCCGCCCGCGATGAACTTGGCGCCTTGGGTGCGCGCGGCCGCCGCCGCGGCTTCGGCGGGCGACGAAATGCGCTCGTACGTGAACGGCTTCATGCGCGCCTCCCCGCGACTTCGGCGATCGCTTCGGCAATGTTCGAATAGGCGCCGCAGCGGCAGATGTTGCCGCTCATCCGCTCGCGCAGCTCGGCGTTGCTGAACCTGGGTTTCCTGTTCAGGTCTTCGGTCACATGGCTGGGAACACCCGCCGCGATCTCGTCGAGCACCGCGACCGCCGAGCAGATCTGCCCCGGCGTGCAATAGCCGCACTGATAGCCATCGTGCCGCACGAAGGCGGACTGCATCGGATGCATGTTCTCGGGCGTGCCGAGCCCTTCGATCGTGGTGATCTTGTCGCCCTCGTGCATCACCGCCAGGCTCAGGCACGAGTTTATCCGGCGCCCGTCGACGATCACGGTGCACGCGCCGCACTGGCCGTGGTCGCAGCCCTTCTTTGTGCCGGTAAGGTGTAGATGCTCGCGCAGCGCGTCGAGCAAGGTGGTGCGCGTGTCGAGATCCAGCGCCTGGGGCTTGCCGTTCACTTCGAACGCCACCCGAGTCACGCTCGGCTGCGCCTGCGGCAGCGCGGCCTTGGCTTCGGCAGCAGGCACTGCCGTCACCGCGCCGATCGCAGCACCTCCTGCGAGCAACTCGCGCCTCGACACTTCGATTTCCCCGGGGTTGTGCATGGTACATCTGATCCTTGGTGCACTTTCCGTCCGGTTTCTCTCCTAATCGTTGTGTGGGCAAGTGCTTTGATCGAAACTGCGCGCCCGCGAAGATCGCTAGTGGACGGCACCGAGGTGGCGCAGCTTGTCGGGGTTGCGCATCACATAGATGCCCACGATCCGGCCGTCCGCGATCGCGAGCGCGGTGGTCTGCAGCACGCCGCCCGATTCCATCGTGACGAAACCCGGCAGACCATTGACGAAGCCGTAGCGCACCACCCGCGACATATCCTTGGCGAAGAAGCGCGCGAGCGATGTCTGGAGCTTCATCACATCGTCGATGCCGATGATCGGGCGCAACCCCGCAGGCACCTTTCCGCCGCCGTCCGAATGGACCGCGACATCGTTCGCCAGCAGCGTGCGCAGACCCGCCATGTCACCGCTCCGCGACGCCTGAAAGAATGCCGCAGCGATCTCGAGCCCGCGCTCCTTGGGAACATCGAACCGGGGCCGGGCTGCGCGAACGTGCGTACGCGCGCGGCTGGCGAGCTGGCGGCACGCAGCGGAATCGCGCCCGATCGTTTCGGCGATCTCGTCGAAGCCCAGCCCGAACACGTCGTGGAGCAGGAACGCCGCACGCTCCAGCGGCGAGAGCCGTTCGAGCGCGAGCATCAGCGGCAGCGTGACATCGTCCACTTCGCCGTCCTCTGGTTCCACTACCGGCTCGGGCAGCCATGGTCCGACATAGGTCTCGCGCCGCGCGCGAGCCGACTTCAATTGATCGAGGCACAGGCGCGTGACGACCCGGCGCAGGAACGCCTCGGGCTCGTGCACTTCGGCTCGGTCGGTGCCGAGCCAGCGCACGAAGGCGTCCTGCACCATGTCCTCGGCGTCCGCGACCGACCCCAGCATGCGATAGGCGATGCGGGTCAGCCGCGGACGCAGCGGATCGAAAGACGCTGCCGCGTCCTCGCTCACGCGGCCACGGTCTCGCGCGCGACGGCGGGCTTCTCGTCGTAGAAGAGGTTGAACCCCACCGCGAGACGGTTCCAACCGTTGATCGCGTTGATCATGAGCGTGATCTGCACCTGCTCCTCCTCGCTGAACTCGAACGCGAACTCGGCATAAACCTCGTCCGGCGCGCGTTCGGTGGATACCAGAGTCAGCGCCTCGGTCCATGCCAGCGCCGCGCGTTCGCGTGCAGTGAAGCTGGGTGCCTCCCGCCACGCGCTCAGCAGATAGAGGCGTTCCTCGCTCTCGCCGGCCTTGCGCGCCTCGGCGGTGTGCATCTTCAGGCAGTTGGCGCAGCCGTTGATCTGCGAGGCGCGGATCTTCACCAGCTCGAGCAGGCTCTGCTCGATCGAAGGCGCGATCTTGAGCGACATGTCGAGCCACGCCTTCATCTGGGCGGGCGCGGCGGCGAAGGGATCAAGACGCTGGGTCATCGGTCATCTCCATTGGGTGGTGATGACATGACGAGGTGGGCGGACCGGATGTGACATGGCGTGCGATTTTTTTATGCTCGCCACGTTCCTACGGCGAGCCGCCCCGCAGATCGGACAGGTTCCTGGGTCTGTCCGGATGATGAACGGCGGTGTCGCGCCCGGTTCAGGCATGCGGCCTTATCATTCGTCCCACGCCCGAGAAGCCGGGCCTTCAAGGAGCCGAACGATGATGAAGTTCATCCTGGCCGCCGCCGTCGCGCTCACCGGAGTTGCTGCCGCGTCGCCCGCTGCCGCACAATCCTATGAGGATGCACACGAATATTGGAAGGACCGGCGCGAAGCCGAACGGGAATATTGGAAGGACCGGAACGAGGCGCGCCGCGAATTTGAAAAGGACCGGCGCGAAGCCGAGCGCGAATATTGGAAGGACATGCGCGAGGCCCGCAAGGATTGGCGGAAGCGTGATCGCGACTGGTCCTATGGTTGGGATCGCGACTGGGACGATTGAAACCGCTGAGAAGACCGGATCGCCGGCCGGACGGCTGACGTCCGGCCGCTGCCGCACACGGAAATTTTCTGGACCGGTAGCGAAATGTCTTTTTTCCGTCTCGTCGGCTGCCTAGGCTTGGCACGGACGCGCGAGAACAGATCGCGACTGCACCGGGCTTCGGGGAGAGGCGTGCACACCGGCGCAGACGAGCGCTGCAGCGCTTCCCATCCTCATTTCAGGAGCGCACGCCATGCCTTTCGTCACCACCGCCGATGGTACCGAGATTTTCTACAAGGATTGGGGGCCGCACGGCGCTCAGCCAATCGTCTTCCACCACGGCTGGCCGCTCTCCGCGGATGACTGGGACGCCCAGATGATGTTCTTCCTGGGCGAAGGCTTCCGCGTGGTCGCGCACGATCGCCGCGGTCACGGCCGGTCGACCCAGACTTCGGGCGGGCACGAGATGGACACCTATGCCGCCGATGTTGCGGCGCTCGCCGACGCGCTCGATCTGCAGGGTGCCATCCACATCGGCCACTCGACCGGCGGTGGCGAAGTCGCCCGCTATGTCGCCCGGCATGGCCAGGCAAGCAGCCGGGTCGCCAAGGCTGTCCTGATCGGCGCGGTGCCACCGGTGATGGTCAAGAAGGAATCGAATCCCGGTGGCCTGCCGATCGAAGTGTTCGACGGCTTCCGCCAGCAGACTGCGTCCAATCGCGCGCAATTCTTCGTCGATGTACCGGCTGGCCCGTTTTTCGGCTTCAACCGCGCCGGCGCTGAAGTGAAGCAGGGCATGATCGACAATTGGTGGCGCCAGGGCATGATGGGCGCGGCCAACGCGCATTACGAATGCATCAAGGCCTTTTCGGAGACCGACTTCACCGAGGATCTGAAGGCGATCACCGTGCCGACGCTGATCATGCACGGTGAAGACGATCAGATCGTGCCGATCGCGGATTCGGCGCTGCTCGCGGCCAAGCTGGTGCCTGGCGCCGAGCTGAAGGTCTATCCGGGCCTGCCGCACGGCATGTGCACCACACACCCGGAGATCATCAATCCGGACCTTCTGGCGTTCATCCGCAAGTGATGCGCTCTCCCCTCCCTGTTCGCCAGGGAGGGGATACCGGGTCTCAGCCCCGCCCGATCAGCCGTTGGGCGATCCGATCAGCGACTTCGCTCTCGGGATCGCCGGTGCGGCCGCTCTCGTCCCATACTTCGATCAGCCGCTCGGGAATTTTGGCGACGCGCGCATCGACTTCGGCGCGATCGCCGTGGCCGAGATACTCCAGGCCCACGTTGATGATGCCACCGGCGTTGATCACGTAATCGGGCGCGTAGAGAATGCCGCGGTCGTGGAGTCGGTGTCCGTCTTCGCGCGTCGCGAGCTGGTTGTTCGCGGCGCCTGCGACGATCTTGCACTTGAGTTCGGGGATCGAGCGCTCGCTCAGGATCGCGCCGAGCGCGCAGGGGCTCAGCACGTCGGTCTCGCGCGTGAGGATCGCGTCGGCGTCCACGGCCGCCGCGCCGAGCTCGGCCGCAAGCGCCTTCGCACGCTCAGCATTGACGTCGGCCAGCGCGAGGCTCGCACCCTCCGCCGCGAGCAGCCGCGCCACTCCGCCGCCGACCGAACCCACACCCTGGATCGCCACGCGCACGCCAGCCATCGTATCGGCGCCGAGCGCACGCTTCGCCGCCGCCTTGATCCCCAGATAGACGCCCATCGCAGTCACCGGGCCTGGGTCGCCGCCCGCGCTGCCCGCTTCGGCCGGAAGGCCCGAGACGTGTCGCGTCTGCGTCGCCACCAGCTTCATCCGCGCTTCGGACATGCCGACATCCTCGGCAGTCACATAGCGCCCGTCCAGCGATTCGACCGCGCGGCCGAACGCTTCGAGCTGGGCGGCGCTGATCTCCTCGCCGGGCCGGCTCGCGAGCACCACGCCCTTGCCCCCGCCCATCGGCAGATTGGCCATCGCGTTCTTGTAGCTCATGCCCCGCGAGAGCCGCAGCGCATCGGTGATGGCGGCGCGATGATCGGCATAGTGCCAGAAGCGCACGCCCCCCGCAGCGGGGCCCAGCGCCGTGGAATGCACCGCGATGATTGCGCTTAGCCCGCTCGCGCGGTCCGAGAACAAGTGCACGCCTTCATGGTCGTCGAAATCAGGGAAGCCCCAGTCGGTGATCACGCCGTAAATCCTGCGGTCGCCGCGCAGCTGTCTCCCGCGCGCTGGCGAAGGGGAAATGGGGCGGACGACGGGACTTGAACCCGCGACCCTCGGTACCACAAACCGATGCTCTAACCAACTGAGCTACGACCGCCGTGAAGGATTGCGCGCTTAGCCGCGGCTCGGCCCGAACGCAAGATGATTACCGTCTCAACTGCGCGAGATTTGGACCGCCGCTTCGGGAGCGATCAAGCCCTCGCGCGCGAGCCGCCGTGCCGCCGACGCAAGGTTGGGCGTGTTGAGGAAGGCATGCCGCGCGAGCAGTGGTGCGTCGGCACCATCATAGATCAGCCGGCGCATCGCCGAATCGACCTCTACCCCCTCGAACACGTGCACGCGCCCCGCGCTTCCGGTCCCGCCGCACGATTCGCATCCCGGCGCCTCCCATAGGATCGCTCCCGGATCGAGCCCGAGCAATGCTGCCAGAGAGCCATAGGCCTGCTCGGGGCGCCGGCAGGCACCGCAGAGCCCGGGCGCGACGCGCTGCGCGATCAGCAGCCGCAGCATCGCGGCAAGTGCGAAGCGATCGCTCGCCAGTCGGCGCAGCATCAATATGGACTGGATCGCGTCGCCGCCCGCCGCGCCGGCGAGCACTATTCCCCGTTCGGCCGCCTCGAGCGCGGCGTTGACTGCGGCGCGATCGTCGAGCTGAGGCGCGTGCACCGCGCCGATCTCCCCTGCCAGCGTGGCGATCGTATCCGCCGTCTCGCTACCGGTGATCACCCACAGACCCGTGAGCCGCGAGCGTGCCCGCGCCACCGCTGCCCGCAATCGCGACGGCATGCCGAGCTGCAGGAGCGCAGGTGCATCGACGCCGCCGGAGGGCGCTTCGGTCTCGAGCTCTGCCGCGGTGCTCATCACGAGCGGACTGCCGAGGCAATGTGACGCACGCGCTTCATTTTCATGACGTTTTCATGTCTACAGTCTGGTTCGATCGAAGCTGGCATGCCGCGCCGCGATTTGGCAGAATCGCCGCCATGCAGACTGCCCCCCTCTCCGCTCCCGCCGTTCCCAACTTCGGTTCGGGCCACCCGTCCGAACCCGTCGTCGAGCATATCATGTGCCATCCGGGCGTGCAGCGCGTGCCGCACCCCAAGGTCGCGATGTTCATCGTCAGGAACTTCCTCGATCCCGAGATTTGCCGGCAGCTTATGCGCCAGATCGACGTCAAGCGCCGCCCCTCGACCATCGCGGACCCCAATGGCGACTATGCCTTCCGCACCAGCGAGACCTGCGACCTCGATGCTGACGAGCCCCTCGTGATCGAGCTCAAGCGCCGCATCGTGGAGCTCACCGGCCTCGATCCGGCGCATGGCGAACCGATGCAGGGGCAGCGCTATGCCATCGGCCAGGAGTTCAAGGCGCACACCGATTATTTCGAACCCGCCGGACTGGACTTCGCCAAATATTGCAGCGTCGCCGGCCAGCGCACCTGGACGGTGATGCTCTATCTCAACGAAGTCGAGGCGGGCGGCGCCACGCGTTTCAAGGCTGTCGACAAGATCGTCCAGCCCGAGACGGGCAAGCTGCTCGCCTGGAACAACCTGCGCCCCGACGGCTCGCCCAACCCGTCGACGATCCATCACGCGATGAAGGTTCGGGCAGGGACCAAATACGTCGTCACCCAGTGGTTCCGCGAGCGTCCCTGGGGCTGAACGAAAAGGGCCCCGGCACGCAGCACCGGAGCCCTTTCCTTAACTGAAGCGCGAAAGCCTCAGAAGGTCGCGCTGACCCCCAGCGAGAAGATCCGGCCCATGTCGTAGCGGTTCACGTACACCACGTTGCCGCTGTCGAAGCTCTGGCTCTCCTGATAGCGCGTGCCGAGCAGGTTCCGCGCTTCCAGCTTGAGCTCGAACGCGCCCCCGCCGATCTCGAAGCCCTGCCGCGCGACGACATCGAAGCGGATGCCGGGGCGCTCGATGATATCGGGCTGGAAGCCCTGGCCCGACAGGTTCGACGGGCCGCGGTTGGTCACGCGGTCGCTCGCATAGTTGAACAGGAAGGTGAGCTGCGACAGCGCTTCCGTGTCCTCGATGCCGAGCTGGAGGTTGACCAGATGGTCCGACTGGCCGGTGAGCGGCGCGCCATCGTTGAACTGGAGGTTCGCCGGGCCAAAGCCGGCAGCGCAGCCGCCGATCGTCTGGTTCAAAACGTTCGGCACGCAGCTGTCGTCCGCCGTGATCTCCGAGTTGGTATAGGTGTAGTTCGCGATCGCTACCAAGCGTCGGGTGGCGAAGAAGCCGCCGCCCAACCCTTCGAGCGGGAAGTATTTCTGCACCTCGACCTCGGCGCCGTAGAGCTTCGCCTTGGGCAGGTTGGTGAAGCCGGTCTGCAGCCGATCGTCGGCGCCGGTGTAGAAGCCGACCTGCTCGATCGGATTCTCGATCCGCTTGTAGAAGCCGGCCAGCGTGAAGCGCTCGTCACGCCCGAAGAACCACTCGTAACGCGCCTCGAAATTATAGAGTTCCGAGTCCTGCAGCAGCGGGTTGCCGAAGAACAGCCGATCCGAATCCGGATCGCGGAACTGCTGCGGCGCCAGTTCGCGGAACTGCGGCCGCGAGATCGTCTTGGCGAAGCTGCCGCGCAGCTGCATGTCCTCGGCGAAGTTCCAGGTCACCGTCGCCGCGGGCAACCAATAGTCGTTCTCCAGTTCGGTGGTCGTCGCACCGATCGGCGTCACAAACTGATCGGCCTTTTCGTAGCGGACGCCGGCCACGGCGCGCAGGCTGGTGAAGGGTTCGACCTCCACCTGGGCGTAGCCCGCGTGGATGCGCAGCCCCGCGTCATAGGCGTAGGCACCAAGCGGCGTGTTGAACTGCAGCTGGATCGTACACGCACCGGTGCCGGACTGCGGGCAGGCGTTGTTCACAACGTCCGGGCTCAGCAGATAATCCGGGCGGAGCAGGTTGTAGGGATAGCCCGGCGCCGTGCCGCCGCCCGCGCTCGTCTGATAGTTGAACTGCAGGCGCCGCGAGAAGCGCTGGGTGTCCGAATAATAATAGCCCGCCGAAACCGTCGCGAGGTCCTGCACCTTGTAGGAGAGGTCGGCCTGCCCGGTCCAAAGATCTTCGTTCAAGTCCGAGAAGATGATCGAGGCGAAGGGCGAGAACCGCTGCGTCACCTGATAGGCGCCGTCGCACTGGAAGCCGGTAGCGCCGTTGCCGCCGTCATATTCGATCGGCGATCCGGTGGTGGTGCGATCCGAGCACAGATAGTCGAATTGCCGTTCATAGGGCGCGTTGCGCTTCGAATTGGCATAGGCACCGCGCAGATCGAGCCGGAGCGCGTCGGAGAAGCGCAGCTCGGCCACAGCCTGGCTCTCGAACAGCTGGCGTTCGAACCAGTTGGTGTTCTGCTGGAAGCGCAGCCCGCTCGCGTTGTTATAGACTTCGGCGGCCGAGCCGCGCGCCTGCTTGAGCACGTCGCGGATATAGACGTTGGTCCAGCGCAGCGTGTTCTCGCCGAACGAATAGCCAAGCCCGATCAGCGCGTTGCCGATGATGCGGTTGTCGGTGATCAGCGTGCGGAAGTCGTTGCGCAGCGCGCCTTCCTCGGTGACCGAATCCTGCTGGATGATCGAGCGCGTGCGCCAGGTGTTGCTGTAGCCCACCGAAGTGATCAGGCCGAGCTGATCACTGCCGATGTCGAACTTCATGCCGGTGCTGAGTTCGCCCGACCAGTTGGCCGGCAGCTGATAGTTGCTCTGCATCAACGTGGTCGACGCGTTCGACAGCTGGAGCACCTGCTCGGCCGGGATGAGGCCGGTCCCATCAGGCGCATTGCGGATGAAGTCCGGCACGTTGCGGGTGCCGTCGTCGAAGCCGAGCCAGTCGGTGTCGCCACCGTAATAAGTGTAACCGAGCTCGCTCGTGGTCACGCTGTCGGCTGCGATCGAGCCGCCGATCGTCACGAAATTCTTGTCCGGGATCGCCTTGGTCGTGAGGTTGATCACGCCACCGCCGAACTCACCCGGATAGTTGACCGAATAGGTCTTCTGAACGAGCGCCGAGCCGACGATCGTGGTCGGAAAGATGTCGAGCGGAACCGAGCGGCGAAGCGGCTCGGGGCTCGGCAGCGGCGAGCCGTTGAGCAGCGACGAGGAATAGCGGTCGCCGAGGCCGCGGACATAGACGAAGCCGCCGCCGACGACGCTGAGGCCGGTGACGCGGGTCAACGCGCCCGCGATATCGCCTTCGCCGGTGCGTGCGATGTCCTCGGTGGAGAGCACCGAGATGATCTGCGGCGTGGCGCGAACCGCGTTGGGGATGTGCCGGCCGACGACGACGATGTCCTCGATATTCTCGGTATCGACGCCGGGTGCCGAAACTTCGACATCCTGCTCCGTGGTGCCGGTCTGGCCCTGTGCGACATCGCCCGGCTGCGGCACGGGCGCTGGCGCCGGCTCCGTTGAACCGCCGGCAGTCTGCGCGAGCACCGCCGGCGAGACGAGCTGCGAGGTCAGGAGAAGAAGCGTGGCATAGGCGAGGCGTCGCTGCATGGCCGTGTCATCCAGTCAGTTATATGAGCGATGCCGGGGCGGCGGTTCGCGCCGCCCCGACAGGATTTGCATGGCGCTCGGTAAGCCTCAGCGGCCCTGGCAGCTGAAGTAGACCGAGTTGAACACCGGCGGGCCCTGGTCCTGCAACGCCGGGTTGGCCGGGCGGATCGTCGACTTGTCGGTCGCGCTGGTCGCACCCGCGACGATGTTGACGCAGGCCACGCCGGCGGGGGTCTTCACGATGCCGTTGACGAAGTTGAAGTCCGCACCGCCGCGCAGGCGGATGGCCGCCGGCGCATTCGCCGTCTGGACGAAGGTGAAGTTGGCGTAGCGGCCCCAGGTGCGCGGGATCAGGTCCTCGGCGCCGTTCGAGTCGATCTCGGTCGAGAAAGAGTCGGCGGTCGCACCCGAAACCTTCTGTGCGGCAATCGCGAACTGGATGAAGCCGCGCCAGCCGTTGTCGACGTCGAAGCCGTCGTCGTCCGCACCCGTGATAGCGATATACTTGATGTTGCTGGTGCCGCCGAAGATCTCGATGCCGTCATCGGCCGAGTTGTGGCTCTGGATATGGTCGAGCACCGTGCCCGAACCGACCGCACCCAGCGTCAGGCCCTGCAGCTCGTTGCCGTCCGAGATGGCGATGCCGCTGTAGCGGATCTGGACATAGGACATCTGGCCGCTGCTGTCGGCTTCGTTGGTGCCGCCGTAGAAGCGGCCCGTGACGCCTTCGATCGCCTGCTGGCAGGGCGTGCCCGTGTCGCCGCCGGTGCCGCTGGCGCAGACTGCGGTGGTCGAGCGGCCGAGCAGGATGACGCCGCCCCACTGGCCCTGGGTCGAATCGCTCACGCCGTTGCTGGCGAGATTCTGCTGCGAGGTGAAGATGATCGGCGCGGCGCGCGTGCCGACTGCCATGATCCTCGAGCCGCGGTTGACGAGCAGCAGGTCGTTGGTGGCTTCGCTCGAGTCGGCGGCGATCACGACGCCGGGCTCGATCGTCAGCGTCACGCCGGTGCCGCCGGTCGCACCCAGATCGGTGCCGACTTCGGTCTGGCCGCGAAGGCGGTACACCACGCCGGCGATCTTCGGCAGCGTCAGATTGGCCGCAATTGCGGTCGGCAGACGGCAGTAGCGAAGCGTCGGGCTGCTGCTGCTGTTCGTACCATCATCGGTCGTGCCCGCCGGGCAAACCGACGTCGAAGCGCTATAGGCTCCGATGTTCGGCACGGCGGTGCAGGCCGCGGTGGTGCCGCCGAAGTTTGCCGAGGTCGAGTTGCAGGTCCAATCCTGGAACGAGGTGTCCGTCGGACCATTGAGCGCGCCGACGTAGTTGGTGCTGGTGAAGAAGGCGTTGAGCGCCGACGGATCGGCCGCAGTCGTCGCCGACGTCGCGCTCGTCGGATAAATGCCGTTCAGCACATTGGTGCCGTTGACGTTGTTGTTGGTGCCGGCGTTTACCACCGCGAGCTGCTCGTCGGCGGTGACGGTGATGCCGCTCTGCGTCGTTACCGCCGCGAACTGCGCAGCCGTGATCGGCGCGCTCGGGGTCGGCGTGGGCGACGGAGCCGGCGTGGGAGTCGGCGTGACGATGACGACGCTGCCGGCGCCCGGCGAGGCCACATTGTCCGCGCCGTTGCATGCGGAGAGCGCGGCAGACGCGGCGGTCGTCATGAGGATGAGGCTGAGGCGTTGGAAGCTGGCCATAAATTCTCCGATTCCGGCGGACGCCGGGTTGCGCGGGTTCGAAACTTTGCGGGATCGACTCGGCTTAACCCCCTGTCGGCCGCAGCGCCGCGCTAGGCGCTGCCCGTGACGGGAGTGTTGGGTTTCAGAGAATTTTCAGGGACTCTTTGGTTACGTTTGCGTGACAGACCCGGGCTGGGACGACGCAGACCCGTCGCCTGCGGCTCGCATCGCTGCGGACAGGCGCATCATTTCGTTGGCGATCTCGCGCTCGCCCATCACGACATGATCGACGCCGACGCTCTCCAGATACTCGACTTCATCCTGCGAATGCGCGCGCGCGATCACCGGGAGCGCAGGATTCAGGATGCGTGCGTGCTGCAGGATGGCCGCGGCTTCGAAGCCCGCGGGGATGGCGATCAACAGCTTGGCCGCAATGCCGATTCCGGCGGTCACCAGCGTCCGCGCCTCGAGCGCATTGCCCTCGATCACTGCGGCTCCGTCCGCCCGCGCCCGCGCCACCACGTCTCCTTGGTCCTCGATCACCACGAAGGCCTTGCCGCGGCGCTTGAACTCGGCGGCGATCATGCTCCCCACCCTGCCGTAACCTACCAGGATAACGTGCCCTGCCGGCAGATCGGCCGGTGCGACGGGTCCGCGCTCGGGCTCACGCTCGGCATAGCGGTTGGCGATGAACGAGAAGAGGAAGGGATTGGCGAAGATCGAGATCATCGCGCCGGCAAGGATCACGTCGCGCGCGTCGGGTGGCAGTATCCCCAGCTCGGTCCCCAGCCCTGCAAGTATGAACGAGAATTCGCCGATTTGCGCAAGGCTCACCGCGACGGTGAGCCCGGTCTGGCGCGGATAGCCGAAGGCCTGCACGATCAGATAGGCCGCCAACGACTTGCCGAGCACGATGATCGCCACCGTGGCGAGCAGCACGAGCGGCTGCTCGACGACCACGCTCGGGTTGAACAACATGCCCACCGAGACGAAGAAGAGGACGGCAAAGGCATCGCGCAGCGGCAAGGTCTCTTCGGCTGCGCGCCGGCTGAGCGAGGTCTCGCCCAGGATCATCCCGGCGAAGAACGCGCCCAGCGCGAACGAGACCTGGAAGGCAAGCGCCGCGCCGAACGCCACGCCGAGCGCGATCGCGAGCACGGCGAGGCGGAAGAGCTCGCGCGATCCGGTTCCGACCACCCATTGCAGCGCCCAGGGAATGGCCCGCCGGCCGACCACGAGCATCACTGCCAGGAATCCCGCAACCTTGAGGAAGGTAGCCAGCAGCGGCTGGACGATCGCTGCGCCGCCGCCCTCTGCCGCGCCGTTCATCATCTCGGCCAGTACCGGCAGCAGCACCAGCGCGAGCACCATCACCAGATCCTCGACGATCAGCCAGCCGACGGCGATGCGGCCGCGCTCGGTCTGGACAATGTCCCGCGCCTGCAGCGCCCGGAGCAGCACCACCGTGCTCGCCACCGAAAGTGCGAGGCCGAAGACGAACCCGGCGAGGAGGCCCCATCCCACGATCCAGGCGAGCGCCATGCCCATCGCGGTTGCCGCGGCGATCTGGACGATCGCGCCGGGTACGGCGATCTTGCGCACCGAAAGCAGGTCGCGCAGCGAAAAGTGCAGCCCCACGCCAAACATCAGCAGGATCACGCCCAGCTCGGCGAGCTCGTTGGCGAGGCCTGCGTCGGCGACATAGCCGGGCGTGAACGGCCCCACCACCACACCCGCGAGGAGGTAGCCGGCGATCGGCGAGACCTTCAGTCGATGCGCGATCGCGCCCATTACAAAGGCCGCGACAAGGCCCGCGACGATGGTGGCGATCAGCGGCGTGTGGTGCATCATGGCGCCTCCGGTGGATAATATCTGTTCTGTGCAAGGGGCCGGGCTCCAGTCGTGCCCGGCCTCTCACCGTTTCGTCAGGAGGAGGCGGGGCCAAGCACCGCGGCCAGCAGGCCCGCGACGCCGGCTATCGCCGTCCATACTGCCAAAGCAAACCACCAGGGCGGCCGTTTGTTCTTGGCTGTTTTCCTCATCAAAGCTGCCTCCCGGCGCGGCGCGTCGGCGCTTCGCGCTCACTGGCGTTCCAATGCGGCAGTTCGCCCGGGGCTGCGCGTGGCGTGCGTGCCCCGCCATGATCAGGCGACGGGAGGTCCGCGCGCCCAGGGAACGGCGTGAGGGGATGCGGGGCGCGATGGAAATGCGCTCGCACTCGGTGGCTGAGCGAGGTTTGGTGCGGGACGGTGTGCAAGTGGAGCAATCGGCACGATCGCTGCGACGTGCGACACCTGCTTGCGCGCTTCCGGATCGGGGTTTGCCGGCTCAACTGCATGTTTGCCCAGCAGCCGCTCGCGGGGTGCCTTGGCGTGCAGCGCGACGCTGGTGGTGGCGGGGTTGAACGCCGATCCCTGCGTCGCGGTGTGCGGGAGCCCGGCGGGGGCGAGTGCGCAGACCAGCACGGTGAGCACCACGCCCCACACCAGCGCAGCATAGTGCAGCGGCTGGAAGACCAGGTTCAGGCGGTGGCTGGCGATACGCTCCATGCAATCGGGACCGTATCAGCCGCGCCTTCGTGGGTAAACCGCTTGCCGGGCAGCAAAAAGCCCGCCGGTCGCGGGGACCGGCGGGCTTTGCTACATGGTGGGCGCGGCAAGGATTGAACTTGCGACCCCTGCGGTGTGAACACAGTGCTCTACCACTGAGCTACGCGCCCATTCGCCTTTCGGCGGAAACGGGAAGCGGGCCTTTAAGCGGCGATGAACGCGCTGTCCAGCCCCTTGGCCCGGCATTCCCGAAGGATCAGTTGACCGAATCCTTCAGGCCCTTGCCGGCCTTGAACTTCGGCTGATTCGACGCCTTGATCGTCATTTCCTCGCCGGTGCGGGGGTTGCGGCCGGTCGAGGCCTTGCGCTTGCTGACCGAGAAGGTGCCGAACCCGACGAGACGGACCTCGTCGCCCTTCTTGAGCGCGCTCGAGATCGCATCGAACACGGCTTCGACGGCCTTGCTGGCGTCACCCTTGCCCAGTCCCGAATTGTCGGCGACCTGTGCGATCAGCTCTTGCTTGTTCATCTTGCTGGTGAACCCCCTAAAAGTTTGTCCGTTTCGATTTCAGATCGAGTCGCGGCGGCGAGCCAGTCAGCACGCGACCGCCGCCGCTGTCAAAGGCTTTTCCGGCGCTTACGTGCCGGAAAGTAACGCCTCCTCAATGATGGACCGCGTCGCCGATCCCCGGGACCGGCGCGGGCGGCTGGGCGGCCAGTTCATCCGCATCGGTCCAGTCGATCGCGCTCAGCGGCTCGGTGAGCGCGAGGTGCAGCACCTCATCGACGTGCTTGACCGGCACGATCTCCAGCCCCTCGCGGACGTTGGCGGGGATCTCGGCCAGGTCCTTCTCGTTCTCGATCGGGATCAGCACCGTCTTGATGCCGCCGCGCATCGCCGCGAGCAGCTTCTCCTTGAGCCCGCCGATGGGCAGCACCCGGCCGCGCAGCGTGACCTCGCCGGTCATCGCCACGTCCTTGCGCACCGCGACGCCGGTGAGCGTCGAGACGAGCGACGTCACCAGGCCGATGCCAGCCGAGGGCCCGTCCTTCGGCACCGCACCTTCGGGCAGGTGGACGTGGATGTCCTTGCGGTGGAACAGGCTTGGCTTGATCCCGTAGCTGGGCGAGCGCGCCTTGACGAAGCTGAATGCGGCTTCGACCGATTCCTTCATCACGTCGCCGAGCTTGCCGGTGGTCTTGATCGCGCCCTTGCCCGGCACGGTCACGCTTTCGATCGTCAACAGCTCGCCGCCCACTTCGGTCCAGGCGAGCCCAGTGACCGCACCGATCTGGTGCTCCTCCTCGCCCACGCCGAAGCGGTACTTCTGCACGCCGGCATATTCGTGAAGGTTCTCGGGCGTGATGGTGACCTGAGTCTCCTTGCCCTCGAGGATCTTGCGGAGCGCCTTGCGCGCGAGCTTGGCGATCTCGCGCTCCAGCGTGCGCACGCCCGCCTCGCGCGTGTAATAGCGGATCAGGTCGCGCAGGCCCGCGTTGGTGAGCGTGAACTCGCCTTCCTTAAGGCCATGCGCATCGATCTGCTTGGCGATCAGGTGCCGCTCGGCGATCTCGACCTTCTCGTCCTCGGTATAGCCTTCGAGCCGGATGATCTCCATGCGATCGAGCAGCGGCTGCGGCAGGTTCAACGAGTTCGCCGTGCACACGAACATCACGTCCGAGAGATCGATGTCGATCTCCAGATAATGGTCGTTGAACTTGTTGTTCTGCTCGGGGTCGAGCACTTCGAGCAGCGCCGAGGCGGGATCGCCGCGGAAGTCCTGGCCGAGCTTGTCGATCTCATCGAGCAGGAACAGCGGGTTGCTGGTGCCAGCCTTCTTGAGGTTCGACACGATCTTGCCCGGCAGCGAGCCGATATAGGTGCGCCGGTGGCCACGGATCTCGGCCTCGTCGCGCACGCCGCCCAGCGACTGGCGGATGAACTCACGGCCCGTCGCCTTGGCGATGCTCTTGCCCAGCGAGGTCTTGCCCACGCCCGGCGGACCCACGAGGCACAGGATCGGCCCCTTGAGCTTGTTGGTGCGCGCCTGGACCGCGAGATACTCGACGATCCGGTCCTTGACCTTCTCGAGCGCATAATGGTCCTGGTCGAGGACGTTCTGCGCCTCGCCGATATCCTTCTTGAGCTTCGACTTCTTGCCCCAGGGCAGGCCCAGCAGCACGTCCAGATAGTTGCGCACCACCGTGGCTTCGGCGCTCATCGGGGCCATGGTCTTGAGCTTCTTGAGCTCGCCCTGGGCCTTGGCGCGCGCTTCCTTCGAGAGCTTGAGCGTGGCGATCTTCTGGGTCAGCTCGGCGACTTCGTCGCCCTCACCTTCCTCGCCCTCGTTGCCCAGCTCGCGCTGGATCGCCTTCAACTGCTCGTTGAGATAATATTCGCGCTGGGTCTTCTCCATCTGGCGCTTGACGCGCGAGCGGATCTTCTTCTCGACCTGGAGCACGCCGAGCTCGCCTTCCATGAAGGCGAACACCATCTCGAGCCGCTTCTGGGGATCCTTCTCGACGAGCAGCGACTGCTTGTCGGCAACCTTGACGGCGATGTTGGCCGCGACCGCGTCGGCAAGGCGCGAGGCATCGTCGAGCTCGGCGAGCTGGACCGCAGTCTCCGCCGGCAGCTTGCGATTGAGCTTGGCGTAGTTCTCGAACTGCTCGACCACCGAGCGCATCAGCGCCTGGACCTCGGCACCCTCGGGCTCGGCCTCCTCGACCGGGCTCACGGTGGCGGTGAGATAGGCGCCGCTCTCGTCAACCGTCTCGAGCGCGCCGCGCTCCTTGCCCGCAACGAGCACGCGCACCGTGCCGTCCGGCAGCTTGAGGAGCTGGAGCACCTCGGCGGAAACGCCGGTATCGTAGAGATCCTCGCGGCCGGGATCATCCTCGGCCGGATCGAGCTGCGCGACGAGGAATATCTCCTTGTCGTCGGCCATGGCGGCCTCGAGCGCGGCTACCGACTTGTCGCGGCCGACGAACAGCGGCACGATCATGTGCGGGAAGACGACGATATCCCGAAGCGGCAGGACAGGATAAGACTGCTTCATGAACACTCCTGGGCCCCAACGACCCTCAATCTCTACTATATATGGGGCCGGCGCCACCGGCATCAATCGCCATAGCTTGATTGGTTGTGGACTGATGCTCCCGCGCACGCACGGCGCCGCGCCGGTTCACGCCGGAGCCCGCCGTCGATCCGTGCCGGCCGCCTTCGCTCCCATTGCCATTCCAAACGGCTTCATCCACGAATTCGCATGATGGAGACAATCATTCCCACGCGTCTGCTTCTCGCAGCTTCGTCGCTCGCGCTGGCCATGCCGGCCCTGGCCCAGGTCAAGCCCGGCGAGCCGCCGATCACTGCGCTCACCGAAGCCTCGGGAGGGCAAGTCGAGCCCGAGCGCGCGGCGCTGCGGCTCGAGCATGTCGACCTGGCGATCGAAGTGCTCCCTGCCACCCAGCGGCTGCAGGGCACCGCCACGCTCACGCTGCGCACCGCTGCGCCCCAATCCCGGCTGCTGATCGACCTCGACAAGAATTTGCCGGTGAGCGCAGTGAGCGTCGACGGGGCCGAGCTCCGCAAGGGCAGCTGGTCCAATCCCGAGGGCAGGCTGGCGATCACCCTTCCCCGCCCGGTCGCCGCGGGCGCCAAGGCCGTGGTCCGCATCGTCTATGGCGGCACGCCGCACGTCGCGGTGCGCGCGCCCTGGGACGACGGCATCGTCTGGAGCAAGACGCCGGAGGGTGCACCCTGGGTCGCCACCACCGCGCAGGGCTATGGCTGCGACCTGTTCTGGCCGTGCCTCGACTTCCCCGCGGGCGAGCCGGCAGCGATCGACCTCCACATCACCGTGCCCAAGGGCCTGTCGGCTCCGTCCAACGGCGTGCTCCGCAAGATCGACACGCTGGCCGACGGACGCACGACCTGGAACTGGCACGCGAAGAGCCCCAATCCCTATACGGTTGCACTCAACGTCGCGCCCTATCGGGAGATCAAGGGCAGCTACAAGAGCCGCTTCGGGAACGTGATCCCGCTCCATTACTGGCATCTCCCCGGCCGGGACGAGAAGGCGCAGGGCCTGTTCGCCGAGTTCGCGCCGACGCTCGATTTCTTCGAGGCCAATGTCGGCCCGTTTCCCTGGGGTGACGAGAAGCTGGGCGTGGTCGAGACGCCGCATCTGGGCATGGAGCACCAGACGATCAACGCCTATGGGAACAACTACAAGAAGGACCCCGACGGGTTCGACTGGCTGTTCCAGCACGAGCTCGCGCACGAATGGTTCGGCAACCAGATGTCGGCGGCGAACTGGGACGATTTCTGGCTCCACGAAGGCTATGGCCAATATATGCAGCCGCTCTACGGCCGCTGGCGCGAAGGCGAGGCGCGTTACGCCAGCATGATGGAGAAGTTCCGCAACCAGATCGCCAACGACGCGCCCATCGTATCGGGCAAGGTCCGCACCACCGAAGAAGTCTATCAGGCCGAGAAGGGCGGCCCCGGCGGCGACATCTACGTCAAGGGCGCCTGGGTGCTCCACACGCTGCGGAACCTGATCGGCGACAAGGCCTTCTGGGAAGCCACGCGGCGGCTGGTCTATGGCCGCCCCGATCCCAGGCCTGGCAATTTCAAGCCGCGCTTTTCGAGCACCGGCGAGTTCATCGAGATCGTCAATCAGGTATCGGGCAAGGACCTCAACTGGTTCTTCGACGTCTATCTTCGCGAGGCTGCGCTGCCCGATCTCGTCCAGACGCGCACCGGCGACCGGTTGACGCTCGAATGGAAGGCACCCGGCGGCAAGCCCTTCCCGCTCCCGGTCGAAGTCGAAGTGGACGGTAGGATCGAGAAGCTGGCGATGACCGGCGGCCGCGGAAGCATCGCGGTCGGCCGCGACGCGCATGTCGTGATCGACCCCTGGGCGCGCATCCTCAGGCGGTCGGAGGCAGTCGAAGCCTATCAGGCCGGCCGCTAGCGCCGAGTTCGGCGGGACGGGATCCGTTTCCCAGCGAAAGCCGGTTGACCCGGTTGACTCGGTTGACTCGATAACGCGTTTTTCGGCCGAAGCGACAGCAACGCGCCAGCGAAGCGGCAGTGAAGCGGCGGCGACGCTACAGCGACGCGACACTGACGCGGCACTCACGCTACACGCTCGCGGCACCGACGCGGCAGCGACGCTACAGCGACGCGGCACCGACGCGGCAGCGACGCTACACCCACGCGGCGCCGAAGCGGCAGTGACGCGGCACCGGCGCAGCGCCCACGCGTCATCCACGCGGCGGCCGCGCGGCAGCTCTGCGGCGCGGGTTGAGGGAGGGGCATTCCGCTGCTCGGGCATATGCGAACGAAAGCAGAACAAATCCTACTTTGCCAGCATTGATTGTGGAATGTGCCGGTGGACCGCGTTCGGGCTCAGCCGAGCGTCTCCACGCGCTTGCCGTTGACCTGCACATTGTCGAGCACGAGCCGCTCGGTGTGGCGGACGATGCTCGGCTGGGTGACGCCGTCGAAGCTGCAGTCGCGCAGAGTGATGTCGGTCACCGGGGCGCCGGGCAGGCCCTGGCTGTCGAGCACGCGGACCGCCTGCTTCGCCTTCAGCCGCTCGATCACGACGTTGCGCAACCGGGGCACGAAGCGGCCGTTGGCACCTTCCTCATAGTTGAAGTCGCAGGTCACCGCGGCGCGGCCCACCTGCCCCACGCTGATGTCGCGATAGTAGAAATTCTCGAGCAGCCCGCCGCGCAGCGCGTTGTTCTTGAAGCGGATCGCGTACCAGAGATCGGGGCTGTCCATCACGCAATTCTCGGCGAACACCCAGCGTGCGCCGCCCGAAATCTGCGAGCCGACCACGACACCGCCGTGCCCTTCCCGCATGCGGCAATTGCGGATCAGGATGTTCTGCGCGGGCGTGGCGAGGCGCCGGCCGTCCTCGTTGCGGCCCGAATTGACGGCGATGCAATCGTCCCCGGTGTCGAACACGCAATCCTCGATCAGCATCATGTCGACCGATTCCGGATCGATGCCGTCGTTGTTGGGGCCGTGCCCCATCACGTCGATCCCGCGCACGATCACGTTGCGGCAGAGCACAGGATGGACGTTCCAGAAGGGCGAGCGGCGGATCTTCACGCCTTCGATCAGCACATTCTCGCAGAGATAGGGCTGGATGAAGGGCGGGCGCAGATAGCTGCCGGGCCCGAACACCCGCTTCTCCACCGGCACGCGGTCTTCGGCCATCTGGAACAGCCTGGCGCGCGCCGGGCGCTGGTTGGGCATGCCCTCGCGCCAGCCATAGGGGACGGTGCCGCCCCACGGGCCTTTCCACGACCACCAATGCTCGGCGCCGGCCTGCCCGTCGAGCGTGCCCTTGCCGGTGATCGCGACGTTCTTCGCCTTGTACGCATAGACCAGCGGCGAATAGTTGATCAGCTCGATCCCCTCCCAGCGGGTGAAGACCAACGGGTAGTGCGCGGGATCGGTGCTGAAGAGCAGAGTCGCGCCCTCGGCGAGATGCAGCTCGACGTTGGACTCGAGATGCACCGCGCCGGTGAGGAAATCGCCGGCGGGCACGAGCACCCGGCCGCCGCCCGCGGCGGTGCACGCCTTTATCGCCCTGGCGATCGCATCGGTGTTGAGCGTGGTGCGGTCACCGCGCGCGCCGAAATCGGTGATGGGGAAGCTGCGCGCGGGAAAGCGCGGCGCGCGGACGGTGCGCGCGATCGTCGCGGCGCGGTTCCAGGGATCGGCAGCGGCCGCCCATGCGGCGCGCGGCAGCACCAGCCCCGCTCCGCCAATCGCCGCTGCCTGAAGCAGCTCTCGCCGGCCCATCCCGATCAGCATCGTCTCGCTCCTCTCCAAGGGCGGCGGACTAAAAGCAGGCGGCAGCGTGCGACCCTCGCTGCCGCCTGTCCCCCTTTTAGAACGACAGCCGCAAACCGGCGGTGACGATCCGCCCGGTGCTGGCATAGGTTTGTGTCACGGGGTTGTCCGCATACATGGTGCGATACTGCCGCTCGTTCGTCAGGTTGCGGGCTTCGAGGGTGAGCTTGGCATAGTCGGTGACGTTCACGCCGATCGCCACGTCGATGTTGAGCGTGTCCTCGTTGTAGCCGAAATCGGCCACTACGGGCGAGTTGCAGGCCGCGCCGCCGTTGGTGGTCGTGCCCACCGAGCAGGTGCCGCTCGCGAGTGGGAAGCGATTGACGTACCGGGTGCGGTACGCCCCCGACACGCGCGCGGACCAGACGCTGTTCTCGTAATAGAGCGTGGCGTTGAACGCGTCGGGCGAAGTGTTGAGGAAGGGGCCTTCGGCATAGGTGTTCTGCGCGGTCGAGGCCCCGCCCGTCTGGGTGGTGCTGAGCACCGTGCCCGTCAGGTAGCTCAGGTTCGAATCGATGTGCGTATAGTTCGCAGTGATGCCGAGCTTGTCGAACGGCGCGGGCAGGAAATAGAAATCGGTCTGGAGATTGACTTCGATGCCCTTGATCTCGCCGCCCGGCGCATCGGCGAACTGGCGGACCGCCCACACGCCGCCCGCGCGGGTGTAGGCCTGAAGCGTCGGGCTGGTCATCGATGCGACCACCTGTTCGTAGACCGCCGGCTCGAACACGCTCGACAGCGGCGCCTCGGCGGCGATCTGCTGCGGGAAGCTGTCGATGTTCTTCTTGAAGAAGTTCACCCCGATCAGCCCGTTGTGCGAGAAATATTTCTCGAAGCTGAGGTCGAGATTGGTCGCGCGGAACGGGTCGAGATAGGGATTGCCGACGGTGAGCGCCGGCGCCGTACCGTTCGCGTTGAGGCCGCTCGAGAACGACGTGGTGCCCGGGGTCAGCGCGGCGAGCTGCGGCCGCGACATCACCTTCGATGCAGCAAAGCGGATCAGGAAGCCGTCGGCGACCTCCCAATTGGCGTTCATCGCAGGCAGCCAGTCCCAATATTCGTTGTGCGCAGTGACCGGCAGGCCGGCGACACCGTCGGCGCCACCGATATTGCCCTGCCCGTCGACGCGGGTGTTGGCGATGCGCATGCCGACGTTGCCGCGCAGCGGCCGGCCGAACAGGTTCACGTCGTAATCGACCTGGAAATAACCCGAGATGTCACGCTCTGAGACCGCGGCGCGCTGACGGCCGTCGACCACGGCGCGATAGTCACCCCATTGGTTGACGCAATTGCAGTCGATGCCGAACTGGTTGACGAATTTGTTCAGATCGGGCGCATAATAGCTGGTCGGCGTGCCCGGGGTGACGCTGAGCCCCTGGCCGAAGCCGATCGTCTGGCCGAGATCGGTGATCGCGAGCCCCGCTTCCTGCAGCGTAGGATTGATCGCCTCGATCGACTGGTTGCGACGGCCCTGGTCGCCGGCATAGTCGAACTGCTTGGCGGTCAGGCCGAACTTGAGCGCCATCTCGGGCAGCGCTTCATAAGTGAAGTTCGCGCGTGCTACCTTGAACTCGTTTTCGACAAAATTGGTGAAGTAGCGGATCGTCGACAGGCCCTTGACCAGCGACCAGCTCTGCGGATTGGCGACGTCGAAGCCCGGGTTGAACACCGGCATCTCGCCGCCGTCGCGATCGTCGAAGGTATAGCCGTCGCGATCGAGCGTGTTGAATTCGGCGAGCAGGCCGTGGGCGCGGAATTCCGACTTGGACCAGCCGCCGGTGATGTCGACGTAGAAGCCGTCCACCAGATCCTGGTGGAAGTTCAGGGTTAGCTGCTTGAACTCGGTGGTGCCGTATTGCGAGTCCGCGAAGCTGCGCCAGTCGACATTGTCGAGCACCAGATAGTCGGCCTGGTTGGCATCGTTGACGTGCGCGGCGCGGATCTGGGTGTTGGGCCGGCCGATCAGCTCGGCATACATGCCGGTGCCATTGGGAGTCGCGACATAGCCGGGCGACGCCGGGTTGTTGTAATAGTCGAACGGATTGAGATTGTTCGGATTCTGGCTGTTGAAATAGCTCGGCAGCGGTGTGCCGCCGACGCCGTTTCCGGCCGCCTCGCCATTGCAGTCGACGATCGCGCTCGGCACGCAATTGGGATAGAGCGCGACCCGATCATTGTAATAATTGGCGTTGCCGAACGGCCGCAAGCCCGCCGAGCCGGTCTGCGCGGCGCGCGCATTTGTGCCGTTGCGGTTGAGGCCGATCGTGGTGATGCCGGTCGAATCGCTGTTCTGATCGTACTTCGAATAGACCCCGTCGAGAATGATCTCGGTGCCTTCCGTCGGCTTCCACTGTGCCGTCGCGGTGAAGCCCATCCGCTCGTAATCGAGGAACTGGCGGCCGACCGAAGGCAGAGTCGGAATGATCGTGGTCGGCGTCACCAGCGCATAGGCCGCCGGATCCGAGCCGAAGGTCGGCCCGGTGCCGCCCGGCCGCGCAAAGCCATAGGTGATCGGCGTCACGCCGTTCAGCTGCGAATTGCGATAGGCGTATTCGAACGCGCCGATGCCGCGCCGGTATGAATCGATCTGCTGCTTCTGCTTCTGATAGGCGCCCGAGACGAGCAGGCCAAAATTGTCCGCGACCTTGACCGAGGCGAGGCCAGTGAAGCGCGGGTTCCAGGTCTCGCCGTTCTCGCGATACTCGGCCTCGGCGCCGAGCGCGAAGCGATTGCCCTTATAGGCCAGCGGACGCCCGGTGGTGAGATCGATGATCGCGCCGAGCGACCCTTCGTCGTTCTCGGCCGCCGTCGACTTGGTCACCTTGATCGAGCTGAACAGTTCGGAGGCGAAGGTGTTGAAGTCGAATCCGCGCGAGCGATTGGCGCCTGCATCCGACTGGTTGCCGCCGGCCACGTTCAGCGCGTCGGCGCCGTTGAGCCGTACCGCCTGGAAGTCGCCGCCCAGACCGCGCACGGTGATCGAGCGTCCCTCGCCGTTGTCGCGGTCGATCGAAATGCCCGGGATGCGCTGAATCGATTCGGCCAGGTTCGCGTCGGGGAAGTCGGCGATGTCTTCCGCGGTGATCGCATCGACGATCTGGTTCGAAGTGCGCTTGACGTTGAGCGAATTCTGCAGCGACGCACGGAAGCCGGTGACGACGACTTCTTCGTCGCTCGATGCAGGTTGGGCAGAGGCGCCATCCTGCGGCGAGTTCGCTGGCGGCGTTTCCGGAGCGGCAAGGGGCCGCGCGGCTTCGGGAAGCATGATGCGGTCCTCGGCCTGCGCCATTCCCGGCATCAATGCGATCGCGCCCATGAAGGCGATTACGCCACGCGAGGCACCACGAAGTACCTCAGACTTGCGCCTGCTCATCTCATCTCTCCCCCAATGTCCGCCAGCCTGTCGCCAGCTGTTCTATTGACACCGGTATCATCGCCAAAGGCGCGGCACAAGCCCTACATGGATGAGGAGTTTCCGTAGAATTTATCTATCTATATCATGTATTTATAGAATAGCCGCGATTGCAGTGTCCCAGACGCGGGACCCTCAGCACCGTCGTACTTGTCCACCGGTAGCAATTTGGCCCGGAGTCGATCGCGGCGCCCATTGGCGTCCGCGTGGCGGCGGGGTATGTCTGCGCGATGAGCCGATCCGCCCAGCCGACCATCAACGACGTCGCGCGCATCGCCGGCGTTTCGAAGAAGACCGTGAGCCGCGTCATCAACCAGTCGCCGTTGCTCAACGGCGACACGCGGCAGCGTGTCGAGAAGGTCATAGCCGAGCTCGGCTATGTCCCCAATCCCCAGGCGCGCGCGCTCGCGCTTCGGCGCAACTTCCTGATCGGGCTGATCCACGACAATCCCAACGCGCAGATGGTGCTCCACGTGCAGCAAGGCATGCTCGAAGTGCTGCGCGACACCGAATTCGAACTGATCGTCCACCCGGTCGACCGCGGATCGCCGACGATGCTCGAGGATGTGAGCCACTTCCTCGAGCGGCAGCGCCCCTATGGCGTGATGCTGCTGCCGCCGATCTCCGAGAACGAGCAGCTCGCCCAGCTCTGCGAACGGATCGGCTGCCGCTATGTCCGCATGGGATCGGCAGTCTTCGCCGAGCCGGAGAATATGGTCGCATCGAACGACCGCGAGGCAGTGCGCGGCGCAGTCGAGCATCTGATCGCCGCGGGCCATCGCCGGATCGGCTTCGTGACGGGACCGCACGGCTTCCGCTCCGCGATCGAGCGGCAGAAAGGCTATGAGGAGGCGCTGGAGGCTGCCGGCCTGCCGGTGCTGCGCACGCTGATGGTGGGTGGCGACTATCTCTTCGAATCCGGAATGCGGGCGGCCGAGCGGCTGCTCGACCTGTCGCCGAGGCCGACTGCAGTCTTCGCCTCGAACGACGAGATGGCGGCCGGCGTGCTCCATGTTGCGCGCGAACGCGGGCTCAACGTGCCGCAGGACCTGTCGATCATCGGCTTCGACGACACGTCGATCGCCGCCCACCTCTGGCCGCCGCTGACCACGGTACGGTGGCCGATCATCACCATGGCCCGCGCCGCTGCGCTCAAGCTGGTGGGTTCGCCCGTCGACGATGACGAGGAAGGCGAGGCATCGCTGTTCGTGTCCACGCTGATCCGTCGCGCTTCGGTGGCCCCGCCCGCGGAGTGATGTTCAGCGCCCGAGGCTGAGGGGTGGGTTGGGTCTTTAATCCTCCCCCGCCAGGGGAGGTGGCGCCGAAGGCGTCGGAGGGGGCGGATGCCAGAAGGTGAGCGGCGTGCTTCCTCCCCCTCCGTCAGGCTGCGCCTGCCACCTCCCCCTGGCGGGGGAGGATTGAGGCCGATCAACGGATACAGCCTGAAGCCGTCCGCGCCGTTCAGCCGGCGCGCTCGAAGCGCAGCGTTCCGCGCTCCGTATCGACCTCCGCGAGCCGCACCTGGAGCGTGTCGCCCGGCTCCATGCCGTTGGTCGCGAGCCGCGCCACGACCGGCATCTCGCGAAGCTGGAGCCGGATGCCGCGCTCGTCGACGTCGGTCACCACCGCACCGAACACGTCGCCGACCCGCTCGCGCAGCATCACCGCCTCGGCCAGGTCGATCACCGCCCGCTCGATCTGGCCTGCAATCGCGTCCGCGCGCTGCATCACCGCAGGGAGTTTGCCGAAAGCTTCGCTGACCGCCGCCGGCACCGACCGGCCGTTCGCCACCGCCAGTGCCGCGCGCACGACATAGCGGTCCGCGAGCCGGCGCAGCGGCGCAGTCGCATGGGTATAGGTGGCCGCCACCGCAGCGTGCCACGGCACCACGCCCGCCCGGTAAGGTTCGTAACCGGCCCCGTTTCCCGCGCGCCGGATCGCGAGCATGAAGGCCGCCTGCTTGGCATCGGCGGGATCGAGCATCCGTTCGAACTGCGCGAGCGTCGCTTTCTCCGGCCACGCCAGCCCGAATGCCCGGGCGGTCTCGCGCAGCCGGCGGACGCCGCGCGCATCGGGCTCGGCCATCACGCGGAACAGTCCGGTGCCGTGCGCGCGCAGCGCCTCTGCGACTGCCATGTTGGTCGCGAGCGACAGCGCGGCATTACGCGCTTCGGATTCAAGACGAGGACGGAAGACCAGCCCGTATCGCCCCTCCCCCAGCGCTGCGACTTCCTGCTCGGGCGGATCGACGCGGGCGGCGCCACGGCGGTTCTCGGCCGCCTGGATGCGTGCGGAAAGTTCCGCGAACCCGTCGGGAAGGTCCGCATCGCCCACGCTGTCATAGGCGAGCTTTGCGCGGCTGCGGATCACCACGCGCTCTACGCCGTCGAGCCGAACGCCGCCGTCTGGCGCCACGCGGACTGTGAAGATCACTGCGGGTCGCGGCCCGGCCGGGAGCAGGCTCGCCGCGCCTTCGCTCAGCACCGGCGGATAGAGGCCGGCCTTGCCGTCGGGCAGGTAAAGCGTCCCGCCCCGGTGCCATGCCTCGCGATCGATCGGATCGTCGTCATCGACGAAGCACGCCACGTCCGCGATCGCATAATGGAGCAGCAGGTCGCTTCCGCTGTGCTCGATCGCAAAGGCCTGATCCAGGTCGGTCGAGGACGCCGGATCGAGAGTGACGAAGGGGATGGCGGTGCGATCCGCGTGTTCGGCGGGCGCCCGCGCTGCGGCCTTGTCGGCGGCATCGAGCACCTGCGGAGGGAAGGACGCAGGCACGCTGAAGCGCTTGCGGATCGCAGCAAGGCCCTGGCCCAGCGCATTGTCGGGATCGGATATGTGCATCCGCGCACCCTAGCGCAGCCGGCGCGCAATCGCAGCAGCCGCAGACAGCCACTTCCTTAGGGGTGGAGCGCAAGGGTTCTTCAGGGATTCCACGGTGCCATTTGCGGGAACTCCCTATTCCCCCGGGCTTCGGTCCGGCCACAGTGACAGTGTCCCTGAGAGGCCGACCGACCCGGCCGCGCGCGCGCGCCTTGGGCGAAGCCGCTAAACTTTGAAAAAAGGAAAATTGGTACGGGTGGTCGGACTCGAACCGACAATCTGATCACTCAGAGGCGGATTTTGAGTCCGCTGCGTCTACCAATTCCGCCACACCCGCACGCCGTCCGGCACACAAAGGTGGCCGCGCCTTAGCGCCTATATGTCGGTGCCGGGCGGATTTCCAGACGCGATTGAACTAGCTCCGGCTCGCCGCCACTTCGACGATCAGCAGGCGTGAGAGCCCCGGTTCGCTCGTCTTGAGCGCGGCGGTCAGATCATGGTCGAGCCGCGCCGCGTCGACCGCGCGAAGGCCCGACGCGTTCAGCCGCGCGAATTCGAGCGCCGCCGCCACCGTCGCGGCGCGCAGCTCGGGCAGGCGCGCGGTCATTCCCGCGGCGGTGCCGGCGTCCCTGGCTTCGAGAACCAGCTTGAAGCGGAGCGCTCCGTTGGCGCGATCGGCATCGATGATCGGAACCGAGACTTCGTTCATCGGAACAAGGTGCAAGCTCTCGCCGACGCCGGCCCCTTCGCCGCCGGACGCCTGCGCGCCGCCGGTCGGAAAGGGCACCAGCGCCGTCGTCAGCGCGAGCGCCGCGAAGCTTCCCCTACGCAACTCGAATCTCCCGTACGCGATGCCGCCCGCGGCCGCCTCCCCTCTATAATAGGAGGAAATCAGCCAGAAGGTGTCGAGTTGAGCCACGATCAGCGTCCCGGAAGAATTCGCGTCGTCGGCGACGCATCGGCGCAGCCGAAGCAGCGCCGCCGCGGAGAGGCGGTGACGATCGAGGGCGTCGCCGAAGCCATCGCCAACGCAGCGGCTTCCAATTCTTCCGCCGCCGCTCCCGCCGGGCTGCCGCTGGTCCCTGCGCTGCTTTTCCTTCTCGCCTGCATCGGTGGCGGCATCGCCGTCGTGCTGCTGACCCCGTTCGGGAACAGCTGATGCGGACCGCGCTGATCGCGCTGCTCGCCGGCACCGCGAGCGCCGCGCCCCATCCCGTGCCGACTGTACCTCCGGCCGCGCCGGCAGCGGCACCCGCGGCCTTTTCCCAGGCGCTCCCGCCCTTTGCCGCCGAGCTGGCGCAGATGCCGATGATCACCAGCGCCGCGAGCTGGCACGGCGAAACCGGCAGCGCCGCATGGGCGAAGCTCGCGGTCGCCAGGCCCACCGGCCGCCAGTTCGCACGCTGGCAGTTCGCCCTCGGGCTGATCGGCGAAGGCCGCGGCGGCGATGCGCTCGGCGTGCTCGAAACGATGCGCCTCGCCGATGCGGATCTCGATCTGGTCGCGCCCTTCCGGCTCGCGCGCGGGGCGGCGCTCACGTTGCTCGGCCGCGGCGAGGACGCGGTCGTCGCCTTCGCCAGCGAAGATCTTGCCGGCAATGCCGAGGCCTGCGCCTGGCGCCTGCGCGCGCTCGTGCTCACCGGCGCCGTCGAAGAGGCGCTGGGCCAGGTCAACTGCGCGCTTCCCGCCATCAATGCGCGTGCGCCGGTGGACCGCACGCCGTTCGTGCTCGCCGCCGCATCGGCCGCGGTCGACGCCGGCAAGCCCGATCCGGCGCTCGGCTGGCTCAAGCTGTTCGGCGACCAGAACCCCGCTGCAAATCTGCTGCGCGGCCGCGCGCTGATCGCCAAGGGTGACCAGCAGGCCGGACGGCTCCGGTTCGATCGCGCACGGGTCAGCGGCACGCCGCAGATCAAGGCCGATGCCCGGTTGGGCATGATCGAGGCCGATCTCGCCGGGGGCGCGATTCCTCCCGCCGAGGCGATCAAGCGCCTCGACGCGCTGCGCTTCACCTGGCGCGGCGGCCCCGTCGAGCATCGCGCGCTCAGGCTCCAGTTCCGTCTCGCCACCGAGGCCGGCGACATGCGCGGCCAGCTCCGCGCGGGGGCGACGCTGTTCCGCTACTTCAAGCTCGGCCAGGAAGCCGCGCCGATGCTCGCGACGCTCCAGGCCTCGCTCGCCGACGCGCTCGCACCCGACAGCGGCGTGCCGCTGCCCGAAGCCGCCGGCCTCTATTGGGACTATCGCGAGCTCTCGCCCGCGGGCGCCGAAGGCGACGCGCTGGTGCTCCGCCTCGCCAACCGGCTCGAGGGTGCGGGCCTCTATGCCCGCGCCGCCGAGCTGCTCGAATATCAGCTCATGCAGCGGATGCAGGACGTTGCGCAGGGGCCAATGTCGGTCAAGGTCGCCTCGCTCCACATCCTCGCCGGCCGTCCCGACCGTGCACTCGCGGCGCTGCGCGAGACCGAGCAGGCGAACTATCCGGATTCGATGCGCCACGATCGCAAGCGGATGGAAGCGATCGCGCTCTACAAGCTGGGCAAGGAGAAGGCGGCCGAAGCCGCGCTCGACGGGTTGCCCGACGCCGACGCGATCCGCGCCGAGCTGCATTGGCGGGCGAAGGACTGGAATGCCTTCGCCACCGACAACGAGACTCACCTGCCCCAGGCCAAATCGCTGACCGAGCCGGCGCAGACGGCGGTGCTCCGCCAAGCCGTCGCGCTGGCGATGCTAGGCCGCGAGGACAGGCTCCAGCTGCTGCGCGCCCGCTATGGCGCCGCGTTCAGCAAATTGCCCAGCGCGCAGGCGTTCGACGCGCTCACCGACCGTCCCGGCAGCGTCGATCCCGCCAAGCTGAGCGCCGCCATGGCCGCGATCCCGCAGGCAAGCCCGATCGCCGGGGTCGGCGATCTGCTCGACGCTGCACCATGACCAGCGCCTGCTGCGCACACCACAAGTGCGGATCGGTTCCATCATTTTGCGTCGGGCCGAGATTTTTGCGACGAACCGTGGATCGAATGGTCGCCTGAAGAGATAAAGGTAAATTCCAGCAATGTCATTGATGATGCTGCTGCACACCTGATCTGAAGTCTCAATATATTCGCAATAATGAAGCGAAAAGGAGAGGCTGGATACACGGCTGATTAGCCGTGAACAACAGGAGGTGTGCTATGCGTATCTTATGTTTGCGTTCGCTTATAATCGCCATGTCTGCTTGCGTGCTTGGGGCATGCTCAGGTGCGGGCGACTCCACTGAGGCTGCCGAGAATGAAGGCAAGGTCGTGGTCGCGGCGCCCCCGACCACGGCTTCGGACATTTCCAGCGCCTCGCAACAGACGACCCGGGTCGCAGGCCCCCTCGCGAGCACTGCGCCTGCCGATTTCGCCGACTTCGATTTTGCGAACGGCACCAAATATCCGGAGCAGGCGACCGCGTCGGTAGGCCCGGCCTTCTACCGACCGGGATCCACGATCGCCTATGTTCCCATCTCGCTCGATCGGCCCACGCCCAACACCGTCATCGCCCGAGTGACGACGGAAGACGGTACGGGGCCGGTCCGCGGCGTGGCGGGCGTCAATTACGAGAGCATCTACAAGTCGGTGATCTTCCGTCCGGGCGACCCGCTCACCAAGACCGTCGAAGTGCCGATCCTGCTCGGCGTTCCCCAGGCCGACTTCACCGTCCGTTTCGTCGAGGCGCCCTGGGGCGGCAAGATGGGAACCGACCGCGCCGCCGTTCAATGCGACTTCCTCCAGGAACCCACCCCGGAGCAGATCGAGGGCCGCGCGCCCCGGACATTCCAGCCGACCGGCACGCTCCAATGGAAGATGAGCCGGGAAACCATGAAATGGTCCGACGCGGGCCATGACAAGGCCTGGTCCACAAAGCTCCCCAACGGCCGCTCGCAGCCGGGGAACCAGGAGACCGGCATGTACCTCGACGGGTGGGTGTACCGCGATTACGACATCGAGGCGCCACTTCGATACACCGACGAAGGGCTCGTGATGCACACGCAAAAGCTCAAGGAGCCGATGTATTGGGACGGCGTCGGCTATAATTACGGCGCGATCGCGCTCAGCGGCCACAACACGCGGCCTTTGCAGATCGGCTTCGGCCAATATGAGTTCACCGCCAAAATGCCGACGCGGCGCGGTTCCTGGCCGGCCTTCTGGCTGATCTCCACTTCGGGCTGGCCGCCCGAGATCGACATCTACGAAGGGTTCGGCTTCGAAAGCTGGTGGAACTTCGATCGCCACACCGCCGCCACGCTCCACGGCGGCGCCAACATCACGCGCACCTTCCAGGTGGGCACGTTCATGGACACCCAGGAAATCTATGGCATCGGCGGCTTCACCAACGATTTCCACACCTTCGCGATCGATATCCAGCCCGATTTCATCACCTGGTTCATCGATGGTCAGGAGACCTATCAGACGGTGAATCCGTTCGCCGGGTTCCGCTGGTATCCGATCATGAACGTCGCGGTGAAGACCTTCAGCGACTATACCGACGGCTCACCGGACATGATCGTGAAGGACGTCAAAGTATATTCGAACTGACGCGGTTCCTGCCCAGAAAAACAGAAACGGCCGCCCGCGGAAAGCGGAGCGGCCGTCTTTGTACGCAGTCACGAGATACGCAATACTAGGTACGCAGATACTAAATACGCAGGTTACTAGGTACGCGGTTACTGGGTACGCAAACTGGCTTCACCGGCGGCGACCGGCTCAGCGAATGAAGTTGACCAGGCTCAGGCTGGAGAGCTGCGAGAAGACCGAATAGCTCGCCTCGAGCATCGCCTTCTGCGTCGCCAGGTCGATCGCGACCTGGCCCAGATCGGCGTCCTCGTTGCTCTCGATCACGCCATTGAGAAGCAGTGCGCGCTCCTCGCCGCGCGTGGTGAGCGTCTCGACCTGTGTCTGCTTGCGGCCGTTCTCGGCGTTGACCGAGCGCAGGCTGCCGAGTCCGGTATCGAGCTGCCCCACCGCGGCCTTGAGCGCGTCCATCTGCGCCGCAGTCGGCTCCTCGCCGATCGTGCCCGCCTGGGCTAGGGTGCGGAACACTTCGTACAGATCCTTGCCCACCGCGCTCGCGGTGATGCCATAGGCCACGTCGATTCCGTCGGCCACCCGCGCGGTGGCGCGCACGCCATCGTCTCGGAAGGCGGCATCGGCATCGACCGTCGCCGCGTCGGCCAGCGTGGCAGGCGCGAACGGCGCGCTGTCGGTCTGCGCGCCGCCGAACAGCGGCGTGCCGCCCTCCGCGGCGTTGAGCGAAGTGCGAAACTGGTTGAAGGCTGTCTCGATCGCCTCCTGCAGGCCCGCGGCCTTGCCCGTCCCCACCGCGGTGAGGATCTGCTGGCGCAGGTCCATCGACGATTCCTCGATGCCCTCCAGATGCCCCTGGTAGAGCGAGAGCGTGGTGCCGACGCGCTTGGAGACGGTCGATTGCGCGTCCTGTCGCGCGAGCAGCGTGTGCGCCGAGAGGTTGCGCACCGTCTCGGTACCGAGATCGGCGAAGTTGACCGCGCGCTTGCCCGTCGCCAGCCGCTGCTGCGTGACGGCCAGCTTCTCCTGCGAACGCTGGATCGCATCGGACATCGAGCGCTGGAGCGGAATGGTGGCTACGCGAGTCATCTAATTCTCCTTACTCAGCGCATCATGCCGAGCAGCGTGTCGTACATTTCGGTGGCGGTGCTGATCACGCGCGCGGCGGCCGAATAGCTGTTCTGGAGCACCACCATCTGCGCGAGCTCCTCGTCGATGTTGACGCCCGAGAAGCTGTCGCGGCGGTTCACTGCATCGTCGCGGCGCGCGGCGGCATCGGCCAGATTGCCTTGTGCCTGATTGGCTTCGAGACCGGTACGCCCGAGCAACAGGCTCGAGAAGCGCTCGATCGTGGTGACGCCGTCCTTGCCCAGATCGATCGTCGACGAGAGCTTGTCGACGAAGGCCGTGGCGCCGCGCGTGTCGCCCGCCCCCAGCGCCTTGGCGCCGACCGCCGCATTCTCCTGAAAGCGCGCGAGCGGCAGGCGCGACGGGCTGGTGAGCACGTCGGGGCGCACTTCGCTGCTGCCCAGACCGCTCGACGCCCCGGTGAGCCCGGTGAGCTGCGTGAAGTTGCGCCCCGTGCCCGCGCGGTCGGTCGAGTCCGACGGGATCGACAGCACCGCGCCCGAAAGCGAGGCCGTCGGCTCGAAGCGCAGCCGGCCGCGATCGTCGAGCGAAAAGTTACCGAAGTTGGATAGCGGGCTGGCGTTGAGGTCATCGACCAGATCGCCGACACTGCCTCCCGTGGTCGGGCTGAGCGTGTAGCTCGTCAGCGCCCGGCCCGATGCATCGCGCAGCACGATCTCGGTGGTCTGCCCCGTGGTGAAGCCGTGGCCATCGGTCTCGGTGAAGCCGGACGGGACCAGCGTGCTGTTGTCGCTGCGGATCACGTCGTTGAGGCCGAAATATTGCGACACGCCCACGCCCGCCCGCGCGCTCGGGTTGGCGCTGTCCTGCGCCACCACCACGCCGTTGCCGGCGCCGGTCGCTGAGAAGCTGAGCTTGCCGTCGGCGAAGCTCGCGATGGCATTGCCGCCCAGCCCTGCATTGATCGCAGCGACCATGTCGTCCACGGTCGCGCCGGCGGGCATCGCGCCGAAATCGATCACCGTCTTGGCGACCAGCGTGCCGTCCGCCTTGGTGACCGCGAAGGTCGCCGCGCCGATGAAGCCCAGCCGGTCGGTGCCGGTCAGGCCGGTGTTGCGTCCGTCCAGGCTCGCGGGCGCGGGAACCGTCGTGCCTTCGTTGCTGACGGCATTGAGCGCTTCGGAGAGCCCGCCGAACAGCACGCCCAGCTTTTCGGAGAATTGCGGCAGCGCGCGGTCGCGCAGGTCGAGCAGGCCACCCAGCTTGCCGCCCACCGCAGCCGAATCGAGCTTCTCGCCCGTCGCCGCGCCCATCGTGCCGTTGTTGTCGGCGAAACGTATCTCGATGCTCGGATAACTAGGCAGCGAAACGCCCTGGCCCGAGATCGGATAGGAGAGCTGGCGCAGCCGCCGGTCGAGCAGCACACCGCCCGATGCGGTATCCAGCGTGATGCGGCCATCGGGCTGCTCACGGACGTTGACCGCAACCAGCGTGCTCAGCTCCTCGACTGCCTTCATCCGCTGGTCGGCGGCGCCGCTGACGCTGCGGCCCAGTCCGGTGGCCTGCGCCACGGTGCCGTTGAGTTCGTGGATGCGCTTGAGCAGGCTGTTGATCTTGTCGACCGTATAGCCGACCTCGGACTCCACATCGCCGCGCAGGCCCGCCACGTCATTGTCGAGCTGCTGCATCGACGAGATCGCGTCCTGCACGTCGGCAGTGAAGGACGCGACTGTCTGCTCGGAAGATTGCGAGCCCGTCATCGCCACAGCCGAGGCCGCGATGGCGTCGAGCCGCGCCGGAAGTCCCGAGTCCGCGCCCGGCTCCCCCAGCAATGCCTGGAGCCGGTCGAGATAATTGGCGCTCACTTCCGCCCGGCCGTAATCGCCTGCGCGGCGATAGACCGTCGCTTCGAGGAAACGGTCCGCGACACGGGTCGGCTCGCCGACCACCACGCCGTTGACTTTGCCCGAAGTAACGCCGGTCGAGAGATTGACGCGCTCGCGCGCATATCCCGACACGCCGACATTGGCGATGTTGTTCGAGACCGCGCGGAGGCCTGCCTGCGCGGCAGACAGGCCCGATACCGCCGACCCCAATATGTCGTTGAGCGCCATTCTTCAGGATCCCCCGGTCTGCGTGAAAATCAGCGCTTCAGGTCGCTGACTTCGCGCAGCATGTCGTCCACGGTCGTGATGATCTTGGACGATGCGCTGTAGGCGCGCTGAAAGCGGATCATATTGGTGAACTCGCCCGCCAGATCGACGGTCGATGCCTCGAGCGAATTCGCCGCGATCGCGCCGGCGCCCAGCGCACCCGGGGTGTTGAGCGTGTAACCGCCGGAAGCCCGGCTGGGCATATAGGCGTTGCCCGACATGCGGGTGAGCCCGTCCGGGTTCTGGAAGGTGGCGATCGGCAGCTGGAACACTGCGCGGGTGCTGCCGTCCTCGAAGATCGCGTTGACGGTGCCTTCCTTGGTGATTTCCACCGAGGAGAGGTTGCCGAGCATGCCGCCGTCGACGTTCGACGAGATCAGCGAGCTCTCCGGGCCGAACTGGGTCAGGCCGTCGATGCCGTCGTCGCTGCCCAGCGAGAGCTGGATCGGAACCGAGGCGGCGTCATTGGTCCATTCCGGCGTGAGCGGATCGAAGAAATTGCCGGTCGAGCCTGCACGATCGAGGCTGCCGTCCGGATTGAAGCTCACTTCGCCGCTGGCGAGCAGGCCGCCGGCCGCGGTCACGTCGCTCGCCGGATCCGAATAGGTCTCCGCCTGCCAGGTGTTCGGCCCGGTCTTGAGGAAGGCCATGGTGATCCGGTGCGCGCTGCCCTGCGAGTCATAGACGTCGAACGAGCGCGTGAAGCTGGGCTCCACGGTGCCGTCGGCCAGATCGCCCGCGGCATAGGCGCCGGTGTAGGCCGTGGTGCTCGACTGCAGGTTGATGCGCGCCTGGATGCGCGAGGTCGGCGAAGCGGTGCCGGTCAGGTCGCTCACGCGCACGGGCTCGAGCGAATTGAGGTTGCCGGTGTTGGTGAAGTTGCCCGACGGGTCGAGGCGCCAGCCGTAGAGGTAGAGCCCCGATGCGTTGCGCAGGAAGCCTTCCTCGTCCGGACGGAAATTGCCCGCGCGGGTGAAGGCGACGTCGCCGTCCGCGCCGGCGCTGGTCTTGGTGACGAAGAAGCCGCCGCCGTCGATCGCAATGTCGGTGCTGCTTCCCGAGGCCTGGAGCAGGCCCTGCTTGGAGACCATCGTTATCGGCGCCGCGGCGACGCCGCCGGCCGAATAGCTGCTCTTGGCGCGGCCATCGGTCACCAGCGTGCGGAACTGGGCTTCGACGCCCTTGTAGCCGATGGTGTTGATGTTGGTGATGTTGTCGGCGACGGTCGCCATCGCGCTGGACTGGGCGCTGAGGCCGGACACGCCGGCATAGAGAGCGGAATAAAGGCTCAAGACTTGAACTCCCCAGGACGCCCGCGGATGGATCACGCAGGCCACGGGGATATTGTAGGATGCCGAACGGCGGCCGGGCCGAAATGCCGCAGGAAATTTGATGCTGGGCAAAATTTGCCGGGTGCCCGCGCTCGAAGCGGAAACTTCTTCCTATAATGCGGGCAAAGCTTCACGAAAGGCATCTATCCATGCTCCGCATCACGCTTCGCGACGGCGAGAAGGCGATCGTAAACGGCGCGGTGCTGCGCGCGGTCGGCCGCACGCAGATCGCCGTAGAGAACCAGGTCTCGATCCTGCGCGGCCGCGAGGTCATGCAGCCCGAAGAGGCGACCACGCCCGCCCGCCAGCTCTATTTCGCCGCGATGCTCGCCTATATCGATCCCGCCAATCGCGCCCAGCATCAGGATAATGTAGTGGCGCTGGTCGGCACGCTGGTCGCTGCCCTCCCCGCCCCCGACGCGCGCGAGGCCTGCATCCGCTTCGCGCACGACATGGCGCTCGGCGACTATTACAAGGCGCTTTCCTCGGCGCGCGAGATCATCGCGTTCGAGAGCGAAGCCGCCGCCTCCGCGCAGGCTGCTTGAGGCCGCTTCCATGCAGACGCTGGCGAGTGCTGCCCGCGCGATCCGCGAGATGCTGCCCGATCGCCGCTTCGGCCGGGTGGTCGCGGTGCGCGGTGCGCTGATCGAAGTCGAGGGACTGGCGGGCGTCGCGCAGATCGGCAGCCGCGTCGAGATCACTTCGCCGAACGGCCAAGTCCAGGCCGAAGTCACCGCGCTCGACCGCGACGTGGCGCTCTGCCTTCCCTTCACCGATCCGCAGGGCGTGGGCCTCGGCGCGCGCGCCGATCTCGCCGCGGGCCAGTTCAGCGTCCGCCCGTCGTCCGCTTGGCTCGGCCGGATGATCGACGGGCTCGGCCGCCCTGTCGACGGGCTCGGCCCGCTGCCGCCCGGCGCCGATCCGCAGCCCATCAAGGCCTCTCCGCCCGCCGCCTCCAACCGCGCCCGCGTCGGCCATCGTATCGACACCGGTGTACGTACGCTCGATCTTTTCGTTCCCTTGTGCCTCGGCCAGCGGCTCGGCCTGTTCGCGGGATCGGGCGTCGGCAAGTCGGTGCTGCTCTCGATGCTCGCGCGCTGGACCCAGTGCGACGTCGCCATCATCGGCCTGATCGGCGAGCGCGGCCGCGAAGTGCAGGAATTCATCGAGGACGATCTGGGTCCCGAGGGCATGGCACGCTCGGTCGTCGTCGTCGCCACGTCGGACGAGCCCGCGCTGATGCGCCGTCAGGCCGCCTGGACCACGCTCGCCATCGCCGAGCATTTCCGCGACCAGGGCCTCAACGTCCTCTGCCTGATGGATTCGGTCACTCGCTTCGCAATGGCGCAGCGCGAGATTGGCCTCGCCTCGGGCGAGCCGCCGGCTACCAAAGGCTATACCCCTACCGTCTTCGCCGAACTGCCCCGCCTGCTCGAGCGCGCCGGCCCGGGCGAGCCCGGCAAGGGCATGATCACCGGGCTGTTCACCGTGCTGGTGGACGGCGACGACCATAACGAGCCCGTCGCCGACGCAGTCCGCGGCATCCTCGACGGCCACGTCGTGATGCGTCGTGCGATCGCCGAGCGCGGCCGCTATCCCGCGATCGACGTGCTCAAGTCGGTGTCGCGTACCCTCCCCCATTGCATGACCGATGCGCAGAACGAGACGCGCCTCGCCGCACGGAAGCTGCTCTCGACCTATGCCGACATGGAGGAGATGGTCCGGCTCGGCGCCTATAAGGCCGGGTCCTCGCCCGAGGTCGACCGCGCAGTCGCGCTCGCGCCGCAGATCGAGGCGCTGATCAACCAGGGCAAGAACGATCAGGGCGACGCCGAGGCGGCCTTCGCCGCGCTCGCCGCGATCGTCGGCATCGAAACCGAGGTCGCGGAAGCCCCTGCGGAGGCCGGCGAATGACTCCGTTCGATACGGCGCTGCGCATCCACCGCCGCGAGGTCGACACCGTCAAGGTAGCGATCGGCGCCGAGGTCGAGCGGATCACGGCGATCGAAACGCACGCACGCGCGCACGATGCCCAGATGCGCGAGGAACGCGCGCTCGCCCATGCCCTGCCCTTCTCCTCCGACGCATGGACCGCGCGGATGAAGGCGGACCGCGCACGGCTGCAGGAGGCGGCGACACTCGCCGAGGCGCGGCTCGGCAAGCTGCGCGTCCAGGCACTCGAGGCCTTTGGCACGATGCGCGCGATCGAAGGCGCCGCTGAACGCTATCGCGACGAAACCGAGCGCGTCGCCGCCCTCGCCGAGCAGGGCGCCATCGACGATCTCGCTGCCGCGCGCTTCCTCAAGCTGCGCGGCAAGGACAGCCGCAAGGAAGCGGGAGGCAGCGCATGATCCAGCGCGCCGAACTCGCCGCGCTCACCCCCGCCCAGCGCGCGCAGGTGATCTTCGCCGAAGCGCAGTCGTCGCTGTCGAACCGGCTGTGGCGCGCCGCGCTGGGCGACACTGACCGCAATGACCGCGACGCTTCTCCGCTCGGCGGCGGGAACATGAAGATGGATTCGTTGCTCGAGCTGCTGGGCAGCCAGCTTCCGGGCGGGGTCGCCGGCGCGCATGGCTGCGCCTGCCAGTGCGCATGCAATTGCCATGGCGCCAAGCCCCAGCTGGGCGACGCGCTCTCGGACGAAGGACGCCGCCAGGGCGGCTCCGGCCGCAGCGATGCTTCGGCTGCGGCCGAGCCGGTCGAGACCGTCTCGGCCACCGGCGGCGCTTCGGTCGGCAGCCTCGCGCTCGGCGCCAACGCGCGTTACGCGCCTGTCCTTGCCGCCGCGGAGGCCCGTACCGGCCTCCCCGCCACCACCATCGCAGCGATCGTCGATGCCGAAGCGGCGAAGACCAGCGACGGCCGCTGGAACCCGCATTCGCGCAACCCGCGTTCGAGCGCCGCCGGGCTCGGCCAGTTCCTCAGCGGCACCTGGACCGATCTCGCGCAGACGCCTGGCACCTGGCTCAACGGGCATGCCGCCGAGCGCGGCTGGCTCGACGGCCGCGGCCGGCTGAGCACCGGGAACCGCGCCGCGCTGCTCGCGCTGCGCTACGATCCCCAGGCGTCGATCCTGAGCATCGCCGACTTCGCCAAGCTCAACCTCGATCGGCTCGAGAAATGCGGCGTGCGCGTGCGCACCGACGCCGAGACGCTCGCCAAGGCGGCCTATCTCAGCCATCACCTCGGCCTGGGCGACGCCCAAAAGTTCCTGCGCGGCGGGATCGAGCCCAGCCGGGCGCGGATGCTGCTTTCGGCACAGATCGGCTCGGCCGCGGCCGAGCAGCGCATCGCCAGCGCAGGCGGCGCCACCCACGCTCATCGCCAGTGGCTGCTGGGCTTCATCGATCGCCGGATTCGGCCCGAACAGTTCGCCGGCTGATTTTTCGCCGGACGCGTCCCGGCGCGGCATATCCAATCCTATAATGGTACTACGGATGAACCCCTAACCATATGCCGTTTGCTCCCACCTTGCGCGTATGGCCAAAAAAATCTTAACCCTAGAAAGCCGCGGAAATTCGTGGGTTTACGGCCGAAATTTAGGACTATGTAGCTTTCCATATCGGATTAGTTAGATTCTATTAGGAATAGCGGCGGCAAAGGATGTCCACGGACGGCGGGGGGGAGCCTGCAGTCCGGTCCAACCAGGGGACATCGAATGTCGAAGACCACGATTGCGCTAGAAGCCGCCGTCACCATCGTAATCGAGAACACGCCGAAGGACGCCAAGCAGACTGCGCGCCAGCGCGCCGAGGTCGATCGCGCCTTCGCTCGTATCCTCAAGCTGATTGCGCCGCGCATCCGTCACTTCATTCGTCAGTACGGCCTAACGGCGCACTGGGACGATGCCGAGCAGTGCTGCGCGATCGCAGTCCACCGCGCCATTCAGGCCTATGAGCCCGAGAAGGCCCAGTTCACCACCTTCGTCAATTGGCAGATCCGCGGCGAGCTCCAGAGCCTGCGCTTCCGCCTGATGACCGATCAGCGCCCTTCGGCGAAGAAGGTCGAGGCGACCACCGTCTCGCTCAGCGCCATCGCGATCTCGCCCGACGGCGAGGAAATGTCGCCCGAGGCGATGATCGAGGACGAGGACGCCCTCGCCCGCACCGAGGCCGCCGCCTCCGACTATCTCGCCGATGGCGCGATCGGCTCGCTGATCGATGCCTATGTCGATCATCTCCGCACGGTCGGCATCGAGCAGCTTCGCCGCCGCCCGCGGCCGAAGCGCGAAGAAGCCGCGCTCCGCCGCGAAGGTCCGCGTCTCCGCCTCGCCACCCACGGCATCGATCCCGCCGAGCTCGAGAAGCTGGAGGCCAAGCTGCAGCGCGATCGCGAGATCGTCGCCCGCCGCGTGTTCCAGGCGTCGACGCTCGACGATCTGTCGCTCGAGACCGGGATCACCAAGGAGCGCATCCGCCAGATCACCAAGCGCGCCGCCAAGACGATTGCGGAGATCGCCATCGCCGATCCGCGCTTCTCGGTGATGGCCGAATATGGCCAGCCCGCGACGGCCAGGCGCCGCCAGCCCGCGGCTGCGCCGGCCGCCTCGATCCTCCCGGATCCCAAGCTGCCGCACAACCGGCTCGCCCGCGTCGAGGCAGTCGGCCCGGCCGCGCTCGCGCAGGCGGCCGCTACCGCATCCAAGGATGCTGAGGCCGAAACGGTCGAGGCGATCCACCTTCCCGGACCCGCCGTCTCTCCCAGCGCTTCGCTGCATTGATCTTCGCTGCATGATTTTGCGGATGTGCGACCCCGCGGGTCGCACTTGCATCCTATAAATCAATCACCAGCGAGAGGGATGGTGATGGCGATTGAGGGCGATGGCGCGGAGCAGGATGCGGGCTGGACGATGCTGCCCCGCCCCAACCGGCGGCTGACGTCGCTGGCCGCCGAGGCCGCCCGCTGCGCACGCCCGCTGCTTCCCGAGGGTAGCGGGCTGTTCCTCAGCCTGGAGACCGACGCGACCGAAGAGCTTCGCCTGATCTGGTGGCGCCGCGATTTCCGGCAGGTTGCCCGGATCGCTGCCACCCCCGAGGGCTTCTGCCCGGAGGACAGCTACGAAGGCGCGCTCCAGGAAGCCGCCGCCGAACTCCTCGCCTATCTTTCCGGCCGCTGGCCGACTCCTCCCGCCGATTACGGTGTGATCACCGACGGTATCGGTGTGGCCTTCGCGCCAAATCATCCCTCTCCCTCGGTCGAAGGCTGGCTGTTGCAGCAGGCAAGCGGCAGGTCCGGCCTGCTTGCGATATTGCCGCTGGACCCGAACGGGCCGTGCGCGCTGCTTGCGGCGACTGATTGCGGGACACTGCTCCATTAAATCCGCCTATAGTTAGACTTGCAATTTTGTGCGGATTAATTCTTTGTCCTCGACGGGGAGCGGTCGGACGAACCGTTTGGGGGACAGGATATGAAGGCCGGGGACAAGGGCGACGTGCCCGATGCCGCAGCGCGGCGCGGGGGCATGCCTATAGACCTGCGCCGAACGATCGTCTTTCCGAACCGGATGCGCGAGCATCGCCGCGCGCGCGGCTTTCCCAAGCTGCTCCGTCTTTCGGTCACGATCCCCGAGATTCCCTATATCCGGCTGTCCAAGATCGAACGCGGCGAAGTCGTCCCCCGCGCGGACGAGCTGCGCCGCGTCGCCCGCGCGCTGGATCTCGCTCCCGCCGAGCTTCTCATCGACGTCGATGCGCCCGAATTCAGCCTGGCTGCATGGGCGCAGCCGTTCGAGGACGGCAGCAAGACCGACGAGGCCGAGGAGCATTTCGCAGTCTATCTCGGCGCCGCAGTGCGGGCGCGGCGCACGGGTGACCCCGTCCTCACCATCGCAGCGATCGGGCGCGAATTCGGCATCCCGCCGGTCAATCTCTCGCGCATCGAGAATGCGCTGAAGACCTTCGATCGCTGGAACGCGGCGACCCGCCAGGCGCTGCTCCGCTTCTTCGGCGTGCAGGGCGAACCCGAGCTGCGCGCGATAGTCGAGGCAAGGCGCGATGCAGGCGCACTCGATGCTTTCGTAACCGCCATCGCCGATCCCGCCGCACGTCGCGATCGGATGCGTGCGCGCATCGCCCAGCTTGCCGCCGAGCTCGCCGAGCCCGATCCCGATCCGCTTCCCCGCCCCGCGCTCGCAATCATCCCATCGACGGGCGTGGGCGGGCGCCTGCTCCCGGTGCTCGGCACCGCGCTCGCCGACGGGCTGATCTCCGGAACTCCCACCGACCGGACGATCGAGGCGCCCCCGGCCGCCGGTCCGCGCGCTTTCGCGCTGAAGGTTTGCCGCGCCACGCTCGGCGCCGGGCTGCCGGCGCAGGCGACCGTGATCGTCGATCCGGACCAGTTCCCCGTCCCGGGCGGACTCGCCGCGCTGCATGAGGGCGCCGGGTGGCGCCTATTGTCCGTGGGCTCGGATCGGGACGGCCGGATGATCGGCTACAGCCTCAATCCCGAGCTTGCGCTGACGCTCGACGAATTCGATCCCTCCCGGCTCGCCCGGGTGATCGCCGCCGTCTACGTCTGACCGGCTACCCGCCGCCGTGACATCGTCCCCCGCCGTGCTAAGGCAACACCCATGGGAAAACTGATCGCGATCGAGGGCGCGGACGGCGTCGGGAAGAACACTGCGTGCCGGGGCCTTTGCGATGCGCTGAACGCCCGCGGCCGCAAAGCCACGGTGATCGGCTTCCCGCGCTATGGCGAGACGGTCGGCGGAGTCACCATCGGGCGCTTTCTCGCCAGCGAGATGGGCGTGCCGGTCAGCCCGCGCGCGGCAGCCGTTCTCTACGGGCTCGATCGGCTAGAATGGCGCGACGCGATCCTCGAGGCACAGGCGAACCACGATGTCGTGATCTTCGATCGCTACGTCGCTTCCAACATGGCCTATCAGGCCGCACGGCTCGACGCCCACGAAGCGCGCCCGATGATGGATTGGATCCTCGCGCTCGAAATCGGGCAATTCGCCCTGCCCAGTCCCGCTCTCTCGGTCTATCTCGACACGCCCTGGGAGCTGGCGCGCGAGCTGATCCTCAGGAAGGCGCAGCGCAGCTACACCGACAAGAGCTTCGACGAATATGAAGCCGATATCGCGCTCCAGCAGCGCGTCCGCGCCAACTATGAGGCGATTGTCGCGGCCGATCTGCTCGGGCCCTGGAAGATCGTCCGGGCAAGCGAAGGCGGCGCCATGCGCGATCCCAAGATGATCGTAGACGAAATTGCGAGTCATCTGTAAAAATCATATATATACAACCTGCGCTGGTGCGGCTTGACAGCATGGCCGGTCCGGCCGCATGGTAGCGCTATCAAAACTAATTACGGGCGAGAGGTCTTGGACGGCTCTTCTGCTGCTTTGCTTCCTGCGGATCATGCGCAGGCAACCCTGATCGGACGCGTTCTCCTCCCGCAAGGCCCCACACCCGTGGTGGTTCGCGGGGGTACCGTGTACGATGTGTCGGCAATTGCCCCCACCGTCGCCGATCTGCTCGAACGCGACGATCCCGGCGCAGTGCAGGGCAGCGTGATCTGCAGCGCTGAGGCGCTCGGAACCGGTTCCGGCCCGCGGCTGCTCGCGCCGGTCGACCTCCAGTGCATCAAGGCATGCGGCGTCACCTTCGCCGTTTCGGCGATCGAGCGGGTGATCGAGGAGCGCGCGCGCGGCGACGCCGATCAGGCCGCGGCGATCCGCGGCGATCTCGAAGCGCGCGTCGGCTCGGGCATCCGCTCGGTCGTCCCCGGCAGCGCCGAAGCCGCCAGCCTCAAGTCCGCGCTGATCGATGCCGGCATGTGGTCGCAATATCTCGAAGTGGCGATCGGCCCCGATGCCGAAGTGTTCACCAAGGCGCCGGTCCTCTCCTCGGTCGGCTGGGGCGACGAGATCGGCATCCGCTCGGACAGCGACTGGAACAACCCTGAGCCCGAAGTCGTGCTCGTGGTAGACAGCAGCGGCCGGCCGCGCGGCGCGACGCTCGGCAACGACGTCAATTTGCGCGATTTCGAGGGCCGCAGCGCCCTGCTGCTCGGCAAGGCGAAGGACAACAACGCCTCGACTTCGCTGGGCCCCTTCATCCGCCTGTTCGACGAGGGCTTCACGATGGACGATATCCGCTCGGCGGTGGTCGACCTCGAGATCGTCGGGCCCGAGGGCTATCGCCTCGCCGGCACCAACAAGATGAGCGAGATCAGCCGGGATCCTACCGAGCTCGTCCGCCAGGCGCTGAGCGAGCATCAGTATCCGGACGGTTTCGCGCTGTTCCTCGGCACGCTGTTCGCGCCGGTGCAGGACCGTGATCACCCGGGCCGCGGCTTCACGCACAAGCCGGGCGACGTCGTCCGCATCTCCACGCCCAGGCTTGGTGCGCTGGTCAACCGCGTGACCACTTCCAAGGCGGCAGCGCCCTGGGAGTTCGGCATCCGCGATCTGATGCGCAACCTCGCCGAACGCGGCCTGCTCGCGTCGAAAGCCACTGCATGATCCCGGCGGGAAGCGCGCCCCGGCACGATCGCCGCGCGCTTCCGCCTTCAATGAAATCGGAAGCCCATGTACGAAAGCGAAACCCTGGTGTCGGAAGCTGATCCCAAGCACATGCCTCTCGCGCACGATCAGCGAGCCGTCTATCCCAGCCTGAAGGGCAAGCGCGTCCTGGTGACGGGCGGCGGCTCGGGCATCGGCGCCGGCATCGTCGAGGGCTTCGTCCGGCAGGGCGCCGACGTCACCTTCTTCGACATCGCCGAAGCGGACTCGCAGGCGCTGGTCGAGAGCCTGAAGGGCGCCGAGCGGCCGCCGGTCTTCCAGCGTCTCGACCTTACCGACATCAAGAGCGTCCAGGCGAGCATCCAGGCGCTGATCGACGCCAACGGCCCGTTCGACATCCTGGTCAACAACGCCGCGAACGACGATCGCCACTCGATCGAGGAAGTCACCGAGGAATATTGGGACAATCGCATCGGCGTGAATCTCAAGCATCTGTTCTTTGCGGCCCAGGCCGTGATCCCGGGGATGAAGGCTCAGGGCGGCGGCGTGATCGTCAACCTCGGCTCCATTTCCTGGCACCTCGCGCTCGAGGGGCTGGCGCTCTACCAGACCGCCAAGGCAGCGATCGAGGGCCTGACGCGCAGCCTCGCCCGCGAGCTGGGGCCGGACAACATCCGCTCGGTCTGCATCGTCCCCGGCAACGTCAAGACGCCGCGCCAGATGAAATGGTACACGCCCGAGGGCGAGGCCGAGATCGTCGCGGCGCAGTGCCTCAAGGGCCGGCTGGTGCCCGACGATATCGCCGCGATGGCATTGTTCCTTGCCTCGGACGACGCCCGGCTGGTAACCGGCCACGAATTCTTCGTGGATGCAGGGTGGCGTTGAGATGACCAAGGTAGCGGTTTCCGAGCCCGTCAGCATCTGGCAGCTCGGAGCACCGCTGGGCGAAGGCCCGGTCTGGGTCGAGCGCGACCAGGCGCTGTGGTTCGTCGACATCAAGAGCCACAAGATCCACCGCTACGATCCCGCCAGCGGCGGCACGCGGAGCTGGGACGCGCCCGGCCAGGTGGGGTTCATCCTGCCCGTCGAGAGCGGCGGCTTCGTCGCGGGCCTGCAATCCGGCCTCTCGCGCTTCGACGAGCGCGACGGCAGCTTCACCCCCATCTGCACCCCCGAGCCCGACCACCCCGGCAATCGCCTCAACGACGCGACCGTCGATCCGCAGGGCCGGCTCTGGTTCGGCAGCATGGACGACAGCGAAGAGGCGATCACCGGCGCGATCTACCGGCTCGGCGCCGACGGCAGCTGCGTCGCCACCAGCCCGCTCGTCGCGATCACCAACGGCCCGGCAGTCTCGCCCGACGGCAAGACGCTCTACCACGTCGATACGCTGGGCGGCATCATCTACGCCTGCGACATCGATGCCGCGGGCATACTGGTGAACCGCCGCGAGTTCGTCCGCATCCCCTATGGCGAAGGCTTCCCCGACGGCCCGACCGTCGACAGCGAGGGCTGCGTCTGGGTCGGCCTTTACGCTGGCTGGGGCGTGCGCCGCTATTCGCCCGCAGGCGAGCTGCTCGAGGAAGTGAAGTTCCCGGTGAGCGCGATCACCAAGATCGCGTTCGGCGGACCCGACCTCAAGACGGTGTTCGCCACCACCGCCAACAAGCACATCGCCCCCGGCGACCTTTCGAAGGAGCCGCACGCCGGCGACCTCTTCCGCTTCGAAGTGAGCGTCCCCGGCCAAAAGGGCATGCTGATCCGCGAAGGCGTCTAGAGGGCGGCGGCATTCAGCCGCGAGAGTGGCACCTGCCCCCGCCTCAATCCTCCCCCGCCAGGGGGAGGTGGCGCCGAAGGCGGCGGAGGGGGCGGATGCCAGAACGTGAGCGGCGTGCTTCCTCCCCCTCCGTCATGCTTCGCATGCCACCTCCCCCTGGCGGGGGAGGATTTCTCGCGTTCAACCCAGCCCCTTCTCGCGATCCGCTTGCAACGGCGCGACGACATCGGCTCGCAAGAGCCGCTAACGATTAGCAATACCATAAAAGCCGCCTTCGAATCGGCTCGGCTTCCCCATGCGGCCAAATCCGGCCTTCGGGAGTTTGACGCGGCGGGAAGCGTGAGGCTGCGTCAGAACCGCGCATGTATGGGCATATAAACCGCGCCGATCGGACCCGAGCCGCAGCGATCTCTGCCGGGATCATGGGCGTGGTCGGCTACGCGCTGGTGCTCGGCCTCGCCCCGCAGATCGTGCGCGCGCCCGGCGAGGCGCTTCAGCTGTTCGAGATCGGGCCCGAGCCCCCTCCTCCGCCCGAGGAGAAGACGCAGCCGCACGAAGTCCGCAGCAGCCGTCCCGAGGGGCGCGCCGCCCCGCCGAACCTGCGCTCCGAGCCCACGCAGGTCGTCGCGCCCGAGCCGGTGATTCCGGTCCCCGTGCCGCCGCCCGTCGTCGCGGCTCCGATCGCAGGCACCGGCAGCGCGCCGACCGCGGGCAGCGCCGACATCGTCGGCCCCGGAACCGGCGCGGGCGGCGTCGGCGACGGGCGCGGCAGCGGCGGCGCAGGCGACGGAACGGGCGGCGGCGGCGACTCCCCGCCCCGGCGGCGCAGCGGCCGGCTCAGCGACCGCGACTATCCTGAGGCTGCGATGGAAGCGGGAGAGTCCGGCACCGTATCGGTCCGCTATCTCGTGTGGACCGACGGAAGCGTCCGCGAGTGCGAGATCGAGCGCTCCAGCGGCAGCCGCATCCTCGATCAGACCACCTGCCGCCTGATCGAGCAGCGCTTCCGCTACTGGCCCTCACGCGATGCCCGCGGCCGCCCCGTCCCCGCCTATATCATCGAAGACCATACCTGGGTGCTCAACATCGAGCCGGTCCAGCGCCGCCGCTGAGCGCCCCCGGGCTGCCGCCCCGCACGTCAGCCAGGCTGAAGCACCGTCACATCGACGTCGCAGCGGATGCGGAAGCCCAGCGCCTCGTAGAGCGCGATCGCGCCGCGATTGTCGGCATAGGCATGTAGGAACGGCGTCTCCCCGCGCTCGGCGATCCGCCGCGCCACCACCGCCATCAACGCACCGGCGAGCCCGCGACCGCGATGATCCGGATGCGTGCACACACCGCTCACTTCGGTGAAGCCCGCCGGCTTCATCCGCTCGCCCGCCATCGCGACCAGCCTGCCGCCCTCGCGCACGCCGATGAAATTGCCGAGCCGGTGCGTCCTGGAAAAGAAAGGCCCCGGCTCGGTGAGAGTCGCCAGCGCCAGCATCTCGGCGGCATCGGCGTCCCCCAGCTCGACGAAATCGCAGGTCTTGCGCGCCGGTGCGAGCGCCGCGGCAACCATCTGCACCCCCTCGCGCCGCTTCTCGATCCGCGTGCCCGGGACCGGCGACAGCACGCCGCGCGCAAGCACGATCGCAGGGCCGGTAGCCGCGATCAGCGCCCCGAGCGCTTCAAGCGAAGCAGGCGCGTGGTCGCGGACAGCGGCGAAGATCGCATGATCGGCGTCATAACGCAGCGCGTCCCCTTCCCCCCGCGCGAGATACGCCTGCGGTCCCCGAAGCGCAGACCAGGCGGGATTGTCGAGCGGGTGGACCATGTGCCTCACCTAATCCGCGGCGCTCCGGTCGTCACTATCCGGCTGCAAGCCTATGCAGGATTGACTGGTCGGCATACGATTCATATACGTTTCATATATTCTATTTCTCTAAGGACTCCTAATGGGCATCGTGAAAATCGACGAGGAACTGCACGAGGAGGTCCGCCGGGCCAGCACGGTCATGTGCCGCTCGATCAATGCGCAGGCCGAGTTCTGGATGAAGATCGGGATGCTCGCCGAGGCCAACCCCAGCCTCTCCTTCAACGATATCGTGAAGATGCAGTTCGCATCGGCGCATGTCCGCTTCCCCGAGGCGGCCGCCGCCTGACATGGTGAAGACTCCCGACGAGCTGGCGCTCATGCGCGAATCGGGCAGGCTGCTGGCGTCGGTCTTCGAGATGCTTGATTCTATGGATCTCGCCGGCATGTCGACCTTGCAGGTCAACGATCTGGTCGAGCGCTTCATCACCACGGACCTCGCCGCGCGCCCGGCAAGCAAGGGCCAATATGGCTTCGGATATGTCCTCAACTGCTCGATCAACCACGTCGTCTGCCACGGCGTGCCCGACGCGGGCGAGATCATACGCGATGGCGACATCATCAATCTCGACATCACGCTCGAGAAGAACGGCTTCATCGCGGATTCGAGCAAGACCTATCTGGTCGGCAATGTCCCGCCCGCCGCGCGCCGGCTGGTGCGGGTGGCCCAGGAAGCGATGTGGAAGGGCATAGGTCAGGTCCGGCCCGGCGCGTATCTGGGCGACATCGGCTCCGCGATCGAGCGGCACGCCAAGCGGAACGGCTATTCGGTCGTTCGCGAATATTGCGGCCACGGCATCGGCCGCGAGATGCACGAGGAACCGCAGGTGCTCAATTTCGGTCGCCCGGGCACGGGCCTGAAGCTGCGCGAGGGCATGGTCTTCACGATCGAGCCGATGATCAACCAGGGCACCCGCAAAGTCTCCACGACCGACGATGGCTGGACGGTGGTGACCAACGACCGCAAGCTCTCCGCCCAGTTCGAACACACGGTTGCGGTCACGAGCACGGGGGTCGAGGTGCTGACCCTGCGTCGGGATGAAGCACCGCTGCGGGCGAACCTCCGCTAGCATCCAGGACCAGCCGGTGAGCGCTGCGGGCGGGGCATAAGCGGCGGAACCGCCCTGCAGCAGCCGCTATGCGCGCGAGGGTAAGGGTGATGTCTTCATTGCCCCGGAGGTGCCTTCTGCGGCCCGTTACTGCGCTTTGGCGCGACAGGGTCGGGGATGGGGCTCGCACCGCTGGGTGACCTGCTAGCGAGCGTCCATTCTACTGTATCGATGACACCAGACCCGCTTACCTCGATGCGGTTTACCCCGGGTTCGAGTTCCAGGAGCCAGCGGGCAATGTGGCTCTCGACCGGGCGCTTACCCAGCGACCGGCCGTTCAGGATGAGCTCCAGTTCGGGCACGTTGGAATAGACCCTCACTTCGGTACTCGCCTCTGTGCGCCGGTTGAGGCGCCGATCAGCGACGTGCACCATAGGGACCTTGGACCAATTGGCCTGATACCAGTAGAATGCGTCTTTCCTGACCTGACGATCGTAGCTGACGAGACCCTTGTCATTGATCCCTGGCCGATCTCCCTCGCGCCTTCCATCGGATGCCAGGTCGAACGCGACCCATACAAAGCTTCCCCCCAGATAGGGCCGCGCGGCAAGCTGCGGCCAGTTCAGTTCGTGATACGCAGTCTGGGTCTGTTCGGGATGCCAACCGCTGGTCGTTACGATATTGGCTGGGGGAGGTAGCTGCTGATGGCGAATGCTCGCTCCGGCGCCATATTCTCCGACCAGGAAAGATTTGTCAGGATATCGGGCGTGAAACCCGTCCGCCCATTCGCCGATCGTCCCCTTCTGCTCCGCATACCACCCGAAATAGCGATTGAACGCGATGAGGTCGCTGACGCGCGCCTTGTCGACATCGTCAGCCTGGCAGCAATGGGCATAAATCGTCTGGCGTGAAGGATCTTCCTGTTTCACGACCTGCTGAAGCCCGGCCAGAACGCGCGTGACGTCCGGCGTCGTCGCATAGACTTCGTTGCCCAGCCCCCAGACCACGATGGAGGGATGATTGTAGTTCTGCCGGATCAGCTCGCGCATCTGTTGCGCGGCGTTCTCGGCAAATGCTGCGCCCGGATCGCTCTGGCCATTCAGGCCGATCTCGGTCCACACGACCAAGCCTCGCCGATCCGCTTCCTCGTAGGCGCGCTCCGGATGCTGAAAGTGGACGAAGCGTACCGCGGTCACACCAAGCTCATCGAGCGTCTTCATGTCCGCCTCGATTTCGTTGGGTGTCACTGCGAGCCCTCGTCCAGGCCGTCCCGAATGGAACAGATTGACGCCGTGAAGCGGATAGGGCGCGTCGTTGAGAAGGAAGCCGCGCTTGGGATCGAAGCGTGCGGTGCGAAGGCCGAGCGGCACGGTGACTGTGTCCAGCGGTGCCCCGTCGACGCGGCGAAGTTCGGCGCTGACACGATAGAGATAGGGATCGCTGCGTCCGTTCCACCGTCTGGGCCGCGAAATCACGAGCGGGACGACTTCCATGCCGGTTCCGCCGGAGGCGAGGCTCACCGGCCGCTCGATGCGCGCGACGGGGCTACCCCCCGCATCCTTGGCCACAATTGCGAGGCGGAACCGGCTTGCTTTGCGGCCGTCGTTACGCAGTTTGACGCGCACGTCGAGGCGAGCCGCGTCATCGGTCAGGCTTCGAGTAACGACCTGCAGCCCCGGGCTGCCATGATCGAGCAGCTCGACATGCTGGTCGCCGGTCTCCACGAGCGCGACGCTGCGGTAGATCCCGCCGAAGAGCGTGAAATCGCCTCCGAGCGGAGTTACGTCGGAAATCTTGCTGTTGTCGATGCGAACGGCGATCAGATTGCGCCCGGCATGCAGCGCCCGCGTGACGTCGAAGCGAAAACGCGCATGTCCTCCCGCGTGCCGGCCGACCTTGATGCCGTTGACCATCACCTCGGTCACCAGTGCAGCGCCGTCGAACTGGAGGAAAGCGCGCCCTCGCGGTGCGGTGGTCAAGGTCAGCGTCCGGCGGTACCAAGCGGGTCCGCGGTAATAACCCCCGCCATCGTCGCCGTCGGCGCCGTTGTACGTGTGCGGCAAGGTAATCTGATCCCACCCTGTATCGTCGAGATCCGCTTCGTCGCCGCGTTCGACGTCTCCACGGAAGAAGCGCCAGCCAGCGTCGAGTGAAGTCACGACGCGGCCCGCATCTGCCGGAGATGTAGTCGTACTGGCGCCGGCGCCTTGCGCTGGTGCGATAATTCCCATGGCCAGGGCTATCGTGAAAAGAAGCTGCAACCGCATGGGTCTCCCTTCGGGCTCACTCCGGCCAAACGCAATAGACTGCCGGAGATCGAGGAAGTCTCAGCTTAAAGCCGCTAAACGACCGGGATTGGGGCGGCGTGCTGCCGATAACAGCGGACATGGGGGTGAGACGCCGCCAGCGCCCTAGCTCCGCGGCGCCTGCCGCCGGTAGCTCAGCGCCTCGGCAACATGGACGCGTCCCACGCCCTCCGCACCCGCCAGATCGGCGATCGTCCGAGCCACCCGCAGCACCCGCGTATAGCCCCGCGCCGAGAGCCGCATCGCTTCGGCTGCCTGGGCGAGCAGCTTGCGGCCGGCTTCGTCGGGCTCGGCGAAGGCAGTGAGCACCTCCCCGTCCGCTTCGGCGTTGGTCCGCGCGGGCACGTCGCGATAGCGCTCGGTCTGGATCGCGCGCGCCTCCGCCACGCGCGCGCCCACCTCGGCCGATCCTTCCGCGGGCGGCGGCAGCACCAGATCGGCGGCGGTCACCGGCTGGACCTCGACGTGCAGGTCGATGCGGTCGAGCAAAGGCCCTGAAACCTTGGCCTGATAATCCGCCGCGCAGCGCGGCGCCCGCGCGCAGGCGAGCGCCGGGTCGCCCAGATGCCCGCAGCGGCACGGGTTCATTGCCGCGACCAGCTGGACGCGCGCCGGAAAGGTGACGTGCGCATTGGCGCGCGCGACGCTCACCACGCCTGCCTCCAGGGGCTGGCGCAGCGAATCGAGCACCGCGCGCTGGAATTCGGGCAACTCGTCGAGAAACAGCACCCCCAGATGCGCGAGGCTCACTTCGCCCGGCTTGACCTTGAGCCCGCCGCCGGTGAGCGCCGCCATCGACGCCGAATGATGCGGGCTCCTGAACGGCCGCGTCCGCGTCAGCCGCCCGCCGTTCAGCGTGCCCGCGACCGAGCCGACCATCGACACTTCCAGCGCCTCGGCCGCATCGAGCGGCGGCAATATTCCCGGCAGGCACGAGGCGAGCAGCGATTTGCCCGCGCCCGGCGGCCCGATCATCAGCAGATTGTGCCCGCCCGCCGCCGCGATCTCGAGCGCGCGCTTCGCCGTTTCCTGCCCCTTCACTTGCGCGAGATCCGGCCCTCGGCCCGGCTCCTCCGCCTCACCGGCGGGCGGTGCCGGCAGCAGCTGGTTGCCCTTGAAATGGTTGAGCAGCCCAATCAGGTCGGCTGCCGCGACCACCTCGCCCTGCCCCGCCCAGCTCGCCTCGGGCCCCTGTGCCGCGGGGCACACCAGCCCCTTGCCGATCTCCGAAGCATGGAGCGCCGCGAGCAGCACGCCGGGCGAAGGCGCGATCCGGCCGTCGAGCGCCAACTCGCCCACCACCACGTAACCGGCGAGCGTCTCGGCATCGACCACGCCCATCGCGCCCAGCAGCGCCAGCGCCACGGCGAGGTCGAAATGCGATCCTTCCTTGGGCAGGTCGGCGGGCGAGAGGTTGAGCACGATGTGCTTGGGCGGGAGCGACAGCCCGATCGCGGCCATCGCCGCGCGCACCCGCTCGCGGCTCTCGCCCACGGCCTTGTCGGGAAGCCCGACGATCACGAACTTGGGCACGCCGGGCAGGAGGTTGCACTGCACCTCCACCGCGCGCGCCTCCAGCCCCAGATAGGCCACCGTCGAAACGCTCGCGACCATTCTCCCGTCCCCCCGCGCAGGACCATAGCGGCTTTTCGCCATAGTGGAACGGATCGCCTCCGGAACGGAGCAACTGCGTGTCCCTGTCTTGCACAGGCAACACACGGTTCCCACATTCGCTGCATGCCACGCGCGCGCCATCCGCTGCTCCGCAAGCTGCTCTTCGGCCTCGGGCTGCTGCTCATCGCCGCGGCGCCGATCGCCGGCCCGATCCCGGGGCCCGGCGGCATATTGCTGTTCGCGGCGGGGCTGATCCTGGTGCTGCGCAACTCGGCCTGGGCGCGCAAGCGCTTCGCCCGATTGAAGAAGCGCTGGCCCCGGCTCGGCCACTACAGCGACCTGGCGTTGCGCCGCCCGAGCTTCCGCCGCCGCCGCGCGCGCGAGCAGGAGGCTGCGCTCGCCACGGAGCCCGGCAATACCGATCGGACGCGTTGACTCGTGCGCGGCTTGCCCCTATGGGCACCCGACACGCGGCCGCCCCTGTGGCGGCCCTTTTACGTTCTAGATTCTTGAGGATGAGCGATGAAGCGGACCTTTCAGCCGAGCAACCTGGTGCGTGCGCGCCGGCACGGCTTCCGCGCGCGGATGGCGACCGTCGGCGGTCGCAACGTGATCCGCGCCCGCCGCGCCCGCGGCCGCAAGAAGCTGTCGGCGTAACTGCCGTACCGCTCGCGCGGCTCACGCAGCGCAAGGAATATCTCGCGGCGAATGCGGGGAAGCGGGCGCCCATGCCCGGCTTCGTCCTCATCGTGCGCGATCGCGGCGATGCCGATCCGGCGATTCGGGTCGGCATTACCGTATCCAAGAAAGTTGGCAACGCCGTCGTCCGCAATCGGATGAAGCGCCGCTTCCGCGAACTCGCCCGCGAAGTGCTGCCGGTGCACGGCATCGCAGGCGCCGATCATGTGCTGATCGGTCGCAACGGCGGCAACGCGCGCCCCTTTTCCGATCTCAAGGCGGAGCTCGCCAAGGCGCTGGCCAAGGTGCGCAGATGATCGCCCGCCTCCTCATCCTTCTCGCGCGGGGCTGGCAGCTCGGCCCCTCGCTGATCCTTCCGCCCAGCTGCCGCTTCCAGCCCAGCTGTTCAGCCTATGCAATCGAGGCGCTTCGCCGCTATGGGGCGGTGAAGGGCAGCTGGCTCGCCGTCAGGCGGATCCTGCGCTGCCATCCATGGGGCGGGCACGGCTACGATCCCGTGCCATGACGGGTATTTCCGGGGAACATCGGTGAAAGACGACCAGAAGAACTTCCTGATCTTTGCAGTGCTCGCTGCGCTCATCCTGTTCGGATGGCCGCAGATCATGCACTGGGTGTTCCCGCAGCAGCAGCCCGCGCCCACCCGGATCGAGGGCGGCAAGACCCAGCCGGTTCCCAATCCTTCGGCCGATCCCGCCGCCGATTCGCCCACTGCGCTGCGCACCCGCGAGATCGTGCTGGCCGAGAGCCCGCGCGTCGCGATCGAGACTCCGGCGCTCCGCGGCTCGATCAACCTCAAGGGCGCGCGCATCGACGATCTCGTCCTCTCCAAGTACGACGAGACGATCGACAAGAATTCGCCGCCGATCCGCCTGCTCTCGCCGGGCGGCGCGGCGGGCGCCTATTTCGCCCAGTTCGGCTGGCACGGCGCCGGCGTCCAGGCGCCGGACCAGAACACCGTCTGGCAGGCGAGCGGCGGCAAGCTCACCCCCACCACACCGGTCACGCTCAGCGCGCGCAGCCCCAGCGGCCAGGTCTTCCGGATCGAGCTCGCGGTCGACGAGAACTATATGTTCACCGTCCGCCAGAGCGTCGCCAATCCCGGCAGCACCCCGGTCGCGGTGACTCCCTACGCGCTCGTCACCCGCGCCGAAAAATCGACCGACGTCGACCAATGGGCCGCGCACGTCGGCCCGATCGCAGTCTATGACGGCGCCGCCGACTACATCAACTACAAGGACCTGGACGAAGCCGCGCAGAGCTTCCCCACCACCGGCGGCTGGGCAGGCTATACCGATCACTATTGGCTGACCGCGGTCATCCCGGACCAGCGGCTGGGCGTCCAGCTCCAGCAGCGTCCCACCCCGACCAAGGGCTATCAGGCCGATTACCAGCTCGCCGCGCCGCTCACCGTGCCCGCAGGCAAGAAGATCACCTACACCAGCCACTTCTTCGCCGGCGCGAAGGAAGTGAAGCTGCTCGAGGCGTATCAGGACAAGCTCGGCATCGTGCAGTTCGATCGCGCGATCGACTGGGGCTGGTTCGGCATCATCGAACAGCCGATCTTCTATTATCTCGACTGGCTGTTCCGCCTGGTTAAGAATTTCGGCGTCGCGATCATCCTGCTGACGATCACGATCCGCCTGCTGCTCTTCCCGATCGCGCAGCGCCAGTTCGCCTCGATGGCGGCGATGCGCGCGGTGCAGCCCAAGATGAAGGCGATCCAGGAGCGCTTCAAGGACGACAAGCCGCGCCAGCAGCAGGAGATGATGAAGCTCTACAAGGACGAGAAGGTGAACCCGCTCGCGGGCTGCCTGCCGATCCTGTTGCAGATTCCGATCATGTTCGCGCTCTACAAGGTGCTGCTGCTCACGATCGAGATGCGCCACCAGCCGTTCGTCGCCTGGATCAGGGACCTTTCGGCGCCCGATCCGCTGCTGGTGTTCAACCTGTTCGGCCTGCTCGATTTCACGCCGCCGTCGTTCCTCGCGATCGGCGTGGTCCCGGTCCTGCTCGGCCTGTCGATGTACTTCCAGTTCAAGCTCAATCCGGCGCCGATGGACGATATCCAGAAGCAGGTCTTCGCGATCATGCCGTGGATGCTGATGTTCCTGATGGCGCCCTTCGCGGTGGGTCTCCAGGTCTACTGGATCACGTCGAACGTGCTGACGATGGCGCAGCAATGGCTGCTCTATCGCCAGCATCCGGCGCTCAAGGAGCCGATCAAGAAGGAAGCGAAGGCGAAGTGACCGAAGCCTTCACCGAAGACCAGATCGAGGCCGCGCGAAAGATCTTCGCCGGCCCGGTCGGCTTCCTCAAATCGGCCCCCGAGCTCAAGCACCTCCCCGATCCGGTGGTGCCCGAGGTCGCGTTCGCGGGCCGCTCGAACGTCGGCAAGTCGTCGCTGCTCAACGCGCTCACCAATCGCAACAGCCTCGCGCGCACTTCGGTCACCCCGGGGCGCACACAGGAGCTCAACTTCTTCGAAGTCGGCGATCCGCTGCTGTTCCGGCTGGTCGACATGCCCGGCTACGGCTTCGCCAAGGCGCCCAAGGACGTAGTCCGGAAGTGGCGCTATCTGGTCAACGATTTCCTGCGCGGACGCCAGGTGCTCAAGCGCGCGCTCGTGCTGATCGATTCGCGCCACGGCATCAAGGATGTCGACCGCGAGATCCTCGACATGCTCGACGATGCCGCGGTCAGCTATCGCATCGTCCTCACCAAGGCCGACAAGATCAAGGCGACCGAGCTTGCCGACGTCCACGCGCGCACCGTCGCCGAAGCCCGCAAGCGCACCGCCGCCCACCCGGAAATCCTCGCCACCTCGAGCGAGAAGGGCATGGGCATCCCCGAACTCCGCGCCGCAGTGCTCGAAGCCATCGGCTGAGCCCACACCTCTAAACTCCCCTCCCTGCAAGGGAGGGGTTGGGGGTGGGTTGGCGAGCGAAGCGATCCCCTTCTAGCCCTCTCCCGCTTGCGGGAGGGGGTTGGGTGAGGGTGAGTCGTAGAAGCCAGGCAGCGCAGCCAATCGAAGGCGGATCGCCTCCAGCACGCAAGCAAATCCTCCCCCGCCAGGGGGAGGTGTCAGCCGTAGGCTGACGGAGGGGGCGGATGCAAGAACGTGGGCGGCGTGCTTCCTCCCCCTCCGACGCGCTTCGTGCGCCACCTCCCCCTGGCGGGGGAGGATTAATTCCTTCCGTTTCGCGCCTGTTCGTCTCGCAAGCCGAATGTCGTGGAGCGCTAAGCCGCCACCCCCGCCACACGCCGCTCGCCACGCCAGCCAAGCACCGCCACCGCCGCCACCAGCGCGAACGCGCCCGCCACCACGAAGGCCGGCGTATAGGTCCCCGTCCACGCCCGCACCGCGCCCGCCCCGAACGCCGCGGTCGCTGCCCCCAGCTGGTGCCCCACCATCACCCATCCGAACACGATCGGCGCATCGCGCTCGCCGAAATGCAGGTTGGCGAGCTTCACCGTCGGCGGCACGGTCGCGATCCAGTCGAGCCCATAGAAGGCCGCGAACACCAGCAGGCTCGCAGTGCCGAAATCGAGGAACGGTAGCGCCAGCAGCGAAAGCCCGCGCAGCCCGTAATAGACGAACAGCAGCTTGCGCGGATCGTAGCGGTCGGTGAGCCAGCCCGATGCGGTGGTGCCGATCAGGTCGAACAGTCCCATCAGCGACAGCAGCCCCGCGGCCTGCACGGGCGCGATGCCGTGGTCGCCGCAGAACGCGATCATGTGCGTGCCGACCAGCCCGTTGGTGGTGAGCCCGCAGACGAAGAAGGTGCCGAACAACAGCCAGAACATCGGCGATCGGCTCGCGCGGAACAGCGCCGTGAACGCCAGCGCCGGGCTCGCCGCCTGTTTGAGCGGGGGCGGCGGCGCGCTATCCTCGGTCTCGCCGAACCGGCGCACGCCCAGGTCTTGCGGACGCTCGGGCACGAACAGCAGCACGAGCGGGATCACGCAGATGCTCGCGATCGAGACCGCCAGCGCCACCGGCCGCCATGCGCCGCCTTCCGCCAGCCAGGCGAGCAGCGGCAGGAAAACGAGCGCGCCGGTCGCGGTGCTCGCGGTGAGCATCCCCATCACCAGCCCCTGCCGCGTCGCGAACCAGCGGTTGACCACCGCCGCGCCGAGCACCGATGCCACCGCTCCGCTTCCCGCGCCGGAAAAGACGCCCCAGCTCAGCACGAACTGCCACGGCTCGGTCATCCACAGGCTCGCCAGCGTAGAGAGCGCCATCAGCACCAGCCCGCCCAGCATCGTCCGCTTGATCCCCACCGACAGCATCAGCGCCGCGGCGAACGGACCGACGAGGCCATAGAGCATGATCCCGATCGCGGCGGCGGACGAGACCGTCGCGCGGTCCCAGCCGAAATGCATCTCGAGCGGCAGCATCATCACGCCGGGCGCCGATCGCAGCCCTGCCGAGATGAGCAGCGCCACGAAGGTCACCGCAACCACGATCGTCGCATAGCCGCCCGCGCCGAGCGGCAGGCGCCGCAGCAGCGCGTTCACCGCGCCGCTCCCTTGCCTGGAGCCCTGTCCTCTGCAACGCGCGCGACGAAGCTCAGCGCACGCCCCAGCCCCACCCAGAAGTCCCTGTCCATTCCTTGCTCCAGCCTGCCCTGAATCGCATTCCACGCCGGGGTCGCCTCGGCCAGCGCCGCGCGGCCGGCATCGGTCAGCCGGGCGAGCTTGGCGCGCCCCTTGCCCGGCTCCACCTGCACCCAGCCGCGCGTCTCCATCGGGGTCAGCGCGCGGTAGAGCGAGCTGCGGTCCATCACGAGTTCCTCGGCCAGCCGGCTCAGCGCCAGCGGCTCGCCGCGGATCACGTGCCGCAGGATCGCGAACTGCGCGGTCGTCATGCCGTGCGGCGCCAACGCTTCGTCATAGGCGCGGGCCACGACGCGCGCCGTCTTTCGGATCGACGTGCAGATGCACGGAAGCGGCGAATCTTGATGCATATACATGATGTATATGCATCACACGCGGATGGTGCAATTCCCTCCCGCGGTGCCGCCGCGATGCTCCACGGTCGTGCGCGGTGCGCCGCTATCACTTTGACTATACGGCATTTTTTCTACTGTCCTACAGCTGCGAAACGGTGTTAAGTTCTCTTTATGTTCCCGCCTGGCCCGCTTTCAAAAACCCGCAAACGAGTCAAGCAGAGTCAATTGCACAACGGCGTCACGAATCGCCTCGCGGCCCGTTGCCCCGCCGCGCCCGGCCCGTTATCCCGCCCCCATGAAGCTCATCATCGGCAACAAGGCCTATTCGTCCTGGTCGCTCCGCGGCTGGCTCGCCTGCAAGCATTCGGGGCTCGCCTTCGAGGAGGTGGTGGTCCCGCTCTACGATCAGGATTGGGAACAGCGCCGCGAGGGCGACGAGTTCGCGCCTTCGTCAGGCAAGGTGCCGATCCTGTGGGACGGCGAGATCGTGGTGTGGGACAGCCTCGCCATCGTCGAATATCTCAACGAAAAGACCGGCAACGCGCGCTTCTGGCCGCAGGATATCGGCGCGCGCGCGATGGCGCGCTCGATGGCTGCCGAGATGCATTCGAGCTTCGCGGCGCTGCGCCGCAAGCACAGCATGAACGTCCGCCAGATCTATGCGCCCAAGACCCCCGACGAGGACGTCGCGCAGGATCTCGCCCGGCTGGTCGAGCTCTGGGCCGAGGCCCGCTCGCGCTATGGCGGCGAAGGCGACTTTCTGTTCGGCGCGTTCGGCGCGGCGGACATCATGTTCGCGCCAGTCGCGACCCGCATCGTCACCTATTCGCTCCCCGTCCCGCGCTTCGCCCAGGCCTATGTCATGGCGCTGATCAAGCACCCCTTCATGCAGGACTGGATCGCCGCGGCGCAGGAAGAGGATTGGGTGATCGAGCAGTTCGAGGCACCCGCTACGAACTAGGAGGCGCGGATGAATGCCGGAAGCGGATTGGCCATCGGAATCGCCCTCGGCGCAGGAATCGGTGCGGCGATGGACAATCTCGCGGTCGGCATTGCGATCGGAATAGCGCTCGGCATCGCGATGGGCGGCATCGCACGCTCCCGCAAGAAGGACGACGGGTCCGGCGAGGATCAGGCCTAAGGAACTACGAGCCCCGCTGCTCCCACTCCAATCCTTCCCTGCAAGGACGGGGCAATTGCATCTGGAATATGTTGCCGGTCCGGGAACAGGGTTTGGCAAAATCTCCATTTGTCCTGAGCTTGTCGAAGGACGTCCTTCGCTTCCGGCCGGGCGCCGGCAGCGAGGGAAAAGGCCCTTCGACAAGCTCAGGGCAAACGGTATTTCCATATGCGATAGCCCTGCCCTTGCCGGGGAGGATTTCGCTAGAACGCGCTCCCATCCTTCCGCCGAAATCCCTCGCCGGCGAACAGATGCAGGTCGATGTCGGGATAATGGCAGTCGGTCGTGCCGGGCCGTCCCACCGCGATGAACACGCACTCGGCGTCGCTGCGGTTCTGCAGCACATGCCCATTACCGTCGTTCTTGGGGAATGCCGCCACATCGCCCGGCCGCATCACCGTCTCGCCCGAATCGTCGACCAGCACCGCTTCGCCCGCGAGCATCACGACGAACTCGTCCTCGCCTTCGTGCCAGTGGCGCTGCGCGGACCAGGCGCCGGGCTCGAGCGTCACATGGCTGAATCCGAAATCGGTGATCCCGCTGGCGGGCGCCAGCCGGCGATACCAGCGCCCCTCGACCACATCCGCATATTCCGCCGGATAGCCCGTCGCGTTCGTCTGCGGGATTGTATCGAGATCGAGCTTGGGCAATGCCGCCTCCATCATTGCAGGGAGGCACTGTGCCCGACGTCGTCGAACTAACCAAGGCGCTGATCGCCGCCGAGAGCGTCACACCCGCCCGCGGCGCCGTCTTCGACGTGCTCGAATCCGCGCTGCTCCCGCTCGGCTTCACGGTCGAGCGTTTCATCGAGGGCGACGCCCCCGACGGCCCGGTCGAGAACCTCCTCGCCGTCCGTGGTGATGGCGGCACGCATTTCGCCTTCGCCGGCCATCTCGACGTGGTGCCCCCCGGCCCCGGCTGGGTCAGCGGCGCCTTCGATCCCGAGGTCCGCGGCGAACTGCTCTACGGCCGCGGCGCAGTCGACATGAAGGGCGCGATCGCCGCCTTCGCCGCCGCCGCCGCGCGCGTCCCGGCCGACGCCGGCACGCTCAGCCTGATCATCACCGGCGACGAGGAAGGGCCCGCCACCTTCGGCACCCAGCGCCTCATCGAGCGCATGGCCGAGCGCGGCCTGCGCCCCGAGCTGTGCCTCGTCGGCGAGCCCACCTCTGCCCACCGCCTTGGCGACACGATCAAGATCGGCCGCCGCGGCTCGACGGTGATCGACATCGAAGTGCGCGGCCGTCAGGGCCACGTCGCCTATCCGCACCTCGCCGACAATCCGGTCCCGCGTCTGGTCCGGGCGCTCGCCGAGATCGACGCAATCGAGCTCGATCAGGGCCATGCCTGGTTCCAGCCCTCGAACATCGAACCGCTCATGATCGACGTGGCCAATCCCGCCACCAACGTCATCCCCGGCATCGCGCGCGCGCGCCTCTCGATCCGCTTCAACGACGCCCACAGGGGCGCCGATCTGATTGCCCGGATAGAGGAAATCGTCCGCCGCCATGCGCCCGACAGCAGCGTCCACGGCCGCGTCTATGGCGAAGCCTTCCTCACCGAGCCGGGTCGCCTCTCCTCGCTCGTGGCCGGGGCGATCGAGGCCAAGCTGCGCGTGGTGCCCGAGCTTTCCACCAGTGGCGGCACCTCGGACGCGCGCTATCTGGTCAAGCTATGCCCGGTGGTCGAGTTCGGCCTCCTCAATGCAACGATGCACAAGCTCGACGAGGCAGTGGCGCTCGCCGACCTGACGGCGCTCGCCGATGTGTATGAGGAGGTGCTGAAGCGAGTCTACGCCTAGGAGGTGGCGCGGCGCGGCTCGAACCGGTGCGTCCAGTCCAGGAACTCGGCCTCTGCCATCGGCGCGGCCACGGCATAGCCCTGGAGCACGTCGCAGCCGATCACGCGGAGCACCGCGGCCTGGTCCTCGCTCTCCACGCCTTCGGCCACTGCCTGGCAACCGAGACCGTGGATCAGCCCGACGATCGCCTGGGCAATCGTCCGCGCCTCGGGCTGGGAGACGACATGCTCGACCAGGCACCGGTCGAGCTTGACGCGGTCCACCGGCAGTTCGCGCAGCCGGGCGATGTTGGAGTAGCCGGTGCCGAAATCGTCGATGGCGATGCTGGCGCCGTCGGCGCGCAGCGCGGCGATCGCGTCGAGCACTTCGCTCGAACAGTGCATCGCCAGCGTCTCGCTGATCTCGAGCTCGAGCAGCGAAGCGGGCGCCCGGGCGGCGTGCATCGCGGCGCGGAGCTGGCGGAAGAAGCCGGCATGGTCGATCTGCCGCGGGCTGATGTTCACCGCCAGCCGCTGCTCGATCCCCAGCCGCTCCCAGCGGGCAATCGTCTGCGCCACACGCGTCACCACCCAGGCGCCGATCTCGACGATCAGCCCGGTCTCCTCGGCCCGCTCGATGAAGCTGCCCGGCAGCTTGATTCCGTCCCGGTGCCGCCACCGCAGCAGCGCCTCCGCCCCGACGATGTTGCCATCCTGCGCACTCACCTGCGGCTGGAAAACCAGCGAGAACTCCTCCTTCTCGACAGCTGTCCGCAGCTCGCTCTCGAGCTGTGCCTGCTCCTCGATCCGCGCCGCCAGCGCCTCGGTGAAATGCTCGACCCGGCCGCGACCCAGCGACTTGGCATGGTACATCGCAGCATCCGCCGCACGCATCTGCTCGTGAAGCGTGGTGCCGTGGCGCGGCCAGGTGGCGATACCGATCGACGCACCGATCGTCACCTGCTGATCGGCGAGCTCGAAGGGCCGGGAGAGTTCCAGCAGGATGCCCTGCCCGATCCGGTCGGCGGCGACCCGGTTCGGAAGGCGCGGCACGAACAGCGTGAATTCGTCGCCCGCGAGCCGTCCGACAAGCGCCGCATAGCCGGGCTCCCCCGCCGCCAGCTGCTCGACGAACCCGCGGAGCCGCGCAGCAACCATGCCGAGCAGCACGTCACCCTGTGCGTGCCCCAGCGTGTCGTTGATCGATTTGAAGCGATCGAGATCGATGAAATAGAGCACCGCCTCATGGTCGCGCGGCAGATCGGCAAGCGCCGCCTCTGCCGTCTCGCGGAAATAGCTGCGGTTGGGCAGGTTCGTGACGGGATCGAACATCGCCAGCCGCTGCACATGATCGAAATGCATGTGCAGCTGGCTGAACAGCGCGTCCATGGCATCGGCGAGCTGGGGAACGCAATCGCGGACCTCCGCGGGGGTGCCACCCTTCAGGTCGCCCTTGGCGGCAATCGCCATCCGATCGATCGCGGCATCGATCGCGCCGGCGGTGGACGCCAAGCTACGCTCGGCAGACGCCCAGCTCAGCACGCCGCAGACGATCGCCGCCACGAGCGCGCTGGTGGCACTTTCCACGGTCACATGGTCAGGCGAAGCCGCAGTCAGCGCGAGGATGAACGCCGTCGCCCCGGCGCAAATCGCAAATACGATTGCGCGGCTTTTCAGCGTAACCCCTTCCACCTCGGCTGCCGATCCCCACCAGCGGGCGCCCCCCGACGCCTCGAATCACCAGCAACTTGTCAGAGAGAAGTTAATAATTTCGTTGAGCGGGCGTGCGGGGACGGCGCAGCACGATATAGAGCGCGCCGCTGCCGCCGTGCCGCGGATGCGCGCCCCGTATCGCCGCGATCCGATCGGCATGGCGCGACGCCGCCAGCCAGTCGCCCACCGCGGCGCGGATCGCCCCGCGGGCGTGGGGCCGCTCTGATTCGGGCCGCGGCGGCTTGCCGGTGATTAGCAGCAGCACGCGGTCCCCGCGGTGGATTGCGGCATCTAGGCCGCGGTCGAGCAGATCATAGGCCGAAGCAAGCGTGTGGCCATGAAGGTCGATGCTCGATTCCGGCGCGACCATTCCGCGCCCCAGCTTGCGGTCCCACGAGCCGTCGAGCGTCTGCGGCGGCGGCGCGGGAACCGGCGGCGGAGTTGGCCGCACCGGTCGGGCCGGCTTCGCCGCAGGGCGCGCCTTTACCTCCTCGGTCGGAACAACAGTCGGAGCGACGTCTACTACAGCCGCAGGCCGCGCCGGAACCCGCGCCGAGCTCAGCGGCTTCACCGTCGCGATCACCCGCTTCCACAGCGCCGCTTCCTCGGGAGCGAGCGCGCGAACCTTGGAACCGGGGCCCCGCCCGTTCACTGTGCAGGAATGGGCGCAGCCGCCTGGAGCCGCGCCGCAGCGGCCTTGGGCAGCAGCAGCCAGGCCGTTCCGCGCGCCGACATGCCGCCCGCTATCGCCCGCGCGTCGTCACCCGCGCCCCAGAAGGTGTCGAACCGGTTGGCGCCCTTGATCGCGCCGCCCGTGTCCTGCGCCACCCACAGCCCCGTCGCGTCGGTCCGGTCCATCGACAGGAACACCGGCGCCCCCAGCGGCACGAACTTGGGGTCCGCTGCAACGCTGGTCCAGCCGGTCACCGGATAGCCCATCGCTCCAAGCGGACCGGCCCCGGTCAGTTCCTTGAAGAAGACGAAGCTCTTGTTCTCGCGCATGATCTTGCGCCCCTCTTCGGGGTTCGCGCGCAGCCACGCCATGATGCCCTGCATCGATGCCTGCCCCGGCCCCAGCAGCCCGCGGTCGCGCATCAGCTTGCCGATGCCGGTGTAGCCGCGCCCGTTCTGCCCGGCGTAGCCGATCCGCATCACGCCGCCGTCGGGCAGCCGCAGCCGACCCGAACCCTGGACCTGGAGGAAGAATATCTCCACCGGATCCGCCGCCCAGGCGATGATCTCGGCGCGGCCGTCCAGCGCGCCCTCTTCGATCGCGGTACGATCGAAATAGGGGACGAAGCTGGTGCCATCGACGCGGCCGCGGATGCGCTTGCCCTTCAGATCGTCGGAGAAATCGCCCAGATCGGCTTCGATCAGATCCCTCGGAATGCCGTAGATGGGCACTTCATAACCCGAGCGGCGCTCGCGCGATCCGTGTATCTCGGGCTCGTAATAGCCCGTGGCGAAAGCCTGGCCGTCACCGATCTGCACAGCGCTGAAATGCTCGGCGAAGAAGTCACGCGCATCGCGCGCGGGCCAGTTCGCCGCAGCCTGGCATGCGGGCCCCCAATCGGCCCCACGCGTGAGCCCGCTCCCGTCGGTCCGGCGCTGGAGGCCCGGGCAGCTCAGCCGGAATGCCGCCAACGCACGCTCCGCCGCCTCCTGGGTGATGGGGAGCCGGTCGACCGCCGGACCCGCTGCGATACCCGCCGCAGCCGCGGTGGTCGCGCCCGGCGCTACGACGGGAGCCGGTGCCGCCGGCAACGGCGTGGCGGGGGTGGGCTGACGCGCAGGCAGGTGCGCCGGCGTCTCAGGGAGTGCGGATGGCCGGGGTGCAGGCGTGGGGCTGGCGGCTGGCGCAGGCTTCGTGCCGGGGGTTCCGGCCGATCCCGGCGGCACGATGCTCCCCGAACAAGCCCCGAGCAACGCAAGCGCGGCAATGCCTCCAAGGCGCGCGGACGCGCCTCCCCCCCAAACGCGCATCCAGCCGCTCTCCTTATGCTTCGTCGGTTTCGACCAGCTTCCAGTTGGGATCGTCGCTGCGCAGGTTGCGCGCAAAGGTCCAGACGTCGTGCGTCTCCACCGCGTCGCTCAGCGAGCCCGCGATCACATTGCCGTCCTGATCGCGCGTCACTGCGGCGATGTCTGCGTCGAAACGCACGGTGATGCGGGCGGTCTTGCCCTCCACCACAGCGTCGGAGATCATCGCCCGCTCGATCGTGATCAGGCGGTTGTCGAGCACATGCCCAGCCTCGTTGCGGGCGCGGATCGCCTCGCCAAAGGCGTTGCGAACATCCTCCTGGGCAAGCCAGCCGAGCGTTTCCTCATCGCCCTTCCAATAGGCTTCGAGGATCATGCGATAGGCCGCCTTGGCGCCTTCCAGGAACTGGGCGACGTCGAAGCTCGAATCGGCGGAGACCACGGCGCGCAGCCCGTTCTCTGCGCCCGCCTCGATCGTGCGGCCGCCGGTTTCGCGAACCTCGGGCTTGACGTCGATCGTGCGCGGCAGCGGCGCGGGCGCAACGCGCTCTTCCGCCGGCTTGGGAAGCGGCTGCTCATGGCCCGTGCGCTTCCCGAGCACCGAATAGAGTCGGAGAGCCAGGAAACCGGCGATCATCGCAAACAGGATAACGTAGAACACTGAGCCTCCAGAGCTTTGCACTCTTACATAGGCCTTAGTGCCGCCGGTTTCAAATCGCCGCCACCGCCGCCGATTGAACTGCTGCGACGCCCCTGCTAGGCGCGCACTCGAACCAACGCGCCAGACGCGCGAAACTTTCCGATGAACGAGGAATCTTCGATGGCTGAGAACGACACCCCTGCCGAATTCGGCGAACCCGCGAGCAACGGCGCGGACACTGCGCCGGCCGCAGGGGTGATCTCGCAATATGTGAAGGACCTGTCCTTCGAGAACCCCAACGCGCCTGCGATCTACCAGTCGCAGGTCGCACCGGCGATCGACGTTCAGTTCAACATCGGCTCGGGCCAGGTGGGCGAGGACGTCTATGAGGTGGTGCTGAAGATCGAAGTGAAGGCGCAGGCGGAGAGCCAGACCGCGTTCCTCGTCGACCTCAGCTACGCCGGCCTGTTCGGGCTGCGCAACATCCCGGCCGACCAGCTCGACGCTTTCCTGCTCGGCGAAGCGCCGCGCATTCTCTTCCCCTTTGCGCGCCGTGTGCTCGCCGACGCGGTCCGTGACGGCGGCTTCCCGCCGCTGATGCTCGAGCCGATCGATTTCGGCGGCATCTACATGGCGCAGCGCGCGCAGCAGCAGAGCCTGGCCGACGGCCAGCCCGCGGGCGAAGCCTGACATCGGATCCGGGGGGAGCAAGCGCGCACCATGGCCGCTTCTCCCCCTTTACCCCACTCGATGAGATGCTGACGCCGCGATGAAGCTCGTCCGCAGCCTCGGTTCGATCGGTGGCCTGACACTGGCGAGCCGCGTGCTCGCGCTGGTGCGCGACTCGCTCCAGGCGCGTTACGTGGGCGCCAATTTCGCGTCCGACGCCTTCCTCGTCGCCTTCCGCCTGCCCAACATGTTCCGCGCCTTCTTCGCCGAAGGCGCATTCTCGTCGGCGTTCATCCCGATGTTCAACCGCAAGCTCGCCGAAAGCGGCGGCGAGCGCGCGCCCGCGCTCGATTTCGCCGAGCGCGCGCTGGCGGTGCTCTTCGCCTTCCTGCTCGTCATGACGGTGGTGATGCTCGTCGCCGTGTGGCCGCTGACGTGGCTGCTCTCCGGCGGTTTCCACGAGCAGCAGCCGACGGTCGAGCAGTTCGCCTTCGCGGTCGAGCTTTCGCGGATCACCATCCCCTATCTGATGCTGATCTGCCTCGCCTCGCTGCTCGGCGGGATTCTCAACTCGCTCGACAAATTCTGGGTCAATGCCGCCGCGCCGATCCTGCTCAACATCGCGATGGTGACGGCGCTTTTCGCCTTCCACGGCACGCCCGAGGAAACTGCGCGTGCGCAGGCGATCGCGGTTCCCTTGGGCGGGCTGCTCCAGCTCGCCTGGCTTTGGGCCGCCTGCCGCCGCGCCGGCGTGTCGCTGCGCCCGCGCCTGCCCAGGCTCGATCCTGAAGTTCGGCGGCTGATGAAGCTGATCCTGCCGGCGGCGCTCGGTGCCGGCGCGGTGCAGCTCAATCTCGTCATCTCCACTGCGCTCTCGGGCTATCTGCTCGCCGAGGGCTCGATCTCGTACATCTATTATGCCGATCGGCTGAACCAGCTCCCACTCGGCATGATCGGCATCGGGCTGGGCACGATCCTGCTCCCCACCCTCTCGCGCCTGCTCGGCGCGGGAGAGGAAGCGCAGGCAATGGAGACGCAGAACCGCGGCATGGAGCTGGCGCTGTTCCTCACCATCCCCGCGATGGTGGCGCTGATCGTCGCAGCCGAGCCGATCGTCCGCGGCCTCTTCCAATATGGCGAATTCACTGCCGACGACACGGTCAAATGCGCGTGGGCGCTCGCGGGCTTTTCGATCGGCCTGCCCGCCTATGTGCTCGTGAAGGTCCTGACCCCGGGCTTCTACGCGCGACAGGACACGCGGACTCCGGTGCGGTTCGCGACGATATCGGTCGTGGTGAATATCGCCGCGAACCTAGCGCTGATTCCGCTCATCGGCCATATCGGCCCGCCGCTGGCGACGGCGCTGTCCTCGACCGTCAATGTGTGGATGCTCTACCGCGCACTCGCGCAGCGCGGCCATTTCGTCGCCGACGCGCAGCTCAAGCGCCGTCTCCCCCGGCTCGCGCTCGCCGCGGTGCTGATGGGCGCGGCGATCTTCGGCTTTGATCGGCTGCTCGATCCCTGGCTCAACGGGCTGATCTGGCAGCGCTATGCGGCGCTCGTGGTGCTCGTCGGCGCGGGCGTGGCGATCTATGGCGTCGCGTGCTTCGTCACCCGCGCGTTCCTGCTCTCCGATCTCAAGGCGCTCATCCGCCGCCGCGCCGTCCGCTGAGGCTGTTCATCCGCGGCAGCACCCGCTAGTGCCGCGCCTGTCCTCGACATCATCGTGCGGCAGCGCTCCCGCCGTCCAGGACCCGCGGCCCGTCCAACGGCCGAACGGTCAACCCGGGCGCGTGGAGTGAACGACGATGCGTGTCCTTTCGGGCATCCAGACCACCGGCAACCTGCACCTCGGCAACTATCTCGGCGCGATCAAGCAGTGGGGGGCGATGCAGGAGACGCAGCAGCCGGGGGAGTGCCTGTTCTTCCTCGCCGACCTCCATGCGCTGACCGGCAACATTACCCCCGCCGAGCTCACCAACTCCACCATCGAAATGGCCGCCACGCTGATGGCCGCCGGGATCGATGAGCGCTCGGTGCTGTTCAACCAGGCGCGTGTCCCCGCACATGCCGAGCTGTGCTGGATCCTCCAGGGCACTGCGCGGATGGGCTGGCTCAATCGCATGACCCAGTGGAAGGACAAGGCCGGCAAGAACCGCGAGGGCGCCGCGGTGGGCCTGTTCACCTATCCCGTGCTCCAGGCGGCCGACATCCTGCTCTACCAGACCACGCACGTGCCGGTGGGCGAGGACCAGAAGCAGCACCTGGAGCTCACCCGCGACATCGCGGCAAAGTTCAACACCGATTTCGGTGTCGAGCTGTTCACGCTGCCCGAGCCGATGATCAGCAAGGAAGCACCGCGGATCATGAGCCTGCGCGACGGCAGCGCGAAGATGTCCAAGTCCGATCCTTCGGACATGTCGCGGATCAACCTGATCGACGACGACGACACGATCGCCCAGAAGCTGCGAAAGGCGAAGACCGATCCCGAACCCCTGCCCGAATCGTTCGACGCGCTCGCGGAGCGGCTCGAGGCGAAGAATCTCGTGACGATCTTCGCTGCGCTCGCCGATCGCACGCCGCAATCGGTGGTCGATGAATTCGCAGGGAAGGGCTTCGGCGCATTCAAGCCGGCGCTCGCCGATCTGGCCGTCTCGGTGCTCGGCCCCGTGCGCGAACGGCTGGTGAAGCTGCTCGACGATCGCGCCGCGGTCGGCGCAGCGCTCGCCCGCGGAGCCGAACGCGCCAACGCGCTCGCGGCACCCACTCTCAAAGCTGCGCAGCAGGCAGTGGGGCTGCAGGTCTAGCTTCTCTCAATCGTCTCTCGCCAGAGGAAGGGCGGCGGCCAACTCTCGTCGCGCCTCCGCCCCCATCCGTCGTCTTGCGACACCTCCCACTGGCGGGGGACGATTTTGAGTGCCACTCTCCCGCAAACGGGGGCTTCCACGGAAACGCTGCACTGTGCGCGGCGTTACCCCCGAGGCCGGGCAGCGTGATGCGCTTCCCCAGTCGAGGTATCGCGATGCGTAAACTAGCCGCCCTGACGATGCTCCCGTTGCTGGCTCTGGTCGCGTGCGACGGAGGCGGCGGGAGCGGGACGGTGAACACGCCGCCGCCCACCACTGGCGCCCCCACGCCGGCACCGGCCCCCGCGCCTGCGCCGGTCCCCTTCCCCGCGCCTGCCCCGGGCAGCGGCGATTTCTTCCAGCAGGTCGCGGCGATGTATGCGGCCCAGCCGGATGTCGCGGCGTGCCAGCCCGGACAGCTGTCGGCGCAGATCACTGCCCGCACGCTCCAGACGCTCAACGCGATCCGCGCGCTGCACCGCTTGCCCCCGGTCGCCTATTCGAGCGCCGACGAGCCGGGCGCGCAACAGGCGGCACTGATGATGGCCGCGAACGCCCAGCTCAGCCACACTCCGCCCACCAGCTGGCGCTGCTACACCGCCGCGGGTGCCGCTGCCGCCGGTGCGAGCAACCTCTACGGCGGGCTCGGATCCGGCCTCCGGCTGCTCAGCGACGAGGAGGTCTTCGCAGGCTGGCTCACCGAGATCGACAATCTCACCGCCGAGAATGTCGGGCATCGCCGGTGGCTGCTCGATCCGTTCCTCGGCTCCGTGGCCTATGGCCGGGTGGCGGGGGGGCATGACACTTACACCCGCACCGACGCTGCCGTGATCAAGGTGTTCGATACCGCCGGCCCCGCGGGGCCGAGCGGCGCCCTACCCGCCTATGTCGCCTATCCGTTCGAGGATTATCCGGCGCGGCTCTTCGATACCCGCGCGCTGCTTTCGTTCGGCGTGGTCGCCAATCCTTCGAACCGCTGGGCTAACCAGAACGTCAGCTTCGCCAACGCAGCGGTCACTGTGCGCCAGCGCGGCGGCGGCACGCTCACGGTCTCGCGCGTTGCCCATGACAACGAAGGCTATGGCCTGCCCAACAACCTGCAGTTCTTCGTCACCGGACTGCAGGCGAACACGATCTACGACGTCAGCATCGCGCGCGTGAGCGTCGGCGGCGTCTCGACCGATTACAGCTATTGGTTCCGGATCGTGCCCTGAGGAGGCCATCGGGGTGGAGGCGTGACCTTGGCGTTGCCCCGCTCTCGGCTCCTCCACCCCGCCCACCACATGGGTGGGAAGCTTGTCGTCCTCAGCCCTCCAGCGTGCGCATCAGCGCGCGGACGGCTCCGTCGATCTCTATATCCTTGCCGCGAAGCTCCTCGATCCGGCGCACCGCGTGGATCACGGTCGAATGATCGCGGTTGCCGAACTTGCGGCCGATCTCGGGAAGCGAGCGCGTCGTCAGCCGCTTGGCCAGATACATGGCGATCTGGCGCGGCCGTGCGATCGCCACCGCGCGCCGTTCGGAGATCAGGTCGATCTGCTTGACTTCGAAATGGGTCGAGACCGCGCGCTGGATCTCGTCGATCGTGATCCGGCGCTGGGCACTGCGCAGCACCTCTCCGAGAGTCGCGACGGCGAAGTCGATCGTGATCGGCTCATTCGACAGATTGGCATAGGCCACCAGCCGGTTGAGCGCGCCTTCCAGCTCGCGAACGTTCGAGGTGATCCGCGCCGCCAGCAGGTCGATGACTTCATCCGGCATCGCGACCGCGGGCATGTCCTCGAGCTTGCGCACGACGATGCGGCGACGCAGGTCGAGGTCGGCGGGCTTGATGTCGGCGACCAGCCCCGAGCCGAGCCGGCCCGCGAGCCGCGGCTCGAAGCCCTCGAGCGACTGCGGCGCGCGATCGGCGGCGACCACCAGCCGCTTGCCCGAGGCCATGAACTCGTTGACCGTGTGGAAGAATTCTTCCTGCGTCGCGTCCTTGCCGCCGATGAACTGCAGGTCATCGATCATCAGCAGGTCGACCGAGCGCAGCCGCGTCTTGAACGCGTGGGTGTCCCTGTTGCGCAGCGCCTGGACGAACTCGAACATGAAGCGCTCGGCAGTCACATAGATCGCTGTCGCATTCGGATTCGCCGCGAGGAACGCCTGGCCGATCGCGTGCATCAGGTGCGTCTTGCCCTGGCCCGTCCCGGCGTGGAGGTAGAGCGGGCTGAACTGCGGCACGCCCGGCTGCGCGATCGCCTTCGCGGCGTTGAACGCGACTCGGTTGGTCGTGTCGGTCACGAAGCGCTCGAAGGTAAAGCGCGCGTCGAAGACCGGGCGTTCCGCCGCCGGCCGCTCGGCGACAGGCGCCGCGACCGGCTCGGCCCTCAGCACGCGCTGCGGCTCCTCCGCCAGCGTCTCGATCGTCACGCTCGCCACTTCGGGGAGCACGCTGCGGAACTCGAGCAGCAGCCGCTCCGAATAATGGCTCTTCACCCATTGGGTCATGAAGGCCGACGGCAGGCCCAGCCGAATCGCTTCGGCGGTCGATCCGCGAATCAGCTCGACCGGCTTCAGCCACTGATCGAACAGCCGCTGCCCGGCAGACCGGCGCAGATTACCGCGAACATGATTCCAGGCTTTGCTGACCGCCTCCATCTCGCTCCGCTCTACGGCCTGCACCTGAGTCACGACGACGCACCTCTCCATCGCGGGAAGCAGCCTTCCCGCGCGTAAATCCGATTCGAACAAAGGCTCGCCGCTGCCGGATCTGCCCCCCGCGGGCAGGCGCATTGAGCTTAAACGCCCGGTATGAAACGCGACCGGGAGAGACGTTTTAGGGACGCAAAATCGAGTCGATCAAGTGGCCGACGTGCAAAGAAACTGAAATAGTTTTGTTGACTCGGCACAACCCGCGGAAAACCGTGGATTTTCAATTTCGATACTTTAAAATCAATAACTTATGCCGATGACTCGGCTTCGACGGGATGCGAATCGCGGGATTCCCGCCACTTACCCGAACCTGCTGAACTGTGCAGTCCAAGTTGCTTTGTGCACACGCGAAAAACCCCGCCGGAGAGGCTCCGACGGGGTGATCGTTACGAAAATGTGACTATTACGCGAGTGCTTGGACGCGCTTGTTGAGACGCGAGAACTTGCGCGAAGCGGTATTCTTGTGAAGCACGCCCTTTGCGACGCCGCGCGCCAGCTCGGGCTGCGCTTCGTTCAGCGCGGCGGCAGCAGCAGCCTTGTCGCCCGAATCGAGCGCCGACTCGACCTTCTTGATGAAGGTGCGGATGCGGCTCACGCGCGCACCGTTGATCTCCGCGCGGCGGTTGTTCCGCCGGATACGCTTCTTCGCCTGCGGCGTATTCGCCATGCCGTGTCTCGTTCCTGCTCGAAATTGGGAAGGCGCGGGTATTAGCCCACGCCCGGAAAGACGGGCCCCTTAACGCCCGAGGTGATTCGGGTCAACCGCTAGAGTTAGTTTCAGCAAAGCCGGCACCGGCCCGCTCCCCACCCGGCCACCCACGCCAGTATCCTCTGGGTGGTCGGATGGGGGAGCGGGCCGGTTCCGATCCAGCGAAGCTGGAAGCTCTACCGCTGACATTTCGGGCACCAGAAAGTCGAGCGACCGGCATCGACCGACCGCCGGAGCGTCCCGCCACATACGCAGTCCTCGCCTTCGCGGCCATAGGCGCGCCATTGGCTGGCGAAATAGCCGAGCTCGCCGCTGGGCTGGGCATAGTCGCGCAGCGTCGATCCGCCCGCCACGATCGCTGCCCCCAGCACCTGGCGAATCGCATCGACAAGCCTGCCGAGTCGCTGCTTCGCGATCGTGCCGGCCACGCGCGACGGCGCGATCCCGGCCTGGTGAAGGGCCTCGCACACATAGATGTTGCCCAGACCCGCCACGATTCGCTGGTCGAGCAGCAGCGCTTTCACCGGTGCGGTCCGCCCCTCGAACATCCTTGCAAGATGGGCTGCCGTGAAATCGGGTCCCAGCGGCTCGGGGCCGAGCGCGACGAAGGGCGGCCATTGCTCCAGCGCCGCCGTCGGCACCAGGTCGAGCGAGCCGAAGCGCCGCGTGTCGTTGAGCGCTAGGCGGTGCGCCGCGGTCTCGATCACGAAATGATCGTGCTTCTCAAGCTCCGCCGGATCGATTCGCCACCGCCCCGACATGCCGAGATGGAAGACCAGCGTATCGCCCCGATCGGTGTCGATGAGCCCGTATTTGGCGCGCCGCCCCAGCGCAGTCACGCGCGCACCGGTCAGCCGCTGGCCCAGATCGTCGGGAAACGGCCGCCGCAGATCGGAACGGCGCAGCGTCACGCGCATGATCTCCTGCCCCGCCAGCACGGGAGTCAGTCCGCGGACGGTGGTCTCGACTTCGGGGAGCTCGGGCATGCCAACCCACTAGCCGCCGTCCGCCGCCCCCGCTAGGGTCCAGACCCATAAGCGGCAACGGTCGTGATTGCCCTGTCGTGTTCGTCCGGCAGGGAGCGGTGCGCAGCGCGTAGCGGCGCTACGCGCAAGTGCCGCGACGCAGCCGGCGGGCGCGACAGGGCAACCACGAAGTGGCGGGCGGATTTTGGCGCATGGAGGGCGTCGCTCGTCGGTCACGATGCTTCGGCATCGCTCCCTCCTCGCTCCTACCCATGCGCCAAAATCCGCTCGGTCCCGGCCATTGCGGTTTATGGGTCTGGACCCTAGAGCACCCCCCATGCCCGACACTGTCTCCTTCGGCTACGAAGACGTCGCCCCCGAAGAGAAGACCCGCCGCGTCCGCGCGGTCTTCTCCAATGTCGCCTCGCGCTACGATCTTATGAACGACGCCATGTCGGGCGGCCTGCACCGGCTTTGGAAGGACCTGTTCGTTCGCCGCGTGAAGCCGCGCGAGGGCGAGCATATCCTCGATATGGCCGGCGGCACCGGCGACATCGCCTTCCGCATGGCGCCCTCGGGCGCGGCGATCACCGTCGCCGACATTAATCCCGAGATGCTCGCGGTGGGCATGGAGCGCGCCGCGCAGCGCGGGATAGACGGGATGGTGTGGACCGAGGCCAACGCCGAGACGCTCCAGTTTCCCGACAAGTTCTTCGACGCCTATACGATCGCCTTCGGCATCCGGAACGTCACCGACATCCCCGCGGCGCTCCGCGAAGCGCACCGCGTACTCAAGCGCGGCGGGCGCTTCTTCGTTCTCGAATTCTCGACGACGCAGTGGCCGGGCTTCGGCCAGGCCTATGACGCCTATTCGCACCATCTCGTGCCGCGGCTCGGCAAGCTGCTCGCGGGCGATGCCGAAAGCTATCGCTACCTGATCGAATCGATCCGCCGCTTCCCGGACATGCCGCGATTCGAAGCGATGATCCGCGAGACCGGCTTCACTCAGACCAAAGTCGAGCCTCTGCTCGGCGGCCTCGTCGCGATCCACAGCGGCTGGAAGATTTGAGTCCGGTGCCGCGTTTGAGCGATTTCCGTCATCCCGGCGAAAGCCGGGATCTCATGAAGTGGAGCGAGCAGCTTGCGGCACGAGATCCCGGCTTTCGCCGGGATGACGGCTGCTCCGCATGACCGCCCCCGCCATCCATCTCTGGCGCCTGCTCAAATGGGGCCGCATCCTCGCGCGTCACGGCGCGCTGCGCGGGATCGAGCGGGATCCCAACACGCCCAGGCCTGTTCGGCGGCTCGCCCGCGTCGCCCGTTTCGGCGCACGCGTGCCGGAAGTGCCCCGCTACGCCGATGCCTTTCAGGCAATCGGCCCCGCCGCGATCAAGCTCGGGCAGACGCTCGCGACACGCCCCGATCTGGTGGGGGACGCCGCCGCGCATGATCTGCTACGCCTGCAGGACGCGCTTCCCCCCCTCCCCTTCGGGGTGATCCGCCAGCGGATCGAGGCCAGCTTCGATCGTCCGCTCGACGCGCTTTTCGCAGAGATCGAGGAAGCTCCGGTCGGCGCCGCCTCGATCGCCCAGGTACATCGCGCAATCACCACCGATGGCCGCAGCGTCGCGGTCAAGGTCCTGCGCCCCGGGATCGAAGGCGAGTTCGCCAGGGCAATCGACACCTATGAATGGGCGGCCGCCCAGGTCGAGAGCTTCGGCGGGGAAGTTGCACGCCTGAGGCCTCGCCTGGTGATCGAGACCTTCAAACGCTGGACCGCACGCGAGCTCGACTTACGCCGCGAAGGCGCCTCGGCCTCCGAGCTCGCCGAAGGCATGACCGCCGAGCCCGATTTCTACGTGCCCACAATCGATTGGCAGCGCACCACGGGCAAGGTGCTGACGCTCGAATGGCTCGACGGCATCAAGCTCTCGGACCGCACCGCGCTGATCGCCGCCGGTCACGACACCACCGCGCTTGCCGGCAAGCTGATCCGCGCCTTCCTGCGCCAGGCGATAGCGGAAGGCTTCTTCCACGCCGACATGCACCAGGGGAACCTCTTCGCACTCCCCGACGGCCGTATCGCCGCGATCGACTTCGGCATCATGGGCCGGATCGATCGGCGCGCGCGCGTATGGCTCGCCGAGATTCTCTACGGACTGATCACCGGCAACTACAAGCGCGTCGCCGAGATCCACTTCGAGGCGGGCTATGTTCCCCCGCACCACAATGTCGACGAGTTCGCGACTGCGCTGCGCGCGGTGGGCGAGCCGATGCGCGGGCTTCCGGTCAAGGACATGTCGGTCGGCGCGATGCTCGACGGGCTGTTCAACATCACCCGCGACTTCGACATGCAGACCCAACCCCATCTCCTCCTTCTCCAGAAGACGATGGTGATGGTCGAGGGCGTCGCCCGCGGGCTCGATCCCGACATCAATCTCTGGGAGACTTCGGCGCCGTTCGTCCGCGAATGGATCCGCACCGAGCTCGGCCCGGAGGCCGCGGTCGCCGACCGGATCATCACCGATCTGCGCACCCTCGCCCGCCTTCCCCAGCTCATCCGCAACATCGAGCTGCGCTACCCCGCCCCCGGCGGCGCCCCCCCTGCCCCCCCGCTTCGCGAGATCGAAGTCGTGCGCGTCGGCGGCGGCTGGCGCTATGCGCTGGTCGCGGTGCTCGCCGCGGCGGTCGGCGCGGCCGCGGTGCTGGTGGTCGTGTGAAGCGGCCGCGCAGGCAGCACGCGTCGGCCGCGGCCGGCAGGCGAGCGTTCCACTGGCTTGCACAGCCCAGCCGCTATGCCGGACTTCCGCGCAGTCGTGCGCGGCTCGTCCTCGCCTTGCTGGCGCTGCTCCTCCTCACCTCGCTCAGCGCCTTGTGGAGCAGCCCGCTGTCGACCGCGCAGCCGGCAACCAGCGCGAGCAGCGAGGAGCAGCGTGACGTGCTGCTCTATGAATCGATCGTCGCCTCGGTGCGCCATGGCGGCGAATATTACAGCGTCACCGCGGAGAAATTGCGCCAGGGCAATTATCCGCTGCGGCCGTTCATCACCTTCCGCCTGCCCACGCTTGCGATGGTGCAGGCGCACATCCCCCCGATCGCGATTCCCATCTGCCTCTATTTGCTTGCCGCGATCACGGCGCTCGCCTGGTCGGTGCGGCTGATCGAAGTGCTCCGCGGATGGCCGGCGCGCGTTGCGGCGCTCCTCTTTCTGGCGGGCGGGATGGCGGTGTTCGTCCAGAGCGCGCTCTGGCCCTTCCACGAGATATGGGCCGGGCTGCTGGTGGCGCTTTCGCTGGCCCTGCGGCGGACGACGCGCTGGATCGATGCCGTCGCGATCGGGCTCATCGCCGCGCTGGTGCGCGAAACCGCGGCGATCTACCTGCTTTTGATGGCCGTGCTCGCCTGGCGTGACGGCGCGCGTCGCGAAGCGTTCGGCTGGGTGCTCGCGCTCGCACTATTTGGGATCGTGCTCGGCTTCCACGCGGCGGCCGTCGGCAAGGTCGTCACCTCGCTGGATACGGTGTCGCCGGGCTGGTCCGGGCTGCTGGGACTGGGTTTCTTCGTCAGGGCGATCGCTGCGTCTACCGCGCTGATGATCCTGCCCGGCTGGTTCGAGGCGATTCTCGTGGGCCTCGCGCTGTTCGGCTGGACTGCGTGGCGCGATCCGCTGGCGACCCGCACCGTTTTGCTGTTCGCGGCCTTTGCGGTCCTGCTCGGCGTCTTCGCGCGCACCGATACTTTCTATTGGGCGCTGATGATCGCCCCGGCCTTCCTCGTCGGGCTGGTTTTCGTGCCCGACGCGCTTCGCGACCTGCTGGCCGCAGCCCTCGACAGGCGGCGCCTGCGCGTCCAGATAGTGTCGCGATGAAGCGCATCCTGCTGATCGTCGGGGGCGGCATCGCCGCGTACAAGGCATGCGAGCTCGTTCGCCTGTGCCGCAAGGCCGGGATCGAAGTGACATGTGTGCTTACCGAAGGGGGGCAGCATTTCGTCACTGCGATGACGCTCGCGGCCCTCTCCGAGAACCAGGTCTATACGACGCTGTGGGATCTGAAGGACGAGGCCGAGATGGGTCACATCCAGCTCAGCCGTCAGGCCGATCTGATCGTCGTCGCGCCTGCCACCGCGGATCTGCTGGCCAAGATGGCGGCCGGAATGGCGGACGATCTGGCGACCACACTCCTGCTCGCGACCGACAAACCGGTGCTCGCCGCGCCGGCGATGAACGTACGGATGTGGCAGCATGCGGCGACGCGGCGCAACGTCGCGCAGCTTCGCGCGGACGGCGTCACCGTCCTCGATCCCGATGAAGGGCCGATGGCCTGCGGCGAATACGGCCCCGGCCGCCTTCCCGAGCCCGAGGCGATCCTCGCCGCGATCCAGCGTGCGCTCGCGCCCACCGGTCCGAGCCTCGCGGGCAAGCACATCCTCGTCACTGCCGGTCCCACGCACGAGCCAATCGATCCGGTGCGCTACATCGCCAATCGTTCGTCGGGCCGTCAGGGCTATGCGATTGCCGAGGCGCTTGTGCGGCTCGGCGCCCGGGTGACGTTGGTATCCGGGCCGGTAGCGCTGCCCACGCCTGCGGGCGTGACGCGGATCGACGTCGAAACTGCGCGCGAGATGGCCGATGCGGTCGATGCAGCGCTTCCTGCCGATGCGGCGGTGATGGTCGCAGCGGTCGGCGATTGGCGCGCGGAAGCTGCTGGACAGAAGATCAAAAAGGGCGATTCGCCTCCTGTGCTGCGCCTGTCGGAGAACCCCGACATCCTCGCGCGCGTCGCGGCCCGGCCGGATCGGCCGACCCTGGTGGTGGGCTTTGCGGCCGAAACCGAGAAGGTGATCGAGCACGCCACCGCAAAAAGGAATCGCAAGGGCGCAGACTGGATTGTAGCGAACGACGTTTCGGGGGATGTTATGGGGGGCGGGAGCAACGCCATCCACCTCGTCACTGCCCAGGGCGTCGAAAGCTGGGAACGGCTGCCCAAGGGCGAAGTGGCGGCCCGGCTGGCCGAGCGGATCGCTGGCGCGCTATAGTGCCGGGGCTTCCAATTTGGGATTTCTTCTGCTTGCGGTTTGCAATGACCTCTACTCCCACCCTTCCGGCAGCAAAGGCGTGCCGCCGAGGTCCGGCGTCGATCGCGCTCCCGCTCCTGCTGGCCGCCTGCGCCACCGGCTCCCCAGGCCCGCAGACCGCCAAAGTTGACGGCGATGTCTACGGACCTGCGCGCGGAACCAGAGTCGAGACGGTCATCGTCGTGCTCGCAGAGGCAAATACCTTGGACACGCCCGCGCACAACCGGAGCTTCGCCGCTGCCGCCGCCCGTGCGATTCCCACCAGCGCCGCCGTCGCGCTGCCGCCGATCGACGGGCTCGATCCGGCTGCGGACGGCTATGGCACCCGCGTCGTCGCCGCAGCAGGCGAGTCGATCGTGTCGCTGCGCGCGCGGTATCCCAAGGCGCGGATCGTAATCGTCGGAGATTCAGGCGCCGCCGCGCTCGCCGCCAATCTGGCAGGGGTCCAGCCGCAGCTCGTCGACGGGATCGTGTTGGTATCCTGCCCGTGTGCGCTCCCCGAATGGCGCGCCCACATGAAGGGGCAGGGATCAAACATGATTTCGGCGGCGACGTCCGCGGGCCTCGATCCGCTCAAGACTGCGGGCGGCATCGCGCCTACGCTGCGGGCGGCCGTGGTCGTCGGCGCCGACGACGCCGTGACTCCAGTCAAATTCTCGCGCGCCTATGCCGAAGCCCTTGCGCTTCGCGGTGTCGCTACCGACTATCGGATCGTTCCGGGCAAAGGCCACGGGCTTCTCGATGATCCCGAGGTGCTCGCCGCCACAGAACGTCTAGCCGCGGCGTTGCAAGGGAAGATTTGATGCTCCCTCCGATACGGATTGCGCTCCGCCGTCTCGCGCACGGCGAAGGGCTCCCGCTACCCAGCTATGCGACCGCAGGTGCCGCCGGCATGGATGTCGTCGCGGCCGAGGAGCTGACCCTGGCGCCAGGCGCTCGCCACGCAGTCGCGACCGGCTTTGCGATGGCCATACCGGAAGGGTTCGAAGTGCAGGTCCGCCCGCGCTCGGGCCTCGCGCTCAAGCACGGCATCACCTGCCTCAACACGCCCGGGACGATCGACAGCGACTATCGCGGCGAAGTGAAGGTGATTCTGGCCAACCTGGGCGACATGCCCTTCGCCATCGCGCGCGGCGACCGGATAGCGCAACTCGTGCCTGCCCCCGTGCAGCATGCGGCGCTCGTGGAAGTGGAATCGCTCGACGACACCCAACGGGGCAGCGGGGGTTTCGGCTCGACCGGTACATGATCGCAGCGTTCGCCATCGCTGCCGCCCTCCAGACGGGCGCGATCGACTGGGACGCGCTGCCGCCCCTTCCCTATCGCACGCCACCGATCATCACCCCCGACATGCATGCCTTCGTCGGGCGCGAGGTGCGGGAGCGCAAATGCCCCGCCCCTGAACCACGCGCGGGCGTGCTGACGCTGCGAGTGGAGATCGCGATCCTGGTCGACGAGAGCGGCGGTATCCGCACCGTCGTGCCGCGCGCGATCGACTGCCCCACCATCGAGCAATATGGCGCCGCACTCGCGGCCGGGTTCGCACGCAACAATCTTTTGCCGCGCACCTCGAGCGAATCCCGCTGGTATCGCACCAATCTCAGCTTCACCTGGCGCCAATGAGCCTCACTGACGAGGAGCTGGAGCGCTACGCCCGCCATATCGTGCTGCGCGAGATCGGCGGTGCGGGGCAGATGCGCTTGCGCGGCGCTCATGCCGTGCTGATCGGTGCCGGCGGCATCGGATCGCCGGCAATCCAGTATCTCGCCGCAGCGGGCGTCGGCCGGATCACTGCGATCGACGACGACGAAGTGGCGCTATCGAACCTCCAGCGCCAGACGCTCTACGCCACCGGACAGATAGGCATACCCAAGGTGGTCGCCGCGGCGGAGGCAGTGCAGCGCCTCAATCCCGGCGTGTGCTTCGAAAGCATCCGGAAACGCATCAGCGCAGACGATATAGAAGCGCTGCTCCCGGACTTGGCGCCCCAGGTCATCCTCGACGGCTCGGACAATTTCGCGACACGACTGGCGGTGGCCGATGCCGCGCTGCGCCTGTGCATCCCGCTCGTGTCCGCGGCCGTGGCGGAGTTCGAGGGCCAGCTCGGCGTGTTCCGCGGCTGGGAAGCCGACAAGCCCTGCTACCGTTGCTTCGTGGGCACCGATCCCGAGCGGCCGGAGATGACCTGTGCTGAGCAGGGCGTCCTCGGGGCGCTCACCGGAGTGATGGGCAGCCTCGCCGCGCTCGAAGCGATCCGCGCCTGCGTGCCCTTCGGTGAGGACAGCGCCGGCAAGCTGCTGCTGGTGGACGCGCTGGCGCTCCGGTTCCGCACGCTCAAGCTGCCGAAGGACCCTGGCTGCCCCGCTTGCAGCGCCCGAGCCTGATTCAGTGCGGGTGAAGATCGAGCGGGACGAGGCCCCAGCCGTCGAAGGAATATACTTCGGATTGGCTCTCACGGTTCTCTTGCCCGACAGCCGGCGCTTCCGCGCGCTCCTCGATCTGGGCAAGCGCCCGCGGAGCAGGCGTTTCGTTCGACAGCTCCTTCATGGCCGTCTCCCCTCTTTTCTCAGTTACTTGCCCGTTAAACCATCCGAGACGATCACGGGAGTCGGAATGGACCAGTTGACACATTGCCCCGCAAGGGCTGGTAGCGCGGTCCAGATGCGGAAGTCGCGAAGCAGGCGGAACAGATGAACGGTACCGGAAAACGCGTATTGGTGACCGGTTCGGCCGGTTTCGTGGGATTCCACACGTGCCGCCGGCTGCTCGAACAAGGCGCGACCGTGCTGGGCCTCGACGCCTTCACTTCCTATTACGACGTCGCGCTCAAGGAGGCCCGGAACGCCGTCCTGGAGGCCTATCCCAGTTTCGAGCTGGCCCGACTCTCGATCGAGGACGCCGACGCCTTCGGTGCCGTCTGGCGCGCATTCCGCCCCGATCGTGTCATCCATCTCGCCGCCCAGGCTGGCGTCCGCTACAGCGTGGAAGAACCGCGCAGCTATGTGGGCGCGAACATCGTCGGCACGTTCAACCTGCTCGAGCTCGCGCGGCACCATCCGGTCGAGCATCTGCTGATCGCGTCGACGAGCTCGGTCTATGGCGCGAACACCGAAATGCCCTTCACCGAGACTCAGCGCACCCAAACGCCGCTGAGCTTCTATGCCGCCACCAAGGGCGCGACCGAGCTGATGGGCCACAGCTACAGCCATTTGTTCGGCATCCCGATGACCTTCTTCCGCTTCTTCACGGTCTATGGCCCGTGGGGACGGCCTGACATGGCGCTGTTCAAATTCACCCGCGCGATCCTCGCGGGCGAGCCGATCGAGGTCTACAACGATGGCCGGATGAAGCGCGACTTCACTTATGTCGACGACCTCGTCGAAGCCATTCTGCTGCTCGCCGACAAAATCCCCGGCAGTGATACCGCGCAAGGCGACAGCCTGTCCCCTGTCAGCCCGCACCGCATCGTCAACATCGGCGGCGGCCGATCGACCGAGCTGATGGACTATATCGCAGAGCTCGAGAAGGCACTCGACCGAAAGGCGGCCAAGACCTTCCTGCCGCTGCAGGAAGGCGATCTGGTTGCGACCGAGGCGTCATCGGATCTGTTGCAGCGCCTGACCGGCTATGTGCCGTCGACCCCGCCCAGCGAAGGCGTGCCCCGCTTCGTCGACTGGTACCGCAAGCACTACCGCGTCTGAGCCCCGGCCTCACACGCTGCGCGCGATGAACTCCCGCACCGCCTGACCGATGTCCGTACGCGAGAGTGCGACGGCGATATTGGCCTGGATGAAGCCCGCCTTGTCGCCGCAATCGTACCGGGTGCCCTGGAAGGTCAGGCCGTGGAAGGGCTGGTCGCCGATCATCCGCGCCATCGCGTCAGTGAGCTGAATCTCGCCGCCCGCGCCCGTCTCTTGCCCTTCGAGCACGCGCATCACTTCGGGCTGAAGAATGTAGCGGCCGATCACCGAGAGGTTGGACGGCGCAGTACCCGGGGCGGGCTTCTCGACCAGCCCCTTCACTTCGGTGAGAGCCCCTTCGCGCGCGCCCGGCGTGATGATGCCGTAGCGATGCGTCTGATCTTCGGGCACCTCCTCGGCGCAGATCAGGTTGCCGCCTACCTTGTTATAGGCCTCCACCATCTGCTTGAGACAGCCGGGTTTCCCGAGCATGAAATCGTCGGCAAGCAGAACCGCGAACGGCTCATCGCCGACGATGTCGCGCGCGCACCATACGGCGTGGCCGAGGCCCATCGGCTCCTGCTGGCGGACATAGGCGACCGCGCCTGGCTTGAGCCGGGTCGCATCCAGGATGTCGAGCGATTTGCCGCGCCCGCTCATCGTCGCCTCGAGCTCGAAAGCGATGTCGAAATGATCTTCGATCGCGCTCTTGCCGCGACCGGTGACGAAGATCATCTGCTCGATCCCCGCTTCCATCGCTTCCTCGACGGCATATTGGATCAGCGGGCGATCGACGATCGGCAGCATCTCCTTGGGCATCGCCTTGGTCGCGGGAAGGAAACGCGTGCCAAGGCCACCAACCGGGAAAACTGCCTTGCGAAGCGGCTTGATCATTCGTCTCTCTCCTGCGCCTCGCGCGTCCTGTTGTGGGCCGCCATGCCCGGTGGCGCCGCGACGATCAAGCTAGACCCGCACGCCACAAACGCAGAAGCTGTCCCAAGCCTTCCCCGGGCCGACGGAGCACCACGCTGGGCAAGATCCTCGTCATCTTCGGAACCCGCCCGGAAGCGATCAAGCTGTTCCCGGTGATACGGGCGCTGAAGGAGCAGCGGGGGCTGGACGTGCGCAGCTGCGTCACCGCGCAGCATCGCGGCCTGCTCGATCAGGTGCTAGCGATTGCCGGTATCACGCCCCAGGTCGACCTTGATCTGATGATCCCGGGCCAGTCGCTCGACGCACTCACGGCGCGGCTCATGATCGGGCTGGGCGAAGTGCTCGACGCCGAGGAACCGGACCGCGTGATCGTGCAGGGCGACACTGCCACAGCGATGGCGGGCGCACTCGCTGCGCATTATCGCAGGATCCCGGCGAGCCATGTGGAAGCCGGCCTCCGCTCCGGCGACATCCATCAGCCCTGGCCCGAGGAAGTAAACCGCCGCATCGTCACACAGATCGCCGATCAGCATTTCGCACCTACAACCGCTGCCGCGGAGACGCTGCGCCGCGAGAATGTCGATCCGGCGGCGATCCATATAACCGGCAACACCGTGATCGACGCACTGCACGCCACGCGCGCGCGGATCGAGGCCGATCCGGCGCTCGCGGCGGGTCTGGACCCGGTTGCGGCACGTTTCACGGGCAAACGGCTGTTGCTGGTCACCACACATCGGCGCGAGAATTTCGGCGACGGAATGGCGAACATTGCCGAGGCGATCCGCCGCATTGCCGATCGCGGCGACACGGCAATCCTCTTTCCGGTGCATCCCAACCCGAACGTGGATTCGGTCATGAGAAAAATGCTCAGTGGGCGGACCGAGATCGCGCTGGTCGAGCCGCTGGACTACCCGCATTTCATCCGCGCGCTTGGCATGGCCGACATCGTCCTCACCGACTCAGGCGGCGTGCAGGAAGAAGCTCCCGCCCTGGGCAAGCCCGTACTGGTGATGCGCGAAACCACCGAGCGCCCGGAAGGCGTCGCCGCGGGCACCGCCAGGTTAGTGGGCACCGATCCCGACCGGATCGTTTCCGAAGTCTCCACGCTCTTGGACGAGCCCCCGGCCTATTCCGCCATGGCACGGGCGCACAATCCGTTCGGGGACGGCGCGGCGGCACCACGGATAGCCGCGATCATCGCGAAGAGCTTCGACCACTGAGGAATGCTCGGGTGGATCAGCGGCTCCGCACGAGGATGGACTGCCAGTCCCCGCTCAAAGGCTGATCGCGCTCGGCGATCAGCGCCGGAACCATGGGGCGGACCGACATGGTTTCGAGCCGCGCGATCTCCGCCTCGAGCGTGGCGATACGGTCGCGCCAGTGCGGATGCGAGCGGCTGCGGAAGATTCCGCCGGCATTGCTCGGCCCGAACCTGCGCCAGAAGGCGATCGAAGCGCGCGGCGAATAGCCGGCATTCGCGAGCAGATAGACCGAGAGCAAATCCGCCTGGACCTCCGTCTGGCGGAAGTATTTGACGTTGGCGCCGAAGCCCGACAGCAAGCCCCAGTCCACACCGCGAGCCTCCAGCCGATCGCGATGGTGGAGAATATTGTGCGAGAATTCATGCGCTACCGCGGCCGCAAGCTCCTCCTCCGAATAGTCCTCCAGAAAGCGCGAACTGATCTGGACCATCGTTCCGTCCGCCGAGGCGTTGAAATCATCGGCCAACCGCAGCTCGAACCGAGACTTGCATATCGGGATTGGCTGGATCGCGACGCTGATCGGTTGACCGCCGCGGATGGCTTCCACTTCGATAGGCGTGTCGAGCGGCAGCGCAGCAATCGCCAGTTGTGTGTTGACCAGGCGCTGCGTGGTTCCCGGCTTGCCTTCGATGGCATCGATCCGCACCGGGCCTATGCGGACCAGGGAATCGTCGGGCCTAAGTCCCGCCCGTTCGGCGGGACTTCCAGGAACCACGCCCTCTATCGCCACGCCGGTGGCGAAGCCGAAATGCTTCTCGGCATCCGACCGATTGGCAGAATCGAACTGATCGAGCGTGTGGAGCTGAAGGCCGGTCCCCGGCTCGAGCCTGTCGCAAAGCGCGGCATTGGCTGCCGCGAGCCGCCAGCCGATCCGCGCCAGCCTGACATCCGCTTCGCGAACCGACTCCAGCAACTTGGATGATTCGCTCGCGCCGGACTGCGCCGCTGATTCTGGTGCGGCTGCGAAAAGAATCGCGCTGGCGACCGCCGCGCCAACCATCCGCGCAAGCGAACGACCCGATTCCTTCCAGCTTCTCGGCAAAGTGCCCATTCCTGCGTTTTCCTTCACTCTCCGGCAGAACGACGCCCTTCTATGCGCAACTGGAGCGATCTGAACATGTTTCCTTAACCCACTTGGCTCAAATGGTGCGCCGCGCTATAGACACCGAGCGCTCGCAGCACGGGTCGTGATTGTGAGCAGAGAAGTTCGGGGCTCAACCGAACCCGGTGTTGCGTTCAGGCAACGGCAGAATTTTCTTGTCGTGGCTTGAGTTTTGAGGTGTTGCTGTACGGGGGCTCCTGTGTCATAGGACCATCGGACGAGAGCACCGGAGCTTGAAGAGGGAGTAGAAGAATGTTGTCAAAGCTTCTGACGGCAGCTGCCGTCGTCACCATGGCGGCGACCCCGGTCGTTGCGGCCCCGGCCTCCATGCTGTCGCTGTCGCGCGCTGCGACCGCCAGCGAGAAGGATAGCGAGCTGGCACCGGCCGTGATCATTGGCGTGCTCGCCACGGTCGCGATCATTGGTGGCGCGGTCGTTCTGGCCGACAACGACGACGATCCCGACAGCCCCTAGTAGCTGTTCGGTTTCCGAAGTTACGAGTGGCGGCCCGGAAGGGCCGCCACTTTTGTTTTGGGTTGAGAACAGGTAATCGCGTGCCAACCCTGCGTTTTGGATTTCTCTGGACATGATCGCGCGCTTTCTTCGAACTCGCGCCGCTTCCCGTCGCCTCCAAACCTCGACCCCTCCCGGGAAGAGAGTCTATGCAATCGGCGACATTCACGGACGGCTCGATCTCTTTGATAGCCTGCTTGCGAAGATCGATCGTGACGACGGGGCGCGAGGCCCCGCCCAAACCGAGATCATCCTGCTCGGCGATCTCATCGATCGCGGCCCACAATCTGCACAGGTGATCGCCCGCGCGATCGAACTCGACCACAGCGACCACAATTGCCGCTTCCTTCTGGGGAACCACGAAGAAGTGTTCCTCAAGGCGCTGAGCGGCGATCTCAAGTCCCTCGCCTTCTTCTGCCGCATCGGCGGCCGCGAGACGATCCTGAGCTACGGCGTCTCGGAACAGGAATATCGCGACTGCGATTACCCCACCCTGCTGGAGCTTTTGCTGCGCCGCGTTCCTGCGGAGCATGTCGCGTTCCTCAACCGCTTCGAGGACCTGATCGTCATCGGCGATTATGCGTTCGTCCACGCCGGGATTCGTCCCGAGCAGCCCCTCGCCGAGCAGCGGACGAGTGACCTGCGATGGATCCGATCCGAATTCCTCGATCATCGCGGGACGCTCGAGAAGGTGATCGTGCACGGCCACACCGTCGCCGAGGAAGTGGAGCTGAAGCCGCATCGGATCGGCCTCGACACCGGCGCCTATGCGAGCGGCAACCTCACGGCGATGGGCTTCGAGGGAGGCATGCGGTGGGTACTCGACACGAGCGACGAGAGCCGCTCAGCCGCTTAGAATCGGATTCATTTGATTTGAGCGGCTCCCCGGCGAAGGCCGGGCTCCAGTTGCAATGCCCCTCAACGAAACGCGGGGTGCTCTCGAGACCATGACGATACCGGCCGGCCTGGGCCTTCGCCTGGGAAACGCTTGCTTCAACTCGGGTGGACCAAATGCTAGCGGCACTTCCCCCTTGCTGATCGGGGTTCCGAAAGCGGCAACGCTTTGGTCGTGGCCGGCGCCTGGCGCACGGATCAGCACGACCGGATTCAAGCTGGCTATCAGATGGCTCGGCCTGCTGCGATCCGGCCAGCCAGACCGGCCGCGCCAAGGCGACCGGCAGTAAGCAACATCAGGGCTGCGGTGCGCCGCCCTCCGGCGCCCCACCCTGGCCGCCCTGACCCTGCATCTGCTGCTGCATCATTTGCTGCATCATCATCTGCTGGATAACGGATGCCGGGACGAGCTCCTTCATCTCCACGTCGAAGATCAGGACTTCCTTGGCGAGTTCGTTCTGGCCGCCCGGCTCGGCGCCATAGCCGAGCTTGGGCGGCAGCCAGAAGCGGTACTTCGAGCCCTTGTTCATCAGCTTCACGCCTTCGGTGAAGCCCGGAATCATCGGCTGACCGATCTGGAAGCGCATCGGAGTCTTGGGCTGGAACTCGGTGCCGTCGCGCAGCTTGCCCTGGATTTCGAGGACAACGCCGTCCTGCTCGGCCGCGGTCGGCCCCTCTCCGGCCTGGATCACCTGATATTGCAGGCCCGATGCGGTCGTCTGGACGCCCGCCTGTCCCTTGTGCCAGGCAAGAAACTCTTCCGGCGTGTAGCGCGCCACGACTGCGGTGCGCGTACCCATCCAGGCCAGGGCGAAGGCGAGCGCGAGGGCAGCGAGAACGCCGATCCACAACCAGACCTTGTAGGCACGCTTGACGGGCTGGAGCGGAACGGCGGTCACGGACATGGCAGTCTCACCCGAGGGGCGGGAGGACCCCGCCGGAAAGCAACAAACATCGTCCAGCGCGCTCTAGAGGGAGCGCGCCGGATCGCTATCAGCGGGCGCTGTCGCGCTCCACGCGCTTGCGCTCGAGCTTGCGCGCGCGGCGAACCGCTGCGGCACGCTCGCGGGCACGCTTCTCGCTTGGCTTCTCATAGTGACGGCGGAGCTTCATCTCGCGATAGACGCCTTCACGCTGCAGCTTCTTCTTGAGCGCCCGCAGCGCCTGGTCGACGTTGTTGTCGCGAACGATGATTTGCATAAGGCCGTACAGCTCCGATCTCGATACAATAGAATAGGGTTCGCCGGAACATGGGTTGCGGCGTCGTTGCGGCCACCTATCAGCGGAAATCCCATTTTACAAGGTGTGCAACGCTCGCCGACCGCAGAATCTGTACCTTTAGCCCCGCGACCCGGAGGAGTCCGCGACAGTGTGGCGGCGCTGCCACAGTTCCGCAGCCTGGTCCCTTCCCGACCGGCTGCGCACCGCTATAAGGCGCCGATGGCATCGAAACCACTCGCGGGCCACCGGCTGCGCTCGATTCTCGGCGGCTCCGCCGGCAACTTGGTCGAATGGTACGACTGGTACGCTTATGCCGCCTTCACCCTCTATTTCGCACCGCATTTCTTTCCGAAGGGCGACCAGACCACGCAGCTGCTGAACACGGCGGCGGTGTTCGCGGTGGGTTTCCTGATGCGCCCGATCGGCGGTTGGCTGATGGGCGTCTATGGCGATCGTCACGGCCGCAAGGCCGGGCTCACCCTCTCGGTCTCGCTGATGTGCGCCGGATCGCTGCTGATCGCGGTGACCCCCGGCTACGAGACGATCGGGACGCTCGCGCCGGTGCTGCTGGTGGTCGCCCGGCTGATGCAGGGGCTGTCGGTCGGCGGCGAATATGGCGCGAGCGCGACCTATCTTTCGGAGATGGCGGGCAAGCGGCACCGCGGCTTCTTCTCGAGCTTCCAGTATGTCACGCTGATCTCGGGACAGCTGGTGGCACTGCTCGTGCTGCTGGTCCTCCAGTCGGCGATGAGCGAGGCGGCGCTGGAGGCCTGGGGCTGGCGCATCCCCTTCGCGATCGGCGGCGTGCTGGCGGTGGTCGTCTTCTGGCTGCGGCGACGGCTGGCGGAGACCGAGAGCTTCCACAATGCCAAGGCGGCAGGCGGACGATCGGGCTTCTGGGCGCTGCTCACCGAGCATCCGCGCGAGGCGGCGGTGGTGATGCTGCTCACCGCGGGCGGCACGCTCGCCTTCTACGCCTATTCGATTTACCTCCAGAAGTTCCTGGTCAACACGTCGGGCTTCGACCGCGAGACCGCGTCGCAGATCAACGCCGCCGCGCTGTTCGGCTTCATGCTGCTCCAGCCGCTCGCGGGCGCGCTTTCGGACCGGATCGGACGCAAGCCGCTGATGGTGGCATTCGGCCTGCTGGGCGTGCTGCTCACCTACCCGATCTTCACCGCGCTGGAGGGTGTTCGCAGCCCCTGGCTCGCCTTCCTGCTGATGTTCGGCGCGCTGGTGATCGTCACCGGCTACACTTCGATCAACGCAGTGGTGAAGGCCGAGATGTTCCCCGCGCACATCCGCACGCTGGGCGTGGCGCTGCCCTATGCGCTCGCCAACGCCCTATTCGGCGGGACCGCCGAATATGTCGCGCTCTGGTTCAAGGATGCCGGCTGGGAGCGCGGCTTCTATTGGTATGTGACCGGGATGATCGGCGTGTCGCTCGTCACCTATCTGATGATGCGCGACACGCGGCTGCACTCGAAGATCGTCGAGGATTAGGCGATCAGGCCCCCGCCGCGCATCGCGAGCACGCGGCCGATCGAATCGAACAACGCGTCCATCGCCACCGGCTTGAACAGCACGTCGTCGGCGCCGATCGCCAGGCAACGCTCGCGCAGGTCCACCGCAGTGTCGGCGGTCACGACGATGATCGGCAGCTCGCCCTTCGTGTCACCTCGCGCGCGGATGCGGCGGATCGTCTCGAAACCATCGGTGCCGGGCATGCGCAGGTCGACCAGGATCACGTCGAAAGTATCGGCGTCGATCATCGCCAGCCCTTCCTCGGCCCAGCTAGCCTCGGCCATCGTCGCGCCGGCGACGTCGAGCATGTCCTTCACGACCCGACGGTTCATCGGATCGTCCTCGATGAAGAGAATGTTCATCGTCCGCAGCCGAAGCCGTGAGAGAGCGGGGTAGCGACCATATTTATCATTTGAAGTGTGCTATCGCCCTATGCCGCCCGAGACACAAGCGGGTCCGCACCCTCCGGCGCGGATTTTTGTTGGGTCTTCGGAACGAACGCGGCGAGGAGCGCCCCGCCCGAGATAGGCTTTTCGAGCAGATGGCCGATGCCCGCCGCCAGAATCGCTTCGCGCGTGTCCACATCGGGGCCGCTCCAGAGCACGCCAGCTGTGCCGGGACCGGCAGCCGACACGAGCTCGCGCAGAGCCGCGAACATGTCCCCTCCCGCCGCCTTGAGCGTCGCTTCGTCGATCAGAAGATGCGCCGCCGGTGCAGCTGCAAGGGCTTCCTGCGCCTCGGCGGGCGAAGCCGCAAAGCGCAGCGTCGCCATGTGCGGCTCGAACAGCGTGCGCAGCATGCTCCGCGCGATCGGATTGCGCTCGACGATCAGCATGTCCTCGCCCGAGCTCCCGCCGCCTTCGGGCGCCAGGGGCGCCTCGGCAGGAACCAGCGGCAGATCGAGCGTGAAGCAGGCCCCCTCGCCTTCGCGGCTTTCCACCGTCACCTCGCCGCCCAGCGCCTGCGCCAGGTTGCGGCAGATCGTGAGCCCCAGGCCGGTGCCGCCGAACCGCCGCGTGGTGCTGGCGTCCACCTGCCGGAAGGATTCGAAGATCGCCTCCAGCTTGTCGGCCGGGATGCCGATGCCGGTGTCGGTCACGCGGATCCGCAGGCGCCGCGCGGGGCCCTCTCCCTCTTCCAGAGCGCGCAGCGCGATGCTGCCCTTCTCAGTGAACTTCACTGCGTTCGAGAGGAGATTGAAGACGATCTGGCGGAGCCGCCCCGCGTCGCTGACGATCCATTGCGGCGCGCGGCTGAGATGGAGCGTGAAGCCCAGCCCCTTCGCGCGTGCCTGCTCCTCCCACAGCCGTGTGACGTCGCGGAGGGTGGCGCACAGGTCCACCGGCGCGGCCTCCACGGTGAGGTTGCCCGTCTCCATCTTGGCGACGTCCAGGATGTCGTCAACCAGGCTGCGCATCGTGACGCCGGCCCCATGGACAATGCTGATGCGGTCGCGCACGAGCGGATCGAGCCGCGCATCGGAGAGCATCACCTGGGTCATCCCCAGGATGCCGTTCAGCGGCGTGCGGATCTCGTGGCTGGTCGTCGCCAGGAACTCGGTCTTGGCCTTGAGCGCCTTCTCCAGCGCGATATTGGTATCGGCAAGCACCACATTCGCGGCACGCACCTGATTGCGGCTGCGGCGGATCGTGACGAGCGCGATCACGAGCAGCACCACCGCAAGCAGCGCCGCGCCGCCGATGATGAGGAAAAGCGTGCGCTGGAACGCCGCAGTGCGCCGCGCCTCCTCGGCCCGCAGATTGGCGATCTTCGCTTCCTGCTGCGCATAATCGAAGCGCGCCGCCATCAGCGCCGCGCCGGTGGTAGTGGCGACCTTGGCGGATTCGTCATCGAGGCGTTTCAGGGCTTCGAGGTGCTTGAGCGCCAGGCCGTTGTTGCCGGTCTTGCCGAAGATTTCATGAGCGTAGATGTGGGCGCTGCGGAATTCGGTCGATGTGGTCGCAAGGTCGATACCTTCAAAGCACTGACGCATCAGCGCGGAGGCCTCGGAAAAGTCGCCCCGGTTCATTGCCACACGGGCCGCGGTTGCAAGCAAGTTGCGGCGCACCATGCCGGATCCGGCATCTTGGACAAGCGCCAAGCCGCGGGTCAGGACGCGCTCCGCTGCGGAGAAATCCTTCAGGTCTACGTACGTACGAGCGAGATTTCCGAGCACTCTGGCTTCAAGAAGCGGATTCGCGAGCGTACGGGCCGCGGCGAGCGCCATATTATACTCGCGTTCGGCTTCCTTGTGCCGCTCGAGCCCGAGCAGGACGTTGCCTCTGTTGTTGTGCAGCGAGAGCGACAGAACGGGATCGCCTTCAAACGTCTCCGCAGCTTGCCGGTAGTAGCGCTCGGCCCGCGACGGGTCATTCGCCGAATAATACAGCATGGCGATGTTCTGGAGCGCGATAGCCTGAGAACGACGTTCACCGAGCACCCGGAAGATTTCGAACGACTGCTGGTATTTTTCTAGCGCGCCGGCAGCACGCCCTTCGGCCTCATCAAGATTGGCGATGGACATCAGGATGTCGCCACGCAATTTCACCGGCCGTTGAACGGGTTCGATCAGCGCGAGTGCTTGGTGAAGTATCGGGCGCGCCGCGGCCGGCTTGCCGAGCCGGACGAGCGCTTCACCCCGCATCCATTTGAAGGTGATAGCCGTAAGCTGCCGCTGATCGGGGTCGATGATCTTCGCCGCGAGACGCTCGCCCTCCTTCGCGAGGCGCTCCGCTTCTCTCGGAGATCCCACCATTGCCTGCCGTATATGCGCGACGATGTCCTGGGTCTTACCTACTGCAGCGTCTTTGGTCGGCGCTCCCCAGGCGAATGGAATGCTGCCGAACACCAGGATCGTCATTAGAAGAATGAACGGGGCAGCGCGCCTCATGCGCGCTTCCAAAAGCTCTCGGGACGGTGGAAGAGGGCATGCGCGTTCGCGGTGGAAACGACCTGCCCATCCTCGGCGAGATAGGTGCGGAGCGCGGCGATCCCGAGCGGCCGCGAAATGAGGAAGCCCTGCACCATGTCGCACCCCATCACGCTGAGCAGCGCAAGCGCAGAGGGAGTCTCCACACCTTCGGCCGTGACTTCCATTTCGAGCGCATGCGCGAGATCGATCGTCGATCGGACGATCAGCGGATCGCGATTGCTGCTCGTGAGCTGGAGCACGAACATCTTGTCGATCTTGAGCTCTTTGGCCGGCAGTTGCTTGAGATAGGCGAGCGAGGAGAGGCCGGCGCCATAGTCGTCGATCGCCAGCGAGACGCCGATATCGGCGAAGCGCTGAAGGTGGCGAATCGCCACCTCGGGGTCCCGGATCACCGCGGTCTCGGTGATCTCGAACCCCAGACGGGCGCCGCTCTCGGCAACGATCGTGCAGGCTTCCTCGACGAAGCGGACATCGGCGAGCAGCGTGCCCGAGATATTGACGAACAGCGTCAGGTCGTATCCGTCGGCGGCGAGCAGCTTCTGGTCCGCGATCACTTGGCGCAGCGTCCAGAGCGTGAGCGACGCGATCTCGTCGGCTTCTTCGGCCGCCGAGACGAAGTCGCCGGGCAGGATCAGGCCGCGGGTGGGATGCTGCCAGCGCACCAGCGCTTCGGCGCTCGCGACTGCCTGGCGACGGACGTGTACCTTGGGCTGGTACTGAAGGAACATCTCGCCGTTCGCGATCGCCTGGGGCAGCTCGCGCATCAACGCCAGGCGATCGAAAGCTAGATCGTCGCGCGAAAGATCGAGCATCACCACGCGGCGCTCGGCGCGCGCCTCGGCGAGCGCCGATTCAGCTGCCTCGCTCAGGCGAACCTCGTCATGGTCACCCGCAGGGGCCACGGCGAATCCGAACTGCATCTCCAGATAGAATTGCTCGCCCTCGAGATCGAATGGCAGGTGCATCGCCTCGCGCAGCATTTCGACCTCAGCGCCCGCAGCAGCGGCGGTTTCGCGCTCGAATGCAATCTCGACCAGGTTTCGCCCCGCCGACACAATGCGCGCGTCGGGACAATGCTCGACAAGACGCAGCGCGATGTCCGCGGCCAGCAGATCCGCGCGCGGCCGGCCGAGATGGCGGCGAAGCGCCGCGAAATTCATTACCTCGCAAAGGCAGAGAATACGCCAGACGCCCGCGTCGTCGCAATCCACATCGGTGCGTCTTGCTTTGGGACGGTCGCCCGGGCCTATCTGGCCGGGCGCAGATGCCGCTTCGCGCCTTGAAGATGCGGCACGATCATTTGCCCCCAATACCGGATGCACTTCCGCACTTCCGGAGAATCCGATGGATTCGCCGACGCTTACCACCGCTTCCGCGGTGACGGGCGCCAAATGCGCCGGAAGTCCGGTTCGTGCCGACATCGTTCCGAGCGATAGCGGCTACCCTTGAAGGAACCGTTAAGCAGTGTGCGGAAGGCACTTCGAACGAAAGATATTCCGCAGAAATCCTGATTGATTCATGTTTAACGAAGTTTTAACCATTCACCCGCGTCCGACCGGGTCGCACGACGGGGAGACCTCTAATGCAAGTTTTCAACCTTCTTTTTCGCGACAATGGCGGCGACAACATTCGCCCCTTCTGAGCTTTCGCGATTTCCGGGCCGGTGAGGCAGCCTCGCAAGAGGGCGCTGGTCGGTCCGGATAATTCAAACGCAAGAAGCGGCCTCGCGGCCGCTTTTTTATTGCGCCGCTCGGCACCGTCTCCACGGGCGCCGCCCTTGCTCCCGCGGCGCGCTTCGCTAAGGCGTCTTCCATCGTTCACCCGAAGGGGAATTTGCCTTGCGTATCGCAATGATCGGCACCGGCTATGTGGGCCTGGTTTCCGGCGCCTGCTTCTCCGACTTCGGCCATGAGGTCGTCTGCGTCGACAAGGACGCGCGCAAGATCGAGCTGCTGCATCAGAACGTGATGCCGATCTACGAGCCGGGCCTTGCCGAGCTCGTGGCGTCGAACGTCCGCGCGGGACGGCTCACCTTCACCACCGATCTGGCCGAGGGCGTGAAGGACGCCGATGCGATCTTCATCGCTGTGGGCACCCCCAGCCGCCGCGGCGACGGCCACGCCGACCTTTCCTATGTCTTCGCCGCCGCGCGCGAGATCGCCGAGAACCTCACCAAGGCTTCGGTGATCGTCACCAAATCGACGGTCCCGGTCGGCACCGGCGACGAGGTCGAGCGGATCATCGCCGAAGTCGCGCCCCAGAGCGGCGCCAAAGTGGTCTCCAACCCCGAATTCCTGCGCGAGGGCGCGGCGATCGAGGACTTCAAGCGGCCCGACCGCGTCGTTGTCGGCACCGACGACGAAGATGCGCGCGAGGTGATGCGGCAGATCTACCGCCCGCTCTCGCTCAACCAGAGCGCGCCGATCGTCTTCACCGGCCGCCGCACCAGCGAGCTGATCAAATATGCCGCCAATGCTTTCCTGGCGGTCAAGATCACCTTCATCAACGAGATCGCCGACCTGTGCGAGACGGTGGGTGCCGATGTGCAGGAAGTGTCGCGCGGCATAGGGCTCGACAACCGCATCGGATCCAAGTTCCTCCACGCCGGCCCGGGCTATGGCGGCTCGTGCTTCCCCAAGGACACGCTCGCGCTGCTCAAGACCGCGGCCGACAACGAGACGCCGCTGCGTATCGTCGAGGCGACCGTGCAGGTGAACGACGCCCGCAAGCGCGCGATGGGGCGCAAGGTGATCAAGGCAATGGGCGGCGACGCGCATGGCAAGACGGTCGCGGTGCTCGGCCTCACCTTCAAGCCCAATACCGATGACATGCGCGACGCGCCCAGCCTTTCGGTGATCGCGGCACTGCAGGACGCGGGCGCCAAGGTGCGCGCCTATGATCCCGAAGGCGTCGAGCAGGCCCGGCCGCTGCTCAGCGACGTCGAGTTCTGCCCGAGCCCCTATGTCGCCGCCGAGGGCGCCGATGCGCTGGTGATCGTCACCGAATGGGACGAATTCCGCGCGCTCGACCTCAAGCGGATCGCTGGCACGCTCAAGGAGCCGCTACTGGTCGACCTGCGCAACATTTATCCGCCGGCGGAAGCCGAACGCGCCGGGCTCCGGCTGGTGGGCGTGGGCAAGCCCCGCGCAGCCTGAGGGTATGACGCGCTAAACAATAACTAGATCGCAGCCGCGCGCGTCCCTTTCTAAATCCCTCGTCATGCTGCAATCGAGCACCTTGACCGGCGGACGAGATCGCGTGGAAACCAGCGGCGCGATCACGCCTGCGCGCCTGACGCACCTCCAGCGGCTCGAGGCCGAGAGCATCCACATCCTGCGCGAAGTGGTGGCGGAGGCCGAGCGGCCGGTGATGCTCTATTCGATCGGCAAGGACAGCGCGGTGATGCTGCACCTTGCCAAAAAGGCCTTCTACCCCGCCCCCCCGCCCTTCCCGCTCCTCCATGTCGACACGACCTGGAAGTTCCGCGCGATGTACGATCTGCGCGACAAGGCCGCGCGCGACGCCGGCATGGAGCTGCTCGTCCACCGCAATCCCGATGCCTTGCGCCAAGGGATCAATCCCTTCGACCACGGCAGCCTCCACACCGATCTGTGGAAGACCGAAGGGCTCAAGCAGGCGCTCGACAAATATGGCTTCGACGCGGCCTTCGGCGGTGCGCGGCGCGACGAGGAAAAGAGCCGCGCCAAGGAGCGCGTGTTCAGCTTCCGCACCGCCAGCCACCGCTGGGACCCCAAGAACCAGCGCCCCGAGCTCTGGCATCTCTACAACGCCCGCAAGAACAAGGGTGAGAGCATGCGGGTCTTCCCGATCTCGAACTGGACCGAGCTCGACATCTGGCAATATATCCTTGCCGAGGGGATCGAGATCGTCCCGCTCTATTTCGCCGCGCCGCGCCCTACGGTGGAGCGCGACGGGCTGATCCTCATGGTCGACGACGAGCGCTTCCGCCTCCTCCCCGGCGAAACTCCGGTCGAGCGCTCGATCCGCTTCCGCACCCTCGGCTGCTACCCGCTCACCGGCGCAGTCGAGAGCGAGGCGGACACGCTCGCGGCAGTGATCCAGGAGATGCTGCTCACCACCACTTCCGAGCGCCAGGGCCGCGCGATCGACCATGACCAGGCCGCGAGCATGGAGAAGAAGAAGCAGGAGGGTTATTTCTGATGACCTCCACGGCTACTTCTCCCTCTCCCCTCCGGGGAGAGGGTCGGGGAGAGGGGCAGTCGCCGAACGCCTCCGCCTCGCACTCCCCCTCTCCCAACCCCCTCCCCGGGGGGGAGAGGGCTTATGTGCCCGACGCCCTCATCGCGTCGGACATCTCGGCCTATCTCGCGCTCCACCAGAACAAGTCGCTGCTGCGCTTCATCACCTGCGGATCGGTCGACGACGGCAAGTCGACGCTGATCGGGCGGCTGCTCTACGATTCGAAGATGATCTTCGAGGACCAGCTTTCCGCGCTCGAAGCCGACAGCAAACGCCTCGGTACCCAGGGCCAGGAGATCGACTTCGCCCTCCTCGTCGACGGCCTCGCCGCCGAGCGCGAGCAGGGCATCACGATCGACGTCGCCTATCGCTTCTTCGCGACCGAGAAGCGCAAGTTCATCGTCGCGGACACGCCCGGCCACGAGCAATATACGCGCAACATGGTCACAGGCGCCTCGACCGCCGACCTCGCGGTGATCCTGATCGACGCGCGCAAGGGCGTGCTCACCCAGACCCGGCGCCACTCCTATCTCGCGCACCTGCTCGGGGTCCGGCACATCGTGCTAGCGGTCAACAAGATGGACCTGATCGGCTACAATCGCGCTGCCTATGAAGCGATCGTGGACGATTACCGCGCCTTTGCCGACGAGATCGGCATCGCCGGCTTCACTCCGATCCCACTCTCGGGCCTGAAGGGCGACAACATCGCCGCGCGCACCGATGCGATGCCCTGGTACGCCGGGCCGACCCTGGTCGAGCATCTCGAAACCGTCGAGGTCGATGGAGATGCCGACCAGGCCAGGCCCTTCCGCCTGCCCGTCCAATGGGTCAACCGCCCCAACCTGGACTTCCGCGGCTTCGCAGGGCTGATCGCGAGCGGCACCGTCCGCCCCGGCGACCCGGTGCGCATCCTGCCTTCGGGCCGCACCACCCGGATCGCGCGCATCGTCGCGTTCGGCGGAGACCGCGAGCAGGCCGTCGCAGGCGAATCGGTCACCCTCACCCTCGCCGACGAAGTCGATTGCTCGCGCGGCGACGTGATCGCCGCAGCCGACGCGCCGCCGGAAGTCTCCGACCAGTTCAAGGCGACGATCGTCTGGATGGACCAGGCGGAGCTGCTCCCGGGCCGCGCCTATTGGCTCAAGCTCGGCACCCAGACGGTGAGCGCCGTGATCCGCGAGCCCGAGCACACGATCGACGTCAACACGCTCGCGAAGACTCCCGCCAAGACGCTGGGCCTCAACGACATCGGCGTCGCCGAGATCGCTGCCGATCGCGCGCTGGTCTTCGAACCCTATGCCGAGAGCCACGATCTCGGCGGGTTCATCCTGATCGACAAGGCGACCAACGCCACCGTCGCCGCGGGCATGCTCCACCACGCGCTGCGCCGTGCGCAGAACGTCCATTGGCAGGCGATCGAAGTCACGCGTGAGGCGCATGCCGCGCAAAAGGGCCAGCAGCCCAAGCTTCTCTGGTTCACCGGCCTCTCCGGCTCGGGCAAATCGACGATCGCCAATCTGGTCGAGAAGCGGCTGCACACGCTCGGCAAGCACAGCTTCCTGCTCGACGGCGACAATATCCGCCACGGATTGAACCGCGACCTGGGCTTCACCGATGCCGATCGGGTCGAGAACATCCGCCGCGTGGGCGAAGTCGCCAAGCTGATGACCGATGCGGGGCTGATCGTCCTCACTGCCTTCATCTCGCCCTTCCGCGCCGAGCGCGAGATGGTGCGCGCGATGCTGCCCGAGGGCGAGTTCGTCGAGATCTTCGTCGACACCCCGATTGAAGTCGCCGAGGCTCGCGACCCCAAGGGGCTCTATCGCAAGGCGCGCGCGGGCGAGATCGCCAACTTCACCGGCATTTCCAGCCCCTATGAGCGGCCCGAGAGCGCCGAGATCCGGATCGACACGACGCGCGAAACGCCCGAAGAAGCGGCCGAACGTATCGTGGAGACGATCATGGGAAGCTGGAGCCCGGTGATTTGACCGACGCCGAACTGGCGCATGCCATCGCCGAGGAGGCAGGCGCACTCCTTCTCGCCGTCCAGGCCGACGGTGCGGACGGCGCACGCGGGGACCGCGAGGCCAATGCGCTGATCCTCGCCCGGCTGCGCGCCGAGCGGCCCGACGATGCGATCCTCTCGGAAGAATCGGCCGACGACCTGGTCCGCCTCGACCGCCGCCGCGTCTGGATCGTCGACCCGCTCGACGGCACCCGCGAGTTCGCCGAAGGCCGTGCCGACTGGGCCGTGCATGTCGCGATCGCGATCGACGGCGCCCCGGTCGCCGGCGCGGTGGCGCTTCCCCGGATCGGCCTCACGCTCGCAACCGACGCCCCGCCGCCCCTGCCCCCGGCGCACACGCCCCCGCGGCTGCTGGTGAGCCGCACCCGGCCGAGCCAGCTCTGCGCTTCGGTGACCGATCGGATCGGCGCCGAGCCGGTGGCGATGGGCTCGGCAGGCGCCAAGGCGATGGCAGTGGTACGCGGCGAGGCCGAGATCTACCTCCACACCGGCGGCCAGCACCAATGGGACAATTGCGCCCCCGCCGCCGTCGCCCTCGCCGCCGGCCTCCACGCCTCGCGCATCGACGGATCGCCCCTCGTCTACAACCAGCGCGCGACCAGCATCCCCGACCTGCTGATCTGTCGCAAGGAATGGGCCGAACCGGTGCTGCACGCCATCCAGGCGTGCGAGCCCGCCCGCACCTAGATAAGTACGAGGCCAGATCAGCGGGAAACGCTCATACCCTTGCCTAGCCCTCCCCTTCAGGGGAGGGGTTGGGGGTGGGGCCTGTCAACACAGACAGCGATCCGGTGAGGCTTACATGCCCCACCCCAAACCCCTCCCCTGAAGGGGAGGGGCTCAGGTCCGCAACCGCGCCGCCAGCCGCCATCTCCAATGACCCGTCATGCTGAACTTGTTTCAGCATCCACCGTGTCACGAGCAATGGGATTGCGAGCGGAGAATCGGACCCTGAACGAACTCAAGGTTAAAAAAGCGCTGTTGGCGACTTGGGATAATCCGGTCGGACGCTATTGGTAGATAGCGGACCTTGGTTCTCTCGTGCTCCTGCGAAAGCAGGAGCCCAGGGTGGTTGTGTACTGCGCTATCCTGGGCTCCTGCTTTCGCAGGAGCACGCCATGATGGCTATAAGGGGCTATCGGCCGCTCGCGTCCATTCCCTCTCCCGCTGCGGAAAAGGGCTTTATACCGCGATTGGCACATCGGCGACCGACTGCGTTCGGCGTCCCTTTTCCCAACGTCCGGATTGGCTGGTTTTCAGACGGGCTGCTTCTGGAAGCTGGAGGCCGGTAGCTGCCAGGATTTCTGTTCGCATGGGTCAAGGGTTACGGTAGCGTTCGATCAGACGGCGGGAGATTAAGTTTGCTTTAGCGGGTCCGCCGCTAATGTCGGGCGATCCTTTTGCATGGAACCGCTCATGACATTCGTTCTAAGCGCCTCGGTTCTTAGCTTGACTATAGCAAGTGGCATGCCCTCACCTGGCTCTCCGCCGATCGCGGCAGAGAGCGCATTGAACCAATACTGCGAACCGCTGATTGCAGGATCAACGGCAGCGCAGATCACGAAAGCTGCCAAGGCTGACGGCTTCAAAAGTGATCAAGTAGGCGGGCACCCTGTCTTGGTTCAGGGCGAACTTATCCTAGGCGTGTCGGATGCGCCTCGGGTGTGCTTGGTTCAGTCTCCGCCCAGTATGACGTTTACACAGGGGGTTTCCTTGGTCGATGCTTGGGCTGCGCGTCATCCGGGCGCGATAAGAGGAGCGGCGAAGGGACCCGACGGCGCGGCTGTCAAAATGTGGGCTGTGCCGAAGCAGAAGAAATACTTACTCGTCTCCGAACAGACTAATGCGCGCGGTCAGAAAGTACTGAACTTCATCCTGGCACCGCTGCCCGCCGGCTGAAAGCGATGTCCGCTGACTGATCTCCCACTGAGCTGAACAAACGGCAGCTTGCGGGGCATCGCCGCAAACGCGCTGAACGGCAAAAACTAGGCGAATCCTACATCGCAAAATCCGCTGGAAAAATAGGATTTGACCTGCTTTTGTTCTCGTCGTGAGCAAGAAGCAGCATCGAACCTTTTGGTTGGGAAATGCGGCGCGGGTGGCGTGTCGCTGTCGTGTGCATGGCGCGTCGGTGTCGCCTCGCTGTCGCTTCGCTGTGCCGCCAGCGTCGCGTGGATGTCGCTCCGATGTAGTGCGCGTGTCGCGCCGGTGTCGCTTGACTGTCGCTTCGACGTCGCCTCGCTGTCGCTTCCCTGTCGCCTTCGCCGAAAAACGCGTTATCGAGTCAAGCAAGTCAACCAATCGAGTGAATTTCGGGGGCGCCCGCATCCGATCGCAGGCCGTGCGGCGCCCTGTCGGGCCGCGCCGCGCCGCTTTACCCCCGCGCCCCCGCGCACTACCCCTGCTTCCCGAAAACAGGAGGATGCATTGACCGACCCGCTGATCGCCCGATCCTTGCTCTTTGCGCCCGGCGATTCGGAGCGCAAGCTGGCCAAGGCGGGTGCGAGCGGCGCGGATCTGGTGCTGCTCGATCTGGAGGACGCAGTCGCCGAAGCCGGCAAGGCCGAGGCGCGGCGGCTGGTCGCGGAGCATCTGCGCACCGCCGAACGCGTCCAGCCGCAATGGGTGCGGATCAATCCGCTCGACACCGAACATGCGCTGGCCGACCTCGCCGCGGTGGTGCCGGCGCGGCCAGACGGCATCATGCTGCCCAAGGCGACCCGCGCCGAGGCCGAGCGGCTCCACCATTATCTGACGGCGCTGGAGGTAGCCTCCGGCCTTCCCCAGGGCGGCATCCGCACGATCGTGGTGGCGACCGAGACTGCCCCGGCCCTGTTCGGCCTCGGCGACTACGCCGGCTGCCCGCGCCTTGCCGCGCTCACCTGGGGCGCCGAGGACAGCGCGACGGCGCTCGGCGCGACCGACAACCGCGACGAGAGCGGCGAGTACGACTTCCCCTATCAGCTCTTCCGCGCGCTGTGCCTCGCGGGCGCGGCGGCGGCGCAGGTGACGCCGATTGAGACGATCCACGGCGACTTCCGCGATCTCGCCGGGCTGGAGAAGGTCGCAGCAAAGGCACGCCGCGCCGGCTTCCGCGGGATGATGGCGATCCACCCCGATCAGGTGCCGGTGATCAATCGCGCCTTCTCGCCTTCCGAAGCCGAGATCGCGCGCGCCGAGCGGATCGTCGCCGCCTTCGCCGCCAGCCCTGGGGCTGGAACAATCGGGCTCGACGGCGCGATGCTCGACATGCCGCATCTCAAGCGCGCGCAGGCAGTGTTGGCGATGCGGAGAGACCCGAGTTGATTCCCAGATAGTTACGGCTAGGTTCTGGAACGAGTTCAAAAGGGGGCGTGCTATCCCGATGATCGAGGCCGAGACGGGGCGTGAATCGCTTCCCGTGGGGGAGGACGAGTTCCGGCTGATCGCGGACAGCGCGCCGGTCGCCGTCTGGGTCACGCGGCTCGATCGCACGCGCAGCTTCGTCAACCGCGCCTATGTCGAGTTCCTGGGCGTCTCCTATGAAGAGGCGCTGCGTTTCGATTGGCGCCAGATCATCCATCCGGATGACGCGGCGCGGATCCTGGCAGAGTCGGTGGCGGGCGAGGCGCGGCTCGAGACCTTCGAGCTCGAGGGCCGCTATCGCCGCGCCGACGGGCAGTGGCGGTGGCTCCACTCCACCTCCTCGCCGCGGCGCGACGCGCAGGGCAAGCACATCGGCTTCATCGGCGTCGCGCATGACGTGACCGAAGCCAAGGAGGCCGAGCTGGCGCTGCGCGAGCGCGAAGCGCAGCTCTCGGCCTTCATCAACCAGGCGACCGCGGGGTTCGGCCAGGTCGATCTGGAGGGCCGCTTCACGCTGGTGAACGATCGTTTCTGCGAGATCGCCGGCTGGAGCCGCGAGGAGCTGATGGGCAAGCGGATGCAGGACATCACGCATCCCGACGATCTTGCCGCCAATATCCCGCTGTTCGAGCGCGCGGTGCGCGAAGGCACGCCCTACACGCACGAGAAGCGCTACATCCGCAAGGACGGCGGCATCGTGTGGGTCAATAATTCGGTGTCGGTGATCCGGCGGCCCGACGGCGAGCCGTTCGGGGTGCTCGCGGTGGCGCTCGACATCACCGGACGCAGGCGTGCCGAAGAGGAACTGCGCGCGAGCGAGGCGCGCTACCGCACGATCTTCGAGCAGGCGAACGACTTCCTGATCACCACGACGATCGACCAGCACATCACTTCGGTGAACCCCGCCGTGTCGGCCGCGCTCGGCTATACTGCCGAGGAGATGGTTGGGCGCCATGTCCGTGACTTCATCGACCCCAGTCAATATGAGATCACGCGCGCGGCGGTTCAGCAGAAGCTCGTCGAAGGCGGGACCACGCGCTTCACGCTCAAGGTCCGCGCCAAGGACGGCCGCGAGCGGATCTGGGAGATCAATTCCTGGCTGAGCCTCGACGAGCAGGGCCACCCCCAGGGCCTGCACGCGATCGGACGCGACATGACCGAGGCGAAGCGCTCGGAAACGCATCTGCGGCTGCTGATCGACGAGCTCAACCACCGCGTGAAGAACATGCTGGCGATCGTCCAGGGAATCGCCCAGCAGAGCTTCAAGGGGCAGGTCGACCCCGCCGCAGCGCGTCGAGCGTTCGAAGGGCGGCTGGCTGCGCTCTCCAATGCGCACAATCTGCTGACGCGCGAGCATTGGGGGGCGGTCTCGATGACGCAGATCATCGGCGATGCCGTGGCGCCGCACGGCGGCGATGCCGGGCTTTTCGAGCTGGAGGGGCCGGATCTGGCGATCCAGCCCAAGACCGCGATCAGCCTCGCTCTCGCCATCCATGAGCTGGCGACCAACGCCGTGAAGCACGGCGCGCTCTCACGAGCCGAAGGCCGCGTGCGGATCCGCTGGGGCCGCAGCGAGGCCAGCGACGTTCCCCGATTCTCGCTGGTCTGGGAGGAGCGCGGAGGGCCGGTGGTGCAGGCGCCCACGCGCCGCGGCTTCGGCACGCGGATGATCGAGCGCGGCCTCGCGTCCGAGCTCGGCGGGACGGTGAAGATCGACTTCCGCCCGGAAGGGCTGGTCTGCACGGTCGACGCGCCGCTGCCGGAGAGCGCGCGTGACTGAAATCGCCGGGCGCCGCATCCTGGTGGTGGAGGACGAACCGGTTGTCGCGATGGCGCTAGAGGACATGCTCGCGGCGCTGGGCTGCGAGATCGTCGGTCCCGCGTCCCGGCTGGCCGAGGGGCTGGCGCTGGCCGAGACCGAACCGCTCGACGCCGCGATCCTCGACATCAATCTGGGGCGCGACACGAGCATTCCCGTCGCCGATTTGCTCCGGCTGCGCGACGTGCCCTTCAGCTTCGCGAGCGGCTATGGCGCGCCGCCCGAGGGCTATGACGAGGCGCCGCTGATCGAGAAGCCCTATCGCGAGGACGATGTGAAAGCCGTCCTCGAGGTGCTGCTCGCGCGATGAGGTGGCGGCCCTGCTAGGCCTCCGCCGAAGCCGCTGCCGCCGCGAGCGCTATGGAGCCGAGGGGGCCCGCCATGTCGCCCAGGGCGGGGCTGGTGACATAGGCTTCGCCGTCGGGCAGCTGCATATAGCCGTTGAGGCTATCGACCAGCGCCTGCTCGATCCGGGCGAGCAGATGCGGCTGGGCGGTCAGGACCCCGCCGCCGATGGCGATACGGCGCGGCGCGGCGCCGCAGACCAGCGCATGCGCCATTGCGGCGATATAGCCGACGATCGGCTCCCAGACCGGATCGTCCGCGTCCAGCTCGTGCACGGCCCGCCCGGCCAGCCGCGACACGAGCGCCGTGCCCGAGGCCAATCCCTCGACGCAATCCGTATGGTATTTGCAGACGCTGGGGTGATCGTCCGATGCAGCACGCGGCAGGCGGATATGCCCCCACTCGCCATGTGCGAAGCCACGTGTCGGACGCCCGTGGACGATCAGCCCCACGCCGATGCCCGTGCCGATGGTGACATAGGCGAAATCGTCCATACCCTGACCGCAGCCCCAGGCGATCTCGGCCAGCGCTGCGCCGTTGACGTCGGTGTCGAAGCCGACCGGAACCGCGAAAGGCGCGGAGAGCACGCCGCGCACGTCGGTGCCGGGCCAGCCCGGCTTGTTGGTCGCGAGGATCTGGCCATAGCGCGGCGAGCGGGGATCGAGCTCGATCGGACCGAACGAAGCGATACCCAGCCCCGTGAAGTCATGCTCCCGCTTCCATTCGTGCAGCACCTCAAGCAGCGCCGGGAGTGTCTCGGCCGGGCTGGTCGTCGGCACGGTATGCCGGTCGACCACGCGGTCGGGTCCGAAGGCGAGCGTACACACGCATTTGGTGCCGCCCAGCTCGACTCCCGCCCAAGGCCGTTCGTCCGAAGCGTCACGCGGCGCACTCGCCTGCTCCGACGAACCGAAACCTTTCGCCATTCCCCCTCCTTGCGGCCGTACCCGCGTGTGAAAACCTTGGGCTTGTGCGGCCCTCGATCGGCATTAATAATCCAAATTACATAATTCAACGGTCGATGGGAGGATTGCGGTGAGCGCATTGAACGGCAAGCTGAACCCCTCGGCGATAATTGCGGCGAGCCTCGCCGGATTGTTGTTCGGTTTCGATACCGCCGTGATCGCCGGGGTGACCGATGCGCTGCGCACCAGCTTCGGCCTCTCGCCGGCCCAGCTCGGCGCCGCGGTCTCCGCCGCGCTGGTGGGTACGCTGGTCGGCGCGCTGGGGGCGGGCCGGCCCGGGGATCGCTATGGCAGCCGCACCATCCTCCTCTGGATCGCCGTTGCCTATATTGTCTCCGCCATCGGCTCGGCGCTGAGCAGCGACCTTGCCATGCTCGTCGCCTTCCGTTTCCTCGGCGGGCTTGCGATCGGCGGATCTTCGGTGCTGGCACCGGTGTACATCGCCGAGATCAGTCCTGCCCGGCGGCGCGGCATGCTGGTCGGATTCTTCCAGCTCAGCATCGTGCTCGGCATTCTAGGCGCCTATGTCAGCAACTTCCTGATAGGCTTGGCGAGCGGCGGCGAGCTGGCGTGGCGGCTGAAGCTCGGCGTCGCGGCGGTCCCCGCGCTCATATTCCTGGCCCTGATGGTGCGCATTCCGCAAAGCCCGCGCTGGCTCTTCCACCGCGGCCGGGTACCCGAGGCCAGGGAAGCGATCGAGACGCTGTCGATGGGCGACCCCGACGCACTGTTCGCACAATTTGCGGAGGGCGCCGGCGAGCCGGGCAGCGGCAAGCTCAGCTGGCGCCAGCACCGGCGGCCGATCCTGCTCGCAATCGCGCTCGCCATGTTCAACCAGCTCTCCGGCATCAACGCGATTCTCTATTATCTGGGCGACATCTTCGCGGCGGCAGGCTTCGATACGGTCTCTGCCGATATCCAGGCGGTGGCGATCGGGGTGGCAAACCTGTTCGGCACGATCCTGGGCATGGCGATCATTGACCGGGTCGGGCGCAAGCCACTGCTGCTGGTCGGTGCAGTGGGCACCGCCGCGGCGCTCGCGGCAGTCGCCGGCATCTATTCGTCGGGCCAGGGCCAGGCATGGCTGCTCCTCGCGCTGATCGGGTTCATCCTGTTCTTCGCCGTGTCGCAGGGCGCGGTGATCTGGGTGTATCTGTCCGAGATATTCCCGACCGCGGTGCGGGCGCGAGGCCAGTCGCTCGGCAGCGCCACGCACTGGGGCATGAATGCGCTGATCGCCTTTGGCTTTCCCGTGGTGGCACAATATACCCAAGCATTGCCATTCTGGCTGTTCGCTGGCGCGATGCTGGTGCAGGCTGTAGTGATCTGGCGCTATTTCCCCGAGACCCGCGGTGTCGCGCTGGAAACCATGGAAAGGACAGTCGAGGGCCGAGGATGACAGGCATGAAAAATACGGCTTCGACCGCTGGTAGCGCTATCGCATGACGGCCACGCCCCGCACCCGCCCCCGCCTCTCCGGTACCAACCTCGAGCGTGCCGCCGACCACAACCAGCGCGTGACGCTCCACGCCATCCGCGTGCTCGGCCCGCTCACCCGGGTCGAGCTCGCCGGGATCACCGGGCTCACCGGCCCGGCGATCGCCAACATCACTAAGCGGCTATTCCAGGACGGGCTGATCGATGAAGCGGGCCAGCGCCGCGGCGGGCGCGGCCAGCCGCCCACCAAGCTCGTGGTGCGCCCCGATGCCTGCTATTCGATCGGCGTCAACATCGACCGCGATCACATCACGCTCGTGCTGGTCGACTTCTCCGGAGAGACGCTGATGCGCGTCTCGGAGGAAGTCGACTTCGCACTGCCCGACCATGTCCGCGCGCTCTATCGCCGCTCGATCAAGAACATGCTGCGCAAGGCCGGCGTGGACGTGGCCAAGGTGGTGGGCGTGGGCGTGGCGATCCCCGACGATCTCGGGCTTGTCGACCTGCCCGGCCGCCCCACCGATTACGCAACCTGGGACAGCATCGACATCGCCGAGCTGTTCCGCGAACCGCTCAACCTGCCGGTCTTCGTCGAGAACGATGCGGCCGCCGCGGCGATGGGCGAGATGCAGCTGGGGCTCGGCCAGAAGAACAACAGCTTCTTCTACGTTCTGATCTCCTCGGGCCTGGGCGGCGGGCTGGTGGTCGACGGCTCGTACCTGCGCGGCGCGGACGGGCGCAGCGGCGAGCTGGGCTTCATGCGCGCAGGCGACGGGGCCGCGCCGGGCGAAGAGATCCAGCGGATGGTCTCGCTCTCCGGCCTCGCGCGCCACCTGGAACGCAACGGGTGCAGGCTCGCCGACGTGATGCGCGGCACCGACCCGGACAAGGCGACCGCGGCCTGCGTCAGCGCGTGGATCGAAGATGCCGCACGCCAGCTGATCGTGCCGCTCGACGCGATCAACTGCCTGATCAATCCAGCCGCGGTGCTGGTCGGCGGCAGGCTGCCAACGGCGATCCTCGACCGGCTCGCGGCGCGTGCCAACGAGCTGATGAAGGAACGCACGAGCATCCTGCCGACCGTCGCGCCGGTGATTCGCGCCGCGCTCTCGGAGGATGCCCCCGCGGTGGGCGCGGCGATCCTGCCGTTCAGCCACTTCCTGCTGCCGAAGCAGGCGGCGCTGTGGAAGGCACCGACCTGAGTAGAGGTGAGCCGCGACCTTGGCACGGCAACGACCAATTTCCGGTGGAACGGAAGAAGTGCAGGCCGAAATTGACTCGGTTGGTTGACTTGCTTGACTCGATAACGCGTTTCTTCGGCCGAAGCGGCAGCGACGAGCCACGAAGCGGCAGTCACGCGGCAGCCACGCGACACTGGCGCGCCACCGACGCGACAGTGACGCTACACCCACGCGGCGTCGACGCAGCAGTGACGCTGCGCTGACGCGCCACCAACGCGACGCGCACGCGGCACCGACGCACCGCCTTCGCGCCATCGTCGCGGCAGCCGCGCGGCAGCTCTGCGACGCGGGTTGAGGAAGGGGCTTTTGCTGCTTGCGCACATTCGAACGAAAGCAGAACAAATCCTACTTTTCCAGCGGAAATGGGTGGCGCAGCTCAAGGATGGCCCTTTCCAAGCTGGGCCAGAAGACCGGGTTCGCTGCCGGAGAAGCCCCCGCCAATTTGGGTCCCGGGCTCCCGCCCTCTAAACTTCAAGAGAGCACTGGAATTCGGTTGTCGCCCCGTGCGCTGCGATCGAGCCCGCGGCCGTTGGGAGCGAAGATGGTACCTGAGATCCAGTATCCGTTGGAAGTGCAGTACAACGACTTCATGCGCCGGTTCCTGCATGAGACTCCCCTGTTCCTCCGCAACCACAATGCGGTCGACGGGCTGATTGCGATGGGGAGCACGCTGCGCTTCGAACGGCCGATCTATGTGGAGCCGTTCGCGACCTTTCAGGGCGCGAGTTTCTGGAATTCCGGTGCCTTCTCGTACAGCTATGCGGCGCTGCCGCAGAGGACGGTGATCGGCCGCTATTGCAGCGTCGCGGCAGGATGCGAAGTGATGGGGAACGAGCATCCGCTCGACCACATCAGCACGCATCTGTTCACCTATCGGAGCTATTTCACCGACGACATCAAACGACGCTTCGGCCGTGCTCCCGAACCGCCGCCGTTCGAACCGGATCGCGGACCCGTCGTCATCGGCAACGACGTCTGGATCGGCCATAATGTGCTGCTGCGCCAAGGCATCACCATCGGCAATGGCGCGGTCATCGCTGCCGGTGCCGTGGTATCGAAGGACGTGCCGCCATTCGCGATCGTCGGCGGTACGCCGGCGCGACTGATACGCTATCGATTCCCGCAGGAAGTGATCGAGCGGATCGAAAGGGTCGCCTGGTGGCAATATCATGTCGCAGACTTCGCCGGTCTGGATAGCGCCGACCCGATGCGGTTCCTGGACGGACTGGAAGCGCGCATAGAGGCGGGGGAGGTCGAACCCTATTGCCCGCAGCGGCTCAACCTGCCGCTGATCTTTTCGATACTCGCCGCCTGATCGGCGTTGGGCCGTTCCGCCGCCGACGATAGCCGGCCCGCTTGTGGCCAACTTCCGCGCTATCAGCCCTTCTTTTCGTCGCCCTGAACTTGTTTCAGGGTCCACTCCTCCACTCGCGATGTCTTCGCTTGTGACACGGTGGATGCTGAAACAAGTTCAGCATGACGGATCGTTGGGACGGCGGTCGACCACCAACAGCGGCCGTGTCGCGCCTAGCCTGGCGTCCGCCCGAACGAGGGCGGGCGGTCCGCCTTGGCGGTGCCGAAGCGGGAGGGCCTGGTTCCCATCACGAATTCGAGCTCTCCGCCCTTGGCCAGATCGGCATGGCTGATCCAGTTGCGGGTCCAGGGCTTGCCGTTCCAGCGCACCGACTGGACGTAAGGCGCGTCCGGACCGTTGTTGCGGGCGACGACGCGGAGCGTCCTGCCCTGCCCCAGCTGCATCTCGCCGGAATCGAACAACGGCGAACCGAAGACATAGACTGCGCTCACCGGATCGACCGGATAGAAGCCCAGCGCGCTCAGCACGAACCAGGCGCTCATCTGGCCGCAATCGTCGTTGCCGATCTCGCCGTCGGGATCGTTCTTGTACATCTCGACGCAGAGCCGGCGGATCATCGCCTGGGTCTTCCACGGCGCACCGGCATAGGCATAGAGATAGGCGACGTGGTGGTTGGGCTCGTTGCCGTGCGCATACTGGCCCACCAGCCCGGAGATGTCGGGCGGCGCGTTCTCGGGCAGCGTCGAAGGTGCGTTGAACAGCGCGTCGAGCTGCTTCTCGAACGCGGCATCACCGCCGAAATGCTCGATCAGGCCATAGACGTCGTGCTGGTTGAGGAAGGTCGCCTGCCAGCCGTTCGCCTCGGTATAATCGCGGTGCTTCTTGACGTCGTGACCGATCTGGATCGGGTCATAATCCGCCCACCAGCTTCCGTCCGAGAACTTCGGCTTCGCGAAGCGGGTCTTCGGATCGAGCACGTTGCGGTAGTTCCGGCTGCGCTTGCGGAGCGCCGCGGCGTCGTCCTGCGCGCCCGCTGCTTCGGCGAGCACCGCCATCGCCCAATCGTCATAGGCATATTCCTGGGTGCGGCTGACCGACTCCCAGATCTTGTCGGCGGGGATGTAGCCGAGGTCGTAATAATAGCCGCGGCCGAGCGAGCCGTCGCTGTCCTTATAGTCGCGATCGAAGGCGCGGCGGCGGATGTTGGGCCATGCCGCGGCATAGTCCGCCTCGATGCCCTTCACCTTGGCCTCGGCGAGCACCGAGACCGAATGCCAGCCGATCATGCAACCGGTCTCGACCCCCTGAAGCTGCCAGACGGGCGGGCCATAGGGGCTCTGCTGGGTCTGGCGGATCAGGTCCCGCGTGAACATCGCCGCGCGTTCGGGCTGGACCAGCGTGAGCAGCGGATGCAGCGCACGATAGGTGTCCCACAGCGAATAGGTGCTGAACGCGGGCGTGTCGGCGCCCGCCTGATGCACCTGCTTGTCCATGCCGACGTAGCGGCCATCGCGATCGGTGAAGAGCGTGGGCGCGAGGAAGCAATGGTAGAGCGCACTCGCCATGATCGTGCGCTGGTCCGCGGTGCCGCCCTCGACACGGACGCACTCCAGCTCCTTCGCCCAGGCGCGGCGCGCGGCAGTCGCGGCGCCGTCGAAGCCCCAGCCCGGGGCTTCGGCTGCCAGCGCGGCCTTGGCACCCGCGACATCGATCGCCGAGATGCCGGTCTTGATCAGGATCGGATCGCCGCCCGCATCGTCAAAGAACAGCGCCGCCTTGAGCTTGTTGCCGGTGACGCCCCTCGCCCCTTCCGGGGCGGGCTTGTTGTCGTCGCCGAAGAACTGGACGCGGCTCGGGCGGCGTGAGAGCTGCATCGCGAAATGCACGTGACGGCCCTTGGCCCAGCGATGCACGCGGCGGCTGCCGGTGAGCAGGCCGTTCGCGTCGATCGCCAGCGAGGCCTGGTCGACGATCGTGCCCTTGTCCCACACGTCGAGGATCATGTGCGCGAAATCGATCAATATGTGCCCGGGACCCGCGGGGAAGTGATAGCGGTGGAGCCCGGCGCGCTCGGTGACGGTGAGCTCGGCGAGCACCCCGGACTCGAGCTTCACGCGATAATAGCCCGGCTCGGCATGCTCCTCGGAGAACCGCTGGCGATAGCCTAGGTCGGGGTTGTCGAGTTTGCCGGGATCGAGCTCGAGCTTGCCGCGGGTGGGTACCACCAGCACGTCGAGCATGTCGCCGATGCCGGTGCCCGAGAGATGGGTGTGCGAGAAGCCCATGATCGAGCCGTCGGTCCGGTGATAGCCCGAGCAGGCGTCCCAGCGGCTGTTGTCGGTGTCCGGACCCAGCTGGACCATGCCGAACGGCAGCGACGGGCCGGGGAAGGTATGGCCATGCCCGCCGGTGCCGATGAACAGATTGGGTTTGGCGGAGGTGGCCGCCCCCTGCCCCCGCGCGAACCCCGGCGCCGCGGAGGTCAGCGCGGCGAACCCCGCGCCGGCAAGCAGCTGGCGGCGATTGGCGGCGATCATGGCTTTCTCCTGCCGGTCAATAGCGCTGGGCGAGCAGCGTGGGACGGCGCTTCTCGATGTCGAGGATTAGGTCGCCGAACAGGCCGTTGGCCCAGGCGAACCAGCTGCGCGTGAACTTCGCTGGATCATCCTTGTGGAAGCTCTCGTGCATGAAGCCGGTGCCGCCGTGGGTGTTCCTGAGCGTGCGCAGGCACTGGTGGACCACTGCCTCGTCGTCGTTGATCAGCGCGCGGGTGATCAGCGACATCGGCCAGATCATGTCCATGCCGATGTGAGGCCCACCGATCCCCTCGCCCGCGGTGCCGGAGAAAAAATAGGGGTTGCGCGGGCTCCACGCGAGCGCGGCGGTGCGGCGGTAGAGCGGATCGTTGCGGTCGGCCGAGCCGAGCAGCGGCAGCCCCGAAAGGCTGGGAACGTTGGCGTCGTCCATGAAGATCGCGTTGCCGTAGCCGTCGACTTCGAAGGCCCAGACTTCGCCGCCCTGCCCGTCGGGCATCTTGCCGTGCGCATCGAGCGCTTGCTTGACTTCGGCGGCGAGCGCTTCCGCGGCCTGTGCGCCGGCGGCATCGCCGCGTGCCTCGCGCAGCACGGTCGCGAGCATCCTGAGCGCCGAGACCGCGAACAGGTTGGACGGGATCAGGAAGGGGAAGACGCAGGCGTCGTCCGAGGGGCGGAAGCCCGAGTGGATCAGGCCTACCTTCCTAGTGGGCGCACCATAGCCGCCGAACATCAAGGTCTCGGTGGGCGAGGGATCGACGCGCTGGAAATGATAGCCGCCGGGACCATCCTTGCGCTGCTGCTCCTTCAGGGTCGCGACGGCGAGCGCCATGCCCTTGGCCCAGAGATCGTCGAAGGGCGCATTGTCGCGCGTCGCCGTCCAATAGGCATGCGCGAGGCGCATCGGATAGCAGAGCGAGTCGATCTCCCACTTCCGCTCGGCGACGCCCGGCTTCATGTCGGTCTTGTCGTTGATCGCCGGCAGGTTCGACTTGGCAGTGGGGTCGCGGGTGTAGGCGTTGGCGTAGGGATCGAGCAGGATGCAGCGCGCCTGGCGCTGCATGGCGCCATGGAAGAGGCGGCGCAGGTCCGCGTCCCTGGGCGTCAGATGCACATAGGTCTGAAGCTGCGCCGAGCTGTCGCGCAGCCACATCGCATCGATGTCGCCGGTGATCACGAAGGTGTCGGGCTTTCCGTCCACCTCGCCGAGGGTGACGGTGGTGTCGAGCGTGTTGGGGTAGCAATTCTCGAACAGCCAGGCGAGCTCGGGGTCGGCGATCTTCTTCTTTACGCGAACGATCTCGGCCTCGACCGCCTTGCTGGTGAAGCGGCGTTCGGCCTTGGGGGGCCGCTTGGTGGCCTGCTGCGCGAACGCCACGCCGGGGAGCCCGGCCGCCAGCGCGAGCGTCCCTGCGCCCGCGATCACTTCACGACGGTTCATTTAGCCTCTCCCGGTGCGCTCATCGAGAAGGGTGCGGCACCCTTGCTCGCGCCCCATGCCCTGTTGGGCGTCGGCCCCATCACGAAGCGGAGCGTTCCGCCCTGCTGGAGCGCCGCGCGATCGAGCCAGGTCTTGTCGTGCGGCTGGCCGTTGAAGGTCACCGACTGGATGTAGACGTTCTTGGGGCCGTTGTTCTCGGCCTCGATCTTCAGTGTCTTGCCGTTCGGCATCTTGAGCTCGGCATTGCGGAACAGCGGGCTGCCGATCGCATATTGGCCGACCACCGGCGTCACCGGATAGAAGCCCAGTGCCGAGAAGACGTACCAGGCCGAAGTCTGGCCGTTGTCCTCGTCGCCCGGATAGCCGTCGGGCTCGGGCGAGTAGAGCTTCGCCATCACGTTGCGCACATGATATTGCGTCTTCCACGGCGCGCCGGCCCAGTCGTAGAGATAGGGCATATGCTGGATCGGCTGGTTGCCGTGCGCATACTGGCCCATGTTGACGATCTGCATCTCGCGGATCTCGTGGATCGTCTGGCCGTAATAACTGTCGTCGAACAGCGGCGGCGTGGTGAAGATCGAATCGAGGCGATCGACGAACGCCTTGTCCCCGCCCATCAAGTCAGCGAGGCCCTGCACGTCCTGCATCACCGACCAGCTGTAGTGGAGCGAATTGCCCTCGGTGAAGGCATCGCCCCACTTCAGCGGGTTGAACGGCGTCGCCCAGCTGCCGTTCTGGTTGCGGCCGCGCATCCAGCCCGACTGCTTGTCGTAGAGCTTGCGATAGTTCTGCGCCTGGGCCGCGTATTTCTTCGCATCCTCGTTCTTGCCGAGCGCGGCGGCGAGGCGGGAGAGCGCGAAATCGGCGGTGGCATATTCGAGCGTGCGCGCGGCGCTCTCGTTGATGCCCACGTCATAGGGGACATAGCCGAGGCGGTTGTAATATTCGACGCCTTCGCGGCCGACCGCGGTGAGCACCCGGCCGCGCTCGTCGCGCGGGCGGCCCTCTGAAGTGGTCGCGTTCTTGACCATCGCTTCGTACAGCGTCTCGACGTCGAAGCCACGGACGCCGTTCAAATAGGCGTCCGCGATGAGGATCGCCGAGTTGGAGCCGATCATCACGTTGCGGTGGCCCGGGCTCGCCCATTCGGGGAGCCAGCCGGACTCCTTATAGGTGTTGACCAGCCCCTGCATGATCTGGCTGTCGAGCTCGGGGTACATCAGCGCGAAGAAGGGGAAGACCGCGCGCCAGGTGTCCCAGAAGCCGTTGTCGGTGAACAGATAGCCGTCGTGCACCTTGCCGTCATACGGGCTGTAGTGGACGGTCTTGCCCGCGGCATCGATCTCATGAAGCGGGCGCGGAAACTGGAGCATGCGGTAGAGCGCCGAATAGAAGATGCGGCGGTTGCGCAGGTCGGCGTCGGTAACGCGGATGCGCGAAAGCTCGGTCTCCCATGCCTGGCGCGCCTTGGCCTCGGTCTGGGCGAAGCTGTCCCCGCCCACTTCGCGCGCGAGGTTGCGTTCGGCCTGCTCGAGGCTGATGAACGACGAGGCGACCTTGACGCCGACCTGCTCGCCCTTCTTCGTCTTGAAGCTCACTACCGCGCCGACATGCGCGCCTTCGCTCTTGGGGGTATCGCGAAGCTGCCAGTTCTCGTCCCAGGTGCGCGAGACAGTGAAGTCGTGATCGAACTCGAGCACGAAGTAATTGTGGAAATTGGCCGGCACGCCGCCGCTGTTGTTGCGGACATAGCCGGTGATGCGGCGGCGCTTGGCGTCCACCGTCACCATCGAGCCTTCGTTGTACGCATCGAGGACGATGTGCGCGTCGTCGCTCTCGGGGAAGGTGAAGCGGAACTGCGCGGCGCGGCTAGTGGGGACCACCTCCGCGGTCACATCGTGATCGGCGAGATAGACCTGATATTTGTAGGGCTTGCTCTCCTCGGCCTTGTGGCTGAACCACGAGGCGCGCTCCTTCTGCTTGATGCGGAGCGGACCGGTGACCGCCATCAGCTCGAAGGCGGCATAATCGTTCATCCACGGGCTGGGCTGGTGAGTCTGCTTGATCCCGCTGATCTTGTGCGCGTCATAGGTATAGCCCCAGCCGCTGCCCATCTCGCCGGTGACCGGCGTCCAGAAGTTCATCCCCCAGGGCACGGCGACCGCGGGATAGGTATTGCCGTAGGAAAGCTCGAAGCTGGAATCGGTACCCATCAGCGGGTTGACGAGGTCGACCAGTGCCTCGCCTTCCTGCGGCGCCGCGCCTTCCTGCGCCAGCGCGGCCGGCATCGGCAGGCACAAGCTCGTCGCCAGCAGCGCGACCGAGGCTCCGTGCAGAAGCTTCCCCATATTGGTCCTCAAAGTCCTGCTCCCTTTCAGTGCTTGTTCGCGCGCGCGGCCGTGAGCGGCCGCGGCGCCACCCCTTCGTTGGTCATCACGACCGGGCGGATGGTGCCGTCTGCGTTGAAGACCATGCGGTCGATCGCGACCTGGCGATGCTCGCCCCGATCGGTATCGAGCGGGCGGCGGTGATAGGCGATGTACCATTCGTCGGTGCCGGGGACATTGACCACCGAATGGTGCCCCGCCCCGCGCGCGATCTTGAAGTCCTGCGCCAGGATCTTGCCCATCGGCTTGAACGGCCCGACCGGGCTCGGCCCCATCGCATAGCCGACGCTATAGTCTGGGCCGGTCCAGCCGCCTTCGGACCACATCAGATAATAGACGCCCTTGCGCTCGATCACGAACGAGCCCTCGACATAATTGGGCGGCGTGATCTCCTTGAAGAGCGAGCCGTCCTCGTGCGGGACGATCGACTTGAGGTCCTTGCTCAGCTTGACGACGTTGCAGTGCTTCCAGCCGCCGTAATAGAGATAGACCTGCCCGTCCTTGTCGCGGAAGGCGAAGGGGTCGATCGGCTGCGCGCCGTTATGGAACTGGCCGATCAGCGGCTTGCCGATCGCGTCCTTGAAGGGACCGCCGGGCTTGTCGCTCACCGCCAGCCCGATGCCGCCGAGCTCGCCATCCTTCTGGATGTCGTTGGCGCTGAAGAACATGTAATATTTGCCGTTCGCCTCGATCACCGAGGGCGCCCAGATCGCGAAGGCGGCCCAGGCGACATTTTCGATGTCGAACGCGCGGCTGTGCTTGGTCCAGTGGACCAGATCGGGCGACGAGAAGGCATCGAAGAAGGTCTGATAGCCGTAGGACGGGCGGACCATCTTCTGCTTGCGCAGCTCCGCCTGCGCCGGCGAGATGCGCGACGGGGTCGCAGGCTCGCCGAAATGATCGGAATAGGTCGGATAGATCCAGTAGCGGCCGGCGAACACATGGATCTCCGGATCGGCATACCAGCCCGGCACAACCGGGTTCGGTGCAGGCGCGGAGCCCGCGACCAGCAGCGCCGCCGCAGCGGTGAGCCCGGTATAGATCAATCGTTTCATGCCGCTTCTCTTCCTGCCCCCAATGTGCCGCGTTCCGCGTCGTCAACCAACCCGCTCGCGACCAAAGAAAGGTGGAGGTGACCCTGGGGGAAGGGTCACCTCCAAAGACGCCTGGGAGGGGGCTTCGCAGGCGCGTCAGTTATACGCTTAGAAGTTGTAGGTCAGACCGATGTATGCCCGGCGACCGAAATAGTTGCGGTAGGTGAACCGGGCGTCGGTATCGTTGCCCAGGTGCCGCCGCTCCTCTTCTTTGGTGAGGTTGATCACCGAAGCCGTCAGGTTGAGCTTGTCGGTGATCGCATAGGAAGCATTGAGGTCGATCTGCTGATACGGGGCGGTATACTCGTTCAGGCCCGAGGCGAGCCCACCGACCACTTCACCGCGACGATTGTACGAAGCGCGCAGCAGCATCGAGTCATTCTCGTAGAAGACCGAGGCGTTGATCTGCGTCTTCGCGCTGCCGACCAGCGCGGAGCTGCCCACATTCTCGCCATCGAGCGAGATTTCGGCCACCGAGGTATCGTTGTAGGTGAAGTTCACCTGCGCGCCGAGGCCGAAGGACAAGGTATGCTGCGCGTAGAGCTCGATGCCCTGCGAGCGGGCGTTGGAGCCATTGGCGACGGTGTCGTAGGGCTGGATCAGCACCTGCTCGCCGGCCACTTCGCGAGTTACGTCGAGCACCAGCGGCACGACGAAGTCTGACACGTCCTTGCGGAACAGCGTGGCGCCCACGACCGAACCCGGGTTGAAATACCACTCAACACCGACGTCATACTGCCACGCCGAGAAGGGCTTGAGATCGGCGTTGCCGCCGCTGCCCGACCAGCCCTCGAACTCGCCGAACTGACCGCGATCGAAGGCATAGGCCGCCGAGCGATAAGTGAGCGAACGCTGCCTCCCGAGATCGTTGATCGAGGGACGCGCCATCACCTTGGCGACCGCGCCGCGGAACACGAGGTTGGGCGTGGCTTCATAGGCTATGTTGAAGCTCGGCAGCCAATTGGTGTAGGTCTTGGTCTGCTCGACGCGGGTGTTGACGATATCTTCCCGGTCGTCGAGCGGCCGCACCTGGCAGTTGCCGTCCGGCCCCACCGGACGATCGGGATCGAAGGGTCCCTCGGGACCGTCCACGCAATAGTCGTTCAGATACTGGAGGCGATCCGAAGTAACGCCGTCCTGCCGGGTGTTGGCGACGCGCAGGCCGATGTTGCCGCGGAGGCCGCCGGTCTCGAAATTGACCTGGGCATAACCCGCCCAGACGCGCTCGCCGATATTGTAGACGTTGTTCGGCTCGGGGACGCGCACCGAGGGGCCATAGGTCGAGTTGATGTAGGCGAGATACCGCTCGAAATCGATGCCGGGGACGACATTGGCGTTGAAGCCGCCCGGGATGTTGTCGATCGGCTGATCGTAGAAATACTCGGGACGCGCCACTGCGCCGGCCGGCGTATCCTGATAGCGCAGCTGCGTGGCCGGATCGGCGTACCATTCGTTACGGCCGGTCTCGCGATGGATGCTGAGATCACGCCACTTTGCACCGACCTGGACCGAGCTGATGAAGCTGCCTTCGAACCGCTTCGTGAGATCGAGCTGCGCATAGCGCTGGCTGAGCTCGCTGTTCGTGAAGCTGGAGCCCGTCGAGCCGACGTCGATCTGCGCGATGCCGTTCTTGATGTTCTGCTGAAGCTCCGGCGAGAACTCGAAGTTGGCGATACCGTCAGAAATGTCCCACGAGCTCAGGAAGTTGCCGTTCTGCTCGGCGCCGGTGACCGTCAGGCGCGGCTTGGCGGCAACGCCGAACCGCATCGACGGACCGCCTCGCGCGCTGGTCTTGCCCAGTTTGAGCACTGCCTCGAAGCTGTCCTGCTCGTACTTGACCTCGGTCTCGAACGTGTCCGAAGTCTGCTTCTCGCGGCTGTAGGTGCCGGCGATCTGCGGCGTTTCCATCGTGCACGGGGGCGTATTGGCAAGGCAGGCCGTGCCTGCGGCCGGCACCTGGAAATTCGCCGACTGGAAGATCGTCCCGCTCTTGTCGAAGGTCGCGCCGGTGAAGAAGTTGCCATAGCCCCATTCGGGGATCTTGAGCACGTTGCTGGTGAAGTCGCTGGTATATTCGAAGCGGAAATAGTTCGACGTCACGGTGAGGTTGTCGAACGGCCGCATCTGCGCGGTCGCCTGGATGCCGTAGCGCTCGCGCTCCTGGTTGAACACTTCGGCATTGACCGACTGCGGCGCCCAATGACCCGAATAATGCGTACCGTCCTGTGCGGTCACGCCTTCGCCGGGCCAATAGGAAATGGCGTCGTCGTTCTCGAACGGATTGCCGTTGACGTCGGTCGCGGGCGTGATGACGTTGCCGTCCGCGTCACGGTCGCTCCACCAGCGCCAGGTCTCGGTGTTTGAGCGCAGCTCGCGGTTCGAGCGCTTCTGCCAGACGCCGCCGACGAGGAAGCCGAGCGTCTCGTCCTCGTTCTTCCACGAGAACTGGCCGGCGAGCTGCGGCTCGAACTTCTCGGTGGTGTCCGAATAGGTCCCTTCCGCCGAGATGAAGCCCGACATGGAGGGCACGTCGAACGGACGCCGGGTGTTGAGGATGATCGTGCCGCCGACGCCGCCTTCCTCGAGCCGCGCTTCCGAGGACTTGTAGACCTCGGTGCTGGCGATGAAGTTCGACGGCAGCATCACATAGTTGAACGAACGCTGGGGATCCCCGCTGTCGGCGCCGGCGATGAAATTGCCGTTGAGCAGCGTCTGCGTCAGCCCCGGCTGAAGGCCGCGGATGCTGACGCGGCTGCCTTCGCCGCCGTCACGGGTGATGACCACGCCCGGCACGCGCTGGAGCGCGTCGGCCACGTTCTTGTCGGGGAACTTGCCGATGTCCTCGGCCGTGATCACGTCGACGATCGAATTCGACTCGCGCTTCTGCTGGAGGCTCTCCTCGATCGACCGGCGATAACCGGTCACGACGATGTCTTCCTGCGGCGCCTCGGCCGCTGTCGGGTCCTGCACCGCGGGCTGGGCAGTGCCCGCACCCTGCGTCGCCGCCGCGTCCTGCGCATGCGCCGTACCACACATCACGACCAGCACGCTGGCCGAAACCATCAGGTCACGCGCGATTCGCTTGCGTGCGCTGCTCGACCCCTCGATCTGCTGAAACTTCATCTCGTCTCTCCTCCCTGTGCCGTGGCGTTCTCGCCTTCGGCCTGTTTTCGACTGTGCGGCTCACGCGCCGCTACGCACTCACCCGACCAATCCTGAATATAAAAAGCAATTTGTCAATTGGATCGGGGCAATTTGTGCCGCGCCCCCGACGACTCGTTGAACAAGCCGTCGCCGGGCGCGGATTTTTAGCTTCTCGTCAGGGGGCTGGCCGCTGCGCGGCGGCGCCCTCCTCCTCTTCCCACAGCGGCCTGGCCATTGCCGCGAATGCCTCGGCCGGGGCCTTGGCGACCGCGCGATCATAGGTCAGCAGACCGTTGATCTCGCCTTCGACGTCGGTGGTCTGGGTGTAGACCGCGGCGCTGAGGCCGTGGACCTTCGCCTGGCGGACGATCTCGTCGAACTTGCGCCGGTAGCGCGCGACATAGTCGTCGGCGTCCTTCGCGACCTGATAGCTCCAGTTGCGCTTGCCCGCGCGCCACAGATGGCCTTCGATCGGCCGCCCGACGCCGCCATATTCGCCGATCACGATGGCGCGCTCGCTGCTGCGCGTCGGAACCCGCGGGACATCCTCATAGGTGTGGATGTCGAACACGTCGGAGTCGCGCCCGGCGACATCGAGCCAGCCGCTGTCGGAATTGACCAGCCGGCTGGGATCCATGCCCTTCACCAGCTTGGTCAGGGTGGCGGAATCATACTGGCCCCAGCCCTCATTGTTCACCACCCACATCACGATCGACGGGAAGGCGCGCAGATCGCCGATCATCTGCGAGAGCTCGACCTGCTGATCGCTCATCACGTCGGACGAGAGCACGGCCTGGCTCTGGCTGGTGCCGGCGAGGAACTGGTCCTCGCCGCCGCCCGAGGGCATGTCCTGCCACACCAGCATGCCCATGCGATCGGCGTCGTAATAATAGCGCGCGGGCTCGATCTTGATGTGCTTCCGGACCATGTTGAATCCGGCCTTCTTCAGGAACTCGAGGTCGTAGCGCATCGCCTCTTCGGAGGGCGGCGTCAGCAGCCCGTCCGGCCACCAGCCCTGATCGAGCGTGCCGTTCTGGAAATAGGGCTTGTTGTTGAGCAGCAGCATCGGTTGGCCGGTCACATGGCCCGGCCCGACCGAGATCTTGCGCATCGCGAAATAGGCCTTGACCGTGTCGCGCGGGGCGCCATCGACCTGTGCCTTCGCATAGGCATCGACTTCGCCGGTGGTGAAGCGCGAGTCATAAGCGACGCGGTCGCGCTCCGGCTTGCCGGCATAGGGGTCCTTCACCGTCACCAGCTCGGCGACGAGATCGTAGAGGAACGGGTCCTCGGGCGACCAGAGATGCGCGCTCGGGATTGCGATGCTGGCGTGGCGGTTGGCGCGGATGATCGTCGAGGCGATCGTCTGCCCGCCGGACTTGACGCTGAGCCGCACCGCATCGGTGTCGTTCGCCCAGGCGCTCAGCGCGACATCGACTTCGATCCTGCCGGTATCAATGTTGGGCGTCGCGCGGACGTCGGCGATGTGGAGCTTGGAGACCGGCTCGAGCCACACCGTCTGCCAGATGCCGCTCGACGCAGTGTACCAGATGCCGTCGGGCTCGAGGATCTGCTTGCCGCGCGGCTGGCTGCCCGCGCTGGTAGGGTCGGCGACCTGGACGACGACTTCGTTGGTCCCGGGCTTGAGTGCCGAGGTGATGTCGAAGCCGAAGCTGTCCGATCCGCCCTTGTGCGCGCCGACCACGGCGCCGTTGACCCAGACGACTGCCTCGTAATCGACGGCGCCGAAGTTGAGCTTGACGTTCTGACCGGCCCAGTCGGCGGGCACGGTGAACTCGCGGCGATACCAGACGCGATCCTCGGGCAGCACCCGGCGCGCGACGCCGGAGAGGCGCGATTCCACCGGGAAAGGTACCAGGATCTTGCCGTCCATCGCCTGCGGCTGCGGCGTACCGGCCTTGACGATGGCGTAATCCCACAGCCCGTTGAGGTTGAGCCACTTGTCGCGCTGGAGCTGGGGACGCGGATAGCTGCGCCACGCGTTCTCGGGCGTGACCGCCTTGCCCCAGCGCGTGGTGATCGCGCCGGTGTAGACGGCGTCGGCGCGCTGGGCGGGCGCTTCCTGCGCCAGCACCGCAGTCGCCGGAAGGAAGGCCAGCATCGAAGCCAGGATCATCTTGTGCATGCTTGTTCCCCTTAACGCTGCGACATCGATGGCGGCGCATCGCCGGGTGCGCTGCCCCAGGTGCTGGGCTTCGGCCCCATCACCAGGACCAGCTTCGCGCCGTTCGCGATGTCCGAATGGCGGAACCACGGCTTGGTCCAGGGCCGGCCGTTGAGGGTGGCCGACTGGATGTAGAGGTTCTTCGCCGAATTGTTGCGCGCGACGATCTCGAGCGCCTTACCGTTGCCCATCTGGAGCACCGAACGATCGAAGATCGGGCTGCCGATGATATATTCGTCGCTCGACGGATCGACCGGATAGAAGCCGAGCGCGGCCATCGCATACCAGGACGAAGTCGCACCCTGATCGTCCATCCCCGAATAGCCGTAGCCGCTGGCGTCACTGCCATAGAGATCGGCCAGGATGCGCCGGGTCAGCTCCTGCGTCTTCCATGGCTGGCCGCTCCAGGCATAGAGGAACGGCGCCTGCTGGTCGGGCTGGTTGCCGTGGACGTACTGGCCGATCATGCCGGTGCAATCGCGGCAGATGCCCGTGGGGTTGTAGGGCTTGGTGAAGAATTCATCGAGCTTGACGTTGAACGCCGCCCGCCCGCCGAGCGCATCGATCAGCCCCTGCACGTCGTGCGGCACCAGCCACAGCGTCGACCAGCCCGAGGCCTCCTTCATCATGAAGTTGTAATAGGGCTCGGCCGGGTCGAACGGCGCGATCCACTTGCCGTCGGCAGTACGCCCGCGAACGAAGCCGATCGAGCGATCGAACACGTTGCGCCAATTGCCCGCGCGCTTGCGGAACAGCCGGGCGTCGTCGTGCTTGCCGAGCCGCTCGGCCATCTCGGCCATCGCATGATCGTCCCACGAATATTCGATCGTCTTGGCGACACCCGCCTTACCGCCGGCATAGGGCGGGCTCGGATTGCCCTTCGGAATCTCGTCCGAGATCCAGCCCTGCTTGTCATATTCGGCGAGGAAGTCGCGCGGCCCCTTGGGATCGGTCGCGTTCTTGCGAAGATACTCGTAGGCCGCGGTGTAATCGAACGGGATGCCGCGCCGCATCGCGCCGAGGTACAGGAACACGGCGTTGTCGGCGTGGAACGAGGTGTTCATGAAGCCGCGCTCGCGCGCCATGTCGAGCTCGGACTGCATGATGTCACGCACCGTCTCGGGCTCCATCAGCTCGAGCAGCACGATCTGGTTGCGCCCGGTATCCCAGAAGGGCACCGGTCCGTAGCGGTCATAGGCCGCGGTCTGCACCGCGCCCTTCGCAGTCGTGAATTGCTCGCCCTTGCGCGCGACCAGCCGCGGGCTGGCGAACGACTGGAACAGCGTCGAATAAAACAGCATGCGCTGCTTGTCGGTGCCGCCGCTCACCTGCGCGCGATTGAGCAGCTCCGCCCATGCGGCACGCGCCTTGCCGTGCATGCCGTCGAAGTCCCAGCCCGGGCTTTCGGTCCGCAGCCGCGCCTCGGCGACTTCATAGCTGGCGCCGTGCGCGATCTTGACGAGCACTTCCTCGCCCTGGCGCGTCGTGAAATCGAGATAGCTGCCCGCAAAACCGCCTTCGATCTTGCGCTCGCCGGGCAGCACGTCCTTGTCGCCGATGCCATAGCCGCGGGCGTTGCCCGGCGATTTGCGGAAGGTGCCGTAGCTCTTGAAGGGCTTGGAGAACTCGGCGACGAAATAGCGCCCATCGCGCGCTTCGTTGTCGTTCCGGTTCGCGATCACGCCGCGCACCTTGCGGTCGCCGACGATCTCCACTTCGCCGCCGCGGCCCTGCAGGTTGAGGATCACGTGCGCGCGCTCGGTCGCCGGGAAGGTGAAGCGCATCAGCGCGGTCGCCTGCGTCGCCGTCAGCTCGACCTTGGTCTTGAAGCTGTCGAGGAAGACCGAATAATAGCCGGGCGCCGCCTTTTCGTGCGCCTTGTCGTACCAAGCCTGGGTATAGACCGGCGGCACCGTCCAGTCGCCGACCACCGGCATCAGCATCGGCGTGGCGCGCGCGCCATAAGTCGGCCCGCCGCCGCCGGTGAAGCCGATCATCGTGGGGTTGGTGTAATAATAAGGCGTCGCAACGCCGGTCGGGTAGCTCAGCTCGACGTTGAGATTGACCGGCGCCGCCTCGACCGCGCTGTGCGGCAGCCGTGCGCCCGGCGACGTGATACCCGAATAGAGCGGCTCGCCAGCAGGCGGCGCATTGCCGATCAGCTCGGGCCTGTCGAGCGGCGCGGTGCCGACCAGCGGATTGGCCTGGTCGACTGGCTCGTTCGACTTGTCAGAAGCGGGGCGCGTCTGCCCCGAGACCGGCCCGCCGGCGAGCACCACCGCTGCCGACGCGAGCAGGCACAAGCGCGCCGCCACCGTCAAAGAAGAGAATTGCGACCGCCGCGAACCCATCAGTCCCTCCCCACAATGTCGAGGGGAGTGCCGCCTCCCCTTCCCCGGATCGTCTTCTGCGCGGCCACATGCCGGTTCAAGCGATCCTTGCCGGGAGAAATCATTTAAATAAACCATTTTGTCAATTGAAAAGCCGCCGGGCTTCGTTAGCCTGGATTCAACGCCTCTCCGGAAAGAAGAAATGTCGATGCGGCTGCCGCGGGGACAGGAGGATCAGGCGCAATTGGGAAAGCAATTTGGTGAATTCGACAGCCGTGCCAGCGTTCGAAACCAAACAGCACGACTGCGCCGGCGGGAGGGGAAAATGACAGCGAACCGGAGGTCACGAGTATCTGCGCCGCCCATTCCCGGACGAATCACCGCCCCCGCAGTGCATCGCATATGCCTTCGATAGTTTGCCCCAGCCCTGCCGGCGCACCGTGACGCGCCTGACCCCGCCGGCTACATCGCCGGCCTGCCACCCCGCATCCTCGAATCGCAAAAGGTCCTGATCTGCATGCGTGTCACCAGCAAGCTCTGCATCGCCGCCCTCGCCTTCGGCCTGATCGCCGCAGCGCCCGGCTCCGATGACGCGGCGCAGCCCGCCCGTGACGGAACGGCGGACGTCGATCCGTTCATCGGCACCGGCGGCGAAGGACATACTTTTCCCGGAGCCGTCGCGCCGTTCGGCATGGTGCAGCTCAGCCCCGATACCGACACGACGTGCGTGATCCGCGAATGCTACGATCACGCCGCGGGCTACCGGTATGAGGATCCGACGATCCAGGGCTTCTCGCATACCCATTTCTCGGGCGCAGGCCATTCGGACCTGGGCGATTTCCTGGTCATGCCGGTGAGCGGCGATTCGGTGCCGCTCGAACCTGGCGACGCCGAGACGCCGGGATCGGGCTATCGCTCGCGCTTCTCACACAGCGAGGAAACCGCGACCCCCGGCTATTATGCCGTGACGCTCGCCGATCCGCAGGTGCGGGCAGAGATGACCGCGGGTACGCGCGTGGGCGTCCATCGCTACACCTTCCGCCCCACCGATGACGCGCACCTCGTGCTCGACCTTCGCTCGTCGCTCTACAATTATCCCGGCAAGATCCTCTGGTCGTCGCTCCGCGTACATCCGGACGGCACGGTCACCGGCATGCGCGAGACGCGCGGCTGGGCGGCCGGGCGCAAGCTCTATTTCGCGATGCGCTTCTCGGCACCGCTCGCCGGCCACGCCTTGTTCAACAAGGAAGAGAAGGTCGAATACAAGGGATTCCAGGGCCCCGGCCGCGGATCGGACGTGCTGCCCGAGAAGGCCGGCCGCGCACTGGTGGCGCGCCTCGACTTCGGCAAGCTCGATCGCCCGCTCGAAGTGAAGGTGGCGCTCTCGTCGGTCGATGAAGCCGGCGCGCTCGCCAATCTTGCCGCCGAACCGGGCGATTTCGACGCGATCCGTCAAGGCACGGCGGCGGCATGGAAGCGCGAGCTCGGCGAGATCGAGATCGACGCCCCCGCGCCCACGCGCCGGATGCTCTACACGGCGCTCTATCACACACTGATCGCCCCCTCGATCGCCGGGGACGCCGACGGACGTTTCCGCGGGCCGGACGATCAGGTCCACAAGGCCGAAGGCTTCACCTTCCGCTCGACCTTCTCGCTTTGGGATACCTTCCGTGCCGAGCATCCGCTGCTCACGCTGATCCAGCCCGAGAAGGTCAACAGCGACATGGTCCGTTCGCTGCTCGCCAGCCAGCAGGCGAGCCCGCACGGCATCCTGCCGGTCTGGCAGTTTCAGGGGCGCGAGACCTGGACGATGATCGGCTATCATTCCGTACCGGTGATCGCGGACGCCTATCTAAAGGGCATTCGCGGCTTCGACGCAGAGGCTGCGCTCGACGCCATGGTCAAGAGCGCCAGCTACGCCCCTTATGGCGGGCTCGGCGACTATATGGCGAACGGCTATGTCGCGATCGACCGCGAACCCGAAGCCGCGTCCAAGACCGTCGAATATGCCTATGACGACTGGACCATCGCCCGCATGGCGCGCGCGATGGGCAAGACCGACGTCGCCGCCCAGTTCGAGAAGCGCGCCGGCAACTGGCGCAACAGCTTCGACAAGGGCACCGGCTTCGTCCGCGCGCGCAAGGCAGACGGCAGCTTCCGCGAGCCGTTCGATCCGACCGCGATCAACTATGGGTCGGACTATACCGAGGGCAACGCCTGGCAATATAGCTGGTTCGTGCCGCACGATCAGGCCGGGCTGTTCCGCCTGATGGGCGGCGACAAGGCGGTGATCGACAAGCTCGACCGGATGTTCGAGTTCGACAATTCGAAGATCGACTACAGCCATGCCGAGGATATCGCCGGGCTGATCGGCCAATATATCCACGGCAACGAGCCGAGCCACCACGTTGCCTATCTCTACAATTATGCTGGCGCGCCGTGGCGCACGCAGGAGCGGCTCAAGCAGATCGTGGAGAGCCAGTACAAGCCCACGCCCGATGGGCTTTCGGGCAACGACGATCTCGGCCAGATGTCGGCCTGGCTGCTGTTCACCTCGCTCGGTTTCTACCCGGTGGCGCCAGGGAGCCTGGAGTATGTCATCGGCCGGCCGTTCGTCGATCGGGCGGTGCTGAACCTGCCCAACGGCAAGCGCTTCACTATCGTCGCGGAGGGGCTGGACAGCGCGCGGCCTTATGTCGGCTCGGTGTCGCTCAATGGACGGCCGCTCGATCGCAGCTATCTGCGGCATCAGGAAATCACGGCGGGCGGCGAGCTGCGCTTCCGGATGCAGGCGCAGCCGAACCGGAAATGGGCTACGGCAAAGAGCGCGCGGCCATTTTCCACCGAATCGTCGCGCAAGTGACGATTTTGGGCTGACGCTTCGACGAAGAAGCAACCACTGGGAGCAGAACCGTGCGGGCGATCGTGGAAATCTGCGTCGACGGGCCGGCAGGGTTTCGGGAAGCCATCGCGGGCGGCGCCGACCGGATCGAGCTCTGTTCGGCGCTGGAGCTGGGCGGGCTGACGCCTTCGGCTGCGCTGGTGGAGCAGGCGGTGCGAAGCGGCTGCCCGGTGCACATGATGATCCGGCCCCGTTCGGGCGGCTTTGTGCTCGAGGAGGGCGAGGCCACGCTGATGGCAGCGGAGATCGGCCACGCGGTTTCGCGCGGCGTTGCAGGGGTGGTCGTGGGCGCGCTCCGGCCCGATGGCGAGCTCGATCAGGAATCGCTCGGCCGTTTCCGCGAGGCGGCACGTGACGCCGTGATCGTGCTCCATCGCGCGATCGATCTCGTGGCAGATCCCGTTGGCGCGGTGCGCGAAGCCGTCGCGCTGGGCTATGACAAGATCCTCAGCTCGGGCGGCGCTGCCACTGCTGCCGAGGGCATGGCGACGCTTGCCGCGATGGTCGCCGCGGCCGGGGAGCGGCTGTCGATCATCGCCGGTTCGGGCGTCACTCCCGAGAATGTTGCGCAGATCGTCGCGCAGACCGGGGTGCGTGAAGTCCACGGATCGGCGAGCCGTTCCGGCCCCCTGCCCGATGCGGCGACGCTGCGGCTGGGGTTCGCAACCGGTCCGCGGCGCGAAACCGACCGCGCGACCGTGGCGCGGCTGCGCGCGGCGCTTGCCGAAGAGGGAGGAAGATGAGCGAGCGAATCTCAAGGCGTGGTGCGCTGGGGCTGGGCGCCGCGGCGGCGCTGGGCGCGGGCACGGCCCGAGCGGCTGGCGGGGACGATCCGGTCGCAGTCGTTTCGACCTGGGATTTCGGCAAGGCAGCGAACGCGGCGGCGCTGGCGCGCTTCAAGGCCGGCGGTTCCGCGCTCGACGCAGTCGAGGCCGGCGCCAGGGTGCCCGAGGCGGACCCGGCCAATCATTCGGTGGGCTATGGCGGCTATCCCGATCGCGACGGGCATGTAACGCTCGACGCGATCATTATGGACGACCACGGCGGCGTGGGCGCGGTCGCCGCGCTGGAGGACGTCGTCCACGCGGTCTCGGTCGCGCGGCTGGTGATGGAGAAGACCCCGCACACGCTTCTCGTCGGCGAAGGGGCGACGCGGTTCGCGCTCGATCAGGGGATGAAGCGGACGAAATTGCTGACGCCGGAGGCCGAGAAGGCATGGCGCGAATGGCTGAAGACCGCGCGCTACCGGCCCGTCGCCAATATCGAGAACCAGCTGCCGGGGCCGCCGGGTTCATCGCTCAACCACGACACGATCGGCATTCTCGCGCGCGGGCTCGACGGCAGCATGGCCGCGGCGTGCACTACCTCGGGCATGGCATTCAAGATGCGCGGGCGCGTGGGCGATTCGCCGCAGGCGGGCAGCGGACTGTTCATCGAGAAGAAGGTCGGCGCCGCCGCCTCGACCGGTGTCGGCGAGGAAGTGACTCGCATCGCCGGCACCGCCCGCGTCGTCGCTTCGATGCGCGCCGGCTTGTCGCCCCAGGCGGCGTGCGAGGAAGCGGTCCGCCACATCGCCACCCTGCGCGGCGATGCGATCAAGGGGCTGCAGGTCGGCTTCCTCGCGCTCGGCCACGATGGCCGGATCGGCGCCTATGCGCTGCTGCCCGGCTTCACCTATGCCGTGACGCGCCATTCAGGCGCGTCAGAGGTGCTGCCCGCCGCCAGCCTGTTCGGCGAATCGCGTTAGGACTGGCCGCGGCGCGCATCGAGGACGCTTGCGAGCGACGTCCATTTGGCCGCGCCGCCGCTGTTCTCGATCATCGCCTCGACGAAGGTCATCGTCCTGAGACCATCGCCGATGCCGGGGAACCAGCCGGCCACGCCGCGCGCCGGCGGGCTTTCCGCACCGGATCGTATCGCCTGCCCGAAGCTTCGGTAGAGGTTGGCGAACGCCTCGATATAGCCTTCAGGGTGTCCGGAGGGGGTGCGCAGCCGCGCCATTGTCAGCGGATCGAGGCCGGGACCTCCGGCGCGGACGATCTCGGCCGGACGGTCGAGCCAGCGCAGCGTGAGCGTGTTGGGCTCCATCTGCGACCATTCGAGACCCCCCTTCTCGCCATAGACGCGCAGGCGCAGCCCATTCTCTTCGCCCGCGGCGACCTGCGTCGCCTTGAGCACGCCGCGCGCGCCGCCTTCGAATCGCAGCAGCGCCGCGACATCGTCGTCGAGGCGTCGGCCCGGAACATGGATGGTGAGGTCCGCGCTGAGCGCCTCGACCGCCAGGCCGGAGACATGCTCGGCGAGCTGGAAGGCGTGGGTGCCGATATCGCCCAGGCAGCCGCCGAGCCCGGCACGCGCCGGATCGGTGCGCCATTCGGCCTGCTTCTGGCCGTCGCGGTCGATCGGCTGGCTCAGCCAGCCCTGCCAATATTCGGCCTGCACCAGCCGAATCGTGCCGAAGTCGCCGCGCGCGACGCGCACCCGCGCCTCCTCGACCAGCGGATAGCCGCTGTAGGTGAAAGTGAGGCCATAGAGCTTGCCGCTGCGCGCAACCGCTGCCTCGATCGCGAGCGCCTCGGCGAGATCCAGCGCCATCGGCTTTTCGGAAAAGACGTGAAAGCCGGTATCGAGCGCGGCGATCGCCGCAGGCGCGTGCAGGTGATTCGGCGTCACGATCGCCAGCGCCTGCATCCGTTGATCCTCGGGCAGCGCGGCCTCTCCGGCGAGCAGAGCCTCGAGCGTCGGATAGGCGCGCGACGGATCGAGACCCAGCGCCGCGGCGCTCCGCGCGTTGCGACCGGCATCGCTGCTGAACGCGCCGCATACCAGAGCATATTCCCCATCGAGCGCGGCCGCCATGCGATGCACCGCGCCAATGAACGCGCCTTCGCCGCCGCCGACCATGCCATATCGAATCTTCGGTTGCGTGCTCGTCGCCATATTGGGGTCCGCTCCTGGATGTTCGCGACCAACGGCCGGTCGCTTTCATATCTGATAAATGGTTGCGCCGCGCGCCGGCAACCGCTTAGATGGGCGCCGACCGATCGTTGCCATACCGGAGAGGGTAATGAAATCTCTGATCGCGTTGCTGCCGGTGGCGGCAACATTCTCTGCAGTAGCCCTGACAGCGTTGCCGTCCGTTGCGGCGCAGCCCCAAGCCAATCCCGGCGCGCAGGCATTCGCCGCGTGCCGCGCCTGTCACACGCTTCAGGCGGGCACGAAGAGTCCGATGGGCCCGAATCTCCACGGACTGTTCGGCCGCAAGGCAGGCTCGGTCGCCGGGTTCAACTACAGCCCGGCGCTCAAGAAATCGAACATCGTCTGGGACGCGAAGACGCTCGATCAGTATCTCGCCGCGCCGACGCAGAAGGTGCCCGGCACGCGGATGGTGATCAAGGTGTCCGACCCCGCCAAGCGCGCTGCGTTGATCGCCTATCTCAAGGCCGAAACCGCGAAGTGAGCTGGGATCGAAAAGGAGCGGCGGCATGAAGGGTCCGGCGGTTTTCCTCGCGCAGTTCATGAGCGATTCGGCGCCATTCGATACCCTGCCCTCCGCTGCCCGCTGGATGGCGGATGCCGGCTATGTCGGCGTCCAGATTCCGACCTGGGACAGCCGCTGCATCGATCTGCGCAAGGCTGCGGAAAGCCAGGATTATTGCGACGAACTCGCCGGCATCTGCCGTGAGGCAGGCGTCGAGATCACCGAGCTATCGACGCATCTCCAAGGACAGCTGGTCGCGGTGCACCCGGCCTATGACGTTGCGTTCGACGCCTTCGCGCCCGAAGCGCTTCGCGGCAAGCCGAGCGAGCGTCAGGCATGGGCGGTCGAACAGCTTCATCTCGCCGCCAAGGCGAGCCGGCGGCTGGGGCTGAAGGCCCATGCGACCTTCTCGGGTGCGCTCGCCTGGCCCTATCTCTATCCCTGGCCGCAGCGCCCGGCGGGGCTGGTCGAAGAGGCGTTCAGCGAGCTGGCGAAGCGCTGGCGGCCGATCCTCGACGCGTTCGAGGAACAGGGCGTCGACGTGGCTTATGAGATCCATCCGGGCGAAGACCTGCACGACGGGGTGACGTTCGAGCGGTTCCTGGCGGGCGTGGACAACCATCCGCGCGCCAACATCCTCTACGATCCCAGCCATTATGTGCTGCAGGCGCTCGATTACCTGTCGTTCATCGACATCTATCACGAGCGGATCCGGATGTTCCACGTCAAGGACGCGGAGCTGAACCCCACCGGGCGCTCGGGCGTCTATGGCGGCTTCCAGGATTGGGTCGACCGCCCCGGCCGCTTCCGCTCGCTCGGTGACGGGCAGGTCGATTTCGGCGGAATTTTCTCGAAGCTGACACAGTATGGATACGAAGGCTGGGCAGTGCTCGAATGGGAATGCTGCCTCAAGCATCCCGAGGATGGCGCGCGCGAGGGTGCCCCGTTCATCGCGGCGCATATGATCCGCCGGGCGGACAAGGCATTCGACGATTTCGCGGGCGGCGGCGATCCGGGGCTCAACCGCAAGCTATTGGGCCTGACTTGACGGCAAGACCGAGCGGGCAAGAACGATAAGGGGAGGGAAGCGCCAAATGGCCACGACATTGAACAAGGCAAGGCTGTTCTGGCTGGGCGTGCTGGCGCTGTTCACCGCCGCCTCCAGCCTCGCGATCCGCGGCGCGATCGCCAGCGGGCTCAAGGCCGAATGGATCGATCCGATCGCGCCGCTGCAGGCGGGCGAGCTGCTCGCCGCCGCGCTCGGCGCGGCGTTCCTCAGCTTCGCGATCACCTTGTTCGTCGCCAGCGCGTTCCTCGACCAGATCGGCATGAAGCGCTGCCTGCTGGGCGCGGGCCTGTGCTTCGTCTTCGGTCCTTTGCTGATCATCACCGCGGGCAACCTCGCGACCGGCATGACCGTCTACACCCTGGTCTGGCTCGGCATGCTGCTCAGCGGCATCGGCTGGGGGCTGACCGAGGCGGCGATCAATCCGCTGACCGCGCAGCTCTATCCCGAGGACACCACTCACCGGCTCAACGTGCTCCACGCCTGGTTCCCGGGCGGCATCATCATCGGCGGGCTCGCCGGCTTCTTCCTCTCCGCGACCCTGCCGTGGCAGGGCATCATGGCGCTGGTGATGATCCCCGCCGTCGCGACGGTGGTGATCGCCGCGACCACCACCTTCCCGCCCCCGCTCCGCAGCGAGAGCGGCGTGAGCTTCGGCGAGATGGTGAGCGAAGTGTTCCGCCGCCCCAGCTTCTTCATCTGGTTCGGCGCGATGTTCCTGACCGCCGCGTCCGAGCTGGCGCCTGGCCAGTGGATCGACGTCGCCCTGTCGAATCGGGTGGGCATGCGCGGCATCCTGCTGCTCGTTTACGTCAACGCGCTGATGTTCGTGTTCCGCCACTTCGCGGGGCGGCTCGCCAACAAGATCTCCAATCCGGGGCTGCTCTGGGTGTCGAGCCTGCTCGCTGCGATCGGACTGTTCATGCTGAGCCAGGCGCAGTCGCCGGTGGCGGCGATCCTCGCTTCCACGGTGTGGGGCCTGGGCGTGTGCGTGATGTGGCCGACGATGCTCGCCTCGGTCGCCGAGCGCTATCCGCGCGGCGGGTCCTGGGCGATGGGGCTGGTCGGTTCGGCAGGCGCGCTCGCGAGCTTCTTCGTGCTGCCGCGGCTCGGTGCGATGTTCGATCAGGCCAAGATCGAGTTCGCCGGCGGGCCCGAAGCCTTTGCGCAGCTGACCGGCGCGGCGAAGCTGGCGGTCGAGGACGCGGCGGCGTCGGTTTCGTTCCAGCGGCTGGCGATCCTGCCGGTGATCCTGCTCGCGGTGTTCGGCTTCATCTGGCTGCGCGAGCGCGGCAAGTCGCGGGCGGCGCTCGCGGGTGAGGCGGCATGAGCGTCTCGCGTCGCACCGTGCTGGCCGGTAGCGCGGCGGTGGCCGCTGCCGCGACGACGGTGGTGAACGGGGCGCGTGCGCAGAACGCCGCGCGCTTCTCGCTCGGCTATGCGCCGCACGAGGGCAGCTTCAAGAGCCGCGGCAACCGGCTCGAGCAGATCGCGTATGCAGCCGACATGGGCTTCACCGCCTGGGAGGACAATGAGGCGGCGGGCCGCACGGTGGCGGAGCAGACCGCGATGGCGCGTGCGCTCCAGCAACGGAACATGACGATGGGCGTGTTCGTCGCGAGCATGCCGCGATGGGCCGATTTCCGCCCGCTGCTCGGCGTCGACGACGATGCCGATCGCCAGGCGTTCCTCGCCGATGTCCGCGCCTCGATCGACGTCGCCAAGCGGATCAATGCCAAGTGGATGACGGTGGTCCCCGGCTTCCTCGACCGCAAGCTGCCGGTCGAGATCCAAACCGGCCGGATCGTCGATACGATGCGCCGCGCCGCGGAGATCGTTCAGCCGCACGGGCTGGTCATGGTGATGGAGCCGCTCAACACGCTGGTGAACCATCCGGGCGTGTTCCTGCAGACCATTCCCCAGGGCTTCGCCGTCGCCAAAGGCGCGAACAGCCCGGCGGTGAAGGTGCTGGCGGACCTCTATCACGAGCAGATCCAGGCCGGGAACCTGATCAATACGCTGAAAAGCTGCTGGGACGAGATCGCCTACATCCAGTTTGGCGACAATCCGGGCCGCAAGGAGCCGAGCACCGGCGAGATCAACTATCGCAACGTGGTCCGCTGGCTGCGCGCGAAGAAGTTCGCCGGCGTGATCGGCATGGAGCACGGCAATTCGATAGATGGGCGCGCTGGCGAGGAGCGGCTGGTCGCCGCCTATCGCGAGATCGACGCGGCATGAGGGAGGAACGAGTGAAGCGTATCGCATGGGGCGCCGCAATCGCGGTCGCCTGCGCGGCGGGGAGCCCCGCCGCGGCGCAGGAGAAGCCGGGGTTCAAGGACACACCGATGCTGCCCGGCGGCAAATGGCGAGTCCATGATGCCGATCGGCCCTATCCGGAAGTGGTGACGCCGGGGCCCGTGCTGGGCGCCCCACCTTCGGACGCAGTGGTGCTGTTCGACGGTACGTCGCTCGATGCATGGCAGCCGCAGGCCGGGCCGTGGTCGGTGAAGGACGGCGTGCTGACCGTGCCGCCGCGTGCACCTGGGGCGGGCGAGAACGCGCTGGTCAGCAAGCAGAGCTTCGGGGACGTGCAGCTCCACCTCGAGTTCCGCTCGCCCAATCCTCCCGAGAAGAGCTCGCAGGATCGCGGCAACAGCGGCATCTGGTTCATGCAGCGCTACGAGATCCAGATCCTCGACGGGCACAACAACCCGACCTATGCCGACGGCACCGTCGGCGCGATCTATGGCTGGAAGCCGCCGCTGGTGAACGCCTCGCGCGCACCCGGCGAATGGCAGAGCTACGACGTGGTTTTCGAGCGTCCGCGCTTCGGGGCGAACGGCAAGCTGCTGCGCCCGGCCTATATCACCGCCTTCCTGAACGGCGTGCTGGTGCAGAACCGCCAGCCGTGGCTGGGCGGCACGATCTGGCGCAAGGTGGGCAAGTATGAACCGCATGGCGATGCCGCGCCGATCCAGCTTCAGGATCACGATTCACCGGTATCGTACCGCAACATCTGGGTGCGCCGTCTGCCCGAGGCAGCGGCGAGCTATGACTTCGAGGGCACCGTAAAATGATCATCGACCGCAGAGATGCGCTGGCCGGCATCGTCGCCATGTTCGGAGCCAGCTTGTTCGCTCCCATCGCCCGCGCGGCAGGGGCACAGGCGACGCCGATCAGCAGCGGCCCGCCGAGTTCGCCGGTATTCAGCGCCGAGCAGCGCGCGCTGGTGTCCGCGCTCAGCGAGCGCGTGATACCGACCACCGACACGCCGGGCGCGATCACCGCCGGCGTTCCCGCCTTCATCGAGAAGCTGCTCGCCGACTGGTCGCTGCCCGACGATCGCAAGCCGATCCTCGCCGGGCTCGATGCGATCGAGAAGCGCAGCCAGGACGATTACAAGGTGGCAGCGTCCAAGGCGACGCCGGCGCAGCAGGACGCGCTGCTGACGCTGGCGATGGAAGACAAGTTGCCCGGCGGCAAGGACTTCTTCGAGAAGTTCCGCCAGCTCGTGGTCACCGGCTATTTCACGTCGGAGGTCGGCATCACCCAGGAGCGCGAATATCTGCCTGTCCCCGGGCGGTACGACGGCGCCTATCCCTATTCGCAGGTCAAGAAGGTGTTTTCGTCATGATGATCAGCCGACGGCAATGGATGGCAGGCAGCGCGGCGCTGGCGACGGCGCTGGCGGCGGGCCCTGCCCTGGGACAGGCGAGCCGCAGGCCGATCGGCCTGCAGCTCTACACTGTCCGCGAGCTCTTCGCCCCGGACCCGATGGGCACGCTCGAGAAGGTGGCGGCGATCGGCTATCGCGAAGTCGAATATGGCGGTGGCGGCTATGACAAGATGGATCATGCCGCGCTCCGCAAGACGATGGACCGGCTGGGCCTCACCTCCCCCTCGATCCATGTCGGCTATGAAGCGCTGACCGCCGATTTCGACGGTGCGGTGAAGATGGCCAAGACGCTCGGCGCCGATACGGTGATCGTGCCGTATATGGGCGACGCGCACCGCACGGCCGAGGGCTGGAAGGCGGCGGTGGCCGATTTCAACCGCTATGCCGAGCGGCTCAAGAAGGCCGGGCTCGACTTCGCCTATCACAACCATGATTTCGAGTTCACGGTGAAGCCGGGCGGGCGGAGCCTGTTCGACACGCTGGTGGCCGAAGGCGATCCGGCGCTGGTCAAGATCGAGCTCGACCTGTTCTGGGCAATCGCCGCGGGCGAGGATCCCAAGGCGATCATCCAGCGACTCCCGGGTCGCATCTATGCCTATCACGTCAAGGATCGCACCGCCGACGGCAAGATGACCAGCGTCGGCAAGGGCGTGATCGACTTCGCCGACATCTTCACGCTCAACCAGACCGCGGGCGTGAAGCATTTCTACGTCGAGAACGATCAGTCGCCCGCGCCTTATCTTCCCGACATTCAGACCAGCTTCGCCACGCTCAGCCGGCTCGGCGCGTAGCATTTATTCGAGGATTATTGTCATGGCGGACATGTTCGATGCGATCGTCATCGGCTCAGGAGTGAGCGGCGGATGGGCGGCGAAGGAATTGACCGAAAAGGGCCTCAAGGTCCTGATGCTCGACCGGGGGATCATGGTCGAGCACGGCGAGGATTATGACTACGACGGCAAGCCCGCGTACGAGATCCCGGCGCGCGACATGATGCCGAAGCAGCTGGTCGAGAGCGACTATTTCATCGCCAAGCACGGCTATGTCTCGCCCGGCACCCAGAAATATTACAACAACGACCGGCTGAACCCCTACGCATATGACGAGGGGGAGAAATTCTACTGGATCCGCCCCGCCGCAGTGGGCGGCAAGTCGCTGATCTGGGGCCGCTGGAGCTTCCGCTGGAGCCCGGAGGATTTCGAAGCCAACAAGCGCGAGAATGTCGGGATTGACTGGCCGATCCGCTACGACGACCTCGCCCCCTGGTACGACTATGTCGAGAAGTACATCGGCGTGTCAGGCTCGCGCGAGAACCTGCCGCAGCTGCCGGACAGCGCGTTCCAGCCACCGATGCAGATGAATGTCGCCGAGAAGTGGCTCAAAGAGCGGCTGGAGGCGACTTCGCCGGGCCGCAAGCTGATCAACACCCGCCTGTCCAACATGACCGAGGACAAGCCGGACCAGGGCCGCAGCAAGTGCCAGTTCCGCAACCAGTGCGGACGCGGCTGCTCGTTCGGCGCCTATTTCTCGACCCAGGCGGTCACCCTCCCCGCCGCCCGCGCCACGGGCCGGCTGACGCTGCGCTCCGACGCAGTCGTCTCCAACCTCGAATATGATCCGAAGACGAAGAAGGTCACGGGCGTCCGCGTCGTCGATACCAAGACCCGCCAGGCCGAGATCATCCCTGCACGGATCGTGTTCCTCTGCGCCTCGGCGATGGCCTCGACCCAGATCCTGATGAACTCGCGGATCCCCGGAACCGGCAAGAGCCATTTCGACAACAGCGGCACACTGGGCCGCTATGTGATGGATCACATCTTCCGGGTGGGCGTCTCGGGCGAGATCCCGGGCCTGACCGAATATATCGAATACGGCCGCCGCCCGGGCGGGGTTTATGTCCCGCGCTTCCGCAACGTCGGCGGCGAAGAAGGCGTCGGCTTCCGCCGCGGCTATGGCTATCAAGGCGGAGCGCGGCGCGATCCGCTGCCGCCGGAGGGCTTCGGCGCTTCGATGAAGCACGGCATGCGCGGCTACGGCCCGTGGAAGTTCGGCATGGGTGCGTTCGGCGAATGCCTGCCCTATGAGGACAATCGCGTCAGCCTGCACCCCGACAAGGTCGATCGGTTCGGCATTCCGCTGATGCGCTTCGACGTCACCTTCCGCGACAACGAGATCAAGATGATGGACGACGCGCGGGCCGAGGGCGAGAAGATGCTCAAGGCAGCCGGCCTGCTCAACGTGACCAGCAACCGGAGCGAGCACGTTCCCGGCGACGCCATCCACGAGATGGGCGGCGCGCGCATGGGCCTCGACCCTCGCCAGTCGGTGCTCAACAAATGGAGCCAGGCACATGATGCCGCCAACCTGTTCGTCACCGATGGTGCGCAGATGGCGTCGATCTCGTGCGTGAACCCGTCGCTGACCTTCATGGCGCTCACCGCGCGCGCTGCGGACCACGCGGTCAAGCAGATGAAGGCAGGCGCGATCTGAGGCTGACGGAACGGGAGACGGGAAATGGGTTCGACTGCTGACGATCCCCGGTACCGCCTCCCGCTGCTATGGGCGGCGATGCTGCTCGGCACGGGGGCCTGCAACGCGCAGACGCCCCCGGAGCCGGCCGCGCAAGCCTTGTTCCGCGACGTCACTGCCACACACCTCCCGCAGGCGCCCGAGCTGCACGCGCTAGACATCGCACTCGCCGATTTCGACAAGGACGGCGACCTCGATGCGGCGCTGGCGGTGGAGGGCGCGGCCAACCGGCTCTATCTGAACGACGGCCAGGGGCGCTTCACCTGGCAGGAGGGCGCGTTCGGGCAAGTTGCCCATGATACCGAGCATGTGCGCGTCGCCGATTTCGATCGCGACGGCAACATCGACGTGGTCTTCGTCGCGGAGGACGACCGAACGCACCAGCTCTTCCTGGGCCAGGGCGGCGGACGGTTCATCGATGCCAGCGCCCGGTTGCCCGCGAAAAGCGTGGGCAACGGGCTGGCGGTGGGCGACGTGAACGGCGATCGCCTGCCCGACATCGTCGTCGGCAACACGGGCATCTCGGGCGAGGAGCAGGAGGACGGCGGGCGCAATTTCCTATGGCTCAACGATCCGCGTCGTCCCGGCTGGTTCACCGACGCCACTGCCACGCATTTGCCCCAGGTCCGCAACAAGGCGCAGGGCGTTGCGCTCGCCGATCTCGACGGCGATGGCGATCTCGACATGGCAGTGGCCACCGAGGCGCCGCCCACCCGCCTGCTGATCAACGACGGCAAAGGCCGCTTCGCCGAAGCATCGGACCGGCTGGATCAGGTGACACCGCTAGAGACGCGCGAAGTCCATGTATTCGACGCCAACAAGGACCGGCGGCCGGACATCCTGCTGCTCAACCTGACGAGCAATGCGGGCAAATGGGAGAAGGACCCGCAGGCGCGGCTGCTGATCCAGAACGCGTCGGGGCGCTTCGTCGACGAGACCGCAGCGCGGCTGCCCGCCAATCGCTTCTCCAGCTGGGGCGGCATCGTCACCGACTTCGACCGCGACGGCGATCCCGATCTGATCGTGGGCGCGATCGAAGTCCCCGGTTTCAAGCCGCTCCAGGTTCGCGCCTATGCGAATGACGGCCAGGGCCGCTTCCGCGATGTCACGGCCGCCACGATCCCCGCGGAAACCACTGGCCGAAGCTGGAGCATGGCCGCAGGCGACGTGAACGGCGACGGCGCCGAGGACCTGTTCATCGGCGGCTGGGGCACGCAGGCCCGCCTTCTGCTCGGTTCGCCCGCTCGCACGTCGTCAGGCTAGAGCCTGTAGCGGATTCGGTACAGGTCCATGCCGGCCGATCCGTTTCGCTGGCCGGAGAAGGTCAGCCGATCTGGCTCCGACCAGTCGAGCATCGGCCCATAGGTATCCGACTGGTTATTGACGCTGTTCGGAAGGATGGTGCCGGCGCCATAGCCCCCTCGCTCCAGTGCCGTCTGGAACAGATCTACCCTGTCCTTCCGGAAATCCATGGCGCGCGCAAAGACGATGGTCGTTCCGTCGCGCAGGAAGGTCGCGTCAAACTCGTTCGCGATCGTATTCACGGCACCCGGGAGCGCAACCGCGGTTGCGAATCCATGCGCGCGCTGCCGGGCGGTGAAGAGGTCGTGGCCGCCCGCGCCCCCGGCACGATCGCTCGAGAAGAGCAGTGTCGCTCCGTCGGGCGACAGCATGGGAGCGAACTCGTTGCCCGCGCTGTTCACGCGGGCGCCGAGATTGACCGGCTTCCCGAAGCCGGCGCCGCGGACCGGCACGCGATAGATGTCGTCGCCCCCCGCTCCGCCCGGCCGATCCGAACAGAAATAGACGAATCTGCCGTCGGCAGAGAAGGCGGGATCGAAGTCGCGGCCCACGCTGTTGAAGGAGACCGGTCGTGCCGGTCCCCAGCCGCTGGACCCAAGGCGCGACATCCAGATGTCGTAGCCGCCGGCCCCTCCGGGTCGATCGCGGCTGAACCACAGCGCGGTGCGGCCGTCGGGGCTCAGCGTCAGCCGGATCTCGGAATAGCCGGTCGAAGCGATACCGGGTGCGAAGGGCTCGGCCGTACCGACGATCTCCACTTTCTGCGGTGGGGCCGCCGGTGCCGCGCCTGCCATGAGCGCGAGGAGCGGGAAGAGATGGATCATCGCTTCAATCCCCACGAACGAAATCGCTGATCCAGTTGGTCTCCCAGTTGGCGTCGCCGTCGCCGGACATCGCCTGTTCCCACCGCGCCGTGCTGCGCGTGATTCGCGACCAGCGCACGCGTATCCGCACCGGCCGGTGATCCAGCATATCCTCCCCGTCGAAGGTCCCGATGCCGTCAGCGAACCGGCCGCGCAGCGGCGGCCCGAAGCCGGTGGGCGCACGCCCGTCCAGCCACCAGCTCAGCCATTCCCCGCGTGCCGCATCGAAGGCGCGCATGCCGATCCCGCGATGCGCGCCCGAAGCACGCGCGAACAGATTGTCGCCGATATTGCCCTGGCCTCCCAGCACGGGCCGGTTCACCAGCGTGCCGTGGAACTCCTCCCAATCGGCGCTCCCCGCCAGGCGTTGCTTCAACCGGCGATGGCGGACGCGCCAGCTGCCGTGGAGAAAATCGAAGTCCCGCTGATGATCCGCATGGTTCTGTAGTGGAGTCGGGACGGCTGCAGTGCGCGTGAAGAAATTCTCCCAGTTCACTTCCCAGCGCGCCCCGCCATCGGCGCTGAGGGCCTGTTCCCAGTGCGGCCGGCTGCTGTGGATGTCGAGCCAGCGGAAGCGGACCAGGACCGGTTTCCCCTTGAAGACGTCCGGGCCCTGAAAGACGCCACTGTCACCTTCGAAACCGCCGCGGACTGGCGCGTCGATCCGTGTGGGATTGCGCCCGTCGAGCCACCAGATCGACCATTTGCCGCTTGCCGGGTCGAATGCGCGGACGGTGAGCCCGCGATAGGTGCCGCTCGGAATGTCGACGATATTGTCGTCGATCGTGCCGAGGCCGCCGAGCGCGAGCCAGAGCGCGCTCTTGCCGGGGAATTCCTCCCACTCGGTGCTTCCGGCCAATCTTTCCTTGAGCCGCCGGTGCCATACATCCCAATTGCCCACCAGCCAGTCCCAATCGCGCACGTGCGCGGAACCGTTTTCACTGCGGAACAGGCGCGCCGCGCGCGCTGGTCCGATCGCGCCTGACAGACCGGCCGCGCCCGCGCCGAAAATCATAACTCTTCGTCCGAGCCGCATCCCTCTCTCCCGCCGAAGTGCCGGGAAGAGATGACAGGGTCGGGCCACTCCAGGCTATGCAAAGCTTTCGGCCAGAGGCTAAGTCATATTTGTGCTCGATCGAGGCTTCCCTTCGCTCATCGCCATCCGCGCCTTCGAGGCGGCGGCGCGGCTGGGGAGTTTCACGCGTGCGGGCGAGGAACTGGGCACGTCCTCGGCATCGGTCAGCTATCACGTGCGCCGGCTCGAGGCGCAGCTCGGCGTCACCTTGTTCCTGCGCCATCCGCACCGCGTAGAGCTCAGCGAGGCGGGAGCGCTAGTGGCGGCCGAGACGTCGAAGGCCTTCGACGGGCTGCGGGCGAGCTTCTCGCGCGCAGCCGATCTCGAAGAGGGACGGTTTTCGCTGACGACGCTGCCGACGTTCGGGACGAGCTGGCTGACGCCCAAGCTGGGGCTGTTTCGCGCGCGCCATCCGGACATCGCCGTCGAGCTCGACGTGTCCGAAGCGGCCGAGGATTTAACCACGGGCCGGTTCGACGCAGCGGTTCGAAACGGCAGCGGCCATTGGCCGGGGCTCAGGACCGTCGAACTCTTTCCGAGCATCTTCATGCCGCTTTGCGTGCCCGAGCTCAGAGACGCCGCGGCGCAGCTCGGCAGGCCCGGCGTTGCACCTTCGATCCCGCTCCTCGGCCGCCAGGACTGGTGGGCGGCCTGGTATGCAAAGCTCGGGCTGCCAGGCGGCCTGCCCCCCGCTCGTTTCGGCACCAGGCTTTCGGCCGAGCATCTCGATGTTGCCGCGGCGCTTGCCGGGCACGGCGTCGTGATCGCCTCCCCGATTCTCTTCGGCGCAGAGATCGCGGCGGGCAGGTTGGTGCCTGCGCATGACGTGGTCGTAGCCGCGGGCCGCTCCTTCTGGCTGGTATACCCCATCTCGCGACAGCACAGCCGCAAGATCGTCGCCTTCCGCGACTGGATCGTCGAACAGGCGGCCCGGGCCCGCGAGGCCGGATCGATATTCATCGAGCGCGCGCGCAGCCCGATCGCGGGTTGACGCTCTCGGCACCTCGCGCTCAAGCAGCAGCTGGTGACGATCACTCTCTCCCTTCAAGACGCCCGGCGGATTGCGCTCGCAGCACAGGGCTTCGGCATCCGACGCCCCGAGCGGCCGGCCGCCACACACATACGAAAGACCCTCGATCGCCTGGGGCTCTTCCAGATCGACAGCGTGAACGTGCTGACCCGGGCGCATTATCTGCCTGCCTTCTCACGCCTGGGCAGCTATGATCGTGCACTGCTCGAACGCGATGCCTGGGGCCCCAGGCGCCGCCGGCGTCTGTTCGAATATTGGGCGCACGAAGCTTCCCTTCTTCCGCTAGACCTTCACCCCGCGCTGCGCTGGCGGATGGCCCGCGCCGAACGCGGCGAGATCGGTTATCAGCGCCTGAAGCGCTTCGCGGTCGAGCGACGATCCGAGGCGCAGGCGGTGCTCGATCGAATCGCCGCCGAGGGGCCGCTGACCGCCGCCGATTTCGAAAACGGGTCGAGCAAAAGCGGCTGGTGGGAATGGAGCGACACCAAGCACGCACTGGAGTGGCTGTTCTGGTCGGGCAAGATCACCACCGCGGCCCGCCGCGGGAGCTTCGCCCGGGTCTATGACTTGCCCGAGCGTGTGCTGCCGAAAGCCATCCTCGATCTGCCCACCCCCGATGCAGCGAGTGCGCAGCGCACATTGATCGAACGCAGCGCACGTGCGCTCGGCGTTGCGACTGCCGCGGACCTGCGCGATTATTTCCGGCTCAAGCCCGAAGAAGCGGATCACGCGATCGCCGCCGAAGCGGAAGCGGGCACTCTCGTCCCGGTACGCGTCCAAGGCTGGAGCCAGAAGGCCTGGATGCATCGCGAAGCCCGCCTGCCCCGCCGCGTGCAGGCTGCGGCCTTGCTCGCTCCGTTCGATCCGCTGATTTGGGAGCGCAGCCGCGCCGAACGCCTGTTCGGATTCCGTTATCGCATCGAAATCTATGTACCGCCGGACAAGCGCACCCATGGCTATTACGTGCTGCCCTTCCTCCTGGACGAGGCACTCGTCGCGCGCGTCGATCTCAAGGCCGATCGCCAGGTCGGCGTCCTGCTCGCGCGCCGCATCACGCTCGAAACTGGCGCCCCGGTCGATACGATGGCGCGGCTCGGGGTCGAACTCGATCGGGTCGCTGCATGGCTCGGGCTCGATGCCGTTCGCATCGGCGAGGTGATCCGGCCATCCTGATGCCAGGGGGATACGCAGTCAGCGGATCACGGCGCGATAGGCGGGATCGAGCGCAACCGCGCGCTTCGCATCGGCGCGCGCGCCACCAGTGTCGCCGCGTCGCTCTCGCACCAGGCTGCGATGGTAATAGACGCGCGCTGATTGCGGGGACAGGCGCACCGCCTTGTCCAGGTCGCCGAGTGCGCCGCGCACATCGCCGCTCCGTTCGCGCACCAGACCGCGGTTCAGATAGGCGAACGACGACTTGCCTGCGAGATCGATCGCGCGGTCGAACGCCGCAATCGCGCCGTCGTGGTCGCCCGCCCAGGCGCGCGTGAGCCCATCGGCGATCTGCGCGTCCGCCCGGCCGGCTTTGCCCGGAGCGGCGGGATCGACCACGGAACGGCACGCGGCAAGACTGCGCGCCGGATCGTCGATCGTGCAGGCGTTCCAATCGCCGCGGCCTGACGCGACCCGCGCCTGGGGCATGGGTTCATCCGGCTGCGACTGCGCTCGAAACGCGCCCCGCATCCGCGTTCCAGTGACGACTATCCCGTCAGCATCGGGGAAGGAGCCGATATCTTCGGCAACGACCGTTTCCCCGCGCGCGCGGGCAGCACTCGCCGGCGGCGGGGGCGCTGGCGGCGGCGGTGGGGGCGCCGACACTTCAACGGCAGCCGGCGCCGGCGGCGCGACCGCCTCCGCGGCCCGCTGGGTGACAGGCGCGGCGGGAATTCCGGGCCCGCGTTTGAGTGACGGGGCAACTACCGCAGGCGCAGGCTCTTCAGGAACGAGCTCACGTACAGGAGCCGGCGCCTCGGCCGGCGCGGCGGCCTGCTCCTCCACGGCAGGCGCGGACGAACGCGGCGGCGGCGCCCCGTGATAGTCGCTCGAGTTCCATAGCGACACGCTCACCACGCCGACCAGCGCCGCCGTCGCCAGCGCCGACAATTGCGGCCAGCGCAACCTCGATCTCGCCCTCGGCGCCTCCGCATGCGCGGGCGTCTCGATCTCGCGCCCGTCGAAGCGGGCCATCGCCTTCTCGATCGCCGCGCGCCGCTGCGCCGGCCGTGGCGGTGGAGCGTCGGGCAGCGCCCGCGGCAGATCGCCACGTTCGTTCACGCAACCGCTCCTTCCGCTCGACAAGCAGACAGGCGTTCATGGGTGCGGAGAGGCAAGCGATGCATCTTCCCAAAGCCTATAGCCGCAATCGGAGGCGGCGCGAATGCAGCATCGCGGCGAGGCGAGGTGCGGCGGCACATATCGCGCCGCCGCACCCGATCGCCCGTGTCAGCGCCGCATGCTCGCCATCGACGCCGCTGTCTTTGCCTGGCGAACGAGCTGGACGAACTCGGCGCGATAGCCGAACGGGTCCTGCCCGCGCGCAGCGCCGGCGATGCGCAGCACGTCGTCATAGCTGGTCCCGCCGCTATATTTGCCGCCGCGCAGCAGCTCCGCGAACGCCGCGACCCCCACCGCGAAACGCGCCTCCTGCGGCGCATCCTCCAGGCGGGCGAACTCGGCGGTGCGGCCGATCGGCGTGCTGATCAGCCGGCTCTTCTCCGCCTTGGGCAGCTTGTAGCGGATCTTGACGAAGCCATATTCCTCCGCGCTCGCCGGCACCCGCTGCGCAGGCTGTGCATAGCGCAGATCGCCATTCGCACGCGGCCCGCCCACCGGCACGATCTCATAGATCGCGGTAACCGTCTGCCCCGATCCCACTTCGCCGGCATCGACGCGATCGTTGTCGAAATCCTCGCGGGCGAGCATCCGCGTCTCGTACCCGACCAGCCGGTATTCGGCGACCGTGGCAGGATTGAACTCGACCTGGATCTTCACGTCCTTGGCGATCGGAAACAGCGTCGAGCGCGCCTCGTCGACCAGCGTCTTCCGCGCCTCCGCGATCGTGTCGATATAGGCGGCCGCGCCATTTCCGTTTTGCGCCAGCGTCTGCATCAGCGCATCATTGTAGTTGCCCATGCCGAAGCCGAGCACGGAGAGGAAGACGCCCTTGCCGCGCTCGCGCTCAACGAAGCCCTTCAGCTCGCCCGGATCGGTGATGCCGACGTTGAAATCCCCGTCGGTCGCCAGGATGACGCGATTGACTCCGCGCGGATCGAGGTTCTGCTCGGCCAACGCATAGGCCTGGCGGATGCCCTCGGCGCCTGCCGTGCTGCCTCGCGCGCCGAGCCTGTCGAGCACTGCCAGGATCTTGCCTTTCTCGCTTGCCGGCGTCGGCTCCAGCGCCGTGCCTGCGCTTCCCGCATAAGTGACGATTGCCACGCGATCATTGGCATCAAGCTGATCGAGCAGCATACCCAGCGACTGCTTGACCAGCGGCAGCCTGTTCGGCGCGTTCATCGATCCCGAGGTATCGATCAGGAAGACCAGGTTCGCACGCGGGCGCGTCGCGGGTGCGACGTCATAGCCGCGGATGCCGATCCGCACGACCTTCCGCCCGGGCGTCCACGGGCTCGGCATCACCGCGACATTGGTGCTGAACGGCTGCTCGGCCGAGCGCGGCGCGGCATATTGATACGGGAAATAGTTGATCATCTCCTCGACCCGCACCGCCGCGGGCTGCGGCAGCACATTGCTCGTCAGCGAGGCGCGCACGAACGAATAGGACGCGGTGTCGACATCGATCGAGAAGGTCGAGACGGGCTCCTCTCGCACCACCTTGAACGGGTTCTGGGCGACGGTGGCGAACTTGTCGCGCCCGAAATCCTGATAATGCGGCACCGGTCGTGGTTCGGGGGCAAACACCGCCCCCGACACCCGCATCATCGCCTGCGCAACCGGCGCGGGAGGTGGCGGCGGCGCGGCCACGTTCGCATAGGAAGAAATAGCGCCGATATCCTCTGCGACGACGCCGTCGCCTCTTGCATGCTGGTCGGCGCGCGTGGCGGTTACCACGACGGCATCCTCCGCGGACGCGCTGGCCATCGGCTGCTCGACCTTCGTCCCTGCGCATGAGACGAGCACCGCGGCACTGACCGCGGAGACAATGATTGGACGGATACGGGACATGGACACTCCCCTTGGATCAGCGTGGCAAAATCGCCCGCATGTCCCTTCGACGCGGCTCGCGCGCAGATCCTTGGGCAGGGTCGAGAAAAAATCTGGTCGGGCGTCAGTCTTCCGGTTCGGCCGCCAGCATCCGGCGCACCTCGTGCATCCGCCAGGATATGGTCGCTTCAGCGACACCCAGTATCTCCGCGGCCTCGGCATGGCTCAGTTGCTGACCCACCACCAGGACGACGGCATCGCGATAGGCAGGCTTCAGCCGGCTCACTGCACTGCGCACCCACATCGCATCGTGCAGATCGCGTCCGTCCGGCGCCTTGGCGAGCCCCGCCACCACCGCCAGCCGCTCGGTCAATCCGCGCAGCGAGCGCCGCCGCCGATGCAGATCGCGCGCTGCATTGACGACGATGCCGCACAGCCAGGTGGTGAACTTCGCCTCCCCGCGAAAGCTGCCGATCTTCTGGACCAGCGCGCAGCACACGTCCTGCGCGACATCTTCGGCATCGGCCCGCGATCCGGTGAGCTGCCACGCGAGGCCATGGATGCGGTCATAATGGCGGTCGAGCAGCGCAGCGAACGCTTCGCGGTCCCCCGCCGCCGCGGCAAAGACCAGGGCCGCGTCAGGATCGTCCGTCAACTACGCCCCCGCACCCCTGCATAGGCCGCTTCTGTAACAGGGTTCAGATAGCGACGCGACACGACCTTGTATTTTAGAAGCTGTGCCTCGACGTTCGCGGCGAACGTCCAGCGCGGGGCCGCGCGAACATCGCTTCGGCCGGCGCGACTCAGCTTTTGGTTTTCCTGATCCCTGAGAGGGAGCGATCAGCTCGGCTATTCGACGGTCACTGATTTGGCGAGGTTGCGGGGCTGGTCGACGTCGGTGCCTTTGGCGACTGCGACGTGATAGGCGAGCAGCTGCACCGGTACGGCATAGACCAGCGGTGCGATCAGCGGGTGGACGCTCGGCATCTCGATCGTGGCGATCGCGTCCTCGCCCGCTTGCGCAAGCCCTTCGGCATCGGAAATCAGCACCACGCGTGCGCCGCGTGCCTTGGCCTCCTGCATGTTCGACACCGTCTTGTCGAACAGCGGGCCTGAGGGCGCGAGCACGATCAGCGGCACATGCTCGTCGATCAGCGCGATCGGCCCGTGCTTCATCTCGCCCGAGGCATAGCCTTCGGCGTGGATGTAGCTGATTTCCTTGAGCTTGAGCGCGCCCTCCAGCGCCAGCGGAAAGTCGGGGCCGCGACCGAGGTAGAGCACGTCGCGCGCAGAGGCGATCGTGTGCGCCATCGCTTCGATATCGGCGTCGTGCGCGAGCGCGGCATTGATCCCCGCGGGCGCCTCGATCAGGTGCCGGACGATCTCGCGCTCCTCCTCCTCGTTCAGCCGCCCCTTGGCGCGCGCGAGATTGACCGCGAGCGCTGCCATGACCGCGAGCTGGCAAGTGAAGGCCTTGGTCGAGGCGACGCCGATCTCCGGCCCCGCATGCGTCGAGAGCAACAGGTCGACTTCGCGCGCCATCGAGCTGGTCGGCACGTTGATGATCCCCGCGGTGGTGACGCCGTTCGCCTTCATGTGGCGAAGCGCGGCCAGCGTGTCCGCCGTCTCGCCCGACTGGCTCACCACCACGCCCAGCGTGTTGGGCAGCAGCACCGGATCACGATAGCGGAACTCGGAGGCGACATCGGCTTCGACCGGCAGCCGCGCGAACCGCTCGATCCAGTATTTGCCGATCATGCCGACATAGCTGGCGGTGCCACAGGCGACGATCGTGACGCGCTCGACCTTGCTCAGATCGAAGCTCATGTCGGGGAGCGCCACCTTCTGCTCGACGGGGCGGATGTACGATTGCAGCGTCTGCGCGACCACGACCGGCTGCTCGTAGATCTCCTTCTGCATGAAGTGGCGGTGGTTGCCCTTGTCGATCAGCGCGGCGCTCGCGCCCGAATGGACGATCGGCCGCTCGACGGGATTGTTGTCGCGATCGAAGATCTCGATCTTCTCGCGCGTGACGACCGCCCAGTCGCCTTCTTCCAGATAGGCGATCCGCCGGGTGAGCGACGCGAGCGCATGCGCGTCCGAGCCCAGATAATTCTCGCCCTCGCCATAGCCGACCGTGAGCGGGGCGCCCAGGCGGCCGCAGATCAGCATGTCGGGCTGGTTGCGGAAGAGGAAGGCGACCGCGAAGGCGCCGTGGAGCTGGGGCAGCACCGCCGCGACCGCGTCGCGGGGGGCCTTGCCGCGCTCGAGCTCACGCGCGACGAGATGCGCCACCACTTCGGTGTCGGTCTGGCTGAGGAAGGTCCGCCCTTCGGCGATGAGTTCGTCGCGCAGCGGCTTGAAGTTCTCGATGATGCCGTTGTGGACGATCGAGACGTCACCCACGATGTGCGGATGCGCATTGTCCTCGGTCGGCGCGCCGTGAGTCGCCCAGCGGGTGTGCGCGATGCCGATGCTGCCCGGGAGCGGTGTCTCGGCCAGCCGCTTGCCGAGGTTCAGCAGCTTGCCCTCGGCCCGGCGGCGCTCGATCGCACCCGCGTGCAGCGTGGCGATGCCCGCCGAATCATAGCCGCGATATTCGAGCCGCTTCAGCCCCTCGAACAAACGCTCCGCGACATCCTCGCTGCCGACGATTCCGACAATTCCGCACATATCAGGCTAGTCCTCCGCCGCATCAGTGCGGAAATTTGGTGTCCACGAAAGCCGTGGTGAATTCCATCGGATCGGGCTCGCGCCCCTGCGCCGCAACGAACCGGACGCGCCCCTTGTCCCAGACCTCGCGGATCGCGCCGCGCATGCCGTCAGGAAACGTCATCCGCGCTTCGACGATCTCGCGCCAGCTGCCCTCGGCGCCGAAGATAGAGTGAAACTCGGGCTCCCTAGCAGTCAGCGCCGCATCGGCCGCAGGATCGAGATGCCCGATCGCGTCGAGCACATAGCTGTCGACCAGCCTCAGGAACGGCTTCCCGGCATAACGATCGGTCATTTGGCTGCCTTCCTTGCCTTCATCATCTCGCGGAAACGCCGTGCCCAGCCGGGCTTGGCTTCCTGCCGCGCCCGCGTGAGCGCCAGAGCATCGGCCTCCACGTCCTGCGTCACCACCGAACCGGCGCCGACGATCGCGCCGTCCCCGATCTTCACCGGCGCCACCAGCGCGCTGTTCGATCCGACGAAGGCCCCCGCTCCGATCTCGGTGCCGTATTTGAAGAAACCGTCATAGTTGCAGGTGATCGTGCCCGCGCCGATGTTCGCGCCGGCACCGACATTGGCGTCGCCCAGATAGGTCAGATGGTTGGCCTTGGCGCCCTTGCCCAGCACCGCCTTCTTGATCTCGACGAAATTGCCCACCTTGGCATTCTCGCCCAGCACCGTGCCGGGCCGCAGCCGCGCATAGGGACCGACCGACGCGCCCCGCCCGATCGTCGCCCCCTCGATGTGGCTGAAGGCGTGGATCGTCACGCCGTCCGCCACTTCGACGCCAGGCCCGAACACCACGTTGGGCTCGATCGTCACGTCGCGGCCGATCCGCGTATCATGGGAGAACCACACCGTCTCCGGCGCGATCAGCGTCGCGCCATCGGCCATCGCCCGGGCGCGGCGGGCCTGCTGCCATTCGGCTTCGAGGTGGGCGAGGTCGCTGCGGCTGTTGACGCCGCTGACTTCATGCGCCGGAACTTCGATCACCGCGGCGTGGCGGCCGTCCGCGGCGGCGAGCATCGGCAGGTCCGTCAGATAATATTCGCCCGCGGCATTGTCGTCGGTCACGCGCGCGAGCAGCGCGAACAGATCACGGGAGCGGGCCGCCATCAGCCCCGAATTGCACAGGGTTTCAGCGCGTTCCTCGGCGGTGGCGTCCTTGAACTCGACGATCTTGACGACGCTGCCGTCGGGATTGGCGATCACCCGGCCATAGGCACCCGGATCCACCGGACGAAAGCCGAGCACGACAACCGCCGGATCGTCGCTGCCGTGCAGCCTTTCGAGCATGCGCTTCATCGTCGCCGTGGTCACCAGCGGCACGTCGCCGAACAGCACGAGCACGTCGCCGTCGAAGCCCGCGAGCGCCGCCTCCGCCTGCCGCACCGCATGGCCGGTGCCGAGCTGCTCGGCCTGGTGCGCGGTCTCGGCACCATGGGGCGCGACTGCCGCCTCGACCTGCTCGCGCCCGGCACCCACCACCACGATCGTCCGCGCGGGTGCGAGCGCCGCGACGCTGTCGATCAGGTGGAGGAGCATCGGCCGCCCGGCGATCGGGTGCAGCACCTTATGCGTGTCGGATTTCATTCGCGTGCCCTTGCCCGCGGCAAGGATTATCGCGGCAATCGATCGATCGGGCACCGTGACGAACATCCCCTTGTCCAGCCGCCGGGCGGCTGGAAAAACGCATTCCTTGCGCCTGCCCCTGCCATGATTGCCTTGCCAATTCCATAGCGTTGCTGGCAGCGGGGCGCGGCAATGACCGACTTCCCTTTCGACATCGTCGGCTTCGATCTCGACGGTACGCTGTTCGATACCAGCGCCGATCTGGCGGCCGCGCTCAACCATGCGCTGGCGGGGCTCGGCCGCGCGCCGCTGGCGGTGGACGCCGTGCGGCCGATGATCGGCCGCGGCGCCCGCCACATGCTCGAACGCGGGCTGGCTGTGTCGGGCGGCTTCGAGCCCGCCGAGCTCGACCTTTGTTTCACCGAGCTGCTGCGCTTCTACGAAGCGAACATCGCGCGCGAGACCCGGGCCTTCCCCGGACTCATCGAAGCAATGGACGCGTTGGAGGCGAAGGAGGTCAAGCTCGCGATCGTCACCAACAAGCTGGAGAGCCTCGCGGCGAAGCTGGTCGCCGAGCTCGCGCTCCAGCACCGGTTCGCCGCCGTGATCGGGGGCGACACCATGGGGCCGGGCAACGCCAAGCCCTCGCCCGCCCCGATCCGCGAGATGATCCGCCGCTGCGGCGGCGGGCGCGCGGCCTTCGTCGGCGATTCGATCCTGGACATTCAGGCGGCGCACGCGGCGGGCATCCCCGCGGTGGCGGTCAGCTTCGGCTTCCTGATGCAGCCGGTGGAGGAGCTGACGGCTGACGCAGTGATCGATCGCTTCGACGAGCTCGTCCCGACCCTGCGGCGTCTGGGGAAATCATGATCGACTGGGCGCACTTCCCCTTCCTGTCGCTCACCGCGCTTTCGTTCGGCCTCGCGATGGACGCCTTCGCGGTTTCGGTGGCGCAGGGTGCATGCTGCCGGCCCGGGCCCGGCAACGCCGCGCGGATCGGGCTGACCTTCGGCGTCGCGCAGGGCGTGATGCCGCTCGGCGGCTGGGCGCTGGGAACGGCATTCGACGACACGATCCGCAACGTCGATCACTGGGTGGCCTTCGCGCTGCTCGCCTTCCTCGGCGCGAAGATGATCCGCGAGGGGCTGCACGAAGCAGGCGAAGCCCGCCCGCTGTTCGGCTGGGCACTGCTCAGCGCGGCGATCGCCACCAGCGTCGATGCCGCCGCTGCCGGGATCACGCTTCCCGTGCTCGGCGCGCCGGTGCTGCTCGCATGCGCGGCGATCGGAATCGTGACCGGCGCGCTATGCTTCGCCGGGGTGCTGATCGGCGCGGCTTCGGGCGCACGCATCGGCCGCAAGGCGGAGATCGCCGGCGGACTGATGCTGATCGCCATCGGCGCCAAGATCTGGGTCGATCACCAGCTGCTGGGCGGTTGATGGCGCGGCTTTCGTATTCGGGTTTCCCCGCCTAAGACAGATGCATGAACCTTTTCGGCACGCGCACTCTACTTGCGTTCGGCGTCGCGGCGCTGGCAGCGCTGGCGGCCCTGCTGATCACCGGTGACATTCAGGCCTGCCTCGCGGTGCTGGTATGCGCCGTCGCCGCGGTATTGATCGCCGCCGACACGGGCGGCGCGGAGCCGGCTTCGGCGGTCGCGCCCTTGCCGGGCACCCACCGCGAGCCGCCGATCGGCGACGTGATCGAAGCCGTGGCCGAGCCCTTGCTCGTGATCGCGCACAACCGCGTCGAAGCCGCCAACCAGGGCGCACGCCAGCTTCTGGGTGAGCATATCCTGGGCGAGGACGTCCGCGTCGCGATCCGCCACCCTGCCGCAGCCGAGCAGCTGATGAACCCGGGTGATGCCACCGGCGCGCCGATCCATCTGGTGGGCCTGGGCGCGCGCGACCAGCGCTGGGAAATGCGCGTGCGCAAGCTCGATGACGGCCGCAGCGTGGTCCATCTGATCGATCGCACCGGCAATTATGCGGCCGAGCGCATGCGCGTCGATTTCGTCGCCAATGCGAGCCACGAGCTGCGCACTCCCCTCGCCGCGCTGCTCGGCTATGTCGAGACGCTGCGCGACGACGCCGGGGATGATGCCGATACGCGCAGCCGCTTCCTGCGGATCATGCACGATGAAGCGCGGCGGATGCAGCGGCTCATCGACGACCTGATCTCGCTGAGCCGGATCGAGGCGGAGAAATATCGCGTCCCCGATCAGTCGGTGGACCTCAGCACAATGATTGAGGAAGTCCGTACGGAGCTTTCGGGCAGCAAGCGCGCGGGCGATCTGGTCACCCAGGTATCAGACGTGTCGCCGGTGCTCGGCGACCGCACCCAGCTCAGCCAGCTGCTCCACAATGTGATCGGCAACGCGATGAAATACGGGCGCGAAGGCACCCCGGTCACCGTCACGCTCGCGCCCGAGGGCGAATCGATGGTGCGGCTGAGCGTCAGCGACGAAGGCGAAGGCATCCCGGCCGAGCACATCCCGCGGCTCACCGAGCGATTCTATCGTGTCGATTCGGGACGCAGCCGCTCGCTCGGCGGCACCGGCCTCGGGCTCGCGATCGTCAAGCATGTGGTGGAGCGTCATCGCGGCCGCCTCGATATCGTCAGCAGCGTGGGCAAGGGAACGACGGTCACGATCCTGCTGCCGGCGAAGCGCGTGTCATAAAAGCGCAACGGTCCTGTAACAGGGGCGGCTTGACGGGGGACTAGCCCCTCCGCACGACTCGCTCTGACAAAGGGACTTCGATGCTTCGCAGCATTCTTCTGGTGACGGCCGCGGCGGCGGCGCTCGCGGGCTGCCAGGATTCGGGCGCCTCGCGCGACCAGATCAAGATCGTTGGTTCCTCGACTGTCTATCCCTTCACCACCGCGGTCGCCGAAGCCTTTGTAAACCGCGATTCCGCCCGCAAGGCGCCGGTGGTCGAATCGACCGGCACGGGCGCCGGCATGAAGCTATTCTGCGCGGGCGTCGGCTCGCAGCACCCCGACATCGTCAACGCCTCGCGTCGGATGAAGAAATCCGAATATGAGTCGTGTCAGGCGAACGGCGTCGGCGAGATCGAAGAGATCCAGATCGGCATCGACGGCATCGCCCTCGCCGAGAGCAAGAACGGGCTCAAGCTCCAGCTCAGCAAGAAGGACGTCTATCTGGCGCTCGCCGCCAATCCGGGGGGCAAGCCCAACGCCGCCAAGATGTGGAAGGACGTGAACCCCGCCCTCCCCGCGGTTCCGATCCAGGTCTATGGCCCGCCCTCGACCAGCGGCACGCGCGATGCCTTCGTCGAGCTGATCATGACGCCGGGCTGCGAGGCTGCCACGCCCGAGGTCAAGGCGCTGAAGGACAGTGATAAGGAAAAATACGAAGCGCAGTGCACGCGGCTGCGCGAGGACGGCGTCTATGTCGACAAGGGCGAGAACGACAATCTGATCGTCCAGAACCTCTCGACCAATCCCAATGCGCTGGGGCTGTTCGGCTATTCCTATCTCGAGGAGAATGCCGACAGGCTGATCGGCGCGCCGGTCGACGGCGTCGCGCCCAGCTATCAGACGATCGTCGACGGCAGCTATCCGGGCGCGCGCCCGCTCTACCTCTACGTCAAGAAGCGCCACATCCGCGCCGTCCCGGGCCTGTCCGAGTTCCTGGGGCAATATGCCCAGATGTGGGGCCCTGACGGCGAGCTGGTGAAGCGCGGGCTCATCGCTGCGCCGGATGGCATCCGCGCTGCATCGGCTGCGATCGTCGAGAAGGGCACGCCGCTCGACCCCGCGGCGCTGCACTGATCCCGGCGCAGGCGGAAGGCTTCCCGTGAACCTCAGCACGCTCCTTTTCCTGGTCGCCGGCCTCGGCCTGATCGGCTGGCTCGTCGGCCGCGGCCGCGCCGCGCGCTTCGCCTCGGCCGGGCCCGATCGCCGGCACTCGCTGCCGGGGCAGCACGGCGTCTATGTCGCGGTATGGACGATCGTCCCGCCGCTGCTGTTCCTGATCGCCTGGTCGATCCTCAGCCCGCAGCTCATCACCCAGGAAGTGCTGCGCCACCCGGCCGCCGCGGCGCTGCCCGACTTCGGCTTCGAGCGCTCCGCCGCGCTCGCCGAGGCGCGGGTGCTCGCCGACGATCCGGGCCGCGGCGCGTTCAACCCGGTGGCCGAGCAGATCGCCCCGGCGATGCGCGCCGCGCAGAATTTCTACGGCTGGATCGGCGCGATCGTCGCGATCATCCTCGCCTTTGCCGGCGGCGCCTTCGCCTTCACCCGAGTCAAGCCCGCCTTCCGGGCGCGCAACCGGGTCGAGCGCTCGGTGATGGTGCTGCTGCTGCTCGCGTCGCTGATCGCGATCCTCACCACGCTCGGCATCTTCCTGTCGCTGCTGTGGGAGTCGGTGCGCTTCTTCTCGATCGTTTCGCCGATCGACTTCCTGTTCGGCACCCACTGGAGCCCGCAGGTGATCAGCGCCAGCGATCCGGGCGCGTCGCTCGGCGCGGTCCCGCTCTTCTGGGGCACTTTCTTCATTGGCGCGGTGATCGCGATGATCGTCGCCATCCCGTTCGGGCTGATGAGTGCGATCTACCTCACCCAATATGCCGCGCCTTCGGTGCGCAAGTGGATGAAGCCGATCCTCGAGATCCTCGCCGGCGTGCCGACCGTGGTCTACGGCTATTTCGCCGCGCTCACCGTGGCCCCGGCGATCCGCGATTTCGCGGTAGCACTCGGCTATACCTATGCCTCGTCCGAGAGCGCGCTCGCGGCCGGGCTGGTGATGGGGGTGATGATCATCCCGTTCGTCTCCTCGATGGCCGACGATTCGCTCGCCGCGGTGCCCCAGGCGATGCGCGACGGCAGCCTGGCGATGGGCGCGACCACGTCCGAGACGATCTCCAAGGTGCTCGTCCCTGCCGCGCTCCCCGGCGTGGTCGCGGGCGTGCTGCTCGCCGTCAGCCGCGCGATCGGCGAGACGATGATCGTGGTGATGGCGGCCTCCGGCGCCGCCAACATCACGCTCAACCCGTTCGAGAGCACCACGACGGTCACCAAGCAGATCGTCGACCTGCTCACCGGCGAAGCCGAGTTCGACAGCCCGAAGACGCTCGCCGCCTTCGCGCTGGGGCTCACGCTTTTCGTCGTCACCCTTCTCCTCAACATCGTCGCGCTCACCGTGGTGAAGCGTTACCGCGAGGCTTATGAGTAAGACCGCTCCCCTCGATCGCACGCCGACCGACTGGAAGGCGGCGGCGATGCAGCGCCGCATCCGCAAGCGCTATCGGCGCGAGCGCGTCTTCCGCCTGGTCGGGCTGGGCGCGGTCGTGCTCTCGGCGGCGTTCCTCGCCTTCCTGATCATCACCATGATGGCCAGCGGCGCGCGCGGCTTCATGCGCACCGAAGTGGCGCTGCCGCTCGACCTCCCGGCTGCCGGAGTCGAGGTCAAGCGCGAGCAGCTCAGCACGCGCGGCGCCGATCTGGCGCTTGCCGGTGCCGGGCTGGAGAATGCCGTCGGCGCCGCCGCCACCCAGGCGTTCGGCGAGAGCGGCGAAGAGGTGATCTCGGACAAGGCCTGGCTCACCGTGCGCGAGGCGATCAAGGACGATCCCGACCTGCTCACCCGCCCCGCCACCATCGACGTGCCCGTCTCGACCGAGATCGACCAGGCCGCGCGCGGCACCGGCAGCCCGGAGGCCGAGGCGATCGTCGCGCGGCTCGAGAAGAGTGGCGCGCTCACCAGCGGCTTCAACCCCGATTTCCTGCGCAACGCCGATTCCACCGATCCCACCGCAGTGGGCATCTGGGGCGCGCTCAAGGGCTCGTTGCTGACGATGCTGGTCACGCTGCTGATCGCCTTCCCGGTCGGCGTGCTCTCGGCGATCTATCTCGAGGAATATGCCCCCAAGAACCGTTGGACCGATCTGATCGAAGTCTCGATCAACAATCTGGCCGCGGTCCCTTCGATCATCTTCGGCCTGCTCGGGCTGGCCGTGTTCCTGAGCTTCCTGGGGCTGCCGCGCTCGGCGCCGATCGTCGGCGGGCTCACGCTCGCGCTGATGATCATGCCGGTGATCGTCATTGCCGGGCGCAACGCCGTCAAGGCCGTGCCCCCCTCGATCCGCGACGCCGCACTGGGCGTGGGCGCCAGCCGCATTCAGGTGGTGTTCCACCACGTCCTGCCGCTCGCCCTCCCCGGCATCCTCACCGGCACGATCATCGGCATGGCCCGCGCGCTGGGCGAGACTGCGCCGCTGCTACTGATCGGCATGCGCGCCTTCATCGTCACGCCGCCCGGCGGGCTCACCGATCCCGCCACCGTGCTCCCGGTCCAGATCTTCCTCTGGTCCGACGAAGTCAGCCGCGGCTTCATCGAGAAGACGAGCGCCGCGATCATCGTGCTGCTGGCGTTCCTGCTCGCCATGAACGGGCTCGCCATTTACCTCCGCAACAAATTCGAGACCCGCTGGTGATGAACGACGCCACTCCCACTGAGCACAAGATGTCCGCGCGCGACGTGAGCGTCTTCTACGGCGACAAGCAGGCCGTGCGGAACGTGTCGATCGACATCGACATGGACAAGGTGACTGCCTTCATCGGCCCGTCGGGCTGTGGCAAGTCGACCTTCCTGCGCACGCTCAACCGCATGAACGACACCATCTCGAGCGCGCGGGTCGAGGGCCAGATCATGCTCGACGGCGAGGATATCTACGCCTCGTCGATGGACGTGGTGCAGCTCCGCGCGCGCGTCGGCATGGTGTTCCAGAAGCCCAATCCCTTCCCCAAGTCGATCTTCGAGAACGTAGCCTATGGCCCGCGCATCCACGGGCTGGCCGCGTCCAAGGCCGATCTCGACGCGATCGTCGAGCGCTCGCTCAAGCGCGCCGGCCTGTGGGAAGAGGTCAAGGACCGGCTTCAGGATAGCGGCACTGCGCTCTCGGGCGGCCAGCAGCAGCGGCTGTGCATCGCCCGCGCGATCGCCGTCGACCCCGAAGTCATCCTGATGGACGAGCCTGCCTCCGCTCTCGACCCGATCGCCACCGCCAAGATCGAGGAGCTGATCCACGAGCTTCGCGGCCGCTATGCGATCGTGATCGTCACGCACAACATGCAGCAGGCGGCACGCGTTTCGCAGCGCACGGCGTTTTTCCACTTGGGAACGCTGGTGGAATATGGCGAAACCGACAATATCTTCACAGCGCCCCGCGAGGAGCGCACCAAGGACTATATCACTGGAAGGTACGGCTGATGGCGACCGGTCACGAGCATACCGTCAAGGCGTTCGACCAGGACATCGGCCAGCTGCGCGGGCTGATCGCGCAGATGGGCGGGCTTGCCGAACAGGCGATCCATGACGCCATGAAGGCGCTCCAGCGCGGCGACACCGCGCTCGCGAAGGATGTCCGCCGCAAGGACAAGCAGATCGACGCGATCGAAGCCGAGGTCGAGAAGCTCGTCGTACGGCTGATCGCGCTGCGCGCGCCGATGGCGGACGACCTGCGCGAAGTGATCGCCGCGCTCAAGATCGCCGCGGTGATCGAGCGCATCGGCGATTATGCCAAGAACATCGCCAAGCGCGTGCCGATGATCCACAACGAGGGCGAGGACCGGATCGAAGCGATCGCGCTCCTGCCCGCGATGGCCCAGCTCGCCAGCGACATGGTGCACGATGCGCTCGATGCCTTTTCGGCGCGCGACGCCGACGGAGCGAACGCGGTGTGCGAGCGCGACAGCGCGCTCGACGATTTCTACGACAGCATCTTCCGCACGCTCGTGACCTTCATGGTCGAGAATCCGCGAACGATCAGCCAGGTCGCGCACCTGTTGTTCGTCGCCAAGAATCTCGAGAGGATCGGCGATCACGCAACCAACGTCGCCGAAATGGTCTATTTTGCCGCCACCGGCCGCTATCTGAGCGATGCGGAACCGGGCGAGGCGGCTGGGAGCTGAGGTAGAATATGGCCCGAGTTAAGATGCTGCTGGTCGAGGACGATCCGGCGATCGCCGAGCTCGTCACCTGGCACTTCAAGCGCGAGGATTACGAGGTCAAGCACACGCCCGACGGCGAGGAAGCGCTGCTGCTCGCCAAGGAAGCGACGCCCGATATCGTGCTGCTCGACTGGATGGTCGAGGGGTTGTCGGGCATCGAGGTGTGCCGCCGCCTGCGCCGGATGAGCGAGACCGCCAATATCCCGATCATCATGCTCACCGCGCGCGGCGAGGAAGAAGACCGCGTCCGCGGGCTCGAGACCGGCGCCGACGATTATGTGACCAAGCCCTTCTCCCCGCGCGAGCTGGTCGCGCGCGTCGGCGCGGTGCTGCGCCGCGTGCGCCCCGCGCTCGCCGGCGAAGCGCTCACCTATTCGGACATCGAGATGGACACGGTGGGCCACAAGGTCCGCCGCGGCGGCGAAGTGATCTCGCTCGGCCCCACCGAGTTCCGCCTGCTCAAGCATTTCCTCGAGCACCCCGGCTGGGTCTTCTCGCGCGAACGGCTGCTCGACGCGGTGTGGGGCCACGACAGCGACATCGAGAGCCGCACCGTCGACGTCCACATCCGCCGCCTGCGCAAGGCGATCAACCAGGGCGACCGCCCCGACATCATCCGCACGGTCCGCTCGGCCGGCTACGCGCTCGACTCGGGGAATTAGGACGCAGGTCTGTAATCGGCCGGTCAGCTTTCGTACCAGCGTCAGGTCGTTACACCTAAACTTCCTTAGCGCCTGAAAACCGGCCGTTCGTTCAGCTCTCACTTCCGGCCGGCGCGCAAGTGCGCGCCGGCCGCTGGCGTCAAAAGGAGTGGCGCATGCCGATCGCGACGCTGCGACCGCGCAGCGGCGACTGGTCCTTCACGAACGAAGTATGCGCGAAGGCCAGTTCGTTGAGCAGGTTGGTGCCGCGTATGTACAGCTCCACCGCCTTCGCCTGACCCAGGTCAAAGCGGTAGCTGAGCGTGGCGTTGAGCATGTCGTAGCCCGGCGTGCGCGTCTCGTACGAAGCGAACTTGTTCTGGGCGAAGGTATGGTAATATTCCACGTCTCCCGACACCGGACCCGCGGCGAGATCGTAGCGCGCACCGAGACGCCCGGGCGGGATCCGCGGCAGATTGTCATTCTCGCTCTTGAGGTCGGCATCGACATAGTCGCCGAACACCGTGATGCGCGAAAACGGATTGAAGGCGTAGCTTACCTGCCCATCGATGCCGGCGAAGCGCGCGTCGGCTGCCGTGTAGATGAGGAAGTTGTGCGGTATGCCGGTTTCGGTTTCCGTCTCCTGCAGCCGCGCAAACACATAATCATCGACGTTCTGGTAGAACAGGCCGACTTCGAATTCGAGCGGACCATCCATCTTGCGGAACGTCAGGTTGATCGCGTCCGTGGTCTCCAGGACATCTTCAGCCGATAGGCCGCTCTCGCCCAGGATCGGATTGCCGACTGCAAGCCCGAGTTCGTAGCTGTTCGTCGCCAGATTGTTTCCGCGTGCGTAGAGTTCGCGCACGCTCGGCGCACGTTCGGTATGCCCCAACGAAAGCCCGAATGCATATCCCTGCCCGACATTCCAAGTGGCGCTGAGCGACGCCGAAAATGGATTGTGCCGTACGGTGGGATTCCTCGACCGGAACGCTTCGACGTCTTCGCTTTCGAGAACCTGTTGCCAATCAGGTCCCAACCATTCGGCAAAGAGCGCCTCCGTCTCCGGTCCAAGCGTGGAGCGCCAGGGCGGCGCCGAAACGTCGATCCTGCGCCAATCCTTGCGCACAGCGGCTTCGACGTCGACCGCGCCGAACGAACGACGCTCGGAGAGAAAAATCCCGATATTCTCGGTGAGGTATTCAGGGCTCCCATCGAAGCCATAGGCGCCCTCGGGGAATGGCTTGTGCAGGTTGTTGGCATTGATGCCGCCGAACCTGCCGTCGGTATATTGCACGCCCGCGGTGCCGGTGAAGCCGAAGATCGGCTTGTGGGTCAGCTCGAGGCGCCCGTCCCAGACCTCATTGGTGAAGCGGCTGAACAGCAGGTCGCCGTCGATCTCGTCATGCGCATAGTCGGTATAGGAAGCGCGCAGGCGCGTGCTGGAAAATCCCGGCAGCAGATCGTTGTAATCGGCACGGAGATCAACCCGGTCGCTGCGCAGCTTGATGGATGCGGTATGATCATCTGGCCCGCCGAACGGGTCGTCGAAGCCACCATGCGCTGCGCAGTGCAGGTCCAGGCCATGCGTATGGCAGACGCCGTTCCGGTGGCTATGCCCGGGCAGACCGTAGTCGCTTTCCAGCCGCGAATAGGCAGCGCCGATATAGCCCTTTGACGTGATCCAGGATGCGCCGACGGCATAGCTGGTGCTCTCGGCAAAGGAGTCGCGCAGCTTGTCCGAACCATAGGCGTCCGGCACGTCGTAATCCTCCGCCGCACGGCGCGCGCCTTCAGCATGGAGTGCGAACTGGCCGACACCGGCGGTTACGCGGCCGACGATCGTCTTTTCCTCGTCGCCGGTGCCGTAGCGCACCTCGGTCCCGCCAGTCCGTCCGCCGCTCGGAACCGCCTTTGGCACCTTGCTGTCGATCAGGTTGATCGCGCCATTGGTCGCGTTCCCCCCATAGCGAACGGCGGAGGGCCCCCGCTGGATTTCGATCGCATCGAGCAGCAGCGGATCGGTGGTGATGGCGTGGTCGGGGGAGACCGAGGCCACGTCGAACAGATTGGCGCCATCGGTCAGCACTTCGATGCGCGGCAGGGTTTGGCCGCGGATCACCGGACGCGAGGCACCGCCGCCGAAATTGTCGAGATGGACGCCGGGAAGCCCGGCGAGCGTCTCGCCCAGGCCACCCTGGCGGCGATGCACCAGCTCCTCGCCGGCAAGCACCTGCACGGGCAACGCGCTTTCTTCGGTCTTGAGCGAACGGCCGGTGACAATGATGTCGCTGGCCCCTCGCTCTTCGCGTTCGCGCTCTTCTCGCTCGTCCGAAACTGTCTGGCCCCAGGCAGGCAATGGCGCTCCAATCACCATTGCCGCTGTGGCCAGCAGCGCCGCTGCGCTTCGGTTGATGCCAAGACCCATGATTCTGTTACTCCACCCTCGTTCGGGCGGGCGAGTACGAGACGATATACTGTATCGTCAACCTATTAAGTGTTGGACTTGGGCAGTATGCCTTTGCACATACAGCGAGAGATAGCTGACAGCGTCAAAGTTCCCACGCAGCTGTTCCGGACTGCGCCGCGAGCCAAATGAACAAACAGCGGATTTCGAGATCAGCAACTCCGGGGCGCTAAGCGGCAATGGCTGGCTTGCAAAATAGGATTTCGCCTGCTGCGCTCGCCGTGCGGGGCCAGGGTCTCGCCGCTCTTTGACCTCGTGATCCTCCCACATGCGCTACGGCACGGCGCTACGTCGGCGGTTGACTCGCGGCCGGTAAAAACGCGCAAACGAGTCAACCAATCATCCAACCATTTGGTTGGACATCGCGCCGCGCCTCGATACGAGAAGCACCGTATGCGGCTGCAAATAAACAGTTTCTTGGACAACCAACGAGTCAAGCACACCGCTTGGTCGCCGCGCAAAGCTCAACCGTCCGGTTGAATATCCCTCGCCCGCCCGATAGTGCGTCAATCTCCAGCTTCGCCGGCACGCTATCCACCGCGACGTGGAGCGTTCCCGGATAATCGAGCATAGGGCGCAGCCCGCCCCATCCCGCCGTAGCGCCAGGCCGGCGATCGGCCCGGCGCCCGAAATCCGCCCGGAGAAAAAGCCGGGCTCCTGCGTTGCTGGGGTGCGCGCGAACGATGCGCATGCACAGCAATTCAGGAGACCGACCAATGAAGCTGATTGCCTTGGCGGCTGCGCTTGCCGTGGGCGGGACTGCGATCGCGCAGGAAACGCCGCAACAGACTCCGCCGCCCGCGTCCGAACCGGCCAGCCCGGGCCCGGACACGCTGCCACCCACCGAGCCGGATCCCGGCACCACCGGCGCCGGCACCGCTGCCGAACCGAGCACGGCCCCGCCTGCGACTACGACCACCGCGCCTACGACCACGCCGCCTGCTACGACTACGGCGCCGACCACGACCGCGGCACCCACTACGACCGCGACGCCGGGCGCGGACCCGCGCGGCGGCTATATGCCCAGCGGTTCGCCGTTCAGCACCGGCGCGCCGCCGGCCCCTGGCCAGCAGGTGACCGTCCAGGCTTCGCCGGACCCGAACGTGGCGTTCCCGCCGCCGGCCCCGCTCGACAAATATCCGATCTGCAAGCGCGGCCAGTTCGACGATTGCATGCAGCGCGGCAGGCGCTGAGACGAACGCCTTCGTTACCAAGCCGAACCGTGCCGGGCGCGCAACGTGCCGCCCGGCACATACGTTGTTCCTCGTGCAGATGATTGCACAAGGAAATGCGTGAATGAAATGGATGATCATGGCCGCCGCGCTCGCGCTGGGCGGCACCGCGGCAGCGCAGGACGTTCCCGCCACTCAGGACCAGCAGACGCCGCCCCCCACTCAGACGCCGGCCGATCCGGCAGCGCCGATGCCGCCCGCCAATCCGGCGCCGCCAACCACGCCTCCGGCGCCGCCGCCTCCGGCACCCGATGCCACGACGGCGACTTCGCCCGCGCCGCCCACTGCGGCTCCCAAGGAATATCCGCCCTGTTCGAAGACCGTGACGGATCAGTGCCGCCAGCGCGGCGGCCGCTGATCGGCCCCCCTTTCCCGGCAGGAGCGGTTTGACGCTTCCGCCGGCTCCCTCCCCGCCCTAGGAAAGCATCAAATATTTTGGGGGAGGGGTTTGCGATGACCATCAGTTTTCAGGACCGGGTGGCGATCGTCACCGGTGCGGGCGGCGGGCTTGGCCGCGCCTATGCGCTCGAGCTGGCACGCCGCGGCGCCAAGCTGGTGGTCAATGATCTCGGCGGTACCCGCGACGGCACCGGCCATTCCGACGCTGCGGCGAAGGTGGTCGAGGAAATCGAAGCGCTGGGCGGCGCGGCGATCGCCAACGCCGGCAGCGTCACCGACTACGACCAGATGGTCGCGATGGTCGAAGCCGCGAAGGCGCGTTGGGGCCGCGTCGACATTCTTATCAACAACGCAGGCGTGCTCCGCGACAGGAGCTTCGCCAAGATGGAGCCGGCGGACTTCGAGTTCGTCGTGAAGGTCCATCTGATCGGCTCGGCCAACTGCACCAAGGCCGTATGGGAAACGATGCGTGAGCAGAACTACGGCCGCATCCTGATGACCGCGTCCTCCACCGGTCTCTACGGCAATTTCGGCCAGGCCAATTACGGCGCCGCCAAACTCGGCCTCGTCGGCCTAGCCAAGACGCTCCACCTCGAAGGCGCGAAATACGGGATCAAGGTCAATACGATCGCCCCGGTGGCAGGCACGCGGATGACCGAGGACATCTTCCCCGAGGCCGCCTTCGCCGTCTTCAAGCCGGAGAATGTCGCGCCGGCCGCGCTGTTCCTCGTCTCGGAAGATGCGCCGAGCAACATGATCCTGGGCGCCGGCGGCGGCGTGGTGCAGGCCGCCTATGTCACCCTCACGCCGGGCGCGAAGCTTCAGGAGCTCACGCCCGAGAGCGTCGCTGCGCAATGGGCCGAGATCGTCGACCGCAAGGGCGAGACCGTCCCCGGCTCCGGCGCCGAGCAGACGATGCGGATCATGCAGCGGCTGCAGCAATAGCCCGCTTGCCACCGCAGCCGGGACGGTGCAGCCTCGCCGCGCCGACGGAGGCTGCCCATGCTCCTGCCACTGCTCATCCTGGTCCAGGCCGTCGACACCGACGAAGTCCCCATCCCTTCACGGCTGTTCGCTAGGCCGAGCTGCGAGTCGACAGGGGAAGAAGTCGTCGTCTGCGCCGACCGCGCCGCGGCCTGGGTCCGGCGAAACCCGCCCAAGGGTGATCCGATGACGCGCGACCGCCGGATCCGGATCAAGATCAGCGATCGGGTGGCGCTGCGGCTCGGCTTCACCACCAGCCTCGAAATTGAGCCGGAGTAACGCTGTATTGCACCACTAATACACTAGTGCTATCCTCTCGGCAGAAGGAGGATTGCCGATGTACAGCGAAAGCGACCTGGCGAATGCGGTCGAGGCGGGAGTGCTCTCCCCCGCGGCAGCGAACGCCTTCCGGAACCATGTGGCCACCGGCCGATCGACGCCCGCCGTCGACGAAGAGCATTTCCGGCTGCTCACCGGCTTCAACGACGTCTTCGTGGCGATCGCCGCGGCGCTGATCCTGGTCGCGGTAGGCTGGATCGGCTTCTACATCGGCGCGCAGATCATGGACTTGGACGCCGTGGAGGGCCCGCGCCAGATCGGCGTCTCGGCGGCGCTCGGTGCCTTCGCCGTCTCGGGCACAAGCTGGCTGCTCGCCGAATATTTCACGAAGAGGCGCCGTATGGCGCTGCCCAGCATCCTGTTGCTGATCGGCTATGCGGGCGGCTTCTTCGTCGGGCTGGGTGCGGTGTTCGGCGCCAATGCGCCGTGGCTCGCCGAACAGTTCGGCGCCACCACCGAGCTCCAGCACCGTCAGCTTGCCGGCGCGAGCACGATGATCACCGGCATCGTCACCGCAGGCGTGACGTGGCTCCACTGGCGCCGCTTCATGGTGCCGATCACCGTCGCGGTGGGCGCGCTGGCGCTGGTCGCGGTTGCGGTGGGCCTGGTGGTCACGCTGGTCCCCGGCACGGAAAATGCGATCAACCCGATGCTGCTCGCCGCGGGCGTGCTCGTCTTCCTCTTCGCAATGCGCTGGGACATGTCGGATCGCGAACGCCGCACCCGCCGCTCGGACGTGGCCTTCTGGCTGCATCTCGGCGCCGCGCCGCTGATCGCGCATTCGGTGTTCCACATGCTCGGCGTGTTCGACGAGACGGTCAGCGCACCGATGGCCGCGCTCGTCCTCGCACTCTACGTCGCCTTCGCCTTCGTGGCGCTGGCGGTCGATCGCCGCGCGCTGCTGGTCTCGAGCCTCGTCTATGTGCTCTGGGCGATGTACGCGCTGTTCGAGAAGAGCGGCGCGGTCGAGCTCGCAGCCGCGCTCACCGCGCTGGTGATCGGATCGGCGCTGCTCAGCCTCTCGGCCTTCTGGCAGCCGATGCGCCGCGCGGTGGTGGGATTGCTCGGTGCCGGCATGGAGGGCCGCCTGCCGCCCGCGCGGCAACTCGCGATGGCCTGAGTTACAGCGGCCTAGCAACGAGAGGGCCTGGGAGGCAGCTCCCGGGCCCGTTCTCTATTCACCGACGAGCTTCATCAGCCGGCGCTCCACCGGCGCCAGCACCGGGCCCAGTTCGTGCCCGCGCTTGAGCACCGCGCCCGCCTCGTTCACCAGCGCCCACATGCCCTGGCGGTTGCGCAGCGCGGGGCGCTTCTCGATGCGGAGCTCGGGTCGTTCGGCAGCGCGGCGAAAGGCCGCGAAGATCGCGGCGTCATGATCCAGCTGGATCGCATAGTCGCGCCAATGGCCCGCGGCGACCATTCGTCCGTAGAGATCGAGGATACGGGTGAGCTCGAGGCGATCGAAGCCGACCTGCGACGGCCGGCCGATCGGCAGCGGTGTGATAGTTCCCATCAGTCGGCGCGCTTATCCACGACCGCGCCGGTCTGCCTCGCGCGCCTCACGCTCCTCGATCATCGCGTCCAGCCGCTTGCGCAGCGTCTCGAGCTCGCAGCGCATGATCTCGAACTTCTGGGTCGCCGGGTCAAATATCTCGTTGCAGGGCGTGCCATAAGGCACGAAATCCTTCTGCCACGTCCCCGCCTCGACGAGCGTCGGCTTGGCGGGGATCCCCACCATCACCGCGCCTTCGGGCACGTCCCGCGTGACGACTGCGTTGGCACCGATCCGCGCGCGATCGCCAACGGTGATCGGGCCGAGCACCTGCGCACCCGAGCCGATGATCACGCCGTCCAGGATCGTCGGGTGGCGCTTGCCCGCTACGCCATTGTCCGGGCTGGTACCGCCCAGCGTGACGCATTGATAGATGGTGACGTTGTCGCCGATCTCGGCGGTCTCGCCGATCACGACGAAGCCGTGATCGATGAAGAAGTTGCGGCCGATCTTCGCGCCCGGATGAATGTCGATCGCCGTCATCCAGCGCGACCAATGGTTGACCACGCGGGCGAGGAAGAACCAGCCGTTGCGGTAGCAGCGGTGCGCGATCCGGTGATAGGCGACCGCCCACACGCCCGGGTAGAGCAGGATTTCCGCACGGCTGCGCGGCGCGGGATCGCGCACGCGGATCGAATCGAGATACGTCCTGAGACGCTGGAACATGGCCGGACCCCTTCGCGCGACATTTAGTACGTGGGCGGCGATTTTTCCAGAACATCCCTTTCGGCACTTGTCGCGGCTAAACACTATCTGTCTTGTGGGAGTTAGAACCGCACGCCATTTCCCTTGGCTTCGATCGCACGGTAAGAGGGCACTGGATGTTCGAAGGTCTCAATTTCATCGATCTCCTGCCCTATATCGCGGTCGGATTCGCCGCCCAGTTGGTGGACGGCGCGCTCGGCATGGCGTTCGGCGTGATCTCGAGCACGCTGCTGGTGAGCGCATTGGGGGTCCCTCCCGCCACTGCATCGGCCGGCGTCCACATCGTCGAAAGCTTCACCACCGGCGTCTCCGGCATCAGCCATGCGCTGCACCGCAACGTGAACTGGCGGCTGTTCGTCCGGCTGCTGATCCCCGGGATCATCGGCGGCGTGATCGGCGCCTATGTGCTCACTTCGCTCGACGCTTCGATCACGCGGCCGTTCGTGATGGGCTATCTCGCCTGCATCGGCATCTACCTGCTGATCCGCGCAGTACGCTTCCCGCCGCACCACCGCGAGCCCAAGATCGTCGAGCCGCTGGGGCTCGTCGGCGGCTTCCTCGACGCGGCGGGCGGCGGCGGCTGGGGGCCGGTAGTCACCAGCAACCTGCTGGTCCAGGGCGCGCAACCGCGCACAACGATCGGCACTGTTAACACAGTGGAATTCTTCCTCACCCTCACGATTTCGGCGACCTTCCTGTTCCACATCGGATCGGAGGGGTTCACGCTCGATTTCTGGCACCCGGTGATCGGCTTGCTGATCGGCGGCGTCATCGCTGCGCCCTTCGGCGCCTTTTTCGCCAAGCGCGTGCCGACCCGCACATTGCTCACGCTCGTAGGCGTCGTGCTCACCCTGACCAGCGCGTACAGCCTCTATCGCGCGCTGACCTGAGCTTCGATCGCGTCGATCTATTCACCGCTATTGAGTGATACAATCGATCACCCCGAACGAAGCTTCCAATTTCACGCCGGATGCTTGCGCCCCTATATGCGGCGTCGCACAACAAACCGTGCGGCAACGCACAAAATGGAGAAACACCCACATGGCGCTCATCGGCAGCACGATCAAACCGTTCACTGCGCAGGCCTATAAGGAAGGCAAGTTCGTCCAGGTCACCGATGCGGACGTGAAGGGCAAGTGGGCGGTGTTCTTCTTCTACCCCGCAGACTTCACCTTCGTCTGCCCCACCGAGCTCGAAGATCTCGCGGACATCTATCCGCAGCTCCAGAAGATGGGCGTCGAGGTCTATTCGGTGTCGACCGACACCCACTTCAGCCACAAGGCCTGGCACGACACCTCGCCCGCGATCGGCAAGATCAACTACTACATGCTCGGTGACCAGAACCACGTCCTGTCGACCAACTTCGACGTGCTCCGTGAGGGTCAGGGCCTGGCCGACCGCGGCACCTTCGTCGTCGATCCCGAGGGCGTGATCCAGCTCGTCGAGATCACCAGCGAGGGCGTGGGCCGCAACGCGGCCGAGCTGCTCCGCAAGATCAAGGCTGCGCAGTATATCGCCGCGCACCCGGGCGAAGTCTGCCCGGCGAAGTGGGAAGAAGGCGCCGAGACGCTCGCGCCCTCGCTCGACCTCGTCGGCAAGATCTAAGGCGCCCCTCCCCTCCCCCTTTGTTGGGGGCGCCCATTCGGCCCGGGGTGGATTTCGGTTCATCCCGGGCCGTTTTGTTTTCGAACGGCAGAGACACCGGCAATCGCGTGTTTCTCAGGAGTAACCCCATGCTCGACACCAATCTGACGCAACAGCTCAAGGCTTATCTGGTCAACATCCGGGAACCGATCGAGCTCGTCGCCTCGCTGGGTGACGACGCCAAGTCGCGCGAGCTGGGCGATCTGCTGGGCGAGATCGCCGCGCTTTCGGACAAGATCGCGGTCGTCGCCGGCGACGACAAGCGCAAGCCGAGCTTCGAAATCCGCCGCTCCGGCACCGATATCGGCGTCCGCTTCGCGGGCTTGCCCATGGGCCATGAGTTCACCAGCCTCGTCCTCGCCCTGCTCCAGGTCGGCGGCCACCCGTCCAAGGCCGCGCAGGAGACGATCGAGCAGGTCCAGAATCTCGACGGCGATTACGAGTTCGAGAGCTATTTCTCGCTGTCGTGCCAGAACTGCCCCGATGTGGTGCAGGCGCTGAATCTGATGGCGGTGCTCAACCCGCGCATCAAACACACCGCGATCGATGGCGCGCTGTTCCAGGAGGAAGTCGAGGCGCGCAAGGTGATGGCGGTGCCGAGCGTGTTCCTCAACGGCGAACCCTTCGCCAGCGGCCGGATGGAGCTCGAGCAGATCGTCGCCAAGATCGACAGCGGCGCCGAGAAGCGCGCGGCGGAGAAGATCGCGAAGAAGGAGCCCTTCGAGGTTCTCGTGGTCGGCGGCGGCCCCGCCGGTGCCGCGGCGGCGATCTATGCGGCGCGCAAGGGCATCCGCACCGGCGTCGCGGCCGAGCGTTTCGGCGGCCAGGTGCTCGACACGATGGCGATCGAGAATTTCATCTCTGTGAGCCACACCGAGGGCCCGAAGCTCGCCGCCCAGCTCGAGCAACACGTCAAGGATTATGACGTAGACATCATGAACCTCCAGCGCGCCGAGAAGCTGATCCCGGCGAAGCACGAGGGTGGCCTCCACGAGCTGGTGCTGACGAACGGCGCGAGCCTCCATGCGCGCACCGTGATCCTCTCCACCGGCGCGCGCTGGCGGACGATGGGCGTCCCCGGCGAGGAGGAATATCGCAACAAGGGCGTCACCTATTGCCCGCACTGCGACGGCCCCCTGTTCAAGGGCAAGCGCGTCGCAGTGATCGGCGGCGGCAATTCGGGCGTCGAGGCCGCGATCGACCTGGCGGGCATCGTCGCGCACGTCACCCTGATCGAATATGACAGCCAACTCCGCGCCGATGCGGTGCTCCAGCGCAAGCTGGGCAGCCTGCCCAACGTCAAGGTGATCACCTCAGCGCTCACCACCGAAGTGGCCGGCGACGGTGAGAAGCTCACCAGCCTCACCTACAAGGACCGCAACAGCGGCACCGAGCATCAGATCGAGCTCGAGGGCATCTTCGTCCAGATCGGCCTGGTGCCCAACACCGAGTGGCTCAAGGACGCGATCGCGCTTTCGAACCGCGGCGAGATCGAGATCGACGCGCGCGGCGAGACTTCGCAGCGCGGCATCTTCGCGGCGGGCGACTGCACGACGGTGCCGTACAAGCAGATCGTGATCGCGATGGGCGCAGGCTCGACTGCGGCGCTGTCCGCCTTCGACTACCTCATCCGCCTCCCCGCGGAGCTAGAGGAAGCGGCGTGATTTGACCCGTTCACCCTGAGCCTGTCGAAGGGCAGTTCTTCTTGGACGGAAGAACGGCGCTTCGACAAGCTCAGCACGAACGGGGGTTTATTGATCGCCCGTTCCGCTTATATATCGACCACTCATCGACAGGGGCGATCAGTGGCGCAGACCTACCTCCCTACCCTCAAGCAGCTCCAGTATCTGGTCGCGCTGCACGACGCCGGCCACTTCGGCCGCGCGGCGGAGGCATGTTTCGTCACCCAGTCGACGCTTTCCGCCGGCATCCGCGAGCTCGAAACGCTGATCGGCGTCGTGCTGGTCGAGCGCACCCGCCGCGTGGTGCGCTTCACGCCTCTCGGCGAGCGAATCGTCGAGAAGGCCCGGCGCGTGCTGCGCGAAGCGGACGAGCTGGGCGACCTCGCCCGCGCCGCCGGCCGGCCGCTCTCGGGCGAGATGCGGATGAGCGTGATCCCCACGATCGCGCCGTTCCTGTTGCCGCACATCCTGCCTCGGCTCCGGCGCGACTATCCCGATCTCAAACTCTATCTGCGCGAAGAGACGAGCGGTCAGGCGTGCGAGGGGCTGCACCACGGCCGCACCGATTGCGTGCTGCTCGCCCTCCCCTTCGCCTGCGGCGAGGTCGAAGCCGCGCCGCTGTTTGATGACCGGCTTTTCGTCGCGTTCCGCGACGGCGAGATGGACCCCACGCCTGCGATCAAGCCCGCGGATATCGACGAGACGCGGCTGCTGATGCTCGAGGACGGGCATTGCCTGAAGGACCATGCGCTCGCCGCGTGCAACCGGCCCGAGCTGCGCGCCGAGGCGACGATGCTTGGCACTTCGCTCCACACGATGGTGCAGATGGTCGATAACGGGCTGGGCGTGACGATGCTGCCCGAGATGGCGGTCGACGCCGGCATCCTCGATCATACGCAGGTGACTGCGCGCCCGCTGGAGGCGGACAATGCCGCGCGGCACATCGCGCTCGTCTGGCGCAAAGCGAGCCCGCGCGAACGCGATTTTCGGCTGCTCGCCGGGGTACTGGCGGAGGCGCGCTCCGCCCATTCGGAGAGCGGCCTGACGGGCAACGGGCCCCGCTCGTGAATCTCCCTGCGGCCTGCCCCGTCCGCGAATGGCATGATGTGGACCGGGACCGCTTCCGCCACGAGATAAGGCCGCTCGGCGCGCCGGCGGTGCTGCGCGGGCTCGCGAGCGATTGGCCCGCGGTCGCAGTGGGCCGCGCGGGTGCGGGATCGATCGGCGACTATCTGGCTCACTTCGATCTCGGCAAAGACTGCGCGGTACTGATCGGATCGCCCCGCAGCGGCGGCCGCTTCTTCTACGGCGACCATCTCGGCGTGATGAATTTCCAGGAGCGCATCGCGCCGCTCGCCGCCGTGCTCGACCGGCTGGCACGCGCGGCAGACGAGGATTTGCCTCCCGCGATCGCCGCGCAGGCGCTGGTTATTCCCGACGTCCTTCCCGGATTCGAGGCCGAGAACCGCCTGGACCTGCTCGATCCGGCAGTCGCGCCGCGGATGTGGATCGGCAATCGCGTGATCGTCGCCTGCCATTATGACACTGCGGCCAACATCGCCTGTGTGGTCGCAGGGAGACGCCGCTTCACGCTGTTTCCGCCCGATCAGGTGTCCAATCTCTACATCGGCCCCTATGAATCGACTCCGGCCGGCGCACCGGTGAGCCTCGTCGATTTCGACGCGCCCGATCTCGCGCGCTTCCCGCGCTTCGCTGCCGCGATGGAGGCGGCGCAGGTCGCGGACCTCGCCCCAGGCGACGCTCTCTACATTCCCTATATGTGGTGGCACCACGTCCGCTCGCTCGATGCGGTGAACATCCTCGTCAATTATTGGTGGAACGATGCGCGCGGCGACGCGCCGTCGGCGCTCGACAGCTTTCTCCACGCGCTGCTCGCCGTGCGTGATCTTCCCCAGGAGCAGCGCGCAGCGTGGCAAGCGATGTTCGATGCGTTCGTCTTCCGGGCAAACGGCGATCCGATGGGCCATTTGCCTCCCGAAGTGCAGGGCGTGCTCGGCAATGTCTCGCCGGCCCAGGCCCAAGCGCTTCGGCAACGCATAGCCTCTTCCCTCTCCCCTTGAGGGCAGGGCTGTCGCATATGTAAGTTCCGTTTGCCCTGAGCTTGTCGAAGGGCTGACCGCACCCGAGCAGGAGCGGCCGCGGCAACGGACGACGCTCAATCCATTCCCATGCTCCAGGCATGACCGAACTGCAGGTAGAAGACGGCCCCGCCGGGCCCGACGGCAACGTCCACTCCGGCATCGAGCCCCAGCTTGCGCGCGATACGGTAGCGGAAGCCTCCGCCCCCGGCCACGATGGCGCCCGAATCGTGGAAGAGGCGCCTGCTGCCCTGCTCGGCAAAGCCCAGCCCCGCGAAGCCGAGCAGCGCCCAGCGGTCGCTCAGCTGGTGCGTCACTTCGATCTCAGAGCTGAATACGTCCATGCCCTGATAATGCTGTGCCTCCACGCCGCGCAGGTCGATCGCGGGCGCGAAATAGGACGGGAAGCGCCCCCGCGCGGCGTCGATCTCCATCTTGATGCCCATCCGCCAGCGGGACGACGCCTTGTGAAAGGCGTAAAGGTCGAGGTCGTAGACTTCGAAATCGCGGTCGCTGCCGAATGCGCCCCGGTTGAATTTGGCCTCGACATAGGCGTTGACGCCTTCGGTCGGCGTCATCGCATTGTCGCGATTGTCGAAGTGGAATCCCGCGCCGAGCGCACCGGTGTTCATCTTGCGATCGAAATCGCGAGCGAAGTCATCGGGTAGCCCCTCGATGTCGAGCTCGGAGCTGAGCTGACGGAAGTCGATGATCGGCCCGATCGAAAAGCGCTCGTCGGCGAGGCGCCAGAACGCCGAACCGATGATACCATAGTCATAATGGTTGGTGTATTCGATGCCCGCGGGCGCGAAGCTTGGAAATGCCTTCAGCGTGATCTTCCCGCGCCCCACTCCGAACTTGTAGTTGAGCTTGCCGTCAAAGGCATGGCCCGACTGGAAATAGCCATAGCCGTAGGAGCCGTTGCCCGTCTTCATCGCACCAACCATCCGGCGAGTGATGCGCCGCGGATCGTCCTTCGGCATGGTGATGAATTGGGCGACGATCCCGAACCCGCCTTCGACCGCCGGCTCGGTGATGATCACGGGCATCGGCAGGAAGCCTCCCTTGGCGAGGATGTTGGAGAAATCGAACTTGCCATCCTCCTCGTCGAAGAATTGCCGGAAGAAGCTCTGCTTCGGTTTCTCTTCGGCATCGGCCTGCGCGGCCGGGTTCGGATCGACAGGCCCGACTTGCTCGGTCGCCTTCGTGGCAGTGGATGTGTCTTGCGCCCATGCGGGCCCGGCCGTGCTCGTCAGCACCAGAGCCGCCGTCGCCAGCGAGATCGCAGAAAACCTTGTTCGATAGCCCGGTTGCAGTCGCATCACCTGTCCCGATCGGTGCGGATATCGATCAGGAGTAGTGGTCTGACGGAGCCAGACCATGCGGGAAGACCCCGGCTTTCGGAGGAACGACCCGGGAGGAAGCGGGGCGCACCCAGCCTGAACGCCCATCGGTCCAACATCCGTGACCGGATCTGAAGTTGACGGTGAATCCCGCTGGCAAAATAGGATTTGATCTTCTTTTGTTCTCGCCACGGGAAAGCAGCAGAATCCGCATCGATCGCGCCCCGCCGAGTTGGTGCCGCGTGACCGAAGCGCCGGTGCCGCCTGCCGCGTCGCCGCTTCGTTGCTGCGTGGGTGCCGTGTTCCCGCCGCGTCGGTGGTGCGTACCTGCCGCGTGGATGCTGCGTAGGTGCCGCGTACCTGCCGCCTCGCCCCGAAAACGCGTTATCGAGTCAACCGGGTCAACCGCGCTAGCGCCAGCGTGCCGCGGCCTGCTCGTCGGTGGCGCGGGCTTCGACCCAGCGGGTGGCGTCGCCGCGATGCTCGCGTTTCCAGAAGGGCGCGTCGGTCTTGAGCCGGTCGATCAGATAGGCGCAGGCGTCGAGCGCCTCGCGGCGATGGAGCGCGGCGGTGCCGAGGAAGACGATCCGCTCCCCCACGGCCATGCGGCCGACGCGGTGGACGATCGTCGCGCCCAGCAGGTTCCAGCGGGCAGTGGCAGCCTCGGCGAGCGCCACGAGCGCCGCCTCGGTCATCCCGGGATAATGTTCGAGCTCGAGCGCAGTGACGCCATCGTCGCCGCGGACGATTCCGGTGAAGGTCGCGACGCCACCGGCGCCCCTCTCCTCGAGCGCGGCGACTTCGACCGCCAGCTCGATCGGAGCAGGATCGACCGAAACCCGGATCATCCGCCGCTCACCGGAGGAAAGATCGCCACTTCGCGCGCGCTGCCGAGCAGAGTGTCGAGCGGCACGAACTGCTGGTCGATCGCGGCACGCAGCCGGGCGGGATCGCCCAGCGCCTCGGCATGGCCAGGGCTGCGCCCCGCGAGCCATTCGATGAGCGCGACGACGGTCTGCACGCCCGCGGGAGGGTCGACTTGCTCCTGACCCGTTCCCACCGCTTCGCGGACCCAGGCGAAATAGAGCACGTCCATCAGGTGTCCATGTGCTTCAGACCGACGCGGAGATAGTCCCAGCCGGTGATCAGCGTGAGCGCGGCGGCGATCCAGAAGCCGGCCATCGCCACGTGCGCAAGCCACCAGATCTCCGGCAGCGCCCCCGCCAGGATGATCCCGCCGAGCGCCACGAGCTGCAGCGCCGTCTTCCACTTGGCGAGGCGCGATACGGGCAGCGAGACCTGGAGGCCGCCCAGGAACTCGCGCAGCCCCGATACGGCGATCTCCCGGACCAGGATGACGAGCGCCGGAATCAGGTGAATCTCGGCGATCACGCCGCGGCCTGCCAGGATCAGCAGCACCGCCGCGACCATGATCTTGTCGGCGATCGGATCGAGGAAGACCCCGAGCTTCGAGACCGTTCCCTTGGCCCGCGCCAGATAGCCGTCGAAATAATCGGTGATGCCCATCAGGCAGTAGAGCGCGAAGGCGATCCCGTATCCCGCCCTCCACTCGGGCCACCACAGGAAGGCGGCGAGGAGGGGTACGGCAAGGATGCGCGAAAGCGTCAGGATATTGGGGAGCGTCAACATCGGGTCCGGCATTAGCACCACCCGCACAGGAGCGGGAGGGAATTTCCGTTGCCGCCCTCGTCCCGCCTCGGCTATGCGGGCCGCGTCGTTCGGGCGGGGATAACCGCCGCTTCAGGGGTTTCGCGGAATGATCGGTGCGCTCGGGTTGATGAGGGAGCGCCGTTTCCTCCCCCTGTTCGTCACGCAGTTCCTGGGCGCCTTCAACGACAATCTGTTCAAGAACGCGATGATCTTCTTCGCGACCTACCAGATTTTCAATTCGGTGGAGCAGGAGACGCAGTTCAGCGCGATCGCCACCGGCATCTTCATCCTCCCCTTCTTCCTCTTCTCCGCGCTCGCAGGCCAGCTCGCCGACAGCTACGACAAGGCGAAGATCATGCGGATCATCAAGGCCGCCGAGGTCCTGATCATGCTCGTCGGCTCGGCGGGGATCTTCCTCAAGAGCCTGGAGTTGATGCTGGTCGCACTCGTCGGCATGGGGATCCACTCCACCTTCTTCGGGCCGATCAAATATGCGGTACTGCCCCAGCACCTCAACGAAGACGAAGTGCTGGGCGGCACCGGAATGGTCGAGGCGGGCACCTATATCGCCATCCTGTGCGGCACGATCGCAGGCGGCGTGATCAGCCCCACCGTCGCCGCCTTCGCAGTGGTCGGAGTGGCGCTCACCGGCTGGTTCTCGTCGCTCAAGATCCCGCCCGCGCCGCCGCTCACCAAGCTCAAGCTCGATTTCAACATCTTCCGCTCGTCCTACCGGCTGATCGCCGCGACGATGCATATCAAGCGGCTCTACCTGGCGATCGTCGCGATCAGCGTCTTCTGGACGATCGCCGCGATCCTGGGCGTGCTCTTCCCGCCGCTCGTCAAGAACGTGTTCCATGCGCAGAAGGACGTGGCGAGCGTGTTCCTGGCGATCTTCTCGGTCGGCATTGCGATCGGATCGGTGATCATCAACCGGCTGCTCAAGGGCGAAGTGTCGGCGCGCTATGCAGTCGCATCGGTGCTTGCGATGTCGGTGTTCGTGATCGACTTCCGCTTCGCCGCGGTGTTCTGGCCGGTCAATGACGGGCCGCTGCTCCAGACGGCGCGTTTCATCGTCATGCCCGCCGCGTGGCGTGTGCTGTTCGACCTTGGCATGATCGCAATCACCGGCGGGATGTTCGTCGTGCCGCTGTATGCGTTCCTCACTACCACCGTCGAGAAATCACAGACGGCGCGGACCGTGGCGGCGAACAACATCGTCAATTCGGGGGCGATGGTGGCGGGATCGGTGGGCATATTGGGAGTGACGCAGATCCCCGGGGTCAGCGTCGAGGATGCGATCTGGGTGGTGGTGCTGCTCTGCTTCGCCTCGGCCTTCTGTGCCTGGCGCCTGCATCTGGCCGAGCGCCTGCCCCACGGACCGGACCTGATCCCCTAGAGGAGGAAGGTGTAGAAGCAGACGAAGAAGGCAGTGAAGCTGAGCGCGAACAGCTTCACGTCGCTGTCGTCGCGCGCCTTCTGCTGGATCGCCGCCGCACGGCGGACGTGGCGGCGGATCGGGTGGCGGCGGGACGGGCCCGGGATCTGGAGCTCGCTTTGCATGGCGAGGAGGTTAACGCGTCATTTACGATTCGGATCACCGCAATGATGGTTAACACCGTCTAAACCCGGGACAGCCGCCTCCTCAGCCCGTGGGCGCCGGCCCGGTGGTCGCCCGCACCACCAGCTCGTGCGCCAGCGTGACCTGCGGTTCCTCGGCATTGCCCGACAGCATCAGCTCCGCCGCGGCATAGGCGAGCTCGCGCACCGGCTGGCGCATCGTGGTGAGCGGCGGCCACACCGCCTTGGCGAGATCCGAATCGTCGAAGCCGACGATCGAAAGCGCATCGGGCACGGCGATGTCCATCTCGTGCGCCACCGCGAGCGCACCCGCGGCCATATCGTCGTTGCCGGCGAAGATCGCCGTCGGGCGCGGCTCGCGCTGGAGCAGCTTGCGCGCCGCCTCACCGCCCGAGGCGAAGCTATAGTCGCCCGCCACCACCAGATCAGGGTCGAAGGCGATTCCGTGCGCCTCCAGCTCGGCGCGATGCCCGGCGAGCCGGTCCGAAGTCGAAACATGGCTCTCGGGCCCGCGAATGAAACCGATCGCGCGGTGCCCCAATCCCACCAGATGCCGCGTGATCTCGCGCGCCGCAGCGATGTCGTCCATCGTCGCCGCCAGCCCGGCGCCCTTGCGGATGCCCGGCGCGATCCGGACATAAGAGATGTTCCGCCGATCGAGCTCGTCGAGCAGCGCGGTCGCCTCGGTGACGGGCGGCGAAAGGATCAGCCCGTCGAGGTGCGTCTCGTCGATGAGCGCGAGCACATTCGAGACCAGATCGGGCGACTGGCTGTCCACCGGCTGGAGCAGCAGACGGAACCCCAGCTCGGTGCAGCGCTGCTGCGCGCCCGCCTGGATGTGATAGACGTAATAAGGGCTGGGATTGTCGTAGAGCAGCGCCACCTGGAACGAGCGCCGCCCGGCGAGCGTCCGCGCGGCGTGGCTGGGCCGGAAATTGAGCCGCGCGACGACTTCCTCGACGCGGCGGCGAGTCTCTTCGCTGACGTGCTTCTCGTTGTTGAGCACGCGCGAGACCGTCTTGAACGACACCCCCGCGATCTTCGAGACTTCCTTGATGGTGGGACGGCCCGACATCGCTCTCCCCGGCCGCAGGCGAATGTTACGGCTGCGATAGCCATATTTGACAGCGCCGTAGCGATGCAAGCGCGTTGTGCATCGCATCTTTCGCAACCCGCTCTCGAAATATGGCCGCGCGCGGACTAGATGCGCACCCATGCAGCCGCGTTTCCTTCCCCGATTTACCGAGCGACGGCCAGGGTGAGGACGCTCGGCGCGGTCCTCGCCGGCGGCAAGGCGCGCCGCTTCGGATCGGACAAGGCCGAAGCGATGCTCCGCGGCCGCGCACTGATCGAGCATGCAGTCGAGGCGCTGCGGCCGCACTGCGATGCGCTGGTGATCGTCGGCCGCCGCTCGCCGCTCGCTCCTTCGGTGGAGGATTGGCCGGGCCCCGACATGGGCCCGCTCGGCGGCCTGGGCGGTGCGCTCGACCATGCGCTGCGCCACGGCTTCGATCAGGTGCTGACCAGCCCGGTCGATTGCGTCCGTCTGCCCGCGGACCTGCGCACGCTGCTCGATCCCGCACCCGCCTGCCTCGCCGACCAGCCAGTGATCGGGCTGTGGCCCGCACGCGCGGCCGGCGCGCTGGAGGAGCTGCTGTTCAGCGACGCCCGGCATTCGGTCTACGGCTTCGCCGAACGGATCGGCGCGCGGATGGTCAAGACCGCCACTCACCCGATCAACATCAACACGCCCGAGGATCTCGACGGGCTCGAGCATTCCCTGCCGCAGTAACGAACAAGGATCGAAGCAATGCCCCGTCTCGCCCAGATCACCCGCACCGGCGGCCCCGAAGTCATCGAATGGGTCGAGCGCGACCTGCCCGCTCCAGGCGCGGGCGAGGTGCGGATGCGCACGACCGCGGCGGGGCTCAACTTCATCGACGCCTATCACCGTTCGGGCCTTTACCCGGTGCCGCTGCCGAGCGGGCTCGGGCTGGAATCGGCCGGGGTGGTTGCCGCGGTCGGCCCCGGCGTGGAGGGCTTCGCGCCCGGAGACCGCGTCGCCGCTTGGGATGCGGGGCTCGGCGCCTATACGACCGAGCGCAACGTCCCCGCCGACCGGCTTTTCCGCCTGCCCGACGCGATCGACGACGAGACTGCCGCGGCCGCGCTCCTCAAGGGCTGCACCGTCGAGTTCCTCGTAGAGCGCTGCGCGCGCGTCGAGCCAGGCTGGACGGTGCTGGTGCATGCAGCGGCGGGCGGCGTCGGCCAGTTGCTCGTGCAATGGCTCAAGCATGTCGGTGCCACGGTGATCGGCACCGTCGGCAGCGAGGAAAAGGCCGAGCGTGCCCGCGCCGCGGGCGCCGACCATCTGCTCCTCTCCCGCCGCGACGACATCGCCGCGCGGGTGCGCGAGATCACCGGCGGCGAAGGCGTGCCGGTGGTGTTCGACGGCGTCGGCGCGGCGACCTGGCAGGCATCGCTCGCCGCCACGCGCCGCCGCGGGCTCGTCATCAGCTATGGCAATGCGAGCGGACCGGTGGAGGGCGTCAAGCTGGCGACCCTCAACCAGCACGGATCGCTGTTCGTCGCGCGTCCCAAGATGGGCGATTATTATGTGACGGCGGAGGAGCGGCAGGCGGGCACCGCGCGCCTGTTCGATCTGATCATCGCAGGCGCGCTCCGCCCCGAGATCGGTCAACGCTTCGCGCTCGAGGACGTGGCTGAGGCCCACCGCCGACTCGAAGCGGGCGAAACGCAGGGGGCGACGGTGCTGCTTCCCGCGGCGGGCGGTTGACGCGGTTGACTCGATAACGGGTTTTCAGCCGAAGCGACAGCGACGCGCCAGCGAAGCGACGGCGAAGCGACAGTCACGCTACACCCACGCGACATTGAGGCGACACCGGGGCGACACCCAAGCGACACTGACGCGGCAGCGACGCGCCACTGACGCATCACCCACGCGACACGCAGGCGACAGGGACGCGTCACCGACGCGCCACGCACGCGACGCCGAGGCGCCGCCCACGCTACGCCGTACCGCCCGAGGGGATTCCGCTTGCTGCCCATTACAGGAACAAAAGCAGATCAAATCCTATTTTTCCAGCGGATTTGAGGTGTCTGCTTACGCTCCACTTCTGGTCGTTCAATGACCCGTCGCCGCGCCCGGAACCCGGACGCGAGCAGCAGTCAGCCTGACCAGCGCGTGCGCGGCTCCTTCAAGGCGAGCTCAATGGTGTGCGCGTCCCGCTGTTCGATATTGATCACGTGCTTGGCGGAGAAGGGGAGCTCGGTGCCAAGCCAAAGCTCGTCGTTTTCAGCGATGGCGTCGGGCTCGTTATCAAGGACACCGAGATACCCGTCCGGGGTCCGCTCTCGAACAAGGACCCACATGCGTTCCACGGAAACACGCTCGTCCGCGTTGTCGATGCTGATGCGAAAGATGAGCTTGGCAAGGTCACCGGGGCCAAGGCTTTCTCGCCTATGCCGCTCAGGTATCCAAAAGGTGTCGGGTGCTTCGGCGTGGTAAGCCTCCCCGTCATCAAGGCACCACCCGTCGATGTTGAAGTCTGGCTCGCGCATTGAACGAGCTTAGCGCCATATCGGGGGTCTGCAATGTTCTACCGATCGCCCGAAAGCCGCCTGTCGCCTAACCATCCAACCTCAGACATTGGGGGAAACGACGCGGATACTAGCGCGTCTATTCCATGCCCTGAACCTGTTTCAGGGTCCACTTCTCCAATCGCGGTTCGGCGTTTGTGGCACGGTGGATGCTGAAACAAGTTCAGCATGACGGGCTATTGGGAATGATCGCTTTCCGCCTTTCCCGCTCATTCGCCGCGATCTGGACGGGCTCTAGAAGCAGTCGGTTTGCAATCGGCGGCCAAGCGTCGTTAGATCGCCGCGGGAAACGACCTTGCAGCCGGGAGATGTGCCGTGGGACGTCGACAGTTCGTTGCTATTCTCTGCTCTGCGCTATTGACCGGGGCCTGCATGCAAAATGGCGGCAGCCCGACACTGCCGCCGGGGCTGGCGGCCGGCAAGCTCAGCGGAACGGTTACCTACCGGCAGCGCATTGCATTGCCGCCGGATGCGGTGGTCGAGGTCAGCATCGTCGATGTGGCGAAGATGGACGCACCGTCGCGCACGATCGGAAGCGTCCGTGTGCCGACGCGGGCGCGCCAGGTGCCGATCCCGTTCGAGCTTCGCTACGCTGCGGACCGTTCCTCCGGCCCTGCCGAATATGCGGTTCAGGCCCGGATCGAAGACGGCCGGGGGCGCTTGCTGTTCATCACCGACACGCGCAACCCGCTGCCTGCCGGCGGTCGGATCGAGCTGGTTGTCGTGCCGGCTGGGGGATAACGGGGTTCAAAACTGGGCCCAGGTCTTTGGAACCCGACCCAGGGCGGATTGATCTTCAGGCCGGAGCATGTCGGATCAGCCCATATCACCCGTCACCCCGGACTTGTTGCGGGGCCCACCGGGAGACAAGCGGCCGGACAAGAGGCTCCAAGGCAGCCGGTGCGGCGGAGTGGGCCCCGGAACAGGTCCGGGATGACGGTGTATTCTGGGAAACGGGGCCAAAAATCTAAATGTCGATCCGTCCCTAGTAGGTCGTGCGGCCGCCCGAGGTGTCGAAAGTCGACGCCGTGGTGAAGCTGCATTCCTCGCTCGCCATGAACAGGATCATGGCGGCGCTCTCCTCGGCTTCGCCGAGGCGGCCCATCGGGATCTTCGAGCGCATGTAATCGACCTGGCTCGCGGGGAGCTGATCGAGGATCGGGCTCTCGAAGGTGGCCGGAGTCAGCGCGTTGGCGATGATTCCCTTGCCTGCCAGCTCCTTGCCGAGCGACTTGGTGAGGCCGATCACGCCCGCCTTCGACGCCGAATAGGCCGAGGCGTTGGGATTGCCTTCCTTGCCGGCGACCGAAGCGACGTTGACGATGCGGCCATAGCCGTTCGCCAGCATGTGCGGGATCACCGAGCGGCAGCAGTAGAACAGGCCGTTGAGGTTGATGTCGACCACGCGCTGCCAGCTGTCGATCGGGTATTCGTGCACGGGCGCAGTGGCACCGGTGATGCCCGCCGAGCAGACGAGGATGTCGACCCGGCCGAGCGCCGCGGCACTCTCCGCGGCGGCTTTGGTGACGCCCTCCGCATCGGCGACGTCGACCTGCGCGGTGTGCGTCGCGCCGACCTCGCCCGCCGCTTCCGCCAGCGCGTCAGCGTTGACATCCCACAGCGCGACCTTGCCGCCCTCGGCGACCAGACGCTTGGCGACTGCGCGGCCGAGGCCCGATGCCCCGCCGGTGATGATCGCGGTCCGCCCCGCGAAGCGATCGGCGTAGAGGCTCACCCGAGCACCTCGTCACCGAGGTGGCGCCAGGCGACGACCTGCTGCTGCTGTTCGCCGAGCTTCGCGATGCCGAGCCGCATCGTATCGCCGACCTTGAGGAAGACCGCGTCGGGCTTCTTGCCCTCGCCCACGCCCGGCGGCGTGCCGGTGATGAGCAAGTCCCCGGGATAGAGCGTCACATAGCGGCTGACGTAGGAAATGATCTCGGCGACGTTGAAGATCATCGTGCGGGTGTTGCCGGTCTGCATGCGCGCGCCGTTGACGTCGAGGAACATGTCGAGATCCTGCGGGTCGCCGACTTCGTCGGGCGTCACCAGCCACGGACCGACCGGGCAGAAGGTGTCGTGCCCCTTGCCCTTGCTCCACTGCGAGCCGCGCTGCTTCTGGTTGAAGCGTTCGGAAACGTCGTTGGCGATGGTGTAGCCGGCGACATGGCTGAGGGCATCGGCTTCGTCGACGTAGCGCGCGGTCTTGCCGATCACCACGCCCAGCTCGACTTCCCAGTCGCTGTGCGTCGAATCCCTGGGGATCATGACCTCGTCGTTCGGGCCCGTGAGGCTCGACAGCGCCTTCATGAACATCACCGGCTCGGTCGGGATCGGAAGGTTCGATTCGATCGCGTGATCCTCATAGTTGAGGCCGATCGCGACGATCTTGCAGATGCCCTTCACGGGCACGCCGTAGCGGACCTCCCCCTCCACCACGGGGAGCGTCGCCGGATCGATCGTGCCGAGCGAGGCGATCGCCTCGACGGTCAGATCGTCGATCTTGCCCGACAGGTCGCGGATCGCGCCCTGGGCGTCGATCAGACCGGGCTTTTCCTGTCCGCGAGGGCCGTAACGGCAGAATTTCATCTTTGCTCTTCTTTCGGCTCAGTGAGTGTAGGGGCGGTGCATCGGCAGGTCGCGGTTGAGCTCGACGCCGAACCCCGGCTTGTCGAGCGCGCTCGCGCGCAGGCGCCCGTTGTGGGGCACCGGCTCGCCGATCAGCTGGGGGTGGAACATCGGCACGACTTCGGTCGGCCCGGGGTGCATCATCAGGAACTCGGCGAAGGGCGAGTTGTGGCGCGTGATCACGAAGTGATAGCTGTAGACCGACGAGCCATGGGGCACGACGAGCGTGCCGCGCGCGTCGGCCAGCGCCGAGATCTTGAGCAGCTCGGTGACGCCGCCGCACCAGCCGACATCGGGCTGGATGATGTCGCAGCAGTCCATCTCCATCAGCATGCGGAAGCCCCAGCGGGTCGCCTCATGCTCGCCGGTGGTGACGAGCAGGCCCTTGGGCGCGTTGCGCTTCAGTTCGGCATAGCCCCAGTAATCGTCGGGGCTGATCGCCTCCTCGATCCACTTGAGCCCGCATTCGTGGTAGGCGCGGTGCGCGAGGCGCGTGGCATAGTCGACGTCGAGCGCCATCCAGCAATCGTACATCAGCCAGAAATCGTCGCCGACCTTGGCGCGCATGTCCGCGAGCAGCTCGATGTTCTTCTGCATACCCTCCAGCCCCTCGGCGGGGCCGTGATGGAGCGGGAGCTTGCCGCCGATGAAGCCCAGTTCCTTGGCGACGTCCGGACGCGCGCCGGTGGCGTAGAACTGCAGCTCGTCGCGGACCGCGCCGCCGAGCATCTGATACACCGGCTCGCCGCGAAGCTTGCCGAGCAGGTCCCACAGCGCGAGGTCGACACCGGAGATGGCGTTCACCACCAGCCCCTTGCGGCCGTAATATTGCGTCGAGAAGTACATCTGGTCCCAGATCTTCTCATATTCGGTGGGGCTGCGGCCCTCGAGGAAGCGCGACAGGTGCTTCTCGACGATGAAGGCGGCGGGCTCGCCGCCCGTGGTCACCGCGAAGCCGATCGTGCCGTCATCAGCCTCGATCTCCACCACCAGCGTGCCCAGCACGTTGATGCCGAAGCTCTGCCGCGACTGGCGGTACTCGGGATATTTGGACATCGGGGTGGCGATATGGTCGTCGATCCAGTGGCCGCCGCCCTGGTCGTGGTAATCGGCACCGCCGCCGCGCACGGTGAAGGCGCGAACCTGCTTGATCTTGGGAAGCCCGGCTGAAGCCACCTCTTTTGATCCCCTTCTGCTCCGCCCGTTTCAGATTGCCGGACGCGCATTGACAATGTGAAAAATTCCAGGCCCACGATACCATTATGTGATACCGCAAACCGACTTTGCTGATGTTTGGGATGAACCGGAACCGAGAGGCCCGCCGCTTTTCAACCCCTCCGATGCTTTACTTTCTCACTTTATGGGATAGGATGTTACTTGATGAGACGAGACACGTCAAACGCTGAATCGGACGCAACCGAGGCAAAAACCGCGCCCAAGGTGCAGGGAAGCCAGACGCTCGTCCGCGGGCTCGACATGCTCGACAAGGCGGTCGACGGCCCCGTCAAGCTGGCCGAACTCTCGCAGCGGATGGGGCTGACGCGCTCGACCACGCACCGGCTCGCCAATGCGCTGATCGATCGCGGGTTCCTCACTTATCTGCCGCGCGACGGCTATCAGCTCGGGCCCAAGCTGATCCAGCTCGGCTTCCTCGCGCAGAGCCAGGCGGACATCGTCCAGATCGCGCGCCCGCGCATGGAGGACCTTGCCGCCACCACCGAAGACACGGTGCACCTGGGGCGGATGGACGGCGACCTGGCGCTCTACCTCGACAAGATTCCCGGTCGCCGCCGCGTCGAGATCTCGAGCCGCATCGGTGATCGCCAGCCGCTCACCTCGACCGGGCTCGGCAAGGCGCTGCTGATCGACGAGACCGAGACCGAATGGGATCGTCTGTTCCGCGCCGACCAGTCGCACGGCGCTCCCAGGGCGGACCGCGAGCAGTGGTTCGAGCGGATGCGCGGCTATGCCGAGGCGGGGCACGCCTTCGACCTCGAGGAGAATGAGGATCTGATCCGCTGCGTCGCCGCACCGATCCGCGACGTTTCGGGCAAGATCGTCGCCGCGATCAGCGTGTCGAGCGCGGCGCAGTATATGGACGACAATCGCATGGCGGAGCTCAGCGCCGACGTGCGCGAGACGGCGCAGCGCATCAGCGGCGACCTGGGCTGGAGCCCGGACGTGCGCGCGCCCCGAAGGGTTCGACGGTAGTTAGGAGAGCATAGTGAAGCTTCTGGAAGGCAAGACCGTGCTCGTCACGGGCGCCTCGACCGGTATCGGCCGCGCGGCCGCGGTCGGCGCCGCCAAGGCGGGTGCGGACGTGGTGATCAACTATCACAGCCGCGACGACGACGCCGCGACCTGCGTCGCCGAGATCGAGGCGGCGGGGCGCCGCGGGCTTGCGGTGAAGGGCGACGTGGCTCGGCCGGAAACCGCCGCCGAGTTCGTGGCCAAGGCGGTCGAGGCGTTCGGCAAGGTCGACGTGATGGTTTCCAACGCCGGCATCTGCCCCTTCCACAGCTTCCTCGACATGCCGGTCGAGACCGTCCAGCGCACCGTGCAGGTCAACCTGCTCGGCGGCTATTTCATGTGCCAGGCGGCGGCGAACCAGATGGTCAAGCAGGGCCATGGCGGCGCGATCATTGCGGTGTCGTCGATCTCGGCGCTGGTCGGCGGCGAGTATCAGACGCACTACACCCCTACCAAGGCGGGGCTCCATTCGCTGATGCAGTCGACGGCGATCGCGCTGGGCAAATACGGGATCCGCTGCAATTCGGTGCTCCCGGGCACGATCCTGACCGAGATCAACAAGGACGATCTCGCTGACGCCGAGAAGCGCAAATACATGGAATCCCGCGTGCCGCTCGGCCGCCTGGGCCAGGCCGAGGACCTTGCCGGGCCGATCGTGTTCCTTGCGTCCGATATGGCGGCCTATGTCACCGGCGCAGCGCTGCTGGTCGATGGCGGCGCGTTCGTGAACCTGCAATGAGGCTGCTCGCGGCCGCCGCGGCGATGCTGCTGGCGCTGCCCGCGGCGGCGCATGAGCGGATCTTCATCGCGAGCGACTCCACCGCGCAGGGCTATGGCGCAGATCGCTATCCGCAGACCGGCTGGGGGCAGATGCTCGGTTGCGGCCTGGCGCCCGGCGTCGAGGTGGTCAACCGCGCGATGGGCGGGCGCAGCACGCGCACCTTCATCTCCGAGGAGCGCTGGTCCAAGCTCGTCGCCGATGCGCGGCCGGGCGATCTGGTGCTGATCCAGTTCGGCCATAACGACGCGAGCAGCAACCGCCCCGAACGCTATGCCCCGGCGGCGGGACTCTATCGCGACAATCTGCTGCGGATGATCTGGGAAGCGCGCGGCAAGGGGCTGGTCCCGGTGCTGGTGACGCCCCCTGCCCGCCGCTCGTTCGAGGACGGCAAGGCCAAGGCCGACTTCGCCGAATACAGCCAGGTGATGCGCGAGCTGGTGGTGACCACCGGCACGCCGCTGATCGATCTGGAAGCGCGCTCGCGCACACTGCTCGACCGGCTCGGGCCAGAGAAGGCCAAGGCGCTTTATCTTCACTACAAGCCCGAGGATCGCGTCGCTGCCTATCCCAAGGGGATCGACGACGACACGCACTTCAGCGAACTGGGCGGCCGGGCGATGGCCGATCTCGTCGCGCAGGAGCTGAAAGGTCTGAAGGTTCCTGTGGCCGAGAAGGTGCTCGCCGAGCGTCCCGACCTGACGCGGACGACGCCGCTGGGCAGTGCGGCCTGCCGATGAGCGAGCGCCGCCAGGTCGCGCTGTTCGTGACCTGCCTGGTGGACGCGATGCGCCCCCGGATCGGCTTCGCCGCGATCGACGTGCTCGAAGCCGCGGGGTGCGACGTTCATGTCCCGCAGGCGCAGACCTGCTGCGGCCAGCCCGCGCTCAATTCAGGCGACCGGCGTGACGCCGCGGCAATCGCGCGTCGGACGATCGAGGCGCTGGAGGGCTATCCCCATGTCGTGGTCCCCAGCGGGTCGTGCGCAGGGACGATCCGCGTCCATTATCCCGAGCTGTTCGTGGATGATCCCGAGTGGCTCGCGCGCGCCGAAGCGCTCTCGGCACGCACCTGGGAAATCCTCGCTTTCCTCGACGAGGTATGCGGCTGGCGGCCCGAAGGCGTCACCCTCCCCGTCACGGCGACCTATCACGACAGCTGCTCGGGGCTGCGCGAGCTGGGCATCAAGGCCCAGCCGCGCCGGCTGCTGCGCGGCGTCGATGGCCTCACGCTTGCCCCGCTGGTGGGCGAGGAGACCTGCTGCGGCTTCGGCGGCACCTTCTGCGTCAAATACCCCGCGATCTCGAACGCAATCGCCGACGAGAAGGCCGCCGCGATCGAAGCGAGCGGCGCCGGGCTGCTGCTCGCGGGCGATCTCGGCTGCCTGATGAACATGGCCGGCAAGCTCCACCGCCGCGGTTCGGCGGTGCGCGCGATGCACACGGTGGAAGTGCTCGCCGGGATGGGCGCGGGTCCGGCGATCGGCGAGGAAGGATGAGCGGGTTTAAGGACCGCGCGGCGGCGGCGCTCGCCGATCCGGTGCTCAAGATCGCAGTCGAGCGCACCGCAGGGACCGCCGAGGCAAAACGCGCGGTGGCGGTCGCCGCCTTCCCCGATTTCGAGGCGGCGCGGACGCGTGCAGCGGCGATCAAGGACCATGTGATCGCCAACCTCGGCCATTATCTCGAGCAATTCGAAGCGAATGCGATCGCCGCGGGCGCGCAGGTCCATTGGGCCGAGACCGCCGACGAGGCGTGCCGCATCGTCGTCGACATTTGCCGCCGCGCGGGTGCGAAGTCGGTCGCGCGCTCCAAGTCGATGCTCGGCGAGGAGGTCGGGCTTCCGCATGCGCTCGCCGAGGCCGGGATCGAGCGGGTCGAGACCGACCTTGCCGAGCACATCATCCAGCTCGCCGACGAGCGCCCCTCGCACATCGTCTGGCCCGCGATGCACAAGACGCGCGAGCAGGTCTCCGCGCTGTTCCGCGCGCGCCACGCCGAGCCGCACGTCGAAGAGACGATCGCTGCGATGGCGGAGAGCGCGCGGCGCCACCTGCGCGCGGGAATGCTGAGCGCCGATGTCGGCATCTCGGGCGCCAATTTCCTGATCGCCGACAGCGGCGCTGTCTGCACCGTCACCAACGAAGGCAATGCCGAGCTTTCGGTCGTGCCGCCGCGCCTGCATATTGTCACCGCGGGGATCGAGAAGCTGGTCCCCACGATGGACCACGCGGTCCACATGCTGCGGATGCTCGCCCGCTCGGCGACCGGCGCGACGCTCACCCAATATACCAGCTTCTACACCGGCCCCAAGCGCGCGGGCGATCTCGACGGGCCGGAGGAGATGCACATCGTGCTGGTCGACAACGGCCGCACCAAGATGCGCGCCGACGGACTGGCCGAAATGCTGCGCTGCATCCGCTGTGGCGCGTGCATGAACCATTGCGTCGTGTTCCGCCAGATCGGCGGGCACGCCTATGGCAGCACCTATCCGGGACCGATGGGGGCCGTGCTCACGCCAGCGCTCGACGGGCTCGCCGCAAACCGCGACCTGCCCAACGCCTGCACGATGAACGGCAAGTGCCAGGAAGTCTGCCCGGTCAAGATCCCGCTCCCCACGCTGCTGCGCGGCTGGCGCGACCGGAGCTGGCGCGAGGGACTGGAGCCCGCGGGCACACGCAGCGCGGTGCGGCTATGGGCATGGGGCGCGCAGCATCCGCGGCTCTATCGACTGGGAAGCGCGGTCGCCGTGCGTGCGATGCGGCTGTTCGGCCGCGGCTGGATCGCCTCGCTGCCGCTCGCCGGCGGCTGGACGCGCCACCGCGATCTTCCCGCCCCGCAGGGCAAGACCTTCATGGAGCTTCACCGCAAGGGCAAGCGGGCATGAGCGCGCGCGACCGGATATTGGCGCGGCTTGCGGGTACGCCGAGCGCCGGCATCGGCGCCGAAGCGCAGGCGCTGCTCCGCGCGCCCGAGCGGCCGCAAGTCGATCCCGACGCCCTGATCGAGACCTTCGCGGCCGCGCTCGCCGGGCCCAGCGTCGCGGCCACGCTCGACCGGATCGACCGGATCGACGCAGTGCCCGACGCAGTGCGCAGGTATCTGGAGGCCGGAACGGGGTCCGCCGGGCTGTACCTGCCGCCCGATCCACTGCTCGCCGGCCTCGACTGGGGCGGCACGGCAATCGCCACGGACTGCCCGATCGACGGCGGCGCGGCGCTGGCAGTCGCGACTGCCGCGGTGGCCGAAACGGGCACGCTCGTCCTCGACACGGCGCCCGCGGCACCGATGCTCCCGAACTTCCTCGCGCTTCACCACATCGTGCTGGTTCGGCGCGAAACGATCGTCGCTTACCTCGAGGACATCCTCGGTCCCGCTGCCTGGCCACGCGCGCGATACTGGATCACCGGTGTTTCCGGCACGACCGACATCGAGGGCCAATATGTCCGCGGCGCGCACGGCCCCCGCTTCCTCCACGTCTTGCTGATCGGCTGACCGCCAGCCGCTTTCGATTAGTCGTACTAATTCTAAAAAGCCCATTGTTGCTGGCGCGTGTTTGAGTCATACATGTTGGGATAAGATAACAAAAAATGAGAACCACGTTCGAGCGTGGCTCGGGCAAATCAGTGGAGGGGAAACGATGAAGCGTCGTAGCTATTCGCGTATCGGCTTTTCGCAGCAGATCGGGATCTCGGGGACGGCGCTCGCCGTCGCGCTCGCATGGAGCGCCCCGGCGCTAGCGCAGGATGCGTCCGCGCCCGATCCGGCCACCACCGCCAACCCGCAGGAACCGGAGGAGGAAATCCTCGTCCAGGGATTCCGCGCCTCGCTCAACAGCGCGCTCAACCAGAAGCGCAACGAGACCGCGGCGATCGACAGCATCGTCGCCGAGGACATCGGCAAGTTCCCGGACAGTAACCTGGCCGAATCGATGCAGCGGGTGCCCGGCGTGGCACTCTCGCGCGGCGACGGCGGCGAGGGCCGCAACATCTCGGTCCGCGGCCTGGGCGCCGGCTTCACGCGCGTTCGCATCAACGGGATGGAGGGCACGTCGCAGACGGGCTCGTCCGACATCTACGGCGCCGGCAACTCGGGCCGCAGCTTCGACTTCAACGTCTTCCCGACCGAGATCTTCTCCGAGCTCCAGGTGCGCAAGACCACGTCCGCGGACGTCGAGGAAGGCTCGCTCGGTGCGACGGTGGACCTCAAGGCGCCCAAGCCGCTCGATTACGACAAGGACTTCGTCCTCTCGGCGACTGCGCGCGGCGTCTACAATACGATCAGCAAGAAGATCGATCCGCGCGCCTCGCTGCTCGTCTCCAAGCAGTTCGCCGACGGCACCTTCGGCGTGCTCGCCTCGGTCGCGTACCAGAAGCGCAACATCCGCGAAGTCGGCTATTCGGCGGTAGACATCCTGTCGGCCAATACCAACGGGCTCGACCCCGACGGCAACGGGCCTGCGGCCATCCAGCCCTTCTGCACCCCGATCGGCTATACGCCGTTGAGCCCCGCAGTCGGCACCAAGGGCGCCACGGCGACGATGTGCAGCACCAACAATCCGCGGACGAGCACGCTCGACGCCTATAATACCGTCGCGGGTCTGCGTCGAGCGGACCTGCCGAACACGCCGGGCAGCGGCGCCTTCCTGCCGCGCCTGCCGCGCTACGTGAACTCGGAGCAGGACACCGAGCGCGTCGGCGGCACACTGACGCTGCAGTTCTCGCCCGACGAAGACACCGACATCAGCATCGATGCACTTTATTCGCGCTACGAGGTCGAGCGCCGCGACAACTATATCCTGGGGCTCTCGTTCGGCCGCAGCGTGACCAACAATGGCCAGCCGATGACCTCGGTGCGCGACATCGAGTTCGACGAGAACGGCTCGCTGGTCTACGGCCTGTTCGACGGCGTCGACGTGCGCTCCGAAGGGCTGGTCGATCACTGGATCTCGGACTTCAAGCAGGGCAACGTCAACTTCCGCCACCGCTTCACCGACAGCTTCGAGTTGAGCATGTTCTTCGGCATCAACCAGTCGGTCTGGTGGGGCCCGAAGCGCTTCCAGACCTTCATGGATGCGATCGACACCGACAATTTCTCGGTCGATTTCCGCGATGGCGAGGCGACGCCGATCATCGGATTCGGCTTCGATGTCTCCGATCCGGCCAACTTCAGCTATGCCCCTGCCCTTGCCGACGGCACCGTGCTCGGCGGGTTCAGCTTCCAGGGCAAGCCGTCCAAGAACCAGACCGACAATCTCACCGCGGAGATCAACACCGACTGGGACATCGATCAGGGCCTCAAGCTCAAGATCGGCGGCCAGTTCCGCCGCAGCGACTATAACGCGTACAACTCCAACCCCTACACAGCCGACACGATCGTGCGGCCGCTGCCGGCGGGCACCAGCCTGGCCAGCATCACGCGCCAGATCAGCGGGCTCGACGAGCTGTTCGGCAGCGGCGCGCCTGCGAGCTGGGCGGCGATCGATCCGGACAAATGGGACGAAGTGTACGACTATGATTCGGTGCGCTTCTGCCGCACCGAATGCGGCGCCGGGGCCTCGCGGATTCGCGAGGAGATCAAGAGCGCCTATGTGATGACCACCTTCAACACCGAGGATGCGCTCCCGGTGCGGCTGCGTGGCGACATCGGCGTGCGGTACGTGCGTACCGACATGCTGGCGGCGGGCTATATCTCGGTCTCGGCGCCGGCCGGCTCGACACCGACCAACCTGCGCGGGCAATATGCCCAGGTGCTCCGCGGCTATGACGACTGGCTGCCTTCGGGCAACGTGGCGATCGAGCCGATGGACGACCTCATCATCCGCCTGTCCGCCGCCAAGGTCATGGCGCGGCCCGAGCTCGGCCAGCTCGCGCCAACCAGCGGCATCACCGCGACCACGCGCACCGGCAACATCAACAACCCCTATCTCGACCCGATCCGCGCCGACACCTTCGACGCCGCGATCGAATGGTACTTCAAGCCGGGATCGCTGCTGTCGGTCGCCTACTTCAAGAAGGACATCAAGAGCTTCGTCCAGCGCGTCACCAGCCAGGTACCGTTCAACCAGCTCGGGCTTCCGGTGGAACTGCTCACCGGCACCAATACCGCGCCGACCGAGATTTTCACGATCGGCCAGCCGGTGAACACCCCAGGCGGCCCGCTCGAGGGCATCGAGGTCAATGCCCAGATCCAGCTCGACTTCCTGCCGAGCTTCCTCGGCAATTTCGGCGTGCTGGCGAACTACACCCACGTCACCTCGACCATCGAATATGTCCTGGCAAGCGTGAACGGCGTGCCGACGGTGACCACCACCGCGGACCTGATCGGCCTGTCCAAGAACACCGCGAGCGGCACGCTCTTCTACGAGGACAGCAAGTTCAGCATCCGCGGCACTGCGAGCTACCGCGACCGCTACATCCGCGGCATCCCGGCCTCGCCGGGCAGCGACCTGCAGGGCAATTCGCCGAACATGTTCGTCGATGCCTCCGCCTCCTATGCGGTGACCGACAACATCAAGGTGATCCTGGAAGCGCAGAATCTCACCGACGAGCGCAACAATCTATACATTGACAGCGAGCGCAAGGACACGTTGTTTCAGACGCGGATTGGGCGGACGTTTAATTTCGGGGTCAACTTCCAGTTCTGATCCGCCTTCCTACGCGGGCCGCTTTCCATCCCGGCGGCCCGTTCTTTTTGCACAAGGAGCACCATGCGCACCCTTTTCCTCGCCGCTGCACTGGCCACATCTGCGATCCTGCCCGCGCAGGCCCAGCAGACCGCGACCGCGACGATCCGGGCCGATGCGCCCGGCCCCAAGATCGACCGGCGCATCTTCAGCCAGTTCGCCGAGCATCTGGGCACCGGCATCTACGGCGGCATCTGGGTGGGCACCGATTCCAAGATCCCCAACACCCGCGGCTATCGCAACGACGTGGTCGCGGCATTGAAGGCGCTCAAGGTGCCGGTGGTGCGCTGGCCCGGCGGCTGCTTCGCCGACGAATATCACTGGCGTGAAGGCATCGGCCCGCGCAAGCAGCGCCCGGTGAAGGTCAACACCCATTGGGGCGGCGTGACCGAGGACAATGCGTTCGGCACCCACGAGTTCATGGACTTCGCCGAACTGATCGGCGCCGAGGCCTATGTCTCGGGCAATGTCGGCAACGGCACCCCGCAGGAAATGGCCGAGTGGGTGGAATATATGACCGCACCCGCGGGCGCGCTCGCCGACCTGCGCGCCAAGAACGGCCGCAAGCAGCCGTGGAAGCTCCCCTTCTTCGGGATCGGCAACGAGCTGTGGGGCTGCGGCGGCAGCATGCGCCCCGAATATGCCGCGGACCTGACGCGCCGCTACGGCACGTTCATCAAGGCGCCGCAGGACAACCGCCCCGCCAAGATCGCCAGCGGCGCCAACAGCGACGACTATAACTGGACCGAAGTGATGATGCGCGAGGCCGGCCGCCACGTCGACGGCGTCGGTGTCCACTACTACACCGTCCCCGGCAGCTGGCAGAAGAAGGGATCGGCGACTCAGTTCGACGAGGAGGAGTACGCCCGCACCATCTCCAAGACGCTCAAGATGGAAGAGCTGGTCACCAAGCATTCGGCGATCATGGACAAATATGATCCCGACAAGCGCGTGAACCTGGCCGTGGACGAATGGGGCACCTGGTACGATGTCGAGCCGGGCACCAACCCGGGCTTCCTCTATCAGCAGAACACGATGCGCGACGCGATCGTCGCCGCGCTCAACATCAACATCTTCACCCGCCACGCCGATCGCGTGCGGATGACCAACATCGCGCAGATGGTGAACGTCCTCCAGGCGATGATCCTGACCGACGGGTCGAAGATGGTGCTGACGCCCACCTACCACGTCTTCCACATGTACCTGCCGTTCCAGGACGCGACTCTGCTGCCCGTCGAGGTCAAGTCGCCGTGGTACAACAAGGATCAGTGGGTGGTGCCTGCGGTGAGCGCCACCGCGGCGCGCGGCACCGACGGGCTGGTGCACGTCGCGCTGGTCAACGCCGATCCGAACCGGCCGGCCACCGTCACTGCGGCGCTCCAGGGCGTTACCGCGAGCACGGTCGCAGGCCAGGTGCTCACCGGCACGGTCCAGGCGCACAACAGCTTCGACGCGCCCGAGGCAGTGAAGCCGGCACCGTTCAGCGCAGCGAGCGTCTCCGGCGGGAACCTGACCGCGACGCTGCCCGCAGCATCGGTGGTGGTGCTGACGCTCAAGTGACCTGATCCCGCAAGGGACAAAGGGTGCGGGCCGCGATCGCGAGATTGCGGCCCGCGTTCTTTTTGGACCTTGGGGAAGCCCCCGTTCGCCCTTCGACAAGCTCAGGGCGAACGGGGGTGCTTCGACTTGACGAGGCAGACTCCAGAGGACTCCAGAGCACGCGCGACATATTCCCGAAATGTAACTCGACGTATCATTAATTGGGATACGATTGACTCGCGCGGGCTGCGGGAGCAGCATTGCGCGAAACGATACAGGGGAGAGGCATATGCTCGGGGCATTCATCATCACCGCGGCTGTGGCGGCGCAGGCGGCTCCCGTCGTCGCCGGCAGGCAAGTCGAGCGGCTCGATCGCGCCCTGGTGGCGGTGCCAGCGGCGGGCGGCGGCAACCATGTCTCATGGCGGCTGCTCGCCACTGATCCCAAGAGCACGAGCTTCACTCTCTACCGCGACGGCAAGGCCATCGCGCGCGTGAACGGCAGCGGCGCGGCGAGCTTTCTCGACGAGGCCGGCACCGCGGCTTCGCGCTATACCCTCGCCGTGGGTAAGGGGCGGCCGGGCGCGGCGGCTACCGTCTGGGCGGGCGGCTACCTCTCGATCCCGCTCGACAGACCCGCCGACCGCACCACGCCCGACGGCGAGACCTATAGCTACACCGCCAATGACGCTTCGGCGGGCGACCTCGACGGCGACGGCCGCTATGAGCTGATCGTCAAATGGTATCCCAGCATCGCCAAGGACAATGCCTTCGCGGGCTATTCGGGCGAGACGCTGATCGACGCCTATACGCTGGACGGCAAAAGGCTGTGGCGGATAGACCTGGGCCGCAACATCCGATCGGGCGCACACTATACCCAGTTCATGGTCTATGACCTGGACGGCGACGGCCGCGCCGAGATCGCGATGAAGACCGCCGATGGAACGATCGACGGCACCGGCAAGGCGATCGGCGACGCGCAGGCCGACTGGCGCAGCAGCGGCGGCGAGATCGCGTCGCAGGACCGCACCGGCTCCACCACCACTGCCGACGGCCGGCGCGTCGCGCAGACCAAGGGCCGGATCCTCGCCGGCCCCGAATTCCTGACCGTATTCGACGGCCGCACCGGCAAGGCGCTGGCGACCGCGCCCTATGCCCCGCCGCTCGATCCCACCACCCAGCGGCCGACACCCGAGCAGATGACCGCGAGCTGGGGCGACGGATACGGCAACCGATCCGAACGCTATCTCGCGGGCGTCGCCTATCTCGACGGCAAGCGGCCGAGCCTGGTCTTCGGCCGCGGCTATTACGCCCGATCGACGATCGCGGCATGGGACTATCGCGGCGGCAAGCTGACGCAGCGCTGGCTGTTCGATAGCGCCGTGCCCGGCAACGAGAAGTTCGGCGGCCAGGGCAACCACCAGCTCTCGACTGCCGATGTCGACGGCGACGGCCGCGACGAAGTTTTCTACGGATCGATGGTGGTCGACGACGACGGCAAGGGGCTCTGGTCCGCGGGCCTGGGCCATGGCGATGCGATGCATGTCTCCGACCTCGATCCCGGCCGGCCGGGCCTCGAGAAGTTCGGCATCCACGAGAATATGCGGATGAGCGGCAACCGCGGCGCGGCGATGCTCGACGCGAAGACCGGCGAAATCCTCTGGTCGACGCCTGCGGACGAGGACACCGGTCGCGGGCTCGCGATCGACATCGATCCGCGCCATCCCGGCGCCGAAGCCTGGGCGTCCAACTCGCGCGAGCTCTACGACGTGAAGGGCAATGTCATTCCGGGCGGGCATCCGCGCGCGGCGAATTTCGCGATCTGGTGGGACGGCGACCGGTTGCGCGAGCTGCTCGACGGCAAGCGCATCACCAAATGGAATTGGGAAGCGGCGCGCGAGGACCTGCTGCTCGATCCAGAGGGCACGGTCTCGAACAATGGCACCAAGCAGAACCCGGCGCTTTCGGCCGACTTGCTGGGCGATTGGCGCGAGGAGCTGGTGGTGCCGACCAGCGACAGCCGCGAGCTGCGCATCTACGCCACTCCGATCCCGACGCAGGAGCGGATCGTCACCCTGATGCACGATCCGGTCTATCGGCTGGGCGTGGCGTGGCAGAACACGGCGTACAACCAGCCCCCGCACCTCTCCTATTCGCCGGGGACGAGGTGAGATGCTGTTGGCGGCGGTGCTGTTGACGTCAATGGCCGCGCCGGAGCTGCGGTTCGACCCGGAATCCCAGGAGAGATCGATGGACAGTGGATCTCCATCACCGTCACCCCGGCCTTGTGCCGGGGTCCACCGGGAGGCGAGCCACGGGATCGAGAACAACAGTCAGCCGGTGGGGCCTGGTGGACCCCGGCACAAGGCCGGGGTGACGGAAGTGGGTGAACGCAGCCCCGGGTTCGAATGTCGGTTCAGTCTGGAGCCCGCCACGGCCACCGGCAGGATCATCGTGGCGCCCGGAAAGCGCTACGAGCCCGGCGGCTATGGCTATGAGCCGGAACGGCGAGGTGACGAGTTCCTCTTCTCCGCCGCGGTGCCCGAGGGGAATTACCGGGTGACCGTGCGGCTGAGCGGGCGGGCGACGCTGAAGGCTGAATCGCGGCGGCTGATGCTGCGCGACATCGCCACCAGGCCCGGCCAGTACGTCACTGCCAGCTTCATCGTGAACGTCCGCAATGCGCAGCTAACCCCGCCGCCCGCCAACGCGCCGGGGGGAAGCCAGGTGAAGCTCAAGAGCCGCGAAATGGGCAGCTACACTTGGGACGACAAGCTGACGCTGGAATTCCTGGGCGATCCGCGCGTCGCCTCGATCGACATCGAGCCCGTGGCGGTGCCGACGGTGTTCCTGGCGGGCGATTCGACGGTGACCGACCAGCGATCGGAGCCTGCGGCGAGCTGGGGACAGATGCTGACGGCGCTGTTCGAGCCCAGCGTCGCCATCGCCAATCATGCGGAATCGGGCGAGACGCTCAAGTCGTTCGTCACCGAGCTGCGATTCGACAAGCTGCTGTCACAGATCAAGCCGGGCGACTGGCTGCTGATCCAGTTCGGCCACAACGACCAGAAGGCCAACTGGCCGCAGACCTATGCCGATCCGCAGATCACCTATCCCGCGTGGCTGCGCACCTATATCGCCGAGGCGCGGCGCCGCGGGGCCCATCCGGTGCTGGTCACTTCGCCCGAACGGCGCAACTACGAGCCCCACGGGAAGGTGCGCCGCACGCTCGCGGAATATGGCGAAGCGGTGCGGAAAGTCGCACGCGAGGAGAAGCTCCCGCTACTCGATCTGCAGGAGCGGACCGTGACGCTGTACGAGGCACTGGGCGAAACCGAGGCGGCCAGGCTGTTCAATGAAGGCGGCGCCGATCGCACGCACCACAACAATGCCGGGGCATGGTTCCTGGCCCGCGCAGTGGCGGCGGAGATCGCGGCGCAGGTGCCCGGGCTGGCGGCGCATCTGAAGCCGGAGGCGCGTTCGTTCGATCCGGCGCATCCGAAGCTGGAAGAGGGCGCGATCGCGCCGAGCCTCGCGGAGAGTGACGTGCGGCCGGCGGGGAGTTGATGCGCACCGGCGAAGTCTTCGACGTTCGCGATCACGGCGCGAAGGGCGACGGCGTTGCGCTCGACAGCCCTGCAATCAACGCGGCAATCCTGGCCGCGGAGAAGGCGGGCGGCGGCGTGGTGGTATTGCCGCCGGGCCGCTACCTGAGCTTCTCGCTGCGGCTGAAAAGCCGCGTCACGCTGGCGATCGAGCAAGGCGCGGTGCTGGTCGCCGCCGAGAAGGGACCGCTCGGTGCCTATGACCTGCCCGAGGAGCGCGGCCCCCAGCTCTATCAGGATTTCGGCCATAGCCATTGGCACAACAGCCTGATCTGGGCCGAGGGTGCCGAGGACATCGCGATCATCGGCAAGGGGCGGATCGACGGGCTGGGCCTCACCCGCAACGGCCCCGGCACGCCGTGGAGCAAACAGGCGGGCGAGCGGCCGCTGTCGATGGCGGCGATGCCGGTGCAGGACGTGGCGAAGCTGGAGCAGAGCCGCAAGGCGATGCTGGGCATGGGCAACAAGGCGATCGCGCTCGCGCATTGCCGGCGCGTCCGGCTGGAAGGCTTCACTCTGTTCAAGGGCGGCCATTTCGCGCTGCTCGCAAGCGAAGTCGACGATCTCGACGTGATCGATCTGACGATCGACACCAATCGCGACGGGCTCGATCTCGATTGCGTGCGGCGGGCGCGGGTCGAGCGCTGCCGGGTCAATTCGCCCAACGACGATGCGATCGTGTTCAAGACCAGCCTTGGGCTCGGGCGGCGCGCGTCGTGCGAGGACATCACGATCCGCGGCTGCACCGTCACCGGCTATGATCTCGGCACGATGCTCGACGGGACTCTCCAGCGCAGCCAGCAGCTCGCGCCGGACCGCGACCGCGTGACCGGACGGATCAAGCTCGGCACCGAGAGCAACGGCGACTTCCGCCGCATCCGCATCCAGGACTGCCGCTTCGAGCGCAGCCGCGGGCTGGCGATCGAGACCGTCGACGGCGGGACGATCGAGGACGTTCTCGCCGAGAATATCGCGATGGAGGAAGTGACCACTGCGCCGCTGTTCCTGCGGCTGGGCGCGCGGCTGCGGGGGCCCGAGGGGACCAGCGTGGGCGCGATGCAGGGCGTCGAGGTGCGCGGGCTCAGCGCGCGGGGGATCGATCCGCGCTTCGCCGCGATCCTGGCGGGGCTGCCGGGGCATCGGATCGAATGCGTCCAGCTTCGCGACATCGCGCTGGCGTTCGAGGGCGGGTTCGCCGAACCGGTGCCCGCGAGCCCGGCCGAGCTTGCCGACGCCTATCCCGAGCCGAGCATGTTCGGCTCCACGCCGGCCTGGGGCCTGTGGGCGCGGCACGTCACCGGGCTGGAGGTCAAGCGGCTGCGGCTGTCACGCCCCGGCGCCGATCCGCGCCCGCCGGTGCTGCTCGACGACGCGCAGGTGGCGCGGGTGGAAGACGCGGATTATTGGCCACGCGAGGTTTGACGCGAAGCCCGCATTATACTACCAGATAATGCATGGTCATCCCATAAATTGGGATTTGGAGAGGGGCATGACGACTACCCACGCATTCAGGATGCAGCTCAAGGCTGGCGTCGTCGACGAGTACAAGGCGCGGCACGATGCGATCTGGCCCGAGCTGGCCGAGCTGCTCCACGATCACGGCATCCGCGACTATTCGATCTTCCTCGACGAGGAGACGCTGTCGCTGTTCGCGGTGCTCAAGCTCACCGACGACAACCGGCGCGATGCGCTTCCCGGTCACCCGGTCATGCAGAAATGGTGGGACTATATGGCGCCGCTAATGGAGGTCGAGCCGGGCAACAAGCCGCGCGAATGGCCGCTCAAGCCCTTGTTCTACCTGCCGTGATGCGCGCCATCCCCTCCCCCAAACCCGTTCGTGCTGAGCTTGTCGAAGCACGCTCAATGCCGGCCGCCCGCGGCATGGCGCCCTTCGACATGCTCAGGGCGAACGGATGGGATGTGATCCGTGCTGCGCTGCTTGCCGCGACTGCGCTGGTAGCGCTTCCCGCTGCCGCGCAGGAAGCCAGGCCGACCGCCAACTCCAACGCACCGGTGAAGAGCTTCGGCCGCGTCTCGTATGACGCGCGCTCGCTGATGATCGACGGCAAGCGCACGATCATCTGGTCGAGCGAGATGCACGCGTTCCGCCTGCCCTCGCCCGACCTGTGGCGCGACGTGCTGCAGAAGATGAAGGCGAGCGGGTTCAACACCGTGGCCTTCTATTTCGACTGGGGCTTCCACAGCCCTAAGAAGGGCGTGTACGACTTCAGCGGCATCCGCGACATCGACCGGCTGCTGACGATGGCGGAGGAGGAAGGGCTCTACGTCATGACGCGGGCGGGCCCCTATGTGAACGCCGAGCTCACCCGCGGCGGCTTCCCCGGCTGGCTGGTCAACCAGCGCGCGCGGGCACGCACCGACGATCCCGAGTATCTGGCGGCGGCCGATGAGTGGCTGACCCAGGTCAACGCGATCATCGCGCGCCACCAGATCAACGGCGACGGCAGGGGCAACCGCGGCAACGTCATCCTCCACCAGATCGAGAACGAGCTGGCGCTGACCACCCCGTCGCAGCGCCGCTACATGGACCACCTCTACAAGAAAGCGCGCGCCGACGGCATCAACGTACCGATCTTCCACAACGACCAGGGCCGCAACGGCTATTGGGTGCCCGAAGGCTCGGGCGTGGAGAAGACCGTCGAAGGCCCGAACGACCTGTATGCGTTCGACGGCTATCCGGGCGGCACCTGCACCGTCACCGGCAAGCCGACGCGCGGCTCGGCGGCACCCGACTGGGGCTATTACGGCCCAGGCGGCGCCAAGGGCGGGGCCTCCGCCTCGCCCAACACGCCCGGCTTCGCGGCGGAGTTCGGCGGCGGCTGGTTCGATTATTGGGGCTCGAACGGCGGCTACGAGTGCAACGCGGTGCAGCGCGGCAAGCGCTTCCAGCGCGTGTTCTACGGCACCAACCTGGCCAACGGCATCAGCATCCAGAGCTTCTACATGGGCTTCGGCGGGACGAGCTGGGGGTGGCTGCCGGCGCCGGTGGTGTTCACCAGCTACGACTATGGCGCCGCCTTTTCCGAGACGCGCGAGGTACGGCCCAAGGCCGAGGAGCTCAAGCAGCTCGGTGGGCTGATCGCCGCAGTGCCCGATCTGGCCGGGATGATCCCCGCGGGGCCGGTGGAGATCTCCTCCGAGAATATTCAGGTCTACCACAACAAGAGCCCGGAAACGGACGCGCGCTTCCTGCTCGTCACGCACAAGCCCTCCAACGGCCAGACCAACGACCGCTTCACCGTGACCGCCAACCTGCCCGACGGGCGCTACACGCTGCCGCTGGAGCTCAACGGCTTCGACGCCAAGTGGCTGGTCGCGGGGGTCAACCTCGGCGGGCAGCGGCTGGTCTATTCGACCTCGGAGGTGCAGACGGCACTGAAGCAGGACGAGCGGGATCTGATGCTGGTCTACGGCCGCGCCGGCGAGGCAGGCGAGACGGTGCTGCGCTATGCCAGCGAACCCAAGGTGACCGTGCTCGAAGGCAGTGCGACCTCGACTTTCGATGCGAAGGGCGACCTCAAGCTCAGCTACTCGCACCAAGGCCTGACCCGCGTTCGCATCAGCGGCGGCGGGCGGCCGGACCTGCTGCTGCTGATCGGCGACGAAGCCGAGGGCGCGAAGTTCTGGCACATGGGCGACACGCTGGTGCGCGGCCCGGCACTGGTGCGCACCGCCGATGCCAAGGGCGGCACGTTCGCGCTCACCGGCGACACGCGCGAAGCGACGCCGCTCGAGGTGTGGACCACGGCGCGCACGGTGAGCTGGAACGGCGCCAGGGTGGCGGCATCGCGCTCGCCGAGCGGCAGCCTGGTGGCGGCAAAGCCCCTGCCCGGCCCCGCCGAAGTGACGCTTCCCGCGCTCACCAGCTGGCGGATGGCCAAGGGCTCGCCCGAAACCCAACCCGGCTTCGACGACAGCGGCTGGCAGACGATCGACAACCGCGCCTATGCCAGCATCACCGCGCGGCCCGACGGCCAGCCCAACATGCTGATGGATGCCTATGGCTTCCACGAAGGCGATGTGTGGTATCGCGGGCGCTTCGCGGGCACGCCGGATGCGCAGCGGCTCAAGCTCCATTACGGCGCGGGCGGATCGGGGCTGGTGCAGGTGTTCCTCGACGGAAAGCTGGTGGGCCAGGACGAGATTCCTGCCGGCCTCCCGCGCCCGATCACCACCGGCGCCCCGAGCTTCGCGCTGCCCGACGCCGCGCGCACACCGGGCGAGCATGTCCTGTCGGTGATGGTCCGCAACAACGGGCACAATTGGGACCTCGACGCCGACGACTTCCACAAGGAGGCGCGCGGGCTGGTTTCGGCTTCGGTCGAGCCCGTTGCGGGGCCCAGCTTCTCGGTGCCGGTGACGTGGAAGATCCAGGGCCGCAAAGGCGGCGAGGACCTTGCCGACCCGGTGCGCGGCGTGTCCAACAACGGCGGGCTGTTCGGAGAGCGCACGGGCTGGCACCTGCCGGGCTTCGACGACAGCGGCTGGAAGCCTGCGAGCATTCCCGCCACGCAGGCAGCACCCGGCACCAGCTGGTATCGCACCAGCTTCGACCTGGCCGTGCCCAAGGAGCAGGATGCGACGATCGGCATCGCCTTCGGCGACACGAGCAAGCCGCGCTCGCCCAATGCCTATCGCGTGCTGATCTTCGTCAACGGCTGGAACATGGGCCAGTTCATCGCGCATGTCGGCCCGCAGCGCATCTTCCCGGTGCCGGAAGGCATCCTAAACCACCGCGGCCACAACAGCATCGCATTGGCCGTCACTTCGGACGGCGCGCCGGGCAACGCGATCGAGGATGTGAAGCTCGTCACGCTGCGCAACGTCAAAGGCGGGCTGCCCGTGCGCATGGTGGAAGCGCCAGCCAAGCCTGAGGACCTCAAGTGATCGCTCGCCGCGCGCTGCTCGCCGGGGCTGCTGCCGCGACCGCGGCGGCTGTGATCGCGCGGCCTGCCGCCGCGGCGCCGATCGAGCGTTTCCCGATCTGGCCGGGCTCGCCTCCCGGTGGCGGGGGGCTAAGCGTGCGCGACGAAGTGGTGAAGCGTTCGCCGAATGGACCTGCGGACGACATCGCCTGGCCGCATGTCGCGACGCCGATGCTGAACGTCGTTCCCGCGGTGAAACCCAACGGCGCCGCGATCCTGATGATCCCCGGCGGCGGCTATGCACGGGTCGCGCTCGGCTGTGAGGGATCGTCGATTTCGCGTGTCTTCGCCGCGCGTGGGTACACAGTGTTCGAGCTGCTCTACCGGCTGCCGCACGACGGCTGGGCCGCGGGCCCTGACGCTCCGCTGCAGGATGCCCAGCGCGCGATGCGGCTGATCCGCGCGCAGGCGGCACGCCGGGGCATCGATCCCGCGCGGGTCGCCGCGATCGGCTTTTCCGCCGGCGGGCACCTGGCGGCGCGACTGGCAAGCCGTTTCGCGCTGGAGACCTACAAGCCCGTCGATGCTATCGACACCGGCGCCGCACGCCCCGCCGTCGCCGGGCTGTTCTTCCCGGTGATCACGCTGAGCGATCCCAACGCCCACGGCCAGTCCCGCCGCGAGCTACTGGGCAAGGATGCGAGCCCCGAGCGGATCACGCGTTTCTCTGCCGAAAGCGACCTGCCTGCCGACATGCCGCCGACCTTCGTCGCGCACGCCGCCGACGATCCGGTGGTGAAGCGGGCCAACAGCCTGTTGATGTTCGACGCGCTCCAGGCCGCCAAGATCCCGTCCGAGCTGCACATCTTCGAAAAGGGTGGGCACGGCCTGCCGCTGGCCGAAGGCGGAAACGAGCATCCCTGGCCCGGCCTATTCGAGCGCTTCGCGCGCCGCCACGGGCTGTGATGCATAGAGGCATTTCCCGCCGGGAGCTCGGCCTGGGCATGGGCGGCCTGTGCGCTGCCGCGCTCGTGGGCCCGGCGCATGCGGCGAAGAGCGCGCGGCCCTGGCCCTATCTGATCGGCGCCGACATCTCATGGGTGCCCGAGGACGAGGCCGCAGGCGCGACCTATTATCTGGACGGGGTGCAGAAGGACCCGCTCGCGATCTTCCGCGAAGCCGGGTTCAACGCGCTCAAGCTCCGGCTCTTCGTGAATCCCGAGAATGGCTATTCGAAGGGCAAGCCCGGCGGCCCGTGGTGCGGGCTCGAACAGACCATCGACTTTTCCCGACGGATCAAGGCGGCGGGCTTCCACCTTTCGACCACGCTCCATTATTCGGACACCTGGGCCGATCCGCAGCATCAGGAGAAGCCGGCCGCCTGGGCCGAGCTGCCTTTCGCGAAGCTGGTCGAGGCCGTGCACCGCTACACTGCCGACACCTTCGCCGCACTCAAGGCTGCCGGCGCTGCGCCCGATCTCGCGATCCTGGGCAACGAGACGACGTTCGGCATGCTCTGGCCCGAAGGCCGCGTTCCGCTGACGATCCCCACCGGAAATCCGCAGACCGACAAGGTCCATATGAACGCTACCGGAGTGGGCGGTTACGACCGGTTTGCTGCGCTGCTCAAGGCGGCCGTCTCGGCGACGCGCGAGACGCTGCCCGGCGTTCCGCTGGCGCTGCACAACCATCTCGGCCGGCACTGGCCCATCGTTCGCCACTGGACCGACAGCCTGATCGAGCGCGGCGTCGATTTCGATGCGCTCGGTTTCTCCTGCTATCAGCAGGCGGCCGAGGGCGATTGGGAGCGCAGCTTCGCCGAGTTCGTCAGGCGCTATCCCGACAAGGGTTTCTTCGCGATCGAATACTCCTCGCGCAAACGCTATGTGAACGACCTCGTCCACGCGCACGCCAATGGCTGGGGCAGCTATATCTGGGAGCCGACCCGGCACCAGGAAGCGATCTTCCTGAAGGACGGCGTCAGCGCCGGCGAAGGCCCCCGGCCGAACCTGCTCTCGCAGGGCATCAACAGCGCCGAAGCGCCGGGCGCCGCGCCCACACCGCCGGGCCCGCGCAAGCCCCGCAACCACGGCGGCCGCTACGACGCCGATCCGAATTTCATTCGCCTCTACCAACAGATGGCGAAGGATTATGGAGTCACCCAGTGACTCGCCCCTACCCCACCGACACCAGGAGATATTAAGTGGCCGCCCTCACGCACGACGTTCCGCGCAGCGAGATCACGTCGAAGATCGATCTGCTCATGGACAATCTCGTCAACATCAAGGACGAGACCGGCGAGTTCCTGCTCCATCTCGAGGACGGCCGCATCATCGACACCAAGGGTTGGGCCGGCTGGGAATGGACGCACGGCGTGGGCCTGTTCGGCATGTGGCGCTATTATGAGCAGACCGGCGACGACAAGGCGCTGCACATCATCAAACAGTGGTTCGAGGACCGCTTCGCCGAAGGCACGCCGACCAAGAACATCAACACCGTCGCACCGTTCATCACGCTGGCGTACCTGTACGAGCAGGAGCCCGATCCGCGCTACATCCCCTATCTCGATACCTGGGCCGAATGGCTGATGGCCGATGACGGCCTTCCCAAGACCGAGGAAGGCGGCTTCCAGCACATCGTCTACAACGACGAGAATCCCGGCGAGATGTGGGACGACACGCTGATGATGTCGGTGCTGCCGCTCGCCAAGATCGGCCTGCTGCTGGGTCGGCCGCATTATGTCGAGGAGGCCAAGCGCCAGTTCCTCGTCCACATCAAATATCTCTTCGACAAGAAGACCGGGCTCTGGTTCCACGGCTGGGACTTCAACGGCCGGCACAATTTCGCCGAGGCGCTGTGGGCGCGCGGCAATTGCTGGGTGACGATCGCGATCCCCGAGATCATCGAGATCCTGGATCTGCCCGAGGGCGACGCCTTCCGTACCTTCCTGATCGACACGCTCGCCGTGCAAGTGAAGACGCTCGCCGCGACGCAGGACGAGAGCGGGCTGTGGCACACGCTGGTGATGGACCCGACCTCGTATCTCGAGGCTTCGGCAACCGCGGGCTTCGCCTATGGCATCCTCAAGGCAGTGCGGAAGGGCTATCTGCCGCGCCATTACGAGGCCGTCGGCATTAAGGCCGTGCGCGGCGTGCTGGCGAACATCGACGCGAGCGGCGAGCTCCAGCAGGTGAGCTTCGGCACTGCGATGGGCGACACGCTGCAATTCTACAAGGACATCCGCCTGACCTCGATGCCCTATGGCCAGAGCCTCGCGATCTGCGCGCTCGGCGAGTTCCTGCGGACGTATATCTGATGCTGCGGGCGGCGTGTTTCCTCGGACGCGCCGCCCCTAAATCCTCCCCCGCCAGGGGGAGGTGGCATGCGAAGCATGACGAGGGGGAGGAAGCACACCGCTGCATCGGTGATTCCTCCCCTCCCACCTCCCCCTGGCGGGGGAGGATAGAGGATGCACGCCCCGCGGCTACTTCGCCTTCGCCAGCTCCACGGCATAGACATGGTTGGCGCCCTCGAAATTGGCGCGGAACACGATCCATTTGCCGTCGGGCGTGAAGGTCATGTTGGGCTCGAGCCGGTAATCCTGCTTGCGCATGTCGACCAGCTTCTCGGAGTCGAGCGTGCCGGGGGCGATCAGGTTCTCGGCGTCCGGGGCGTGGATGCCCGCTACGTCCGGGATGTCCCTGGGCGTGAACAGGTAGAGATATTTCCCGTCGGGCGCGTGCGCGACCATCTCGCTGTCGCCACCGTCGCCCGAGAAAAGCTTGCCGTCGGGCGACTGGTAATAGTGCACCGACCATTCGTTGCGCTCGACATTGTACCAGCGCCGCTTGCCGCTCGCGAGGTCGTAGCCGGCGAGCCAGAAGACTTCGCCGCGCGGGGTCTGGAGGTCGTACCAGATCGTCTTGCCGTCGGGGGAGAAGAACTCGTGCCCCGCGATCTCCATGTTCATCGTGCGCTGATGGACGAGCTTCTTGCCCGTGCCGTCGGCGCGGATCGTCCAGATCCGGTCGACCTTGTGCCACGGTCCCTCATGGCAATACATGATCTGCTGCGGGTCGGTGGGCGAGAACTGGATGTGGTTGAGCCAATCGGTCGAGGCCGTGACCACCTTGCGCGCCCCGGTCTTCACGTCGATCGTGAAGATCTCCATCGGAATTTTCGCTTCTAGCCGCTCGTTGAGGCGCACTTCCTTGGCCTCGGCATAGGTCATCGGGCGACCGTCCGGCCAGTTGGCGGCATATTGCGCCTGGTCGAAGCGCTTGTTGTCCCCCGGCTTGGCGCCGGGCTGGAGCGGGCGGGCGGTCTCGGCCCATTGGCCGAGCAGCAGCGTCTCGTCGGCGTTGATCGAGCCGATGAAGCCTTCCTTGATCTCGGCGATCTTGCGCGTCTTGCCGCTGTCGATATCGGCGGCGAAGATCGTCCAGGGCGCGCCTTCGCGCTCGCGCGTCTGATAATAGGCGGTGCGCGTCTTGCGCCCGGTGAAGAGCAGAACCAGCCCCTTGCCCCTGACCAGCGGCGTCACTTCCCAGCTCTTGAGATCGACCACCGAGATCCCGCCGGGGACCGAAATCACCATCTTGTCGCCCTGCGGCGTGTAGCTGTTCTGGTGGAAATAGAGGCTCGCGCTCCCCGCCTCGCGGCTGATCCGCACCACCTTGTGTCCTGTCAGCGGGTCGATCCACTCCGCCGCCGGATCGGCCGCCGCGCCGCTGGCGGCTAGCAGCAGCGCCACCGCCGCAATTCCCTGGCCAATCGCCCATCCGCGCCGCATCCTCTCTCTCCCGCCGACTTGATGTCGTTCCACATATCATGATAGCGGTTCAAAATATGGAGTAAAGAACAGGCCTGGCCTGTCGCCGAGAGGAACCTTGATGGCCACCAGCGCCGCCGCTTCTGCCCCCCGCCCCGTCCGCCTGATCAACTATCTCGCTTACGGCTCGAACGACGTGCTCGGCGCGGGCTCGATGGCGGTGATCTCGGGCTGGGTGCTGTTCTTCTACACCACCTTCTGCGGGCTCGACGCGTGGCAGGCGGGGCTGATCTTCCTCGTCGCGCGCGTGCTCGACGCGATCGCCTCGCCGATCATCGGGCACATCTCGGACAACATGGGCGAGACTCCGCTCGGCCGCCGCTTCGGTCGCCGGCGCTTCTTCATCCTCGCCGCCATTCCGCTGCTCCCCAGCTTCGCGATCATGTGGGTCTCGGGGATGGGCTTTTGGTATTATCTCGTCACCTACGTGCTGTTCGAGCTGGTCTACGCGATGGAGATCATCCCGTACGAGACGCTCGCCGCGGAGATGGGCAAGGACTTCAAGACCAAGGCCAAGTTCGCCACCACGCGCATCCTCTTCGCGCAGGCGAGCGCGATCCTGGCGGGCTTCCTCCCCGGCTGGCTGATCGAGGCGCTGGGCAAGGACAGTGCGGACACCTTCCTCTACATGGGGCTGCTGTTCACCGCGCTGTTCATGCTCGCAGCCGGCCTGCTCTACCTCTTCAGCTGGGAGCGGGCGCCCTCCGAGGTCGCGGCGCTGCGCCCCGCGGGCGACCAGCGACCGAGCGTCGGATCGGCGATCAAGGCGCTCTACCGCAATCTCTTCTCCACCTTCCGCATCCGCGCCTTCCGCCTCCACCTCGGCATGTACCTGGGGGGCTATATCAGCCAGGACGTGTTCAACGCAGCCTTCACCTTCTTCGTGGTGTTCGCGCTGGCCGGATCGATCACCGTCGCCTCGTCGCTGCTCGGCACGATGTACATCGTCCAGTTCGTCGCGGTGGCGCTCGCCAGCTATGTGGCGCTGCGCAAATCGCCGTCGCGGGCCTATCAGCTCGCGGCGATCAGCTTCGCGATCGGCGTGGTCGCGCTGCTGGTGCTGTGGAACGCCGGCGTCCGCTCGACCGACGCGCTGATCTGGGTGCCGATCGTCCTCGCCGGGCTCGGCCGCGGCGCGCTCAACTACATCCCGTGGGCGACCTATAATTACATGGCCGACGTCGACGAGATCGTCACCGGCCGGCGCCGCGAGGGTGCCTTTGCGGGCGTGATGACCTTCGTGCGGAAAATGACTCAGTCGGCCGCGGTGTTTGGCGTCACCACGATCATGAGCTGGGGCGGCTTCGTATCGGGCGCAAAGGTCCAGAGCGACGAAGCGATCCTCACGCTGGCTATGGTGCTCGGCATCGGCACGATCGCGGTGCTCGCGTGCGGAATTATGGTTTCGCTCCGCTTCAAGCTCAATTCGGCAACACATGACGTGCTGATGGCCGAGATCGACCGGCTCAAGAGCGGCGATCCCGCGCCGCCCACGCCGGAGGCCAAGGCGATCGTAGAGGATCTTTCGGGCTGGAAGTACGAGCAGCTCTGGGGGAACAACCCGGTCGCGGGAATCCGCCGCTAATGCTGCCCGCCGCGCTGGCGCTGCTCGTCCAGGCGGCAGACCCGGTCGCACCCGTCCCGCTGTTCCGCGACCCGGTGCACGACGGCGCCGCCGATCCGTCGGTCGTGCACGATACCGCAAGCGGCGAATGGGTGATGTTCTACACCAATCGCCGCGCCGACCTGAAGCTGGCCGACCCCAAGGACGTCAGCTGGGTGCACGGCACTGCAATCGGCGTCGCGCGATCGAAGGATGGTGCGGCCTGGCGCTACGCCGGCACAGCCGCGATCCCCGAGCGCTGCACCGGCGCAACGCTCTGGGCGCCCGAGGTCCAGCGCTTCGGCGACACATGGCACATGTGGATCACCGTGGTACCGGGCGTGTTCCGCGACTGGAACGCGCCGCGCTTCCTGGTCCATCTGACCAGCAAGGACCTGACGCGCTGGGAATGCGGCGAGCGCGTTGAGCTCGGATCGGACCGGATCATCGACGCCAGCGTGCTCGCGCTCCCCGGCGGCGGGTATCGGCTGTGGTTCAACGACGAGCGCTCGGGCAAGGCAATCAAATATGCCGACAGCGCCGATCTGACCCACTGGACCGTCCGCGGTACCGTGGTCTCAACGCCGGGCGAAGGCCCCAAGGCGTTTCGCTGGCGCGGGCGCTGGTGGCTGATCAGCGACGCGTGGAAGGGGCTGCTGGTCAACCGCTCGGACGACGGCGAGCATTGGACCGCGCAGCCCGGACATTTGCTCGGCGAGCCGGGCACCCGCCCCACCGATCGCGCCAAGGCGCAGCACCCCGATGTGATCGTTACGGGCGAACGCGCGTACCTCATCTATTTCGTCCACCAGTCGGGCGAACCCGAAGCCGCCCGCAACCCGAGCTGGGGCCGCCGCAGCGTGCTCCAGATCGCCGAGCTTGGCGAGAAGGACGGCGTGATTTCGGTCGATCGCGAAGCGCAGGTGAAGATGGATCTCGGCGACTAGAGCAGCGGCCCGCAAAACCTGTACCTCAGCCTACAAGCGCGTTCAGGCGGGAGCCTCGATACAGCAGTTATCTTTCCGGCATTCAGGGGAAGACAGACTGAGGAGAGGATCTGCCATGAAGATCATCCACCTTCTGACGGCCGCCGGCATTTTCATGGCCAGCGCCGTTGCGGCCGCCCCGGCCGAAGCCCAGCACTATCGCGATTATCGTGGCTATGACCGCGATTACCGCGGCTACCGTGACTATGACCGGAGAGACTATCGACACCGCGATTATCGCGACCGGCGCCACTGGGATCGCCGGCACTACGACCGGCGCCGCTACGGATGGAACCGCGGGCACCACGGATGGCGCAATCAGCGCTGCTGGACCGAGTATCGCTGGGGCGGCCCGGTTCGGGTCTGCCGCCGATAAGTACCGGATCGAGAGCGGTGTTCCCGCCGCTCTCGACCCATCGCCGGTTTCTGCAATCGGGCGTGAGATGATTGCAATTGCTGCAACCGACCTCCAGCCCCACATGCGCCTATGATGTTGCAGTGCAGCAATATGCATGTGAGGTTTCGATGTTTTCTCTGATTTCGCTCATTCTCGCCGCCCGCAAGCAGGAAGCGGCCCCCGCCGTGGCGCCGGTCGCCAGCGAGCCGGTTCACGCTCCCGTCGAATTGCCGCTGGCCGCCTGAGGCCGCTGGGCGCCCGCTTGCCGTGCAAGGCCCGCTGGCAGGCCAGCAGCCGCCTCAGCCTCTCCGCCGCCGCGGGGGCGGACGGTCGACCGCGTCGAGCGCTTCGGGGATCATTGCAAGGTTCTGGATCGCGGCCAGGCCCCATTGCGATGCGGCGTTGGTCGAGACGCCCGGCCATTCGACCAGCCCGTTGGGCAGGGTGATGCGCGGATCGCCATCGGCCATGCCGAGCCCTGCCGTACCCGCGTAGAATTCAGCGGCCGCGCGCCGCGCGAGCGATTCGTCCTTCCCGGCACGCGCGGCATAGGCAGTGAGCCGCGAATGCCCCTCGGCTAGGTTGCGCGGACCAAAGGGCTCGCCGAACTTTGCCAGAAACTCCTCGCGCGGCGCATTGTACCAGCGGCAATATTCGAGCCAGGTGGCGCGGTAGCGCGGCACGTCGAACAGGCTCAGCAGCTCCGAATTGACCTCGGCCGCGCCGAACACCGCGTTGAGGTGCGAGAAGCTGCGCTTCCCGCCATCGTCGATGAAGCGGCCGCTCGCGAGATCATAGGGCGCGCCGCCGTGGAACCAGCCCAGCGGCAGCCGCCCGATGCTGTCCATTCCGGCGACGATCCGGTCGCGCCACTTGGCGGAACCGGTGCGTTCCCATTCGGTGAGCCAGGCAGCGGCGACCGAGCACCAGACGGTGCCGAAGCTCATCTCGATGACGCCGGGAGGAAGCGGCTTGCGCTCGGCGCCCGGCACCTTGCGGCCGATTTCCACCGTGCGCAGCGCTTCTTCGGAAGTAGCCAGATCGCGCAGCAGATCGCCCACGCGCTCGTCGGCGGTGAGATAGTAGAAGATGCGCCGGTACGCGGCGTTGCTGACACGCGGCTGCTTCGAGCTGTCGCTGAAATGCTGCACGCCGTGGCGCGTGCCGAGCCCCTTGAACCTGCCGAGGTGGTAGACGTCGACTTCACCGGTGTGACGCGTCATCGCCTCAGCGAGGCGGAAAGTCCGGGCATCGCCCGAGCGGAGCGCCGCATACCAGAGCCACAGATCGGGCGAGAGTTCGCTGTTCGCCCAGGCGAAGCCCCCGATGTCGTAGCGCCACTGATGCCGATCGGCATCATAGGTGTGCATAACGTCTCCATGATCCCAGAAGCCGTACCAGCTGCGCTGGTCGACTTCGTCGGCATAGAAATCGATCAGATTGGCGAGCTGGTCCTCGATCGCGGCGCGCTTCGGCGTCGAGCGATCGGGGAGCCCCCAGTCCCCGAACACCCCCGCAGCGTGCGCGTGCGCGGGATAGACCATCAGCTGCGGCGGCGTCGCGGTCGCCTGCGCCAGCGCCTGGAGCCGCGTGGTCGCGGGCGTGGCGTCGAACGCCCAGAGCGTCAGCTCGCTGGTGCGCGCGATGCCCGTCGGTGTGTCCCAGCCCGGCTCGTAATCCTCATAGGTGATGTCGAGGCCCTGGTTCTGCGCGTCATAGCCCTCCATCCCCATCGCATCGTGATAGGGCCGCAGGTCCATCGGCCGCGCCTCCGGCGACCAGAGCCAGGCCGTGAGCGTGGCCTTGTCGGCAGCGGCGCCACGGATGTCGAGCTGGGTCGGGTGGCGCTCCCAGAAATAGCGCATCGCGATCGCCGCGCCGCCCTCGGGCGAGCCGACATAGCCGAGGCCGGGGGCGCGGCGGCCCTCGTCGGCATCGATCCAGCCCTGCCCGTCCCTGGTGCGCTTGGTGAGGGTGAAGCCATTGGCCGAGAGCTGCGCGAGGCTGAAGTCCGACCAGCTCGGGATGCGTTCGAGCAACTGGCCGACCGGCGCGCGCATATCCGCCACCGGGCCGACCGCGCGGCCGGCGATCTGGGCGTCGCGGATCGCCTGGCCGGGATCGCGCCTGAGGCCGGTGAGCGGGCGGACGGCCTCGACGAACATCCGGTCCGCGCCGGTGGCGAGGCGGATGTGGCGGTCGTGAAGCGGCCCGCGCATCGGTACGCCGACCGCGATGCCGAGGCCGGAGAGGAAGAATGCGGCGGGATCGATATCGTAGACGAAGCTGTGGACGAGGCGCAGCCCCTCCGATCCTGCATAGGCGTAGAGGCGGATGGTGAAGGGGAGGATCGCGCGCCCACCGGCAACATGCGTACCCTCGACGCGGACCACCGCGCGGACCGGGCCCCGTTGCTCGACCACGGCGCGATCGATGCGGCAGCCGAGCGGCTGGCGCTCGCCGTCCGCGGCGCCTGCGCGCACTTCGCCGACGAGCGTCGCATTCTCGACCAGCACCCGATCGCCGTTGCGCGCGCTGCGGACGAGCGCGGCGCCGCTGCGGCCGATCTCCCAGCTGCGCGTGCCCGAGCGGATCACGATCGCGTCTGGGCGCTCCTCGACCGAAACCGCAGCGGGTGGCGCCGTTTCACGCCCCGGCGCCACGGTGAGCCGCTCCGCCCGACCCGCCTCGGCGGGAATGGCATGCGCGGTCCATTTGACCGATCCGTCGGGCCAATAGGCAGTGGGCCAGCTCTGCGACGGCACCGCCGCATCGCCCGCGTGCACCGCGAGCCGCTGGCGCTTCGAAAGCGCGCCCTGGGGCCAGGCGACGCCGAAGGTCTGGCCGCCGTGCGTGGCGGGCGGGGCGCCGTCGATCCAGCGGATCGGCGCGTCCTGCAGCCGCGGCTTTGCTTCGGCTGTTCGCAGCATCGGCATGGCCGAAGCGGTGAGCAGGCTTCCCCGCATCAGCGTCCGTCGCGTTAGGCGCATGTCTTTCCTCCCCCTTATGGCCTACCGATGCGCACGCCGCGCACCCGCAGGTGGCTTTTGGTCGTCCTGAGCGCGAACCAGCCGCGCGCGTATGGTTGTGGATCGTCGAGCGTGAAGATGCGGCGACCGTCACGTTCGACCGCGACCGTGCGGCCGTCGGCTATCAGGCGGATGCGCGTCCAGCGATTGGGGACGAGCATGTGCTCGAGCGTCTGAAGATCGTGCTCGGGCAGGATCGGCCGATCGCCCGCGCGGCCGATGTAGCGGCGGAAGCGCGTCGTCGTGTTCCGGTTGCCGCCGATGCCGACATAGTAGGTGGTGAGCCCGTCATATTCGGCGAAGGCACCGGTGCGGCCACGCTCGAACACCGAGCCGTCCGCCGCGATAGGGTCGGTCGCCATCCAGAAGGCGTTGAGATCGCTGACATGGTCGTTGGGCCCGCCGGCGGCGACGGCCATCGCTTCGAACTCGATCGCGACCGGACCGGAAAGCGGCGTGCGATACCAGAGCGACAGGCCCTTGGACGTATCGATGTCGATCGTGCCGCCTGTGAAGGCGACAGTCGCCGACGGATCCTCGGCCTCGACCTTCCATTCGGCGGCGGAGGTTTCGATGCGCTCCGGCGTCGCGGCGCAGGCGCCGGCCAGAGCGAGCGCCAGAAAAGAAAAGCCCAGCCGTCGAAGCGAAGGCTGGGCGTGAGGTAGGAGAGAAATGTGAATCTCGGTCTCCGTCAGAAGTTGGCCCGGAAGCCCACGAAATAGCGGCGGCCGGAGTAGGAGATTTCGGTTTCGCGAATGTCTCCCGCGGTCATCCGCTCGACTTCGCCGGTCAGGTTCTTCGCCTCGGCGAAGATCTCGAACCGGTCCACCGGGCCCAGCTTGAACTCATAGCCGATGCGGGCGTCGACGTAGAAGGTACCGTCGCGGAACACCGGGTTGCCGGTACGGTCCGCCGCCTGCCAAAGATAGTTGCTGCGGTACTGGATCGGCACCGCGAGGCTGAAGCCATACTTCTCGTAATAGGGCTTGATGTTGGCGGTGTGCTCGGAGAGCGACGGATAGGGCAGCTGCTCGCCGGTCAGCTGGTTGTAGAGATCGACGTTCTGCGCGGTGGCATAGGTGTAATTGGCGCTGATGCCGAGACCATCGAACGGCGAAGGCAGGAAGGTGAACGCCGTCTGCGCCGTGACCTCTACGCCCCGCTGGGTCGCGCCCTGGCCGTTGACCGGCATCGTCACGTCGAAGCGGCGGCCGTCGCCGAAGAAATCGAAGTCGCGGACCAGCGTGCGTCCCACGACGAAGCTGTCGATGTTCTTCTGGTAATAGGTGACCGAGAGCAGCGTGTCGCGCGTCGGATACCATTCGGCGCCGATATTGAACTGGCTGGCGCGGTACGGATCGAGGTACGGATTGCCCGCTGTGCAGCCGTCGAGCGTCGGGTCGACGATGCCGCCCGGCGTGAGGTCGAACAGGCAGTTCGCGCTCGGCGCCATGTCTTCGAACTTCGGCCGCGCGAGCACGCGCGACCAGTCGGCACGCACGATCAGGTTCGGCGAGACGAACAGCGCCAGGTTAATGCCGGGCAGCCAATCGGTATACTCGTTGTCGAGCGAGATGAGCTGCCGGCCGACCTCGACATCCTCATAGCCCACTGCGTTGTTGGCGGGGCGCCGCTCGCGGATGATGTTGCTACCGGTCGCCGAGTCCCGAGTCTGCACCACGCGAAGGCCCGCGTTGCCGCGCAGCTCCATGCCGAAGACCGTCGTGTCGATGTTGACCTTGAAATAGCCGGCGGCGATCTTCTCGTCGATGTCGAACGAAGGCAGCTGCGCATAGCCGTTGCACTCGCGGACGCAGTCCATGTTGAAGCCAGACAGGTCGAAATAGTCGCCCGCCGCCGCGAAGTTCGGCGAGATCCAGCCGTCGATGATGTTGTCGCGGCTATAGCCCGGCCGATTGAAGAAGGTGCCCGGCGTGACTTCGGTCGAGCCTTGCAGGAAGCCTGCCAGCGTGTCCGGCGACCAGATGCCCGCCGCTTCGTTCGCCGCCTGGCCGTTGACCACGCGGTCGATCGTGATGTTGGCGCTCGGCACCACCACGGTCGATCCGTCGGCGTTGAGCAGCGTGTAGCCGCCGCCCGCATAGCGGACCGAAGTCAGGCGGCGATACTGGCCGCCGAACTCGATGCTGCTCAGGAACGGAGCGTTGGTCTCGAGGTCGAAGTCCAGCCGATACTGGTCCTCGCTCTGCTCGGCGATGGCCGGGCGCCACTGGACGCCCGCGGTGACGCGGCCCGCGCCCTGATAGAGGTAGCTGTTCGGATCGGCCGGATCGAAGTCCGACGGGAAGAGGAAGCGCGGCGTGCCGGTTTCCGGATCGAGCTCGATGCGCACGCCGTTGGGATTGGCGCCGAGGCTGATATTGTTGGTCTGGTTCTCGTTGCCACCCGAGGAGAGCACCATCAGGCCGTCGACCTTGAGCGGGCCCTTGTCCCAGGTGAAGCCCGCCGTGAGGTATTCGGTGTGCTGCTGGAACTGGAAGTCGCGCTTCGACGGGCCGACCACCGAGCCGCCGGTCGCCGCCGGGGGCGCGGTGGTGACGCCGATGACGTTGCCGTTGTCGTCCACCGTGACCGACGATCCCGTGACCATCCGCCCCACAGAGCTCAGATCGAACCCGAGGTTATAGTCGGACATGTGGCGATCCATCCGGTTATACTGATAACCGGCGAAGACGCGGAGGTTGTCGGTGACCTCAGCCTGGATCTGGGCGTCGAGCGAGAGGCGCTCGTCCTCGCGCGTCCACAGGCCGAAGCGCGGGGTACGCGGGTTGAAATCATAGAACTGGGTCTGGCACGCCGCGCGCGTCGCCTGCGCATCGTCGGCGGTGGTGGGCACCGCGTCGCAGCCCGCTATCGTCGTGATGTCGCCGAAATTCGGGTTCTCGGTGTTCTTGCGCCCATCGCCGTTGAGGTCGGCAAGGCGGACCCATTCGGTGTTGCGGATGAAGTCGCCACGCGTGTCGTTGCGGTCGTAGGTACCGTTGAAGATCACGCCGACACGATTGTCGAGGAACTTGGTGCCCGCAGCGATCGAGCCGCGCGGCTGCCACTTCTTGCCGAAGGTATCGACGTTCTGAAGCGCACCGTTGACCGAGAGCAGCGGCTTGGTCAGCTCGAGCGGGCGGCGCGTCTGGATGCTCACCGTGCCCCCGACGCCGCCTTCGGTGAGATCGACCTGATAGCCCTTGTAGACGTCGACCGACTTGATCAGCTCGGCCGCGAGCTCGCGGAAGTCGCCCGAGCGGCCGCCGCCCGACGAGAGCAGCGACGCGCCGTTGATTTCAACGCGGTTGAGATCCGGCTCGGCGCCGCGGATCGAGACCTGGACGCCCTCGCCCATCTCGCGCGTCATCTGCACGCCGGTGATGCGCGACAGCGCCTCGCCCACGTTGCGGTCGGGGAAGCGGCCCACGTCCTCGGCGACGATCGAATCGACCGTGGTGCCGGCGTTCTTCTTGCGCGAGATCGCGGACTGGAGGCTGGCGCGGATGCCGGTGACGACGACTTCGTCCGCCTGCGGAACGTCCTCGGCGACCTGGTCTGCCGGTGCCGCCTGTTCGACTTCCTGCGCGGCGGGCTCCTGTGGGGCCTCCTGCGCGACTGCAGGAACATGCAATGCGGCCGCTGCCGCCATGGCGATCACCGAGACGCCACGACGCTCTACGCTACCCTTACGAAACCTCACGAACCTCTCCTGACCCTTCCGATGCCCGACCCTAAGCTGGGTGGCATTCGACCCTGAAACCGGCCGACGAATAACAGGTCGAAGTAGGATTCAAAGCATAAACTGCACAATATGAGTTATCGTGCCATATGTTGAGATTATTGGTAAGGCACGAGGCCGGGTTGCGAAGTACGGGTGCTCGCGAGCGCGCACGCGGTCGGGCCCGCGTGCCTATCTCATTCTGACCGCGATAATGTCGGCGATTTATGCCGCACTGGAGGATCGTCCGGCTCCGCCGCTGTCCTGCCGTGCGCTCGCCGCAAACTTGCGGGTGTCGCGCTCGCACGTAGGGAACCTGTTGGCGGTCGCCAGAGGTGAGCGCTGGTTCACGACCGATGGCCGTGGCCGCGCTCTCGAGATGGACCCCGCCTTCGTCGCGGAGTTCGAGTGCTGGTCCGCCGCACAACTGGCACATCACGCATCGATCGCCGAGGATCTGCTGACGACTTGAGGTTGACCGCCGGGCGAGGCACTGCGCGTCTCAAGCGATGGCGAGCTAGCAATTTCTTCTACCTCGCCGGCATCTGGGAGCCGGGGATGGGCGGTTGGCCGCTCTAGACCATGCCCGAGGACTATCGACGGAATGGTCGTTTGCCGAGGATCCGCGGCGATGCTTACCAACTAATGCCGTCGCCCGAGATATAAGAGGCATGAATTTCCTTGATCAAACCTTGGATGTGAGATTGCGCCAGGAGTGTACATGCATGGTTTAAGGTTGAAGCTCACCTTCTGATAACATCTCCTCGCGCGAGCTTCGCAGATGCGCCAACCTTCGTCATCGCATAGTCCGACTTTCACCCCACGGCAGATCCGCGTTGTTGGGCTCCTCGGCAGGCACAATTGAGAGATAAGGGCCAAAGCCGAGGCAAGTTCAGCTACGTGCCCGGAATGGTTTTGGTAGCGATGTCTTGCACCGCCCACGCCGGCCCTTAGGGCTGCTCCGCCATCCGCTACCTCTCTGGCCCATGTGCCGGACGAACTTTGCGCAATTGAACGACGGTTTTCGGGAGCAACCCATTTGCCCAAACGAGGGAATTCAGCGCAAAGCAGACCCGCTCCGCTTCTGCAAGCTCCGCAATCGAAGCTTTCTCCCGGGCACTCGCCAAGAAGTCTGCGCCATTGGTCGCTTCTTCAACGAAGAAGGCACAATCGTCGACACCATGCGTTCCGAAGCTGAAACGAAACAATTGCTGAGGTGAGTGTGGCTGAATACAGGACGCAACCAGTGGCGAGCTCTGGAATTGACGGGCTCGATGAAGTCCTCCGCGGCGGATTGCCCGCATCCAACCTCTACATTCTCCAAGGTGCCCCAGGATCGGGCAAGACGACTGCAGCCCTGCAGTTTCTTCGCGCCGGCGTCGCACTGGGTGAGCGCTGTATCTATGTGAGCCTGTCGCAGACCAGGGTCGAGCTGGAAGCAATTGCACAATCGCATGGGTGGACGCTCGACGGAATCCGGGTCGAGGAGCTGTCTGCGTCGGACTCGGTCAACGGCGCAGCCGACCAGACCATCTTCCAGACCGCCGAGTTGCGCCTGGACGAGACGAGGAAGGCGATCGAAAGCGCGATCGACGAGCATCAACCGAGTCGCCTCGTCTACGATTCGTTGCTCGAGATCCGGCTGATCACCGGGGATTCGCCGCGCTTCCGCCGCGAACTGATCGCGTTCAAGGCGTTCCTCGCCCGGCGCAACGTGGTGGCGTTGCTGCTTGACACGCAAACGCAGGAGACGGGCAGGTCCGGCGAGGAAGTGGACGGCATCGCCCATGGCGTGATCCGCCTAGACAAGTCGCTCGAGGAATATGGCTCGATCCGGCGCCGGATCGAAGTCTGCAAGATGCGCGGCGTCCCCGTTGCCGACGGCTATCACGACATGGCGATCCGCGAGGGCGAAGGCGTAGTCGTCTTTCCCCGTATCATTCCGGGCTCCGCCATCGGAAGCGACAAGCCGCATCTGATAAAGTCCGGCGTCGACACGCTCGACGAGATGTTCGGCGGAGGTCAGGAAGCGGGAACCACGACGCTCGTGATCGGTCAGGCCGGCACCGGTAAATCCACCATGGCGTCGCTCTACGCGACCGCTGCGCTCAAGCGCGGCGAAAGCGTGGCCCTCTTCCTGTTCGAAGAGCGGCTCGAGACTTTTTTCCGGCGCTCGGAAGGGCTCGGCATGGATCTGCGCCAGTTCCATGAGGACGGGCAATTGATCATCCGCGACTTCAACCCGAACGAAATTTCGCCTGGCGAGTTCGGTCAGATCGTGCAGGAGGCGGTGAGCAGCGAGAAGGTGCGCGTCGTGGTGATCGACAGCTTCACCGGATACGTCAATTCGCTGCCGCATCGCGACAAGGCCGTTCGGGACATTCAGTCGCTCCTCAAATATCTCGCCCGCGCGGGCGTGCTCACGATCCTGATCGTCGCGCAGCACGGTCTGCTCGGGCAGGACCTGGGCACCGACGTGGACGTCAGCTTCCTCGGCGACACCGTGCTGCTGCTGCGGATCACCGAGCATGAGGGGCGGTTGCGGCGCAGCATTACGGTCGTGAAGAAGCGCCATGGCCCGCACGACCTGGACGTACGCGAACTCTTCATCCAGAGTTCGGGCGTCAGCGTCGTCGCTTACAACCCACTTCCCGAAGCGTGATCATACGTGTCCGGGAACGACGGCCCTCTCGACTGGGTATTGGCGCTCGCGCCCTATCGTCGAGACGCCGATTATCTCGAAACGCTGCTGGCCCAGCACGGGCTGCCGATCGAGCGTGCGACGGGGCTGGAAGAGCTCGCCGCATGGCTGGCGCAATCGCCCGGCGTTTTGGTGGCGACTCACGAGGCGCTCAACCCGGAGGTATTGGAGCTCGTCCGCTCGCATCTCCTCGATCAGCCGGACTGGTCCGAGATGCCAATCGTCATTCTGCTGGACAGGGCGGCGCCACATGCGCGCATCCGCGCTGAGCTGAGCGCGGCCTGGCCGGGCTCGCGCCAGCTATACTACCAGCGGCCGGTGACAACGCTGGAGCTCGTTAGCGGTGTCCAATCGGCGCTGCTGGCACGCCTGCGCCAGCGTGATGTACGGGACCATATCGAGCGCGAGATCGAGCTTCGGCACGAGCTCAACCATCGCGTGAAGAACATCCTCGCGAGCGTCTCCTCGATATTTTCGATGACGCGCCGGGGCGCCGATTCGCTCGAGCGCTTCTCGGAGGATTTTGCCGGCCGTCTGATGGCGCTGGCCAACATCCACTCCGTCGCGTTTCAGGCCGACGGGGAAGTCGTGGAACTCGCGCAGGTCGCTGATCTCACCTTGAAGCCTTACAGGGCGGAAGATGAGGATCGCGTCATCGTCGAGGGGCCGCCGGTCACCTTGCGGAGGGAAGCGGCGACCACGCTCGCGCTCTGTTTCCACGAACTCGCCACCAACGCGCTCAAATATGGTGCTCTGGCCCATCCGGGCGGCCGCGTGCGGCTGGAGTGGGCCGTGTCGAAGGATATGGTCCTCACCATCCAGTGGATCGAACGCGGAGGCCCGCCGGTGAAGGAGCCGTCGAGAAGCGGGTACGGGACTAGTTATCTTCGTTCTGCGCTGCGGACCGTGTTCGGCTCTCCGCCGACAATCCTCTATCATCCGGAAGGGCTGCGCTTCGCGATTTCGGGCCCGCTTTCCCGCGTATCGCTGAAACGGTGAAGCGGCAGGGGCGTTCAAGAGGCATGGTTTTGAATCCGGCACCCCTGCGGGTCTTCTATCTCGAGGACAATCCGCTCATTGTCTTCCACGTCGAGACCATGATCGCAGACCTGGGGCACATCTTCGTGGGCTCCGCGAGCAGTTTCTCCGAACTGGTCGAAACGATAGGGGCGCTGCAAGTCGATGGAGTGCTTGTGGACATCGATCTGGCCGATGGGCGTACCGGCCCCGCCGCCGCGGCATGGCTCCGCGATCAGGGAATCCCTACTCTCTTCGTTACGGGACAGGAGCTGATCGCCGCCGATTTTCCCTCGACCGCGCTGGCGCTCGTCAAAAAGCCTGTCATGATTCCGGACCTCGCGGAGAAGCTGGAACTGTTCCGAAGCTGCGGAGCATAGAACTAGATCGCGGCACAGCTGCTCGTCGGACACAGGACACCGCGCAAGGAACTGAACCCGTTGTGTGCGAACCAAAGTTGGAATATTGGCACCAGGTGGCCGAAGTGGCCGTTGACTCCCAAAGACCACTGCAAGCATCAGACCGCGAGCGCGGACTTGTCATAGCTTGAGGCGAAGTCGTCCGACGGAGGAATCGGCTTGATGATGTCGATGAGAACGCCGTTGGGATCGGCGGTTATGAAATGTCGCTGGCCGAACGCCTCGTCGCGCAACCCCAGCAGGATCGGCAGACCGGCTGACGACAAGCGCGCAAACTCGGCATCCACGTCTTCAACTTCGAAGTTGAGCAGCAGTCCCGAGACCCAGCCGCGCCCTTGTTCCGGGATGGTTTCATGAGTGCCATCGAGGATGGCGAGATTCACGCTCTCGTCTGGGCCTTCGAGATGGACATACCAATCAACCTCGAACAGCGGGCGGAAACCGAAGTGGTGGACGTAAAAGGCCGCCGTCCCGGCCACGTCTTTCGTCATGATGACCGGATAGAAGCTTGTCGTTCTCACCGTTTTCTCCTTGGGATCGACTGCTGGGTGAACATCACAATCGGTGAAGGCCAGGCAATTACCTGGCTGGTAATGAGACGCAGGCAGACGGACCGAGGCTTGCGGGCCCGGCGCGACCTGGCTCGCTGCGGCACTCCAATTATGAGACAACCTTCTCATCCTCTGGGGCCCTTGGCGGGCCAGCAAGGTAGCCGCGGAGCGCGCCGAGCATGCCCTCCCAGCCCTCGCGACGGCCCACGCTATCGTCGCCGGAGAGGTGCACGGCGAGAAAAGCGAAAGCCCGCCCAGCGCCGCTAGCCCAGCAGGGCATGCCGAGGGCCCGGGCGCGACAGGGGGCACCCCGCGACATACGAACTTAAAATCATTTACTTTACGACCGTAGTGGCGTGTTTTCGATGCTTTTTTGTACTACCTGTAAGGAGCAGCTAGCAACGGCCTTGTTTCGGCCGCGATCAATGTAGGCGATTACGGGAAGGAGCGATCAAATGCTGGAAGTCGAAGCCCAGTTACGAGAATGGTATTTACGGGCGGAGAACCTGCAATTTCCTATGTTCGTCGGTCCCGAACGCGAAAGTACACCTCTCAATGCCACGCCTTACGTAGCTCACATTCGACAGGTGCGCGAAGGGGCGATTCTGTTGAAGCGCTCAGCGCTCTTGAGGCAATTGATTGCGGCGGTGGATGATCTGCGGGCGAGCTCGGTCCAGCCGATCGCCGCCCTTCTCGGCGGCAGCGCCATAGGGCCAAAGCCCGATCCGTCGGACCTTGACTGCGTGATCTTCTACGAGTTGCCCGAGCAGAAGGACCAAGCGCGCGGTTTTGGCGCCTTTCAACGCCATTTCAAGAGCCATGGTCTGGATCTGCGGCTCATCCCGGCAGACGGGGACCCTGTGCTGTTCATCAAGGCTGTATCCTTCTTTTCAGCACTGTATGCCAAGAACGCGGGCGACGACCGCATCGTGCGTGGATTGGTTCTTCTAGATTGTCGGGACGAGTAAGGAGACCGTCGGAACGCGAGGCTGCCGAACAACCGCGACAGAATATCTCAGCTCACTCGATATGAGCGTGAACCTACCGCAGACGCGTAGCGGCAGAGCTACCATCCGGCGCACAATTCGATCAGAGATGCGCCCCAATCGAAAAGTGGCTCCCACTCCCCTCTAATCTCGGCAGTGCGCAGCGAAATCTCATATCCTCCCCGCGACCGCTCCGCCGCCTCGTAGAAGGGGATATATTCGTCGACGCCAAGGCCGCCTATGCGCAGACACGCATTGAACAAGATGCGTCCGACACGCCCGTTGCCGTCGATGAAAGGGTGACAATTGACCAGCAAGGCAAGCGTCACTATTGCTGCAAAGAGCGGGCTGACCGAAGCCGTCTCACGTACGAGCTTGTCGCATTTGTCGAGCTGCTGGGCGATCATGTCGCTATCCGGGAGCTGAATACGGTTACCGAGGCAGTCGCCGCCAAGCCATTGTGGCCCGGTTCGAACCGTAGCTTCGCTCGACGTCGCTTCAGAGGCGATCCCTATCAGCGTTGGCACAAACGGTGCCTGCCCACGCAGCGCACCGAAATGTCGGGCCAGCACCATATGTTCAACAGGGGATCGCAGTTGGGTCCGCTTTCGCGGATTCAACATTCGATAGTTGTCTGAAAGTGCGTGCTCGAGCGCGGCAAAATACGCCTGAGGAGCTGTCAGAATCGTTTTGGCCGGAGGCGGCCGCAGTTGATCAAGCTGCGCGTCCGCACGCTGCAACCTCGCTCGAAGAGCGGCCGAGAGGCTACCCAAATCGGGCGGATCGAGGGGGCGGCGTTTGAGCCGCAGTCCGACGCGAGGATGCGTGGACCTCAACTCGCGCGCCCCGGAGCGTCTCGCTTGCGCCAACCGCGCGGTGTGGAAATTATGCTTGATCCCGCCGCCACCTGCCCCGCCCCAGAGCGAGCGCCGAGCTCGCCGGCATTCATGATCGCGCTCTGCGGGCGAAGCTGGCCTTTGGCGATCAGAAGGATTCGATCAGCCGCGGCCAGTGTCTCAGGCCGGTGCGCCGCCACGATGCGCGTGATCGATAAGTCCCGGAGCATGGTGTTGATGCGCCGTTCGGTCGCCACGTCGACGTGGCTGGTGCCCTCATCGAGAATAAGGATCCGCGGCTTGTTGTAGAGTGCGCGCGCCAGCATGATGCGTTGCTTCTGTCCGCCGGACAAGGTGCTCCCGAGATCGCCCACAAGGCTGTGAAAGCCCATCGGCAGTCCAAGTATATCCTCGTCCACGCAAGCCAGCTGCGCCGCACGCAGCAGGTCTTCGTAGCGGTACTCGGCGTCGAACAGCGCGATATTTTCCGCGATGGAGCCGGTGAGCAGTTGATCGTCCTGCATGACGACACCGATCTGACGCCTCAACGCCCGTTTTCCCCACTTGTGCAGCGGAATGTCGTCGATGCGTACCTCACCGGAGTTGAGCTCCTGGAGTCCGGCCAGAATTCTGAGGACCGTCGACTTGCCCGCGCCCGACGCGCCCGCGATCGCGACGAACTCCCCCGGCTCGATCGCAAGTGAGGCTCCGGCCAGGATCTCACGATCGCGTCGCGCATAGCGGAAGCGGGCATTGCGCAGAGTGACCGCTCCCCTGAGCTCGGCAACAGGCGGGCTATCGTCCAGGCCTTCTTCCTCGTCGGCCAGGGCAATGTCACTGACGAAGTCGAGCTGCACATCGAGCAGACGATACGCCACGATCTGTTCGATAAGAGTCCCGATACGTTGTGTGAACAACGTCATGTAGGCGATGAATGCGGTGAGCACACCGACGGTCATTTCCCCGCTCATGACCTGCGGCGCGGCTATCAATACGACGAGGACGCCCACGCCGCCGAAGATGGCTTGATTCAGAGCCTGCATCCCGAAAGTGATGTTTCCAAGCCGTGCTTCGGCGCTCAGCGTTTCTCCAGCGACGTTACGGTAGAGCATCTCGCGGCGTGGCTCGATCCCCAAGCTCTTGATCGTTCCGAACGCGCGCAGCGTCTCAAGGAACTTCGACTGTTCGCGCGCCTTGGCGCGCATCGCATCTCCCGCGCGCCGTCGGGAGATGCGAACCGCCAGGAGGCGGATCATTGTGTAGAGGACAGTCGCTCCGAACACGATCAGCGCCAGATCGGTCGCATAGACCATCATGAGGATACCGACGACGATTGAGAACAGTCCGTCAAACATCGCGAGCAGCGCACCGCCCCCAAGGAACTGTTTTATCGGATCAAGGGCGGCGAAACGCTGCTGGACATCGCCAACGTTCCGACGCTGCAGGAAGGCGGCGGGAAGCCGCACCAGGCGCCGGAAGAGGCGCGCGCGCATGTCGTAGGCCAGCGCATTCGAAATATATTGAAAGGTAAGACTCCGGATTAGGGTGGCAATCGCCCGAAACATTGTGATCAGCAGGAAGGCGAGGCCTAGGATCGTGAGCAGGCCTAGATCGCCTTTAAGGATGACCTCATCGATCACGAGTTGCATGAAAAAGGGCGTCGCAATGACGAAGAATTCGATCGTTGCCGACAGGATTGCCGCCTGACCGAACGCGGACTTGACGCCTTGATCGAGCCGTACGAGGCTGCCAAGGCGAAGGCGTTTGGTGTCGCGTGCTGGGGCGAATTCGCCCGTTGGTGTGAGTTCCAGAGCCACGCCGGTGAAGCTCCGACTGACCTCGCTACGGTCGGCGAGCCGCGCTCCATTGGCAGGATCGTGGATGATGATGCCCTTTGGGGTCACTTCCTTCAAAACGACGAAATGCTTCATCTCCCAGTGAAGGATGGCGGGCATCTGGAGCTGGTGGAGTTCATCGGCTTCGCAACGAATGGCGCGGGCGCCCAGCCGGTAAGAGGCTGCGATGTCCACCAAATCCTGCAAGGTCGAGCCACGCAATGTGGTGGCATTGCTCACCCGCGCGGCGGCGAGACTGGTTTCATGCCCATGGAAGCCGGCGACCATGCAAACGCATGCAAGGCCGCACTCCGCAGGTTCGACCTGAAGGATCAGAGGCAGTGCCTGGCTCCGCGGAAGCCGCCAAACCTCACCGAAACTCGCCATTCTCGTACCTTAGAGAAGCCGCCGGCCACCCGCCAGCAAGGGTCCGAATATCCATTCGAAGAGGGTGCGCTCCTCCAGGATGATGTCGGCCATCAGCGTCATGCCGGCGCGCAGATCATGACGCTTGCCATAGGCCGCAATGGAATCGGCCGGGATCACGATGGTCACGAGATAAACCGCGTCTTGACTATTCCCTTCGATGGCATCCAATTCCTCGGGCGCGAGCGCCGCCTCCGGCACCGCTGCGACACGCCCCGCGACCGTCCCAAACTGCTGGTATGGAAATGCATCTAGCATGATCCGGACCGGCTGGCCCGGCTCGATAAAGCCGATTGCACGGGGTGGCACATAGAGGTCCGCGACCAAGTCCGCGCCTCGCCCCTCGTGACCCGGCCCCTCAGCCGAGGCGAGAATGGTCATGGCCGGTCGGTTGGCCTCTACGGCCTTGCCCGCAGTGGCCCGGATCGCCGTTATGCGCCCGGAACGCGCAGCGCGGATGACGACGCTGTCCTGAAGCTCAGCCTCTACCTGCCGCTGCGAAAGTGCGCTCACAGCTTCCTGGAGCGCATTCTGCTCGGAGCGGGCTTCCCACAAAGCGCGCTTCGCCGCAGCGGCAGCTTGATCGGCTTTACTGAGCAACTCGGCGCGATCCGCATCGATCTGCATTAGGCTTTGCTCGATCGTGAGCTTGGCATCCTCCCTCGCCTTCAGTTCTCCCAAGCGAGCGAAGCCCTTCGCGCTCAGCTGCTGAATCGCCGCGAGATACTCCGTCGCTAGCCTCAGCCGACGTTCAACCTTTTCGCGCTGTTCACCAAGGGCCGTGGCCTTGGCGCGCAGGCTCTGCTCGGTGAGGCTGCTTTCCTTCACCTTCAGTTCGGCGGCCTGTTTCGAATTGAGGGTCCGCTCGCTAAGCGCCGCACGCTCCAGTTCAATCGCGCTCATCAGTCGGGCATTAGTGGTCGCTCCGCTGCCCAGCATCGTTTCCGTGGAGATACTGAAGAGCGGTTGTCCGCGGTGGACGATTGCCCCCTCTTTGACGAATAGATTCCTGACGGTGCCGCTTCGGTTCGGCATGACCCGGAACTCGCCTTCGGCCGGCCGCAGCCGCCCCGAGACTGTCTCCTTTCGCGCAAAGCTCGCGGACATGAGAATCGCGATGAACGCGATGACCACGATCGCCAGCCCCAAGGTGATCCAGCGCCATGATGGCGGCGTCAGCGGCGCGGCGTGCCCATAGGCTGGCTGAGGGGTCCGGATCGCTTCGGGACGGAAAAGCGGGAGCGCGATCTCGCCTTGCTGCTGCTCATCCCGCATGACGGCTTCTGGCCAGGTCGGATCAAGATTGGAGCGCATCGAATGCTTCATGCATCCACGGCTCGTAGTTCTTCCAGCGCCTGATCGAGCTGTCGTAGAGCGGCTCGCGGACTTGATGGCGAGAGGGTGTGCGGACGCTTCGGACGCGCCCTTGATAGTCCATCAGAGCATCCTCCCAAGACAAGCCGAGCCACTCGACGACGCGACGTACCACGGGCTCGCCTTCCCTGGCGAGTGCCTCATACTCGAGCGTCAAAAACTTGTCGGAGTACAGAGTGCGCCATTCTGCCGTGATGCGGTCATGGTTTAGGCGGCGCGCGACAATGCTGTCGATGCCAGTGGTGTAGGTTTGATGAGGCGCGAAGTGTTCGAAGAAGATCGACACGAGATTGTCGCGGGGGTCGCGGACGCAGTGAATGAAACGTGCGTCCGGGAGCAAAGAAGCGATCAGGCTGACGAACCGGTAATTGTCGGGAAGCTTGTCGATGACCCAGCCTTCGGTGGCGCCCCGCGCAGCGAGCAAGTCACGATAACGCTGCGCGGCCACGTTGGCGCGGTCCACTTCAGGCATGTCAAAGCCGTCTTCGGACAGCTTCCACCTCCCCGCCACAGCCGGCCAGAAGGGAAGCTCGCCAAGGCCAGTCACCTCAGAATGGCCTGAGAGGATCTGCTCGACCAAAGTCGTGCCCGAGCGCGGCATGCCGACGATGAACAAAGGCCGCGCGCCGGCGGTTTCCTCAAGGCTGAGTTCTACATCCGCGAATTTCCGCAAATTCGCCATCAGGCAGGCCAAGCGCCTTTCGTCCTCGCCGGCATCATGGGGCCGGTTCCGGCGGATAAGCGCGTTAGCCGCCTCAGCGTGGATGAAGGCCTGCTCATAGTTGCGCCTCCGGTCGAAGGTCTTTGCCAGGGCGTAGTTGAGCGTGGCACGCGGTCCCGGTGGGATGTCAACTGACTCCGCGACCAACTGGGCGCGCGCGAGGAGGTCTTCCTCATCATCGGCCCGGCGGGTGGCGAAGAGGCCCGCAAGTGCGGCGGGATGACTGGGACTGACCGCCAGCACCCCTCGATACATCGTCGCCGCTTCGTCAAATCGGCCGTCTTCCTGTAGCATCTCAGCTAGCACGAGGCGGGGCGGAAACGAGTGCGCGTCGGCGGCACAAGCCTGCTCCAACAATTTGTAGGCACGTTCCTGCTTATCGAGCTGGCGCAGGATGCGGGTGGCCATAAGCAAGCTCGGCTCATGGCTTGGATTGAGCTTGAGCGCATTCTCAAGCCACCCGAGCGCTTCGACGTTCGCGTTCTGCTCGTTGGCGAGCTCGGCCAACGAAAAGGCAGCACGAACATCCGTTCTCGCGCATTCCGCCAGTGCAGCCACGAGCGCAGACGCCTCGAGGGCCTGCCCCTCGTGCCGCGCGAGCCGCGCCCGCAACGCGAGCAGACGCGGATGGTCGGAGGGGTCGTCCGCCATTGAGGCGGCGCGCTCCGCAAGGGCCCATGCTCGATCCAGATTTCGGTGGTGATACGCAGCTTCGGCCGCCCCGATCAGTTCCTTTTTGCTTCGCACCTCCGAGACAATCTGGGCGGGGCCGCCACGCCGACGCCTCCACATTACCGGCTCCTGCGCCGGTACGACTTGGTCTTCATCTGGCTTAGAACTCATGGCGATGGCGCTTCCGGCAGTCAGTCGAGCGGGAAAGCGTCCGCGGACCTGAGGGCTCCGCCTTGGAAGATGAGACGCATGCCGACATCATCATCGTCTAGACCATTGGCGGCTCGAGCGGCTTGTGTTGACGCATGACCTTCGAGAAGCAGAACGATGCTCGGCGTTTCCCGGCCGCACCTCGCGCTCATTCCGGTCACCCGCGTGAACCCCTTCATTGCCTTTTTGACGCCATCCGACGCCGCCTGGCTAGCGGGCTTGCCGTCGAGGCTGAGGCTCGACAGTCGCACGCTCTCTCCTTGATGCTGCACGGCCAGTTGAACGGAACCGCGCGCGCAGTTGAACCCGGCCTGCAGGCTCGCGCTGACCGGTAGTTCGCCCTCTTGCGAAGCAAAGGCCGGGGCAACCGAGCCCGCCACGAACAGCACGAAAGCCAACGGGCGGAACCACCGCGGCGTGCTGGCTCCCATGGCACTTCCCAAGCAATATTTTGGATTTGCCACTTCATCTCTCCTGCTGTTCATGACGGCTCCCGACGGCTGCATTAGCGCATTGGATCAGTCGGTGTCGTAGTGCGTCCGTCCGAGTATTCGTATTCACGCATAACCGATCGATAATCGATGATGTACAGGCTCAGATCGTCGGCATCGGCGCGTCCATTGCTCACCAAATTGTCCGCCGTACGCCAGTCGCTCGGGTCATTGCCGTTCCAGGAGGGCGCGCGGTTCAGGCGATCTTCCGTGTCACTGAAACCGGCGTCAGGGTGGTTATGCACCACGCCAACGATCGTGGTACCAGCAGGAGGAGCCGGTAGTCGAGCTTGACCATTTTCGCCGCGGACAAGGTCGGTGCGATGGAGATTACCGCTCGAATCCCGATAGATTATCGCGCCATATTCGCGACGATGGTCATCTGACTTGCCGACGATCTCGTCACGAATCTCGCGCGCCAATTGATCCACGGCATCCTCGCTGTACGGGACACCTGCAGGAGCATCCAGTTCCTGACCGCCCCCGTAGAAGCCGTACGCGTCATAGCCATAATACGAATAATAGTCGTAGCCGTAGTAAGCGTAGGAGCCTGCTCCATAGTAACCGCCATAGCCGCCATAGCCGCCACCGCCGTAGCCGCCATAACCGCCGTAGCCGCCGTAGCCGCCATAACCGCCGTAGCCGCCATAACCGCCGTAGCCGCCATAACCGCCGTAGCCGCCATAACCACCGTAGCCGCCATAACCACCGTAGCCGCCATAACCACCGTAGCCGCCATAACCACCGTAGCCGCCATAACCGCCGTAGCCGCCATGATCGGTCCAGGATCCCCCGGCGATCAGTTCGAACTCCTCAGGCTGAAGTAGTCTCATAATTCCTCCCGTTGCGGAATTGTGACATTAAACGACAGCGACTCACGAACAAACGCAATGATCCTGCGGCGCGTCAAAGACGTCAAGTCAAAGTATTGTCCCGTTTCCGGCTGAGATTGGGGTAAAGTTGAACGGCATCGAGCAAGGGCGTAGATCCTCGAGCAATATCGAAATATTCTATAGATGCCGCTTGACAAGAGGCTTCCCCGGGGGTCGAGGAGTGTACGGCACAGGCGGAAGAATCATGCGACGAACGATTACCGGCATCGTGGTCATCGTGGTGGCGGGTTGCGTGATCGGAGCCGCCGCCGCGCGCGTTTCCTTCCTACAAGCCTCCGGAACATTGCAGATCGACGGCTTCCATCTTACTGGCGCGGAGGGCCTTACTCCGGCGCAGATCCAGATGGTCACGGATCAAGTCCATATGGTGTCGCGGCTCAAGATTAAGCCTGAAATCGCTGAATTCTTCAGATCGCAGCCAATCCGCCTGTCTCGAACCATCCGCCAGCATGGTGCCAGTGGCCCGGAAGGCGTGATCCTGCGGGTACCGGATCGGCAGTGGCAAGGGCCTGTCCTCCTGCATGAGTTACTGCATCTTTATCACGCACGTCGCCTTCCAGGAAGTATGAATAACGGAACGGTGGAGGCCGCCTATACTCGCGCTGCAGAGCAGAAATATTGGCCCGTAAACAGCTATGTCATGTCAGGTGGCGGAGAGTTCTTCGCGATGACCGCAAGTGCCGTCCTGCACGGCCAGGTGATGCGCCCCCCCCGTACGCGGCGCAACGTGCTCCTGCGCATGCCGCGTTATTATGAATGGCTTGTTCGGGAGTTCGGACTGCAATTGGAGCACAACTAACGCCGTATTTTTTCCTTATCTCGCCAGCGTCCGGCGATATCATGGTGAATCCTACCAGCGCCGATCACGAAGCTGGATCACGCGCGATCCGATCGGATAACCGATCGTCCCTCTCCGCATTGTAGCCGGTCGGCGGAGCAGCCCGAGGGCATTATTGAGCCGTGGGTCCTTAAACAGACTTCGCACTGACTTGTATGAGATTGGCTCCGGCTGCAGCGGCACGTCCCCGTCCGTGACTGGTCACGGGCCTTGCGTCGGGGCTTTACCCGATCGAAAATCACGCTTGACCGCCATGATCTGATATCATCCGGCCGAGTTCGACCGCAGCCGGGTGCGAAAAGTGCTGGCATCAAGGGCCCCTCGATCGAGCAGCGCTCAGGCGATATTTTCGTTTTGGCGCGCCAGCCCGCTCATGTCCCAAATCTCTCAGAAAGCATCGGGAGGCGAGTTGCCCGGCCAGGTCAGAACAGGCGCAAACCAAGCTGCACGGCCGCAGCCGCTTCAGGAGCGCTTTCCGACAAGCCCGCTCCGCCGTGCAGCGACAGCGACAGCTTGGAAGAGACGTCCGCACTCAAGCGCGCCGACAGCTGTTGCTCATCGGCGATCGATGCGCTTGGGCTTTGCGCATAACCATAGGCGATTTGTCCGGACAAACGCGCGCCCAGCGCGGCATTCAGCCCGGCCTGGCCTGCCCATGTGTCGCGCAGACGATAGCCTTCAGGGCGGCTCGGCATCGTGTAGGTGACGTTGGCGAACGGCGCGACGTGACCGAGTCTCCTGGATGCCTCAGCACCCACGGCATAGTCGGTCTTTCCGGTGCCGAGCCCGCTGCGGGCCGTGGGGAGCTTCACCTGTCCATAGACGGCGAGGTCTAGCCCCTTGAGGGGGAGCACCCATGCGGCGCCCAGCCGCACGTCGCCCAGCCCTTGGCGGCGGACGCGAGTGGCGGGGCGGCTCGGGTCGACGATGATCGGCAGGCCAAGGATTCCCCCGCCCGGCACCACATTACCCGGCGCATCGATGCGCATGTAGGGCAGCGAGGCGGACAGGATCACGCGACCGGCAACCACGCGCCCTCCAGCTACCGCCGAGGTGGTTTCGACGCGTTCTCCGGTTCCATATTCGCCCGTCTGGTACTGGATGCCCGCAGTCAGCTCACCGTTGGCGCGCGGCGCGCGCGATACCGGCTCGGGAGCTTGCTGCGCCAGGGCCGGAGACGCAAGGAGCGGCAGGGCGGCGGCGGCCGTAAAGGCGTGCATGGCATTCTCCATTCTCGATGCTTCCGCACGAGAACGAGAGCCGCCGCCGGTTTAATCCCGGGCGCGGAGTTTCACCGCATCGTGGGCGAAGACCAGCGCGACGCGATCGCCGCGCGCTCCCCGGCATCGTCCAGAGGTTCTCCGGACATCATCTCCTGGGCTTCGGCCATCAGCGCGGCACTGGCCGACCCGGCCTGGCGGTACTCGGTGGTCGCGCGCCCATCGACTGCCCGAAGCGATTGCACCCGCCATTCCTGCGCGCTGCGGCAGGCGATCGCCGCCTGGCTTCCGGTCTCGAAAGCGCGGCAATAGCTGCCATCCGGACGCTGGAAGGTCACCAGGATGCGGACGGATCCTCCCTGTGGCTGCGCGGAGGCGAGTTGCGCATCGAGCGCTCTCGCCGTCTCGCCGCGCGCCACCAACGATCCGCCCTGCAGCGCGAACGGACCTTCGGCATGCGGCAGCCCGCGACCGAGCACCAACCCCAGCAGGAGCGCGGCGGCGACGGCGCCGCCTGCCGGCAACCACCACGGCAAGGCACGGGCCCCGCGCTTTTCGCGCGCCTCGGCGATGTCGCGCACTCCTCCCGACTCCCGAAGCACCACCACCAGCGGGCCGGGCGGCGGCGTGTTCGCGATGGGCGCGAAAGCGGAGCGCAGCCGCTCTCGCAGCCGGCGCTGCCGCACGATCTCCTCGGCGAGCGTCGCGTCCGCTTCGGCAGCGCGCTCGACCCGCTTGGCTGCAATGGGGTCGAGCTCGCCGTCGATATAGGCCGCGAGCGTTTCGGGATCGATGCTCATGCCGCTTCCCCCAGCTGCGCCATCAGCGCCGCGCGTCCCCGCACGAGGCGCGAGGTCAGCGTTCCCATGGGTATCTCCAGCATCTCGGCGGCTTCCTTGTAGGCGAATCCCTCGATCAGGACGAGCGCGATCACCTCGCGCTGCTCCTCGGGAAGCGCATCCATCGCGCGCATGACATGACCGAGCTCGACACTCGCCTCGATCGCCCGATCGCCGCCGTCGCCTACGGCTTCGCCCTGCTCAGCCGGCGCGAAGGTCTCTCCGCGCCGGTTGGCGGCTCGGGCGGTGTCGATCCATTGGTTGCGCATGATGCGATACATCCAGCTGTCCAGTCGCGTTCCGGGCTGCCACGATGCGCGTGCCTTGATCGCGCGCTCGACTGCCGCCTGGCACAAATCGTCGGCATCCGCCGGTGACCGGGCGAGCGCATGCGCAAACCGCCGCAGCCGCGGCAGAAGCGCCACCATCTCGTCCTCGAACGTCACTCTCGCGAATTTCCTCGCCTTTGCCGGATGAAACGAGCGGGGCGCCCCGTTTCATCCCTGCATGACACGAATCTTCGCTCGCGCTAAACTGGAACCGATGAACCGACGCTCATGGATGCTTGTCGTCGCGCTGCTGATGGCGCCGTCCGCGGCAGGCGCCCAGATCGTCAGGGTTCCCTCCTTGCCGCCGCCGGTCGGCGGGCTGGTGCGCGACCTCGGCAGCTCCGTCACGCAGAATCCGCTCGTGCAGCAGCTCGAGCGTACCGCCCGGACGCTCGCGCGCGACCGGCTCGACCGGCTCCAGAATATTGCCAGGCTGCATCCGGATGCCGTTGAGCTGGATAGCGACGGCAACCCAGTTCGCGCAGGGGAAATCCTGGTCGAGGACCCAGATGCGGCGCTACTCGCGCGGGCGCAGGCTGCAGGCTTCACCCTGATCGAACAGCAGATGATCGAGGACCTGGCGATCGGCTATGCACGCCTTAGGGTGCCGACCGGCGTGTCGCTGCACGCCGCGCTGAAGCGCATGCGCACGATCGCCCAAGACCGCGGCGTCTCGACCGATCCGCTGCACTTTGCGAGCGGCGGCGTCGCGCCGGTCGCGGGCCCCACCCGCGCGCGGCCTTCTACGGCGGCGGCGACCGCGTCGATCGGCATCATCGACGGCGGCGTCGACGAGCAGGCGATCGGGGGACCGATGGTGCAGCAAGCATTTGCGCCAGGCGGACCCGCCCCCAATGCGCACGCGACAGCGCTTGCCTCGCTGATCCAGGGCGCGCCGACGGTCCGCGGCGCTGCGCCGCAAGCGCGGCTGCTCGTCGCCGATGTCTATGGCCGAGACCCGGCGGGGGGCAGCGCGACTTCGATCGCGCGTGCGATCGGGTGGATGGTGCGGCAACGCGTGCCCGTGGTCGCGGTGAGCCTCGTCGGCCCTCCCAATTCCTTGCTCGCGCGCGTGGTCGCGGCGGCACGAGCGCGAGGCACGGTGATCGTGGCCGCGGTCGGCAACGACGGTCCGGCCGCGTCGCCCGCCTACCCTGCCTCCTACCCCGAAGCGCTCGCCGTGACCGGCGTCGATGCACGAAACCGGGCGCTCATCGAGGCCGGCCGCGCGCGCCATCTCGATTATGCCGCGCCCGGTGCAGACATGCTCGCCGCGGGCCTCGGCGGGCGCACCGTGACCGTGCGGGGGACGTCCTTCGCAGTGCCCTTCGTCGCTGCCCGGCTCGCACGCGTTTATGGCACGCCCGACGCCGCCGCGATCGCCGGCGCGCTGCGCGCGCTCGATCGGGAAGCGCACGACCTCGGCAAGCGAGGGAGCGATCCCGTCTATGGCCGCGGTCTTGTCTGCGGCGACTGCCGGACCCTAAAAAATTGATCGCGCACCAGGATTAAGCCGCCCGGGGCATCCGTTCTCGATGGGAGCGCGCCGATCGTGCGCGCCCCACAATGCGAAAGGAAAGCCCGATGAAAACCTTGTTTCTCGCCACGGCGGCCGTACTCGCCTTTTCCGCGGCGCCAGCTTCGGCACAGATTCTCGGCGGAAACGGCGGCTTGGGTGGCGCGCTCGGCGGCGGTGGTTCGCTCGACGGCCTTGGCGGCACGATCGGCGGTAGCGGCGCCGGGACACTGGGCAGCGCGCTCGAACGCGTCCGCGAGCCCGCGACCACGACGACGCGCACGGACGGAAGCGCCCGAGCCGGCTCGCATGTCGATCGCCGCAGCGGCCGCGTCGGCGCAGACGGCTCGGCGGCAACGGACGTGAGCACTATGCTCGACGGGACGCCCGGCGCGACAGGGCTGGATGGCAATGGCACCGCGTCCGGCTCCGCTTCCGGCAGCGCGACCGCGGATCTGATCGGCACCGACGATGTGCGCAGCGTGGCCGGAAGCGCGGCGAATACCGTACGCGGCGCGGCGGGTCGGACGCGCGAGCTGGCGGCAGGCACCCGCGATTCTGCGACGAGCGCCGTCGGCGGTCTCGGCGGCGCCACAGGCTCCGCAAGCGGTGGCGGCTCAGCAGGCGGAACCGCGGACGGCGCGATCGGCAATGGCGTTCTGGCGCTGGACGGCACCGCCGCAGCCAATGCGCTCGGCAGCTTCGCCGTCGCGCCCGGCATGAACGTGACCGACCTGAAGGGCCGTACGATCGGAACCGTTCGCAACGTCGTCACCGACGCGCGCGGCCGCGTGCAGGCAGTGCGGATGGAGATCGGCAGGCGGACCGCGACTGTCCCTGCAGCCAACTTCAGCGGGTCCGGCGATGTGCTGGTCTCTGCAGCGTCAAAGGGTGAGATCAGGGAGATCGCCGAGGATCAGCCGGGCGGCTGATCCGGGCCGCCGTTGGTTCGAGTGCTTTCCTTTGGGAAGGCACTCGACCAGGAGCCTCCTTTTCAGTTGCCCGACATTTTGAACGACAGCAGGTCGAATGGTCACCGATTTCGTGATCTTTTTGCGCTTCCCATGGGTGGGTATCAGTTGAGCCAACGACGGCTTCTCGGGTGCCACACCAGCTTCGTTGAACGAAAGAAACGGGTGTTGAGCCGCAGGCAGGAGCAGCGCTTCCCGATTTCGCGAGCGCTCGGTCGACAAACAGGGCGGTTTGAGGTCGATTGGTTGACCTGCTGAAGTCCTGGCGGACGACCTCAGACGTTGCATGGCACGTGGCGCAAGCGGCAGGTCGAGGCTGCCAGTTTCCGCAGGCCCCGATCTCTCAAGTTTCACCAATCCGACAGTCGATCGCGGCGTGCCAGCCGTCGAATTGCACCACCGAGCGCGCAACCTCCGGCTTGAACCAGGCGATGAAGTCGCGCACCGCCGAGCGGCTTCGAGCGCGCGACGCTTCCGCACGCAGGACATAGCCGAAGCCGGTTTCACGGCGGATCGGCAAACAGGCGACCAGCCGGCCGTCGGACAGGCAACGGTCGCTGAGCACGGGCGTTGCCAAGGTGACGCCAAGCCCGGAAACTGCCGCTTCATAAGCGAGCTGATTGGTCTCGAAGCTCACGATCGGCGGCAGCTCGCCCGCGAAGCCCGCCCCACGCAGGAAATCGTGCCATAGGCGATCCTGCCCGGCAACGCGCGCGGCACGCTGCACGATCATCCGACCTGGCACTATCGTCTCAAGCCAATCGCCGAGGGCGGCTTCCCTGTGCCCCAAGGCGAGAGCGGCGCAGGCCTGGAAGCGCTGGCCCTGGCGATCCGGGTGGCGGGCGATCCGCGCGCCGTGCCGGCGGAGCGCGCCACGGCCGTGGCCTGGATCCTGCACATCGCAGCCGACCTCCACCAGCCGCTGCACGCTGCCGAGCGGTTCGGACCCGACTGGCCGCAGGGCGACCAGGCAGGCAGCAAGGTGTTCGTGCGGGAGACAGAAGGCAGCGAGCCGATATCGCTTCACTGGCTGTGGGACGACGCCGTAAGCCGCAACGGCGCACCGGAGGCGGCTTTCGCTCGGGCGAAGGCTCTGGCTTCAAGCTATCCGCGGGCCAGGTTCGAAAGATATCTGAAGGCCGACGATGCGCGAAGCTGGCTCGAGGAAAGCTATGCTGCGCTCGCGCAGACGCTCGCCTATCGCCCGGACGCTCCCCGCGCCACCAGGCCCGATGCTGCGCTGGTTGCGCCTCCAGCCTATCGCACCGAGCTCGAGCAGGCCGTTACATAACGGCTGGCCCTTTCGGGATACAGGCTGAGCGATTTGCTGGCGCGCATTATGAAGGAGTGACCTGCGCGGCTTGCCGTACGAGCCGACAAGGCATCCTCGCCGGTGCGCCGGATGCGCTCCTCGACACCTATGAGGAGGAGCGGCGACCGGTGGCGCAGGAGGTGCTGGGGCTTTCGACCCGCCTGCTTGCGGGCCACGGAAAGCAGGGCGCCATGCGGCGCGGCCGCGACACGCACCAGCTCGATATCGGCTACCGGAGATCGTCCTTGTCGCACAATGCGACGGGCCGAGCGACCGGGCCCCTCGCGGGCGACAGGATGCCTGACGCTCTCCTCACCGGTGCAGCCGGTCAGCCCCGGCGCCTGTTCGACCTCTTCGCTGGTCCGCACTGGACCTTGCTAGTGTCCAAGCCATCCTATCTGCCCGGCTCTGCGGCGTATGACGGCGTTCGCATAGTCACGATCGGCATCGATGCCGAGCTGCGCGACACCGAAGATCAGCTCGGCATGCTCGAGGGCGATGCGCTTCTCATCCGGCCAGACGGCTATGTCGGCGCAACCTTCCGTGGAGCGCCCCGATCTGGGCGCTTATCTCGCGAGAGTTCTTCCCTCCGCGAATGCTCGGGGCGGCAGGGCGCAGCCCTTAGTGTCGCACGCGGACCTCACACGCTCCATCTGTGCTGACCCGGTAGCGGTCAGAAGCATCGGCGACAGGTGCTGCGCAGCGCAGGCCCCGTTTCGCTGTGAAGGATGGGTTCGACATATGAGCGGGCAAGCACTGCCCCGGGGTTCCAACCTCGTGTCTCGGGCACGAGCAACCTGGTTCAGCCGCCAGTAAGGACGGAGATCGATGATAGACCTTGATAAATGCGTTCGTGCGCACGGATCCCGCTTAATCACAAAGGAAGGCCCATGGCCGATACGGATGCAAAGCAGATGCTCGTAGCGCTCACCGTCGACATCGTTGCAGCACATGTCACCAACAACAATGTCCCGGTTTCGGACATGCCGTCGCTCATCGGACAGGTCCACAGCGCCTTGTCCGCCCTCGACACCTCGTCTCAGGAAGAACCGGTCAAGCTACGGCCGGCGGTCTCTATACGTGCTTCGGTGAAACCCGATTATATCATTTGCCTGGAAGACGGCAAAAAGCTGAAAATGTTGAAGCGTTACCTGAGAACGCATTTTCAGATGACGCCGGAACAGTACCGCGCCAATCAAAGTAATCGAGCCCTTGGCCCTGCGCGACGAGGTTGCTCGCCGCGCGGCGGAGGTGGTTGCGCTTTATCGTCCGGCTTCCGCCGAAAGCCCGACCGGCGCGGCGGGCGGCTGAAGCGCGCGAGGCGCTGCTTGATGAATGGCGCCTACCGGTCGCACCCGCCCTGGCGATCGATCTGAAGTGCCGCATTGCACCCCCCTAGCGAGGCAGGCAGCGCCGCGGACATGGTTCTGGCGCTCTGCTCAGCGCAATGGGACGGCCAAGGTTGAGCAACCGCGAAGCCGCTCCAGCCATGCGCCCGACTCCCTGAACGCGTCGTGCCCCGGATCGTCAGACCGTATATCCGTGGAGCAGCCCGGTCAGAAATGGTTCTCCAAAGCCCGTCTAATTCAACCGCCAGCGCGCGGATCAGAACGCAACAGCGAACACCCCTAGTCGCGCGTGTCCCCCGATAACGGCGTGGCGCGCATGGACGGCCTTTCGGCAAAGGCGTCGAGCCAAGAGGACAGTCGCGAGTGCCCGCGGAACGACGGCAAATCCCGAAACTCGATCCAGTCGAGGGCCGTCGCGAGCGCAATGGTGCCGACTGTCACCGGCGCCCCTGGTTGGACCTCTTGCTCCAGCCAGGCATAGGCCGTCAGCAGCTTGCGCGCATAGCCTTCCCGGAGCTTTGGATAGCGAAGCTCGGCCGGGCGCCGGACGCTTTCCCAACGAATGGCGATGCCGGCTTCGGCAATGCCGTGCGCGGCCGCCTCGAGGCGAAGCGCACGCCATCGCTCCTCCCCATCCGCCGGGATCAATTTCGGACCCGAATGCAGGCCGTCAAGATAGGCACAGATGACGTTGGAATCGAAGATCGGCGGGAGGCCTTCTCGCAGCAGCACCGGCACTTTTCCCAGCGGGTTTTCGGCGAATACCAGCAGGTTAGGCTGAACAGGACTGGTTTCGTGATGTTCAACCTCGATACGATCCGCGAGTCCGGCTTCGTGCGCGAAAACGAGCGTTTTGCGCGCGAACGGGGAATGCGTTTGATACAATAGCTTCATCGGGCCGCTCCGAGATGGTGAAGGATATAAGTGAGTGCCCCGGTCAGCCGCTTCGCCGTCGGCAGATGGAGGAATTCATTGGGTCCATGGGCGCTCGATTGTGGTCCCAGGACCCCGGTCACCAGGAACTGAACATGCAGGAATTTCTCCAAGCATCGACAAGAACGGGATTCCGCCGCCTCCGCCCATACTGGCGGCGGCTCCATCACCCCGCCATGTCCCGGCACCAAAGCCTTATCTTGCCGTTTTGTGTCGAAGCCGTCCGCCGAGACTGTGCATCTGACGCGCTATGTCATTCGGAATGCGCCGCTCGCCGCCGGTGGTTATTCCTGTCCATAATATTGAGCCGTCGGCCTGTTGAGCAGACATCATGAGCGTCACGCGACCATTCCAGATGAAAAGCCATGACTCCAGCCTGATGGCATCCTTGCGAGAGCTGGCGCCGCGGAAAATCTGGACACCGTCAAGCTGCTCCGCCTGTGCCATCAGCATGGCGCTGCTGGCATTGACGAGCGGCTGATAGGCGGGGTTGCCGGTGGCATTCTGGACGGGCCTGACGACGAGCGCCGGTGAGTCTGCGCTACGCCCGAATATAGCCCAGGCCAGCGCCGCTGCCATCACGAGCGCCAGCGCAGCGAGTACGACAATCATGGGGCGAAGCCGGTTCGGGCCGGACGCAACCGGCGCTTCGGCCGGTGGCTCGACCATAAGGCGATAGCCGCGCTTGGCGACCGTCTCGATATAGCGTGGCCGCCGGGCATCGTCTTCCAGTGCCTGACGCAGATCGCTGATGACCACCGGCACGCTGTTCGCGCTGATCGCGCGGCCTTGCCAGACCTGCGCCAGTATGTCGTCCGGGGTGACCACCTCGCCCGCGCGGCTGCAGAGGAGTTCGACCGTCCGCGCGGCGCGATGCTCCAGCCGGCGGCGTTCATCGCCGCGGCGCAACTCGTTGGCCTCCGGGTCGAACGACCAATCTCCTATGCGGTGGCTCGTCATCTGGATTCGCATGTCCTTTTGCGCCCTGCCCTCGCACTTTAGCCCCGGGGCAGGAAACCCGGTCGAAGGTCCCAATCAGGCCGATTAGAACAAATTCAGCATTTCTTTATTCGCATTCCCCTGCGTGTCCCGCGCATCCAGCGCCAGGCCGCGCCCGGATTGGCGCTGGCGAGCGAAAAAGGACAAGGTTCGATGCAGGTGCAAACGATGCTGCGGCGGCTGGATGACGCCGATCTGGGTACTGCGTTCCTGGGAGTGGCGACCATTCTGTACGGAATCGCGTGCTTCCTGCAGGGCGATTTTCACGACTTCTGGCAGCCTGTGCCTGAGAACCTGCCGTTGCGACAGCCGCTCGCTTACCTCATTGCTGGCTTGCTGGTGGTGGGCGGATCAGGATTGCTGATGGCACGCACCGTCAGCCGCGCGGCGATGCTCGTGCTCCTGATATTCGCCATGTACGGGGCATGTTATCTGAGGCTTCTGATCGGCCCTCCCTTCAACACGAATGCCGTGATGGGGCTCGCGGAGCAGCTGGCGGTTGTCGTGGGTGCGTGGGTTATCCTGCAGCGGGTGCGCGGGGGCGGACCGGCCGGAGCGACGATCGCCCGGATTACCTTTGGCGTCTGCTCGCTCATCTTCGGTCTCGCGCATTTCGTTGCCCGAGTGCAGACCGCGAATATGGTACCCGAGTGGATGCCTGGCGGCCAGATGTTCTGGGCGGTCGCGACGGGCGTAGGGCATGCTGCAGTAGGCCTTGGCCTGATCGCGAATCGATTTGCGGTCCCGGCGACGCGGCTTGGTGCATTGATGTATTTGTGCTTCGTTCTGTTCGCCTGGCTGCCCGGAGCGTTCACGCATCCGACACAGTGGCTTCGCTGGGAGGGCGCCTCGATCAGCCTGTGCATGGCCGCGGCGCTTTGGTTGGTCGGAGACCTGCTGGCATCACCTCAGGTCGGCAATCGAAGTTCCTTCGTAGGTCTTGCTCCAGAACAGTCGCACTGCGCGGTTGAGCGCTTGCGCCATGCGGCGGAGCTGCATGGCTGCTCGACGCTATTCTTCGAGCATGGCGTCGAATTGATCCTCGGCAGGATCGCGGCGCTGGCCGGCGCGCGGGCGCGCGGAAGACCGCACAAGCTCGACCGCGCAAGGCTGGGGCGCGTCTTCGAACTCATTGAGGCGCAGCTCGCCGGTGATCTCTCGATTGCGCAGATGGCGGCCGCCGCCAATTACGAGGCCAGCGCCTTCACGCGCGCGTTCAGGCAGGCGACCGGTTCCACGCCCTTCGCCTACCTTACCGCACGACGGATGGAGCGTGCGGCGCTTCTGCTCGAGGCGGGCGAGCCTGTGACACGAGCGGCGCTGGCGGTCGGCTATGCCAATGCGAGCAAGTTCGCGGCCGCTTTCCAACGACGAATGGGTGCCGCGCCACGTCAATGGCGTGACTGCCGGAAAATGTGAAGGCCGCTGGGGGATGCGCAATGCAGTCCAGCCAATGAGACCAACCAAACGAAAGGAGCTAGTGATGGCAATCAGGATGACCGACCTTCTGATACTGACCACGGCAACCGCAGCGATGGTGATCGCGGCTGCGGTGGATGCGGCCGAACGCCGCTCCGGCGTCCTTTACGACGGTGCAGGCCGGGAATTGGGGATGATTGCGATTACCGACGCGCCCAAGGGGGTGCTGCTCCGCATCGAAGCCAAAGGCCTGCCGCCCGGCTGGCACGGCATGCATTTTCATGAGAAGGCGGATTGCGGCGATACCGCCTTCAAGGGCGCGGGCGGCCATGTCCATTCGCAAAAGCCGATCGTGCACGGCTTCCTCGTCGAGGACGCGAACGACGCCGGCGATCTGCCCAACATCCATGTCGGCGCGGACGGCAGCGCGACGGTCGAGCTCTATTCGACTTTGGTTTCCGCTGATGGCCAGGGCGGTAGGCCAGCACTCAGGGATGCGGATGGCTCGGCGCTGGTGATCCATGCCAATCCCGACGACTATAAGACCCAGCCGATCGGGGGTGCCGGCGAGAGGATTGCCTGCGCAGTTGTTCCCTAGAACGGAAGGCGTGGATCAGTCGCCACAGCCTCTGCTTCAGGCGCCGAAGGCCGACCAGGGACCGGTGATCGCGAGCGTTTTGCCGGGGCTGTAGGCATTGACGAACAGGGTCGAGCCGTCGGGCGAGAAGCAGGCGCCGGCGAGCTCGGTCTGCGCGCGCAGCCGGGCGAACGGGTAGAGCTGCCCATCGGGCGTCACGCCGCGCAGATGGTTATCGACCATGTCGGTATACTGGTCCTCGCAGACAATCAGATGACCGTTGGGCGCAACGGTGAGATTGTCACCGAAGTTGAGGTGCGAAGGATCGGCCGACTCGACGAAGTTCTGAAGCCGGCCCGGCTCGCTTCGTTCCTGCGCCTGTCCCTCGAAGCGTGACGGCCGGTAGCGCATCACCTGTCCGAGCTTGGCCGCACCGCCCGACGTGCAACAGAAATAAAGCTCGCCATCGCCATAATGGATGCCCTCGCCGCGCGCGAACAGCAGCGCGCCCTTGGCCGCGCCGCGCTGGCGCAGGTCGTCATCGGGGCTTTCGACCGCGTCGAGATCGACCCAACGCGTTGCAGCCCACTGTCCCTGGGGCAAGGCAACACCGTTCCAGTTTCGGCTGTCGATGAGGGCGGGCTCGACAAGCGCCAGCGCCTGCAGTCGCCCGCCGCGTGCGAGCGCACCCTTCTCCTCGGGCAGGAAGCGGTAGAGCAGGCTGTCGTCGCGATCCTCGGTCAGATAGACGATGCCGGTGCGTGGATCGACCGCGGCCGCTTCGTGGTTGAAGCGGCCCATCGCGGTGAGCGGCACCGGCTCGACGAGTCCGCGCACGCCCGCCGGCACCTCGAACACCCAGCCATGGTCGCGCGCCACGCCGTTCCCGGCGCGGGTCACGTCTTCCTCGCAGGTGAGCCAGCTTCCCCACGGCGTCATGCCGCCTGCGCAATTGCGGATCGTACCGACAAGGCTCAGATGCTGCCGTTCGATTTTGCCGGCGGCAAGATCATACACGATCGTCGTCGTGCCGCCGGGCAGCGCATCCCCGCGCGCGTTGCGGTCATAGGCGGCGAGTTGCTCGGACGCCACGCGGCGGATCGGCCCTGTGTCGAAGTGACGCGCCTGCAGTTCATGATTGCGAACAAGCGCGACACGGTTGCCGCCCAGCGCAAAGCAGCCCATGCCGTCGGCTCGGTCGGGGACGACAAAACCATCGTCCATCCGGTCGCCGAACGAGGAGATCACCCGGTAGTTGAAGCCCCGGGGCAGATCGAGAAAACCTGCAGGATCCGGCTCGAGCGCGCCATAGGCGCGTGGTGCCGGGCCGGTCGCGCCGTGGCGCATCGCGGTGCAGGCACCGAGCAGGCCGGCGAACGCAGTGCCGGTGAGCCCCAGCGCAAACTGCCTACGGTCCAACATTGCTCATACTCCGTTGCCTGCAGCCGGTTGCCCCATCAATGGGTCATCACCGTTACGTACCTCTCGCATGCGGCTCGACCAGTTCAAACCGGGCGCGTTCCGGTGAAAAGCGCACGGCGTCGGTATCGAACGCGCGGCCGATATGACCACCGGCGATCAGTGCATCCGGCGTCCCTACCGCAAGTCCGCCTTGTCCATCGAGCAGCCATACGCTGTCCGCAAGCTGGAGCGAGAGATCGAGATCGTGGCTCGAAAGCAGGATGACGGCGCCGCTGGAACGCGAATATTGGCGCAGCAGTGTCATGACTTCCACCCGGCCGGGCAAGTCGAGAAATGCGGTGATCTCGTCGAGGATCATCAATTTGGGCGCTTGTGCGATGGCGCGGGCGATCATCACACGTTGCCGCTCGCCGTCGGACAGATCGTCGAACAGCCTCCCCGAGAAAGCGGCAGCGCCGGCAAGGTCGAGCGCCTGTTTCACACGCTCGCTGTCGTCCGCGGTCAGATGTCCCTGCCATCCGGTGAAGGGCTGGCGGCCGAGCGACACGACATCGTCAACCGTCAGGCCGGGGCTGCCGGGCCGCTCGGTGAGCACCACTGCGATCCGGCGTGCCCGCGTCTGCGGCCGCATGCGCGCGATATCATCGCCCTCGAGCAGCGCGGCGCCTGCCAGCGCGTCCTGCAAGCCGGAGATGGTGCGCATGAGCGTCGATTTGCCGGCGCCGTTACGTCCCAGAACGCAGACAAAGGCACCCGGCGGCACCGCAATATCGAGACCTGAAAGAACCGGCCCGCGCGGCGCGCCATAGCCGACCGACAGCCTGTCGAGCTTCAGCATCAGCGCTGTCCCCGCATCGATTTGGAGAAGACCAAGAGCGCGATCACCACCGGCGCGCCCACCAGCGCGAGCACGGCGTTCAGATGGAGGAAGTGCTGCTCCCACGGCGCATGAACGACTAGATCGGCAGTCAGCGCCAACAGCGCGCCGGCGAGCGCCGCGAGCGGGAGGAGCGGCAGGATGCGGGCGGTGCCGGCGATCGCCCGCGCGAAATGCGGAACGATCAGGCCGATGAACGTCACCGGCCCGCAATAGGCGGTGACCGGCGCCACCAGCAGCACCACCGCGGCGAGCGTGAGGCGCCTGAGCCAGGTCACATCGGTGCCGAGGCTCTTGGCATAGGTCTCGCCAAGCAGGAGCGTCGTGAGGGGCTTGGCATTGAACAGCGCCAGCGCAATCCCGGCCAGCACGGGGACAAGCAGCATCGGCAGATCGGCCAGTGTGACGCTTGCGAAATTGCCGTCGTTCCAGCCGGAGAAGACGCGGCCGCCGACGCGGTTCGCGAAGTGTATGACGACGCTGACGATCCCCTGCACGGTAAATCCCAGCATCAGTCCGACCACCAGCAGCGTCACCGTGCTGACCCGACGGGCAAGCGCTGCCATGGCGAGCGCGAATATGCCGATCCCGGCCATCGCTCCGGCGGTGATCGAAAGCCCCTCGAACGCTCTGAGAAAGGCGATGGCCGATGGGCCGGAAAAGGCGGCTGCGGTCACCAGCAGCGCGACGCCGAGCTGGCCGCCCGCCGTGAGGCCTAGCGACCAGGCGTCCGCCATGGGATTGCGGAACAGCGCCTGCATCAACACGCCGCCGATGCCGAGGGCGCCGCCGGCGATGATCGCCGTTGCCACGCGCGGCAAGCGGAGCTCGCGCACGATCTGCACGTGCATCGGATCGCCGCTGCCGAGCAGGCTGGTGACGACGTCGCCGGCACCGAGACCGACCATGCCGAAGCCGAGCGCGAAGAGTCCCGCGGCCAGGATCGCAAGCGTCAGCGCGATGGTGCCGGTGGTGCAGCGGAAGGCCGTCGTCATCGCGCCACCTGCGTGTCGGGCCGAATGTAGCGGAACGGTTGGTCGCGCAGCGCCGGATGCAGCATCCGCACCACATCCCCCAGCACCAGGTCGGGGCGGATCACCGCGGTCTCGTAGAGGTCGAAGGCATCGGCCTGGGGCTTGGTCATGCCGTCGGCGGCGAACAGGCAGCCTTCGCGATAGGCCTTGAAGCGTCGCAGCGTGGCGACATCCTTGAACGGCTGCGAATGCGAATCGCGCATGATCCAGCAATCGGCGCCGCGGCCGCGCGCGATCAGTTCCTCGGTGCTCACGCGATTGAAGCTGTCCTTGCGCGGATCGTCGGGGCCTTCGAAGGGATTGCGGCCATTGGCGTCGCGCAGCAGCCTCGCGTCGGCGTTCCTGATCGTCGGCATCCAGCGATCGCCGCCGGAGAACCAGGCCGACATCACCGTGCGCCTGGGCTGCGCCGCCGCCGCCTTCTTCAGCGCATCGACATTCTTCGCGACCCTGTCGACGAAAGCGTCGGCTTCCGCCTCTCGTCCGGCGAGCATGCCGATCAATCGAACATAATCGACCCGGCCCATATAATCGGGTTCATTGTCGAGGAAGATCGGCACGACCGGAATGCCCAGCGCCTCGATCCGGGGTTTTGCGCCGACATTGGCCATGTCGCCGAGCGACATCAGCAGCACTTCGGGCTTCGCGGCGATCAGCGCGTCCAGCTCCGGCGGCGAATGCCAGCCATAGCCGATCTGCTTGACCAGTCCTGCGCGAACGCGGCCGCGCAGCTCATCGTCCCAGGATTTGACGCCGCCGACTGCGACCAGCCGATTGTTGATCCCGAGCACCCGGGTCATCGCCTCATGATAGCCGGTGTTGCTCGCGATCCGCATCACCGGGGTGCGGATCAGCGTTGCACCCGCGAGGTCGCCGGTCAGGGAGGGGGCAGGCGAGATACGCGGGACGAGCACCAGGCGCTGGAATTGCTCCTCGCCCACGGCATTGCCGCCCCAGTTCACCACGACCGCCTTGAGGTCGACCACGCGATATCCGTCGCGCTCGACCACCCGGAAGGTCCTGGCGAAGCGCATCGGGATCTCGCGCCCGGAGATCGCTTGCCTGGCGGCAGGCGCCTTGGGCGCATCGCCCCCACATCCGCCAAGCGCGAGCGCGGCAGCGAGGGACAGGATGAGGCTGCGCATGCGCCTCACTCGCCGCCGCATCATCGCGCAGCTCCGAAGCGGTAGGCCAGGCTGGCGGTGACGGTGCGCGGCGCGCCCGGATAGAGCGGGATGAAGGCGCCGCCGCTGTCATAGTAGAAATCGTCCAACAGGTTGAGGACGTTGAGCTGCGCGCGCAGCGGGCCAAATCCCGCATCGAACGTGTAGGCGAGATTGGCATCGACCCGCGTATAGGCGGGGAGCGTGATGCTGTTGTCGGTGTTGCCCGCACGCTTGCCGATATGTTGCGCGCCCACGCCCACGCTGGCGCCCTTGAGCGATCCCGCGAGATCGTAGGTGGTCCACAGGCTTGCGGCATGTTCGGGCGCGTTGACGAGCTTGGCGCCTGGCGTCGCGAAGGCGTCCTCAAGTATCTTGGCTTCGAGCCAGGTGTAGTTGGCGATCACGCGCCAGCGTGGGCTCAGCACCGCCGGCAACTCGACCTCGACGCCACGCGAACGCGCGCGGCCGATCTGGATCACATAGTCGAAGTCGACCGGATCGGATGCAGCGACGTTGCGGCGCGTGATCTGGAAGGCGGCAAGCGTGGGCGTCAGGCGACCGCCGAGCAGGCTCGTCTTGACCCCGGCTTCCCAGCTCTCGCCGATCAGCGGGCGCGGCAACGAGCCATCGCGCAGCCGCCCGACATCGACCTGGCCGCGGAAGGACTGCGCATAGCTGCCATAGATCGAGACGGCGCTCGACGGCGTCCAGGTCAGGCCGATGCGCGGCGAGGCGCGGCCGCGCCTGGTGCTCTCGCCGCCCGTCCCGGCGATAGCATTATCGGCAGACAGCGTGTTCCAGTCATAGCGCAGGCCTGCGAGCAGCCGGAACTGGCCGAGCTGGAGTTCGTCCTGCGCATAAATGCCAACGGCGTCGCTGTTCCAGTTGCCCGCCGAGGTCAGGACCGAGGGCGTCGGTATCGAACGGGAGCCATAGACGGGCGCATCGAAATCGATTGGGAAGGCTTGCCCGAACGGCGTATTGCGCACGGTGAAGTCCCAATGATCGTAGCCATATTCGATCCCGACCAGCGCCTTGTGCTGGACTGGACCCGTCGCGAAGCGTGCGTAGAGTTCGGCCTGCGAGGTGAAGTCCTGCTGCCGGTCATAAGCGAGGCTCGGTCGGCGGTTGACCACCGGATTGGCCGGATCCGCGCGCGAGACCGGCGGAAAGCCATAGGCGTAGTAGAAGGCGTCCTTGGTGAAGCTCGAATAGCCGACCGCCACCCGCGCGCTGATCGCGTCGGAGAACCGGTGGTCGACGAACAGGCTGCCGAGCCCGCCCTTGTTGGTGTAGCGCGCGTCGGGCTCGCCGAACTGACGCTCGCGCGGCGCTTCGAGGAAGATCGGATCGTTGGCGAAGCCGCGATCGAAATAGCCTCGCTTGTGCGCATATTCGCCTTCGAGCGTCACCCTGGTGCGCTCGCCCGGCTTCCACTGGATCACGGGTGCCACGAAGACGTCGCGGGCGAAGCCGAAGTCGCGGAAGCTGCCGCGGTCGTCCCAGGAGGCGTTCAACCGGACGCCCAGGGTGTCAGACAACGGCGTGCCGGCGTCGAACGTCAACCGGATCTGGTCGAACGAGCCGTAGAGCGCGCCGGCTTCCACGAACGCATCGCCAGTCGGGCGCTTGGTGACGAAGTTAACCACCCCGCCCGGCTCAAACCGGCCATAGAGCGCGGAGGCCGAACCCTTGAGCACCTCTACCTGCTCGATGTTCTGGAGCTGCTCGTCGGGCGCATAGGCCGAGCGCCGCAGACCGTTCTTGAGATTATACGGCGCGATGAACCCACGGATGTAAAAACGGTCGTTGGTCGCCCCGAAACCCACCTGGGGCGAGAAGCCGGGGACATAGCGCAGCGCCTCGCCGATCGTCGTGATGCCGCGATCGGCGATCAGCTCGCGCGTGACCACCTGGACCGAATAGGGCGTCTCCTTGATCGGCGTATCGGACTTGCCAACCTGGGTGGCGACGGTCGCGCGATAGCCCTGCTCGCGCGTGCCGAGCACAACGATCTCTTCCGCCTGTTCCGGTTGCTCCTCGGTCGCCTGTGCCACTGCGCAATCGGGCATGAATGCAAGCGGGAGAGCACCAAGTATCGACCGGCCGCAGATGCGCCGAGCCAAGCCCGCACGAGCATGTTTCATCTTGAATCCTTATCTACGGAAAGGCGGCGGAACCGGCTGGCATCGTCCTTTCGCGCCAGCTCGACGAGGGGACAAGAGGTGCCACACAGGTGACGAAGTTGGATCGAGTTCCACCGAGCGAGCCTACAAGTTCCAAATCACGGTAGGTCATTTCCCGAAAGGCCGAGGCCTTCCCGCCGCGTTGCATCAAGCCTGGTAATGATGTATCGTAACTCAAGTCAACGCCATTATGAACCGTGCAGAGTGTTCCGGTTGGGCTAAACCTCGGCGGGGCTCAGGCTGGTGCGAAGGGATAGTCTTAAAGCATGCGGACCTTTCGGCTTGCGTCGGGATTCTTGCTAGCAACCGGCTTCGCCGCTACCAACGCGCACGCGGGGGAGCCACTGGGACTGCCAACGCCGATGTTGTCCCGATCAACTGGGAGTGGCGCGGGCCAATCGACTGGCGCGATGAATCCGCCCGCACTCAATCACGTCTACGTCGTGCTCGACGCGGCGACCTTCGCTGCAATCCGCGAAAGCCTCGAACTGGCGAGGCTGTTAGGCCGCAGCGATGGCGGGTTGCCCGATTATGCGCCGCCTGCACCCGATGCCGACCGGATATTCTTCCGCGGGCGTCAAACCTACCTGGAAATCTTCGCGCCAGATAATCGGTTTCGCGAGCCGGTGGGCAAGGTCGGGCTAGCATTGGGTTACGATCAACCGGCACGGTTCGACGCGCTGGAACACGCGTGGCGTACCGCATGCGGTAACGAGATGCGGCGCACACGGGTCGAGTTCAAGCGGACACAGCCGCCAGTGCCCTGGTATGATGCGGTGCAGTGCGACAGCACCGCTGCAGGTCCTGATCTCGCGGTCTGGGCGATGGTGTACCGCCCCGAATTTCACCGCTGGCAGTCCGGGGCAGCGACCGACATACCGCCTCGTGTTGCACGTGCGGACGTGTTGGCAGGCCGGGCCGCCGCGGGCCAAGGCAGGTTCGACATCACAGCACTCGAGATCGACCTAAGCGCATCACTGCACGCGAAACTCGTCAAGCAGCTTGAACAAGCTGGATTCCAACGTGAGGACGGGCCAGCAGGTACCCGCCTGCGTGGCGATGGCTTGGAGCTTTTCCTGCGCTCGGTGAATGACCATCCGGGATTGGTATCGATGTCCGTAGCGATGGACACCAAGCTTTCCAACGACCTGCAGCTCGGATCGGTGCGTATAGTGCAGCGGTCAAAGGGCAGCGCGCACTTGCAGTTTGGCAAATTGGCGGGCGACTGAGTCCGATCCGGCGAGGCTAAACTCGCGCGCATCCGGCCGTCCAAACTTATCCATTAGCTCATGAAGGATGCCGCAACCTTCCTTCGGCGTCGCGATAGCGGCCAAAGATTACTTCGAGTTTTCCCCTCTTCGTTGCGAGAGAAGATTAGCGCCCGGACGGACGGGCTGATACACGACTGTTTTCACCCCATATCTACCGCCGATCGCTGCCGAAACCAACGTCGGCTTTCAGATTCGCCGGAGGCTACGCTGAACGGCCGTGTGTGGACCTCGGGTAATCGCGGCGCCGAGTCGAGCTATCAATAGTGCCGCGATCCGGGCGCTTCGGCCCGGTGTTGAGCACCATAGGAGGGTTCGATGCCGCATTCAGTAGGTTTGGACGTGTCACAGAAGACCACGGCGATCTGCGTGGTCGATGCCGAAGGGCGGCGGGTTTGGAGGGGCGCCTGCCCGACTGATCCTGGTCAGATCTCACTGCTCATCGCCAAGCATGCCGGCGCTGACGCGAAGTTGGGCGTCGAGACCGGCGCGATGACGCCGTGGCTTGTACACGGACTGCGCGCCGCTGGTCTTCATGTCGCGGTCCTGGACGCCCGCCGGGTGAAGGCTGCGCTGCAGATGAGGTTGAACAAGACCGACCACAACGATGCGGAAGGGCTGGCGCAGGTAGTGCGGACAGGCTGGTACCGCTCGGTGCACGTCAAGTCGCTGGATGCTCAGCAGGCGCGATCCCTTCTTGGCGCGCGCGCCCAGCTCGTCGGCATGAGGACGCGGCTCCATCTCGCCGACGGACGCAGCCTGCTGGTGACCGCCAATCTCGGCGCACTCGTGCGGTTGGCCGCGCCGCACATGGTGCGGGTGCATCGCAGCTATGCGGTCCATGGCGCGAAGGTCGCGGTGCTGCACCGGGGCGGGCCACTCGCGCTGGCGAACGGCGTGTCGATCCCGGTCGGACGGACCTATCGCGAGGTGCTGACGACATGACCCTCAGTAGAAGGCGGAGCGCGCATATGCCCTGGGGTTGTTCTGAAGGCGTAGAGACAAGCTGCGCCTGAAGGCTAAGCAGTTGATATCTGCCAAACCAGACAGGCTGCAAAGTTCCCTGATCCCAGCCGTTCGGCCTAGTTCAAAGATGCAAGGGACGAACGGCAGCTTTTAGGCTTGGCCGTTCGATGGCTGAATGACCGGTGTTGGGGCGCAAACCCGTCATCTCCGGAGCAAGCTCAGCTAAGTTGCGAACTCAGCTTCTTGGAGTTTGAGATGAGCAAACGGCACCGATCGAAGCCAACTTAGGAAGCGATGCGGCGAAGTCGAATAGGCACAGCCTAATATTAGACGATTTATCTAATATAATCAGATGTCTATAGGAGATAGGCCACCTCAGGGTTCGAATTCCCCGTTGAAATTATTCAATAATTTCAACGGGGAATGGTGGAGCCGAGGGGGATCGAACCCCTGACCTCTGCAATGCCATTGCAGCGCTCTCCCAGCTGAGCTACGGCCCCAAACCCCGGGAAGGCGAGCCCATTAGAAGGGCTCCGCCGGTTTGGCAAGGACGCTGTTGCGCCCTTGCCGAAATTTTACTGCTCGTCGTCGTCGTTGCCGGTCTCGACGCCCAAGTCGTCGTCACCGCCAAGATCGACGTCGTCGTCTGCCGAGGGCTCTTCGTCGTCGGCGACGATGTCCAGATCCTCGTCACCCAGATCGGCGTCTGCCGTCTCGGGCTTCTCGCCATCGGGCTTCACCACCTCGAAAGGCATCGGCTGCTTCGACTTCAGAATCGGCTCCGGCTCCCACGAATAGGAGCAGTTGATGCATGTGACGGGCTCGTCTTTCTGGAGGTCGTAGAAACGCGTTCCGCATTTCGGGCACGCTCGCTTCGTGCCCCATTCCGGCTTCACCATGTGCCGCCTCTTGCCTTTCAACTATATGGATTTCGGGATCAGGCCCCGCAAAGTGGTGGGCGCCTTGCCATAGCGCAAGGCGGCTGTCAAAGCCGCGCGCAATGTCCCACGCTGCGCCACGCCCCCTCACCCTCTCCGCCCGCGGTCCGCTCACCGGTTCGCTCACCGTCCCCGGCGACAAATCGATCAGCCATCGCTCGCTGATGTTCTCGGCGCTCGCGGTGGGCGAAAGCCGGATCGAGGGGCTGCTGGAAGGCGAAGACGTGCTCGCCACCGCCGCAGCGATGCGCGCGATGGGAGCGCAGGTCGAGCGCGGCGACGCCGGTATTTGGCGGGTTCACGGCGTAGGGGTCGGCGGGCTGCTCCAGCCCGCGCAGGCGCTCGACATGGGCAATTCGGGCACTTCGACTCGGCTGCTGATGGGGCTGGTCGCGAGCCATGCGATCACTGCCACCTTCACCGGCGACGCCTCGCTCTCGTCGCGCCCGATGGGACGCGTGATCGAACCGCTGGGGAAGATGGGCGCCGACATCACCGCCAGCCCCGGCGGAAGGCTGCCGCTGATGGTGCGCGGGCTCTGCCCGGCGGTGCCGATCGAATATCGCCTCCCGGTCCCTTCGGCACAGGTGAAGTCTGCGGTGCTTCTCGCCGGACTCAATACGCCGGGGATCACGCGCGTGATCGAACCGGTGCCGACGCGCGACCACAGCGAACGGATGCTGCGCGGATTCGGTGCCGAGCTCCGCGTCGAGGACGGGCCGGACGGCAAGATCATCTCGATCACCGGCGAGGCCGAGCTTCGTCCGCAGCAGATCATCGTCCCCGGCGACCCGTCTTCGGCGGGTTTCTGGATGGTCGCGGCATCGATCGTGCCGGGATCGGACGTGACGATTCGCAATGTCTGCATGAACCCCACCCGCACCGGGCTGCTGACGGCGCTACGGATGATGGGCGCCGATATCATTGAAGTGGACTTACGCGAAGTGGGCGGCGAACCGGTTGCCGACCTGCGCGTGCGTCATGCTCCGCTTTCGGCGATCGAGGTCCCACCCGAGCTCGCGCCGAGCATGATCGACGAATATCCGATCCTGTTCGTCGCCGCCGCATTGGCCCAGGGCCGCACCGTGGCGCGGGGTGCGCACGAGCTGCGCGTCAAGGAATCGGATCGAATCGCGACGATGCGTGCCGCGCTCGAAGCCGTGGGCGTGCGGACCGAGGAATTTGAGGACGGGCTGGCGATCGAAGGCAGTGGCGGCGATCCGCTGCCCGGCGGCGCGCAGATCGCATCCAAGCTCGATCACCGCATCGCGATGAGCATGGCGGTGGCGGCGCTTGCTTCGAGCCGCCCGGTCACGATCGACGATGTAGCGCCGGTGGCGACCAGCTATCCGGCGTTTTTCCAGACCCTTGACGCTCTCACAAACTAGGCTGGTTTGCGTACCATGATCATTGCCGTCGACGGACCCGCCGCATCGGGCAAGGGCACCATCGCCCGCGCGCTGGCGCGTCATTACGGATTGCCGCACCTCGACACCGGGATGCTCTACCGCGCCGTCGCAGCCCTGGTGCTGCGCGCGGGGCTGGACCCGACCAGTGAAGCCGATGCGGTGTCGGTCTGCGAATTCGACAATGCGCTGCTCGACGACGCCTGGCTGCGCACCGACGAAGTGGGCAAGATCGCATCGGTTGTCTCGGCGCACCCGCTGGTGCGCGCCGCGCTGCTCGATCGGCAGAGGAAGTTCGCGCGCCAGCCCGGCGGCGCAGTGCTCGACGGACGCGACATCGGCACGGTGATCGCACCCGAGGCGGAGGTGAAGCTTTTCGTCAAGGCGACGCCTACGATCCGCGCCCAGCGCCGCCATCTCGAGCTTCGCAAGGCGGGGCTCAATTCCAGCTTCGACAAGGTGCTCGCCGACATCCGTGCGCGCGACGACCGCGACGCCCGGCGTGCGCAGGCGCCGATGAAGCCCGCCGACGACGCGGCGCTGCTCGACACGAGCTTCCTTTCGATCGATGCCGCCGTGCAGCGCGCGATCGCGCTGGTGGAGGCACGGCGCGGGGCGAAAACTGCTTGAGCCTCGCAGACCCGCGATCAGTCCGGCAGGCTGAGCGTCACTTCGCCGGAGTGCGGCTCGGTGAAGCCGCGCAGGATCGTCAGCATGCCCTCGGTGCCGAACAGCTGGTACAGCGCGTGGAGCCCGTTTGCGAGATCGCCGCCGAACTGGAACGCGAAGCGATCCATTGCGCAGTTCGCCATGTCGAGCGATCCGCCCGAATAATGGAAGGTCACGTTCTCGAAGGTGCAATCGCGATAGCTGTTGCCGTCGAGCGTGACGGTGACGCCCTCGAAGCGCTGGTTGACGTACTCCATGGATCCTCGAAAAGCTGGGGGTGCCCGTCGGGCGACGGGACGCCCTACTCCGGTGCCCGCCGCTAGGGAATAGCCCCCGCGCACCTTGCCTCTCCGAACCGCCTGCGCTATGTGCGCGCCCGTCCAGCGAGCAGCAGCTCTCGGAGGCTGGCGCAGGGAAGCGATTCCCTCGCGCCCTTTTCGCATTTCATGCGTTGTGCCCTCCGCTTGCCGCCGTTCGCCTGGATGCCGCGGCCGGCATGGGGCCATCGCGGCAATTTCGGCCCAAAGACCGTCGGATCCAACCGACTGGCCGGATAACGTCAATTAGGACCTGCTAGTTTATGGCCACTACGGCAAACCCCTCCCGCGACGATTTCGCGGCAATGCTCGAACAGACCCTCGGTCAGGCGGACGGCTTCGAAGGCCGCGTCGTGATCGGCACCGTCACCGGCATCGAGAATGATCTGGCCGTCATCGACGTAGGCCTGAAGTCCGAAGGCCGCGTGCCGCTGCGCGAGTTCGCCGCGCCGGGCCAGAAGGCGGACCTCAAGGTCGGCGACGAAGTCGAAGTCTATGTCGATCGCGTCGAGAATGCGAACGGCGAAGCGATGCTCAGCCGTGACCGCGCCCGCCGCGAAGCCGCCTGGGACAAGCTGGAAACCGAGTTCGCCAAGTCGGCCCGCGTCGAGGGCGTCATCTTCGGCCGCGTCAAGGGCGGCTTCACCGTCGACCTTTCGGGCGCGGTGGCCTTCCTCCCCGGCTCGCAGGTCGATATCCGCCCGGTGCGCGACGTCACGCCGCTGATGGATATCCCCCAGCCCTTCCAGATCCTCAAGATGGACCGCAAGCGCGGCAACATCGTTGTGTCGCGTCGCGCGGTGCTCGAGGAAACCCGCGCCGAGCAGCGCTCGGGCCTGATCCAGTCGCTGGCCGAGGGCCAGGTGATCGACGGCGTCGTCAAGAACATCACCGATTATGGCGCGTTCGTTGATCTCGGCGGCATCGACGGCCTGCTCCACGTCACCGACCTCAGCTACAAGCGCGTCAACCACCCGAGCGAAGTGCTCAACATCGGTGACACGGTGAAGGTGCAGATCATCCGCATCAACCGCGACACGCAGCGCATCTCGCTCGGCATGAAGCAGCTCGAGAGCGATCCGTGGGAAGGCGCCGCCGCCAAGTATCCGGTGGGCGCGAAGGTCTCGGGCCGCGTGACCAACATCACCGAATATGGCGCGTTCGTCGAGCTCGAGCCGGGCATCGAAGGCCTGGTCCACGTCTCGGAGATGAGCTGGACCAAGAAGAACGTTCACCCGGGCAAGATCGTGTCGACCTCGCAGGAAGTCGATGTCGTGGTGCTCGAGGTCGATCAGGAAAAGCGTCGCATCTCGCTGGGCCTCAAGCAGGCGCAGAACAACCCGTGGGAGGCCTTCGCGGCCGCGCACCCGGTTGGCTCGGAAGTCGAGGGCGAAGTCAAGAACGCGACCGAGTTCGGCCTGTTCATCGGCCTGGACGGCGATGTGGACGGCATGGTCCACATGTCCGACATCGCCTGGGGCATCTCGGGTGAGGACGCGCTCAACCTGCATCGCAAGGGCGAGACCGTGAAGGCGATCGTGCTCGCGATCGAGCCGGACAAGGAGCGCATCTCGCTGGGCATGAAGCAGCTCGAGCGTGGTGGTCCTTCGGCAGCCGTTGCGGCCGGCGCGGGCGACAAGCTCAACAAGAACGCTGTCGTCACCGTGACCGTTCTCGAAGTTCGCGACGCGGGCCTCGAGGTTCAGGTTGGCGAGGACGGCGCGACCGGCTTCATCAAGCGCACCGATCTCGGCCGCGACCGCGACGAGCAGCGCCCCGAGCGCTTCCAGGTCGGCCAGAAGTTCGACGCGATGGTGACCGGCTTCGATCGTTCGAAGAAGCCGACCTTCTCGGTCAAGGCGATGCAGATCGCCGAAGAGAAGCAGGCCGTTCAGCAGTATGGCTCGTCCGATTCGGGCGCGTCGCTGGGCGACATTCTTGGCGAGGCGCTCAAGGCACGCAGCGAGAAGCAGTAAAGTCCCTTGCAGGGGGAAGCGGATGATTCCGTTTCCCCCTGCAAGCCCAGTAATTTACGCCCTTCCTTAAATCTTCTGTTTGATGCAGATTGTGTAAGGATTAGGCGGGCCGGTATCGATCGCCGTCCAGGCGGACCAAGGGAGAGAGCGGATGATTCGATCGGAACTCGTGCAGCGGCTGGTGCAGGATAATCCCGGCCTGTCGGTCCGCGAGGTCGAGAAGATCGTTTCGGTTTTCTTCGACGAGATCGTTCGCCGGCTGACCGAGGACGGTCGTGTCGAGCTTCGTGGCTTCGGTGCCTTCTCGACGCGGGCGCGTGACGGCCGCACCGGGCGCAACCCGCGCACCGGCGAGACGGTGGAAGTCGCGCCCAAGCGCGTCCCCTATTTCAAGCCGGGCAAGGAAATGCGGATTCGCCTCAACGTCTGAGGCGGTCGAAACAGCTCTTCCAAGCATGAATGAGGCCGGAACCGCTTGACGGTTCCGGCCTCATGCGCTTGCTGGACAAATGGTTCGTGCGGACGTGGCGGAACCGGTAGACGCCGGAGACTTAAAATCTCCTGCCCCTCGGGGCGTGCGGGTTCGAGTCCCGCCGTCCGCACCATTTGAACCTACGGGCTGTCGGAATCATCGTCGTCGTCGGTGGCGACGATGATCACGCCGGCGGCAAAGGCAATCAGCGCAAGACCCGCGATGATCGGCGTGGCGGTCAGGTTCTCCGCCTTGTCCGAGGTGGTGGCGGCACGAAGCGACAGCTTCGAGGCCGGAGCCTGTGCGGCAACGGCCGGTGCGGCCGCAAGGGAAATCGCCGCCGCGGCGGTCGCAAGTTTGCCTAGGATACGCGACATTCGACCGTTCTCCTCCTGAGTAACCACAGCGCAAACCTCCCCGATGCAGCTTCGTTCCCCAGAACTTTGTTCCTGCGATGAAACGAGCCCGAGAAACGACCGGCCGTGCGCGTTCTAGGGGTTGGCACCTAGGGGCGTCGCCGGGCATACACTCCTGGCGTCCCTCGAGCGGAAACCCGATGACTCGCATCCCTTACGCCCTTTTGCTCGGACTTGTGCTGGTCCCGGCGGGATGCGGGAGCCCGGGGTTGCGCAAGGACGATGCCCCGGTGGTCGTCAGCGCGATCGGGACGGCGGCTCGGCCGGCCGACCCCAGCGCAGGCCCCATCGGCACGCCGCAGCGCGTGCTGCTGGCCGCAACCGCCCAGGGCCTGGTACGCTTCGATGCGGCCGGGCAGATCGAACCGGGCCTGGCCGAGCGCTGGATCGTGATCGACGACGGGCGGAGCTACATCTTCCGGCTGCGCGAGGCCTATTGGTCCGATGGCGAGCCGGTAACGGCAGCACAGGCGGTGCGGGTGCTGCGCCGCGCCGCTGCGCAGGGAAGCCGCAACGAACTGGCTCCCTTCCTTGCCGTGATCGACGAGATCGTCGCGATGACTCCGCAGGTCATCGAGGTGCGGCTCAAGCGGCCGCGGCCGGATCTGCTCAAGCTGTTCGCCCAGCCCGAAATGGCGGTTTTCGACCGCGGCACTTTCGACGGAAGCGGGCCGTTCCGCCGTCAGGCCGGCAGGCGCAGCGTCATGCTTCAGCCGATCCCTCCGCCGGGCCCGGACAATGTGGAGCCTGCGCCGGAGGAGACGGTGCGACTCTTCGGCGAGCGGGCGGCAGTTGCGATCGCCCGTTTCCGGGCCCGGGCCTCCGATCTCGTGCTTGGGGGAAGCTTCGTCGATTGGCCCATCATGGCGCAGGCGGCAATCGCGCCAGCGAATGTGCGGATCGATCCGGCGGTGGGGCTGTTCGGCCTCGCAGTGACGAACAGGCAGGGCTTTCTGGCCGACCCCGCCAACCGCGCCGCGATTGCCATGGCGATCGACCGGGCAGCAGTCCTCCAGACGATCAAGGCCGAATGGTCGCCGGTGGAGACGCTGCTCCCCGCCCAGCTCGATTCGGCCTCCCCTGCCGCGCAGCCCAACTGGGCCGGATTGGCGCTCGATGTTCGGCGGGAAACCGCGCGCAGCAGAGTCGCGGGCTGGCGCCGGGTGCATCCCGAGCCGCTCGTGATCCGCATCGCCCTGCCGGCCGGATCGGGCGCGACGCTGCTGTGGGCGCGGCTCGCCGAATCGATGCTGCGGATCGGCATCCAGCCCGAGCGCGTCGGGCTCGACGATCGCGCAGACCTCCGCCTGATCGACGCGGTCGCTCCCTATGACAGCGGCCGCTGGTTTCTCGCCACCGCTTGCGCCGCCTGTTCCGACGAGGCCCGCCAGCTGATCGAGGCTGCCCGCGACGCCCCCGACCTCGCCTGGCGCGCCCGGCGCATCGCCGAGGCCGACGCCATGCTCACTGCCGACTCAGTCTATATCCCCCTCGCCCAGCCGCTGCGCTGGTCGCTCGTGGCGCTCCGGCTGAGCGCTTGGCAGGGGAACGCCCGTGCGTGGCACCCGTTGAACCACCTGCGAAACGAAACGGAGTAGAAGGTGGCGCGACCGACACGAATCAATTCCGGGGCCCATGCGGGCGTGAAGGGCCTGCCGCTGGGCAAAGGCGCCGCCGATGTCCGGCGCCGGGTGGAGGCGATGGAGAAGCTGCTCGAGCGTAGCTTCATGATCCCCGGCACCAACCAGCCGGTGGGACTGGACGTGGTGCTGAATCTCGTCCCCGGCGTCGGCACCACGGTCGCGGCCGCGATGGGTCTCTATATGGCCTGGGAGGCGCGCAACCTGGGCATGTCCAAATCGGCGATGGCGCGGATGGCAGGCAATGTTGGGTTCGACTGGCTGCTCGGGCTGATCCCCTGGGTGGGCGCGATCCCGGATTTCTTCTTCCGTTCGAACACGCGCAACCTGCGCATCATCAAACGGCACCTCGACAAGCACCCCCCCTCCACGGCGACTATCGATCATCCGTAGAACCGGCCGAAACCGGGGAACTGAGGGAAAGTTGCGCATCGCTCCGGCGATGCGAGTTTTGACTCTTTTATCGGAAACGCGATCCATCACGTAATATTATTACGCGCTGCTCGTGCCTCTATCGATATGTCAAAGAGCCGCCAGCACGAGGCTGAGAACGGAGCCAAGCAGGCGAAATCCTATTTTGCAAGCCTGCAACGCACCAGTCCCGTTCGCCCTGAGCCTGTCGAAGGGCGGCCATCCACGAGCGTTACGTTCGACCGACCGCCCTTCGACAAGCTCAGGGCGAACGGGGTTGGTACGTCGCGAGCTATCCTAGCGCCAGACCGCCCCAGTTGAAGCAAGCGCTTCAGGCGGGCGCGAAGTCGAGGCCGATGTCGGCGGCGGGTGCGGATTGAGTCAGGCGGCCGACGCTCACATAGGTCACGCCCGTGCCAGCGATCTCGGCGATGGTTTCGAGCCGGACGCCGCCCGAAGCCTCTGTCGGTACGCGACCGGCAACCAGCGCCACTGCTTCGCGCAGCACCGGCGGCGGCATATTGTCGAGCAGCAGGTGCGTGGCGCCGGCTTCCAGAGCGGGCGCGATCTGATCAATCCGGTCGACCTCGACGATGACGCGCGCGATCCCCGCCGCCACCGCGCGCCGCACCGCCTCGCCGATCGATCCAGCAACTGCGACGTGATTGTCCTTGATCATCGCCGCGTCCCACAGGCCCATGCGATGATTCTCGGCGCCGCCCATGCGGGTGGCGTATTTCTCGAGAATGCGGAGGCCCGGCAGCGTCTTGCGCGTGTCGAGCAGCGTCGCGCCAGTGCCGGCGATCCGATCGACATAGCTGCGCGTGAGCGTCGCGATGCCGGACAAATGCTGGACGGTGTTGAGCGCAGAGCGCTCAGCAGTGAGCATCGCCCGCGCCTGTCCTTTCAGCCTCAGCAGATCGGTGCCGGCGGGGACACGGTCGCCGTCCTCCACCAGCCGCTCGATCGCCACGTCAGGGTCGAGCGCGCGGAAAAAGGCTTCGGCGATCGGGAGCCCCGCGACCGTGATCGCATCGCGGCTGTCCATCACGCCAGTGAAGACGGCGTCCGCGGGGATCACCGCGGCGGAAGTGATGTCGCCCCGGTCGCCGAGATCCTCGGCGAGCGTGGAGCGGACGAAGGCGTCGAGATCGAACCGGTTTAGGACAAAGGACATGCCGCTTCCCTAGACCAAGCCATCGTGCAGTTGAACCGGGAGCGCAAGATGTGAGTCTCTCGATATAACCTCGTCGTCACCCCGCCCTTGTGCCGGGGTCCACTTCGCCTCACCGGCCGCCATGGAGCCTCCGCGCCCGTCCTTGTCTCCCGGTGGGCCCCGGCACAAGGCCGGGGTGACGGTTGGGTCTGGGGGCGCCCGAACGGCAAAAGGGCGCCGCGGGTATCCGCGACGCCCCTTTGCTCGTGGCTGGGCCGGTCAGGTCAGAACGAAGCCCAGTCGTCGTGCGCAGCGCCGTTGCCGTTGGGCATCGTGC
>NZ_JBLFFG010000005.1:0-277403 GCF_051400635.1 Sphingomonas radicis
GCACGATGCCCAACGGCAACGGCGCTGCGCACGACGACTGGGCTTCGTTCTGACCTGACCGGCCCAGCCACGAGCAAGGGGCGTCGCGGATACCCGCGGCGCCCTTTTGCTGTTCGGGCGCCCCAGACCCAACCGTCACCCCAGTCTTGTGCCGGGGCCCACCGGAAAGCAGGCGCTGGCGCAGGGGCCCCTTGGCAGCCGGCGAGGCGAAGTGGACCCCGGCACAAGGCCGGGGTGACGATGGATTGTTGCGAGCGCCGCTTTCTAGTGCGGCCCTCCCCAACGCGCACAAAAAAGGGCACCGCGGCATGGCCGGGCGCCCTTTGGGTTCGCGACAAGGAAAGTGTCAGGCGGCGAGCCGCTCGCCGCGCAGGCCTTCCATGATCGTCCGGTTGAGTGCGATCAGCTCGCCGATCGTCTCGCGCCCCGCGACCACGTCGCTGGTGAAGCGCTCGACCCACAGGCCCAGCGAGATGATCTGCGCGCGAAGCTCGTTGGGCAGGCCGTTGCCTGTCGCGCCGCAATCGGTCGCGAAGGCCGACCACATCTCGCGATTGCGGTGGAGCGAATGCATCAGCATCGCTCCTTTGAAGCCGTTGCGCTCGGCTTCCATCATTTCGCCGGTGATCTGGCTCATCAGCCGATATTCGGCTGCGCGGGGCGTTTCGGCCCGGCTGCGGGCCGCCTGATAGGCAGTAAGCGTCATGCTGGCTCCTTTGCTGACGCCTCTATTCTAGGACGAAATCGCCGGTTCGGTGCGAGCCCTTCCTATAAGATTCATGCGTCCACCCGATGCGGGCGCATTTCCAGGGAAACTGCATTGGCCGACTTCATCCTTCCGAACGCCCTGCCCCATGCGCTCGACGGGCGCGATGGGGTCAAGGCGCTCTCGCTCGATTGCTTCGACACGCTGCTGTGGCGCGACACGCACGCGCCCAAGGATCTGTTCGGCATGCTGCCGGATACGACGGTGTCCCAGCGCGCCTGGGCCGAAGAGCGGGCCCGCAATGCGGCGGCGCTGCGCCACCAGCGGCTGGAAGTCGGCATCGGCGACATCTACCGCGAGCTGCTCCCCAACGGCACCGCCGCCGAACGCGCCACCGCCGTGCAGGCCGAACTCGACGCCGAGGCGACGCATTGCTTCGCCTTCGCTCCCACCGTCGCACTGATGCGCGAGGCGAAGCGCCGCGGCCTCGAGATCTTCATCGTCAGCGATACCTATCTCGACGCCAGGCAGCTCTCCGGCCTGATCGCCGCCGCCGCGGGCGCCGATGTCGCCGCGCTGATCGACCGCGTCTTCTGCTCCTCGGCGTACGGCCTGTCCAAGAGCCAGGGCCTGTACGAACGCGTGCTCAAGGACGTGCGGCTCGCCCCGCATCAGATCCTCCACATCGGCGACAACAAGGGCGCCGACGTGGACGGCGTCGCCCGCTTCGGCGTCCCGGCGCTGCACCTGCGTCAGTTCGGGGAAGCGACCGAGCAGCGCCTGCGCCTCGAGGCGGCGGTGAGCGCGATGCTCCACCCGCACGCCCCCGGCCTCGCCGCCACGCACCAGCCGCACCGCGCTGCGCTGGCGGCCGCCGAACCCGGTATCACCGACGCAGCCGAGGCATTCGGCTTCGCGACGCTCGGCCCCGTCTTCCACGGCTTCGACCGCTGGCTTGCCGCGGAAGCGGAGGAATTGCGCGAGCGCAACGGCGGCAAGGTCCATTATCTGTTTCTGATGCGCGACGGCCATCTGCCGCGCCTCGTACACCAGGCTGCGGGCAACCCGGCGGCGGCGCACGCGATCGAGATCAGCCGCTTCACGGCGACCGCGGCCTCGTTCCGTGACGCGGAGACGATCGACCGCTACCTCGAACTCGAATTCGATACCGATCTGCGCGTGCTCGCCAAACAGCTGCTGCTGCCACCGTCCGAGATCATCGCGCTCATGAAGGATCTGCCGGAAACGGGCCGGCTCGCCGCCTTTGTCGCGGCGATCCGCAGCCCTGCGCGTTCTCGCTGGATCGTCAAGCAATCGCAGGCCTATGCCGAGCGGCTCGCCGCGCACGTCCGCAGCGCGGTGAACCCCGCCAAGGGCGACACGCTGATGCTGGTCGATCTCGGCTACAACGGCACCGTCCAGAACGAAGTCGAGCCGGCGCTGCGCCAGCTGCTCGGCGTCGAAGTGGCCGGCCGCTATCTGCTGCTGCGCGAGCAGTTCCGCACCGGATTCGACAAGCGCGGCTTCCTCGACGCGCGCCATTATGATGCGAGCACGCTGGAGGCGTTGTGCGCCAATGTCGCCGTGCTCGAGCAGGCCTGCACTGCCGCGCAGGGCTCGGTCGTCGACTATGAGGAGGATGGCACGCCCATCCGCCGCGCGAGCAGCATCAAGGGCCGCCAGAGCATGGTCCGCGACCGTATCCAGGCGGGCTGTGTCCGTTTCGTGCATGCGCAGCGGGCGGTGGTCGTGCGCGCCTCCCGTCCCGACGACGCGACGATGTGGCGCCGCGCCGCCGCCGCGGTGCTCGGCCGGCTGATGTTCCTGCCGATGCGGCACGAGCTGGCTGTCATTTCCGAGTTCGAGCACGATGTGAATCTCGGCGTCGATGCCACGGTTCCGCTGTTCGATACCGCCCTTGCGAAGCGCGGGCTGCTCCAGCGCGGTCTCTTCTACATGAAGGGTGCGCGGCGCATGTACCTCCCCGCCGAGCTGCACGGCGAGGGGCTGGCGATCAAGCTGTCCCTGCTCGCCCAGAAGCGCTTCGGGCTCGGGTTGAAGTTTGCCGATTTCGTGGACCGCTCCATCGAGCTCCCGGTGATCGTCGCCGATGGCACCCAGGCGAACACCACCATCGTCACCGCCACGCCGACGCACGACGGCTATTATCTCGCACCGATTCCGATCGGCGACTGCCGCTACTCGGTAGGCCTGCAGTTCGGCCAGCTTTTCGATTGGCTGCAGGTCGAAAGCGCCACGTTCATGCCGGTGGAAGACTTCCTGAGTGAAAAGGCCGCGCCTCCCGAGCGGCCAGCCATGCCCTCGCTCGAAGGCATGGAGCAGACCGCGCCGCATCTCTTCCGCTGCGAGGACGAGTTCGCGTTCATGATGGTGCCCCCGCCCCCGCGCGAGGACGACCGGCCGATGATGCTCGCGGTCGTGTTCCGCCCGATCGCTCCGCGCGAAGGCGCGCCGTCGCCCGCAACCGCCGACGCACGGCTCGCCGCGAGCGCGATTGCGTGAACGGCTGGCCGCAGCGGCTCGAAAATTGCCGGCGCGACCAGCCCGCCCCCGGCGAATCCTTCCTATAAGTCTGGGAAACACCAGAGAAAGAATATGGCACGGCCATGGTGATAGGCGTTGGTTTCCTCATCATCCTCGGATGCGTCTTCGGCAGCTTCATCTGGGCTGGCGGGAAGATGGACATCGTCCTGCATGCGCTGCCGCACGAGCTGATGGCGATCTGCGGCGCGGCGATCGGTGCGTTCATCGTCGGCAACTCGGTTGCGACCGTGAAGAAGGCCGGCGCCGGGATCATGCGCGCGTTCAGGGGCCCGCGCTGGAAGGCGCAGGACTATAAGGACCTGCTGACGGTGCTGTTCAGCCTGCTGGCCACCTTCAAGAAGGGCGGCCCGACTGCGCTCGAGCCCCATCTCGATGCCCCGGGCGAAAGCGATCTGTTCAAGCCTTACCCGCGCATCCTGGCCGACCACCATCTGGTGGAGTTCGTCTGCGATTATCTGCGGATGATGACGGTCAGCTTCGAGGACCCGCATCAGATCGAAGCGGCGATGGAAGCCGATATCGAGAAGCACCACCACGAGGAGCTCGGCCCGCAGCACGCGCTCCAGATCATGGCGGACGGTCTTCCCGCAATCGGCATTGTCGCGGCGGTGCTCGGCGTGATCAAGACGATGGGCTCGATCGACCAGCCTACCGAGATCCTCGGCGCGATGATCGGCGGCGCGCTCGTCGGCACCTTCCTCGGCGTGCTCCTCTCCTATTGCGTGGTCGGCCCGCTCGCCACCAAGCTGCTGGAGACGATCGAAACCGATTCCAAGCCCTATGGCATCGTGAAGACCGCGATCGTCGCCTACGCCCAGAACCAGCCGGTGCAGGTCGCGATCGAAATCGCGCGCCGCATGACTCCCTCGGCCTATGCGCCGAGCTTCCAGCAACTCGAAACCGCTCTCGACGAGGCCAAGAATGCACTCAACCCCGCAACAGCCTGAGGACGCGGCCGAAGACCGGTCGCTGCGCCTCCCCGTGCACGCCGCGACCGTGACCGCGGAGGACCTGCGCGTCCGCCTCGTGCTCGCCGCGGACTTCGACGACACGCTCGAGATCGACGCGTCGGAGGTCGAGAGCGTCGGCCAGGCCGTGCTCCAGCTCCTCGTCGCCGCCCGCGCCGAGGCGGCAGGTAACGGCCAGCCCTTTCGCATCACCAATCCCAGCCCAGCTTTCATCGATCGCGTGACCCGGTCCCGGCTTGCGGACGCGATCGGCCTCGAATCCGGAGACTTCCAGTGAGCAAGTTGATCCTTACCGTCGATGATTCGGCGAGCATGCGCATGCTGCTGAAGACCTCGCTCACGGCCCAGGGCTATCGCATCGAGAGCGCCAACGACGGCGAGCATGGGCTCGAGCGGATGCACGAAGTGCAGCCCGACCTGCTGATCACCGACATCAACATGCCCAAGATGGACGGCTTCGAGCTGATCGAGGCGGTGCGCGCGCTGCCTCAGTTCAAAGGCACGCCGATCCTGGTGCTGTCGACCGAATTCTCGGACGAGAAGAAGTCGCGCGCGCGTTCGGCAGGCGCCACGGGCTGGATCACCAAGCCGTTCGAAGCCACCAAGCTGGGGGCGGCGATCCGCCGCGTGTGCCCGTGAGCGACGAACTCGACGAAATCCAGGCGATCTTCTTCGAAGAATGCACCGAAGGCCTCACCGCCGCCGAGCAGGGGCTGTCGGCCATGCAGGCAGGCGATATCTCGGCCGAGACTATCGCCAGCGTGTTCCGGGCGGTGCACTCGATCAAGGGTGGTGCCGGTGCCTTCGGTCATGGCGATCTGACGGCGTTCGCGCACAAGTTCGAGAACGTCCTCGACGAGGTACGCGGCGGCAAGATCGTCCCCACTCCGGGCGTCATCAAGGTGATGCTGAGCTCGTTCGACGTGCTCTCCGATCACGTCGAGGCAGCCAAGGGTCTCGCCCCCCGCCCGAACGACGCTGCTGCGCTCGAACTGCTCGAGCAGGTGCTGGCGAACAAGGGCGCGTCCGACGACGCGCCGGCTCCGGTCGCGCCCGCGGCACCGGCGGCCGATCCCGCGCCGGCAGCCGAGATCGACGAATTCGGCTTCACGCCCGTGCTCGTCTCGCTGGACGATTTCGACGCACCGGCCGCTGCGCCGGCTGCCGAGGCGGAGGGTGCATGGACCATCCGCTTCAAGCCTTCGCGCGCCGCGCTCGCCAACGCGGGCGAGCCGATGCTCATCGTCCGCGAGCTGGAGAGCCTGGGCGGGGAAGTCGTGTCGGTCGACACGTCCGATCTGCCGCCGCTGCGCGAGCTCGATCCCGAGGATGCCTATTTCACCTGGGTGATCCGCGTTCCCGGCGACGTTGCAGAGATAGACATCGCCGACTGTTTCGATTTCGTCGCGCCGGATTCGCTCGTCGAGATCAGCCGGGACGCAGCGCCCGCGGCGGCAGAAGCCCCTGCACTGGGGGCGGCCGCGGCAGCGATCGATGATTTCATTCCCTTCGAGCCGGTTACCGCGACGATCGAGGACCTCGCCGCGAACATGCAGCAGGTGGTCGAAGCGATTGCCGCCGCGGCGCCCGCGCCGATGGCCGTCGATGCTCCCGCGGCCGCGCCCAAGCCGGCAAGCGAAGCCCAGCAGACGATCCGCGTCGATCTGGCCAAGCTCGATCTGCTGCTCAACCTGGTCGGCGAGCTGGTGATCCGCAATTCGATCCTGGCCGACCGTCTCTCGCCCGCCGATCGCCAGCGCGTCGAGCTGCCTGAGCTGGCGCGCCTCACGCGCCAGATCCAGGACAATGTCATGTCGCTGCGCGCGCAGCCGATCAAGCAAGCCTTCAGCCGCGTGCCGCGCATGCTGCGTGACCTCTCGGCAGAGACCGGCAAGCAGATCGAGCTGGAGACCGTCGGCGAGACCACCGAAGTCGACAAGGGCGTGATCGAGAAGATCGGCGATCCGCTCACCCACATGATCCGCAACGCCGCCGACCATGGCCTGGAGAGCACCGAAGAACGCATCGCCGCGGGCAAGCCCGCCGCCGGCACGATCAAGCTCTCGGCCGAGCAGAAGGGCGCGCGCATCTTCGTGCGGGTCCAGGACAACGGCCGCGGCATCAACCGCGAGAAGGTCCGCGCCAAGGCGGTCGAGAAGGGCATCATCGCCGCCGACGCCGTGCTCACCAACGAGGAGATCGACCAGCTGATCTGCGCGCCGGGCTTCTCGACCGCGGACAAGATCTCGAACATCTCCGGCCGCGGCGTCGGCATGGACGTGGTGCGCTCGAACGTGGAGGCCCTGGGCGGCCGCGTCGAGATTCACTCGGTCCCCGGCGAAGGCACCACCTTCACGATGGTCCTACCGCTCACGCTCGCGATCCTCGACGGCATGATCGTCCGCCTCGCCGGCCAGCGCTTCGTGCTGCCGCTCGCGCACGTGCTCGAAACCGTCCAGCCCGAGCCGGGCCAGGTCAAGCGCACCTCGCCCGACACCGAGGTCATCGACATGCGCGGCGAATATGTGCCCGTGAAGCGCGCGACCGAGATCTTCGGCCTCAACGACGACCGCCCTGTCGAGGACTCGCTGGTGGTGATCGTCGAGAGCGAGACCGGCAAGGTCGGCCTCGTCGTCGACACGATCGATGATCGCCGCGAGGTGGTGATCAAGAGCCTCGACCAGAACCTCCATCCGATCCGCGGACTGGGCGGCGCCACCATCCTCGGCGACGGCTCGATCGCGCTGATCCTCGACATCGAGGCGCTCGCCGCCTCGCCTTCCCCCCGCTTCACGCCAAAAGGACTGGCAGCATGAGCAATGACAACACCAACACGATCGATCGCAAGATCGTGACCTTCTCGCTGGCGCATCAGACCTTCGGGATCGACATGCGCGCGCTGATCGAGATCCGCGAATGGGAGGCGCCGACTCCGCTCCCCAACGTGCCGAGCTTCATCAAGGGCGTCGCGAACCTCCGCGGCAACGTGATCCCGATCGTCGGCCTCGCCGAGCGTCTGGGCTGGGAGCCCAGCGTGATCCACGCGCGCTCGTGCGTGCTGGTGGTCAACATCCTCGGCAAGCAGGCCGGCTTTCTGGTCGACGAAGTCAACGACATCGTCGGCATCGGCGAGGCCGAGATCCAGCCGGCGCCCGAAGTCGAGACGCTCGAGCAGAGCGTGATCGCGGGCCTCGTCCGTATCCCCACCCGTGCCAAGGACGGCACCCGGGACGAGAACGGCACGATGGTGCTGCTCCTCGATCTCGACTCGCTGAGCCTCACCAAACACCTGGACCTCGCGGCATGAGCCCGGCCGGCAGCGCCGCGGCGGCGCTGGCCGGCGGTAGCGGCACGAGAGTGGCGGCCCATAACGCGGAGCTCACGCCCCGCGATTTCGCCGCCATCGCCGCGATCATGCACAGCGACGCGCGTATCGCACTCAGCGAAGCGAAGACCACGCTCGTCCAGTCGCGCCTCGCGCGCCGGCTGCGCGAGCACGGCCTCGCGCGCTTCTCGGACTATGTCGCGCTGGTCCAGAGCGACCCGCAGGAACGCCATGCGATGGTGGTGGCGCTCACCACCAATCACACGCATTTCTTCCGCGAGCCGCACCATTTCGATCATTTCCGCGAGCATGTGCTGCCGGTGCTCAAGCGCAAGCAGGGCCCGGTGCGGATCTGGTCCGCCGGCTGCTCGTCGGGCGAGGAAGTCTATACGATCGCGATGTGCCTGCTCGGGCCGGACCGCACGTCCGCGACCTGGCTGCGGAACGCCGACGTCCGCCTGCTCGCCACCGACATCGCGCCGCACGTGGTCGAGGCGGTTCAGCGCGGCTTCTATGCCGACAATGTCGCCGCCGGCGTGCCCGAACCCTATCGCAGCGCCTGGATGCGCCCCGCGCAGGGCGGGTTCGTGATGGCCGACGAAGCCCGACAGCTCGTCACCGCGCGCGTGCTCAACTTGTTCGAGCCCTGGCCGCTCAAGGCCGCCTATGACGTGATCTTCTGCCGCAACGTGATGATCTATTTCGGCGATCCGGCGAAGGAGGAGCTCGAGGAGCGGTTCGTCAACCAGCTCGCGCCCGGCGCGCACCTCTACATCGGCCATTCCGAGCGGCTGATCGGCGCCGCTGCGGGCCGGATGCGCTCGTGCGGCCACACCATCTACCAGAAGCCGGAGGCCCATAAGTTGGAGACGGGGGGATGACACCGGTTCGAACGCTCGTCGTCGACGACAGCGCCTCGATGCGCGCCACGCTCAAGCGCATGCTCGCGGCCGATCCCGAGATCGAGGTCGTCGGCATGGCGCCCGAGCCCTACACCGCGCGCGAGATGATCAAGACGCTCAACCCGGACGTGCTCACGCTCGACGTCGAGATGCCCGGGATGGACGGCCTGTCGTTCCTTGAGCGGATCATGCGGCTCCGCCCCATGCCCGTGGTGATGTGCTCGACGCTCACCGCGCGCGGCGCCGAAGTCACGATCGAGGCATTGCGCCTCGGCGCGGTCGACTATGTCACCAAGCCCAGCGGCACGCCCGAGGATATCGAGCGCGACGCCGATCTGCTGTGCCAGAAGGTCAAGGCCGCCGCCCGCTCCACTGCGCGCGCCGGGCCGCAGCGCCTGCCCGTCCAGCCCGCCGTGTCCGGCGCCGCTCAGGGCAAGCTGATCGCGATCGGCTCGTCGACCGGCGGCGTGGAGGCGCTCTTCTCGCTGCTTCCGGCGCTGCCCGACGATTGCCCGCCCGTGCTGATCGTCCAGCACATGCCGGTCACCTTCACCCGCAGCTTCGCCGAGCGGCTCGACCGCGAATGCCGCGTCCGTGTCGTCGAAGCTGCCGACGGAATGCCGGTGACGCCGGGAACCGTCTATATTGCACCTGGGGGGGAAAGCCACATGGAGCTCTCCGGCGGAGTCAGCGGGCGCATCAAGCTGCGTCCCGGCGATCCCGTCGCAGGCCATCGCCCTTCCGTGGACGTGCTGTTCCGTTCGGTCGCTCCGCTGGGCGCCGCGGCGGTGGGTGCGATCCTCACCGGAATGGGTGCGGACGGGGCCGAGGGACTGCTGGCGATGCGCCAGGCGGGCGCCCGCACGCTCGGGCAGAGCCGCGAGACCTGTGTGGTCTGGGGAATGCCGCGCGCAGCACAGTCGCTGGGCGCGGTGGAAAAGGAAGTTGGTTTGTCGGGCATGCCTGAGGCGATCCTCAGGGCATGCCGTGAAAAGATTGGGAGCGTTTGATGCCTGCTGCTGCAGCGATCAAGGTTATGGTCGTGGACGACCAGACGAGCATGCGTGCGATGATCCGCCGCGCATTGCAGGATCTGGGATTCAAGGACGTGCGCGACAAGCCGAGCGCGCCCGAGGCGCTGTCCGCGATCAAGAGCGATCGCGTCCACCTCGTCATCTCCGATTTCAACATGCCGGAAATGGACGGCCTCCAGTTCCTCGAGGCGGTCCGCAACGATCCGGTGATCGGCAAGACCGTGTTCATCATGCTCACCGGCTCGGCCGACAAGGAGATCGTCCAGAAGGCCGCGGCGCTGGGCGTCAACAACTATGTCGTGAAGCCGTTCGCGCCCGCGGCGCTCAAGGAAAAGATCGAGCGCGTCTTCGGCGAGCTCACCTGATGCGGCGGGTGTCGATCGTCCAGGGAGAGAATGCGATCGTCGCCGAGCCGCAGGTCATGATCTCGACGCTGCTCGGGAGCTGCGTCGCCGCGTGCCTCTACGATCCCGTCGCCCGGGTGGGGGGCATGAACCATTTCCTGCTCGGCGAGCCGAATGCGGACCACCGCGTCTCGTCCGGCGACATGCAGCGCTACGGCGTCCATGCGATGGAGCTGCTGATCAACGGGATGATGGCCACCGGCGCCGCGCGCAACCGGCTGCGCGCGCACCTCTACGGCGGCGCGAACATCGTCTCGGGCCTGGGCTCGATCGGCTCGTCCAACGCCGCCTTCGCGCGGCGCTTCATGGAAACCGAGGGGATCGAGATCGCGCACTGCGACCTCGGCGGCACCTCCGCGCGCAAGGTAGAGTTCCTTCCGCACGAGGGCCGCAGCCGCTGCACCAGGGTCGCCGAGCGCGTGCCCGAGGCCCCTCCCCGTCCCATCCCCGCGCCGGTCCGCGGCGGCGAGCTGGAGTTGTTCTGATGTCGTTCGTTCCCGTCGCAGCCAATTCGGACGCCATGGATCCGCTGCCCGGCTTCGATCCCTATTCGGCCGTGCTCCACAGCGTGATGGCCGGCGAGCTCCGCGAGATGCGCGACAGGCTGGAGAGCCTCGCCGAAGTGCTGGTGGGCGATCCGCATTTCGCATCGGCCTATCTCGAGCAGCTCCAGACCTTCGACTATCTGATCCAGCACGCCGACGAGTGCGTGAACCTGCTCGAGCGGATCGCAGGCGGCCAGGACTCGCTCACCGCCATCGGCCATGTCCGGCTCGGCGCGGTGCAGGACCGGCTGCGCGCCGCGTTGAAGGTGCGCTGAGATGGCGGCCCCCGGCGCGAACGATCGTCCGATCGTCATCAAGCGAGTCAAGAAGATCACGCGCAGCCACCACGGCGGCGCCTGGAAGGTCGCCTATGCCGATTTCGTGACGGCGATGATGGCCTTCTTCATGCTGCTCTGGCTGATCGCCAACCCGGACAAGGAGCGGCTGCGCGGCCTCGCCCAGTATTTCTCGCCCGCCGTCGCCGACTCCGCACCCTCCACGCCCGTCCAGGGCTCGTCCGAGGGTGCCGGCGGCGTCAGCCGCAATTCCTCGACCGACACCACGCGTGCGCAGGGCGTCCCCACCAGCGCCGCCGCCACGGTCGGCGCGCGCCGCGGCGGCACCGCGGACATCCCCGATGCGTCGATGCGCGTGATCGCGACCGAGCTCCAGATCGCGCTCGACTCGATCCCGCAGGATCGCGCCGACAAGCGCAGCGTCGAAGTCGAGCCCTCGCGCGACGGGCTCCGCATCACGCTGATGGACACCGATAGGCAATCGATGTTCCGCGCCAACACCGCCCAGCTCAACCCCTATGCCCGCGCCATGCTCGCACAGGTGGCGGGCAAGCTCGTCAAGTCGGGCACCCAGATCTCGATCGAGGGGCACACCGACGGCACCGGCGGGCAGAGCGACGCCAACTGGCGCCTTTCGGGCGAGCGCGCGCTCGCGGCACGTTCGGCGCTGATCGCCTCGGGCCTCTCGGCAGACCGCTTTGCCGAGATCGTGGCGATGGGCGCGACCAAGCCGGTCTATCCCGATCAGCCGGGCCGCGCCGAGAACCGCCGGATCACGATCGTGCTCCGATCGGAAGCCTCGGCGCTTCCCACCGACGCCAGCTTCAAATTCTAGAGGACCGGCCGATGAAGAAGATGCTCTTCCTGATCGCGGTGCTGCTGGCCGGCCTCGGCCTCGGCGGCGGCGCGGCAATGGCGACGGCGATGCTGCTCGGGCCGAAGGGAGCCGCGACGGCACATGCCGACGCCGCGCCCACTTTCGTCGATGCCGGCAAGGTGCTCGCGCCGCTCGTCTTCGCCGATGGCCGCCTCTCGGGCTATGTCCAGTTCCAGATCCAGCTCCAGGTCCCCGAGGACAAGGCCGAGTTCGTGAGCGCGCGCCTGCCGCTGCTGATGCACGCGATCAACATGCGCACCTTCCGCACCCCGATGGCCGCGGGTCCCGACGGGCTCCTCCCGAACATCGACTTGTTCCGCAAGGTGGTGCTCGATTCCGCGCCCGAGGCGTTCGGCCGGGGCGTGGTGCGCAAGGTGGCGGTGACTCAGGCCACCCCGGCCTGACCCACTGGGGTTGTTTACCATCCGCCAGGAAATGCGCTCTTCCGCGCATTTCAGACGGGCTCAGAAGTTCTTAACCATCCTTCGTCTATTCCACGAAGGGCCAGCGAATATATCGAGGCAAGCCTAGTGGGTTCGACCGAAACCAGCCTGATATCCGAACAGGGCCTGCCGCTCGATCGGCCCGAACGCGTCGTGACGACCCTCCTGGTCGGCAAGCTCATCTGCGATCGCACCGGCGAACGGCTCTGCCGCGTCCGCAACATCTCGGCGTCGGGCATGGCAGTCGAGACCGATGGGCCGCTTGGCTACGGCAATCTGGTCACGGTCGAGCTGCGCAGCGGCGAACGGCTCTTCGGCCGGGCGGTATGGAGCACCTCGGGCCGGGCCGGCGTCGAATTCGCCGAGCCGGTCGACGTCGAACGCATCCTCGCCGAGGCCAAGGCCAATCGCAGCGCGCGCACCCGCAGCATCCTGCGCAACGCCCATTCGCCGCGCTCCCCCCGCTTCGAGGTCCATTGCCCCGCGCGGATCATCAACTTCGATGAGACGCACGACGTGGTGGTCCAGAACATCTCGCAGAGCGGCGTGATGATCCAATGCCCCGAGCAACTCGAGCTCGACACCCAGGTGGTGCTCACCATCGCCAGCCTCGGCTCCCGCCGCGCCACGGTGCGCTGGCGCAAGGGCACGTCGGTGGGCATCTCGTTCATCGAGATCATCCCCTATCACGAACTCGCCGGCTGGCTGGGCCATCTGGGAACGAGCAACTAGAGCCGCTATGGCTATGCGGCGAGCGGCTGCTTGTGATGGCTAGCTCCCGTTCCCCAAAGTCCGTCATGCTGAACTTGTTTCAGCATCCACCGCGTCACAAGCGAAGACATCGCGAGCGGAGAATCGCCCCCGAAACAAGTTCAGGGCGACGGAAAATGAGGGCTGATACCGCGGCTTGCGTGAGCTGACCGGCTGCTATCGGGTGGTTAGGCGACAGGCAGCTTTGCGGCGAGGCGCGGCGGAAGCGGTCCTTCAGGCATCGGCATCATCCAGCGAGAAGGTCTCCCGCTCAATTTCCATTACTGCACCCCGCATACGCTCGTGAGCGCAGTCGAAGTGCGCGTAAATCTGCTGCGTCGGCGCTTCAACGGCGTCGCTCCATAGAGCGCTCAGACCTATATGAAGCGCGTCGGTATGCTCGCGCGAGATGCCGTTGCCGCAGAACCAACATTCGTAGCCATCGCCTAGCAGCACGTTTGCCAGACCCGGATTCGTGTCCACGGCAGTCAGCATTTCCTCAAGGGCGGCACGATCACCGGTCGCCAGAGCTTCATCAAAGGTGGGAAGCAATCCCGCAACAAAAAGCCGCTCGTTCAGCGTCATTCCAGAGAATCGTTCCTCGCTCATCGGTGGATGCTAGCGTTCGCTTGCAGGCAGCACCACCGTAGCCGTAAACGGCAACCATTGGGGCGTAAGCCGACATCCTAAATCCGCTGGAAAAATAGGATTTGATCTGCTTTTGTTCCTGTCGTGGGCAAGCAGCAGAATCTGCATCGATCGCACTGGGTGGCGCGGGATCGCAGCGCCAGCGCCGCGTCGCCGCCGCTTCGTTGCTGCGTGGGTGCCGCGTCATCGCTGCCTAGGTACCGCGTACCTGCCGCGCCGCTGCTTCGAACCTGCTGCTTCGGTCGAAACCGCGTTATCGAGTCAAGCAGGTCAACCGCTCGGGTCAATCCTGCACCGTGCGAACGGGCAGCCGATGGCTGCATGCTCGGCGGTATGGCAGCTCAGCCTGTCCGGTGACGCGCGGCTCCAAAAAACACGCGAGGGTGTCAAGCGAGTGTCAACCGTCACAAGGCCGAAATCACCGCGGAACCGCAGAAATCCGCCCTTTTCTCAACCAACCAAATGGTTGGATGCCGGGCAAATTGCCAACCATCCGATTGGCTATCCTGGCCGGCCCCGGCGCCCTGCGCTCACCCGCTGGTGAAGCTCTTCACCAGCGATCCGGCGACCAGCGCCCAGCCGTCGACGAGCACGAAGAAGATGATCTTCATCGGCAGCGATATCGTGGGCGGCGGGAGCATCATCATGCCCATCGCCATCAGCACCGCGGCCACCGCCAGATCGATCACCAGGAACGGCAGCAGCAGCAGGAAGCCGATTTCGAACGCGCGGCGAAGCTCGGAGATCATGAAGGCCGGCGCCAGCGTGCCGAGCGGCGTCGCCTCGCGGTTCGGAATCTGCTTGCCTCCCAGCTCGGCGAACATCTTGAGGTCGCTGTCGCGCACCTGGCTGAGCATGAACTTGCGGAACGGCTCGGCCGTCCGCTCGAACGCCGCCTGCTCGGTGATCGCGCCCTTGGTGTACGGATCGACGCCGTCGTTCCACGCCTTCTCGAAGGTCGGCGCCATCACGAAGAACGACAGGAACAGCGCCAGGCTGATGATCACCGGGTTGGGCGGCACGCCAGGCGCGCCGATGCCGGTGCGCAGCAGCGAGAGCGCGACGACCATGCGAGTGAAGCTGGTGACCGTCATCAGCAGCCCGGGGGCGAGACTGAGCACGGTCAGCATCAACACGAGCTGGATCGCCCGTGCCGAAAGCTGGCCGCCGCCGGGTCCGCCGCCCAGGTTGATGGTGGTGCCGCCGGCTGCCTGCGCGTGCGCCGCCACCGGCAGCAGCACCGCGAGGACTACGGCGGTCTTCACGATGCGTTTCGCCATTGTGGCGAACCACGCCCCCTGCCCCGTTTGGCCTGAGCCTGTCGAAGGCCGGCTTCCTCCGGGCAAAGCGCTTGCGACTAGGCGCCCCCTTCGACGCCGCCTGCGGCGTCGCTCAGGACAGGCTTCGACAAGCTCAGGGCGAACGAGGTTTGAATCAGCCATCGAGTGCCTCGCGCACCGCGGCGCGGTTCCAGCGCTTGGTGTCGCGCGGTCGGCGGGTGCGCTGGCGGGGAGCAGCATTGGGCAGCGGGTCGTTGGCGGGGGCCCTGGCGCGTTCGTCGTTGGCCGGAGTCCTGGCGCGCTCCTGCGCTGCCGCAATGAACTTCGCCTGGGCGACCTGGATCGTCCGCGGCAGCTCGACCAGCTTGCCGAACGCCGATTTCATCGCCGCGAGATCTGCCTCCACTCGGGCGGGCGTCGCCTCGGGCGCGGCCGGGGCCGGCGGCGCGGTGATTCCGGTCTCGAGCACGGCATGGCCGTCCGGACCGATCAGCACCAGATGCTCGCAGCCGTCGCGGCGGATCAGCGCGACCGAGCGCTTGCCGTCCACCGCCAGCCGCTCGACCAGCTCGATGCGCTTGCGTCCGGTGCTCCCGACGCGGCCGGGCAGCTTGATATCGTACCGGCGCACTGCCCACAGCGCGCCCGCGAGCATGCCCAGCACCACGCCCAGCGCACCCAGCGTGCGCAGCATCGACAGGATATCCATCAGTGGCGCTGCTTCTTCACGAGTTCGGAGATTTCGAGCGACATCAGCTCGCCGTCGACGAGGATGCGGCCCTTGGCGACGAGCTCGCCGTTCACATAGACCAGGCTCGGATCGTCCTGCCCGCAATCGAGCGGGATCATCGCGCCGCGGCTCATCTGCAGGATCTGCCGGATCGGAACTTCGGCCGAGCCGAGGACGATCGACATCTCGATTGTGATACCTTCGAGTACGGACATGCGTCTCCCTTTCAGGAGGACTTATAGGAACCTTTTTTCCGCCCCCGGCGCCGCATGCGGCAAAAATTGCCTATTATGCTGCTGTCGGCCGCTTTCGGCCTTCCGGGAGCCCTCATGGACCTCAAGACTTCACTCAATGTCTCGGCTTCGGGCCTGCGCGCCCAGTCGCTGCGCATGCGCGTGATTGCCGAGAACCTTGCCAACCAGGACTCGGTCGCCACTGCGCCGGGCGGCAATCCCTATCGCCGCCGCGTCGCCAGCTTCTCGGCCGAAGTGGACCGCGCGACGGGCGCCACCGGCGTCAAGATCAACACGATCCAGACCGACAAGTCGGATTTCACTCGCGTCTATCAGCCGGGCCACCCGGCCGCCGACGGCGAAGGCTATGTGCTCAAGCCCAACGTCAACAGCCTCGTCGAGACTGCCGACATGAAAGCCGCGCAGCGCAGCTACGAAGCCAATCTCAATGCGATCGAGGCCGCCAAGAGCCTGACGATGCGCACCATCGACCTGCTGAAATAAGGGAAACACCAATGTCCATCGGTGCACTTGATGCGACGGCCGCCTATGGCCGCGTCGCAGGCCTTGGCAGCGCGGTCGGCAAGCCCGCCGCGGGGCATGCCGAAGAAAATGGCAGCGGCTTCGGCGCGCTCGTCGAGAACCTCGTCGTCGGCACCGCCGATCAGATGCGCACCGCCGAAAAGGCATCGGCGATGCAGGTCGCCGGCAAGGGCGATCTGATCGACGTGGTGACGGCGATCGGCGCCGCCGAGACTGCGCTCGACACGATGGTGGCAGTGCGCGACCGGGTGGTCAGCGCCTACACCGAAATCATGCGCATGCAGATCTGAGCCATGTCGCCCAGTGAGGTCGTCAGCCTCGCCGAGGCTGCGCTGATGGTCGTGCTCACGGTCGCGGGTCCGCTGCTGCTGACTTCGCTGATCGTGGGTGCGCTCATCGGCCTGCTCCAGGCGCTGACGCAGATCCAGGAAGTCACGCTCACCTTCGTGCCGAAGATGCTGGCGATGGGCCTGGTCTTCCTGCTGATGCTGCCCACCATGGGCCGCGCGCTGGGCAACTTCATGACCAAGATCAGCGATTTGATCATAACCGGATGATCCTCCCGCCCGATCTCGAGCTCCAGGTCAGCGCCTTCTTCATCGTGTTCGCGCGGGTGGGAGCGGTGCTGATGCTGCTGCCGGTGTTCGGCGAGGATTCGATCCCCGGCCGGATCCGGCTGATGATCGCCTTCGCGATGTCGGCGGCGCTCTACGGCGTGCTCGGCGCCCCGGCGCGCGCCGCGGTCGAAGCAGGTGCAGTGCTGCCCGCGGTGCTGGTGCTGGAGCTGATGACGGGGCTGGCGATGGGCATGATCGTCAAGATCCTGTTCTATGCGATCTCGATCGCCGGCTCGATCGTCTCGATGCAGATCGGGCTTTCCTCGGCGATGATCTTCGACCCCGCCCAGAGCGGGCAGGCGCCGCTCCTTTCCAAGTTCGTCGGGATCGCTGCGGCGCTGGTGTGCATGGGAATGCAGGTCCACCACCTCTGGCTGGGCGCGATCATCAACAGCTACGGCAGCTTCCCGATCGGCGGCATACCGCCGGCGCATGATTTCGCCCAGCTCGCGATTTCCGCAGTCGGCCGTTCGATGACGCTCGGCATCAGCCTGGCAGCTCCCTTCCTCGTCTATGGCATCGTGTTCAACGTCGCGCTCGGCCTTGCCGCCCGCGTGGCCCCCGCGATCCAGATCTTCTTCATCGCCCAGCCGCTCAACCTGCTGCTCGGCCTCGCCCTCGCCGCCGCGACAATCGGCGCCATGCTCACTGTCTTCGGCCACGCCATGGGCGATGCCATGCAAGGGGGCTGGTGATGGCGGGCGGCGGCGAAGACCAGGAAGACAAGACACACGATCCGACAGACAAGAAGCTCGAGGACGCCCGCAAACGCGGCGAGGTGCCGATGGCGCCGGAGATGCGCCACGCGGCGATGTTCGTCGCCGCGATCGTGGTGATGGGCGGGCTCGGCACGCTCACGCTGCAGCAGATGGGGGCGATGTTCGTCCGGCTGTGGGGCGGCGCCGAGGACTTCCCGCTCACACCAGACGGTGCGCAGGATTTCGCCACTGGCATTTTCGGAGCGATCGCAACGGCGATGACGCCGGTGCTGGCGGCGATGTTCGGCTTCGCGCTGCTTGGCGGACTGCTCCAGGGCCGGCCGATGCTGGCCTGGAAGCGCGTCGCACCCAAATGGTCCAAGCTCAATCCGGTGAGCGGCCTTCCGCGCCTGTTCGGCAAGCAGGCGCTGATGGAGTTCGCCAAGACCTTCCTCAAGATCTGCCTGGTGGTGGGGATCGCCGCGACGATCGCCTGGCCCCATGCCTCGGGGATCGACCGGCTGGTCGGCGCGGACCTGCAATCGGCGGGTGCGGCGGCGAACGACATCGTCGATGCGATGCTGCGGCCCATTGCCATGCTGGTGGGAGCGCTCGCGCTGTTCGACTTCGTCTGGCAGCGGCGCGTCTTCCTCAAGAAGATGCGGATGAGCCTGCAGGAGATCAAGGACGAGTATAAACAGTCCGAAGGCGATCCCAAGATCAAGGGCAAGATCCGCCAGCTCCAGATGCAGCGAGCCAAGGGCCGGATGATGGCCAACGTCCCCAAGGCCAGCGTCGTCATCACCAACCCCACTCACTATGCCGTGGCGCTCCAGTACGACCATGGCGTCATGGCGGCGCCGGTGGTGGTGGCCAAGGGCGTCGACGCCGTCGCGCTCAAGATCCGCGAGATCGCCACCGCCAACAACGTCCCGCTGGTCGAGAACCGCCCCCTCGCCCGCGCGCTCTATGCCTCCGCCGAGCTCGACCGGCCGATTCCGGTGGAGCATTACGCGGCGGTGGCCGAAGTGATCAGCTACGTGCTCAAGATCGCCAAGGCCCGGCGCTAGGGCCTCGCCAGCGCTTCGCACAGCCGGTCCGTCGCCAGTGCGATCCGCGATTCCGCCGTCGAACGGTTGGACGGATCGTTCCGTACCCCGCGCGTCTCGGTATTGAACGCGAGCAGGCTGCCCGCGCGCTGCTCAGGACAGAGGCTCAGATAGGCACGGAAGCCGTTCTGATCGCCATTGTGCCCCACGAAGCGGACGCCCTTCCCCTGATCGATGAAGAAGGACAGGCCGGCCTGGGTAGTCTCGACCATCCGGCCCTGAGTGAAATCGTCGCCCGCGGCGATCTGCGGCTGCCACATCTCTTCGATCGAAGCGCGCTTGAGGACCAGGTCATATTCGGGCCGCGCTGGACTGCCGAGCAGGAAGGCGACGTACTTCGCCATGTCGGGCAGGGGCGCGTTGAGACCGCCATTGGACACGGTCACGCCGGTATCGACATCGAACGGCGCCGCAACGCGCTTGCCGTCGCGGATGTAGTAGCTGCGCGCGCGGTGGCGCAGCAGGTGCGGCGGCGTGCGATCGAAATAGCTGGCGTGCATGCCCAGCGGCCTGAGGATGTTCTTGTCGACATAGACTTCGAAATCCTCGCCCGAGAGCCGCTCGATCACCTGCCCCAGATAGACGATCCCGGGATTGGAATAGCCGAAGCGCGTGCCGGGGCGGAACAGCAGCTCGGTATAGGGAAGCATCGCCGCCAGCTGCGCCCAGCTCCGGGGTTCGAAGGGCTGCCACTCCTGATCGCGCCACGGCCAGGTGCCGCTGCGGAAACCCGCGCTGTGGCTCATCAGCTGCCGCAGCGTGATCGCGCCGGTGTCGCCGAACGGGTTATGGACCTGCGCGAGCTCGGGCACGTAGCGGACGATCGGATCGTCGAGCGACAGCAGCCCGCGGTCGCGCAGCTGCATGATCGCGATGCCGGTCATCGTCTTGGTGATCGATGCCCAATGATAGATGGTGGCGGCATCGACGGGGACGTGCGCCTCGGCGTCCTGCTCTCCCAGATGGTCGGCGGCCACGATCCTGCCGTCGCGGACGAAATAGAAGCTGCTTCCGGCGATCCCCGCGCGCCGCACTTCGGCCCGGTGGAGCTTGCGGAAATCGGTGAGCGCAGCGTCATAGGCGCGCTCGTCGGCCGCGGCGGGGCCGGCGAGCGGTGAGGCCGCAAGCAGGAGCGTGGTGGCGAGCGCGCGCAGCATATCGGTCATCCCCCGGTTTCGACGCCGCCAACCTCGCGGGCGCGCCGGGCGGAGGCAAGCCGGAATCGCGCCGGCATCGGGCTCGGCCTGCCAACCGGATGGTTGGGAAGCGCCGCAATTGCCAACCTTTTGGTTGGATCGAAAAAGCGCGGATTTCTGCGGTTTTCGGGCTATTTTCGGGACGGCGGCGGTTGACCGCGCTTGACTCGAAAACCTGTTCTGCGAGCCGAGCGTCAACCGGATGCACAGGCCCGCTGCGCGGGGCTGGCGGGGTGCGTAGATCGAACGCCCGGCGACAGGCGATTTACCCGCGCGGTTGACTCGGTTGACTCGATATGACCTTTTTTCGGCGGAAGCGACGCCGAAGCGCCAGCGAAACGACACCAAAGCGACAGGCACGCGACACCGACGCGCCAGCGGCGCTACACCCGCGCGACAGCGACGCACCACCGACGCGACGCGCACGCGACAATGACGCACCAGCTTTGCGACACGCACGCGCCGCCCACGCCACACCGAGGCGACGGGTTTTGAGAGAGAGGAATTCTGCCGCTCGCGCATATTCGAACGAAAGCAGAACAAATCCTACTTTACCAGCGGGTTTGAAAGGGTAGCCTTGTACGATTGCGAAACCCTGCAGGCGCCTCTCGCCGACTTGACCCTGTAGTGACTTCAACCTTTACGGCGGTTCCGCTCCGCCGGCAGTCCGGCCTCCACTGCTAAGGAAACCGCAATCTTGTCTTATCGTGCCGTGCGTGTGGCGATCACCTCAGCCGTTTGTCTGAGTGCGTGCCTTCCGGTCAGCGCATTGGCGCAGGAGCACGCGGCGAACGCGGAGAGCGAGGAAGGCGAAGAGATCGTCGTGCAGGCGACCCGCACCGGCCGCCGCGTGCAGGACGAGCCGATCCGCGTCGAGGTGATCAACCGCGAAGAGATCGAGGAGAAGCTCCTCATGACGCCCGGCAACATCGCCATGCTGGTGAGCGAGACGCCGGGCGTAAGGGTGCAGGTGACTTCCCCAGCGCTCGGCGCGTCCAACGTGCGGATGCAGGGACTCAAGGGCCGCTACACGCAGATTCTCGCCGATGGATTGCCGCTCTACGGCGGCCAGACACCGTCGATCGGGCTGCTCCAGATCCCGCCGACCGATCTCGGCCAGGTCGAGGTGATCAAGGGAGCGGCATCGGCGCTGTACGGGCCGTCGGCGCTTGGCGGCGTGATCAACCTGGTGTCGCGCCAGCCGCGTGCGGAGCCGCAAGGCGAGCTGCTGCTGAACGCCACCAGCCGGGACGGGCAGGACGTCACCGCCTATGCTGCGTCACCGCTGAGCGGCACGCTCAGCGCGTCGCTGACCGCCGGGTTCGATCGCCAGACCCGGCAGGACCTCAACGACGATGGCTGGGCCGACATGCCCGCCTATGAGCGCTGGACGGCACGGCCCCGCCTGTTCTGGGAAGGTGCGGCGGGTGCCAAGGCGCTGCTCACCTTCGGCGCCATGACCGAGCAGCGCGAAGGCGGAACGCTTCCCGGCCGCACGGTTCCGGACGGTTCGCCCTTCGTGCAGGCGCAGCGCAGCGAGCGGTTCGACCTGGGCCTCAGCGCGCAGACGCCGATCGAAGACGTCGGCACGCTCCACCTCCGGGCCTCGGGCGTGTCTCAGTCGCACCGCCATCAGTTCGGCGCGACTGTGGAGCACGATCGGCACCAGACCGGTTTCGTCGAGGCATCGCTCGGCGGCGAAGCTGGCGGCACGACCTGGCTGGCCGGTGCAGCGTTCCAGGCGGACGGCTATCGTTCGCGAGCCTTCCCCGCCTTCGACTACAGCTACACCGTTCCCGCGCTGTTCGTGCAGGGCGAGAGCGAGGTGGCCGATGCGCTGACGCTGGCAGCGAGCGCGCGGTGGGACGGGCACAGCGAATATGGCTCGCGGCTCAGCCCGCGCCTGTCGGCCCTGTACCGCCCCGGCCCATGGACGATCAGAGCGTCCTACGGCCGCGGCTTCTATGCGCCGACGCCTTTCATCGAGGAAATCGAAGCCAACGGCCTTTCGCGTGTGGAGCCCTATGCCGAGCTCCAGGCCGAGGTGGCCGATACCGCCTCGGTCGACTTCGGCTATGCGCGGGGCCCCATCGAAGCCAATGTGAGCCTGTTCGCTTCCAACATCGACCATGCCGTGCAGCTTCGCGAAGTGGCCGCCGACCGCGTCACCTTGGCGAACGCCGACGGCCTCACCAAGACTCGCGGCGCGGAGGTGCTGCTGCGTTATCGCTGGCAGGCGTTCACTCTCACCGGCAGCTATGTCCATATCGATGCGACCGAGCCCGATCCTGACGGTGCCGGCCGCCGCCGCGTGCCGCTCACGCCGCGCAACACCGCGGGGCTGGTCGCGATGTGGGAGAAGCACGGGCGTGGCCGGATCGGGCTGGAGGCCTATTATACCGGGCTGCAGGAACTTGACGGCAATCCCTGGCGCACGCGCAGCCGCCCTTATGTCGAGCTTGGGCTGATGGGGGAGCTGGTGCTCGGCAAGGTAAGTCTGTTCCTCAACGCCGAGAACCTGCTCGATGTGCGCCAGACGCGATGGGATTCGCTGTTGCTGCCCCGACGCTCGCCCGTAGGTGCGTGGACCGTCGATGCCTGGGCGCCGAGCGACGGACGGGTTATCAATGGCGGCTTGCGGTTTCGCTTCGGCGGGGAGTGACGTTGCCATGGCATTGACGATCGGCGATCTGGGCAGGGCGACCGGCACCAAGACGGAGACGATCCGCTATTATGAGCGGATCGGACTGCTGCCAAAGCCGCCGCGGACCAGCGGCAACTATCGCGACTATGGGCAGGCAGAATTGGGCCGGCTGTCCTTCGTCCGCCGCGCTCGCGACCTCGGCTTTTCGCTCGATCAGGTTCGGGCGCTGCTCAGCCTGTCCGACGACCGCACCCGTGACTGCGCCGAGATCGACCGGATCGCCGAAGCGCATCTGCAGGAGGTGGATCGCAAGCTCGCCGACCTGACGGCGTTGCGAAGAGAGCTGAAAGCAGTGATCGACTCCTGTGACGGCGGGAGCGTGGCAGACTGCCGGATCATCGAGACGCTTGCGCCCTAGCTGCAGCCAACCACGCTACATTCCCGAAAGCCGACAGGCCGCTACCGGTCCGGCCGCTGCCGTCCCCGGCCCCGCTCCGCCGCTACGCCTCGATATCCAGCTTCGCCAGCTCGACGCGGACGCGCAGGTCGATTTCTGAGAGGATCTGCGCGAGCACCGGATCGTCGGGGGTCTCGAAGGTTTGCGACCATTCGGCGATCTCGCGCAGCCGCTCGACCGGGGCGGTGCCGGCCAGAAGCTCCTTGTGCAGCCGGTCGAGCGCGTCGACGCCTCGTTCGGCGTCCTTGGCGATGCGGCGCCGGCGCTCCATCTGGGGATCGGCGGCCGCGAGCGCGACGAGCATCTGCACCGAAGGCGGCGCGACTCCGCCGGGGCCGTTCACCGGCGGCTGGGGTGCGACGGGTGCCGCATCCCCCTCGGCGAGCGGGAAGCCGGGCGCGGCCTTGGGCAGCGCGGCCATCAGGCTGCGCGCCATCATCGGCGATAGGCTGTCGATCCGCACGAAATTAACCTTCCCGGGCCGCAAGGGCCTCTCTTCATCCTATAAGAGAAACACGGCCGTTTTTCCACTCGATCGAGGGTTTAATGCTGCGCTTCGCTGCACCGATCTTGCTCCTCTCCGCGGCCTTCGCCGCGCCGCACGCCGCTGCGCAGACGCGCATCAAGGACGTGGTCGACGTCGAGAACGTCCGCGAGAACCAACTCGTCGGCTATGGCCTGGTGGTGGGCCTGGCCGGGACCGGCGACCGCATCCGCAACGTGCCCTTCACCGAGGAATCGATGCAGGCGATGCTCGAGCGGATGGGCGTCAACGTGCGCGGCACGCAGATGCGGACGCAGAATGTCGCGGCGGTCTCGATCACTGCCTCCATGCCGCCCTTCGCCCGATCGGGCTCGAAGATCGACGTGCAGGTCTCGGCGCTCGGCGACGCGACCAGCCTTCAGGGCGGCACGCTGATCGCTTCGTCGCTGCGCGCACTCGACGGCGAGATCTATGCCGTCGCCCAGGGCCCAGTCGCAGTCTCCGGCTTCAAGGGCCAGGGCCAGGCGGCGAGCGTGAGCCGCGGCGTCACCACTTCGGCGCGGATTGCCGGCGGCGCGATCATCGAGCGCGAGGTGCCCTATGCGCTGCGTTCGGCATCGAGCCTCAAGCTCGCGCTCAAGAACCCCGATTTCGCGACCGCCGACCGGATCGCGCGCGCGATCAACGGCAGGTTCATGGGCAGCGCCACCGTGCTCGACCCCGCCACGGTGGAAGTCACGCCGAGCAGCGGCGCCGCCAGCCTGATCGATCTGGTCACCCAGATCGGCGACCTGGAGATCAAGGTCGACCAGCCTGCGCGCGTGGTGATCAACGAAGCATCGGGCACGGTGGTGATGAACGCCGATGTGCGGATCACGCCGGTAGCGATCGCGCAGGGCGGCCTGACCATAACCGTTTCCGAAACGCCGCAGGTCTCGCAGCCGGCGCCCTTCTCGCAGGGGCAGACCACCGTCGTGCCGCGCACCCAGGTGCAGGTCGACGACGGCAGCGGCGCCTCGCTCGCGCTGGTCAACGGCGCGTCGCTCCAATCGCTGGTGAGCGGGCTCAACACGCTGGGCGTCTCCCCGCGCGACCTGATCACCATCCTTCAGGCAGTGAAGTCCGCGGGCGCGCTCCAGGCCGAGATCGAGGTTCAGTGATGCCAATGAACGACATTGCTCCCCTTCCCCCGGTCGCCGCGGGCAAGCCCTTGCCCAAGATTGACCCGAAGAACGCCGAGACTGCAAAGAGCTTCGAGGCGGTGTTCCTCGGCCAGATGACGCAGATGATGCTCGAAAGCGTCGAGAAGGGTGAATTCAACGGCGGCGCGGGCGAGGAGATGTTCCGCGGCGTGCTCGCCGAGAAGCTCGGCACCGAAATCGCGAAGCGCGGCGGCGTGGGCCTGGCCCCCGCCGTGCTCGACCAGATCCTCAAGATGCAACAGGGGCAATGATGACCGCACAGCTGATCGACGCCATGGTTTCGCTCACCTCGCTGATGGAGGAGGAGAACTACAAGCTGACGCGCAATCCCTATGTGCCCGAGTTGAGCGAGATCGCGGCGGCCAAGCTGCGCCTCACCGGCCGGATCGAAGCCGAAGTCGCGCGGCTGAAGCGCGAAGGCACGGACTGGATGGAAGCGCTGGAGACCGAGGCGCGCGAGGAGCTCACCGAAGCGAGCCGCAACCTGCGCGATGCGTCGGCGGTGAACCAGGAGATATTGTCGCGGCAGATCGAGCTGTCGTCGGAGATGATGGCGGCGATCGCGGCCGAGGCGCAGCGTCTTACGGGCGCGCGCGCCGCGACCTACGGCGCGACCGGTGGCATGGGCGGGATGGACGCGCCCGCGCCGATCTCGATCAACGCGCGGCTCTGAGCGGCCGCGAACGAGCCGAGCCGAAACAAAAAGGGCCGTCGCGGACAACTCCGCGACGGCCCTTTTTGTTGACGGGGGACGTTGAGCGCGCCGCGCGCGGCGATCACCCCCCGCGGCCAGTGATCGCGGTCTTCAGCATCGACATCTGCTTGCGATAGAGGTTGGTCATCGCAGTGAAGTCGGCCTGGACCTCGCCCATCTTGAGCAGCTGGTCTTCGAGGGTGACGTTGTTGCCGTCGGGCTTGGTTTCGGTGATGTCCTTGTCGAAGATCACGCCTGCGCCGATCGGCTGGACCGCGCCCAGGCTCCGCATCCGCTGGGTGAGCTCGACGCGCGGCTTGGCGACCATGCCGCTGCCGCCCACCAGTGCGGCGAAATTGGGCTCGGCGACGTCGCGCGCCTTGTAGCCGGGCGTTTCGCTGTTCGCGATGTTCTGCGCCAGCACGCGCTGACGATCGGCGAGGTTGTGCATCCGATCGCGGATGCCTGCGAGGATCGGGGGCGTGTTCATGCGTCAGAATCCGAAGCTGGTGGGCGTGCCGGCGGCGAGGCGGCTGAGCGCTGCCTGATAGTTTTTGAGCATCGCAGTCTCGCGCGCGGTGGACTGGGTGCCGGTCATGGTGTTCTTCACGCCATCGACCAGATTGGCCTTGCCATCGTCCCAGTAGAGCGAGCGATAGGCGGTCTGGCTCATCGAGATCGCCGCCTCGAGCTGCTTCATCGCCACCTTGGCACTGTCGACGGTCGAGAGGTTGAGCCCTTCGCTCAGGTCGAGCCCGAACGAGCCGCCCGGCCGCACCTTGGGCGCGGAATCCGAAGTCTTGGGTGGCGTGTAGAGGCGCTGCGGCCCGATGCCGAGCTTGGCCAGCGCATCGGTGTCGCCGGGACCGGCGAGCAGCTCGATCGAATTGCCCTCCTTGGCATCTATCCTGAGCGAGCGCGTTTCGCCCGATTTTGGGGTGGTGATGTTCGCCCTCGAGCCGGTGATGCCGCGGATGCGGTCCCCGAGCGTGGTCAGCGTGTCGTTGGCCGTGATCGTGACCTTGCGGAGCGCACCGTCGTTGACGCGCAGATAGAAGCTGTCGCCCGCGCGGAGCCCGGTTTGCGTGGTCAGCTTTTCCGAAGCTTCGGCGTTGATCGTGCCGCGCCCGAAGCCGAGCGCCGACAGGTTGGTGGCTCCGCCCTCGGCAGCCGCGACCCGCACCGGTTCGGTCCGAAGCAGCGGGACGCCGAACTGCTTGACGTTCGAGACTGCCCCGGTGTCCAGCGACAGGCGGGCGACGAAGCCGTCGGTCGCGCCGGCGCGGGTGCCGCCGAGATCGCCCTTCGTGCGGCCGCCGACGTAGATGTCGCCGTTCATGAAGGTCAGGCTGTCGACCTGATCTTCCTGCGCGGTGGCGAGATAGGTCGTGCGCGCGTTCGAAAGATCGGCGTCGAGCCGCGTGACGAAGCCGTCGCGACCACCGGCGGTGGCATTGACCTGCGCGCCGTTCAGCGTGGTGCTGGTGGCGCCGCCCACTGCGATGGTTCCGTCGTCGGCCACCACCAGCGCGCGTGCGTCGGCGAGGCCCAGGTCGAAGCTGCCGAGATCGGTCGCGAGCGAGTCCGCATCGAGCTTGCGCACTTCGGCCTCGCTGCCGTTCGACATCAATGCGAGGAGATTGCCCTCCCCATCGATCGCGAGCGCGTTGATGCTCTGGCTGCCGGTCGCCGCGATGGTGCGGCGTTCGGAGATCCTGCCGCTGGTGTCGATACGCGCGACGAAGGCATCGCCGCCGCCGCTCGCTGCGCGGCCGCCGACGAAGATCGATCCGTCCGCGCCCACCGCCACTGCCTTTGCGGCGTCGCTGCCCGCGGCGCGCACCAGCGTCGAGAATTGCTCGTCGCCCGCGGCATTGAACTTGGCCACCAACATGTCGCCATCGGACGAGATGTTGTTGAAGCTGCCGCTGGACGAGGTGCTGTTGAAGCTGCCGTTGACCGTTCCGGCGACGACGATGCTGCCGTCGGGCGCCAGGCTGATCGCCGCGCCGCTCGACGAACCGCCTGCGCCGAGGCTGCGCTGCCAGATGATCTTGCCCTCCCCATCCATCTTGGTGAGGAAGAGATTGTCGTCGCCGTCGGAGTGATAATTGCCCAGATCGCCGCTCGTGGTGCCGACGACATAGCTGTTGCCCGCCGCATCGGTGACGACCGCCGCGGCATCGGTGCTCGCATGGACGTCGAAAGTCTCGGTGGTCTCGGTCTTGTCCTTGCCGTCCGGACCGGTCACCACGGTGGTGATCTTGGTCGCGTCACCCCCCAGCTTCGCCTGTTCGGTCGCTTCGCGATCGAGCGCCGAGAGGGTCGCCATCGCCTTGCGGGTGGCATCGCCGGCGGGATCGTCGAGGCGGAAGACCTTGGTCGTGGTCGGTGCGTCGAGCGGAGTCTGTCCCACGGCCACGACGAGCGCGTCCTTTGCCCCGATCTGGTCGAGCGTCACGCGCTCCCTGCCGGTCGGGGTCTTGAGCGCGAGCCCCCATTTGTCGCCGTTCTTTTCCACGGCGAAGCGCGCGGTCCATTTGGGAACGGGGTTGCCCTGGGCATCGAGCAGCGGCGTACCGTCTGCCTTGAGCGTGGGAATCGCGGCGATGGCGGCGTTGAACGCCCCGGCGATGGAATCGAGCGTCGGCGGCTGCGGCCCCTGCGAAAGGTCCACCGTCACCACGTCGGACCCGCCGGTCTTGCTGAGAGTGATCTGGATCTTCTCGTTGCCCGCCAGCCCCGGCAGCGCATCGGTGCGGCCCTTGACCACGCCCGCGCCCTTGGTGGCATATTGATCGGGCACGCTCGTCGCGGCGGTCCTGATGGAACGCGCGGTCTGGCCGAATGCGAGATTGACCTGGCTCGACGGTGCGGAGGCAAGGAAGGTCTGCAGATCCTCCAGCCCCTTGGCGAACACGGTCTGCATCGATTTGCGCTGCGCGTCGGAGGTGGTCTTGGCCGAGGCGCTCTCGGCGAGCACCCGCAGGCGCTCGAGCGCCTTGTAGGCGATGAACGCGGTCTGCACATCCTCGGGCAGCGCATCGGCGCCCGAGCTCGCCTTGTCGATGATGGTGCGCATCGCCTTGACGTTCGATACCTGGGTGGAGAGCGGAACGTCCGGCTGCTCCTCCTTCCACGGCGGCGTGGTCGGATCGAGCGTGAACTGCGCCTTGGCCTGGCGCACAGCCCTGCTCTCGTAGAGCACCTCGGGGAACGCAGTGAACGCGTTGCTGCCCGTGAGCAGACTCAGGCCCGTTAGACTGTTCGAGAAATTGATCGTCATCGCAACCAAGGCTCCCCCTTCCCTCCTATAATAGAGGGACGTGCGCCTTCCCCTGTGCGTGCGGATGCATTTTAATTCGCGAGGGATCCCGAATGAGCGTGATGGCGCCGGTTGCCGAGCCGCCCGAACTCAAGCGTTACAGCGGTGCCCAGCGCGCCGCGGCGCTGATGCTTGCCCTGGGCAAGGACCATGGCGCCCCGATCTGGGAGCAGCTCACGACCGACGAGATCAAGGAGCTTTCCTCGACGATCGCCGGACTCGGCCGCGTGCCTTCGACCGTGGTCGAGCATCTGCTCGTCCAGTTCACCGGCGAAGTCGCGTCGATGGCCTCGCTCCACGGAAGCTACGAGACCACCGAACGCCTGCTCGCGGGCATGCTGCCCGGCGACAAGGTCAAGGAGATCATGGAAGACATCCGCGGCCCATCCGGCCGCACGATGTGGGACAAGCTCTCCAACGTGAGCGAGACGGTGCTCGCCGGGGCGCTCAAGCACGAATATCCGCAGACCGTCGCGGTGATCCTTTCCAAGCTGCGCCCCGATCACTCCGCACGCGTGCTCTCCGAGCTGCCGCGCGATTTCTCGGTCGACGTGGTGATGCGGATGCTTCGGATGGAGACGGTCCAGAAGGACGTGATCAACCAGGTCGAGCAGACGCTGAAGAGCGAGTTCATGACCAATTTGTCGCGCTCGCAGAAGCGTGATCCGCACGAATCCATGGCGGAAGTGTTCAACGCGCTCGACCGTTCGACCGAAGAAGCCATGCTGACTGCGCTCGATGCCCGCGCTCCGGAAAGCGCCGAGCGGATCCGCGCGCTGATGTTCACCTTCGAGGATCTGGCGAATCTGCTGCCGACCGCGATCGGAGTGATCGTGCGCAACGCCGACAAGCGCGAGATGGCGCTGGCGCTCAAGGGTGCGCCGGACAAGCTCAAGCAGATGTTCTTCGGTGCGATGACCGAGCGCGCCGCCAAGCTGATGCGCGAGGACATGGCGGCAATGGGCCCGGTGCGCGCGCGCGACTGCGAGGAAGCACAGTCGGCGCTCGTCCGGCTCGCCAAGGGCCTGGCCGACCGCGGCGACATCCTGCTGGTCGACCCCAAGTCCGACGACGCGATGATCATCTGAGGAAGCTGCCGCCATGTCGTTCCACAACGTCCAGCGTTTCGCATTCGATCGAGTATTCACGGTTCCGCCCGTCGGCGGAGCGCCTGTCGATGCGGACCTGCTTCCCGAGCTCGTCAACCTCCGCGCCGAGCTGACCGCGCTCAAGGCCGAGCAAGGCGCGCAGCTCGCGCTCGCCCGTGCGCAGGGCTTCGAGGCGGGGCTGTCGCAGGCGCGCGCCGAGCGCGAGGCTGCGCTGCTGAGCGCAGTCGATGCGCTGCAGGCCGGGCTCGAATCGATCGACGAGCGCTTCGAGGAAGTATCGCAGCGCGTGGCCGGCGAAGCTGCCGAGATCGCACTTGCCGCAGCCGACATGATCGCCGGCCGGGCCCTCGAGGCCGCGCCGACCGACGCCATCGATTCCGCTATTGGCCGCGTTCTGAACCAGGTCGCGCGGGGCACCGAGCTGGAGGTGCGCGTGCATCCCGAGCTGGTCGAGACGATCGAGGCCCGCATCACCGAGCGCCAATCCAAGGATCGTCGCCGGCTGTTCCTGACCGTGATCGCCGATACCGCGATCCCGCTGGGCGACGCGATGATCGGCTGGGACCAGGGCGGGCTCGCGGTCGATGCAGCCGCGCGACGCGAGGCGGTCCGCGCCGAGTTGGAAACGCTGCTGCCGCACTGAGACAGGCATCTAGATCTCGCCCGTCACCGTGAGCGTGAGCACCCGCGGCGTGTTGGTTGTGAACAGCCCCGAGTTGCCGACATTCCAGACGAAGCGATCGGTGAGGTTCGCCACGCGCGCGCGCAGCGTGAGCGGATAGCCGTCGACTTCGAACCGCTGCCGCAGGCCCAGGTTGAACACCGCATAGCCAGGAAGCGTGGTGCGGTTTTGACGGTCCGCGTAACGTTCGCTCCGAATGCTCACGCCGCCGTCTATCGTCAGACCCTTGACGTTGGGGAGGCGCCAGGTGAGATTGGCGAGCGCCATGACCGCCGGCCGGCCGATCGGCTGATCGCCGATCACGCCATTATCGACCAGCTCACCTTCGATCCGCGCGTCGAGCCATGTCGCCCCCAGCACCGCATTCAACCGCGGTGTGACCGGCCCCGCCAGTGACAGCTCCGCGCCGCGATGCCGCACCTCGCCCACGAACCCGAAGGCGCCCTCAGCATCGATCCCGGGCAGCGGCTTGGCCAGATCGAACAGGCCTGCGATCAGCGTGGGTCCGCCGCGAAAGGCATATTTGATCCCGAGCTCGACCTGACGCGAGATCGCGGCGGGCAGGACCGCGCCTCGGTTGACGGCGTTGGCCGGGGCGACGCCTGCCTCCTCGAGACCGCGCGCATAGCTGGCGAATCCGATCAGCGCGCGCGTGATCCCCACGGAAAGCGCAGCCCCGTACAGCCACGGGCGGCTCGTCTCGCGCATCGTCGTTCCGTCGAGCCCGCGTGCCTGCTTGCGGTAGCTAACGTGCTGGAGATCCGCGCGAAGCTCGGCCGTATCGCCGATCGACAATCGATAGCCGAGACCACCGGTCCACTGCCAAACATCGTCGCGTACCCGCCGCGGATCGAGGGTGATGGGCGGACGGGGAAGCTCGGGCACCGCATCGAGATCGGGATAGGGCCCGAGCATGAACGCTACACCGGGGTCGCTGCGCACCACGCTCTCGCGGCGGCGCGCCATCGCCACCAGCCGGTGGTCGATCGCGCCGGTGGAAAAGCGCTTGGCCGCGGTGATCTCCGCGGAAAAGGAACGGCGCCCCTCTTCGCCGAACAGCAGCCCGCTCGCCTCGGCCGGAGCAACGGCGGTCGGAAGGCGGATCAGGTTGAAGACGCTCCGGCGATAGTCGAGCGTCGACAGGAAGGCCGACGCGCCGAAGCTCCATCCCGCGCCGCCATCGACGTCGGCCATTGCGCCGATCAGTTCGGATTGGTTGCTAGCATCCATCCAGGGCTGGGTGCGATCTATATCGCGCGTTACCTCGGGCGGGGCAGCATCCGGACTCGAGAAATAGGTATCGGCGCCCCGCGTGAACCAATTGTGGCTCCAGATCCCCGTCAGCCGTACACCGGGCGCCGGCGACCAGCGCGGGATGAGCCCGGCGGCGAAAAAATCCCCGCCGGTGCCGTCGGTGTAATTCTGCTGGGCGCCGATCTGGAGTCCGCCGGCCAGGCTCAAACCCTCGTCGTGCGTGCCGGCCGCGGCGCGCATCAGCATCACCGGACCCGATCCACCCCACCAGCCGGTCTCGATCGTCGCTTGGGCACCGGGGCTACCGTCGGGCAGATCATATTGCACGACCCCCGAAGGTGCGGCGAAATCGGTGCGCAGGCCGTTGGCGCCGACGCGGATGGCGGTGCCCTGCGTGACCGGCTGAAGCATGCCGGCGGCACGAACATAATAATGATCCTCGATGCGATAGTTGCCCGCGCTCTGCAGATCGAATCCGCGCACCTCGCTCTCGGTATAGAGCCCAACCTCCTCGATTCCGATGCGCCTGCCGAACGCATCATCGGACGCGCGCACGACATCACCGCTTTGCGGCAGTGCCGGAGCGACCTGGGCATGCGCGGACGGCACCGCGAGCAACGACAGGCAGCAGATGGTCTCACGCATCGGTTCGCACTCCCCTTCACATCCCTGTGGCGGTGCGAATGCCGCGGGACCCTGCAGGATCGGGAGCGGATAGGGACGAACGGCGGCCCGGCGTGACGAATGGCCGTTTCGCGCGCGCATGTTCGCGCGCTATACGTCGGCCATGGCCATGGGGGCGCGAGAGTCGATCTGGAACCGGCAGATCCCGCTTGGGGCGGGGGTCTTGCTGGCGCTGCTCGGATTTCTGCTCGGCTATGCCGTCGGCGGCGTGCCGATCCAGCCCGATCCCTTTGCGACCGAGCACCCGGCTCAACCTGGCTATGCCAAGATGCTGGTTTGGGGAGCGGCCTTCGCGATTGCACTGGGCTGTCGCGAGCCGCTGCGGGACCTGCTGTCGGGACCGCGCCAATCGCCTGCGCTGCTGCTGGCGCTCGCCTTCGTGCCTCCTGCCCTCACCGATATGCTGGCGGCACAATTCGCGATGGCGATCTCTTTCTATCCCACCTGCGCGCCGGGCGCCGTGCCGCTTCCGCCCTTCTTCAGCTTCTTGCCACGCTCGGCCGTTCTGGGCACGCCGTTGCTATTGCTGCTGCTCGCGTGGGGACGACACCTCGCCAATCGCGACCCGGCGGAAGCACCGCAATCGGAGCCCCTGCCCTTACCCGCGTCGCCGACAGCGTCGAGCGAGTGGCTGGACCTTCCCGAAGCACCGCTGCTGCGCATACGCCCCGGCGACGTGCAACTGATCCGCTCGGCGGGCAACTACAGCGAGATCGTGGCGAACGAGCGGGTGCATCTGGTGCGGGTGACGCTGACCGAACTCGCCCACCGGTTCGCGCCGATCGGCTTCGTCCGTGTCCATCGTCAGATCGTCGTCAACGCCCGCAAGGTCCGCGAAGTCCATCGCGACGCGAGCGGCCGGCCGGTCATTCACCTGGCGTGCGGCACGCCGGTTCCGCTCGGGCGCCGCTATCTGACGGCGCTGAACGCACTCGGCTAGCACGGCTCTGCGGCGCACGGTCTCGCAATCCACCCGGCAAAAAATTCCCACCCGGCACAATCTGCCGCCCGCGCCCTTCCTATAAGTGAACCAAGGGGCAACCGCCCCACGCGTCTCCATCCGACGGGGCTAAATTGGAAGCGATCAAGAACTTTGCCGGGCAGATCGGCCCGAAGCGGCTGATGCTGATGGGAGGGGTGGCGTTCGCGCTGCTCGCGCTTCTGTCGTTCGTGGCGCTGCGCGGCTCCAAGCCCGAGATGGGCTTCCTCTACACCGATCTCGATCCCTCCAGCGCTGCCGCGATCACCGAGAAGCTCAAGGCGCAGAACGTGGAATACATGCTCTCGGCCGACGGCACCTCGATCATGGCACCGCAGGAGAAGCTCGCCGAGCTCCGCATGAGCCTGGCCGGCGAGAAGCTGGGCGGCAAGATCGGCTATGAAGTGCTCGACGAGGAGCAGCCCTTCGGCGTCTCCGCCAGCCGCGCCAAGATGAACGAGACGCGCGCGATCGAAGGCGAGCTTTCCAAGTCGATCCAGACCATCCAGGACGTGAGCGCCGCGCGCGTGCACATCGTGATGCCCGAGCGCGCGATGTTCGCCAGCGAGAGCCGCAAGGCGACCGCCGCGGTCACCGTCAAGACGCGCGGCCGGCTCTCGTCGGAATCGATCGCGTCGATCCGCTATCTCGTTTCTTCGTCCGTCCCTGAACTCTCGCCCGAGGCGGTGTCGGTCGTCGACCAGACCGGCGCGCTGCTTGCCCGCGCTGGCGAGGCCGGTGCGGCCGGCGGCGCTGATGCCGATGAGCGCCAGGCAGCGGTCGAGGCCAAGCTGCGCGAGGAAGTGGAGGCGCTGCTCGAGCCGATCGTCGGCCAGGGCAAGGTGCGTGCCGAAGTCTCGGCGCAGATCGACCGCGACCAGACGCGCGAGGAATCGAACGTCTTCGATCCCGACAAGCAAGTGATCGCGCGCCAGGTGAGCGTCGAGAACGGCGAGCAGAACCGCGAGCAGGATGCCGCGCCCGAGACCACCACCGTCGCCAACCAGCTTCCCGAGGCGCAGGACCAGCCCGGCGGCGTGGGCGGATCGAAGCAGTCGGCGAGCAACCAGACTTCCGAAGATACCACCTACGACAACAGCTCGACCAAGACGGTCACGCTGCGCGCTCCCGGCCGCGTCACGCGCCTGACCGTGGCAGTGATGGTCGATGGCGGCGAGGCCGGCCTTCCCCAGCCGCAGATCCAGCGCCTCACCCGACTGGTCGAGAACGCAGTGGGCATGGACGCCGAGCGCGGCGACAGCGTGGTGGTCGAGAGCATGCGCTTCGCGGCCGACGATTCGCTCGCCGACAAGGAGAGCGGCCTGCTCTCCTTCCTGAGCAGCGAGCGCGTGTTCGGGCTGCTGCAGATCATCGTGATCGCGGTCGCGGCACTGCTCGCGCTGAAGATGCTCAAGCCCAAGATCCTGCCGCCGGTCCAGGCCGAAGCCGAGCCGATCGCCCTCAACGGGCAGAGCCCGGAGATGCTCGCGCTCGCCGAGCGCGCCGCGGATGGCGACGAAGAGGCGCAGAAGCAGCTCCAGGCGATGAGCGGGGACCACCAGCTGCTCGACCAGGAAATCGCACTCGCGCAGGTCGACGGCCGCATCAAGCTTTCCGCACTCAAGCGGATCGGCGACGCTATCTCGGCGAGCCCGCCCGAGGCCGCCTCGGTGATCCGCCAGTGGATGAACGCATAGGAACATGACGATGGATACCGAACCCCACGACATCATCCCCTCGGATGGCCGCGAGCAGACCGAACCGGTGCTCGAGGATTTCAACACGGGCCCGGCCGCCGACCTGTCGTCGACCGGCACCGAGGGGCTCGAAGCCGTCCATGACGTGCCGGTGAAGGTGCAGGCAGTGCTCGGCCGCGCGCGGATGCCGGTCGGCGAGCTTCTCCACCTCGGCGCGGGCACCGTCGTCGAGCTCGACCGCCGCGTCGGCGAGCCGGTCGACATCTTCGTCAACGATCGCTTGATCGCGCGCGGCGAAGTGGTGCTGATCGACAATGCGCTGGGCGTGACTCTCACCGAGATCGTCCGGGGCGATCGCTAAATGGCGATGGCATCGATCCGGCTGCTGCTGATCGGCGAACCCGGGAGCGAGTTCCGGCTTGCCGCCGAGCTCGCGCGCCAGGCCGGCGCCGATGTGGCGATGGCCGATGCGCCCGCGCACGCGCTGGACCTGCTGCGCGAAGGCGGCGCCGATCTGGTGATGATCGATGTCGAGACCGACGTGCAGGGGTTCATGGCGAACCTGCGCAGCGAACGTTTCACGATTCCGGTTCTCGCCTGCGGCATCGAAGCCTCTGCCGAGCGCGCCGTCGCGGCGATCCGCGCCGGCGCGCGCGACTATGTTCCCCTCCCCCCGCAGCGCGACATGATCGCCGCGGCGATCGCGTCGGTCGTCCAGCGTAGGGCAGTCACGCGCATCGGCACGCACCCGGTGCTCGCGCGCGCGCTCCAGCTCGCCACGGCGGTTGCAGCCAGCGGCGCACCGGTGCTCGTCACCGGCGAGAAGGGCAGTGGCAAGGAGATCATGGCGCGCGCCATCCACGAAGCGTCCGGCCGCGCCGATCCGATGCTGGTGGTCGAATGCGCGGGCGTCGGCGCCGACGTGCTCGAATCCGAGCTGTTTGGCCATGAGGCAGGCGCCTTCCTCGGCGCCGCGGCCCGTCGCACCGGTCAGCTCGAACGCGCCGGTACCGGCACGATATTGCTGCGCGAAGTGGGCGCGCTCGCTCCCAACACCCAGGCGCGGCTGCTCGCTGCCCTCGTCGAACAGCGCTTCACGCGGATCGGCGGCGACGAGTTCGCACCCTTCCGCGCCCGGCTGATCGCCTCGACGAGCCTCGACCTCGACGCCGCCGTGGCGTCGGGAAGCTTCCGCGCCGACCTGCTCGTGCGGCTGGGGCTCGTCCGCGTCGAGGTTCCGGCGCTCCGCGCGCGGGGTGAAGACATCGCCGAACTGGCGAGGCATTTCGCCGAGCGGCTCGCGGAGACCGACTGCGTCGAGCCCCGCCCGTTCAGCGACGCCGCGCTGGCGCTGCTCGGCCGCTACAGTTGGCCCGGCAACGTGCGCGAGCTCGAGGACTGCGTCCACCGGGCGGTGCTGCTCGCCAGCGGCCCACGCATCGAGGCCGAAGATCTCGTCCGCTCGGACGGCACCCGCCTGATCGACCTGGAGATGGCCGAGCCCGATCGCTTCCAGATCCAGGGACTGGTCGGCCGCACCGTCGAGGAAGTCGAGCGCGAGCTCATCCTCCAGACGCTCGAGCGTTGCCACGGCAACCGCACCTCGGCTTCCAACATCCTGGGAATCTCGGTCCGCACGATGCGTAACAAGCTCCGCACCTTCATCGAGGCCGGCATCGCGGTCTCGCCGGCGCTGTGATGCCTCCCGCCGTCACCAACCTGCTGAACCGCATCGGCGCCGGCCGCGATCTCGCGCTGGCGGGATCGGTCATCGCGATCATCGCGATGCTGATCCTGCCGATGCCGGGCTGGCTGCTCGATCTCGGCCTCACGCTCTCGATCACCGTCGCGGTGATGATCCTGATGACCGCACTGTTCATCGAGAAGCCGCTCGAGCTCAGCGCCTTTCCGACGATCCTGCTGATCGCGACGATGCTGCGGCTGGGACTCAACCTGGCCTCGACGCGCGCGATCCTGACGCACGGGCACGAGGGTCCGGACGCCGCGGGCGGGGTGATCGGGGCGTTCGGCGAATTCCTGATGGGCGGCGAGGTCATCATCGGCCTCACCATGTTCCTGATCCTGATCGTCATCAATTTCGTGGTGATCACCAAGGGCGCGGGCCGTATCGCCGAAGTCGCGGCGCGCTTCAGCCTCGACGCGATGCCCGGCAAGCAGATGGCGATCGACGCCGATCTCTCGGCCGGCATGATCAGCGAGGAGCAGGCGCGCGAGCGCCGCGCCGAGATCGAGGCGGAAAGCGGCTTCTACGGCGCGATGGACGGTGCCTCGAAGTTCGTGAAGGGCGACGCGATCGCGGCGCTGCTGATCACCGCGGTCAACATCGTCGTCGGCCTGACAATCGGCGTGGTCTCGCACGGCGTGCCGCTCGGGGAGGCGTTCCACACCTATACCGTGCTCACCGCGGGCGAGGGTCTGGTCAGCCAGATCCCGGCGCTGATAATCTCGATCGCGGCGGGCCTGCTCGTCTCCAAGGGCGGGATCAAGGGCAAGACCGGCGCGACGCTGGGCGACCAGCTCGGCCGCTACCCAAAGGCGTTCGGCATGGTCGCGTTCCTGATGGGCGCGCTGGCGCTGATGCCGGGACTGCCCTTCCTGCCCTTTGCCACCTTTGCCGGCATCTCGGGCTTCATCGCCTGGAAGATGACCAAGCGTGCCGAGGCCAAGACTGCGCTCGAAAAGGCAGTCGCCGCGCAGGAAGAAGCACAGCAGGTCTATGTCGAGCAGCCGATCTCGCAAACGCTGGCGATCGACGCGGTCCGCATCGAGATCGGCTATGCGCTGCTGCCGATCATCAACGACGACACGCGCGAGCCGCGCCTCGACGATCAGGTCCGCGCGCTGCGCCGCCAGATGGCGACCGATTTCGGCTTCGTCCTCCCCTCGGTCCGCATCATCGACAACATGGGCCTCAAGCCCAACGAATATGTCATCACGATCAAGGAGACCGAGGCGGCACGCGGCGAGATCCGACTCGACAAGCTGCTGCTGATCAATCCGGGCGGCGCGCCGGTCGGCCTGCCCGGCGAGCCGACCAAGGAGCCGGTGTTCAACCTGCCGGCGCTGTGGATCGACCGCGAGCTGCGCGACGAGGCCGGCTTCCGCGGACTCACCGTGGTCGAATGCGGAACGATCATCGCCACCCACCTGACCGAGCTGGTGAAGGACAATATCGCCGACCTGCTCTCCTACACCGAGACGCAGAAGCTGCTGACCGAAGTCCACAAGGAGTCCGAGAAGCTGGTCGCGGACATTGTTCCCGGCAAGATCTCGATCTCGGGCGTGCAGCGCATCCTGCAGAACCTGCTCTCGGAGGGCATTTCGATCCGCGACGTGCCGACCATCCTGGAGGGGATCGCGGAGGCCGCGCCGCTGACTGCCAACCTCACCCAGATGACCGAGCATGTCCGCGCTCGGTTGGCACGCCAGATCAGCGCGTCGCAGGTGCGCGGCGACGCGATCCCGGTGGTGACGCTCTCGCCCGAATGGGACCTGGCGTTCGCCGAGAGCATCCTGGGCCAGGGCGACGAGCGCCAGCTCGCGATGGCGCCCTCCTCGCTCCAGCGCTTCATCGGCGCCGTGCGCGATACCTATGACCGGCTCGCGCAGGACGGCGAGATCCCCTGCCTGCTCACCAGCCCGTCGATCCGGCCGTTCGTCCGCTCGATCATCGAGCGCGTGCGCCCCGCCACCGTGGTGCTCTCGCAAAACGAGATCCACGCCCGCGCCCGCATCCGCGCGCTGGGAACGATCGGCTGACGAAACCGCGCGAGCCGTTTCCTTCCTATAATGAACTGAGGCGGCCCGCGGGCCGGGCAAAAGGGGCCTGGATGAACATTCTTCCGTTCGGTTTTCCGATGAGCGGCGCGACCGGCACAGGCGCCGGGGAGCTACCGCCTTCCGGGTTCGGATTCGCCGTTGCGCTCGGCGGGAGGTTCGCCGGTCCGCTGGTCGGATCGATGTCGGGACCGAAGGGATCGGCGCGGGTGCTTCCCGTCGACCTGTCCGCATCCAAGGCCGAACTGTTGCCGACGATCGAAGTACCGAGCGGCGAGGTGCCTTCGGACACTTCGGGCGTGCTGCCGCCGGCGATGTCGTTGGCGCAGCTCCTGACGACCGCCGCACGCATTTCCACGCCCGCCGGTGCGCAAGCAGTGCAAACCCAAGGCGATGCTGGGGCGCCCGCCGATCCGAATGCGGCCAAGGCTGCTCCGGTCGAGGCGGCGATCCCCGATATTCCCGACGAGCAGCCTGCCCTCGCAGAGGGTCCGGAGGCGATTGCCGCCGCCCAGCCGACGGTGACCCAATCGCCCAAGCCCCGTAAGCCTGTTTCCGCCGAAGTGCCTGAATCGCCCGCACCGGATGCGAGCATTGCAGCCGCCGTCCCCGCTGCTTCCGCGGTCGCGATTCCCACGCAAGCGGCGGCTCCCCTCGTCCAGCAACAAGCCTCGACCGCTCCTGCCCAGGCGGAACCTGTCGCCACATCGCCCACTGGCCATCGCAAGGTCGCCGTGCGGGCGAATACTGGAAGCGTCGCCACGCCGGGTGAAGCCCGGACCGGCGAGGCCTTGCCCGGCGCCGCCAACTTCGGCGACACCATGGCGAAGCTCGCCGCCGAGGGACAGAAGGGGTCGGACAACGGAAACGATACCGGTCAGCAACCGTCGTTGCCGCAGGCCGAAAAGGCCGCCAACGCCTCGACTGCGCCGCAGCCTTTCCAGCCGGCACCTGCTGCCGAAATCGCGCGTAACGCTCCGGTAGCCGCCGCAACCGGCGCTTCGCCCACCGCTACCGGCGAGCCCGAAGTCGCAGCCCAGCCCGGCCATCTCGGCCAGTCGCTGGGTGTCGAGATCGCGCGCAAGATCCAGTCGGGCGAGGAGACGCTGCGCGTCCGGCTGAACCCGGTCGAGCTCGGCCGGATCGAAGTCACGCTCGCCTTCGATGATCGCGGCAACCTGCAGGCGACAATGCGCACGGAGAGCGCGCAGGCGCTCGATCTGCTGCGTCAGGATGTGCCCGAGCTTGCCCGCACGCTCGATCAGGCCGGCGTGCGCGCCGATGCGCAGAGCTTCCGCTTCGAGAGCCGCGCCGGCGACGGCGGCGGCAGCCAGTCCTCGCCGCACCAGCAGCGCGGCAACCAGCAACACGCCTCTGCCGAGCAGGGCGACTTCGAAACCGACGACCAGCCCTATCGCGCGATCCGCGGCGACGGGCGAGTCGATCTCCTCGCCTAGGAGCCAGCAATGACGACCGTTTCCTCCACTTCGAATACGCTTGCGGACGCAACCGCCAACGGCGCCGTATCGAAGCTCAACGCCGACTTCGACATGTTCCTGAAGCTGCTCACCGCGCAGATGCAGAACCAGGACCCACTCGATCCGATGGACACGTCGGAATATACGCAGCAGCTGGTGCAATATTCGCAGGTCGAGCAGTCGATCGAGCAGACTGCGACGCTGCGCTCGATCCTCGCGAGCCTGGGAACGCAGAACCTCACCCAGGCCTCGTCGCTGCTCGGCAAGCTCGTGGAGTCGGATTCCGCCACCGCGGGCCTCACCGCCGAGGTTCCGGCGCAGTGGAGCTGGGAAGCCGACCGCAGCGTCGCGACGCTGACCGCGACGATCAAGGACGCCAACGGCCGCGTGGTCGATACGCGGGTGATCGAAGCCAGCGGCGCCTCGGGGGCGTTGCAGTGGGATGGAGCGACGAGCACCGGCAAGGAAATGGGGCCCGGCAGCTATACGATCGAGCTCGTCGCCAAGGATGCCTCGGGTACCGAAGTGCCAGTGACCGCCCACGCCATCGGCGTGGTGAGCGATGTGCAGCTCGCGAACGGCAGCGTCACGCTCACCGTCAACGGCGAGAAGGTGTCGACGGACGACCTGGTGCGCATCGGCGCCTAGAATCGGATTTGTTGATTTGAAGCGGTTCCCCGGCGAAGGCCGGGGCCCAGTATCGTCGCGGTATCGAGAGCGCGCCGCGCTTCGTCGGCGACATTGCAACTAGGCCCCGGCCTTCGCCGGGGAACCGCTTGCTTCAACTCGGGTGGGTCAAACTCTAGATAGCCCGAACGCGCGATATCAAGCGCGAACATCGGCGAAATCGAGAAATGGTGCCTTGCGGAGCGGAAGCCTGAGGCCAATCAGCCGTTGGCTGCGGGAAGCAGCGTCAGCGACCGTTCCGGCATCTGCATGAACTGTGTCCCAAGCGACACCGGCGCCGCAGTCTCGCGCACTGCAAAGGTGTCGAGCAGGCAGCCGGGCAGGTCTGCCGGAGCCGTGAGCATGGCGATGCAATCGGAGATCGAGGGATCCTCGCGCGGGCCGATCGTATCCAGGACATCGGCGAGAGTCATGCCCGGGAAGGCAAGGGCTCGCTCGGCGGCAGCGATCCAGAGTTTCTCTGCATCATCGACCTTGAGCGTCAGCGTCGCGGTGAAGCTAACCGAAGTATCGGAGAGAGCCTGTTCCCGGGAATTCATTGGTGCGAAGCCCTTCTCTGTTGGCCGATAGCTCGCCGCGCCGAATGCCGCAAACATGCGTTCGGGCGAATTCAGGGTTTGCCCTTACGCGGCGTTTTTCCATCAGTGCACCCTTGCCTCGGCTCTGCGGCCGAGTTCGCGGGCATGCGCCGAAACCAGGCACAGCTCGGCATAGAGCCGGTCCCAGAAAGGTGCGGGGATATCCAGAACAGTGCAGTCCGACTGGGCGAGCCGCAGCGTCGCCGCTGGCTCGAGCCCGAGCTCGAAACGCGTGGTGAAAATGCCTTCGACATGCTCTTCGGGCAGCGAATGGGGAACCGATAGCCGCGCGGACATGATGTATCCGGAGAGCACGTCGACGCCGTAACCATCGAGGAGCACGCGGGGCTTGCCGCCCAGATCGGGGCGTTCGAGCACAATCAGCGCCCCTGAAGGATGTTCCTCCACGCTCACCCGCAGCCGTCCCCCGAAAGCGTCAGTGATTTCTCTGATACGCGGAAACAATCCAGTTCTCCTGTTCTTAGATCATTATAGAAAGATCAACCATTCCGCGCGGGGATCGACAAAAAAAGAGGCCGGGATGGTGTCCATCCCGGCCTCCTGTCAGAACCACGCTTCCAGGGAAAAGCGTGAGTCTTAACGGAACAGCGAAGTGATCGTCTGCGGCGCCTGGTTGGCGATCGACAGAGCCTGAACACCGAGCTGCTGCTTGACCTGCAGGGCCTGCAAGCGCGCAGACTCCTTGGCGAGGTCCGCATCGACGAGATTGCCGATGCCGCTCTCGATCACGTCCGACAGCTTGCTCACGAAGGTCGACTGACCGTCGATCTTGCGCGAAGCGGCGCCCAGCGTGCTGAGGTTGCTGTTGACGGTCTCCGAAAGCGTCTCGAGCGTAGTCACCATCGTCTTGGCGAGAGCCGCGCCTTCCATGCCGTTGCTGGTGTCGCCGTCGTCAGCGAAGACAACAGCGGCATCGTTGGCATCGAGGGCGTCGAGTGCGTCGAGAACGTTCGTGCTCATGTCGATGTTGGCGACGTCGAGGGTCGAAGCAGTCGTATCCGTCGACTGCAGCGCCTTCACGTCACCGCCACTCGCCTTGAGCAGGTTCGTGCCGTTGAACTCGGACGAATCGATGATCGTCTTGATCTGATCGCGAAGAGCAACGAAGTCCTTCGCAATCGCCTTGCGGCTCTCTTCGTCCACGCCCGCGTCCGAAGCCTCGGTCGCCTTTGCCTTCATCTGGTTGAGGATGTCCGAGATCTGCTCGCCACCCGCAACCGCGACGTCAACCGTGCTCTTGGCGCGGCTGAGCGACGAGCTGACGGCCTTCAGGCCGCCCATCTCGCCACGAAGGGTCTGGGCAATCGTGTACGACGCCGAGTCGTCCTTGGTCGAAGCGACATTCAGGCCGGTGTTGATGCGGCTCTGCGTGGTCGCCAGGCCCTTGTTCGTCTCGTTGAGGCTCTGAAGAGCCGCCATCGCGCCGACATTGGTGTTAACCGAGAATCCCATGTTCAATTCCTTCTTGGATCTGAAGCCGCTTCTGCGGCCCGGACCGGAGACGCCGATCCTCGACGAGGCGTCCTTGCATGCCCCGCAAATTCATCATGGGAAGGATTGCAGGGTGACCAAAATTTCCCTGCGAATTTTGATGGTTAGCGTGTCGTTAACTCCCGACTCAGCCCGCCGGAACGGCAAAGGCCGGAACCTCCGAACGGAGACCCCGGCCCGTGTGAACGAAGCGTTCGCGCGCGATCAGAAGGGGAAGAGCGCGTCGTAGATCTGCTGCCCCCAGCGCGCCTGCTGCGCTTCGGTGAGCTGGCCCTTGCCGCCGTAGATCACGCGCGCCTCGGCAATCTGCGAATGCTGGATCGAATTGTCTCGGGCGATGTCCTCGGGCCGGATGATGCCGGTGACGATCAGCTCGCGCATCTCGAAGTTGACGCGCACTTCCTGGCGCCCGCGGATCATCATGTTGCCATTGGGCAGCACCTGCGTGACGATCGCCGCCATCGTCATGTTGATCGTCTCCGAGCGCGCGGTGGTGCCGCCGCCGGTGTATCGCGACGCAGAGTCAGTCTCGAACACCTTGGCCGCGTCGTCGCCGACGAGCTTGGCGACCGGGCTGATACCCAGGAGCTCACCAACGCCACCGCTTTCCGAACCGCCGCGCGTGCGCGAGGTGTTGTTGCCGATGTCCGCCTTGTCCTGGATGTTGATCTTGATCGTCAGGATGTCCCCCTGCCGCGTCGCGCGCTGATCGCGGAAGAAGGCGCCGGCACCGGTGCGGAACAGCGACGCGCTCTGCGCCGGCTGCTGCGGCTGGGCCGCGCCGGCACGGTTGCCGCGGTCGGCGGGGGCCGAGAGCGAGGCCTCGAGCTCGGGCGTGTCGATCGGCGTAATCTCCGAAAGCTTCGGGGCCTTGCCGACCTGCTGGAGCCGCCCGACTGCGCCGCAGCCGGACAGCATGGCGCCAAGCGCCGCGAGAAGGATGATCCTACGCATGAAATTCTCCTAGGGGGCGGCGACCCGGACGGTGCCGGAGCCATCCACAATTCCGTCGAGCGTGCGGCTGGTGGCGTTGGCCACAACGCGCACCATCTCTCCCTGCCCGCCGCTGCCGAGCGCGCGGCCGCCCGTGGTGATCACCAGCGATCCGCTGACGATGCGGATCGTCACCGGCTCGCCGCGGCGGACGAGCTGCGGCTGCATCACGTCCGACCGGCGGACGATCGCCCCGGCCGCAAGCCGGCGCGATGCCTCCATGCCCGCGGCGTCCTCGGCGCGCAGCGCGCCCCGCGCGGAGGCCAGTGCACGCGGCTCGACTGCGAAATCCGCAGCCTCGAGCCGGGTGCCCTTCTCGACCGGGTGCGCGAGGACGGCCACCGGCACATCCTCGGCCACGCCAGCGCCGAGCAGCGCCAGTGCGAGCAGCGCGCTCATCAGCGCAGCTGGCTGGTCGTCGCCAGCATTTCGTCGGCGGTTTTCACGACCCGGCTGTTCATCTCATAGGCGCGCTGCGCGGTGATCAGCGCCGTGATTTCGGCCACCGCATTGACGTTCGAACCCTCGATGAAGCCCTGGCTCAGCGTGCCGAAGCCCGGCTCGCCGGGGTTGGCGATCGTCGGCTGACCCGAGGCCGCGGTCTCGAGGAACAGATTGTCGCCCTTCGCCTCGAGCCCGGCGTCGTTCATGAAGGTCGCGAGCTCGAGCTGGCCGATCGTCTGCGGCTGGGGATCGCCCGCGACGATCACCTGGACCTCGCCGGTCTTCGAGATCGTCACGTCGAGCGCGCCCTGCGGGATGGCGATGCCCGGCTGAACCTGGAAGCCGTCCTGCGTCACCAGCTCGCCCTGATCCGAGACGCCGAACGAGCCGTCCCGCGTGTAAGCCGTGTCGCCCGAGGGCAGCAGGATCTGGAAATAGCCGCGGCCGGTGACCGCAACGTCGTAGCGGTTGTCGGTCTGCTGGAGCGCACCCTGCTGCTGGATGCGATAAACGCCGCCGGTCTTCACGCCCGCACCGATCTGGATGCCCGAAGGCGAGCGCGTCTCGGGACCGGTGGCGGTGCCGGGGCGCTCGATCTGCTCGTAGAGCAGATCCTGGAACTCCGCACGCTGGCGCTTGAAGCCCGTGGTATTCATGTTGGCGATGTTGTTCGAGATGACATCGACGTTGGTCTGCTGCGCGAGCATGCCGGTCGAGGCGATAGAGAGCGAACGCATGGGTTAATCCTTTCTGGAAAGTTCAGCTGACGCGGCCGAGCCGATCGATTGCGCGCTTGCGCAGATCGGAGAGGCCCTCGCTCAAATTCTTGCTCGTCTGATAGGCGCGCAGGATCTCCACCATGTCGGTGGTCTCCACTATCGCGTTGACGTTCGATCCTTCGACGCCGCCGGTGCGCAGCCTGGTCTCGGCGGCGGTGAGCTCGCGGCCGTTCGCAGCATTCATCAGCCCGTCGCCGCGCGGATCGACATTCGCTTCGTCGAACACCGTCACGGTGATGCGGCCGAGCGGGCCATCCGGGCCCATCACGGTGCCGTCGCTCATGACGCTGAGGCGGCCCGCGCTTTCGGGCGGCACCGCGATCGGCCTGCCGCCCTCGCCCAGGATCCGCTGACCGCCCGACGTGGCGAGCTCGCCGCTCTGGAGCACCTTGATATAGCCGGCGCGCGTGTAGGCAGTGCCACCGCCTGGCGCCTCGACGCTCAGATAACCCGGCCCCTCGATCATCACGTCGAGCGGGTTTTCGGTCACTTGGAACGCGCCCGCCGCGGCATCGTGCACCGCGCCGTAATCGAGCACGTAGGATGTCTTCTTCGCGGGTTCGATCGACGTATCGCCCTGCTCCACATATTCGCGGAACACGGGCTGTTCGCGCTTGAACCCCACCGTATTCATGTTGGCCAGGTTGTTCGCAGCCACGTCGAGCCGGCGCCGCAGCGCCTGTTCCTGGCTCAGCAATACATAAGACGAGATGTCCACCGGACGGTCCCTTCAGAAATTTGTCGCTAGGCAGAAATTGCCGGGTGACGCCTCTATAATAGGAAGAAATCAGCCGGCGGGGTGCCGGACGCGATGAATTCGAAAGGTGCCAGGGGAATGTCGGCCGAAATCGTCGAAGTGGGTCCGGACGCCGAAGCGTCCGCGGCCGAGCCGAAGTCGAAGAAGAAGCTTCTCATCGCCGGTGCGGCAGCGGTGCTGCTGCTGGGCGGCGGCGGTGGCGCCTTCTTCCTCTTCGCCGGCGGGAACCAGGCCCATGCCGAGACCGAAAGCACGGAGAGCGAGAGCCATGGCGGCGAGGTGGGCGCGAATGCCTATTTCGACGTCCCCCCGATCGTGGTGAACCTGCGCTCGCCCGACGGTCAGGCGCGCTTCCTGAAGGTCCACATCATGCTGGCGCGCGGTCCCAACGCGACCAACGAGACGCTCAAGGCCAAGCTTCCCGCGATCCTCGATTCCTACCAGCCCTTCCTCCGCGAGCTGCGACCGGAGGACCTGGCCGGATCGGCGGCGGTGTTCCGCATCAAGGAAGAGCTGCTGGTCCGCGCGACCCAGATCGCCGGCAGCGGCATGATCAAGGAAGTTCTCATCCAGGACCTGGTCCAGCAATGATCGACCTCGAAGACTTCGACCTTCCCGAACCGCCCGTGGCGCCGGTCGGCGGTGGTGACGGAGACATCCGCTTCGACCAGGCGGACATCGACGCGCTGTTCGGCGACTTTGGCGGCCCGGTCGAGAAAAAGAAGGGCCTGCGCGCCGTCCTCGAATCCAAGGTGATCAGCCACGAGCGCCTGCCGATGCTGGAAGTGGTGTGCGACCGCGTGGTCCGCGCCTTCGCCAGCTCGATGCGCAACCTCACTTCCGACGCGATCGACGTGAGCCTGGAGGAAGTCACCTCCACCCGCTTCGGCGAATTCATGAACCGCGTCTCGCTCCCGGCGATGATCGGCGTGTTCAAGGTGCAGGAGTGGGAGAGTTACGGGCTGGTCACGGTCGAATCGAGCCTGATCTACGCCGTCGTGGATGCGCTGCTCGGCGGGCGTGGTGGCGGCAACCCCGTGACGATCGACGGCCGCGCCTTCACCACGATCGAGACCGGGCTGGTCTCGCGGATGCTCACCCTCGCACTCGACGATTTCGCGACGGCGTTCGAGCCGATCGAGCCGATTCACATCGACCTCGAACGGATCGAGACCAACCCGCGCTTCGCGGCGATCGCCGGCACGTCGAACATCTGCGCAGTCGCCACCTTCCGCGTCGACATGGACGGGCGTGGCGGCCAGTTCACACTGGTCTTCCCATATGCGACGCTCGAGCCGGTGCGCGACAAGCTGCTCCAGCGCTTCATGGGCGAGAAGAGCGGCCGCGACAGCATCTGGGAGGCGCACATGGCCTCCGAGATCCGCAAGACCAACGTGACGGTGAACGTGCTGCTCGGCGAAAAGGCAATGCCGCTCGCGACGCTGCGCGCGCTGGAGATCGGCCAGACCATCGCGCTCCACAAGGGCCCCGACGACCCGCTCGACATCGCGTGCGGCGGCGTGACGCTCGCCCGCGGCCAGATCGGCCAGCGCTGCGGCAAGGTTGCCGTGCGCCTCCTCACCGACGTTTCCAAGGGAAAGAAGAAATGAGCCTCGCGATTGTCGCCAATGCGCTGACCATGATCTTCTGCATGGCCGTGCTCGTGCAGAGCGTGCGGATGATGCGGAGCCTGCGCACCGTGAAGGACGGCGCGCTGACCGACGTCGTCGCCGCGCTCGAAAAGGCCACGACCGGCGCGCGCGCCGTGCTTTCGGACATGAAGGCGACGCTCGGCACCGATTGCGCCCAGCATGCCCGGCTCGTCGAGCAGGCACGCGAGCTTCGCGACGAATTGCAGCTGATGACCGGCATCGCAGACGGCGCGTGCGAGCGCATCGTCAACGCCGTCAGCCTCGCCAATGCGCTGCGGGCGGCGGGCGCGGATGGCGCTGAAGCGGAAGATGAGACCGAGGACGCCGCCGCCAACGTGCAGCGCCAGGCCGAGGCGGCGTGATGAAGCGCCCTTCGCTTCTTTTGATGACGGCTGCCGCTTCGGCGCTCGCGGTCGTCGCCAATGCCGCCACGCTCGCTGCGCCCGATGCGCAGGACAAGGCGCCCAAGACCCGGCTCGGCAGCTCGATCGAGCAGGACCTGAACGCCCGCGATGCCGAGGCTGCACGCCGCAAGCGCGCGCTCGACCTGCGCGAACAGGCTGCCAAGGCTGCCGAGGCGCGGCTCCAGGCCGACATGCAGGCACGCCAGCAGCAGGCCGCGACCGTGTCCGGGGCCCCGGCTGCCGGCCCTGCCGAGGCCCCGGAGGCGCAGTTCGACGAACTCGCACGCATCTATCAGGCGATGAAGCCCAAGGCCGCCGCGGTAGTCTTCGAACAGCTCGACATGGAAGTGCAGATGAAGGTCGCCCAGCGGATGCGCGAGCGTTCGACTGCGATGATCCTTGCCGCCATGACGCCGAAGGGCGCGGCCGCGCTGAGCATGGCGCTGGCCCGCAAGAGCGCGCGGGTCGCGGCAGTCGCCGCCCCTGCCCCGGCGGCGACACCTGGAGCGGGCAGCCGTGCCAAGCGCTGAGCCGGAGGCCGCGAGAGACGGGCCCAGCCCCCAATCGGCTCGGCCGGTTGACCTGGTTGACTCGATAACGCGTTTTTCTGCCGAAGCGACAGCGACGCGCCAACGAAGCGACAGCGACGCTACACGCGCGCGGCATCCACGCGACAGCAAAGCTACACCCACGCGCCGCCGACGCGGCAGTTACGCTACACGGACGCGGCACCGAGGCGTCGCCCACGCGGCGGCCGCGCGACAGCTTTGCGATCCGGATTGAGGGAGGAGGATTCTGCTGCTCGCGCATATGCGAACGGAAGCAGAACAAATCCTACTTTGCTAGGGGAATCTGGGAGAGGCGCGGGTGCTGTCGCTACTCAATCCTCCCTCGCCAGGGGGAGGTGTCAGCCGCAGGCTGACGGAGGGGGCGGATGCCAGAACACATCGGCCAACGTGCTTCCTCCCCCTCCGTCGCCTTCGGCGCCACCTCCCCCTGGCGGGGGAGGATTGAAGATCAAGCGCTCTCCCAACAGGAGTAGAAATAACACGAGCGATCGCCACCGAGCCTAATGATTGTGCCGTGGGACCTTCTCGCTCGTCCGGCGGTACTTCAGGGCGAAGTCGAGCGTGCCGCCTTCGGCCAGCTGGCCGACCTTTTCACGGTACAGCTCTTCCCATGGCGTGTTGCTTTCGGGGATCGGCGGGGCGGGTTCGGTCTTGCGGCGGGCGATCTCGGCTTCGTCGACCAGCGCGTCGCAGCGGCCGGTATTGAGATCGACGCGGATCGTGTCGCCGGTGCGCAGCCAGGAGAGCCCGCCCCCCGCCGCGCTCTCGGGCGAAGCGTTGAGGATCGAGGGGCTGTCCGACGTGCCCGACTGGCGGCCGTCGCCGAGCGTGGGCAGGCTCATGATGCCCTGCTGGATCAGGTGATCGGGGGGCTGCATATTGACCACCTCGGCCGAGCCCGGCCAGCCGAGCACGCCCGATCCGCGGATCACGAGGATGCAGTTGGCGTCGATCTGGAGCGCGGGATCGTTGATCCGGTGGTGATAATCGTCCGAACCATCGAAGATGATCGCGCGGCCCTCGAACACGCCCTCGGCGCCCGGGCGCGAGAGATAGCGGGCGCGGAAATCCTCGCCGATCACGCTGGTCTTCATGATCGCCATGTCGAAGAGGTTGCCCGAGAGGACGAGGAAGCCAGCCTTCTCCTTGAGCGGCGCATCCCAGGGGAGGATCACGTCGCGATCGAGCACCTTCGCCGCGGTGATGTTCTCGGCGAGCGTCCGCCCGGTGCAGGTCATCACGCTGCCGTCGAGCGCGCCGTTGGCGAGCATCTCGGCCAGCACCGCGGGGATGCCGCCGGCGCGGTGGAAACGCTCGGACAGATATTCGCCGGCGGGCTGCATGTTGACGACCAGCGGCAGATCATAGCCCAGGCGCCAGTCGTCGGGCGTGATCTCGATGCCGGCGTGCGCGGCCATGGCGTTGAGATGCGGCTGGGCGTTGGTCGAGCCGCCGATCGCGGTGAGCAGCCGGATCGCGTTGAGGAAGCTCGCCTTGCTGAGGATCTTCGACGGGCGAAGGTCGTCATAGGCCATCTCGACGATGCGCTTGCCGGTCTCATACGCCATCTGGCCGCGCTCGCGGTAGGGTGCGGGGATCATCGCGCAGCCGGGGAGCGACATGCCCAGCCCTTCCGCGATCGAGTTCATCGTCGAGGCGGTGCCCATGGTGTTGCAATGGCCCGAGGAGGGCGCGCTTTCCATCGCGCGGCGGAGGAACTCGGCCTCGTCGATCTCGCCGGCCGCCATCTTGCGACGGCTGCGCCAGATGACGGTGCCCGATCCGACCAGCTCGCCTTCATGCCAGCCGTCGAGCATCGGGCCACCCGAGAGGACGATCGCGGGGATATCGACCGTCGAGGCTGCCATCAGCGAGCTGGGCGTGGTCTTGTCGCAGCCGGTGGTGAGGATGACGGCGTCGATCGGATAGCCGTTGAGGATCTCGACCAGGCCGAGATAAGCGAGGTTGCGATCGAGCGCCGCGGTGGGGCGGCGGCAATTCTCGAAGATCGGGTGGAGCGGGAACTCCATCGGGATGCCGCCCGCTGCGAGGATGCCTTCGCGCGCGCGTTTCACCGTCTCGAGATGGATGCGGTTGCACGGCGCGATGTCCGACCCCGATTGCGCGATCCCGATGATCGGCTTGCCCGAACGCAGCTCGTCGGGCGTGATGCCATAGTTCATGAACCGCTCGAGATAGAGCGCGGCCATGTCGGCGCGGCCGGGCGCGGCGAACCATTCGCGCGAGCGGAACGGGCGGGCGGGGGTTCGGGTCATATTTCCTCTCGATCCTCCCCGGTACGGGGAGGGGGACCAGCCGCAGGCTGGTGGAGGGGGCCAGCCACAAGCGACTCGTCTGGGGCACTCCCCCTCCACCACCGCCTTCGGCGGCGGTCCCCCTCCCCGTACCGGGGAGGATCGTCTCAGCCTTCCATCGCCTCCAGTTCCTTGCCCTTGGTCTCGTTGATGAAACGCTGGACCAGGAAGAAGCTGATTACTGCGCAGACTGCGTAGAACGAATAACTCGCAGCGAGACCGATGCCGGCAAGCATGATCGGGAATGCCTGCGCGATGAGATAATTGGCGAACCACTGGGCGAAGCCGCACACCGCCAGCGCCGAGCCGCGGATCTGGTTCGGGAACATCTCGCCGAGCATCACCCACATCACCGGGCCCCAGCTGACGTTGAAGAAGATCACATAGAGATTGGCCGCGACCACCGCGATCAGGCCGTTCTGCCCCGGCAAGACGAGTGCGCCGTCGACCAACGCGCCCTGGCTGAAGGCATAGACCATCACGAACAACGTGATAGCCATCCCCGCCGAACCGATCAGCAGCAGCGGCTTGCGGCCGATGCGATCGATCAGTGCGATGGTGAGGAAACAGGCCGCGATCGAGACGACGCCCGAGCCGATGTTGATCAGCAGCGAATCATTCTCGCTGAAGCCCGCGGCCTGCCACAGCGTCGAACCATAATAGAAAATCACGTTGATGCCGACGAGCTGCTGGAACACCGCGAGCAGCAGCCCCGCCCAGACGATCGCGCGAATACCGAGAAAGCCGCGGCCGCCCGCCGGGGCGAGCACGTCGCTGAGCTGCGGGCGGTGATCGGTCGAGAAGCTCGCCTGGATTTCGCCGAGCTTGGCGGCTGCTTCGGTCGGTCCGAACAGATTGGTGAGCACATTGGTCGCCTCGGCATTACGCCCCTTGGAGACGAGATAGCGCGGGCTCTCCGGAATGAAGAACAGCGCCACGAGGAACACCGCCGCAGGGAGTGCCTGCATCAGGTACATCCAGCGCCATGCCTCGAGCCCGCCCCAGAACAGGTTGGTCGACGCGCCCGCCGCTGCGGCGAGATAATAGTTGACCACGAACGCGGCGGTGAGGCCCGAGATGATCATGATCTGCTGCACCGTCGTCATCCGTCCGCGGATGTTCGCGGGGGCGACTTCGGAGATATAGGCGGGCGAGAGCACCGAGGCGGCGCCGACTGCCATGCCGCCCAGGATACGGGCGATGACGAAGATGTTGTGATCGTGCGCAAGTCCCTGAACGAGCGCGCCGACTAGGAAGAGGATCGCGGCGAGCCGCATCACGTTGCGGCGGCCCATGCGGTCCGCGAGCGTGCCGGCGAAGAACGCGCCGATGAAGCAGCCGATCAGCAGCGAGCCGACGGTGAAGCCCAGGCCGGCGTCGTCGAGCGCGAACGCCGCCTTGAGGCCCGGCTGGGTGCCGTTCACGGCGCCGCTGTCATATCCGAAAAGCAATCCGCCGATCGTGGCCACGGCCACGATGGCGCTGATCAGGCCGATGTTGGCCCGCTCCGCCGTTTGATTCATCCCCTAGTCCTCTCCTGATCCCGCGACCGAATGGCTGGTCGTGTTAGCGGTAACGGTGGCGCGGGCGCGGAAGAAATGCAATGGCCTTCTCGCGCTCAGCGACGCTCCTTGCGCAGCGGGCCGCCCTCGCGGACCGGCTTGCTCTCGCTCGCCGAACGCGGGGGGCCCGAGGATTCGCGCAGGATCAGCTCGTGATCGAGCACCTGCTCCTCCAGCTTGTCACCCTGCGCTCCGCGATGCGCGCGGATGCGGGCGAGCAGCAGGTTGAGCGCGGATTCGGCCATCGCCGAGATCGGCTGGCGCACGGTCGTCAGCTCGGGCCAGATGGTGGTGGCGAGCGACGTGTCGTCGAAGCCGACGATGCTCAGGTCGTGCGGCACGTGCAGCCCGCTACGGTGGGCGACGCCCACTGCCGCGGCGGCCATGTCGTCGTTGCTCGCGAAGATCGCAGTCGGCCGATCGGCGCGGTCGAGCAGCCGTTCGCTGGCGAGGATACCCGAGCGGAAGGTGAAATAGCCCTGCTCCACCGGCATCGCCTTCACGTTCAGCCCGGCCTCCTCGATCGCCGACACGAAGCCTCGATAGCGCTCCGCGCTCGACGTCTGGTTGGGATTGCCGCGGATGAAGCCGATGTTGCGATGGCCGAGATCGATCAGGTGGCGCGTGATCGCGGCAGCGGCGGCGAAATCGTCGATGCGGACGTTGAGGCTGCGCGCGGGCGGGCGGCCCATCGCGACCGACACCCAGGGAATTCCCGCAGCATCAAGCTCGGCGCGCACGGGGGCGGATTCGGAAAGCGGCGGCGGCAGGATCACACCTTCGACGCTGGTGGCGGCGAAGCTCCGCGTGGCCTCGGCCTGCTCCTCGGCGCCTTCGCTCTCGCAGGCCTCCAGCACCAGGTGGCAGCCGGCGCGGCGCGCGGCAGCGAGCGCGCCGATCAGGAACTGCGAGAGATAGGCGGCGGAGGGGTTCGAATAGAGCAGCCCGATCTGCGTCGCCTCGCCCGCGGCAAGGCTTCGCGCGGCGCTGTTGGGCGAATAGTTCAGCTTCGAAATCGCCTCGAGCACCGCGACGCGCGTGCTCTCACGCACATTGGTCCCGCCGTTGACGACTCGCGAGACGGTCATCGCGGATACGCCCGCTTCGCGTGCCACATCCTGCACCGTCACGGTGCCGCGGCTTCTCCGGCTCGGTCTGCTCATCCTTCTCCCCGTTGGCGCGCATTGGTGTAACAAACAATTGCAGAAAGCAAACGAGCTTCGTCGGGACAGTGCCGCCGGTTGACCGCGCCGAACGACCGCCCCTATAGTGATAGCGCTACCATAATTCGACGACGCACGGGCGTCGCGACACGGGGAGGAAAAGAAACGTGCTTGCTTCGCGCCTGACGGGATCGACCCGCCACATCCGCATCGCCGCGCTTGCCGCGGTCGCCGCCGCGGCGCTTTCGCCGGTCGCCCTGCCCGCTGCCCAGTCGCAGGGTAGCCGCGCCGAGAAACCACTCTACAAGGACGCTTCCCAACCCGTCGCCGCGCGCGTCGAGGACCTGCTCAAGCGGATGACGCTGGAGGAGAAGGTGCAGCAGATGGTCGCGATCTGGCTGCAGAAGGAGAAGATCCAGACCGCCGAGGGCGAGTTCGATCCGGTTAAGGCGAGCCAGAACTTCCCCAATGGGCTCGGCCAGATCTCGCGCCCCTATGACCGCCGCGCGATCACCCAGGGACCCGCCGCGGGTGCCGCACCGGGGACGAACAACCGCGGGCCCGAGGATACCGCGCGCTACATCAACGCGGCGCAGAAATGGGCAGTGGAGAAGACCCGGCTCGGCATCCCGCTGATCATGCATGAGGAAGCGCTGCACGGCTATGTCGCGCCCGGCCGCACGAGCTTCCCGCAATCGATCGGCCTTGCCAGCACCTGGAACCCCGAGCTGGTGGAGAAGATCTTCTCGGTAGCGGCACGCGAGATGCGGGCGGTGGGCGCGAACCTGGCGCTCGCGCCGGTGGTCGATGTCGCGCGCGATCCGCGCTGGGGGCGGATCGAGGAAACCTATGGCGAGGACCCGCACCTCGTCGGCGAGATGGGGCTGGCGGCGATCCGCGGCTTCCAGGGCACCACGCTGCCGCTGGCGAGCGACAAGGTCTATGTGACGCTCAAGCACATGACCGGCCATGGCCAGCCCGAGAGCGGCACCAACATCGGCCCGGCCACCGTCTCCGAACGCACGCTGCGCGAAGTGTTCTTCCCGCCGTTCGAGCGCGCCGTGACCGAGCTTCCGATCGGCGCAGTGATGCCCTCGTACAACGAGATCGACGGCATCCCGAGCCACGCCAACCGTTGGCTGCTCCATGACGTGCTGCGCCAGGAATGGGGCTTCAAAGGCGCGGTGCTGAGCGACTATTTCGCGATCCGCGAGCTCAACACGCGGCACAAGATGTTCGACACGCTGGAGGACGCCGCCGTTCGCGCGATGGACGCGACCGTGGACTTCGAGACGCCCGACGGCGAGGCGTATGACCTGCTTCCCAAGCTGGTGCGCGAAGGCCGCGTGAGCGAGGCGCAGATCGACGACGCGGTGCGCCGCATCCTGACGCTCAAGTTCCAGGCCGGGCTTTTCGAGAATCCCTATGTCGACGCGAAGGCGGCGGCGCGGAAGACCGAGACGGCCGATGCGATCGCGCTGGCGCGCGAGGCTGCGCGCCAGTCGATGGTGCTGCTCAAGAACGACCAGAAGCTGCTTCCGCTCGACACATCGAAGATCCAGCGGCTCGCGGTGATCGGCACCCATGCGAACGACACGCCGATCGGCGGCTACAGCGACATCCCGCGGCACGTGGTGAGCGTGCTCGAAGGGATGAAGGCCGAGGGCAAGGGCAAGTTCGAGGTCGATTATGCCGAAGGCGTGCGGCTGACGAAGAGCCGGGTGTGGGCGGAGGACGCCGTCGAGCTGGTCGACGACGCGACCAACGACAAGCTGCGCGCCCAGGCGCTCGAAACCGCGAAGAACGCCGACACCATTCTGCTCGTGCTGGGCGACAACGAGCAGCTCAGCCGCGAGGCCTGGGCGGACAACCATCTGGGCGACCGCAACTCGCTCGAGCTGATCGGGCCGCAGAACAAGCTGGCCGAGGAGATCTTCGCGCTCGGCAAGCCGGTGGTGGTGCTGCTGCTCAACGGCCGGCCGCTATCGGTGAAATATCTCTCCGAGAAGGCACCGGCGCTGATCGAGGGCTGGTATCTGGGCCAGGAGACCGGAAACGCCGTCGCCGACGTGGTGTTCGGCCGCGCCAACCCGGGCGGCAAGCTGCCGGTAACGATCGCGCGCGACGTGGGCCAGCTGCCGATGTTCTACAACCACAAGCCGAGCGCGCGGCGCGGCTATCTCTTCGCGGAGACCAGCCCGCTCTATCCGTTCGGCTATGGCCTTTCGTACACGACGTTCGAGATCGGCGCGCCGGTGCTCGAGAAGCCGACGATCGGCCGGTACAACAACGTCAAGGTGCGGGTGGACGTGACCAACACGGGCGCCCGGGCCGGCGACGAAGTGGTGCAGCTCTATGTGCGCGACGACCTGGCGAGCGTCACGCGGCCAGTGAAGGAGCTGAAGGCGTTCGAGCGCGTCACGCTGGCGCCCGGCGAGAAGAAGACAGTGACTTTCGAGCTCAACCCGCGCCACCTGTCGCTGTGGAACGTCGACATGAAGCGCGTGGTGGAGCCGGGGACGTTCACGATCTCGGCCGGGCCGAACTCGGTGGATTTGAAGAGCGTGACGCTGACGGTGAAGTGAGCAATCCTCCCCCGCCAGGGGGAGGTGTCAATCCCCGCGAAAGCGGGGAATGACGGAGGGGGAGGAAGCACGACATCGGTTGATCGCCGTCCGCCCCCTCCGACGCGCTACGCGCGCCACCTCCCCCTGGCGGGGGAGGATTTTGGACCAACTACTCCGCCAGCCAGCCCGCCACCCACACCAGCGGAGCGTTCCAGTTGATCGCGACTTCGTTGAGCGCATAGGAACGCACGTCGTCGGCCCAGCAGCGCTGCGGCGCGCATTTACCCAGCATCGCCTTGGCGACATCGTCGGACATGGCGGTCGTGTTGGGGCCGCCCGAGAGCGCTCCCGGCGGCGGGCCGGGGAGCTTCGGGTCGAGCGATTTGGCCCAGAAGCGGTGGTGCGGGTTGCGCATCGGCCGCGCGCCATAGCCGCTTACATAGCTATGACCGGTCGGGTTGCGGCCGAGGACATAATCGGCTGCGTCGATCACCCCGGCGCGGTACTTCGCCTCGCCGGTGAAGTCGTGCGCCAGCGCGAGCAGCATCGCGCGGTTGAGCAGGTTCGAGTTCGATCCCCAGGGGTAGTTGGTCGCGCCATAGGGAATGCGGAAGCCGTTGGTCTTTTCGTCGGCGAGGAAAGCGTCCGCCGCTCCCACAATCACGCCACTCAGTCGCCGGAGCTCTTCGGCGGACAGGTCCGTCTTCACCGTCGCGAGCGTGATCGTGCCCAGCGGCGCGGTGCTGGGCCAGCCGGGCTCGGCGGTGATCCGCGCGAAGTGGGGCGAGCTGCGCACCGCCTCACGGTAGACGCCCTGCCCCGTAGTCGCGAACAGCTCGGCGGCCGCCCAGTAGAATTCGTCGGAGACATCGCCGTCGCCATAGCCGCCGCTGCCGGTGAAGCTGTTGGTGGCGAAAACCTGCGGGTTGCGCTGCGCGGCCATCCACGCCCGCTCTGCCGCGGCGAGGCAGCGCGCGGCGAACGCATCGTCGATGCCGCGCCAGATGCGCGCGCATTGTGCGGCGGTTGCGGCGAGGTTGAGCGTCGCGGCGGTGGTGGGGGGATAGAGCAGCCGCTCCTCGGGATCGTCCTGCGGCGGCATCGGCAGCGCGGTCCAGTTGCGGTCGGCGACCTTCTGGTGCGCCATGCCGCTCGCGTCAATCTCGGCGAAGTCGGCGGGGCTGCGCTCCCATTGCGGGCGGCCGGGCGCCGCGGGCTTGGGCTGGCCTACGGGCACGCGGGCGCGTGTCCCCTCGGGCACCTGCATGCGGAGCAGGAACTCCATCTCGAAGCGCGCCTCGTCGAGCAGGTCGCTGACCCCGTTACCGGCCTCGGGAATCTTCTGCGAACCGTCGCGGAAGACCTCGCCACCGGTCTCGTGGGCGTTGAGCAAGGTCCACAGCGATATGCCGCCGTTGACGACATATTTGCCGTGGTCGCCCGCATCGTACCAGCCGCCCGTCACGTCGAGCGTATAGGCGCAGCCAGGCCATTCGGTGCCGCGCTCGTCCTTGCCCGCGAAGCATTTCGCCACTTCGCGCGGATGCCCCGCGGGCCGCGCCCATTCGGTGCCAACGAAGCGCGCCTCGATCGGCACCCCGGCGCGCTGGTGGTAGAAGAAGGCGAGCGCATCGCGCGCGAGCGGGGCGTAGAGCCCGTCCCGGATCGCGAAGGTGTCGCTTTGCGATCCGGCGACGACCAGCCGATAGCCCTGCCCCGCCGTGCGGAAGCTGCTGAAATCGATCCGCTGGATTTCGAAGCCGGACGCCGGGTCCTTGCCATAGACCTGGGCTTTGCCTTCGAGCAGCGTGCGCCCCTGCGCATCGACGAGCTTCCAGGCGAGCGGCGCCGAACCGCCCTGGACGATCGCGACCTTGGGACTGCCGGGCTCGAAGCCGATCTGGTTGAGATAGATCGGCAGCGGCGGCGGGTTCGCGGCACCGGGGCTTGCCACAACGAGCAGCGCTGCCGGGGCCGCCGCGAACGTGCGGATTGATCTCCTCCGCATCTCTATTCCCCCTTGCCGGCGAACACCCCGAACGTCGCGCCTACGAACCCGCCTGCGGTTTTGGTGCTCAGCATCGTCGCCTCGATCGCGCCGATCTCGGTCCATGCTCCCGGCCTGGTCGCATAGGCGAAGCGATATTTGTCGCCGGCCGCGGTGACGCGCAGATGCACGGGATCGCCCGACTTACCTTCGAGCGGCACCGTGCCGAGGGTGGCGCCGCGCGCAGGCTCATCGGGGCCGGCGCGCCATTCGAGTGCGATCACCGGCTTGCCGTCCCTGCGCGTGATGCCGAGGAAGGCCCAATATTCGTCGCTCTGCAGCGCGACGATACCTGCGCGGTCGCCGTCGCGCTGCGGCGCAAAGCGCACCACCGTCTCGGCAGAGGCGTTGATGTGCTGCTGGCGGCGCGTGAGGAACGAGGGATTGGCATTATCGCCGAGCCCCGCGGCACGCGCGTCGAGCACCAGCGTGCCCTTCTCCAGCGCGTACCAGCGCGCGCGCGGGTTGCGGAGCATCATCCAATAGGGCGGCAGCGTGGAGCCATCGAACTCGTCGCGCACGGTGAAGGCACCGCTGGTCGGCAGCTTGGGCTTCGGCTGGACGGGAAGCGCAGGCCGCTTATGGACATAGGGGATCGCCTGGCCCGGGCGCGTGATCCGCGGCCAGCCGTTTTCCCATGTCACCGGCAGTAGGAAAGTCTCGCGGCCGGTGTTGTAAAAGTCTCCCTGATAGGGCCGCACCGCGAGGAAGGTCGCCCACCACTTCCCATCGGGCGTAGTGACGAGCTGGGCATGGCCCGCCGACGTGATCGGGTGCGCGCGGTCCTCGGGCAGGTCACGCTGAGTGAGGATCGGATTGCCGGGGCCCGGGACATAGGGACCGGTGACGCTCTTCGAGCGCAGGATGACCTGGCTGTGCCCCACGGCGGTGCCGCCCTCGGCGCAGCTCAGATAATACCAGCCATCCTTCTTGAAGATGTGCGGCCCCTCGATCCAGATCGGCTTCTTCGAGAAATCGACGCCGCCGTTGACCAGCAGCTTGCGCGGGCCGAACGTCTTGAGCGTTTTGCGATCGAACTCCTGGATCCAGATCGCGCGGTGGCCCTCATATTGCGGCTTCCCCTCGGGCGGGCCGTTGTTGAGTATCCATGTCCGCCCGTCCTCGTCGAAGAACAGCGAAGGGTCGATCCCCCCTTCGAGATCGGGCAGCCACATCGGATCCGACCAGGGGCCGGCCGGGTTCTTCGCCGTGATCACGAAATTGCCGCCGCAATCGACGCAGGTGTTGAGGATGTAGAAGACGCCATCCTTCGCCTGGATCGTCGGAGCGAACACCCCGCGCGAGAGGCCGAGCTTCTTGAAATCGAGCTGGTTGGGGCGATCGATCGCGTTGCCGATCTGGGCCCAGTTGACCAGATCGCGACTGTGGAACACCGGTATGCCGGGGAAATAGCTGAAGGTGGACGTGACGAGGTAGAAATCCTCCCCCACCCGCGTGACGCTCGGATCGGGGTAGAAGCCCTGGAGGATCGGATTGCGATACTCGCCGGGGCCGGGCTTGAATAGCGTATCGACCGGATCGGAGCCGCGGTATTCGAACCAGTCGAACCGCGCCTGCTGCGCCGCGGCGGGCGTAGCGAGCGCGATCGCGGCGAGGAGGGAAAACCAGCGCATCATTCGTCTCCTCAGGCTGCGGCGCAATTCTCGCGGATGAAATCGCGGTGCTTGGGCATGTAATCCGCCGAATTGGCGATCGTGCTCCTGATGTGCGCAAGCCGCGCGCGCGTCTCATCGAGGCTCATCACTTCGGCGACGGGATCGAAGCCCTGCGGCTTCATCAGCTGACCGTGCATCACCGCGAACCAGCTCGTATCGTTGAACAGTTCCTCATTCTCGCGGAAGCAGCGGCCATAGCTGCGGAACACGCGCATCTTCTCGGCCAGCCGCTCGGGGATCTCCATCGTTCGGCAATAGTCCCAGAAGGGCGAGTCATCGCGCTCGGTGGCGTGATAATGGAGAATGAGGAAGTCGCGGATCTCCTCGTAATCGGTGAGCATGATCCGATTGTATCGGTCGATATCGGCCTGGTTGAAACTGCGATCCGGGAACATCGTGAGGAAGCGCGACAGACCGCTCTGGATGAGCCAGATCGCCGTCGATTCGAGCGGCTCGAGGAAGCCGCCGGCGAGGCCCATCGCGACGCAGTTCTTGATCCACAGCTTGTTGCGGTGGCCGGTACGGAAGGGCACGGTACGCGGGTCGGCGAGCGGCTCGCCGTCGAGGTTGGCGAGCAGGATCGCAGTCGCCTCGTCGTCGCTCATGTGCGCCGAGCTGAAGACATGGCCGTTGCCGATCCGGTGCTGGAGCGGGATGCGCCATTGCCATCCGGCCTTGTGCGCAGTCGAACGCGTATAGGGTGTCCATTCGTCGACGCTCGCGCACGGCACCGCGATCGCGCGGTCGCACGGCAGGTGCTGCGACCAGTCGGTGAAGCCGGCCTTCAGGGCCTGCTCGATGATCAGCCCGCGGAAGCCCGAGCAATCGATGAACAGGTCGCCGCCGACCTCGGTGCCGTTCTCCATCACCACCGACTGGACGAAGCCGTCTTCGCCGCGGAGCTTCACATCGACGACCTTGCCCTCGCGCCGCACCACGCCGCGCTCCTCCGCATAGCCGCGCAGGAAGCGGGCGTAGAGACCGGCATCGAAGTGGAAGGCATAGGCGATGTCGGAGAGCGGCGAATTGCCCGCATCGATCCCGCGCATGAACTTGTTGCCGCGCGCCGCCTGCGCCTGGAGCGAGAATTGATCGACGTCCGGCGCTTCACCCCGCTGGTGGAGCCGCAGGAAATAGGCGTGGAACGACACGCCCTGCATGTCGATGCCGTACTTGCCGAACGGGTGGAAATAGGTGTGGCCCATCCGGCCCCAGTTCACGAACTGGATTCCGAGCTTGAAGCTGCCCTTGGTCTCACGGACGAACTGGTTCTCGTCGAGCCCGAGCATGCGGTTGAAGGTCGCCATCTGCGGGATGGTCGCCTCGCCCACGCCGATGATGCCGATCTCGTCGGACTCGACTAGGGTGATGCTGGCGTAATTGGGGCCCAGGATGCGCGCCAGAGTGGCCGCGGTCATCCATCCGGCGGTGCCGCCGCCGACGATCACGATGCTGCGGATGCGATTGTCGGTCATTCGAGTCCTCAACGGGCAGCCGCCGCGGCCCGCGGCGCGACAGGTGCGGCGGGGCAATGGCGGGCGAGATAATCGGCGTGGCGCGGCATCGCGTCGGCAGCGCGAGCGAAGATGGAGCGGATGCGCTCGGCCATCGGGCGGAGCTGGTTGACGTCTATTGCCTCGACCAGCGGGTCCCAGCCCTGCGGCGTGATCCCCTGCCCGCGCAGCACCGCCACCCAACTCGTCTCGGCGAACAACTCGTCATCGCGGCGGAAGATGCGACCGCGGTTGCGGAACAGCTCGATACGGCGGGTGAGGCTCTCGGGCACGTCCATCTCGCGGAGGTGGCGCCACAGCTCGCCGGGGCGTTCGTTCGCCTTGTAGTGGAGGATCACGAAGTCGCGGACCTGCTCATATTGCAGCCGCGTGAGCTCGTTATAGGTATCGCGCTCGGCGGCGCCCCAGCTGCGATCGGGCAGCAGCGCGAGCAGGCGCGAGATGCCGGCCTGGATCAGGTGGATGCTCGTCGATTCGAGCGGTTCGAGGAATCCCGAGGAGAGGCCGAGCGCCACGCAGTTGCGGTTCCAGGCGAGCTTGCGGCGGCCGGTGGTGAAGCGCAGCTGCCGCGGTTCGGCGAGCGCGGGACCTTCGAGATTGGCGAGCAGCGTGGCGGCGGCTTCGTCGTCCGAGATATGCGCGCTCGAATAGACATAGCCGTTGCCGGTGCGGTGCTGCAGCGGGATGCGCCACTGCCATCCCGCTTCGCGCGCCGTGGCGCGGGTGTATGGTGTGAGCTCGCCCGTGTTGGCGGAAGGCACCGCGACTGCGCGGTCGCACGGCAGCCAGTGCGTCCAATCCTCATAGCCGGTGTGGAGCGCTTCCTCGATCAGCAGCCCGCGGAAGCCCGAGCAATCGATGAACAGCTCGCCTTCGATCCGCTCCCCGCTTTCGAGCGTCACCGCTTCGATGAAGCCATCGGTGCCGCGCAGCGCGACCTGGGTGATGCGCCCCTCGCGACGCACCACGCCGCGGCGCTCGGCATAGTCGCGCAGATAGGCTGCATAGAGCGAAGCGTCGAAATGATAGGCCTGGACGATGCTGGCGAGCGGCGACCCCGGATCGCCGACCGGCGCGGCATAGCGGTTGCGCTGCGCGGCGGTGGCGCAGAGGCTGTATTCCTCGAGCGCGCCCGCCAGCTCGAGCGCGTGGAGCTTGTGCCAGATCTGGTGGAACTTGACGCCCTCGATATCGAAGCCGAACTCCCCGAAGGGGTGCATGTAGCGGTGGCCGGGCTTCAACCAATCGACGAACTCGATCCCGAGCTTCATCGAGCCCTGGGTTTTGGCCAGAAAATCATTCTCGTCGATGCCGAGCATCGCATTGAAGGTGCGGATCGGCGGGATCGTCGCCTCGCCCACTCCGACGATCCCGATCGCGTCGGATTCGACCAGGGTCACCGAGACGCCGGCCGCGACCAGCCGGGCGAGCGCACCCGCCGCCATCCAGCCGGCGGTGCCGCCGCCGACGATCACGATGCTGCATATGGGCTCGTGCGCGCTCATCGCCTCCCCGTCTCCGCCCATCCGGCAATCGCCCGGGCGGCGGGCGCAGCGCCGCGACGCCGCCGCGTTGTGCGCAACCTAGCCCGGCCGATCCCAAGCGAATAGCGCCAGCCGCGCGTGCGGCTGCGATCTTTCTGCATCGGGTTTCCCCCTCTCCCACCAGGATGTTAGCGCTCACGGCTCCCGAGGGTCAACCGTATGGCGGGAGTGGATGCCGGCGTTCTGCGCCGCGGAATAATTTGTGCAGCGCAGCGAAAGCGTTGCAAATTAACAACAAATGCAGATCATGTCAGACGCGTTACAGCAAAGGCTTGATCTTTGCGCCGATCTCAACTTACCTTCGGTGCAAATAAAACGCGCCTATAAATGGTAGCGCTAACAAGGGGGAGGCAGCTTGATGCGCAAGCAATCGAAGAATCATATCCGCGATCGGGGAGGTAAGCTCCACGGCAGCCTGCTGTGCGCCAGCGTATCGGCTGCGGCGCTCTGCATGGGGGCGACGCCGGCCTGGGCACAGACCGAAGCTTCGCCGACGCAGGTGACTCCGCCGGGGGCGCAGACGACCGACGAGGCGGCGACCCAGCCGGCCGAGGACGAGGTCGTCATCCAGGGTTATCGCCAGTCACTGCGGAGCGCGCAGGAGATCAAGCGCAACTCCGACGTGATCGTGGATTCGGTGACCGCAGAGGATATCGGCGCGCTTCCCGATCGTTCGGTGACCGAGACGCTCCAGCGCATCCCGGGCGTGGCGATCAACCGCTTCGCGGCGGGCGTCGATCCCGATCACTTCTCGGTCGAGGGCTCGGGCGTGGTCGTGCGCGGCCTCACCTATGTCCGCTCGGAGTTCAATGGCCGCGAGGCGTTCAGCGCCAACAACGGCCGCGCGCTGAGCTTCCAGGACGTCCCTTCCGAACTGATGGGCGGCGTCGACGTGTTCAAATCGCCTTCGGCCGACCGCATCGAGGGCGGCATCGCGGGCGTGGTGAATCTGCGCACGCGCACGCCGTTCGATGCCAAGGGCTTCGTCTTCGCCGGCTCGGCCGAGATGAACTACGGCGATTTCCTGCAAGAACCGGGCGCGAATTTCTCGGGCGTGATCAGCGATCGCTGGGAGACGGGCATCGGCGAGATCGGTCTGCTTGCCAGCGCCTCCTATTCCAACCTCAAGAGCCGCGCGGACCGTCTCCAGGTGTCGAGCTTCCGCGCCCGCAATCTCTATTCGGACGGAGATGTCGTCCAGAACCCGGGAGCGACGCTGGCCGGCCGCGTGCTTTTCCCCCGCGGCGCCGTGATCGGCAGCCAGGAATTCGACCGCACCCGCTACGGCTATTCGGCGGCGGCGCAGTGGCGCAGCAACGATGGCTCGATGGAAGCGCTGTTCCAGTTCCTGCGCTCCGACGCACGCCAGGCCTGGACCGAACGGACTGTCGAGATCGCAACGGATAACGTTTCGAACAACGGTGACTCGCGCCGCGTGCCGGGCACGACGCTCGAGTTCGACGAAGACGGCATGTTCGTGAGCGGCATGATCACCGGCCCGACCGGCTGGCGCGCCGATCAGAACCAGTCCGCGGCGGGCATTCTTGCTCGCGTACCGATGCTGGGCCTCCAGTCGAACAACCAGCGCCGCGACCATGACGAGCGGCTCCTGACCGACGACTACAGCTTCAATTTCAAATGGGATGTCAGCGAGCGGCTGGGCGTCACGTTCGACTATCAGCACGTCGATTCGAGCACCTATCTGATCGACAACGCATTGTGGAACTCGACGTACCAGAATGCGTCGATCGAGTTGCGGGGCGACGATTATCCGGTCGTTGCGTTCCTGCCGCCGCAAGTGTGTTCCGGTCCTGCTGCCAACTCTCAAGACCCGCCGGGCGGCGACAATGATTGCGCCGGTTTCGGCACCCGCCCCGCCGGCGCGCCCGGCTCACAATATTCGCCGAACTATTACGGGGCTGGGCACACCAGCTTCAGCGATCCGTTCAACAGCTTCCCTCGCGCCGCGATGGATCACATCGAGGACAGCGACGGCAATTCGGACGCGGCACGGATCGACCTGGAATATTCGTTCCCGGACAGCGGCTTCCTGAAGTCGATCCGGGCGGGCGTGCGCTATGCCGACCGCGACCAGACGGCGCGCTTCTCGACCTATAACTGGGGTCGTCTGTCGGAGCAGTGGGGCAACAACGGTCCGGTGTGGCTCGACGACAACGTGGATGGCGTGACCGGCGGCAACGGCGGCTCGCCGGTGCTGATGAACTCCAACAACGCCTATTATTTCAATAACTTCTTCCGCGGAAAGGCCTCTAACCCGCTCGCCGACCAAGGCCGTCTCTATTATTCGCTGAACACCGTCGACAATTACGACGCCTATGCGGCCTACGCATCGCTCGTGAATCAGGAATGGGAACCGCGCGTCGCCAATTGCCCCGAAGACAGCGTCGTCCGCAACGGCGGCTGGAACCCGCTCAATGCGCGTTGCGGCCTTGTGCCCGGCACTACGTTCCTGCCGGGCGAGATCAATCCGATCAGCGAGACGAACAAGGCCGCCTATGTCATGGCGCGCTTCGACAGCGAGTTCGGCAACGGCATGCGGCTGACCGGCAACGCGGGCGTTCGCTTCACCTCCACCAAGCGCAACTCGCAGGGCGTGCAGCAATACACCTACGGCAGCGTCTACTTGCCGACCGAGGCGACCTGTCTAGCGCCCCCCGCTGACAATGCGGTAGTCCAGGGCTTCTGCGCGATGCCGGGCGATGTGCGCCAGTCGGTGCGCGACTTCCAGAACGGCGCGCTTGTCGAGTCGCCGGGCGAAAGCACCTACGACTATTGGCTGCCGAGCGTTAACGTGAAGCTGGAGGTAGGCGACGGACTCCAGTTCCGCGCCGCCTATTTCAAGGGCGTCGCGCCGCCTGCAACCGGCCTGATCCGCAACTATGGCGACGTGCGCGTCAATGCGGTGCAGAACACCAATCCCGACGGCACGCTCATCCCGGGCAGCTTCCGCCTCCAGGCGACGGTCAACCGCGGCAATCCGTTCCTCAAGCCGGTCGAGGCAGATAACTTCGATCTTACGGCCGAATGGTATTTCTCCAACGTGGGCCAGCTGACGGTCTCGGGTTTCTACAAGCGCCTGAAGAACGTGGTGACCAACGAGACCTACCGCTCGACCTACACCAACAATGGCGAAACCTTCGATGCGGTGATCACCAATCCGGGCAACGCGACGGATACGGGGACGATCAAGGGGGTCGAAGTCGCCTACCAGCAAACCTTCGATTTTCTGCCCGGCGCGCTCAGGGGCTTCGGCCTGCAGGCCAACTATACGTTCATCGACTCGTCGGGCGTGCCGCAGAGTACGCTTTCCGAAACCGATCCGGACGTAGGCGCCGGCCGGGTGACCACCGTGGACCTCGCCAGCCTGCCGCTGCAGGGCCTGTCGAAACACAACTTCAACATCACGCCCTTCTATGATTATGGTCCGCTCTCGCTGCGCGCGACCTATTCGTGGCGATCGGACTTCCTGCTGACCATTCGCGACGTGATCGTGCCGAACGATCCGATCATCAACAAGGCGACGGGCCAGCTCGACGCATCGATCTTCTACGCGCTCTCGCCGAACGTGAAGATCGGTCTGCAGGGATCGAATCTGCTCAACGAAGTGGTGAAGACCAAGGCGGTGGTGACCGGCCTCGACGGCGAGAACACCGAAGTGCCGCGCGGCTGGTACATGAACGATCGCCGTATCGCGGGCATCATGCGCTTCAGCTTCTGATCATCCCAACCCTGCACTGCGCCGCCGGTCCCCGACCGGCGGCGTTTTTGTTTGCGGCGCCGCCGGCGCGGCCCATAATCAGGCGATGCGCGTGTTGCAGCCGATCCGCGAAGTCGAGAACATTACCCCCGAACGGCTCCGCACGGAGATCGTCGCCGGCTATGCCCCCGTGGTGCTGCGCGGGCTGGCGAGGGACTGGCCCGCGGTAGCTGCCGGGCGGGAATCGATCGATGCGCTGTGCGGCCACCTTGCGGGCTTCGATCAGGGCGCGGCCGCAGAGGCTTTCGTGGGATCGCCCGAAATCCGCGGCCGCTTCTTCTATTCGGACGACCTCTCCGGGTTCAATTTCGAGCGCTGCCGCGGCGGCTTCGGCGATCTGCTGCGCTATCTGCGCTCGCTGGCCGACCGCGACGACGCGCCCGCGGTCTATGCCGGCGCGCTGGAGACGAGCCTAGCCCTGCCCGGTTTCGCCGAGGCCAATCCGCTGCCGCTCGTCGAGGGTCTCCATGCGACGCCGCGCATCTGGATCGGCAACGCATCGACGATCAGCACGCATTTCGATGCTTCGGACAATGTCGCGTGCGTTGCAGCGGGACGGCGACGCTTCACGCTCTTCCCGCCCGACCAGGTGCACAATCTGTACGTCGGCCCGCTGGACAAGACGGTGGCGGGCCAGCCGACCAGCATGGTCGAGCTCAACGATCCCGACTTCGAGCGCTATCCACGCTTCCGCGAAGCGCTGGCCGCGGCGCAGCAGGCCGAGCTGGAGCCCGGCGACGCGATCTTCATCCCTGCGCTCTGGTGGCACCAGGTCGATGCCTTCGGGCCGCTCAACGTGCTGATCAATTACTGGTGGGAGGATTCGCCCGACGCCGCCGCGCGCTTCGACGCGATGGTGCACGCGGTGCTGACGATCAGCCATCTGCCGCCCGAGCGCCGCGAGGCGTGGGCGGCGATGTACGACACCTTCGTGTTCAAGGAGCATGGCGAGTCCGCCGGACATCTCGCAGCCGAGCACCGCAGCGTGCTGGGGCCGCCCACGCCCCAGCTGCGCAACTATATCCGCGCCTATCTCGCGCGCGGACTCCAGCGGCCCTGAAGCCGGGCGATCACTCGCCCTGCCCCGGCGCGTATGGTGTCCGAATCGCCTTGTACCAGTCGAGGTCATGCGCCGGGGCGGCGTGGCCCGCGGGCAGCGGGCGTTTCGAGACCGACTGGAAATAGGCGATCGAAGCGTCGCGCCACCATTTAGCCTCGTCGTGCTGGATCGCGAGGAAGTCGCGGACTTCCTCCCAGCGGCGCTGGTCCACCTTCCCCTTCAGCGCGTCCCATTGCGCCTGCATCTGGCGGACGCTGTCGACTCCGCGGTCGTAGCGCGTGATCAGCTCGTCCCACACGCTGCGGCCCGAGCGCGCGCGGTGCTCCCAGGGCACATGGTGGAACCAGAGCAGATATTCGTCGGGCACGCGCTTCAGGTCCGCGAACTGGCGTGCGACTTCGGGTGCATATTGTGACACCGCATCGCTCCCCGTCTTCGTGCGGTCGAAGCCGATGCCATTCGCGTCGGCCTTGTGGTAATAGACCGGGTTCCACTCCGGACGCGCAAGATCGGAGACCCAGGGGCCTGGGCCATAATGGTGGCCGGTGGCCATCAGGTGGGTGAGGCCCAGCGGCGTCATATAATCGACCACCGCCTCGCGCGAGCGCATCATCATGCCGACGATCGGATCGACCAGCGCAGAATCATTGCCCCAGGTCATCGCCGCCCATTCGCGCGCGACCGGCTCGGCCTTGGCATCCGGGTCCCAGGCGAAGCGGCCGTAGGCGTACCAGTTCGCCTGATCGAACTGCGATCCCGACCAGTTGATGTCGCTGCCGATGTTGGCGACCCCGGCCATGCCGGTGGCGGCGCCGGCGTCGATCGGAGTCTCGAGCACCTTGGCGACGGTGCTGCCCTTGCGCAGGCGGAAGGTGTCGGCCTGAAGCACCTCCTCCCACATCGTACCGAGATAGGCGAGGTGCGTCGCGAAGCCGAGATACTCCTTGGTGATCTGGAACTCCATCATCAGCGGCGTCTTCGGCATCGTGCCGAACAGCGGATGGAAGGGCTCGCGCGGCTGGAAGTCGATCGCGCCGTTCTTGACCTGGACCAGGACGTTGTCGCGGAACTTGCCGTCGAGGGGCTTGAACTCGGTATAAGCCTGTTTGTGGCGGTCGTCCGGGTTCTCGGCGGCATAGACGAAGGCGCGCCAGATGACGACACCGCCGTGGGGGGCAAGCGCGTCGGCAAACATGTTGGCGCCGTCAGCATGGGTGCGCTTGTAGTCGTTGGGGCCGGGCTGGCCTTCCGAATTGGCCTTGACGAGAAAGCCGCCGAAATCGGGAATGACGCGGTAGATCTCGTCGACCTTGGCTTTCCACCAGGCGGCGACCTGTGGGTCGAGCGGATCGGCGGTCTTGAGGCCGCCGATCTCGATCGGGGCGGAGAAGCGCGCGGTCAGATAGACCTTGATGCCATAGGGGCGGAACACCTCGGCCAGCGCCTTCACCTTCTCCAGCCACTCGGGCTTGAGCACATCGGCGTTGGCATTGACGTTGGTGAGCACGGTGCCGTTGATGCCGATCGAGGCATTGGCGCGCGCATAATCGGTGTAGCGCGGGTCCTTGTAGCGCGGGAGTTTCTGCCAGTCCCAGATCGACTGGCCCGCATAGCCGCGCTCGACGTGGCGATCGAGATTGTCCCAATGGTTGAGCACGCGCAGCTTCAGCTTGGGCGCGTCGGCGAGGTCGAGCGCGTCGAGCGGCTGGCGCGTCTGGATCAGCTTGAGGAAGCGGAACACGCCGTAGAGCACGCCGACGTCCGTGTTGCCGGCGATTATGGTGACGCGCTTGCCGTCGATTATGGCGGTGCGGATCAGATAGCCCTCAGTGCCGAGCTTCGCGAGCGGGAGGCCCAGCGATGCGATGTTGGGCGAGCTGGCGGTGCCGAGCACGATCGCGCCGTCGGCGGTTACCGTCTCGCGCCGCTCCGGCGCCTGGCCTAGCATGCCGGCAAGCCCCTGCTCGAGCTCCTTGATCGCAACCTGCATCGTCGGGCTCTGGCTGTCGGCCGTGTAATGCGTGGCGAAGCCGGCATAGCGCTGCTGCCATTGAGGCTCGACTGCACGGTAGCGCAACCAGAGATCATAGCCGGTTTCGGCGCGTGCCTGGGGGGGCGCGAGCCCAACGAGCAAAAAGGCCAGCAGAAGAAAGATTTGCCGCATCATCACCCTCTCACCATGGCGATCATCGTCCGCCGTTGACAAGCGGATAGCAGCTTCGTCATGGTAGCGCTACCAACTGCGTACAGAACCGTGCGCGCAACGGGAGGGGAAGCAATGCGCGCAACCGGCGCCGAAGATTGCCGTGGCGGAATGCGCGCCGATGGCTGAGATCAAATCCGCACGTGTGATCGTGACGTGCCCTGGGCGCAATTTCGTGACGCTCAAGATCGAGACGGATGCGGGGGTCTATGGTGTGGGCGACGCGACGCTCAACGGCCGCGAGCTGGCGGTGGCGAGCTATCTCGCCGATCATGTGATCCCGTGCCTGATCGGGCGCGACGCGCACCGGATCGAGGACATCTGGCAGTATCTCTACAAGGGCGCGTACTGGCGCCGGGGGCCGGTGACGATGAGCGCCATTGCGGCGGTCGACATGGCCTTGTGGGACATCAAGGGCAAGATCGCGGGGCTGCCGGTCTATCAGCTGCTCGGCGGCGCGAGCCGCGAAGGCTGCATGGTCTATGGCCATGCCAATGGCTCGACGATCGAGGAAACGATCGAAAGCGCGCTGGCGCACCGCGAGCAGGGCTACAAGGCGATCCGGCTCCAGTCGGGCGTGCCGGGGCTTCCCGCCACCTATGGCGTCGCAAAGGCGGGCCAGCGCTATGAACCCGCCGATGGCACGCTCCCGACCGAGAGCCTCTGGTCGACCGAAAAATATATGCGCTCGGTCGTGCCGCTGTTCGAGAAGGCGCGCGAGGTGCTGGGCTGGGATGTGCACCTGCTCCACGACGTGCACCACCGCCTCACCCCGATCGAGGCCGGGCGGCTCGGCAAGGACCTGGAGCCTTACCGCCTGTTCTGGCTCGAGGATGCGACGCCGGCCGAGAACCAGGCGGCTTTCCGCCTGATCCGCCAGCACACCACCACGCCGCTGGCAGTCGGCGAGATCTTCAACAGCATCTGGGACGCCAAGCAGCTGATCGAGGAGCAGCTGATCGACTATATCCGTGCGACCGTGGTCCACGCCGGCGGGATCACCCATCTGCGCCGGATCGCGGCGCTCGCCGATCTCTATCAGGTGCGCACCGGCTGCCACGGCGCCACCGACCTGTCGCCGGTCTGCATGGCCGCCGCACTCCACTTCGGCCTGTCGGTGCCCAACTTCGGCATCCAGGAGCTGATGCCGCACACCGCCGAGACCGACGCCGTCTTCCCGCACGCCTACAGCTTCGACCAGGGGCTGATGCACCCCGGCGAGAAGCCTGGCCTGGGCGTGGAAATCGACGAGGAACTGGCGGCCAGATACGAATACAAGCGCGCCTATCTGCCGGTCGCGCGGCTCGAAGACGGGACGATCTTCAACTGGTGAGGAGACGGGCGATGACGGGACTGACACGCCGCGACATGCTGGCCGGGAGCGCGGAGATCGCCGTCGCCGGCCTCGCCCGCCCTGCCCTTGCGCAAGGGACGACCGACGGGATCAATGCCATCGCGAAGACTCGGGGCATGCGCTTCGGATCGTGCGTGGCCTGGAGTCCTGTCGGCGCCGACGCAGGCTCCTTCGCAAATCCTGCCTATGCCGCGCTTCTGACCCGGGATTGCGGCATATTGGTGCCAGAGAACGAGTTCAAATGGCAGCGACTGCGCCCGGATGCCCAGCGCTTCGACTTCAGCCAGTTCGATGCGATGCTCGCCTTTGCCGAGACCCATGGGCTGCCGATGCGCGGCCACACCTTGCTGTGGCACAAGACGCGCTTCTTTCCGAAATGGCTCAACGAGCACGACTTCGGTTCCCAGCCCCGTCGCGAGGCCGAGCGGCTGCTGAACGAGCACATTACCGCGGTCTGCCGGCGCTATTCGGGCAGGATCGCCAGTTATGACGTGGTCAACGAGACGATCGACGAAGAGACGGGGGACCAGCGGACGACATCGCTTTCGAACGCGTTCGGCGATGCCGATGCGATGGTCGACCTCGCCTTCCACACCGCGCGCGCGGCGGCGCCGGGAGTCGAGCTGGTCTACAACGACTATATGAGCTGGGAGCCGGGAAACGAGGCGCACCGCCGGGGCGTGCTCAAGCTGCTCGAAGGCTTCCGCAAGCGCGGCGTACCTGTGGATGCCCTTGGAGTGCAGTCGCACATCGGCATCCACGGCGAGGACAGCGTCGCGGAGCTGGTCGCGAAGCAGGAGAAGCCGTGGCGCGGGTTTCTGGATGAAGTCGTCGCGATGGGCTACCGACTCGCGATCACCGAGTTCGACGTCAACGACAAGGGGCTCCCGCGCGACATTGCGACGCGCGACCAGGCCGTAGCCGATTATGCCGCCGCCTATCTCGAGATCATGTTCGCCTACCCCCAGCTTCGCGACGTGCTCGCGTGGGGCATGTGCGACAAATATAGCTGGCTCCAGAGCTTCACCCCCCGCGCCGACGGCGCGCCGCTCCGCCCCGCTCCCTATGACGCGCAGTTCCGGCCCAAGCCGCTGTACGCGGCGATCGGCAAGCAGTTCGCCGCGGCACCAGCGCGTACAAACTAGGTTGGCTTCGCGGCCGATCCGCGCGCTATAGCTGCCGTTCAGAAAAGCGGTGCTAGCCACCTTTGGGTGGAGGCAAGGGGAACGAAGATGGCGGCGGATGCCGCGACCGAAATGGCGGCAATGGAGACCAGGCTCGACGCGGGCGGGCTCGACGTAACGGCGGTGCACGATCTGGCCGACCGGATCGGCGTGCAGCATGGCATGGCTGCGCCCGGCGACGGCGCCGCCTTTCGCGCGCGGCTTGCCGGGCTGGCCCTAACCGAAACCCAGCGCGTGGAACTCGAGCGGCGCGGTGAAACGATCGCACGCCGCGCACAACTCGGCCGGGTGCGCGCCATCGGCTCAGGTGATCCCGCCGATCTGCTGTTCGATCTCGCGGCGCCGCTGCTCGAGCTGATCCGCCGGAACGCGCTGGCGGAGGCCAATATCCTGGCCAACCGCTACCTCGACGTGACGCCGCAGGGCGCGACCGGCTGGGCGCTGCTGCCGCTGTTCCTGTCGCTTCGGGCAGGTGCTGCAGGCGAGACTGCGCTCGCCGAGGCGATCCTTCAGCCCTCCTCTCCCCGAGTGGTGGCAGTGGGCGGGCTTTCGGGCACGGGCAAGTCGACGCTGGCGCGGCTGATCGGCTGCCGGATCGGGCGCATGCCCGGCGCGCGCGTGCTGCGGTGGGACGTGTTCTGCAAGCGCCTCATGGGGCTGCCGCCGGAAAGCCGGCTGCCGCCCAGGCATTATACCCGTCAGACCGACATGGAGACCTATGAGGCGATGTTCGAATCGGCGCAGGACCATCTGGAGTGCGGCAGCGCGGTGATACTCGACGCGGTGTTCATGAGCCGCAGCGAGCGCGAAGTGGCGCAGGCACTGGCGATCCGTCAGCGCGTGCCCTTCACCGGCATCTGGCTCGAAGCGCCGGAACGCGACCGAGTCGCGCGCGTGCAGGCGCGCTTGGGCGACGCCTCCGACGCGACCGAAGCCGTTGTTCGCGAGCAATCGAAGCGATCGGTGGGCGACCTGTTCGGCTGGCACCGGATGCGCGTCAACCGCCCGCTCGACACCATCGTCGTCGCTGCGCGCGGCGTGCTCGAGCGGCGCTGACATGCCCTCGATAGCGACCGTCACGCTCAACCCCGCGCTCGACGTCAACACCACCACCGAGGAAGTCCGCCCGACGCACAAGCTGCGCTGCACCGAGCCGGCGTTCGAGCCGGGAGGCGGCGGGATCAATGTGGCGCGCGTGATCCATGCGCTGGGCGGTAAAGTGACGGCGCTGTTCCCGAGCGGGGGCGCGGCGGGCGCGACGATCGAGAAGCTGCTGCAGCGCGCGGGCGTGCCGATCGTCCCAGTTCCGATCGCAGGCACGACACGCGAGAGCATAACGATCGACGAGACTAGCACCGGCGAACAATATCGCTTCGTCCTGCCCGGCCCTGAGCTGTCGGACGAAGCGCTGACGGCGCTGTTCGACGCACTCGCAGGACTGGCCAAACGGCCGGCCTGCCTGGTCGCGAGCGGCAGCTTGCCGCCCGGATGCGAGCCCTCGATCTTCGCGCGGTTCGGCGAGTTCTGCCGGGGCGTGGGTGCGAAGCTGGTGATCGACACTTCCGGCCCGGCGCTGGCGGGCTGCGAGGGGGCCGGCGCCTATCTGATCAAGCCGAGCCTTCGTGAAGTCGCGGAGCTGATGGACCGCGAGTTGCAGAGCGAAGCCGATGAGAATGCGGCGGCGCACGAGCTGCTCGACCGGGGTTTTGCGGAAGTGGTGGTGATCTCCCTCGGCGAGCGGGGTGCACTGCTCGTGAGCGGCAGCGAGGAGATCCGCATGCCGGCGATCGAAGTGCCGCCGGGCGGCGGCACAGTCGGCGCCGGGGATGCAATGGTGGCCGCGCTTTCCCTGGCGCTCGCGCGTGGCGACGGTCTAGCCGAAGCGCTCCGCTTCGGCGTTGCCGCGGGCGCGGCGGCACTGATGACGCCCCCCGCCGAGCTGGTCCGGCGGGAGGATGTCGAAAGGCTCTACTCGGCAGCCTCGACCTGAGGCGCGTCGGCGCCGAACAGCGCGTGAAGCGCCTTGAGCATGTGCAGCGCCTCCTCGCTCGCGAGCGAATAGAAGATCATCTGCCCCGCGCGGCGCGATGCGACCATCCTCTCGCGACGGAGCAGCGCGAGTTGCTGCGAGACCGCAGTGTCGCGCGCGCCGGTGAGCCGGGCGAGCTCGCCGACGGACTTTTCACCATCGAGAAGATGGCACAGCAGCAAAAGGCGGCTTCGACCGGAAAGCGCTTTCAGGAAAGTGGAAGCGCGGTCGACGGTGGCAATCATTTGGTCTTTCACGGCGCAGACCGCTATGCTCAGATCGTCTGAGTTGCAACCGCTATCGCACGGAAAATCAGCACAAATCGGTTGCAATTCGGGGTGAAGCGAAACCTCAGCCGGGAACACACGTTTCCCTGCGGCGAAACCCCTTCGGGAACATCATGGACTCCACGACGGCCGATCTTTTCGGAGGGCCCATTCTCCCCGGCCTGAACATTATCGCCGATCTGGTGTCGCCCCAGGAAGAGCGGGCGCTGATCGCGAGCATCGATGCATCCGGACTCCAGCCCTTTCGCTTCCAGGGGTGGCTCGGCAAGCGGCTGACCGCGAGCTTTGGCTGGCGTTATGATTTCGACGACGCGAGCTTTCGCGAAACCGATCCGATTCCCGACTGGCTGCAGCCGCTTCGCGAGAAGGCAGCGGATTTCGCGGGACTGAGCGCGGGCGCGCTCGTCCACGTACTGCTGACCCGATACGATCCGGGTGCGGGGATCGGCTGGCACCGCGACCGGCCGGTGTTCGAACATGTCGTGGGCGTCTCCCTCGGCAACCTCGCGACCATGCGCTTCCGGCGGCGTCGGCCCGAGGGCGGGTTCGAGCGTATCTCCGTTCCGCTAGAACCCCGCGCCGCCTATCATCTCGCGGGCGAGACGCGGCATCGATGGGAGCACAGCATCGCACCCATGGATGTGCCGCGCTGGTCGATCACGTTCCGCAGTCTGTCCGAGCGCGGGCGGCGGAGTGCCGGCGAAACTCGCGACTGACTTGCGAGAGAGTGGCTATTGCCAATCATTCCTATCTCTTTGTGATGCATTGCAGAAAGAATGGGCTCGCGCTCGCCTGCGCTCCTTTCCGGCGCTACATCCTTCCTCGCTCGCAGCGGTTGCTGCGCCAAATCGAGGTGACCGATGAGATATGCCGTCCTGCCGCTCCTGCTCGCCACTGCCGCCTGCGTCGGCTCCCAGGCGAGCGCACCGCAGGACGACGCGGCGCTGCACAAACGCCTGCTGACGCTCGACACGCATCTCGACACGCCGGCTCATTTCGGTCGCAAGGGCTGGAGCTTCGGAGAGCGCCACAGCCGCGATAATGACATCGCCCAGGTCGACCTCGGCCGCATGGACGGCAACCTCGATGGCGGCTTCTTCGTCATCTATACCTCACAAGGTCCGCTGACTCCCGAGGGGTTCGCGGCGGCCAAGGCCTTCGCATTCAAGCGGCTCGGCGAGATCGAGACGACGATCGCCAAGTTCCCCGACCGTATCGGGCTCGCGGCCCGCGCGGGCGATGCCGAGCGGCTCGACAAGGCAGGCAAGCATTTCGCTTATATCAGCATCGAGAACAGCTATCCGCTGGGCGAGGATCTGTCGTTGCTGAGCGAATTCTATCGCCGCGGCGTTCGGATGGCGGGGCCGGTGCACTTCCGGAACAACCAGTTCGCGGACTCGGCCACCGACAAGCCGAAGTGGAACGGGCTCAGCCCGCTCGGCCGTAAATGGGTCGCCGAAATGAACCGCCTGGGCATGGTGATCGACGCCAGCCACGCATCCGACGCGGTGCTCGACCAGCTGCTGGAGACTTCGCGCACGCCGATCATCCTGTCGCATTCAGGGACGAGGGCGGTCTACGACCATCCGCGCAACATCGACGACGCCCGCGTGCGCAAGCTCGCTGCATCGGGCGGAGCGATTTGCGTGAACAGCGTCTATATGGGCGAAAGCAAGACCAAGCCCTCGCCCGAGCGCGAGGCGCTGGGTGAGAAGCTCGAGCGCCTGGACGAATTCTCTCCCGCCGAGCAGGCCGAACTGATCCGCCAGTACCGCGCACTCGAACGCGCCGAGCCCGCCGACGGCCCCGATTTCGAAACGTTCATGCGCTCCACCCTCCACCTGATCCAAGTGGCGGGCGTGGATCACGTCTGCTTCGGTGCCGACTGGGACGGCGGCGGCGGCGTTCCGGGATTCGAGGATATCGAGGCGTTGCCCAAGGTCACCGCACGGCTCCGCGCCGCCGGCTATTCGCCTGCCGACATCGAGAAGATGTGGAGCGGCAATGCGCTACGGCTGCTGCGCATCGCCGAGGAGCGCAAGGGCAGCTGACCGGACGGCCGAAACGGATCAGGCCCGCCGCTTGCGCCGCTTCGCCTTGGCGGATTCCGTTCGCTCGACAGCACTGTGAAGCGTCGCGTGAAGCTGCTCCGGTCGGAAGGGCTTGGACAGCACGAGCACGTCACCTGTCTCGGGCGCTGCCGCCTCGGGATCGGCATAGCCGGTGATGATGATAGCGGGCATGTACGGACGATCGGCGCGGATCTGGCGCACCAACTCGGCACCCGAGATACGCGGCATCGCATAATCGGTGATCAGCAGATCGAAGGCATCCGGATCCTGCCGGAAGAGCTCGGCCGCCTGTGCGCCTTCGGTGGCATGGACGACGCTGTGGCCCAGATCCTCCAGCAGCGCCGCGGTCGTCGCGCGTACACCGGGGTGGTCGTCGACCAGGAGAATGCGGAAGGTGGCGCTCGCGGTGAGCGGATTGGCGATCCGCAGCTCGGCCTCTTCATCCTCCGCCGGCACGGCCGGGGCACGCGGCAGCCAGAGCTCGACGCAGGTCCCAATATCGACGGCGCTGTCCACGCGCACCGCCCCGCCTGACTGCTTGGCAAAACCATAGACCATGCTGAGGCCGAGTCCCGTGCCCTTCCCCACGGACTTGGTGGTGAAGAACGGCTCCAGCACCTGTTCCAGGAGTTCGGGCGCAATGCCGCAGCCGGTGTCGCCTACCGACAGCACGACATATTGGCCGGGAGCGAGGTCCTCGGTCACGGCCCCTTCGGAAACCTCGCGATTGGCGGCGGTGACGGTCACAATCCCGCCTTCGGGCATCGCATCGCGGGCGTTGATGATCAGGTTCATCAGCGCAAGCTCGAGCTGCGCTGAATCGGCATAGACCGGCGCAAGCTCGTCGCTGAGTTCCCATTTCAGCTCGACCAGGCCGCCAAGCGTGTGCGCGAGCAGATCGGTGACGGTGTTGGCGAGCCGCGAGATCTGGATCGCCGCGGGCTCGAGCTTCTGGCGCCGCGCGAAGGAAAGCAGGTGCTTGACCAGCTCGGTTCCCTGCTCGGCCGCGTGCCGCGTCATGCCCACGATCTTGCGCTGGTCCTCGCTCAGCTCGATGCGCCGCTCGATCATGCCGAGCCCGCCGAGTACCGCGGCGAGCAGATTGTTGAAATCATGCGCGATCCCGCCGGTGAGCTGGCCGATCGCATCCATCTTGCGCGCCTGGGTGAGCTGGCTCTCCAGCTCCTTGCGCTCGGTCACGTCGAGCAGCGTTCCGGCATATTCGACCGGGTTGCCGAGCGAGTCGCGAAGCAGCACCGCCTGATCGAGAAAATGCTTGTACTGGCCATCAGCGCATTGCCAGCGATATTCGACCGAGAGGGAGCGACCGAGCGGCCGCCCTGCCAGCGCCGCGAGCACGCGCGCACGATCCTCGGGATGGAGCCGCTCTACCCACAGCGCGGGGTTGCGCTGCAGGTCCTCGAATACAAAGCCCGTCAGCGCGGTGAAATTGCCACTGACGAATTTCGGGATGCGGGGGCTGACGTTGATTTCCTCCAGATAGAGGATAATTGGCAGCGATTCGATGATCGCGGCCTGGCGCTGCTCGGCGAGCCGCAGCTCCTGCTCGGCGCGCAGGCGTTCGGCATTGGCGCGGAGGTTCGCGTCCAGCAGCGCCTGCTCCTGCCTGGCCTTGCGCTGGATCTCCTTGGTCATGGTGAACAGATCGACGAACACCGCCACCTTGGACCGCAGCACGGTCGCCTCGACCGGCTTGAACACATAGTCGACCGCGCCCATCGAATAGCCGCGCAGCAGGTGCTGGCTCTCCTTGTTGACCGCGGAGAGGAAGACGATCGGAACGCGCTTGGTCTGCTCGCGCGAACGGATGATCTGGGCAGTCTCGTAACCGTCCATGCCGGGCATGAAGACGTCGAGCAGGATCACCGCGAACTCGGTCCTGAGAAGCTGGCGAAGCGCCTCCTCGCCCGAATTGGCGACCACGACCTCGGCCACGTCCTCCAGAACGCTGTTGATGGCGATGAGATTGTGCTCGTCATCATCGACGACGAGCACGCGCGCGCGCTCGGGCGCCGATTCCGCGGCACCCGGCAGCGGCTTCTCCGCGACCCTTGCGGCTGGGGTTGCGCTCATCCCCACCTCAGTTCCGCTCGGTCACCACAAGCCCCGGCACCTGCGCGGCGTCGCGCGAACGCGCGACCCATACGCGGAGCAGGGCAAGCAGCAGATCGATGTCGACGGGCTTGGCGATATAATCCGACGCGCCGGCATCGAGGCACTTCTGTCGATCGCCCTTCATCGCCTTGGCAGTGACGGCGATCAGCGGCAGCTCGGCGAGCGCCGGACGGTGCCGGATCTGCTGCATCGTCTCATACCCGTCCATCTCCGGCATCATGATGTCGATCAGCGCGACATCGATGCCGGGAGTCTGTTCCAGGATCAAAATACCGTCCTTGCCCCGCTCGGCGTGGACGACCTCCACCCCGTAGCTCTCCAGAACGCTCGTCAGCGAATAGATGTTTCGGATGTCGTCATCGACGATGAGAATTTTCGCCCCTTCGAGTTCGGGGACCGAGCGCGTCGTCGCGGCGAGCTCGCCGGCACGCTCGCGATCGATCTGGACGAGCGGCGGCTGTTCCTCGATCCGCTGAGCAAGCTCCGCGAACACGGCGAGCAGTTCCTCGCGCTCCGCGGGCTTTTCGGTGACGCCGAACGCACCGAGATCGAGCGCCTTGGCGACCTTGTCCGCGCCCGAGATCACATGGATCGGCAGGTGGCGCGTCTGCGGATCGTGCTTGAGCAGGTCGAGCAGCACGAAGCCATCGATGTCCGACAGCCCCAGATCGAGCGTGATCGCGTTCGGCTGGAGCTTGCGCACCATCGCCAGCGTCCCCGCGCCCGCCGCGGATACGACACCCTTCAGCCCCGCCTCGTGCGCGAGATCGAGCAGGATCTTGGCAAAGCTCGGGTCATCCTCGACGATCAGCACGAACGGATCGCCGCCCAGATCGTCGCGATCGTCGCCGATGTCGAAATTGTTCGGCAGCGCGTTCGGCACGGTCGCGCCCGAATTGTCGTAGCGCGCAGTGGTGCTGATCTGGCCGACCGGCGCGGGTGCGGCCGCCTGCATCGGCACGAACAGCGTGAAGGTCGATCCTTCGCCCGGCTTGGAACTGACCTTGAGCTCGCCGCCGAGCAGCCGCGCGATCTCTCGGCTGATCGACAGGCCCAGGCCGGTGCCGCCATATTTGCGGCTGGTGGTGCCGTCCGCCTGCTGGAAGGCTTCGAAGATCAGCTTCTGCTTGTCCTCCGGAATGCCGATGCCGGTGTCGGTGACTGCGATCTCGATCGCCTGATCGGCGTTGCGCAGCACCGGATGGTTGGAACTCCAGCCGCTCTCCGCAGTGCGCACCGCAAGCGTGACCGATCCTGCCGCGGTGAACTTGAATGCGTTGGAGAGCAGGTTGAGCACGATCTGCTGGAGCCGCTTCTCGTCGGTGCGGATCGTGGCGGGCAGGCTGGCGTCGAACTCGACGTTGAAGTCCAGGCTCTTGTCGGCAGCGAGTTGGCGGAAGGTCCGCTCCATGTGCTGCTTGAGGCTCGCCATCGGCATCTCGCCGATCTCGATCGAGACAGTGCCCGATTCGATCTTCGAAAGATCGAGGATATCGTTGATCAGGTTGAGCAGGTCCGATCCCGCCGAATGGATCGTGCGCGAGAATTCGACCTGCTTCTCGTTCAGATTACCCTGTGGATTGTCCGACAGCAGCTTCGACAGGATCAGCAGTGAATTGAGCGGCGTGCGCAGCTCATGCGACATGTTGGCGAGGAATTCGGATTTGTACTTGGAGGTGAGCGCGAGCTGCTCGGCCTTCTCCTCCAGCGCGCGGCGGGCCATCTCGATCTCGAGGTTCTTGGCCTCCACCTGCTTCTTCTCGTTCTCGAGGAGCTGTGCCTTCTCCTGAAGCTCCTCGTTGGTGTTGTGCAGCTCTTCCTGCTTGGTCGTCAGCTCGGTCTGGCGCGCCTGGAGCTCCTGGGTCAGCAGCTGCGACTGCTTGAGCAGACCTTCGGTGCGCATCGTCGCGGCGATCGTGTTGAGCACGATGCCGACCGATTCCATCAGCTGATCGAGGAAGCTCTGGTGCGTCTCGTTGAACTCGCCGAACGAGGCGAGCTCGATCACTGCCTTCACGTCGTCCTCGAACAGCGCCGGCAGGATCGCTACATTCGCCGGGGCGGCATCGCCCAGACCCGACCCGATCCGCAGAAAATCGGCCGGCACGTTCTCGAGCACGATCGGCCGCTTGTCCGCCGCAGCCTGGCCGACCAGCCCTTCGCGCAGCATGAATTTCGGCTTGAGCTGGTCGCGGCTCTCCGCGCCGTAGCTGGCCGCGAGCTCGAGCATCGTCTCCTCGCCGTCGCGCGTGGTGACGTAGAACACGCCATATTGCGCGTTCACCAGCGGCGCGAGCTCGGACATGATCAGGTTCGAGACAGTGGTGAGGTCGCGCTCGCCCTGCAGCATGCGGCTGAAGCGCGCGAGATTGGTCTTGAGCCAGTCCTGCTCCGCATTCTTCAAGGTCTGTTCCTTGAGGTTGCGGATCATCTCGTTGATATTGTCCTTGAGCGCGGCCATCTCGCCTGAGGCCTCCACCGCGATCGAGCGGGTGAGGTCGCCCTTGGTGACGGCGGTCGCCACGTCGGCAATCGAACGCACCTGGTTGGTGAGGTTGGCGGCAAGCTGGTTGACGTTGTCGGTAAGGTCGCGCCACAGGCCCGCGGCACCCGGCACGCGCGCCTGCCCGCCCAGCCTGCCCTCGATGCCCACTTCGCGGGCCATGTTGGTAACCTGGTCACCGAAGGTCGAAAGCGTGTCGATCATGAAGTTGATCGTCTCGGCCAACGCGGCGATCTCACCCTTGGCGTCCACGGTGAGCTTGCGCTTCAAATTGCCCTGCGCCACCGCAGTCACCACGTCAGCGATACCGCGAACCTGATTGGTGAGATTCGTCGCCATCAGATTCACGTTATCGGTGAGGTCCTTCCAGGTCCCGCCAACGCCGGGCACCTGTGCCTGGCCGCCGAGCTTGCCCTCGGTGCCCACTTCGCGCGCCACGCGGGTCACTTCGGACGCGAAGCCGTTGAGCTGGTCCACCATCACGTTGATGGTGTTCTTGAGCTCCAGGATCTCCCCCTTCACCTCCACCGTGATCTTCTTGGAGAGGTCGCCGCGCGCCACCGCGGTGGTCACGTCCGCGATATTGCGCACTTGGCCGGTGAGGTTCGCCGCCATCAGGTTCACATTGTCGGTGAGGTCGGCCCAGGTGCCTGCGACGCCGCGGACCTGCGCCTGGCCGCCGAGCTTGCCCTCGGTGCCCACCTCGCGCGCCACGCGCGTCACTTCCGAGGCGAAGCTGTTGAGCTGGTCCACCATCGTGTTGATGGTGTTCTTGAGCTCCAGGATCTCACCCTTCACGTCCACGGTAATCTTCTTCGACAAGTCACCGAGTGCCACCGCGGTCGTCACTTCGGCGATGTTACGCACCTGGCCGGTCAGGTTCGCGGCCATTGCGTTCACATTGTCGGTCAGATCCTTCCAGGTGCCGCCCACGCCCGGCACTTGCGCCTGGCCGCCCAGCTTGCCGTCCGAACCCACTTCGCGCGCCACGCGAGTCACTTCGGAAGCGAAGCCGTTGAGCTGATCCACCATCGTGTTGATGGTGTTCTTGAGCTCCAGGATCTCGCCCTTCACGTCGACGGTGATCTTCTTGGAAAGGTCGCCCTTCGCCACCGCGGTCGTCACTTCGGCGATGTTGCGCACCTGGCCGGTCAGATTGCCCGCCATCAGATTCACATTGTCGGTGAGGTCCTTCCAGGTGCCGGCGACGCCCTCGACCTGCGCCTGACCGCCTAGCTTGCCTTCCGAACCCACTTCGCGCGCCACGCGCGTCACTTCCGAGGCGAAGCCGTTGAGCTGGTCCACCATCGTGTTGATGGTGTTCTTGAGCTCCAGGATCTCGCCGCGCACGTCGACGGTGATCTTCTTCGAAAGATCGCCCTTCGCCACCGCGGTCGTCACTTCGGCGATGTTGCGCACCTGACCGGTCAGATTGTCGGCCATCAGGTTGACGTTGTCGGTGAGATCCTTCCAGGTGCCGCCCACGCCCGGCACCTGCGCCTGACCGCCGAGTCGCCCTTCGGTACCCACTTCGCGTGCCACGCGCGTCACTTCCGAGGCAAAGCCGTTGAGCTGGTCCACCATCGTGTTGATGGTGTTCTTGAGCTCCAGGATCTCGCCCTTCACGTCGACGGTGATCTTCTTCGAAAGATCGCCCGAGGCCACCGCGGTCGTAACCTCGGCGATGTTGCGCACCTGGCCCGTCAGGTTGCCGGCCATCAGGTTCACATTGTCGGTGAGGTCCTTCCAGGTGCCGGCGACGCCCTCGACCTGCGCCTGGCCGCCCAGCTTGCCTTCCGAACCCACTTCGCGCGCCACGCGGGTAACTTCCGAGGCGAAGCCGTTGAGCTGGTCCACCATCGTGTTGATGGTGTTCTTCAGCTCCAGAATCTCCCCGCGCACGTCGACGGTGATCTTCTTGGACAAGTCGCCCGAGGCCACCGCGGTCGTCACTTCGGCGATGTTACGCACCTGCCCGGTGAGATTGTCCGCCATCAGGTTGACGTTGTCGGTGAGGTCCTTCCAGGTACCAGCCACGCCCTCCACGCGCGCCTGACCGCCCAGCTTGCCTTCGGTGCCCACCTCGCGCGCCACGCGCGTCACTTCCGAGGCGAACGAATTGAGCTGGTCCACCATCGTGTTGATGGTGTTCTTGAGCTCCAGGATTTCCCCCTTCACGTCCACGGTGATCTTCTTGGAAAGATCGCCCGAGGCCACCGCGGTCGTCACTTCGGCGATATTGCGCACCTGCCCGGTGAGGTTGGTCGCCATTGCGTTGACGTTGTCGGTGAGGTCCTTCCACGTGCCGGCCACGCCCTTCACGGTCGCCTGGCCGCCGAGCTTACCCTCGGTGCCCACTTCGCGTGCCACGCGCGTCACTTCGGCCGCGAAGGAGGCGAGCTGCTCGACCATGGTGTTCACCACCTTGCCGATGCGCAGGAACTCGCCGCGCAGCGGCCTGCCGTCGATCTCGACCACCATCGTCTGCGATAGGTCGCCCTTCGCCACGGCGCCGATCACGCGGGCGACCTCGGCGGTGGGCTGCACCGTGTCCTCGATCAATTCGTTCAATGCGCGCAGTTTGATGTCCCAGCCGCCGGTGGCGCCGCGGACATGGCCGCGCTGGGTGATCTTGCCCTCCTTGCCGACCACGCGGGAAAGGCGGACGAACTCGTTGCTCATATCCTCTTCGAGGGCAACGACCTCGTTGAAGAGCGAGGCGATTTCGCCGTCCAGCCCCGGCAGATCCTCGGGCAAACGGACGGAAAAATCACCGCGGCGAAAGCTGCGGAGGGCGGCGACGAGTTGGCGACGGTCGAGCGCGTCGTGGGGCAATTCCGCGTTCACCTGAAACTCCTGGCGTCTCCCCTCCCCAGATGAGACAAGCTGCACGACCCCCCGGCCTAACTTTCGTTCATAGCCAAGTGCTTGCCCCAGTAACACCGAAAAAAGTCCTAACGGTGGCGCCAGCTTTGGGACGGTTGCGCGAAGCAATTGAGCCGCTAGGTAAGGGGCACAAAGGGGTCCGGGGGAACGGTCGCAAAACGGAGACGGCTTCAACGATGCCGGCCAAGCAAGAGCTCTCCAGCTTCATTCGATCGACCTTCCGGTCGGTCTGGTCGCTCGAGCTGCTTTGCCATCTACGCAAGAATCGCGACCGGGCATGGACGCAGCCCGATCTGGTGCAGGCGCTGAGAGGCAGCGATCTGGTGGTGAGCCACAGCGTGGAATCGCTCATGGCCGCGGGCCTGATCGTGGCGGAGGCGGACGGGACGGTGCGCTACCAGCCCGTCTCCGAAAGCGTGGACGCGCTCGCCGAAGCCGCCGAGGAGCTCTACGCCCGCCGCCCCGATGCGGTGCGCCGGATCATCGTCGTCCCGGCACCGGCGCCGGGAGTGGTCGGCTTTGCCGATGCGTTCAAGCTGCGAAGGGATTGAGCATGGCCGAATATTTTCCCGCCGCAGTCTATCTGCTCTGCTTCGCCACCAGCACTGCCTGCGCGCTGCTGCTGGGCCGCAGCTATCGCCGCAACGGTGCGCGGCTGCTGCTGTGGAGCACTTTGTGCTTCGCGCTGCTCGCCGTGAACAACGCGTTCGTGATCGTCGACATGCTGCTGATCGCGTGGATCGACTTCGGGCTGGTGCGGCTCGGGCTGTCCCTGGCGGCCGTGTGTGTGCTGCTGTTCGGCTTCATCTGGGACATGGAGGAACGCGCGTGACGGTTCTCGCTTTCCTCTCCGGGGCGATCACGCTCGGCTTCGTCGCCGCCGCGCTCTTCTTCCTGCGCTTCTGGCGCGACACGCGCGACGAGCTGTTCCTCTCGTTCAGCATCGCCTTCCTGCTGCTCGGCGCCGCACAGGCGATCCTCGCGCTGGGCGGAGTTCCCAGCGAGTATCGCAGCTGGGTCTACCTGGTCCGGCTCGCCGCCTTCATCCTCATCCTGATCGCCATCGCGCGCAAGAACCAGCGCCCCTGACGCGCCATCGCCGCATCGTTTGCGGCGATCGATCGTTGAAACGTCAGCGGCGAGAAGCCGCCGGAGAGGCCGCGATGTTCGAAGGTCCCGCTTTCCGCGATCGTGCCGACGCCGGACGCCGACTCGCCGACGCGCTCGCACATCTGCGCTCACGCCACCCGCTCGTACTGGCACTGCCGCGCGGGGGAGTTCCGGTCGCCTATGAGGTCGCGACGGCGCTCGACGCCGAGCTCGATTTGCTCTTCGTCCGCAAGCTCGGCGCACCCGGTCATGAGGAGCTGGGTATCGGCGCCGTGGTGGACGGCACAGACCCGCAGCTCGTGCTCAACGAGGAGATCGCCCGCCAGGCCGGCGCTGGGCCTGACTATGTGAAGGCCGAGCTCCGCCGGCAACTGGGAGAGATCGATCGCCGCCGCCGGGCCTATATCGGCGACCGCGAACCCATCCCGATCGCCGGACGCACGGTGATCGTTGTGGATGACGGGATCGCCACCGGAGGCACCGTGAAGGCCGCGCTGCGCGGGGTACGCAAGGCATTGCCCACCCATCTTGTGCTCGCGGTGCCGATCGCTCCGGCCGACAGCATCGCCGGGCTTCGCGACGAATGCGACGAACTCATATGCCTGCACGCGCCGGAAATCTTCTATGCGATCGGCGCGCATTACGCCGATTTCACGCAGACCGAGGATGACGAAGTAGTGGCGCTGCTCGCGCGCTCGCACCAGCTTCTGATCTAGAGCCCTCAGCTCCAGCCGCCGCCGAGCGACTTGTAGAGCGCAGCCGCGGCTTGCGCCTTGGCTGCGCGCGCCTGATTGCGGCTGCGCTCGGCGGCGAGTAGCGACTGGCGGGCGCGTTCGAGCGCGAGCCGATCGTCCTCGCCGCCGGCCGCCCGTCGCTCCGCGAGCACGAAGCCGGCGCGCTCGCGCTCGGCCGCAGCCTCGGTCTGCTCCAGTGCGGCGCGGGCATTGAGGAAGCGGTTGATCGCTGCCTCGCTGTCCGAAAGCGCGCCGGTCACGGCCTTCTCGTAGCGCGCGGCAGCGCCCTGCGCCCGGGCATCGCTGGCGCGGATCTGCGCGCGAATTCGTCCGAAGGAGAAGATCGGCCAGGAGAAGCTGGGCCCGATCTGCAGCCGCGTGCTGTCCCCCGAGAAGAGGTCGGCGGGGTCCCGCGCCTGCTGGCCGAGGCTGCCCAGCAACGAGAAGCGCGGAAACAGGTCGGCGGTAGCTACGCCGATATCGGCAGTGGCGGCGGCAAGCTCGCGTTCGGCGCGGCGCACATCTGGGCGGCGCTGGAGCAGATCGGATCGCACACCGACCAGGATGGTGTCGGGCGCCGCAGGCAAAGGCTTGGCGGGCTGAAGCTCGGGGACCACCTGCTCGGGCGGCACACCGACGAGCGCAGCGATACGATAGGCGGCGGCTGCAGCCCGCGCGCGGGCATCGGGAATTGCAGCGGCGCTGGTACGAGCGCTTGCCTGCGCGCGCTCGAGCTCGAGCCGGGAGGCTTCGCCCGCGGTGAACCGGAGCTGCGTTAGCCGTGCGAGCTCGGCGTCCGACGCGGCCAGCCCCTCGGCAGTCGCGGCATCGGCCTGTGCCGCGCGAAGATCGACATAGTTGCGCACGAGCTCGCCGATCAGCGTGAGCATCACGTCGCCGCGCGCGAAGGTTGCCGCCTCCAGCCGCGCACCTGCCGCCTCGACCTGGCGGCGCTGGCGGCCCCAGAGATCGATTTCCCAGCTCGCATCGAAGCCGAGATCGTAGATCGGGAAGCTCCGTTCGAAGCCCGGGATGTTGCCGATCGGAAGCTGACCGTTCTCGCTCAGCGTGTTCTGGGTGGCCGATCCTGTGGCCTCGATCGTGGGGAATCGCCCGCCGACCGCGGCATCCCGGTTCGCGCGGGCTTCGGCGACGCGGGCCTGCGCCTCGGCCAGGTCGGGGCTGCCCACGAGCGCGCGCTGGACGAGCGCAGTGAGTTGGGGATCGCCGAACCGCTCCCACCAGCTTGCATCTACCGGCCCCGCGGTGCCGGGCTCGATCCAGTCGGGCGCGGCGCTCGTCTGGGGTGCGCGATAATCGGGGCCGACGGTGCAGCCCGCCAGCGCGACAGTGAGGCTCAGGAGAGGCAGGTAACGAGGCATTGCAGTCACTCCATGCGCGCACGGAAAAGCCAGGCCGACGCCGAGAGCGTCACGATCGCAATCAGCATGAGCGGCCAGAGCTGGTGGAAAACGGCGCCCGCCGGCATCGCCTTGAGGAACAGGCCCTGGACGATGATCAGGAAATAGCGGGCCGGGTCGAGATAGGTCACGAGCTGGAGCCATTCGGGCATGTTGTCGATCGGCGCGGCATAGCCCGAGAGCAGCATGAGCGGCGTCATGACCAGGAAGACGCCGAGAAAAGCCTGCTGCTGCGTCTGCGCGGCAGACGAGACGAGCATACCAAGCCCGATGAGTGCGATCAGATAGATCGCGAGGCTCAGGAAGAAGAGCAGATAGGAGCCGGTGAAGGGCACCCCGAAGACGAGCGGCGCCACCACCAGATAAACGCTGCCGTTGATCATCCCGATGATGAACGGCGGCACCATCTTGCCGATCAATATCTCGTGGACGCGCAGCGGCGAGACCATCAGCTGGTCGAAGGTGCCGAGCTCGCGCTCGCGTGCGACGCTCTGCGACGTGATCGCGAGCCCCGCCACCGCAGTGATGATGGCGACCAGCGACGGGAGCGTGAACCAGATGTAATCGAGTGCGGGATTGTACCAGTTGGTAACGACGCTTCCTGCCGATGCTTCTCGGCCCGGCGCGGCGGTCAGGTCGGCTCCCACCTGCCCGGCGATCTGCGTGAGGTAGCCCGCGACGATCTGCGCCGCGTTCGAGCGGCGACCGTCGAGCACCACGCCGATCGTCGCGGGCCGGTTAGTGGCCAACCGCCGGTCGAAGTCCTCGTCGATCACGATTGCGGCGATCACGCGCTGGTTGTCGATTGCATGTTCGAGGTCGTCGAAGCTGCGCAGCCGCACGATCTCGCGGAAATTGGGGCTGCCGGCAATCCGCTGGACCAGTTCCACCGAATGCGCGCCACTGCTGCGGTCGAGCACGCCGACGTCGACGTTCTTGACGTCCAGCGTGGTCGCGAAGGTGAAGATGAAGAGCTGCATCAGCGGCGGGACGAACAGCACGATCCGCGACTTGGGATCGCGCAGCACCGCCCACAGCTCCTTGACGATCATGGCTCCCAACCGGCGGAAGCCGGCTCCTCCGAAAAGCCCGCGCATCAGTCGAGGCTCCGCCGCGTGACGCGGAACGACAGCAGGAAGAACAGCGCCCCGAAGCACAGCATGATGCCGATGTTGGGCAGGATCAGCCCCCATTGGTCGCCCGCGAGGAACACCGACTGCAGCGCCGGGATCAGATAGCGCGCGGGCACGAGATAGGTGAGCGCCTGGATCGGCCAGGGCATCGATCCGATCTCATAGATGAAGCCCGAAAGCAGGAAGGTAGGCAGGAAGGCCGAGAGCAGCGCGATCTGGCTCGCGACGAACTGGTTCTTGGTGGCGGCCGAAATGAACAGCCCGAGCCCGAGCGCCGGCATCAGAAAGGCCGAGGAGATAGCGAACAGCGTGAGCACCGATCCGCGGAACGGCACGCCGAACACCCAGACGCCGATCACCGCGCACAGCGCCATCGAGACCTGGGCCAGCAGGAAATAGGGGATCACCTTGCTCGCGATGAACTCGGCCATGCTGATCGGCGTGGCCATCATCGCTTCCATCGTCCCCCGCTCCCATTCGCGCGCGACGACGAGCGCGGTGAGCAAAGTACCGACCATCGTCATCACATTGGCGATCGAGCCGGGGACCAGGAAATAGCGGCTCATCAGCTCGGGATTGTACCAATAGCGCGTCGAGACTGAGACCGGCGGCTGTGCTGCGCGCGGGTTGCGCTCCAGCCCCTCGGCGGCCGCCCAGCTCGCCCGCACGCCCTCTCCGTAAGCGGCTGCGAAATTGGCGGTGTTGGGTTGGGAGCCGTCGGTGATGATCTGGATCGGCGGCGCCTTGCCGCGCTTCACGCCGTCGCCGAAATCGCTCGGGATCACGATGATCGCGCGCAGGTTGCCGTCGACCATCCGGTCGCGCACCCCGGCGACGCTCCGCGCCATGGTGACATCGAAATAGGCGGAGCGCTGATAGGCTTGGGCGAGCCGGAGCGCGGGCGCGCTGCTATCCTGCAGCACCACCGCCACTCGCGTCCGCGTGCTGTCGAGCGACACGGCATAGCCGAACAGGAACAGCAGGATCATCGGCAGCACGAAGGCGATCAGGAAGGTGGAAGGATCGCGCAGGATCTGCGCGCCTTCCTTGCGCGACAGCGCCGCCAGGCGGCGAAGATCGAAACGGATCACGCTGCCTCCCTCCCTTCACCGCGCTTGCGGTCGAATTCCTCGATCAGCGCGATGAACGCATCTTCCATCGTCGGGTCATCGATACCGGCGAGGCGGCCCGCCTCGGCCTTGAGCTCGTCGGGGGTGCCGGTGGCGATCTGTTCGGCGCGATAGATCAGCGTCGCGCGGTCGCAATATTCGGCTTCATCCATGAAGTGGGTAGTGACGAGCACGGTTACCCCCTTCTCGACCAGCCCGTTGATGTGTGTCCAGAACTCGCGGCGCGTGACCGGATCGACACCCGACGTGGGCTCGTCGAGGAACAGCACCGGCGGCTCGTGCATCACTGCGCAGGCGAGCGCGAGTCGCTGCTTGAAACCGAGCGGGAGTGTGCCCGCGTTGACGTCGAGGCGGTCGCCGAGCTCGAAAATCTCGGTCATCGCCGCGATCGCGCGCCGGGCGCGGGGGCGGTCCAGATCATAGGCGCCGGCGAAGAAATCGAGGTTCTGGCGCACGCTCAGATCGCCGTAGAGCGAGAATTTCTGCGCCATATAGCCGAGCGATGCCCGCGCATCGGCCCGCGCGTGGCGCAGCGACTTGCCCGCGACCGAGCCCGTGCCGCTGGTGGGCGTCAGCAGCCCGCACAGCATCTTGAAGGTGGTCGACTTGCCCGCGCCGTTTGGGCCGAGCAGTCCGAAAATCTCGCCGCGCGGGATAGCGAAGTGCATGTCCTTCGCCGCGGTGAACTCGCCGAAGCGCTTGGTGAGGCCGTTCGCCTCGATCGCGCATTCGTCCTTGGGCGGAATGGTGCGGTAAGTCTCGGCGAGCGAACTGGTCCCGGCGGGGCCGCCTCCCAGCCGCTCGATGAAGCCGTCTTCGAAGCGCGGCGGCGCGGGCTCCACCTTCGTATCCGGGCCACCCTCCAGCGCAGCCGCCTCGGGTATCGCGGCGCCGTCGGCGATAAGCAGCCGAACCGAGCGGCCCTGGATCGTGCCGTCGATCACATCCTCGCGATCGAGCGCATGGGTGAGGAAGCGGCGGCGGCGATCGGTGAAACCGGTGACGCGGATCACCCGGTCGGCGACTGCGCCAGTCAGCTCGGCAGGCGGGCCGTCGAACAGCAGTTTGCCTTCGTTGAGCAGGTAGACGGTGTCGCACTTCTCCGCTTCGTCGAGATAGGCGGTCGACCAGAGCACCGCGATCCCCTGATCGGTGAGGTCGCCCACCATCGACCAGAGCTCGCGCCGCGAGATCGGATCGACGCCGACACCCGGCTCGTCAAGCAACAGCACGCGTGGAGTCTTCACCAGCGCGCAGGCGAGCCCGAGCTTCTGCTTCATGCCGCCCGAAAGCCGGCCCGCGAGCCGATCCTGGAAGCGCGCGAGATCGGTGAACTCGAGCAGCCGGCCGAAGCTCTCGGCACGCTCCTCGCGCGGCAATCCACGGACTTCGGCATAGAGGCGAAGGTTCTCGATGACCGACAGGTCTTCGTAGAGCCCGAAGCGTTGCGGCATGTAACCGAGATCATCGAGCCGGTCACCGGGCGCGCCGCCGAGCACCTCGATCGTGCCTTCGGTAGGCGCCATCAGCCCAGCGAGGATGCGGATCAGCGTGGTCTTGCCGGCGCCGTCCGGGCCGACGAGGCCGGTGATCTGCCCCGGCTCGATCGCCATCGAGACGCCATCGAGCGCAGGTGCGCCCTCGCCGAAGCGCTTGACCAGCTTCTCGGTGCGGGCGAGCGGCCCGGCCACGGCGTCAATCCTCGCGCGCGGGGCGGGCGGCTGGGACGCGCACCGTCACTGGCTGCCCCTGGCGCAGGGCATCATCGGGATCGCCTACGATGATGCGCAGCTGATAGACCAGATCGGTACGCAGATTTGCGGTCTCGACGGTCTTGGGCGTGAACTCCGCGCGCGGCGAGATATAGCCGATCGTGCCGTTGTAGGCCTTGGGATTGCCGTCCGCGGTGACCTGGACCTTCATTCCCGGGCTGATCCGGGCGAGATCGGTTTCCGAGACATAGGCGCGCACGCGCATCGGCCGATCGATCGCCAGCGTGAGCACCGTCTCGCCCGGCTGGACGATCGCTCCGGGCTCGCGCGCCCGCGTCACCACCGTGCCGTTGGCGGAGGCGATCAGACGCGTGTCGGAGAGGTCGGTCCCCGCTCCTTTTCGCGCGGCCTCGGCCGATCGCAGCTCGGCGGCCGCCGCGGCGACATCTTCGGAGCGGCTGCCGGCATTGAGGAGCGACAGCGCCTGTTGCGCCTCGCGCAGCTGCGCACGCGCCTGGTCGCGTTGCGCAACGGTCTGTTCCCATACGTCGCGGCTGATCGCTCCCGGACCCACAAGCGGCTGGCGGCGCGCATAGTCGCGGTCGGCGTCGCGTGCCGCGGCTTGGGCGGCCTCGACGCGTGCGCGGGCCTGGGCGATGTCCTGCGGACGATTGCCGTTGCGCAGCTTGTCGAGCTGCGCCCGCGCCTGGGCGATACGGGCATCGGCTTCGGCGACGCGGCTGTCGATCGTGTTGGTCTCCAGCGTCGCGAGAAGTTGCCCCTGCCGGACCTTGTCGCCCTCATCGACGCCGATCGCCGCGATCCGGCCGTTGACGCGGAAGCCGAGGTCGACCTCGCGGATGTCGACATTGCCGTAGAGTTCCAGCCCCCCGTCGCGGGTCGGTCGTAGCAGGCCGAAACCGCGCGTCGCCGCGGCGGCGACCACGAGCGCGACGATCAGGACAATGATGACAAGCCGGCGTCGGTTCATCGGGGCTTCTCCGAAAGAATGCACATTGCGTTGGCGCGGATTCGCGCCCGCAGCATCGCCGCGGTGTCTTCATCGAGCTGGTCGATCTCGAGCGCGCGGCAGACCGAGGCGCGGCCGGCGCGCAGCACCATCGCTTGGCCGAACAGCAGGATGCTCATCGCGGCTGCCTCGCGGCGATCGAGATCGGGACGCGCGCGCTGGATCAGCTCGACGAAGACATCCAGCACGGGGCGCATCGCGAGATCGTACAATCGGTCGAAAGCCTCGGTCGGAACCTGCTGCTCGCGGATGATGAAGCGCGACCACGCCTCGGTCTCGGGCCGCAGCATCATCTGCGCGAGTCCGTCGAGAATCGTGGCGATCGCCGCCGCCGCCGCCGCGGGCGAGGCGCGGCCCGACTCGAGCGCCTGCGCGACCGTTTCGTCCTGCCGCGCGCGGATCGACGCGGCGATGTGCTCCGCCGCGGCCAGGTACAGCCCCTGCTTGCCGCCGAAATGATAAGTGATCGACGACATCGCCGTGCCCGAGGCGCGCGCGATGTCGCGCGTGCTCGCGCCTTCGAAGCCGAGCCGGCCGAATTGGTCGATCGCCGTTTCAAGAAGAGTCTGCGAAACCATGGAACTCCTGTTCGTTCGAACGAACTAGCAGGAGTTCGACCTTGGAGCAAGCTGCATTTCAGCACAGATTCGCAGCCATGCGTCCCGAATTTGCTCGACAGCCGCCCCGCGCTAGGGGAACTACCTAGATCCGCACGGCACAATCCGATTGGATTTTCCGCGATTTATGCTTATGTACCGATCATTATGAAAAACATACTCTGCCCCGCTGCAAAGGGTCGCCCGCGGGAATTCGATGTTGACGATGCGCTGGCGGCAGCGCTGCGCGTCTTCTGGACCAAGGGCTATGAGGGCGCGTCGTTGAGCGACCTCACCGATGCGATGGGAATCACTCGTCCGAGCCTCTACGCCGCCTTCGGCAACAAGGAGGCGCTGTTCCGCAAGGCGCTCGATCTCTACGAGCGCGAGAAGCTCGCCTATATGCGCGACGCGATCGACGCGCCAACGGCTCGCGCGGTCGCCGAGCGGCTGCTGCGCGGCGCGCTGGCGATGCAGACCAGCGATTGCGGTGACCCCAAGGGCTGCCTGCGCGTGATCAGTTCGGTGGCGTGCGGCGTCGAAGCCGAGTCGATTCGCGCCGAAGTGATCGAGCGTCGCAAATCGTCCGGACGCACGCTGATCGAGCGATTCGAACGCGCCAAGGCCGAAGGCGACCTTCCCGATGACATGACCGCCGAAGGCCTCGCCGCCTATCTCGTAGCTTTGCTCCAGGGCCTCACGCTCCAGGCGGGCGCCGGCGCGAGTCGCGAGGAGCTCGAACGGCTCGTCGAGACCAGCCTGGCCGTCTGGCCGACACGCTGATCGGAGATGTCAGGCCGCGTCCGACTTTTCGTCGATCGCGGCAGCAAACAGCGAAGTGAGGCGCCGCTGGAGCGCACCGCTTCCCGCAGCGCTGAGGGGCGCCACCGCCAGCGCGGAACGAAGGATTCCCGTTCCCATCAGCACCGAGAGGCAAAGGCTCGCCCGCAGCTCGGCATCCTTCCCTCCCAGCAGCGCCGCCACCGGCTCCAATATGTCCTCGTCGATCGCCTCGCGGATGATGCTCGAGGCCTTGGGCGATGAGGCCGAACGCAGCAGGATCATCAGCCGATCGATCTGGGCATCGGCGTCCTGAGCATCCTCGCCCTTACCATCGAGCAGCAGCGCGGCGAAATGCGCCGGCAGATCCGCACGCGACACCCCATGCATGATGTGCTCGTCGTCGCCGCGGACCGCCTCTTTGAAGAGCTGTTCCTTGCTGCCGAAATACCGGCTGACCAGCGCTGGATCGACACCGGCATCGCCTGCGATCTCGCGCAGGCCGACGTTCTCGTAACTTTCGCGGGCGAAGTGGCGGCGTGCGGAGGCGAGCATCGCCTGTCGCGTGGCGGCCGCATTGCGCGAGCGCGGAGCCTGGGTGGGCGGGATCATGATCCCCTCTCCTATCATCGCCGCCCCACAGGTCAACAGTTGTGGACATTCATGTCTACGAGCGTTGACAAGGCTTCAACTTGGCCGTAGCCCGCCTCACGGGAAAGGCCCACCAAAGAGGTCACCCGGAAAGAGGGTCGCCGAACTGGGCAGAACCAGGAACGCGCATATGTTTTCGATGAAATCCCAGACGCTTGTCATTCCGGCTCTCGCAGCCGCACTCGCGCTTTCGGCGTGCGGCGGAGGCGAATCGGGCCCGCCCCAGCAGGGCGCACCGCCCGTCACCGTCTCGCAGCCGCTGGTGCAGCAGGTGGTCGACTGGGACGAATTCGTCGGCCGTTTCGAGGCGATCCAGGACGTCGAGGTGCGCCCGCGCGCTTCCGGCTACCTCCAGGGCGTGCACTTCCGCGACGGCGAGTTCGTCCGCAAGGGCCAGCTGCTCTTCACTATCGATGCGCGCCCGACCGAGGCTGCGCTGGCCCAGGCGCGCGCGCAGCTCGCCCAGGCGCAGGCGACGCTCGCCAATGCGCGTACCGAGCTTGCGCGATCGCAGTCGCTCGCTTCGCAGCGTGCGGCCAGCCAGGAAGAAGTCGAATCGCGCCAGGCGGCAGTCCGGTCCGGCGCGGCGCAGGTCGCGGCCGCCCAGGCCAACGTCCGCGCCCGCGAGCTCGACCTCGGCTTCACGCGCGTGACCGCGCCGATCAGCGGACGCATCTCCGAACGCAATGTCGATCCGGGCAACTCGGTCACCGCAGATCAGACGGTGCTCACCCGGATCGTTTCGATCGATCCGCTGCACTTCGTGTTCCAGGGTTCGGAAGCATTGCTGCTCAAGTACCAGCGCGAAGGCTCGGGCGTGCGTCCCGGCTCGCCGGTGCGCGTAAAGCTCAGCGACGAGAATGATTTCACCCACGCCGGCACGCTCGACTTCGTCGACAATGCGATCGATGCCGGCGCGGGCACGATCCGCGCACGGGCGATCATGCCCAATCCGGGCGGCTTCCTGAAGCCCGGTATGTTCGGCTCGCTCCGGCTGGAGGCGTCGCAGCCCTATGACGCGATGCTGGTGCCCGACACGGCGGTGATGGCCGATGCGGCGCGGCAGATTGTGCTCGTGGTCGGAAAGGACGGCACCGTCACCGCCAAGCCCGTGCAGACCGGCGCACTCCGCGGCAACCTCCGCGTGATCCGCAGCGGCATTGCGCGTGAGGACCGCGTGATCATCGGCGGCATCCAGCGCGCGCGTCCGGGCCAGAAGGTCACTCCGCAACCGGGCAAGATCCAGGCGCAGGCTGCTGCACCCGTTGCGGCGCCGGGCAGTTCCGCCCTGCCTGCCTCCACCGCGCTTCCCGCGAACGGGCGCTGAAGGGCCGGACCATGAATATTTCCAGCTTCTTCATCGAGCGGCCGATCTTCGCGGCCGTGATCTCGGTCTTCATCACGCTGATCGGCGCCTTCTGCTATCCGTTGCTGCCGCTCTCGCAATATCCCGAGATCGCACCGCCCACGATCGCGGTCCAGGCCTCCTATGCCGGCGCCTCGCCCGAGACGATCGCCGAGACCGTTGCGGCGCCGCTCGAGCAGGAGATCAACGGCGTCGAGGGCATGCTCTACATGAGCTCCTCCTCCACGCAGAGCGCTGCGCAGATCACCGTGACCTTCCAGCCCGGCACCGATCTCGATTCCGCGCAGGTGCTCGTGCAGAACCGCGTGCGCCTTGCCGAGCCACGCCTGCCCGAGCAGGTGCGCCAGGTGGGCGTGACGGTGAACAAGCAGGAATCGGGCTTCCTGATGATCGTGGCGCTTACCTCGCCCGACGGAAGCCTCGATACCGATTACATCGGCAATTACGCCAACACGACCATCCGCGACCGGCTGCTGCGGCTCGAAGGCGTGGGAAGCGTCCAGGTGTTCGGCGGCGGCAATTATTCGATGCGCGTCTGGATCGATCCGGACCGCGCCGCTGCGCGCAACCTCACGTCGAGCGAGATCGTCGCGGCGCTGCGCGCGCAGAACGTCCAGGTGGCGGGCGGCGCGCTCGGCCAGACGCCCACCGGTTCCGCCGATCCGTCCTTCGAAGTATCGGTGGACGTCGAGGGCCGCCTGCGCACCGTCGAGCAATTCTCGAACATCACGGTCAAGTCCGATCCGCAGAACGGCGCGATCACGCGCCTGAGCGACGTGGCGCGCGTCGAGCTGGGCAGCCAGGATTATTCGATCCGCGGCTCGTTCGGCGGCGAGCCGGGCATCGCGCTCGCGATCGTCCAGCAGCCGGGCGCGAACTCGCTCAACGCAGCCGAGCTCGTGCTCGCCGAGATGGAGACGCTGGGGCGCGACTTCCCGCAGGGGATGAAATGGTCGATCCCCTACAACCCCACCGAATATGTCCAGGCCTCGGTCGAGGCCGTGGAGCACACGCTGCTCGAAGCGGTGGTACTCGTCGTTCTCGTCGTGCTCGTCTTCCTCCAGACGTGGCGCGCCGCGGTGATCCCGATCGTCGCCATTCCGATCGCGCTTGTCGGCACCTTCGCGGTGCAGCTCGCGCTCGGCTTCTCGATCAACTCGCTGTCACTGTTCGGCCTGGTGCTGGCGGTGGGCATCGTGGTCGATGACGCGATCGTCGTGGTCGAAGCGGTCGAGAAGCATATGCGCGAAGGCATGTCCCCGCGCGAGGCTGCGCACCGAACGATGAAAGAAGTGTCCGGCGCGCTGATCGCGATCGGCCTGGTGCTCGTCTCGGTGTTCATCCCGACTGCGATGGTCGCGGGTATCCCGGGCATCTTCTACCGCCAGTTCGCGGTGACGATCGCCGCAGCTTCGGCGATCTCGCTGCTCGTGTCGCTCACGCTCTCGCCGGCAATGGCTGCGCTGCTTCTCAAGCCGCACAAGCACCACGACGTCGATCACGGCCCCCGCTGGCTCCGCCCGGTCCGGGTCGGCGCCGAGAAGTTCAACGCCGGATTCGACTGGCTCTCGGACCGCTACGGCCGTCTCACCGCGCGCGTGGTGCGGATGGGCCTGATCATGATGATCATCTACGCTGGTCTGCTCGCGCTCACCGGCTGGCGGCTCACGGCAACGCCGACGGGGTTCATCCCCGAGCAGGATCAGGGCTTCCTGATCGGCGTGGTGCAGCTTCCGCCGGGCGCATCGCTCGACCGCACGAGCGAGATCCTGAACAAGGCCTATGACATCGCCAGCAAGACGGACGGCGTAATTGACGGCGCAGCCTTCGCGGGCCTCGACGGTGCGAGCTTCAGCCAGGCGTCCAACTCGGGCGTGATGTTCCTGAAACTTGCCGACTGGGAGGAGCGCGGCTCCGAGAAGTCGGCGGCGGCGATGGCCGGCCAGCTCACCGGAGCGCTCGCGGGGCAGATCGAAGGCGCCAATATCTTCATGATCGCGCCGCCTGCGGTCCAGGGCCTGGGCAACGGCAGCGGCTTCGTGATGATGATCCAGGACCGTTCGGCCAATGGCGGTTGGCGCGGACTGGAAGGCGCGACCGGCGCGATGATGGGCGCGGCGATGCAGCAACCCAACGTCGAGCAGGTCTTCTCGCTGTTCAACACCTCCAATCCCCGCATCCGTGCCGACGTCGACCGCGACAAGGCACAGCTGCTGGGCGTCGAGCCCGGGCAGGTGTTCGAAGCGATCGGCACCTACATCGGTTCGACCTATGTCAACGACTTCAACTTGCTCGGCCGCACCTTCCGCGTGACCGCGCAGGCCGAGCCGGGCTCGCGCGACGACCTTGCGGACATCGGCCGGCTCCAGGTCCGCTCGCGCAGCGGCGAGATGGTACCGCTCTCCGCGGTTGCCACCTTCCACCGGGATTCGGGGGCATCGCGCGTGGTGCGCTACAACCTGCTCCCCGCGGTGGAGCTCCAGGGTCAGGCGGCGCCGGGCGTCTCCTCGGGCGATGCGCTCGCCACGATGGAGCAGCTCGCCGCCAACACGCTGCCGCAGGGTTATTCGTTCGAATGGACCGGGCTCGCCTATCAGCAGAAGGAGGCGGGAGGCAGCTCGGCGCTGATCTTCGTGCTGGCGGTGGTGTTCGTGTTCCTGGTGCTCGCGGCGCAGTATGAATCGATCACGCTGCCGCTGGCGGTGATCCTGATCGTGCCGATGTGCATTCTGGCAGCGTTGCTGGGCGTGAGCCTGCGGGGGATGGACAACAACATCCTCACCCAAGTGGGGCTTGTCGTGCTCATCGCGCTTGCAGCCAAGAATGCGATTCTGATCGTCGAGTTCGCCAAGCAGGGCGAAGAGGAAGGGATGAACCGGTTCGAAGCCGCGGTGCACGCCGCGCGATCGCGCCTGCGTCCGATCCTGATGACCAGCTTCGCCTTCATCTTCGGCGTGATCCCGCTCGCGATCGCGACCGGTCCGGGCCAGGAGATGCGCCAGTCGCTGGGCACCGCGGTGTCGTTCGGCATGGTCGGTGTCACCTTCTTCGGCCTGATCTTCACTCCGATCTTCTATGTCCTGATGCGCGGCCTCGGCGAACGCCTGAGCCGCAAGCGCGCCGAGCCCGAAGCGCCCCCCGCAGCGGCGGCACCGGCTGGCGCGGGAGAAGCTTGATGAAACGCGGTCTCGTCGCCCTCGCCGGGCTCGCCCTTTCGGGCTGCATGGTCGGCCCCGACTATGTTTCCCCCGCACCCAAGCAGCCGGCGCAGGTGCCCTTCTCGGGCGCCTCGGCGCCCGGCTTCGTCCCCGCCGAGCCGCCTGCCGACTGGTGGCGGCTGTTCGACGAGCCGATCGTCGATCGCCTGGTGCAGGAAGCGCTGGCGGCCAATACCGACCTACGCGTCGCCGCCGCGAACCTGCGGCAGGCACGCGCGGTGCTGCGCGAGACTCGCACGAACCTGCTGCCCAGCACCAACGTCACTGCGCAGGGCAGCTACGTCCGCACGCCGGGCGCGTCGTTCGGCCAATCACAGGGATTCGAATCAGACAGCTACGACGTTGGCTTCGACCTCAATTACCAGGTCGACCTGTTCGGCCGCATCGCCCGCGCGATCCAGGCCGGTCGCGCCGACCTCGAAGCGACGCAGGCGACCTATGACCTCACCCGCGTGACGGTGGTCGCCGAGACGATCCGCGCCTATTCGGATGCCTGCGCCGCCGGGCGCCAGCTTTCCGTCGCCCAGGAATCGCTCCGCCTGCAGGAAGAGACGTTCGACCTGACGCGCCGGCTGGAGACGGGCGGGCGCGGCACCGGGCTCGATACCAGCCGCGCGGCCGCACAGCTCGAGCAGACCCGCGCCGAAGTCCCCAGCTTCGAGGCCGCACGCAAGGCAGCGCTGTTCCGCCTCGCGGTGCTCACCGGCAAGCCGCCGACGGAGTTCCCCGCCGACGTTGCGTCCTGCGAGACGACCCCGACGGTCGCGTCGGCCATCCCCGTCGGCGACGGTGCGAGCCTGCTCGCGCGCCGTGCGGACGTGCGTGCCGCCGAACGCCGCCTCGCCGCCGCAACCGCGCGGATCGGCGTCGCCACGGCGGAGCTCTATCCGAACATCAGCATCGGCGGCTCGATCGGTTCGACCGCACTGTCGCCGAACGATCTGTTCTCGGACTCGAGCCTGCGCTTCAGCATCGGGCCGCTGATCTCGTGGAGTTTCCCCAACATCGCCGTCGCCCGCGCACGCATCGCGCAGGCCGAAGCCGGCGCCGATGCCGCGCTCGCCGAATTCGACGGCACATGGCTCAGCGCGCTGCGCGACACCGAGACCGCGCTCTCCAACTATGTCGCCCAGGGCACCCGAGTCGCGACCTTGCGCCGCGCGCGCGACCAGAGCGCGGAAGGTGCGCGCATCGCCCGGTTGCGGTTCGGCGCTGGCGCCGAGAGCTTCCAGATCGTGCTCGACGCCGAGCGTTCGCGCGCAGTGACCGAAGCCCTGCTGGCGCAGGCACAGGCGGCGTTCTCGGACGCTACCGTGGTGCTGTTCCTCGCGCTCGGCGGGGGGTGGCAGCAGCCCCCGGCGAGCTGAGCGATGCAGGCCGCCGGTTGACCGGCGGCCCGTCCCGCCTGCATGAGGCCCCGACCTAGGGGAAGCGGGCCGTGCGAATCGTGATCGTCGACGACAGCGGCCTCCGCGCCACGGTGCTGGAGGAAGGGCTGCGGGAGGCAGGGTATGAGGATATTCACCTCGTGCCCCCACGCGGCGCGTTCGTGGCCAAGATCGAGCGAATGGCGCCCGATGTGGTGCTGATGGACCTCGGGAGCCCCAGCCGCGACACGCTGGAGGAAATGCTGACCGTCAGCCGCGCGCTCGCCCGCCCGATCGCGATGTTCGTCGATCAGTCCGACGACGCGATGATCGGCGCCGCAATCGACGCCGGCGTCTCCGCTTATGTCGTCGACGGGCTTCGCAAGGATCGGGTCAAGCCGATCCTCGACCTCGCGATCCGCCGCTTCAATGCCTTCGCCCGGATGCAGGCCGAGCTCGACGAAGCCCGCACCGCGCTGGCCGACCGCAAGTCGATCGACAAGGCCAAGGCGATCCTGATGCAGACCCGGGGCCTCGCCGAACCCGACGCCTATGCCCTGCTCCGCTCGACCGCGATGCGCCAGAACAAGCGCATCGTCGAAGTGGCCGAGGCACTGATCACGGCCCACAGCCTGCTGGGAGGCCAGCCATGACGTCACTTTCCGCCGCCTTCCTGCCCCTCACCGACAGCGCGCCACTGATCGTCGCCCGCGCCAAGGGTTTCGCCGAGGCGCAGGACATCGACCTGCAGCTGGTTCGTACCACCAGCTGGGCGACGCTGCGCGACCGGCTGCTCTACGGCCAAGTCCAGGCCGCGCACATGCTCGCGCCGCTCGCGATCGCAGTGAGCCTGGGGCTGAGCCAGCAGCGCACTGCCCTCTCCGCCCCGTTCAAGCTCAACGTCAACGGCAACGCCCTGGTGATGGCTACCGAATTCGCCGCGGCGCTCGACCCCGAGCCCGCCACGCGCATCCACGATCCGGTCGCCACCGCGCACGATTTCGCCAATGCGATCGGCCTCTATCGCCGCAAGCCGGTGATCGGCGTCGTCCACCGCTTCTCGAGCCATGCGCTGATGCTGCGCTACTGGCTCGGTTATGCCGGGATCGACCCCGACCGCGACGTCCACCTGCGCGTGCTGCCGCCCTCGCTGATGGTCGAAGCGCTGCGGCTCGGCGAGATCGACGGCTTCATCGCCGGCGAGCCCTGGAACAGCGTGGCGATCGCCGAGGGGCTGGGCGAGATCATCGCAACGGGAGTCAACATCTGGCGGCGCGGCGTCGAGAAGGTGCTGGCGATGCGCACCGACTGGATGGAGGCGAATGCCGGCACCGTCGACCGGCTGCTCGTGGCGCTCTCCAACGCGGCGGCCTGGTGCGACGATCCCGCCAACCGTGAGGAACTGGCGGCGCTGCTCGAACACCCCGAGCATGTCGGCCAGCCGGCCGAATGGATCCTCTCCGCGCTCAGCGGCCGGCTGGTGCTGCGCCAGGGCGACGCACCAGTGGACGTCCCAGACTTCCTGCTCTTCCACCGCGAGGCGGCGGGCTTCCCGTGGCGCAGCCAGGCGCTGTGGATCTATTCGCAGCTCGTCCGCTGGGGAATGGTCGAGCCCGACCAAGCCAACGAGCGACTCGCCGGCGAGGTGTTCCGCCCCGACGTCTATCGCCGCGCGCTCGGCGCCTCCGGCCTCGCGATGCCCGGCGCGAGCATGAAGGTGGAGGGCGCTCTGACCGCCCCTCTGCCCGTGGGCGCGCACCAGGGCGCTCTAACACTGGGGCCAGACCGCTTCTTCGACGGCGCCGTCTTCGACCCCGACGACATCCCGGGATACCTTGCTGCACTTGCACATGCTCCCGAGTGAATTTTTTGCACTTGCGAAATGTTTCTACTTGGTGAAGCTTTGAGATAACGCGCGACGGTGCGCGTCCATGGAAGGCCATCCCAGCGCCGGGGCGGACTTCCTCCAGATCATCAGCAAAGCCGCTGTCCGGTCCCTGCAATGCGGGAGGCCGGAGGCGGCTTTTTTCGTGCCCGCGGCACAGGCCATTTTCAGTGCCCATAGGCACAGGGGAGTTCGAGCGATGAAGATTGCAGAACTGATGCGCGAAGGCTTCGATTACATGGGCGGCGGCGCGGACGTGGATCCGGTGCCGGCGCGCAAGTCGAGCTTCTGGCAGGCGGGGCACCGGCCCACGCTGATCGCCGCCTTTCTCTATTTCGACCTGGCCTTCATGGTATGGGTGCTGCTCGGACCGCTCGCGCCCGATATCGCCAGGGCGCTCAACCTCACCGCCGCGCAAAAGGGACTGATGGTGGCAACCCCGACGCTAGCTGGCGCGGTCCTGCGCGTGGTCAATGGCCTGCTGGTCGACCGGATCGGCCCCAAGCTCTCGGGCGCGATCAGCCAGGTGATCGTGATCGTCGGCCTGTTCACGGCTTGGATGATGGGCGTGAACAGCTTCGCGGGCACGCTGGCCCTGGGCGTGGTGCTTGGCTTCGCAGGTGCCAGCTTCGCGATCGCGCTTCCGCTCGCGAGCCGCTGGTACCCGCCCGAGCATCAGGGCAAGGCGATGGGGCTGGCCGGCATGGGCAATTCGGGAACGGTGCTCGCCGCGCTCTTCGCCCCCGGCCTCGCCAAGATCTTCGGCTGGAACGCAGTGCTGGGCCTCGCCTGCATCCCGCTGACGATCGTGTTCATCGCCTATCTGATCATGGCGAAGGACGCACCCAACGCGCCTGCGCCGAAATCGCTGGTCGCCTATCTCCAGCCGCTCAAGACTGCCGATGCCTGGTGGCTGATGGGCTTCTACGGCGTCACCTTCGGGGGCTTCGTCGGGCTCGCGGCTTCGCTGCCGATCTACTTCACCGATCAATTCGGGCTCACTCCGGTGATGGCCGGCTATGCCACCGCGGCCTGCGTGTTCGCGGGATCGCTGATCCGCCCGGTGGGCGGTGCGCTTGCGGACTCGATCGGCGGCGTTAAGGCGCTGAGCGTGGTGTTCGTCGTCGCTGCGCTCGCGCTCGCCGGCGTGAGCACCGCGCCGAGCGTCGGCATCGCGCTCGCCACCTTCGTCGCCGCGATGCTGGCGCTGGGCGTGGGCAACGGCGCGGTGTTCCAGCTGGTGCCCCAGCGCTTCAGTGCGGAGATCGGCGTGATGACCGGGCTGGTGGGCATGGCAGGCGGCGTAGGCGGCTTCTACCTTGCATCTTCGCTCGGTTTCGCCAAGCAGCTGAGCGGCAGCTACCAGCCGGGCTTCCTGATCTTCGCCGGGCTCGCGCTGCTCGCGCTGGCCGGACTGACCTGGGTCAAAGGCAAGTGGCGCGCCGGCTGGGGCGTCGAATCCGGCGCCCGGATCTGAGACTGCGTGGCGGGCGGCTATGCTGCCGCCCGCCATCCATCGGGGGATAATTGCATGCGTTTGTTGTTGGGATCGGTGGCCGGGCTGGTCATCGCGGCGCCGGCTTGCGCCCAGGTCGAACTCAAGCCGCTGGCCGAGGCGCGGCTGCGCTACGAGCATGTCGACCAGCAGGACCTGCCCGAGGAGTCGGACGCGGCGACATTGCGGATCCGCGCGGGTGTGGAAGCGAAGAGCGGCGAGTGGAGCGCGCTCGCCGTGGTCCAGGGCAATATGGCACTGGCAGACGATTATTATGACGGGCTTCACGGCGCAGCCACCCGCCCGTTGGTCGCGGACCCCGAGAATATCGCGCTCTACCGCGCCCAGCTCCAGTATAGGAACCGCAGCTTCGCCGTCACTGCGGGACGCCAGCTGATCGCGCTCGACGACGAGCGCTTCGTCGGCAACGCGGCGATCCGGCAGAATGCCCAGACGTTCGATGCGGTGCGCGCCGAAGTGACTCCCCTCCCCGGCCTCAAGGCCGACGTCAGCTATGCGTGGGGCGTCCGCACCATCTGGGGTGTCGAGGGCGGTGGCGCGCGCCAGCAAGCGGTGGGTGGCGACAATATCTTCGCGAACCTGAGCTATGCGAGCCCGCTCGGCACGCTCAGCGGCTTCGCCTATCTGGTCGATCAGGACGAGGCGGCGGTGCAGGGCTATCGCTTGTCGAGCCAGACCTATGGCGTGCGGCTCGCGGGGAGCCAGCCGATCGCGCCGCAGGTCAAGCTCAGCTACCAGGCAAGCTATGCGCGCCAGGCCGAATATGGGCGCAACCCGAACGACTATCGCGCCGACTATTATCTGCTCGACGCCGGGCTGGAAGTGGCCGGCGCGAAGATCGGCGCAGGCTGGGAAGTGCTCGGCGCGGATCGCGGCACCGCGCTCACTTCGTTCCAGACGCCCCTGGGTTCCGTCTTCAAGTTCCAGGGCTGGGCCGACAAGTTCACCACCACCCCACCGGACGGGGTACGCGACCTCTATGGCAGCATCGGCTATGGCTGGAAGGCTGTGGGGCCGTTCAAGGGGGTGACCCTGCAGGCGGCATATCACCGCTTCGAGAGCGATCGACTGGTGCGACGTTATGGCGACGAGCTCAATCTGCTGGCGAGCGGGAAGCTGGGGCGGACGACGCTGTCGGTCCGCTATGCGGACTATTGGGCCGATAGCTTCGCCACGGACACGCGGAAGCTGTGGCTGCAGCTGGATTGGGCTCTCTGAACCGGCGCATGATGCTGCGTTGCAAAAAACACACTTGAACCCAAGGCCGCGAATCAGCATCATGCAAGCGATCGGGCAAGGTCGCCCGAACGAGACATAGCTGCCGCTCCCAAGGTCGGGAAACGGTGGTGCATCGATCGGCAGGTGCCGGTCAGGGTGATTGGCAAGGCCGCCATGCAGGCGCTGGAACTCTCCAGCGGCCCGCATGGCGGCCTTTTGCGTTCTGGAGCTGAGACATGAATTTCCAGGCTGGCACGATCGGAGAGGAGGCGGCGGGCCGCGAGTCCGCCGCCGATCCGCGTCCGCACCTTGTGGTGGTCGGCAATGGCATGGCCGGGTGCCGCGCAGTGGAAGAGCTGCTCGCGCGCGATCCGAATCGCTACCGCGTGACGATCTTCGGCGCCGAGCCGCACGTGAACTACAACCGGATCATGCTCTCTCCGGTGCTCGCGGGCGAGAAGAGCTTCGACGAGATCGTGATCAACGGCCGCGACTGGTACGACGACAACGGCATCGAGCTGGTCGCCAGCGATCCCGTGGTGGCGATCGATCGCGCGGGCAAGACGGTCACCGCGCGCAGCGGCCGCAGCGTCAGCTACGACAAGCTGCTGATCGCGACCGGCTCCGATCCCTTCATCATTCCGGTGCCGGGCAAGGACCTGCCCGGAGTGATCAGCTTCCGCGACATGAACGATGTCGACGCGATGCTCGCGGCGGCGGCGAAGGGCGGCGATGCGGTAGTGATCGGCGGCGGGCTGCTGGGGCTCGAAGCAGCGCACGGGCTGACGCTGCGCGGCATGAAGGTCACCGTGCTCCACCTGATGCCGACGCTGATGGAGCGCCAGCTGGACGAGGCCGCAGGCTGGCTGCTCAAGCAGGAGCTGGAGGCGCGCGGGCAGACGGTACTCACCGGCGCCGACACCGCCGAGATCATCGGAACGACGCAAGTCGAAGGCGTGCGGCTGAAGGACGGGCGAGAGATCCCCGCGAGCCTCGTGGTGATGGCGGTGGGCATCCGGCCGAGCACCGCACTGGCGCGCGCGGCGGGAATCGAAGTCGGGCGCGGGATCAAGGTCGACGACCATATGGTCACCAGCGATCCGGACGTGCTCGCTGTGGGCGAATGCGTCGAGCACGACGGCCAGGTCTATGGGCTGGTCGCGCCGCTGTGGGAGATGTGCCGCGCGCTTGCCGACGGGCTGGTGGAGAAGCACAGCGGTTACAAGGGCTCGGTCACCTCGACCAAGCTCAAGGTGTCGGGGATCGACGTCTTCTCGGCGGGCGACTTCTCGGGAGGTGACGGCGCCGAGGATATCGTGCTGCGCGACGCCTCGCGCGGCATCTACAAGCGCGTGGTGGTCAAGGACGATCGCATCGTCGGCGCGGTGCTCTACGGCGATACTGTGGACGGCAGCTGGTATTTCGACCTGCTCAAGAAGCAGGAGGACGTTTCCGAACTGCGCGACCTGCTGATCTTCGGCCAGGCATATGCCTCCGGAGGTGGGCAAGCGGACCCTAAGGCGGCCGTTGCGGCGCTCTCGGACGATGCCGAGATCTGCGGCTGCAACGGCGTCAGCAAGGGACAGGTCGTCGCCTCGATCAACGCAGGCGCGTGCAGCCTCGATGCGGTGCGCGGCACCTGCAAGGCCTCGGCGAGCTGCGGATCGTGCACCGGCCTGGTCGAGACGCTGCTCGCGCTGACGCTGGGCGACGAAGTCCAGGCCGGGCCGAAGACGATGTGCAAATGCACCAGCTTCGGCCACGACGATGTGCGCCGTGAGATCGTAGCGCAGGGCATGCGCTCGATCCCCGAAGTGATGCACAAGCTCCACTGGTCGACGCCCGACGGCTGCTCCTCCTGCCGGCCGGCGCTCAACTATTATCTGCTGTGCGCGCTTCCGGGCGAATACAAGGACGACGAGCAGAGCCGCTTCGTCAACGAGCGGATGCACGCCAACATCCAGAAGGACGGCACCTATTCGGTGGTGCCGCGGATGTGGGGCGGGATCACCAATCCCCGCGAGCTGCGCGCGATCGCCGACGTGGTCGAGAAATACAATGCGCCGATGGTCAAGGTGACCGGCGGGCAGCGCCTCGACATCTTCGGGATCAAGAAGGAGGACCTGCCCGCGGTGTGGGCCGACCTCAACGCCGCGGGAATGGTCTCGGGGCACGCCTATGGCAAGTCGCTACGCACGGTGAAGACCTGCGTCGGATCCGAATGGTGCCGCTTCGGCACGCAGGATTCGACTGGACTGGGGGTCAAGACCGAGCGGATGACCTGGGGCAGCTGGATGCCCCACAAGTTCAAGATCGCCGTGAGCGGCTGCCCGCGCAACTGCGCCGAGGCGACGATCAAGGACTTCGGCGTGGTCTGCGTCGACTCGGGGTACGAGCTCCATGTCGGCGGCAACGGCGGCATCCACGTCCGCGCCACCGACCTGCTGTGCAAGGTGGCGACCGAGGAGGAGGCGCTGCACTATTGCGCGGCCTTCATCCAGCTCTACCGCGAGGAGGCGCGCTATCTGGAGCGCACCGCACCGTGGATCGAGCGCGTCGGCGTCGAATACGTCAAGTCGCGGATCGTCGGCGATGCCGAGGGCCGCGACGCGCTGGCCGTGCGCTTCCTCCATTCGCAGACGTTCAGCCAGGAAGATCCTTGGGCCGAGCGCGCCGCCGGCGCCGACGCGCATCTGCACAAGCACATCGCCGAAATCCGGCCCTTCGCCATCGTGGGAGCAGACGCATGAACATCGTTGGAGAATGGCTCGACGTGGGGCCGGTGGACCAGCTTCCCGCCACGGGAGCGCGCACGCTGCCCGTGCAGGGGGGCGAGGAGATCGCGATCTTCCGCACCGCCAACGGCAACGTCTACGCGCTGGTCAACAAATGCCCGCACAAGCACGGGCCGCTGAGCCAGGGGATCATCCACGGCACGAGCGTGACCTGTCCTCTGCACAACTGGCGCATCTCGCTGATCACCGGCGAAGCGCTGGGCGAGGACCGCGGCTGCACGCCGGTGATCCCGGTCAAGGTCGACGGCGGCCGCATCCTCATCGCGCGCAGGGAAGCGCTCGCCAGCCTCGCGGCCTGATCCGCCCGCCAACAGGGGAATTCACATGGACTATCTGCAGCCAGCCGAATTCGTGAAGAACGCCATCGACGCGGGCGAGAGCAAGGTCTTCATGTCGACCCGCGACACGCTGATCCGCGCCTTCATGGCTGGCGCCACACTGGCGCTCGCCGCGGTGTTCGCGATCACGATCAACGTCCAGACCGGCCAGCCGCTCGCGGGCGCGATCCTGTTCCCGGTGGGCTTCTGCATGCTCTACCTGCTGGGCTACGATCTGCTCACCGGCGTGTTCGTGCTCACCCCGCTCGCCTGGCTCGACAAGCGCCCCGGCGTCACGCTCAAGGGCGTGCTGCGCAACTGGGGGCTGGTGTTCCTGGGCAATTTCGGCGGCGCACTCGTCGTCGCGTTCCTGATGGCGGTCTATTTCACCTACGGCTTCTCGATCGAGCCGAGCGTGGTGGGCAAGAAGATCGCCGGCATCGGCGTCGATCGCACGCTGGGTTACGCCGAATACGGCCTCGCCGGCTGGCTGACGATCTTCGTGCGCGGGATGCTGTGCAACTGGATGGTCTCGACCGGAGTGATCGGCGCGATGCTCTCGCGCAGCGTCACGGGCAAGGTGCTCGCGATGTGGATGCCGATCATGCTGTTCTTCTACATGGTCTTCGAACATTCGATCGTGAACATGTTCCTGTTCCCCTCGGCGCTGATGCTGGGCGGCGAATTTTCGATCGGCGACTATCTCTGGTGGAACGAGATCCCCACCGTCCTCGGCAATCTGGTCGGCGGGCTGAGCTTCACCGGGCTGATGCTCTACGCGACGCACGCCCGCACCGCGCCCAAGCGGAACGCGGTGCTCACTCCGCCCACCGACGACAACGTCCGCAAGATCGCGGCCTGAGCGGCATGTCGCCGATCCCCAGCCCAGCGGTGCGCACCACTTGCGCCTATTGCGGGGTGGGCTGCGGGATCGTGGCGACGCGCACCGGCGAACGCTCGGTAGAGATCAAGGGCGACCCCGATCATCCGGCCAACCGTGGGCGGCTCTGCTCCAAGGGCACGCATCTGGGCGAGACAGTCGGGCTCGAGGGGCGGCTGCTCCACCCGATGATCGGCAGGAAGCGCGCGAGCTGGGACAAGGCGCTCGACCTGGTCGCCAAGCGCTTCCGCGACACGATCGCCGCGCACGGCCCCGACAGCGTGGCCTTCTACGTATCGGGCCAGCTGCTGACCGAGGACTATTACGTCGCCAACAAGCTGATGAAGGGCTTCATCGGATCGGCGAACATCGACACCAATTCGCGGTTGTGCATGTCGAGCGCGGTCGCCGGGCACATGCGTGCGTTCGGCGAGGACGTGGTGCCCGCGAGCTACGACGATCTGGACGAAGCCGATCTGGTCGTGCTCGTCGGATCGAACACCGCCTGGTGCCACCCGATCGTCTACCAGCGCATCCAGGCCGCCCGCATCGCACGCGGCACCAAGCTGGTGGTGATCGACCCGCGCCGCACCGAAACCTGCGAGGATGCCGATCTGCACCTCGCGATCCGCCCGGGCAGCGACGTGGCGCTGATGAACGGCCTCCTCGCGCACTGCCGCACCAACGGCCTGATCGACGAAAACTATCTCGCGCGCAGCGTCGAGGTGTCCGAGGATTTCTGGGACAAGGTTGGAGAGGGAAGCGACCTGTGGTCGGTGGCGCGCAACTGCGATGTTGCGCCCGCCGACCTCAGGCGTTTCTTCGAGCTGTTCGCCGCGCATCCGCGCACCGTTACCCTGTTCAGCCAAGGCGTGAACCAGGCGCTGCGCGGCACCGACCAGGTCAATGCGATCGTCAACGTCCACCTCGCCACGGGCCGCATCGGCAAGCCGGGCGCGGCCCCCTTTTCGATCACCGGCCAGCCCAATGCGATGGGCGGGCGCGAAGTGGGTGGGCTCGCCTCGACGCTCGCCGCGCACATGGACTTCGCGCCCGACAACGTCGCCCGCGTCGGCCGCTTCTGGGCGGCGCCGGAAATGGCCTGCAAGCCGGGGCTCAAGGCAGTCGACCTGTTCCGCGCGGTCGGCGAAGGCCGGATCAAGGCCTTGTGGGTGATGGCCACCAATCCCGCGGTTTCGATGCCCGATGCGGGGCGCGTGCGCGAGGCGCTCGCCGCCTGCCCCTTCGTCGTCGTCTCCGACGTGATGGAGGACACCGACACCGGCCGCTTCGCGCATGTGCGCCTGCCCGCCGCCGCCTGGGGCGAGAAGGACGGCACCGTCACCAATTCGGAGCGCCGCGTCAGCCGTCAGCGGCCGATCTTCGCCGCGCCGGGTGAAGCGAAGCCCGACTGGTGGATCGTCAAGGAAGTCGCGCGCCGCCTGGGCTGGCGCACCGCCTTCGCCTATGACCGGCCCGCCGACATCTTCCGCGAGCATGCCCGGCTCTCCACCTATCAGAATGGCGGCGAGCGCCTGTTCGACCTCGCCGGCAAGGTCGCCATCGGCAATCAGGATTACGAAGCGCTCGAACCCTTCCGCTGGGGCGGCGAGGCCTTTGCCGACGGCCGCTTCCCCACGCCCAGCGGCAAGGCGCGGCTGGTGCCGGTGCGGCAGATGGAGCTGCAGGCGCCGCTTCCCAAATGGCCACTGACGCTCAACACCGGCCGCTACCGCGACCAGTGGCACACGATGACGCGCACCGGGTTGAGCCCCAAGCTGGCGCGGCACCGCGAAGAGCCTTTGGTCGAAGTTCATCCCAAGGACGTCGAAGCACTCGGCCTCGCCGATGGCGGGCTGGCGCGCGTCTCGACTCCGCAGGGCGAGAGCCTGTTCCGCGTCGCGGCAAGCGAAGGGCAGCGCCGCGGCGAGATCTTCACCCCCATCCACTGGACGGACCGTCAGGCGACCGGCGGCCGCACCGGCTTGCTCCCCCGCCCGCTCACCGATCCGCATTCCGGGCAGCCGGGATTCAAATCGACTCCCGCGGCGATCGCGCCGGTGCCGGTCGAATGGCACGGCTTCCTGCTCGCGGCGGACGAGATCGCCCGGCCGGACTGCCTGTGGGCGGTGCGCATCGCAGTGGCCGGCGGCACGCTTTACGAGCTCGCGGGCAACGGCGCGGCCGAGGCGCTCGAGGCTGTGCTGCCCAAGGGCGAGCGGATCGAAGCGATCGACCGTTCGCGCGGATCGCGGCGTATCGCGATCCTGCGCGACGGCAAGCTCGCCGCGACGCTGTTCGTCACGAAATCCGGCCTGCTTCCGTCGCGTGACTGGCTGATCGCGCAGCTCGGCGAAGCCGCAGGCCCGGCGCTGCTCGCCGGCGCCCCGCCGGGCGCGCGCGAGGATCGTGGCCCGATCGTGTGCCTGTGCTTCGACGTGGGGCTCAAGACGATCGTCGGCGCGATCGCGAACCAGCAGCTCACCAGCGTCGAGGCCGTGGGCGCGGCGCTTTCGGCGGGCACCAATTGCGGATCGTGCCGCCCGGCGATCCGGCGGATCATTGAGGAAAACAGGAGCGCGGCGCATGCAGGATAGTGATTTTCGCCCCGGCGACGTCTGGCTGGTTGGCGCAGGACCGGGCGACCCCGATCTGCTCACGCGCAAGGCCGAACGGCTGATACAGAGCGCGAGCGTGGTCTTCTACGATGCGCTGGTGGGCCCCGGGGTGCTCGCGCTGATCCCGGAGCATGTGCGGATGGTGCCGGTCGGCAAGCGATCGGGGCGGCATTCGAAGGATCAGTGCTCGATCAACGACCTGCTGGTCGAAGCGGCGCTCGACGGCGAGCGCGTGGTGCGGCTGAAGGGCGGCGACCCTGCGGTGTTCGCGCGGTCGATGGAGGAAGTCGCCGCGCTTGCCGAAGTGGGCGTGACGGCGCGCATCTGCCCGGGCATCACCGCGGCAAGCGCGGCAGCGGCATCGGCAGGCGTGTCGCTGTCGCTGCGCGGGCTGGGCCGGCACGTGCAATTCGTGACTGCGCATGTCCAGGCGGGCGAACCATTGGCGCTTGACTGGTCGCGGCTGGCCGATGCGCAGGCGACCACCGCCTTCTACATGGGGCGCTCGGCCGCGAGCGAGATCAGCCGCGAGCTGATCGCCGCCGGGCTCGATCCGGCAACGCCGGTGCTCGTCGCATGCGACGTGAGCCTCCCGAGCGAACGCCTGTTCCGCACGCGGCTCGATCTGCTGCCGATCGCGGTCAAGGCCGTGGCGGAGGACAAGCCGACGCTCATCCTGATTGGCGAGGCAGTCGCGGGCGGTGCAATACGCGAAGCGCGGCAGGCGATGCGCGCGCTTGGAACGACCTAGCCAGCCCAACCTTTTCCCCTTAGCGGTCTCTCAGTGCTCCTGCGAAAGCAGGAGTCCAGGATAGCGGAGCACTGCACTACCCTGGGCTCCTGCTTTCGCAGGAGCGCGAAGACTTGGCAGCTCACCACCGCTTCCCGCCACGGGCACCTGCGTCCCTCAATTCCGCGCGCCAGGCTCGATCTCCCGGTTGACATCGCGCACCCTTCCTCACAAATCATCAGACAATTACACGAGGGAGGATGCGAGTGTCGGGTGTGACGCTGGCGGACGTCAGCAAGGCCTATGGCGCGCAGAGCGTAGTCGATCGGCTCTCGCTCGACGTTGCGCCGGGCGAGTTCGTCGTTTTCCTCGGTCCCTCGGGATGCGGCAAGTCCACGCTGCTGCGCATGATCGCCGGGCTCGAGACGGTCGACTCCGGCGAGATCCGCATCGGCGAGCGCCGCGTCGATACGCTGCCGCCGGGCGAGCGCGGCGTCGCAATGGTCTTCCAGCATTATGCGCTCTACCCGCACATGAGCGTGCGCGAGAATATGGCGTTCGGGCTGCGCAATGCGCGCGTGCCCGCGGACGAGATCGCCGAGCGGATCGCCGCTGCCGCCGCGAGCCTCGAGATCGAGCCGCTGATCGATCGCAAGCCGGGTCAGCTTTCGGGCGGGCAGCGCCAGCGCGTCGCGATCGCGCGCGCGATCGTCAAGCAGCCGGAGGTGTTCCTGCTCGATGAGCCTCTCTCGAACCTCGATGCGGCACTGCGCGGACGCACGCGAGTCGAGCTCGCCCAGCTCCATCGGCGGCTGAATACGACGATGATCTTCGTGACGCACGACCAGGTCGAGGCGATGACGCTCGCCGATCGGATCGTGGTGCTCAACAAGGGCGGGATCGAGCAGATCGGCACGCCGATGGAAATCTATCGCCGCCCGCGCACCGAATTCGTCGCGACCTTTGTGGGGTCGCCACGGATCAACCTCCTTCCCGTCGCGGCCGAAGCCAATGCCGGCGGCGCGGCGCGGGTGCGACTGGGGGACGGGACCGAGCTCGATACCGCGGTGCCCCTCCCCTCCACCGGACCGCTGACACTGGGATTGCGTGCCGAATGCGTGCGCATCGCGGCACCCGAGGGCGCGTCGGCTCAGGGCACCGCCGAAGTCGTCGAGCGGCTGGGCGAACGGACGCTGGTGCACGTCTCGCTGGGCGATGGTTCGCGGCTGGTCGCCGAGGATTCGGGCCTGTCGACGGTGCGCGCGGGCGAGCGCGTGGGGCTGGCGATCGACGGGCGCTCGGCGCACCTGTTCGATTCGCAGGGCCTTGGCCACCACGCACGCCAGGCTGCCTGATGGCGACGGTCGCTGCCGCCACGCCTGCGCTCGCTTCGGGTACGCGGCCACTCCGCGCCCGGCGCACCGGCGAATGGCGCAACCTCTGGTTCGTGGCACCCTATCTGGTGGTGTTCGTGGTGATGCTGGTGGTGCCTTTGCTCTGGGGCATGTGGCTCTCCACCACCAAGAGCGACCTGTTCGGAACCGAGGCCGGGGTAGGTGCCCGCAATTTTGTCCGACTTATTCGCGATCCGTTCTTCCTCCAAACCGTGGGCAACACCTTCTATTTCGTGCTGCTCACCGTCCCCGCGCTCACCCTCTCCGGCCTCGGCCTCGCGCTGGTGCTCAACCGGCAGGAGCGCTGGGCGGCGGTGCTGCGGACGATCTTCTTTGCCTCCACCGTGCTTTCGGTGACCGTGGTCACGCTAGTCTGGCGGCTGATCTTCCTGCCCGACGGCGGGCTGCTCGGAGTGACGGCCGAAGCGCTGGGCAGGACGCCGCTCGCCTTCCTCAACAACGAAGACCTCGCGATGCCGGCGATCGCGATCACCACGATCTGGTGGTGCATCGGGCTGCCGATGGTGCTGTTCCTGGCGGCGCTCCAGCAGGTGCCGCGCGACCTCTACGAAGCCGCGGCGCTCGACAATGCCTCGCGCTGGACCACGCTGACGCGGATCACCTTGCCAGCGATCCGGCGGACCTTCTTCCTGGTGATCATCATCGAAGTGATCCTGCAGTTCCAGCTGTTCGGCCAGCCGCAGCTGATGACGCTCGGCGGACCGAACAACGCCACGCGGCCGATCGTGCTGTTCATCTACGAGACCGGCTGGCGGCAATGGGAGCTGGGCTATGCCGCCGCCGCCGCGCAGGTGCTCTTCGCGATGATCCTGGTCGCGGCGATGATCCAGTACCGCATCTCGGCGCGGAAGGACGCGGCATGACGCGCAGCCGCTTTGCCATCGCGCTGGTCGTGCTCGCGGCGGTGCTGATGCTCGTGCCCTTGCTGTGGGTGCTCGCACTCTCGCTCAAGGCCAATGCCGAGCTGATGACCGACACCGCATCGGTGTTCAACGGCCGCTACACGCTGGAGAATTACCGCAACCTGTTCGGTAACGGCGATGTGTTCCGCTGGATCGCCAACAGCCTGATCGTGTCGCTGGGAATGACCGCGGGGGTGCTCGCGCTCGCCTCGCTCGCGGGCTACGGCTTCGCGCGGCTCGAATTCCCCGGGCGCGACGTGCTGTTCGTCGTGGTGCTGCTCGGGCTTGCGGTGCCCGAGCAGGCCGTGATCATCGCGCGGCACCAGATGTTCAGCCTCGCCGGCATGCACAACAGCTACCCTGCGCTGATCCTGCCGGGCCTCTCGGCGCCGTTCGGCGTGTTCCTGATGACGCAATATTTCCGCGCTATCCCCAAGGAGATAGACGAGGCCGCGCTGCTCGACGGAGCCTCGCGCTTCCGAATCTTCTGGAAGCTGCTGCTGCCCCTCACCATCCCCGCGCAGGCGACTTTGGGCATCTTCACCTTCCTTCACGGCTGGAACGACTATTGGTGGCCGCTGATCTCGGCGACCAACAAGGACATGTTCACGCTGACGGTGGGCATCGCCTCCACCCAGATGAACTTCGCCCAGACCGAGGGGCTGGGCTTCCTGATGGCGCAGGCGGTGTTCGCGGGCGCGCCGATGCTGATCGTGTATCTGTTCTTCCAGAAATACATCGTCCAGGCAGTGGCGGGAGCGGCAGGTCGATGAGGGCGCTCTGGCTCCTCCCGCTGGCGCTGCTCGGCTCGTGCACCCAGCCGGGGCCCGAGAAGACGCGGCTGGTGATCCAGCGCTTCTTCGGCGCGTGCGAGGCGCAATACGGCCGCGCCACCGACATCGCCAGGGCAGAGGGCGAGTGCGGGATCATGACCACGATGATCAACCGCTTCGAAGCCGAGAATCCGGGCATCGAGGTGGTCGAGAACATCGTCTTCTGGCCCGGCTACGACCAGCTCACCGCGCAGCTCGCCGCCAACGACGCGCCCGATCTGGTGACGATGCACGGCTCGGTGATCCCGGACTATCAGGCGCGGAACCTGCTCGAGCCGCTCGACGGCGACCTCGCGGCGATCGGCGCGCCCGCCGCCGGCTTCACCAATGCAGCGCGCGCGGCGGTGAGCGTCGACGGGCATGTCTGGGGCCTGCCGATCGATACCTGGGCCCCGCTGTGGCACATCAACATGAACCTGTTCCGCAAGGCCGGGCTGGTGCGCGGCGGCAAGCCCGTGCTGCCCCGCTCGCCCGAGGAGCTCTACGCCCAGGCGCAGCAGTTCCGCGAGCGCACCGGCAAGCCCTATCTCGTCCAGGGTGCGGCCAACGAATACGCCGGCTTCACGCGCAACTTCTACACCTTCGTGATGCAGCAGGATGCGCCCTTGTTCGCCGGCGATCCGCTCCGCGCCAATTTCCGCACCGATGCCGGGCGCAACGCGCTCCAGCTGTTCAAGACGATCTACGATCGCGACTTCACCACCAAGAACCAGGATTACAGTGCAGCCGTCGCGGGGTTCCTCAACGGTGACGGCGGCGTGTTCCTCGTCGGCACCTGGATGGTCGGGACCTTCGACGCAAAAGCGCGCGAGCGCGAAGGCACGCTCGCGAACGGCGGCTATGCGGTGGTCCCCTACCCCAGGCTTTTCCAGAAGGACGCGACCTTCGCCGACGGGCACAATTGGGTGATGCCGCGCGATTCGAAACGCTCGTCCGAAGAGCGCGCAGCGGCACTCAAGTTCCTCAAATTCTTCGCCGGCAACGCCGCGCACTGGGCGCGCACCGGCCACCTCCCTGCCTTCCAGGCGATTATCGACAGCCCCGAGTGGCGCGCGCTGCCGCACCGCGAAGGACTCGCTATCCTCGCCACCACCGGCCAGCCGCTGCCCAAGGGCGTTCGCCGCCAGTTCCCGCTCGAGACGATCGTCGGTACCGAGGCCGCTTCGGCGATCTCGGGCGCCAAGCCGATCGACCGCACCCTTTCCGACATGGAGCGCCGCGCGAACGCCGTGCTCGAAAACCTCTAGCCCTCCCAGGAGCCCCAATGCTCAAGTCTCATGTGATTGCCGACCGCGACTTCGTGATCGCCCCGCTCGACCGCCGCGTGTTCGGCACCTTCGTCGAGCATCTCGGCCGCTGCGTGTACGGCGGCATCTACGAGCCCGGCCATCCGACCGCCGACGAGAACGGCTTCCGCGGCGACGTGCTCGCGCTCACCCGCGAGCTGGGCGCGACGATCGTCCGCTACCCCGGCGGCAACTTCGTCTCCGGATACAATTGGGAAGACGGCGTCGGCCCCAAGGACCAGCGCCCGGTGCGGCTCGATCTCGCCTGGGGATCGACCGAGACCAACCAGTTCGGCACCAACGAGTTCATCACTTGGTGCCGCAAGGCCGAGATCGAACCGATGTTCGCAGTCAACCTCGGCACGCGCGGCCCCGCCGAGGCCCAGAACCTGCTCGAATATTGCAACCACCCCGGCGGCACCCACTATGCCGATCTGCGCATCGCACATGGCTATCCCGAGCCGCACAACATCAAATTCTGGTGCCTGGGCAACGAGATGGACGGCCCGTGGCAGACCTGCGCCAAAACCGCGCAGGAATATGGCCGTGTCGCCAAGGAAACCGCCAAGGTGATGCGCTGGACCGACGGCGGGCTCCAGCTGGCGGCGTGCGGATCGTCGTTCCGCGACATGCCGACCTATGGCACCTGGGAATACACCGTCCTCGATCATTGCTTCGAGGAAGTCGATTACATCTCGCTCCACCAGTATTTCGAGAATTACGAGGACGAGGTCGATCGCTTTCTGACCGTGATCGACAAGCTCGAGCGGTTCATCGTCGAGGTTGCCGCGATCGCCGACGCAGTCGCCGCCAAGCGCCGCTCCCCTAAGCGGATCATGCTCTCGCTCGACGAATGGAACGTCTGGTACCGCGCCCGCGCCGGCGAGCAGCTGCGCGGCGTCGGCTGGCCGCAGGCACCCGCGCTGCTCGAGGAAATCTATAATTTCGAGGATGCGCTGGTCGTTGGCGGCGCGCTGCTGACGATGATGAACAATGCCGATCGCGTGAAATCCGCGTGCATCGCGCAGCTCGTCAACGTGATCGGCCCGATCATGACCGAAACCGGCGGCCCGGCGTGGCGCCAGACGATCTTCCACCCCTTCGCCCAGGCCTCGCGCCACGGCCGCGGCAACGTGCTGCGCACCAAGGTCCAGACCGGCAGCTTCTCGGCGGGCGGCGTGGAGGATGCGCCGCTGCTCGTCACGTCGGTGATCGAGGACCCCGAAACCGGCGAAGCCACCGTCTTCGCGCTCAACCGGAGCCAGGACCAGGAAATGGAACTCACCGTCGAGCTGCGCGGAATGGGCGATCGGGTGCTCGGTGCCGCCGAGGAGCTCCACCATGCCGATCTCAAGGCGATCAACAGCAAGGATACGCCCGATGCCGTCGCGCCGGTCGCCCATCCCGCTGCCCGCATCGACGGCAGCACCCTCACCGCCACGCTCAAGCCGCTTTCGTGGAACGTCTTCCCGACGCGCCGCGCATGATTGTCTAAAGCCGAGAGGACGCTAAACATCTAGCATGAGCACCAAGCCCATCAAGAAAGCGCTCGATGCCCGCGCCCGCCGCAAGTCGCTGCGGCTGCACGGCACGATCGCGCGCGACCTGGGCATCCTGATCGTCTCGGGGCGCTATCACCCGGGCGAAGTGCTCAGCAACGAAGTCGCCGCGAGCGACCGGCTCCACGTCTCACGCACCGCCTATCGCGAGGCGCTGCGCATCCTGGCCGCCAAGGGTCTGGTGGAATCACGTCCCCGCGCTGGCACCCGGGTGAGCGAGCGTGCCAAATGGCATCTGCTCGATCCCGACGTGCTCTCATGGATCTTCGAGTTCGAGCCTGACGACGCGCTGCTCGCCAGCCTGTTCGAGCTCCGGAAGATCTTCGAGCCGGAGGCCGCGCGCCTGGCGGCCGAACGCCGCACCCAGGACCATCTCGATCGCATGGCGGAGGGGCTGCAGGGCATGGCCGAGCACACGCTGGCAGTGGAGGAAGGCCGAATCGCCGACCAGAAGTTCCACGCCGCGCTGCTGGAAGCTTCGGGCAACCCCTTCCTCGCGACGCTCACCACCAGCGTCGGTGCCGCCGTCGCCTGGACGACGATCTTCAAGCAGCGCAACAGTCCCCTGCGCCGTGATCCCGTTCCCGACCACCAGCGCGTCTATGACGCGATCGCTGCGGGCGATGCCGAGGGAGCGCACCACGCGATGGCCGAGCTGGTCGACATGGCCTTCCTCGACACCGCCAATTCGCGGACGTCCAAAGGTAGCCGGGCGAAGAGGACGGGCTAGCGGGCGTCGGCGTTCGCGAATGCCTGAACCCGCAGGCGGGGAAAAACTTCCTCGATCGGCTTGGTGTCGGGCAGCACGTAAACATACCCGCCCTTCTTCTGGAAAAGCGGACGCACGCTCTTGCCATAGAAGGCCCTGGGCACGTTGATGCAGCCGAATGTTATGCGGTTGTCGTCCGAAGTCGGTGACAGCATCCGCTCGCGGCGCCGTTCCTTCTTGCTCGCCCCCTTGGGGATCGGATGGAGCGCCACGGATGTGGCATAATCGACCCAGAGTACTTTCTCGTTTCCAGCGGCCAGTCCGTATTTCGCAAGGAACCGTCCCGCAGGTGTCGTCTTCTCCGCGGGCCCGATCTCGGCAAGATTTTTGCTGCCGATCCCGGGAGTTGCATCATCGCCGGCGGCAACGCCGATCAATACCGGGACCTGGCCTAGCGGCTTCCCCTTTGCACTGAACAGCAAGAGTGAAGCAGTCGTCTTGTCGACAATGATATACGGCAGGGAGCCGTTGTCGCCTGACGCGCCGATCCAGTCCGCAACGCGCATGGCGGCCGCCGAAGGGCCCGGCTTCGCTCCGGCTTCCGCAGTTCCAGTCTGCGATTGGGTTGGCACCAATGCCGGCCCCGGCGGTGGCGCGCTCTCCGCTGCCGGAACCATCAGCGCGAGTCCGGCAAGCGCCACGAAGATATCGATCATTGCTCAAGGCGCTCGAAATGAATTGGCGGCCGCACGGAGACGGCCGCCACGGGAAATCACGGTTCGATCAGCATCTGCTGCCTTGCGGCATCAATTGCGCGGCCGCTTCGGCTGCTTCTCCTGCGCCTGCATCCGCTGCTCGATGCCATCCACCCGGGCATTGAGCTGATCGATGCGCTGACCATTGTTCTGCGCCTCGCCGGACGCGGCCTGTGCTGCTGCCAGTGCCGATTTGGCCGTGTTGTCAGTTTCCTGCAATCTCGCCTCGAGCGCATCGACGCGCTGGCTCACAGGAGCGATCTGCTCTCTGACATAGGATTTGGAGGCGCAGCCGCCCAGGCCCACTGCGCCCACCAAGATCACAACCGCCGGAGCAAGCTTCGTCACAGATGGCGTCATCGCATCCTCTTCTAATAGTTAACCAAGTGGAACAACCCAAGCCGAGCGCTGATGTTCCAACAATCCCGATTGTGCCCGGCTGTGCATCTGCTCGGCCCAGTGGATGGCTGGATCGCCCGAATGGTCTGAAATGACGGGGGTCGGGTGGATATTGCCGAACGGCAGATCGATGCTTCCGCGCGCGCTACGCCGGTCACCGCTCGGCAAACGGGTCCTTCGGTATGGGGGTGGAGCGCCCCTTATCGAGCACGCGGTCCGCGGGATTCGTCCTGTAGAAGGCGACGCATCGGCGCAGCTCTGCGACTGCCGCGCTGCTTCCAGCCAGACTCAGCTGGTCGACCGGCACCTTGCCGCGATAGATGTGGAGAAACCTGGACGCGGCGAAATAGGTGGGGAACTTCGCTTCGAAATTCGTGACGAACCCCTTCTTCCCTTTCGACACCATGCCCACGGCGGCATGGTTGGAATAGCCGCCGTTGGAGAGGCGGAAATTCAGCTTCAACCGGTCCTTTGGCTTGATCGACCAATTGTCGTTCAGAACCGAGAGATGGTTGGTGCCGTCGATATCGAGGCCGAGAAGGAGCGTCGTTTCCCCGTCCCCGTCATATTCGGTCGTAATGAAGCAGCCCCTTTTGTCGCTGCTTGCCGCCACCGTCCAACCGCCTACCTCCCGCGCAGCATAGTCCTGGGCGGACGCATGCGCGCTCGCGAACAGCCCGGCGGCGAGAGCCGACCGGAAGAAGGCTCGCCGGACCCCCGCCGGAACCCGGGCGTGGAGCGACTCACGCATTCGGTACGAGCTCGATATCGGTAGCAGGCGCAGAAGCAGGTTCGGGCGTATCCGCCAACCTTGCGCAATCGGGCTCGCACGTTCGACCGGCTGTCGCGACATTGCCATGAGCTCCATTCTCCACGACGATTTTAACCGACGGCTACACCGTTGGCCGCGGCTCGCAAACCGGGTCGATAGCGGACACGCAGCCGCCGCCTGAACGAATGACCGACATCGGCGCACATTCGCCGCCACAAGCCAGGCCGTCGTGCCCCGCCTTCTTCCTTGCAATGTAGGATTTCGCCTGCTCCACATCTCTCCCCGGCCAGCCGGGTGCGCTCTTTGACATTGCCGCGACACTTGCATCGCAGGCGCAATAAAGTTGCGAGATGAATCGCGTTTCCGTGAAAAGAGTCAAAACTGGCGCAGCGGAATTTGGCCGTCAGAGCGCCACCGGCCATCCGTCTTCGCTCCATCCGAGCGGCTGGATGCGCAGCGTCGGGACGCCGTCCTTCTTCACGTCATAGGCGTGATAGACGATATGGTGGCGCCCGCCCTGCTCCAGGATCGCGGGATGGCCGGGGCCGGCGAAGCGGCCGGTCTTGTCCAGGCTAGCATGCAGCACCGGGAAGCCGCCGCCGTCCATCATGTCCTTGCCCTCGCGGTCCTTGTACGGACCGGTAGGCGAGCTGGAGCGGCCGACGACGGTGGAGTAGGTGCTCTTCGCCCCGCGGCAGCAGAAGTCGAACGAGACGAAGAGATAATAGTAATCGCCGCGCCGGATCACGAACGGCGCCTCGACCGCGCCGGGGCTTCGCCGGCGCGCGAGCGAATAGACCTTGCCGTCCTCGGTCGAACGCATCCCCGTAGCCCGATCGAGCCGGACCAGCTTGATCCCCGTCCAGAAGCTTCCGAACGCCATCCACTGGCGCCCCTCGGCATCCTCGAAGGCATTCGGGTCGATCGCGTTGAAATCGTTGCGACTGTCCGATCGGACCACCGCGCCCTTGTCGGTCCACACCGGCTTCTCGAGCGATGGCGTGGTGACCAGCCCGATCGCAGAGCGGTTCTTTCCGAAGGTCGAGATCGAATAATAGAGGCGATATTCGTTGCCCGTTTTCGAGATATCGGGAGCCCAGATGCCGCGCGTGCCGGGCACTGCCTCACGCGCCCAGCCAGGCATCGCCGCGAACACCGGGTCCGCGCGCGCCCAGGTCGCCAGATCCTTGGAAGTGCGGACATGGATCAGCCCCTTGCCCTCACGCTCCTGGCTGGTGCTGAAGAGATAATAAGTGTCACCCTGCTTGATGATCGCGGGGTCGTGAACCGGCGAGATGTCCCCCGCGATCCGATCGCCCGGCGGCGACGCCGCCGACTGGCCCCAGCCGACGCCGCCCGCCGCGAGCGCAGCGAGCAGCGAGACGGCAAGGAGCGCGGCAGCCCGCACTCGTATCACTCGAACGAGTAGCGCAGACCGACCGCGAACGTGCGGCCGATGATCGACGAACCGAAGTTGTGCGTGTCCGGACCACCGGCGTCGTCGAAGGCATAATAGGACTGGCTGAGCTCGTCGGTGAGGTTCACAGCGTCGAAGGTCACCGCGAAACGATCGGTGAGCTTGGCGGTGAGCTGGAAGTCGAGGCTCTTCTCCGGTCGGCGCCAGATGCCGATCGGATTGGCGAAGAGCGAAGCCTCGTTGTTGTTGAGGAACTCCTTGCGCCAGACATAGGAGAGGCGCGCGCCGAGCGGGCCGTTATCATAGGCGAGCGTGACGTTGTACGAGAGGTCCGACACGCCGAAGAACGAAGTCTCGACCTCGCCGGTGATGTTGCCCGCGGCGTCCTGGATCGGGATATTCTGCTTCGAATCGAGGAAGGTCACGCTTCCCTGCACGCCGAGACCGTTCAGCGCGCCGGGCAGATTGGGAAAATAAACCAAGCCGATCTCGGCACCCTGCAGGACGCCGTCCGAAGCGTTGGTGGGGCGGTTGATGATGAAGGTAGTGGTGTTGAGCCCAGTGTCCGCGACCTGCTCGATGCTGCGGAATGGTACCACCAGCCCGTCGATCTCGCGGCGGAACAGCGTGGCGTAGATCGCGCTGTCGTTCTGGAAATACCATTCGAGCGCGACATCATAGTTGGTCGCCTCTGTCGGCCTGAGGCTGGGATTGCCACCGCTGCCCGAGCCGTAGCCAACATTGGTGAGATCGCCGGTCAGCGTCAGATTGGGGTTGAGATCGACGAAGTTGGGACGACGCAGCGTCTTGCCGAAATTGAAGCGCAGGCGGAGGTCGTCGGTGATGTCATAGCGCAGCGTCGCACTCGGCAAGAACTTGTCGGTGCTCACCGAATCCGAGCTTGCGGTGCCCGTGATCGCATCGAGGAAGTTCATGTCGGTCTTGACGTTGACGTAGCGCACCCCCGCCTGGAGCCGCAGCGGTTGGCCGAACAGCGGCACTTCGAAGTCACCCTGGAGATAGGCTGCCCAGGTCACTTCATCGATGTTGAAATTCTCGTTGAGCTCGAGCGCATCGCTGGTCTCGATGCCAGGATCGACGGTGTCCTGATAGAGCGAGCGCACCTCGTCGGCATGGTCGAAAAGATAATAGCCGTTGGCGACTACCCAAGAGCGCGGCACGTTCGAGCGGGCGTCGAAGAAAGGCTTGTTGTAGAATTGATATCCCCGATCCAGCGAGGCGAAGGGCCGGTTCAATGCCGGGGCGTCCTGCGCGCGTGAGGCTTCGCTGGCGTTGCGGTCATCGTAGCGCGCGCCGAAACTGATGGTCCTAAGCCAAGTGCCCACTTCGTAATCGCCGTCGACCGAGACGGTGAACGCCTTGCCCTTGTTGCGATTGGCGTTGTCGTAGAACTCGCCGACGGTCCACTGCCCGGGATCGCGCAGCAGGGCGTTGTTGTCGAATTCGAAGGCAGTGAGACCGCCGCCCTGATTGAAATCGACGAACACCGAGTTCGCCACTCGCGTCGTCCGCATCGCCAGGAACTGGGTGTTGAACTCGCTGATCTGGTAGGAGGCGTCCGCCGCGAGCTTGAAGCTGTCGCCGATGTTCCACTTGCCGTTCAGCGCATAGACGAAGCTGTCGGTGCTCTGCTTGGTCGCATCGCCGCTGTTGAACTCGAACGGCGCACCGACCGTGCGGGTCTTCATGATGTTAGTGTCAGGGTAAAGAGTGAAGGTGGTGCCCGGATTGGGGCCAAGGTTCCCCCACCAGTCGACGAAGGTGAAGAACAGGTTGTTGAACGTCGTGTTGCGATAGCCGTCCCAGAAGAATTCGAAGGTATATTCCGAACTGTCGTTGGGCGCCCATTGCAGCGCTGCATTCACCGCAGGCCGCTCCCGCTCGCCATAGAGGTCGCTCATGAACACGGCGTCGCGCGAAAGATAATAGGGAACCTGCGCGCCGTTGATCGTGAGCGTCGAGCCTGCCTCAGTCGGAAGCCCGGGCTGGAGACCGGGCGTCCAGAGCTGCTGTCCAGGCGCACGGCCATCGGTCGGTTGAATGCGTTCCAGCGGCGTCCAGCCGGCAGGCGGATTGTCCGCGGTCGCGAAGGGCACCATCGCGCCCGCGGTCACACTCTGGTCGCGGTATTTGGTCTTGGCGTAGCTGAAGTTGACCAGCGCTCCGATGTCGCCAGCGCCGGTTTCCCAACGGTTGCTGATCAGCGCGCTGAGGTTGGGATTAATCTCGTCGGCCTGCTCGTTGTAGATGCCGCGGGCGACTGCTGAGAAGGCGAAGCCGTCGAAGTCGAGAGGCCGGCGCGTGAAGACGTCGACCTGGCCCGCGATTCCGGTCTCGATCTGCTCGGCGGCGCGCGTCTTGTAGACGTCGATCCGCTTGACGAGGTTGGCCGGAATATCGGCCAGTGCGAACTGGCGGCCCGACGCGGTGAAGATATTGCGGCCGTTCCAAGTCGTGGTGATGTCGGGCAGGCCGCGGATCGAGATCGCGGCGGCCTCACCGCCAGAGCGATTGGTCACCTGCACGCCGGTGACGCGCTGGAGCGCCTCGACCACGTTGTTGTCGGGAAGCTTGCCGACGTCCTCCGCGACCACCGACTCGATGATCTGGGTGGCTTCGCGCTTATTCTGAAGACCTTCGATCAGGCTGGCGCGCACGCCCGTGATGATCACTTCCTCATCCTGTGGCAGCGACGCATCGGCCTGATTGGCTGCGCTGTCCTGCGCCCAGGCGGGTCCGGTGAGCGCCATCAGCGCGACGAGCGACACCGAGCACAAAGATGGAATCCTGGCGGCCATTGCTATCTCCTCTCCCGATTTCCCCTCTTCGCCATCGCGGAGGGTTTTTATTAGTCAGACAAAAACTACTTCGAGCTTCGCCCGATGCAAGCGCTTTGTTTCAGGAGAACGCAGCTGCGACGTTATCCTTTGGATAGTAATGAATTTTTCTAACGCTCTAATTAGTCGGACCAAATTGCCACTCGTGCCGCGAGCCAACGAATCGGGCTTTTCACGCGATATAAGTCTGACTAATGGTGTGCCGATCAACTGAGGAGAGGATATGGCGGTTCGCCTTGTGCAGCTTCGCGGCCCGAACGGGGACCGTATGGTCGCAACCATCGGGGAAGACGGGGCAACTCGCCGAGTCGACGGCGTCGATACCAGCTACGCGCTTGCGCTCGCCGCGATTCGCGAGGGCGTGACGCTGGCCGAAGCCGCAAGCAGCCGCGCTTCCGATCCCGTGGATCTGGCCGCGGCCGAAGCCGAAGGGCGGCTGCTCGCGCCGATCGACCACCCCGATCCCGCCCATTGCCATATGACCGGCACAGGCCTCACCCACCTCGGCTCGGCCGAGGGCCGCGACAAGATGCACAAGGCGGCAGCGGGCGGCACGCTCACCGATTCGATGCGGATGTTCCTGATGGGCGTCGAGGGCGGCAAGACCGCGGACGGCACCCCCGGAGTCCAGCCCGAATGGTTCTACAAGGGCGACGGATCGGGGCTCGTGGGCACCGGCGCGCCCCTCGCCTCCCCCGATTTCGCGCTCGACGGGGGCGAGGAGCCCGAGATAGCCGGTATCTATGTGATCGACGACCAAGGCCGCCCGCGTCGGCTGGGCTTCGCGCTCGCGAACGAATTCTCAGACCATATCACCGAACGCGGCAATTACCTGTGGCTCGCCCACTCGAAGCTGCGCCCCGCGGCGCTGGGCGCAGAACTACTGATCGGCGCGCTGCCGGAGGACGTGCGCGGCACCAGCCGGATCGTCCGCGACGGCACGGTGCTGTGGGAGAAGCCCTTCCTCTCGGGCGAAGCGAACATGTCGCACTCGATCGCCAACCTCGAGCATCACCACTTCAAGTATGATCTGTTCCGCCGGCCCGGCGATATCCACGTCCACTTCTTCGGCACTGCGACGCTCTCGTTCGCCGATGGTGTGACCACCCAGGAAGGCGATGTGTTCGAAGTCGAGGCAGCGCCCTTCACCATTCCGCTGCGCAATCCGCTCGCACGCATGGCCCCTACTGACGCGACGGTGCTGCCGCTGTGAGCAGGACGCGGATCGCACTGGCCGGTATCGGCAAGATCGCGCGCGACCAGCATGTACCGACGATCGCCGCGAGCCCGGATTTCGAGCTGGTGGCCGCGGTGACCGGGCACCAGCCGCCCGAGGGCCTCCCCGGTTTCCGGACCATCGCCGAGATGGTGCAGGCAGTCGAGGTGGATGCCATCTCGATCTGCACACCGCCGCGCGGCCGGCTCGCGCTGGTGAAGGAAGCGCTGGCGCACGGGCTGGACGTGATGATCGAGAAGCCCCCGGCGGCGACGCTGACCGAGGCCGAGGGCTTCGCCGGGCTCGCGCACCGCGCAGGCCGCGTGCTCTACGCCACCTGGCACTCGCGCGAAGCGGCGGGAGTCGAGCCTGCGAGGCGCTGGCTGGAAGGCAAGCGCATCACCCGCGTCACCTGCAATTGGAAGGAGGACGTGCGCGTCTGGCATCCGGGACAGGCGTGGATCTGGGAGCCTGGGATCGGCGTGTTCGATCCGGGCATCAACGCGCTATCGGTGCTCACGCGCATCCTGCCGCGGCCGATGCTGCTCCAGGCGGCCGAGCTGCGCTTCCCTTCGAACCGTGACGCGCCGATTGCTGCGGACCTGGACTATGACCATGACGGCATTCCCGTTCGCGTCGAATTCGACTTCGACCAGCGCGGGCCCCAGACCTGGGACATCGACGTCGAGACCGACGGCGGGCATCTAAAGCTCTCGCTGGGCGCGTCGAAGCTGGCGATCGATGGTGCTCCGGTCGATGTGGGCGACGAGCCCGAATATGCCCGGCTCTACCGCCATTTCGCCGATCTGCTGGGGCGCCGCGAAAGCGACGTCGACCTCGCGCCCTTCCGCCATGTCGCCGATGCGTTCCTGCTCGGTCACCGGCGCGTGATCGGACCGTTCGAAGAAAACAGCTGATAAAAAAGGGGAGAATGCCATGAAGCTTCTGAAGCGATTTGCGCTGCCGATTGCTGCAGCGGTTGCGGCAGTGCCCGCGCAGGCACAGGCGCCTGTCGAGGCCACGCTGACCGTCGATCTCCAGAAGGCGGGTCCGAAGATCGAGCGCGCAGTCTACGGCCAGTTCGCCGAGCATCTCGGTACCGGAATCTACGAAGGCGTGTGGGTGGGGCCGAACTCGTCGATTCCCAACACCAACGGCTATCGTAACGACGTGCTCGCCGCGCTCAAGAAGCTCGACATCCCCGTGATCCGCTGGCCCGGCGGCTGCTTCGCCGACGAGTACAACTGGCGCGACGGCATCGGCCCGCGGGCGCAACGGCCCAAGCGGATCAACCATCACTGGGGCGGCGTGATCGAGGACAACAGCTTCGGCACGCACGAGTTCATGAACTATAGCGAGATGCTGGGCGCCGACGCCTATGTCGCGGGCAATATGGGTTCGCTGAGCCCGCTCGATATGGGCTATTGGTTCGAATATATGACCTACAGTGGCGACTCCACGCTCGCCGCCGAGCGCCGCAAGAACGGCCGCGACAAGCCGTGGAAGGTCAAATATTTCGGCGTCGGCAACGAAAGCTGGGGCTGCGGCGGCAACATGCGTCCCGAATATTCCGCCGATCTCCACCGCCGCTACCAGACCTTCGTCAAGACGCAGCGCGGCAACGATCCGGTGATCAAGGTCGCGACCGGCGCCAACGTTGACGACTATAAGTTCACCGAAGTGCTGATGCGCGAGGCGCGTCACACGATGCAGGCGGTGAGCATCCATTATTACACCTTCGCCAATAACTGGGACAACAAGGGCCGCGCACTCGGTTTCACCGAGGACGAATGGGCATCGACCCTAGCCAACGCGATCCGCATGGACGAGCTCGTCGCCAAGCACAGCGCCATCATGGACAAATATGATCCCGAGAAGCGGATCGGGCTCTATGTCGACGAATGGGGCACCTGGTGGCAGGACGAACCGGGTACGACCCCGGGCTTCCTCCACCAGCAGAACTCGCTGCGCGACGCGCATGTCGCAGCGCTGACGCTCAACATCTTCCACCGCCACACCGAGCGGGTGAAGCTCGCAGCGATCGCGCAGATGGTCAACGTCCTCCAGGCGATGATCCTCACCGACAAGGAGAAGATGCTGCTGACGCCGACCTACCACATCTTCGACATGTACAAGCCGTTCCAGGGCGCCAGGCCCTATGCGGCGAGCGTGCAGGGGCCGGAGTATGGCCGCGGCAAGTTCAAGATGGCGGCGGTCGATGCGTCGGTAGCGCGTGGGGCTGACGGCAAGCTTTATCTGTCGCTGGTCAACGTCGATCCGAACCGCCCGGCGCGGGTGACGACGAGCCTCAGCGGCCGCGCGACCGGGCGGCTGCTCACCGGCCCGGCGCTCGATACGCACAACAGCTTCGATCGGCCGAATACGATCCAGCCGGTCGCCTATTCGGGCCGGAACGTGGGGGGCAAGCTGGTGTTCGACCTGCCGGCCAAGTCAATCGCGGTGGTCGCGGTCGAATAGGTGCTGAGCCGGCGCGCCTTCCTGGGTTCGGCGAGCCTATTGGCGCTCGCCGGCCCGGCTATTGCCCAGGTCCGGGTCGAGGAGGTTCCGATCAAGGTTCGGCCACTGCCGCTCTCCGCGGTGCGGCTGAAGCCATCGGTGTTCCTCGACGCGGTGGAGACGAACCGGCATTATCTGATGGGGCTTTCGCCTGAGCGGCTGCTCCACAATTTCTACAAGAGCGCGGGGCTCCCCACCAAAGGCCCGAGCTATGGCGGCTGGGAGGCACGCGGGATCGCCGGGCACACGCTCGGCCATTATCTCTCGGCGCTGTCGCTGCTCTTCGCCCAGACCGGGGACGCCGCGGTGCGCGAGCGGCTGCGCCACACGATCGCCGAGATGGCGCGCATCCAGGCCACGCACGGCGATGGCTATGTCGGCGGGACCACGGTCGAGCGCGACGGCAAGGTGGTCGATGGCAAGATCGTCTTCGAGGAGATCCGCAAGGGCGACATCCGCACCAGCGGGTTCGACATCAACGGCGGCTGGGTACCGATCTATACCTGGCACAAGGTCCACGCCGGGCTGATCGACGCGGTGCGACTGGGCGACGTGGCGGAGGCGATGCCGGTGATGCTGGGCATGGCCGGCTATCTCGCCACGATCCTGGAAGGACTGAGCGATGCGCAGATGCAGAAGCTGCTCGCCGCCGAGCACGGCGGGCTGAACGACAGCTATGCCGAGACCTATGCGCTGACCGGCAACCCGCGCTGGCGGCGGATCGCCGAGCGCATCTATCACCACAAGGTGCTCGACCCGCTTGCGGCTGGGAGGGACGAGCTCGAAGGGCTCCACGCCAACACTCAGATCCCCAAGCTGATCGGCCTGGCACGGCTCTACGAGCTGACCGGCGAGCAGCGCCACGCCGATGCGGCGCGCTTCTTCCACGAAACCGTCGTCGCGCATCACAGCTATGTGATCGGCGGCAACAGCGAGCGCGAGCATTTCGGTCCGCCGGGCCAACTCTCGACGCGGATCACCGAGCGTACCTGCGAGGCGTGCAACAGCTACAACATGCTCAAGCTGACGCGGCACCTCTACGGCTGGAAGCCCGATGCGGCGCTGTTCGACTATTATGAGCGCGTCCACCTCAACCATCTGATGGCACACCAGCATCCCGAAACGGGGATGTTCGTCTATTTCATGCCGCTCAGCGCCGGTGCGCGGCGGACCTATTCGACGCCCGAGGACAGCTTCTGGTGCTGCGTCGGATCGGGGATGGAGACGCACGCCAAGCACGGCGAGAGCATCTGGTGGCACGACGATGCTACGCTGTTCGTCAACCTGTTCATTCCCTCAACTGCCGAGTGGAAGGAACGGGGAATGAAGGTGGCGCTGGAGACGCGTTATCCTTTCGGCGAGCAGGTGTCGCTGCAGGTCATGCAGGCTCCGCGCTCGGCTACCACGATTGCGCTGCGCCTCCCCGGCTGGTGCGATGCGCCGGCGCTGCGGGTGAACGGCGCCGCCGTCCGGGCTGAAAAGACGGAAGGTTATGTCCGGCTGACGCGGCGCTGGAAGGCGGGCGACCGGATCGAGCTCGACCTGCCGATGCAGGTACGGGTGGAACCGACCCCGGACGATCCGCGGACCGTCGCCTATCTGCACGGCCCCGTCGTCCTCGCGGCCGATCTGGGTCCGGCGGCGGAGGCGTTCGACGGTCCCGTGCCCGCTCTGGTGACCGCCGATCCGGCCGCCGCGCTGGTGGCGGAGAACGCCGCCGAGCACCGTTTCCGCTTGGCCGATGCGCGGCCATCAGCGCTGACGCTGGTGCCCTTCTTCCGCCAATACGACCGGCGCACCGCAGTCTATTTCCCGCGCTTCACCGAGACGCAGTGGAAGGCCGAGGAAGCGACCTATCTGGCTGCGCAGCGCGAGAAGGCGGCACTGGAAGCGCGCACCGTGGACGTGCTCCACTTGGGCGAGATGCAGCCCGAGCGCGACCATGACTATCGCTCGAACCACAGCGACCTCTTCTCCTGGGGCGGGCGCAGTGCGCGGCAGATTCCCTGGGGCGTGGGCAATTACATGGAGTTCACGCTCGCAGTGCGGCCCGGCCCGATGCTGCTGCGGGCGCTCTATTGGGGCGAGGAAGTGAACAAGAATTTCGACGTCTCGGTAGAGGGAACGCGGATCGCCAACGAGCGCCGCGCCGTGCCGCCGGTGAAGCGCTTCGTCAGTGTCGATTATCCGATTCCCGAAGCGCTGACACGGGGCAAGGACAAGGTGACGGTGCGGTTCGAAACCAAGGGAAGCGACGCACTCGTCTACGAAGCACGGATGCTGGAGGGGCAATGAACAGAATCGATCGCCGTACCGCACTTGGCCTGTTCGCGGCGACGCCGATCGCCGCGCACGCCCGGCCCCAGTCCAACTTTCGCGACCTCGCTCCGACCCCGCCGATGGGGTGGAACAGCTGGAACAGCTTCGCGACGACGATCAACGAGGAACAGGCGCTCGAGACCGCGCGGATCATGGCCGAGAAGCTGCTGCCCTTCGGATACGACATCTTCACCGTCGACATTCAGTGGTACGAGCCGGAAGCTAGGAGCTACACCTATAACTCCAATCCCGAACCCGTGATGGACGGCTACGGCCGGCTACTACCCGCGCCCAACCGCTTCCCCTCGAGCGCCGGCGGGAAGGGCTTCGCGCCGCTCGCGGCGGAGGTGCACAGGCTCGGCCTCAAGTTCGGCATCCATCTGATGCGCGGCATCCCCCGGCTGGCGGTGAAGCAGAACCTTCCGATCTTCGGCACGCGCTACCGGGCGCAGGATATCGCGGACACGAGCAGCATCTGCCCGTGGAACCCGGACATGTACGGCGTCGACATGCGCAAACCCGGCGCCCAGGCCTATTACGACAGTGTCTTCGCCCTCTACGCCTCCTGGGGCGTCGACTTCGTCAAGATGGACGATATGAGCCGCCCGTACGACGCCCACGCACCGGAGATAGAAGCGGCGCACAAGGCGATCGTCGCGACCCGCCGGCCCATCATCCTCAGCCTTTCGCCGGGCGAGACTCCGGTGCCGCGCGCCGACCACGTTCGTCGCCATGCGCAGATGTGGCGGATCAGCGATGATTTCTGGGACGAATGGCCCATGCTCGAGGCGCAGTTCACGCGGCTCGAAAATTGGAACCCGCACCGCCGATCCGGCGGCTGGCCCGACGCCGACATGCTCCCGCTCGGCCGCCTGGCGCTTGGCGAGCGGGACACCAGGTTCACCCCGGCCGAGCAGCGCACGGTCATGACCTTGTGGTCGATCGCGCGCTCGCCTTTGATCATGGGCGGCGACCTGCGTCACCTCGACGCGCCGACGCTAGCGCTTCTCACCAATCCGGAAGTGATCGCGGTCAATCAGGCCAGCACGGACAACCAGCCGCATTTCGTCGAGGACGGGATGCGCGTGTGGACGGCGCGACACGCGAATAGTGCCGATCGCTACCTCGCTTTGTTCAATATGACAGACAAGGAACGGGAGATCGGCGTCGACTTCCGCTGGCTTGGCATCACCTCGACCGTCCGAGTGCGCGATCTGTGGGAGCGCAAGGACATCGGCCCCGCCAGTGGCCGCTTTGCCGCGACACTGCCAGCGCATGGATCGGGGCTGTACCGGCTCGATTAGCGCGGTTTCGTCTTCGTGGCAGCCGGCTGCCAGTTTTGACTCTTTTCACGGAAACGCGATTCATCTCGTAATTTTATTTCGCGCTTTCGAGCGATCGATCTGCGATGTCAAAGAGCGGGCGGCACGAGGCCGCTGATCCAGCGAAGCAGGCGAAATCCTATTTTGCAAGCCCCGGTACAAGCGGACGGACGTTTGTCCGACGCGGATTGCGAACACCACCACCCCGTTCGCCCTGAGCCTGTCGAAGGGCGCTTCTCCAACCGGCAACGGGTAGTGGGCAGCGCCCTTCGACAGCCTCAGGGCGAACGCGTTTGGGGGAAGGCCCAACCTCGGGATGACGAAGACGTCAGTGGTTGTGCCGCGGCACGCCGATCGTCTGGGCCAGCTTCTGATACTTGACCGCAGGTTCGAGCACCGCGCCGGTTTCCGCCTGCCCCACGTCGCGGCGCTGCATTTCCTGCCATGGCGTCTGGCTCGCTGGATAGGCGAAGCCGCCTGCTGCCTCGAGCTCCGCCCGGCGCTGCGCCAACTCCTCGTCGGAGACGAGCATGTTGGCGGTACCCTTGCGCAAGTCGATCCGCACCCGATCGCCGGTGCGGAGCAGCGCGAGCCCGCCCCCCGCCGCCGCTTCGGGCGAGGCGTTGAGGATCGAGGGGCTGCCGCTGGTCCCCGACTGGCGCCCGTCACCGATGCACGGCAGCGCGTGGATGCCCTTCTGGATGAGCTGCACCGGCGGGCGCATGTTGACCACCTCGGCGGCGCCCGGATAGCCGATCGGCCCCGCGCCGCGCATGATCAGCAGCGTCTTCTCGTCGATGCCGAGCGCAGGATCGTCGATCCGGGCGTGATAGTCCTCCGGTCCGTCGAACACCACGACCGGACCTTCGAACGCGTCGGGATCGGCGGGATTGGAAAGATAACGCTCGCGGAATTCGGGCGAAATCACGCTGAGCTTCATGATCGCACTGTCGAACAGGTTGCCGCGCAGCACCGAGAAGCCGGCAGCCGGCTTGAGCGGTTCCTCGAAGCGGCGGATCACGCGATCGTCCTCGATCGTCGCGTCGCGGCAATTGTCGCCGATGCTGCGGCCGTTGACGGTCAGCGCACCTTCATGGATCAGCCCCTGGCGCATCAGCTCGGCGACCACCGCGGGCACGCCGCCCGCGCGATAGTAATCCTCGCCCAGATATTCGCCCGCCGGCTGCAGGTTGACGAGCAACGGCACGTCGCGCCCGAACGCCTGCCAATCGTCGATGTCGAGCTCGACGCCGACGTGACGCGCGATCGCGTTCAAATGGATCGGCGCATTGGTCGAGCCGCCGATCGCCGAATTGACTCGGATCGCGTTGACGAAGGCCTCCCGCGTCAGCACGTCCGAAGGCTTGCGATCGGCGGCGATCATCTCGACGATCTGCTTTCCGGTTTCATAGGCCGATTCCTGCCGGTCGCGGTACGGCGCGGGGATCGCCGCCGATCCGGGCAGCGACATGCCCAGCGCCTCGGCAAGCGAGTTCATCGTCGTCGCCGTGCCCATCGTGTTGCAGTACCCGGTCGATGGGGCCGAGGAAGCGACGAGCTTGATGAAGCCCTGATAATCGATCTCGCCCGCGGCGAGCATCTCGCGTGCCTTCCACACGATCGTGCCCGAGCCGGTGCGCTCGCCCTTGTGCCAGCCGTTGAGCATCGGCCCCACCGACAGCGCGATCGCGGGGATGTTCACGGTCGCTGCGGCCATCAGGCAGGCCGGCGTGGTCTTGTCGCAGCCGATCGTGAGCACCACGCCGTCGAGCGGATAGCCGAACAGTATTTCGACGAGGCCGAGATAGGCGAGGTTGCGATCGAGCCCCGCAGTGGGACGCTTGCCGGTCTCCTGGATCGGATGCACCGGGAACTCGATCACGATGCCGCCCGCCTCGCGCACGCCCTCGCGCACGCGCTCGGCGAGCACCATGTGGTGGCGATTGCAGGGGGAAAGATCGCTGCCCGTCTGCGCGATGCCGACGATCGGCTTGCCCGACTGAAGCTCGGCCAGGCTGAGGCCGAAGTTCATGTAGCGCTCGAGATACAGCGCTGTCATGTCGGCGTTCGAGGGATCGTCGAACCAGGCCCGCGAGCGCAGCTTGCGGGAATTGTCCGGAGTGCCGGGGCCGGTCATCAGCGCGCCACCTGCGAAAAGCGCAGCAACATCGTGTTCACATACTCCATTCCGGGATCGAGCCGGGGTGAGGGAAATTCAGGCCGGTTGGGCGAATCGGGAAAGGTCTGCGGCTCCAGCGCCAGCCCGTCCGACTGGCGATAGACACGGCCGCGCTTTCCCGCCACCGTGCCGTCGAGGAAATTGCCCGAATAGACCTGGAGCCCCGGCGCGGTGACGAGCATCTCCATCGCGCGGCCGGAAGCCGGATCCTCGAGCCGCGCCGCCGGACGCAGCGTGCCGGGCGCGCCGTCGATCACGAAATTATGATCATAGCCGCGGCCGATGCGGATCTGCGGATCGTTGCCATCGCGGATTCCGTCACCGATGGCGCGCGGGGCGCGGAAGTCGAAGGGCGTGCCTGCGATCGGCGCGAGCTCGCCCGTGGGGATCAGGGTCGAGTCGACCGGCGTGTAGCTGGAAGCGTGGAGCATCAGCCGCTGCGCCAGTACGTTGCTCCGTGCGCCCTCGCCCGCCAGATTGAACAGCGCATGGTTGGTGAGGTTGACGATCGTCGGTGCATCGGTGGTCGCGCGATAGTCGATGCGGAGCTGGTCGCGATCATCGAGGGTGTAGCGCGCGGTGACGCGCAGCGTTCCTGGATAGCCGCCCTCCCCGTCCGGGCTGACGAGCTCTAACTCGACATGCGCCTCGTCACCCTCGCCGACCGAGACGATCGTCCAGAGCGCCTGATCGAACCCGGCTCCGCCATGAAGATGGTGCGGTCCGTTGTTGATCTCGAGCCGGTACTCGCGCCCGTCGAGGCTGAAGCGCCCGTGCGCGATGCGGTTCGCATAGCGGCCCACCGACACGCCGAAGAAGTTGCGCTGCGCCAGATATTCGCCGGGCGTGTCATGCCCGAGCACCACATCGTCGAGTACGCCATCGCGGTCCGGCACAATGAGCGACTGGAGCGTCGCGCCGAGCGTCATCAGCGTTGCGGAGACGCCGTTGCCATTGGCGAGCGTGACCTTCTCGACGACGCGGCCGTCGTCCAGCGTGGCCATCGTCTGACGGACCGCACCGACGCGCAGGCGCGCTGTCGCCTCGCCCCCTGTCGCGCTGCCGCCTTCTAGCCCTCTCATCGTCATTAGTCAGACAGTTACAATCATTGAACTTGAGAACAAGTAAAAACCACGGCTTCCGTCCTGCGGCTCGACGCCACGGTGCGACCCCGGCAGTAGCATAAAACCAGCAGATTTCCGCGAACCCACGGCAGGGTTTTGCGCTTGGACTCCATTGGCCGGAAGAGCAACCCGGAATAACCCAGACAATGTATTTCTTTGCTGACGCACCTCCCGCCGGCGAATGCTTGCGCTTTTTCCGAATTTCGCTGATGAAATGACATTGCGTCTATGAGGAGTGCGGATGATCGACGCGCACCAGCATTTCTGGCGGATCGGCGCGAAGGATTGCAGCTGGCCGACGGCAGCCGAAGCCGCGATCCACCGCGATTTCCTGCCCGAGGATTGGTGCGCGCTGACCGCTCCGCTCGGAGTGACCGGCAGCCTGGTCGTCCAGAGCCAGGAAAGCGCGCGCGACACCGAATGGCTGCTCGAACTCGCCGATGCGCACGGCTTCATCCTGGGCGTCGTCGGCTGGGCCGATCTCAAGGCGGGTGCGGCATGGCCGGCGAGCCGCTGGCTCAAGGGCCTGCGCCCGATGGTGCAGGGTTACGCGCACGACTGGCTCGACGATCCGGCGCTCGATCCCGCACTGCACGCGATGGCCGAGCAGGGGCTGGTGTTCGACGCGCTGGTCCGCCCGCGCCATCTGGAGGCGCTCGAGCGGATGGCGCGGCACCATCCGCGTCTGCAGATCGTGATCGACCATGGTGCCAAGCCCGAGATCGCCGGCGGCAAACTCGGCGAGTGGCGCGGGGCGATGGAGCGGCTGGCGATGCTCCCCAATGTCGCATGCAAGCTCTCCGGCCTGCTCACCGAGGCGGCGGCCGGACAGGAGGTGCAGGTGGCGGAGGTCGGTGCGTGGCTGTTCGCGCGGTTCGGGCCCGAGCGGCTGGTCTGGGGCAGCGACTGGCCGGTGGTCGAGTTGGCCGGCACCTATGCCGGCTGGCTCAGGCTGGCGCGGGCAACCGTCCCCGCCGCCGCGCACGAGGCCGTGTTCGGCGGCAACGCGCGGCGGATCTACGGTCTCACGGCCGCGGGACCATGATCTAAAATCGGCTCAACGATAGGTGCCCATCGTCACCTTGAGCAGCACCGGCTCGCCGGTGAAGTTGAGACCGTAATCGATCTGGTCGCCGTTCCAGCGGCGGCGCATCTGCCATTTGCCGTCGACGAACGTCCCCTCCTCGACGCTGATGATCTGGCCATTCTCGCCCTTCTCGGGCCTGGCGAGCCCGATACGCATCCGCACATGCTGGCCGGTGACCAGGAACGTGTCGGGGCCGAGCCGCGCGACCAGCGCGCCGCCCACGGCCTCGTCCTTCAGCGGGTGCGGATCGACCTTGAGCCAAGTCCAGTCGCTTTCGCCCATCTGCCATTGGCCGAACTGGGCTGTGACACGCCAGCGGCCGAGCTCGGTCGACTGGTCCTTGCCGTCGGGGGCCTTGGCCACACCCCAGGTCGGATGCTCGAAGGCGATCTTCGCCCAGTCGCGCGCGATCGGCTTGAGCAGTCGATAGGGCGCCGCGAAGGCCTCCGCCTCGTCGTGGCTGCGGGCGCCGAGCGGATAGTTGAAGAAGCCCGTCTCATCCATTCCGAACGGCGCGAAGCCGATCCCGCCACGTCCCAGCGTCGGCCAGAGGAAGCGGGCATATTCGCGCGCATTGCCGATCTCGGGCACCATCAGCGCATTGTCGGGCCGCGCATATTTGTCGAGGATCGAGATCACCGCAGCATGGTCGCGGATGTAGATGTCGGGCGCCGCGAGATCGATATGCGGTGCGGCCGCCTTCCACACCGGAATCACGTTCCAATTTGGCCCGCCCGAGGGACCGACGTTGCCGCCCTCGTCGGTGAAGGCGTCGCCGAGCGCGGCGTTGACGTACATCGGCAGCGGCTTCACGGCCTTGCCCGCCGCGGCAATCTCGTCGACGTAGCGGGCAAGGTGCCAGGTCTGGAAGAACTGCTCGGCGCGCTTGCCGAAGACCTGCGTCCAGCTGCCCGGCTGCTTGCCGAGCGCGCGGACCAGCTCGGCGGGCACCGGCGCCTCGAACAGCCGCACCGCCTCGGGCGCATGATCGCGCGCGAGGCCGTAGCTCCCGGCCTCGTTCTGCGGCTGGACCATGATCACGGTGTTGTCGCGATCGATCTCCGCGAGGCGACGCATCAGCGCCACGAAGGCGCGCTTGTCGGCCTCCAGCGTGTTCCGCCCGTGCGGGCTCAGCGCATAATGCGCGCTGCCGTCCGGCTTGCGCATCCGCGGGAAGCGCTTCGTGTCGTTCTTGACCCAGGCGGGCGCGTAGCTGGGGCTGGTGTTCTTCCAGGTCGCGAACCACAGCAGCACCAGCCGCACCTTGTGCTCGCGCGCCTGCGCTACGAGCGCGTCGAGGAAGCTGAAGTCGAACCGTCCCTCCTCGGGCTCGATCTGCTCCCAGGCGATGGGCACTTCGACGGTGTTGGCGTGGATCCGCTCGACCATCGGCCAGACCTGCGGGAGCATGGCCGAATAGTTGGTCGAATTATGGACCTGCGCCCCGAGCATCAGGAAGGGCGCGCCATCCACGATCAGAGCGTGCTTGCCGTTCTTGGAGGCGAGGCGAGGCGTTTCCTGTGCTGCGGCCATTTGGCTCACTCCGGCAAGGGCGATCAGACAACAGGCAAGAGTTCGAGCAATCCGCCGCATCGTTTCCCCGTTCCGAGCTGAAATATACGAGGCGCCAGCCTAGCCGGCGCCTCGCGAAGAGGCACTAGAATTTGAACCGCAAGCTTCCGCCGATGCGGCGATCGTTGAGAATATAGTCGCGGGGGCGGTTGGGCGTGAACTGATAGCTCTTCTCGAGCGTGTTGGTGAGGTTCACGCCCTGGATCGCGACGGTGACATGCTCGTTGATGTCATAGGCGAGCAGCGCATCGAGCTGCCCATAGGCGGCCGAGAAGATCGGCAGATTGCCCGTGCCGGTCCCCGCCGTGGTCTTCACCCACGCATCCCGCCAGTTATAGGCGACGCGCAGCGAGAAGCCGTATTTTTCATACAGCCCGATGAGGTTGTAGCTCCACTTGGAGAGGCCCTCCAGCGGCACGATCAGCGGGTTGCCTGAGGTGTCGGTCGCGGTCGGGCTGGGCGCCGAGCTGTCGACATAGGTCAGGTTCGCCTGAATGCCGAGGCCCGAAAGCGCGCCGGGCAGGAAATCGAAGAAGGTGTTGCCGCCGATCTCGAAGCCCTTGATCGTGCCGTCGGTGCCGTTGACCTGCTGAGTGATCCGATAGGGCACCGTTCCGCGATTGGGCGTGTCGATCGTGGACTCGAAGACCCCGTTCTGGATGAAGTTCTGCACCTTCTTGTAGAAAACGGTACCGTACAGCATCGTCGTCGACTTGGGATACCATTCGAGCGCCGCGTCCGCCTGGCTCACGGTCATCGGCTCGAGATAGGGGTTGCCGCCGCTTCCTTCGTAGCGGAAGAACACGCCGGGGTCGGGCGTCTCCGGCGGAGGCGGCGGCGTCGAGGCCCGATAGACTTCGCTCACCGCATAGTTCGCAGTGATCTGATCGAAGTTCGGACGCGCCAGCCCGCGCGAAGCGGCGAGACGAAGCTGCAGCTTGTCGGCCAGGAACGCCCGGATGTTCAGGCTAGGAAGCCAGTGATCGTAATCGCGCGAGACGCTGAGCGGTTCGAACAGCACCACATTGGCGCTGTTCGGGTTCGAAGGATCGCTGCGGTAGGTGAACGACGCGAAGCCGTCGGCCTCCGTCTTGGTCTTGACGTAGCGGACGCCGATGTTGCCATCGAACCGAAAGCCCTCGTCATTCCCGAACCGGAGCATCGCATAGCCGGCATAGGTCCGTTCGCCCTGGGTATTGGTGTCGATCGGCGTGAAGGGGGTGAGCCCGCGATCCGCGAAGCTCGGCGTGGGGTTGAACGCGTCGCTCGAAAAATAGCGGACGGTGCTTTCGATATCCCTCCCCAGCGCCGGATTCATATAAGGTGCGACGCCGATGATGTTCGTCCCTGCGCCGCGGAAGAAATCGGCGGAATAAGGGTTCATCACATAAAGGTTGGGCCGCTCGGCGAAAGTGACCGCGCCGCCGCCGGGGCTTGCGGGATCCGACACCGATCCGATCATGCCGCTGCCGTCCCACGTCGCGGAAACGCCGCTCCAGCTCGTGCCCCAGCTTGTCGAACGATTGGTGGCGCTGCGATCAGTGTACCGCGCGCCCGTGCTGAGCGAGCGGAGGAAGCTTGCGTCGTCGAATTCCCATTCGAGATCGAGCCGCGCTGCCCATTCATTCCCGTCGTTATCGTCGCGGTGATCCTGGATCGCCGAATAGAAATAGTTGGAAGGATCGGTAACCAGCGCGTTCGGCGAGATCGAGATCGCGGGGGTATCGCCGGTCAGGTCCATGTTGAACGTACCGCCGTTGAGCGCTGCCCCATACAGGATCAGGTTCTGCGCCCGCGTGCTCGAATCGATGCGCTGCAGGTCGCCCTTGAGCTTGAGCCGATCGTTGATCTCCCACTTGAACCCGCCTGCGATATCCGTGGTGGTGGTCCACTGCTGGGGGAAGCCGGAGTTGTTGTTGACCGGGATGTTCAGGAACGAGCCGCGTTCCATGTTCCCGTCTTCGTCGAATGCGAAGCTGCCGGGAACGGGCGTCAGGGTGCCGCCGCTGCCGGAAGGACCGAAGCCGAAATAGCTGAAGTCCGGCGTGGTGATGTAATAGCGGCTCTGGAAGCCGGTCGCATAGAATTCCAGATTATGGGCGGGCTTCCACTGGAGCGCGCCGTAATAGCCTTCGCGCGTGCGCTCGCCCCAGGCCGTCGAGACGCCGGCGCCTGCCGCCACCGATCGCGTCTCGCCGATGAAGCCGGGAATGTCGGTGCGATCCCAGAAGGGCTCGACCGTCACGGTGTCGGTGCGGAAGGCACCTTCGAAATAGGAGGCGGAAAGCAGGATGCCGACTTCGCCGATCCCGGTCTCCCAGCGTTGCGACACCAGCCCGGAGATGTTGAGCTTAAGCTCGTCGATCAGGTCGTAATAGTTGGTGCCCAGCGTGACGCTGTACAGGTTGCCGCTCTGATCGAAGGGCATCCGCGTGCGCAGGTTGACGAGGCCACCGATCCCGCCCTCGATCAACTCGGCGGAAGGATTCTTGTAGACGTCCACTCCCGCCAGCAGCTCCGACGGCACATCCTCGAAGCTCAAAGCGCGGCCATTGTTGGCGGAGAAGCTGTCGCGACCGTTCACTTCGGTGCGCACCTGCGTGAGGCCGCGGATGGCGATCGACGAGCCTTCGCCCCGGTTGCGGGTGATCTGGATGCCGGAAACGCGCTGCAGCGCTTCCGCCACGTTCACGTCGGGCAGCTTGCCGATGTCGATCGCAGTGATCGAATCGACGAATTGATCGCTGTTCTGCTTGATCGACTGCGCCGATGCGAGGCTCGCGCGCAGCCCGGTGACGACGATCGTGTCGTCTTCAGCCGCCGTCGTATCGCTGTCCTGCCCGGCGGGCGTCTGGTCTCCCTCCGCAGTCTGCGCGAGTGCCGGTGCGGCAATGCCGAGCGCCACTGCCGACGCCCCCAGCAGAAGCCCGTTCCGCCACGCGGCGCCCATAGCCCGTTCGTTGAGATCAGCCATCTTCACCTCCCCAATTCATCGCCGCGACGCGTTTGGACGCGCTCGCAACGATTTGTGTCGGGAGAGAGGGACTGCGACGCTAGCGCGCTGGGCTCATCTCCCTACGCCGGGCCTGGTATTTTTCGCAGGTACAAAGCACTTTCCAGGCATTCTCAGCGTGTGACCGCTAACACCGAAAGTCGGTAGTCGTCTACGAAAAAGTTAGGCACATATGAAAATGAGAGCGCGACATCGCCTGGGAGAGATCGAATGAGCGGATCGGCGATACGCAAGATCGTGATCGTTGGCGGCGGCACCGCCGGCTGGATGGCGGCGGCGGCGCTGGCGCGCACCTTCGCTTCACGCCAGGTGGAGATCGCACTGGTCGAGTCCGAAGCGATCGGCACCGTGGGCGTGGGCGAGGCGACCATCCCGCCGATCCTGCAGTTCAACCAGTTGCTGGGGATCGAAGAGAACGAGTTCGTCCAGCGCACCAATGCGACGTTCAAGCTCGGCATCGAATTCGTGGACTGGAAGCGGCCCGGCGAGCGCTATTTCCATCCGTTCGGCCGCTATGGCGCCGACATCGACGCGCTGTCCTTCCACCATTTCTGGCTTCGTCTCCGCGCCGAGGCAGCCGGGCAAGCGGGCGCGCTCGCCGACTACAGCCTTCCCACGATGGCCGCACGTTCCGGCAAGTTCTGCCGACCGTCCGCCGATCCGAAGAACACGCTCGCCAACATCGCCTATGCCTTTCAGTTCGATGCCTCATTCTATGCCGCCCTGCTGCGCGACTATGCCGAAAAGCGCGGGGTCGTCCGGCACGAGGGTCGTGTCGCCGAGGTGCCGATGCACGAGAACGGATTCGTGCGCGGCGTGCGGCTGGAGCAAGGCGAGACGATCGAGGCGGACTTCTTCATCGACTGCTCGGGCTTCCGAGGCCTGCTGATCGAAGGGGCAATGCAATCCGGCTACGAGGACTGGACGCACTGGCTGCCCTGCGACCGCGCAATCGCACTGCCCTGTACCAGCGCGGGCCCGCTCACGCCGTACACGCGCTCGACCGCGCATGCGGCCGGGTGGCAATGGCGCATCCCGCTTCAGCACCGGACCGGCAACGGCCATGTCTATTCGAGCGCGTTCACGTCCGACGACGAAGCGGAAACCATCCTGCGCGCCAATCTGGACGGCGAGCCGATGGCCGAGCCCAACCGGCTCCGCTTCGTCACCGGGCGGCGCCGCAAATTCTGGAACAGGAACGTGCTGTCGCTGGGGCTCGCGTCCGGATTCATGGAGCCGCTCGAATCCACCAGCATCCATCTGGTGCAGACCGGCATAATCAAGCTGCTCAGCATGTTCCCGGACCGGAACTTCCACCAGGCCGACATCGACTTCTACAACCGGATCACCGCGCTGGAATATGAGCACATCCGCGACTTCCTGATCCTCCACTACCATGCCAACGAGCGTTCCGAGCCGTTCTGGGCGCATTGCAGGAACATGGAGATTCCGGATTCGCTGAAGGAGAAGCTGGCGCTGTGGCGCAACCATGCCCGGGTGTTCCGGGTCGACGAGGAGCTGTTCGCGGAGACGAGCTGGATTGCCGTGCTCGAAGGCCAGGGCGTGCAGCCGCGGGGATATGATCCGCTGGCCGACACCATGCCCGCCGAGAAGCTCCACGACCTGCTTCCCCGCATTCGGGCCGCGATCGCCCGGGGGGCCGAGGCGATGCCGCGGCACGAGGATTTCATCGCGGCCAACTGCGCCCGCACCGCGCCCGCCGCCCAGCCCGTGCGCGCGAACTACTCGCTGAGCGCCGCGCGCGGGCCGGTGACGGGAACGCCCGCGCGATAGCGATAGGCCGCGAGCGAAGCCGGCTTCATTTCGATCGAGAAGCCCGGCGCTTCGGGTGCGCGATAAGCGCCATCGCGCACCTCGCAGGGATCGACGAAATGCTCGTGGAGGTGGTCGACATATTCGATCACCCTGCCCTCCAGCGTTCCGGCGAAGGCGAGATAGTCGATCATCGCGAGGTGCTGGACATATTCGCACAGCCCCACGCCGCCCGCGTGCGGGCACACGGGCAAATCATGTTTCGCGGCCATCAGCAGCACCGCGAGGACTTCGTTGACGCCGCCGAGCCGGCAGGCGTCGATCTGCACCACGTCGATCGCGCCGCGCATGATGAACTGCTTGAAGACGATGCGATTCTGGCACATCTCGCCGCTCGCCACCTGCATCGGCGCGATCGCTTCGCGGATCGTCCGATGACCCTCCACATCGTCGGGGCTGGTCGGCTCCTCGATGAACCAGGGCTCGGCGAAGGCGAGCGCGCGCAGATGCTCCACCGCCTCGCCCACTTCCCAAATCTGGTTGGCGTCGATCATCAGCTTGCGGTCAGGGCCGAGCACGCGCCGCGCAATGGAGACGCGCCGGACATCGTCTTCCAGGCTGCGGCCGACCTTGAGCTTGATATGGCGAAAACCTTCGTCGACCGCCTCGCGGCATAGCCGCTCGAGCTTCTCGTCCGAATAGCCGAGCCAGCCCGCCGAAGTGGTATAGGCCGGATAGCCCTGTTCCTCGAGGCGCCGGATGCGGTCGGCCTTGCCGCTCTCGCGCGCCCTGAGCAGCTCCAGCGCCTCGTCTGGCGTGATGCAATCGGTGATGTAGCGGAAGTCGATGAGGCGGACGATCTCCTCGGGAGTCATCTCGCCGATCAGCCGCCACAGCGGCTTGCCCTCGGCCTTCGCCCAAAGGTCCCAGACGGCGTTGACCACCGCACCGGTGGCGAGATGGATCACGCCTTTCTCGGGCCCGATCCAGCGGAGTTGGCTGTCGCCGGTTACATGGCGCCAGAAGCGCGCGCCATCGGCACGGATCCAGTCGAGGTCGAGCCCCTCGACCAGCGGCGCGAGCGCTTCGATCGCGGCGCAGCAGATGTCGTTGCCCCGGCCGATCGTGAAGGTAAGGCCGTGGCCGGCGAGCCCCGGCTGATCGGTCTCGAGGATGCAATAGGCGGCGGAATAATCGGGGTCCGGGTTCATCGCGTCGGAGCCGTCGAGGTGCTGCGACGTGGGGAAGCGGATATCGAGCACGCGGAGTTTGGTGATGACGGTCATCGCGCCGCCCCTCCCCGGCCGCCTGCTCCTGTTTTCCGATCCGGCCGGCCGGTGTTGCGCGTCAACTGGATACCCCTTCTCGCCTGCGGCCTCGCGCTCGGCGGGCATTGCATATCTGTTCGTAGATGATAACGGTTTTCATATTTGCCAACCCCCTCTGGCACAAGCAATTGCGATCTGCTTAATTTACGGCCAGCGTTTGACGGGAGTTGTAGCATGGCAAGGCGGGTGTGCTTCGCGCTGGATCTCGTCGACGATGCGCGGTTGATCGCGGAATATGAGGCGCGGCATGCGCCCGGCGCGGTGTGGCCCGAGGTGATCGCCCATATCCGCGCGCAGGGCGTGGAATCGATGGAGATATGGCGCACGGGCGACCGGATGGTCATGATCGCCGAAGTGGCGGACGACTATCCCCGCGCGGTGACGGAGCCTCCAGAGGTCGAAGACTGGGAAACCCTGATGTGGCGCTTCCAGCGGCCGCTGCCCCACGCGGCCGAAGGCGAGAAATGGGTGCCGATGCAGTGCATCTTCCGGCTGGACGATCAATGATCCAGCGGCCCGAGCGGATTTGGCAGCCCGGACCGGATCGCGTATGCCCGGCGCCGGAACGGGGATGAGGTGGCAGTGGCGGACATAGACGAAGAGGGCGAGACGGAAGGCGGTCGCCGCTATCGCGCGCCCGCGCTCGAGAAGGGGATCGACATCCTCGAGCTGCTCGCCGCCGAAAGCCAGCCGATGACGCTGACGGGCATCGTCAATCGGCTCGGCCGCTCGCACGGCGAGCTGTTCCGCATGGTCCAGGTGCTCGAATTCCGCGGCTATATCGAGCAGGACCCGGCGAGCGACGGCTATCGTCTGACCGACCGGCTGTTCTCGCTCGGCATGCAGCAGCCGCGCACGCGCAACCTGATCGAGGCGGCGCTGCCGGTGATGCGGCAGCTGGCGCTGGCGATCGGCCAGTCGTGCCATCTGGCGCTGCACACGCTGGGCGAGATGGTGGTGGTGGCGCGGATGGAATCGAGCGAGCAGCTCGGCTTCTCGGTGCGCGTCGGCTACCGCCGCCCGCTGCACCTGACCGCGTCGGGCGCCGTGCTCTACGCGTTCCAGCCCGACGATGTTCGCCGCCGCTGGGAGCAGCTGTTCAATCCCCCGCTCGATGCGGCGGCGCTCGCGGAATTCCGTGCGCATGCCGACGCGGTCCGCGAGCGCCATGTCGAGCTCACGCCGAGCAAGTTCGTCGCGAGCGTGACCGATATTTCGGCACCGGTGCTGCGCGGGGGCATGGCTGCGGCGGCGCTGACGGTGCCCTATCTCAAGAAGCTCCAGCCCGCAGTCTCGCGGCGGGAGACTGCCGAGATGGTGCGCGAGGCGGCCGATCGCATCTCTGCCCAGCTGGTGGAAGGCGATAGCCGGCTCTGAGGCGACAGATCCTATTTTACCAGCCTGTGCTTTTCGAGCGATAGCGTTCTGGTGACTGCCCGCCTGAGGACCGGCGTTTTCGATCCGGTACCAAAACCGTTCAATCCTCCCCCGCCAGGGGGAAGTGGCGCCGAAGGCGTCGGAGGGGGCGGACGCTAGAACATGAGCGGCGTGCTTCCTCCCCCTCCGTCAGGCTGCGCCTGATACCTCCCCCTGGCGGGGGAGGATTAAGGCCGCCGGCGACCTCAACGCTTCTTCGTTCCGCGGACCCTGCGGAAATATCCCGGCCTCGACCAGTAGTTGTGCTGATAGCGACCGCGTGCGCCGGCGGTGATTAATCGGGTCGAATACAGGGGAGAAGCCCGATGAGGACATTCGCCAAGTTTGCGGCAATCGGCCTGATGGTTGCAGTGGCCACGCCGATCGCAGCGCAGGACGCGCGCAGCTGGGACAATCTGCTGCGCATCAAGGCCAAGAAGCTCGACGCAGTCTATCTGCTGCCCCATGCCGACTTCCGCGGCTACACCAAGGTGATGCTCGATCCCACCGAAGTGGCGTTCCGCAAGAACTGGCAGCGCGACCAGAACAGCATGGTCGACGGAGCATCACGCGACGTCTCCGATTCCGATGCGCGCCGGATCATCGACGAGGCGAAGCAGGGCTTCGACAAGATTTTCCACGATGCCTATACCAAGGCCGGCTATCAGGTGGTGACCCAGCCCGGGCCCGACGTGCTCCGCATCCGCACCGCGGTGCTCAATCTCGATATCGAGGCTCCGGACACCGCAGTTGGCATCACGCGCTCCTATACCCACGAGGCGGGCAGCGCGATGCTGGTGGTCGAGGCGCGCGACTCGGTGAGCGGCGCGGTGCTCGGCCGCGCAGTCGATGCGCAGGAAACCGACGATTTCGGCCCCTATATCCGCAACCGCGCGACCAATGCCGGCGAGTTCGAGCAGCTGTTCAGCCGTTGGGCGAAGGAAAGCACCGACGGGCTCGCCGAGCTGAAGGCGCTCTCCCCGGTTGATCCGGCGGGCCGCCCCTACAAGAAGTAACGCCGCGCACGAACTTCAGCCGCCGATAGGCTCACGGATTGGCCGACGCCGCGCGCTTCTTGTCATAGGCGGCGATCACCTTGCGCGGACCGGTGCCGAACCAGCTGTAGCCGTTGCGGCGCGCGGGGCTGAGGTCGTTGACGTCGTCGTGGATCGAGCGGTCGCGGTCGCCGAAGATCGGACGCATCGTCTTGATGTCGTAGAAGCGCGCCCAGATCGGGCCTGCTCCGGGCTTGGGCACCAGCCGGCGGCCCTCGCCGGGCGTGGCCGCAGTCCATTCGACGTCGTGGACCGCGATGCTGCGCAGCCAGGCGATGCCTGCGTCGATCGCTGCATCGATCCGGGGCGAACGATCGGGCAGCCGCATCAGCAGCGCGAGCAGCGATGCGCTCTCGTTGCTCGAGAGCGACACGGGCTCGAAATTGCGTGCGCCCACCGGCGCGAGCGTCAGCGCATCGTGCTGCTGGCCCCAGCCGGTCCGCTTGCCGCCGGTGACGATCTGCGTGGTGAGGATCACTTCGATCCCGCGGTCGACCGCCGCACCCGCCTCGGCAGCGAGCGCGGCGGGAACGAAGGCATAGTCGCCCTGCCGTCCGGATGCATCGAGCAGCAGCTCGATCACCTCGGCCATGGCATCGTCGTTGTAGGTGATCGCGTCGTGGTAGCCACCCTCGAGCGGCCAGATCTGCGGCCAGCCGCCGTTGGGATATTGCGCCGCGAGCAGATAGCGTACTCCGCGCAGGAACGCCGCCCGATAGGCTTCGCCCGCGGCGCCGGCACGCTCGCGCTGGGTGCGTGCGAGGAAGCGCAGCTCGGTGGTGGTCGCGCCATTGTCGATGGTGCCCACATAGACCCAGGACGCATCGCGCGCCTGGATGTCACCCTTGGCCATCGGCGGCAGATGCTCGACGATGACGAAGCTCTGTCCCTTGGCGCGCGGCGGCGCGGTGCGATCCTGGTTCTTGCCCCAGCCGCCGGCAGGTGTTTGGAAGCTCACGATATTGTCGGCGATGCGCTGCGCTTCCGCGCTCGCATACCAGCGCGCGTCCTTGTCCAGCGGCATCGTTCCGCCGCGGGATTCGGGTGGCGGTGTGGGGACATTGCCGCCCAGCGACGCCCGCTCCGCCGAGAGCACGGCGCGGTCGCGACGCATCTGCTCGCGCGAGCGGGCGAGATATTCGGTCCATGCCGGCTGCTGTGCCGGCGGCAGCGTAGCGACGCGCGCCTCGTCGAGCGGCAAGGCGGGCGTCATGTGCCCGATCACTTCCGCTACCGCTGGCGCCGCGACCAGCACCACCGCGGCGAGGGTTGCAAGGCTGCGCATGGCTCCGCTCCTCACAGCGCGCGGAAGCGGAAGTCGCGGAATTTGGCCTCGCCCTCTCCCGCCGAATAAAGGCCGGGCCGCAGCATCAGGAATCCGCCGCGGACATTGTGGTGGTAGCCCGAGACCTCCATCCCGCGATCGAAGCGCTTCCAGGTCGCGCCGCCGTCGCCACTGGTGTGGAAGGAGATGATGTGCCGATCGTTGGTGACGCGCATGCGCATCCGGCGGCCGTGCGGGTTGGCCGGGCGGCCGCGCTCGATGCCATATTGGTGCGTGACGAAGCGCTTCTCGTCGAAGCCGAGGCCGCAATAGAGCTTCTCGTCATAGAAGAGGACGAGCCCGGCGACACCGCCGGGCGCGATCTCGATATCGCATTCGAACTGATAGGCCTGGTCGCCCGCGATCAGGAGCAGCGGCGAGGAGCTGCTGGGGGCGACACCGGTGGCCTTGAGGAACAAGGTACCGTCGGCCACCCGCGCACGCGCGGCCTCGTCGGGTGCGGGCTTGAAGAAGTTCCACTTGCTGCCGAGCTGGAGGGGCTTCGAGAAGTCGTCCGACAGCGGCTGGCCGTGCGGGAGCGCGCTGCCGCCCCTGGGCTTGCGGATCGGCTGCGACAGGTCCCCGCCCTTCATCCGGAACCAGCCGTCCTTCGTCCATTCAATGGGATCGAGCAGAGTCTGGCGGCCGAGCGTCCAATAGCCGTTCTCGAAGCCGTGGTAGACCGACCACCAGCTCCCGTCGGGCGCCTCGACCAGCGATGCGTGGCCCCGCGACCACCATTTCTCGTCTATGCTCGTAGTGCGGACCAGCGGGTTGTGCGGGCAATTCTCCCATGGCCCGTGGATCGAGCGCGACCGCGCTGCGATGACCATATGTCCGGTGGGGGGACCTGCGGTGCCGCCGACCGCGGTGATCATGTAGAACCAATCGCCGTGGCGATAGAGCTTGGGTCCCTCGGGAGCGAACCCCTCGACCACCCAGTCCTCCGGGTAGCGCCAGGGATCGTAGACGTGCTCGACCTGGCCCACGGTCGAAAGCCCGTCGTCCGCCAGCCGGATGCGGTCGCCGCCCGACAGGAACAGCCAGCGCGATCCGTCTTCGCCCACGACGTGGCACGGATCGATGTGTGCGGGGAGCTTCAGGTCGATCGGGTCGCTCCACGGTCCGTCGATATGATCGGCCCAGATGACGAAGATCGAGTTGGGCTTCGCCTTGACGGGGATGTAGAGGAAATAGCGGCCCTCGTGCTTCTCGAGGCTGACCGCCCACACCGAGCCGATGTTCTTGTTGAGCGCAGCCTTGCGCGGCTGCCAGTTGATCAGGTCGCGGCTGTGCCAGATCGTGAGCCCCGGATAGGAATCGAAGCTCGAGAAGGTCATGTAATAGTCCGCGCCGTCCTTGAGGATGGCGGGATCGGCGCGGTCGCCCGAGACGAGCGGGTTGAGGAAGCGGCCGTCGCCCAGATCGGCGATGCGCTGATTGTCGAAGCCGCGCTTCCAGTTGTCGGCGGCCTTCGTCTCGGCCTTCGCCGCTCCCGGCAGCAGCGTGGCGGCGGTTCCGGCGAGCGCCGTTCCGAACGTGGCGCGTCTTGTCAGTTGCATCGGCTCTCCCTCGCTCGGCGCTCGTTCCCTGGCGCCGTGCGTGGTGATGATACCGGTGTCAATTCCTGCGTCAAGGACGCGGCCATGCGCGATATCGAATGGTTCAGCCTAAGCTGGGGAAATGCGCTCGGCGTTCTCGGCTGCCGGGCCGGTAGGCCGCGCCCAATCCTTGTTGATCGCGAGCGCCACCAGCGTGCAGATCGCGCCGGAGAGCAGATAGGCGCCGACCGACCACAGCCCGAAGCTGCTGGCGAGCGCGAGCGCGACCAGCGGGGCGAAGCCCGCGCCGATCAGCCAGGCGAGATTGGCGGTGGTGGCCGCGCCGGTGTAGCGCCGCTCGCTCGAGAAGCTGCCGTTCACCGCCCCTGAGGACTGGCCGAACGCCAGCCCGAGCAGCACGAACCCGCCGATCATGTAGACGGTCTCGCCGAAGCTTCCGGCACCCAGCAGCTGGGGCGCGAAGCCGCTATAGGCGCCGATCAGCACCGCGGATACGCCGAGCACCGCGCGCCTGCCGACAATGTCGGCGATCAGCCCCGAAGCCAGGATCGAGAGCACGCAGACGCCCGCGCCGACGATCTCGATCACCAGGAAGCGGACCACCGCCTCGTCCGTATTCAGCGCCACCCAGGACAGTGGGAACACCGTGACGAGGTGGAACAGCGCGAAGCTGGCAAGCGGCGCGAAGGCGCCCAGCACGATCGTCCGCCACTCCACGCGCACCGTCTCCCAGAAGGGTGCCGGCTGGAGCTCGCGGCTCTCGAACAGCCGCTCGAACTCGGGCGTCGCGACCAGCCGCAGCCGCGCGAACAGCGCCACCACGTTGATCGCAAAGGCGACGAAGAAGGGATAGCGCCAGCCCCAGCTCAGGAAATCCTGCGTGCTGAGGGTCGAGAGGAAGAAGGCGAACAGGCCCGAGGCGACGATCAGCCCAAGCGGCGCCCCCAGCTGCGGAATCATCGCATACCAGCCGCGATGCTTCTGCGGCGCGTTGAGCGAGAGCAGCGACGGCAGCCCGTCCCAGGCGCCCCCCAGCGCCACGCCCTGCCCTATCCGGCACAGCGCGAGCAGCCAGATCGCGACCGGCCCGACCTGAGCGTAGGACGGCAGGAACGCCATCGCCATCGTCGAACCACCCAGCAGGAACAGCGCGATCGTGAGCTTCACCCCGCGTCCGTGGTTGCGATCGACCCACATGAAGATGGCCGATCCGAGCGGCCGCGCGATGAAGGCGAGCGCGAACAGCGCGAACGAATAGAGCGTGCCGGTGAGCGGATCGACGAACGAGAATACCAGCGACGGGAACACCAGCACCGACGCGATCGCATAGACGAAGAAGTCGAAGAACTCGCTCGTGCGGCCGATGATCACGCCGATGGCGATCTCGCCCGGCGCGATCTTGTGATCGCGCGCATTGATGAGACGGGCATCGCGCTCCAGGGGCGTCGAACTAGACGCGGCGATCGGTGCACTCATTCGGTTCGCTCCGGCGGCCTGATTTCATGTTATTGCCTTTGAACGTCCCTTGCACCAGAAAAGCGCCAGGGCGGGGATAGGACAAAATGTCCAATGTCGGCGCAAGGGGGCGCCGGGATAGGCGGAGGTCCATGCGCGAAGCCAAGCGAACGTCCACGACACGCCGGATCCTCAGCCTTCTGCCGCTGGCGGCATTGCTATCGGCGTGCAACCACGCCGTTCTCGATCCCGCCGGCGACATCGCACTCCAGCAGCGCGACATCATCTATATCTCGACTGCGCTGATGCTGCTGATCATCGTTCCGGTGATGGCGCTGATCGTGGTGTTCGCGTGGCGCTATCGCCAGGGCAACAAGGACGCCACCTACGATCCCCATTTCGATCACTCGACCGCGCTGGAGCTGGTGATCTGGTCGGCGCCGCTGCTGATCATCATCTGCCTCGGCGCGCTGACCTGGTGGAGCACCCATTTGCTCGACCCGTTCCGCCCGCTCAACCGCGTCTCGGCGGCGAAGCCGGTGGATCCCAAGGTGAAGCCGCTCACCGTCCAGGTCGTCTCGCTCGACTGGAAATGGCTGTTCATCTACCCCGAGCAGGGCGTCGCGACCGTCAACGAGCTGGCGCTGCCGATCGATCGGCCGGTGCGGTTCGAGCTCACCTCCACCAACATGATGAACACCTTCTACGCGCCGACGCTGGCGGGGATGATCTACGTCATGCCCGCGATGCGCAGCACGATCCACGCGGTGCTCAACCGCCCGGGCGAATTCCACGGCATGTCCGCCAACTATAGCGGCGCGGGCTTCTCCGACATGCGTTTCAAGCTCTATGGCGTCGATCAGGCCGGGTTCGATGCCTGGATCGCGCGCGTGAAGGCCAGCGGCCCCGCGCTCGACACCAATCGGTTCCTCGCGCTCGAAAAGCCGAGCGAACGCGTGCCGGCGATGTATTTTTCGAGCGTCGAGCCCGCCCTGTTCGACCGTGTCTACAACCGCTGCGTCCGCCCCGGCACGCCGTGCATGACCGACGTGATGCGCCGCGACATGGAAGCCGGCGGCGGGCATCCGCACGATCCGCGCGCAGGCGCCGGAATGCCCCCGGGACGCAGCGCGCCGCCGCCTGCCGGCCAAAGGCCCGAGGGCGGGCTGTTCAAGGAAGGCGAGGAGAAGGGCACGGCTCCGCACTACACCAAGCCGCCCGAGCCGGGTACGCCGGGCAGCACCGAGCCCGCATCGCACAAGAACCGCGACATGTCGCACAACCTCCTCCCCGCCGCGCCGCGCGCCCTTCGCGCCGACGCAGCCTGAGCCGCCGGAGCCACCATGTTCGATGAGCCGATCACCAAGGCGATCTTCGGCCGCCTGGGCTTCGAATCCTTCCCCCTCCACGAGCCGATCCTGCTCGTGACCTTCGTCGTCGTGATCCTGGCGGGGCTCGGCATCCTAGGCGTCGTGACCAAATACCGGCTGTGGGGCTGGCTGTGGCGGGAGTGGTTCACCACCGTCGACCACAAGAAGATCGGGATCATGTACATGATCCTGGGCATCATCATGCTGCTGCGCGGCTTCGCCGATGCAGTGATGATGCGCACCCAGCAGGCGATGGCCTTCGGGGGGAACGAAGGCTATCTGCCCCCGCACCATTACGACCAGATCTTCACCGCCCACGGGACGATCATGATCTTCTTTGTGGCGATCCCGCTGATCGTGGGAATCGTCAACTATGTCATGCCGCTGCAGATCGGCGCACGCGACGTGGCCTTCCCCTTCCTCAACAACCTGAGCTTCTGGCTGACGGTGGCGGGCGCGCTGCTCGTGATGATCTCGCTGTTCGTGGGCGAATTTTCGACCGCGGGTTGGCTCAACTATGTGCCGGTCGCCAATCTGCAGAACAGCCCCGGCACCGGGCCGGATTACTATCTTTGGGCGCTCCAGATAGCGGGTATCGGCACGACATTGTCCGGCATCAACATGGTCGCGACGGTGATCAAGATGCGCGCGCCGGGCATGACGATGATGAAGATGCCGATCTTCGTATGGACCGCCTTCTGCAGCAACATCCTGGTAGTCGCGATCTTCCCCGTGCTCACCGCGGCGTTCGCGATGCTGATGCTCGATCGCTATGTCGGCACCAACTTCTTCACCAACGATCTCGGCGGCAACCCGATGATGTACTGGAACCTGGTGTGGATCTGGGGCCATCCCGAGGTGTACGTCCTGATCCTGCCGGCGTTCGGCATCTATTCGGAGATCACCTCCACCTTCACCGGCAAGCGGCTGTTCGGCTATTCGTCGATGGTCTACGCGACGGTCGTCATCACGATCCTGTCGTGGCTGGTGTGGCTCCACCACTTCTTCACCATGGGCTCCGGCGCCAGCGTCAACAGCTTCTTCGGCATCGCGACGATGGTCATCTCGATCCCCACCGGCGCCAAGATATTCAACTGGCTGTTCACCATGTACCGCGGCCGTATCCGCTTCGAGCTGCCGATGCAGTGGGTGATCGCCTTCATGCTCACCTTCACGGTGGGCGGGATGACCGGCGTGCTGCTCGCGGTGCCGCCGGCGGACTTCGTGCTCCACAATTCGCTATTCCTGGTGGCGCATTTCCACAACGTCATCATCGGCGGTGTCGTGTTCGGCCTGTTCGCGGCGATCGAATATTGGTTTCCCAAGGCCTTCGGCTTCAAGCTCGATCCGTTCTGGGGGAAGATCCACTTCTGGGGCTGGGTGATCGGCTATTGGGTCGCCTGGACGCCGATGTACGTGGCGGGCCTGATGGGCGTGACCCGGCGCCTGCAGCACGTCGAGGATGCCGCGACCCAGCCGCTGTTCCTGATCGCAGCGGTCGGCGTGGCGATCATCGCGGTGGGCATCCTCGCGTTCATCATCCAGATCGCGGTCAGCATCAAGAATCGCGAGAAGCTGCGCGACACCACGGGCGATCCCTGGAACGGCCGCACGCTCGAATGGGCGACCTCGTCGCCGCCGCCTGCCTATAACTTCGCCTTCACTCCGCAGGTGCACGATCTCGACGCCTGGTACGACATGAAGGAGCGCGGCGCGCAGCGGCCGACCAGCGGCTTCCGGCCGATCCACATGCCGCGCAACACCGGCGCGGGCGTGATCCTCTCGGCGCTGGCGCTGGCGCTTGGCTTCGGGATGGTCTGGTACATGTGGTGGCTGGCGGCGCTGTCGGCAGTGGGGCTGCTCGTCGTGGGGATCGTCCACACCTTCAACTACAACCGCGATTATTTCATCCCGGCGGATGAAGTGGCGCGGGCAGAGGACGCGCGCACCCAGCTGCTCGCGGCGGGAGCCTGACATGGCCGCTGACGCATTGAACGACGATCGGATGCGCGAGCCGACCTTCTACCTGGTGGAAGAGGACGACCATCACCACGAGACCGGCGGCAGCACGCTGCTCGGCTTCTGGATCTATCTGATGAGCGACGCGCTCATCTTTGCGACGCTGTTCGCCACCTATGGCGTGCTCAGCACCAGCTACGCCGGCGGCCCCGCGCCGCGCGAGATTTTCGAGCTGCCGCTGGTGGCGCTCAACACTGCGATCCTGCTGGTATCGTCGATCACCTATGGCTTCGCCATGATCGCGATGCAGGAAGGCAAGCTGCGCGGCACCCAGGCGTGGCTGGTGGTGACCGGGCTGCTCGGTATGGCGTTCGTGGGAGTCGAGCTTTTCGAGTTCGGCAGTCTGATCGCCGAGGGCGCGACGCCGCAGCGCAGCGCCTTCCTCTCCGCCTTCTTCACGCTGGTGGCGACGCACGGACTGCACGTGACCTTCGGCGTGATCTGGCTGGGCGTGATGCTGGTCCAGCTCGCCCAGCGCGGATTGCATGCCGAGAACCAGCGCCGACTGATGTGCCTCAGCATGTTCTGGCACTTCCTCGACGTCGTCTGGATCGGCGTCTTCACCTTCGTCTATCTGCTCGGGGTCCTGCGATGAGCGATGCCACCCATGCCGCTGCCCATGCCGACGCGGCGCACGATCACGGCGAGACGCACAGCCATCTCACGCGGCGCGGCTATGTGATCGGCTTCCTGCTTTCGGTAGTGCTCACTGCCGTGCCGTTCTGGCTGGTGATGACCGGCCCGCTGGACCCGCAGCTGACGTCGATCCTGATCATCGGCTTCGCAGTGGTGCAGATCCTGGTGCACACCGTCTGCTTCCTCCACGTCAACACCCGTGCCGAGGGTGGCTGGACGCTGATGGCCTATACCTTCACCGCCGTCATCGTCCTGATCGTGATCGCGGGATCGCTGTGGATCATGTACCATCTCAACAGCAACATGATGCCGATGACGGCGCCTATAGCGGAAACGGGCCAGCTGCCCTGAAACGTGCGCTGCTGATCGCGCTGGCGCTGCTCGCGGCAGCAGGCTTCGCGGCACTCGGCATCTGGCAGATCGAGCGGCGCGCATGGAAGCTGGACCTGATCGCTCGAATGGAGGCACGCATCCACGCCCCTGCCGCACCGCTGCCCGCTGCGGTGGAATGGCCCCGTCTCGATCCGCGCACGATCGAATATCGCAAGGTGCGCGCGGCAGGTGTTTTCCTGCACGATCGCGAGACGCTGGTGCAGGCGCTGACCGAGCGCGGCGCGGGGTTCTGGGTGGTCACGCCGCTGCGCACACCGCAGGGAATCGTGCTCGTGAACCGCGGCTTCGTCCCCGGCGAACGCCGCGCGCCCGCAACGCGACTGGCCGGGCAAGTCTCCGGACCCGTGACCGTCACCGGGCTCCTGCGGCTGACCGAGCCGAAGGGCGGTTTCCTGCGCGCCAACGATCCCGCGCATGACCGCTGGTTCTCGCGCGACGTCTCCGCAATCGCGCAGGCGCGGCGGCTGGGCGCGGTGGCGCCGTTCTTCGTCGATGCCGATGCCGCTCCCAATCCCGGCGGCTATCCGCTAGGCGGACTCACCGTGGTCCGCTTCCGCAACACGCACCTGGTCTATGCGCTCACCTGGTTCGCGCTGGCGGGGCTGAGCGCGTTCGCCGTCTTCTTCCTGCTGCGCATGCCGGTGCGCCGTTGATGGACGCGCCGATCCTCGCGCTCACACGGCATTCCGATGCGCCGAGCGGGCCTTCCGCCGAGACGGCGGCGGCGGCGAACATGCGCCAGCTCGTCCAGTTGCGCTGGATCGCCGTAGCGGGGCAGACCGGCGCCATCCTGCTCGTCCATTTCGGGCTGCGCGTGCCGCTGCCGATCGTCGAGATGCTCGCCGTCGCGGCGCTCCTCGCGGGGGCCAATCTGCTCGCGCTGCTGGCCGTGCCGCGCCACCGCGTGCACGAGGGCGAAGTGATGGCGGCGCTGCTGATCGACATGGCCGCGCTGACGCTCCAGCTCTATTTCAGCGGCGGCGCGACCAATCCGTTCATCTCGCTCTACCTGCTGCAGGTGGTGCTCGGCGCGATCCTTCTCCCCGCGACGCTGGTCGCGGTCCTCGTCGCCGCCACCTGCCTCGCTTATGCGCTGCTCAGCGTGCGCTACGTGCCGCTCGCCCTTCCCCCGCGACTGGCCGACGACAGCACCGATTTGTTCGCGATCGGCCACTGGATCGCCTTCGCCATGGTCGCGGCGCTGCTCGTGCTGTTCATCACCCGGATCAGCCGCAACCTGCGCGCTCGCGACGCTCATGTCGCCGACCTGCGCCAGCACGCTGCGGAGGAGGAAGGCATCGTGCGCATGGGGCTCTTCGCATCGGGCGCGGCGCACGAGCTCGGCACTCCGCTGGGCACGCTTTCGGTGATCCTGGGGGATTGGCAACGCATGCCGCAGATCGCAAGCGATCCCGAACTCGCCACCGAAGTCGAGGAAATGCAGACCGAAGTCCGGCGTTGCAAGACGATCGTATCCGACATCCTTCATTCAGCCGGCCAACCGCGCGGGGAGGCGATGGAGCGCATCGGGGCCGACGCCTTCGTGGATGCCGTGGTCGATGCGTGGCGTTCGACCCAGCCGCAAGTCCCGCTCGATTATCGCGACGGCGGTGTCGGCGAGGCCATTATCGCGATCGACCCCGCGCTTCGCCAGGCGATCTGGAACCTGCTGGACAATGGTGCGGAAGCCTCGCCCGCGGGCGTCCGGCTGACCGTAGGGGTCGAGGGCAACATGCTTGCGATCGCGGTCCGCGACTGGGGCGACGGTTTTGCTCCCGAAACGCTCGCGCAAGTCGGCAAGCCGCTCCAGTCGGCCAAAGGCGCGGGGCACGGGCTGGGACTGTTCCTGGCCACCAATGTTGCGCGCCGGCTGGGAGGCCGGCTCGAAGCGCGCAACATGGTGGGAGGCGGTGCCGAGGTGCGGCTGCTGCTCCCGCTCGCTATTCATCAGGAGAGGCGCTGATGGACGACCTCAGGCTGGTGATCGTCGAGGACGACGCGACCTTCGCACGCACGCTGCAGCGTTCGTTCGAGCGGCGGGGATATCATGTGCAGGTGGCGGCGAGCCCCGCCGAACTCGATTCCCTGCTCGATGCGGAAGCCTTCGATCGCGCCGTGGTCGACCTCAAGCTCGGCGGCGCATCCGGCCTGCCCTGCGTGGCGAAGCTCCATGCTCATGATCCGGAGATGCTGATCGTGGTGCTGACCGGCTATGCCAGCATCGGCACGGCGGTGGAGGCGATCAAGCTCGGCGCGTGCCACTATCTCGTGAAGCCATCGAGCACCGACGACATAGAAGCGGCATTCGGCCGCACCGCCGGAGATGCGGAGGCGCCGGTCGGCAACCGATCGACATCGATCAAGACGCGCGAGTGGGAGATGATCAACCAGACGCTCGCCGAAACCGGCTTCAACATCTCCGAAGCCGCCCGGCGCCTGGGCATGCACCGCCGCACGCTGGCGAGGAAGCTCGAGAAGCGGCCGGTGAAATGAACCCGGAGCGTGTCTCCGAGATGCAATCCTAGGGACGTAGATTGGTCCTTTCCGATCTCGCTCAGGACATCTCCCCGCCCCTGCCATGAAGACATATCTCTCGATTCTTGTCGCCCTCGCCTCCATGGCGCCTGCCCATGCCATGACCCAGCCGATGCCGGACCTGCCGCTCAGGCAGAACGGCGGGACCTTGAATTCCGGCCATGTGCAGGGCGTCGCCGTCGATGTGCAGGGCGGCTACATCTATTATTCCTTCACCAATCTGCTCGCGAAATATGATTTCAGCGGGAAGCTGATCGGGACGCTGATCGGCTGGACGGGGCACCTTGGCGACCTCGACTTCAACCCGGCGGACGGGAAGGTCTACGGCTCGCTCGAATACAAGAAGGACAAGGCGTTCTACATCGCGGTGATCGACGTGAGCCGGTTGGACCGCGTCGGCGTCGATGCGAGTAGGACGGAGATTTTCCGCACCGTCTATCTCCCCGAGGTCGTGAAGGACTATTCCGCCGACCTGAACCGCGACGGCAGCTTCGATGGCGACGACGGCAAGTTCCGCGGGGATGTCACGGCATCGCCCGATCACCGCTACGGCTGCTCGGGCATCGACGGCGTGTCCTTCGGCCCAGCATTCGGCCGCACCGACGGGCGGCGCTACCTGACTATCGCCTATGGCATCTACGGCAATGTCGCGCGCAGCGACAACGACCATCAGGTGCTGCTGCAATACGACATCACCGACTGGGGCCGCTACGCCCGCCCGCTCACCGAGGCCGCGCCGCATCGGCAGGGGCCCGCGGCGGTGCACGGCAAATATTTCGTCCGCACCGGCAACACGCGCTACGGCGTTCAGAACCTCTCCTATGACGAGACGCTCCAGCGCTGGTTCATGGGCGTCTACCAGGGCGAGAAACCGGCCTTTCCCAACTATCTTCTGTTCGCGGTCAATGCCCGCGAGCGGCCGGTGCTCGCCGATCTGGTCGGCGTGCCCGCGCCGGAAGGCAGCGGCTGGGAGCAGGGCCAGCTGCTCGCGCTCGCGCCGGACGGTCTGAACGACGCCGCCACGGGAATTCGCGGATGGAACCAGAAAGCCGATGTCGGCATCCAGTCCGTCGGCAAGGGCCTCTTTTACCTCGCAACGAACTCCGGCGGCAAAGGCGCCCAGACCGCGGACCTGACGCTCATGCGCTGGACCGGAGACGCGCAAGCGCCCTTCGTACCGGTCGGGGCGGATGAACCGCGCGGGGCAAAATGAGACCAGTCGCGCGTGCCCGCGGTGGGTTCGAAGAAGCCGGAGTGTCACAATTGAAGTCTAGGCGTCGGCTCGAATCGTAGCGGCGCAATCCTGGTCGGTCCCGGCCCGGTCCGCGCCGCGACAAGGGCATTGTCCGATCAGCGGATTGGGAATGAACGGTACCGACAGGGAAAGGGCGCGCTGGCTCCTGCGCAACGTTCTGCCGCACGAGCCTGCGCTCAGGGGCTGGCTGTCGCGTCGCGCCCTGCCCGGCCTCGATCCCGACGATATCATCCAGGAAGCCTATACCATCCTGGCCGAGCTCGAGACCGTCGACACCATCCATTACCCCCGCGCCTATCTGTTCCAGGTGGCACGATCGGTGATCACGCGCCACGTTCGCCGCACGCGCATCGTTCCGATCCACGCGGCCGAGGATTTCGACCGGTTCGACCAGCCGGACGACGCGCCCTCCCCCGAGCAGCACGCGATCGATCGCGACGAACTGCGCCAGCTCGCCCGCGCGATCGCGGCGATGCCGCAGAAGACGCGCGAGGCCTTCATCCTCCGGCGCGTCGAAGGCTTGCCACAGCGGGAGATCGCGGCGCAGATGCGGATATCTGAGAATACGGTCGAAACGCATATCTCGCGAGGCATTCGATTCTTGATTGATTGGTTTGGTCGTGGCGGAAAGGCATCCGCTCAAACCTCTAGGAGCATGGAATCGGAGATTGCCTGGGCAGATGGCCGAACGAGAAACCAGTCGAGACATTGATCGGGCGGCGTCCAGCTGGACGGCGCGGCTGGATCGTGGGCCGCTGACACCACAGGAAGAACAAGCCTTTGCGGCCTGGCTGAACGGCGACTCCCGCCGCAAGGGCGCGTTGCTGCGTGCGCAGGCATTGTCGATGATGAGCGAGTCCGCGCAGGCGCTCGGCCCCGGTTTCGATCCGGCTCCATTCGCGGAGCCCAGCCGATCCCTGCTGTCGGGAATGTCCCGCCGCCGCGCGCTGACCTGGACGGGCGGCGCGGCTGCCGCGGCTTCGCTGGTGGCGCTGGGAGTCAGCATCCCCGCGGCCGGCGCCGTCGTCAGCACGGCGCGCGGAGAGATCCGCCTGGTTCCGCTCAAGGACGGCTCGACCGTTCTCCTCAACACCCAGAGCAGCATCAGAATCGAATTCGACGAGCGCGAGCGCTTTGTGGCGCTGCTCAAGGGCGAGGCCTATTTCTCCGTCGCGCGTGACGAGGGGCGACCTTTCGTCGTGGAAGTGGACGGGCGCCGCCTGCGCACGGCACAGGCCGGCTTTCGAGTCCGCAAGCTCGACGCCAAGCCGACCGACGTGCTGGTGGACCGCGGCCAGGTGGGGCTCACCGCCCTCGATTCCATGGCTTCTGCAAATCCCGTGGTGCTCGGCGCCAACACGCAGATGATCCTGTCCGATCCGGCCGCGCTGCGATCGATCGTCGAACATCCGCAGCCGATCGGCGTGGAGGCAGTCGCTCGCGAGCTTGCCTGGCGCGAGGGGAAGCTCGCCTTCGAAGGGGAGACGCTGAAGCAGGCTGCGGAAGCTTTCGCGCGCTACAGCGACACCCAAATCCAGATCGGCGATCCGGAGCTCGCGCGCGAGCCTGTCACCGGCCTTTTCGCCGCGAACGATCCGGTCGGCTTCAGCCGCGCCATTGCCCATGTGTTCGACGCCCGGCTCGAACAGCAACCCGATCGCGTCATCCTGACGCGAAGTGCTGCGGCGCAGTAAAAATTTTCAGGACCGATAGCGGAACCGATCGGCCGACGGCTCTCAACCCCCGAACGTCCGCAACCAATGCGGCGAATTGGGGGTCAGCCGATGTATTCTCGATATTCCATCCTCACTTGTGGGGCTTCCGTCGTCGCGCTCGTAGTTGCAGCACCGGCGCATGCGCAGGAGCGCGTCTTCGATGTTGCGGCACAGCCGGCGGTTCGCGCCATTCCGGAGCTTGCACGCCAGGCCCAGGTGCAGATCGTGGCCCCTGCGCGCGATCTCGAGGGGATTTCGACGCCCGCGGTCAAAGGCCGGATGGACGTGCGCACTGCGCTTCGCCGGCTGATCGCCGGAACGCCGCTGCAGATCGACTCGGATGACGGCCAGGTCATTACGCTGCGGTCTTCGCGCCAGGGCGCATCGGGCGGCCGTCCCGCCGCCGCAGTCGGCACCGGCGGGGTGCGCGGACGCGTGCTCAACACCGCGACCGGCGAATATGTGCGCAACGCCGAGATCCGCGTCGAGGGTACGCCGATCGTCGCCTATTCCGAGGAAGGCGGCAGCTTCCGGCTGAGCGGCGTCCCGGCCGGCGAAACTACCCTGGTGGTCAACTACGCCGGCCTGCAGGAGACGCGGACCGTCGCCACGATCGTGCCGGGACAGGTGACCGCGCTGGACTTCGAGCTGAACGCGCTTTCCTATGCCGCTTCTGCCAGCGAGGAAGCCGAAGCAGTGACGATCACTGCCCGGCGTGACGGCCAGGCGGGCGCGATCATGGAGCGCCGCGCCGCGCTCAACGCCAAGAACGTCGTGGCTGCCGACAATTACGGCATCCAGACCATGGGGGACGTGGGCGAGTTCATGAAGAACATGCCCGGCCTCTCGCTCGACTATACCGAGGTGGACGCAACGGCGGTGCGCATCGGCGGTCTCGATCCCAAATACTCGACCTTCACGACCGACGGCGAGCGGATGGCGACGGCCACGTCGAACAACAACAACGGCCGCCAGAACTCGTTCGAGCAGATGTCGATCACCGGCATCGCCTCGATCGAGCTCAACAACACCCTCACTGCGAGGATGGATGCCGATTCCCCGGGCGGCAACATCAACCTGCGCAGCAAATATGCGTTCGAGCGCGACGGCCGCCAGCTCCGCTTCCAGCTCGGCGGCGTGGGGACTTCCGATTCCGGCCTCTCCTCGATCTATCTGCCCGACGACAAGAAGCACGCGCGCATCTATCCTTCCGCGCAGATCGGCTATGCCGACGTGTTCCTCGATGGCCGGCTCGGCATCTCGTTCGCTGCCAGCTACAATGCCAACTACGTCCAGCAGGACCGCGTCCAGGTCGACTGGTCCTATCTCCCGAACGGCAAGATCATTCCCTATCAGGTGATGTGGCGCCCGGGCCCGAAGCTCACCAGCCGGACCGCCGCCAATCTCGCGGCGGACTATAAGATCACCGATGACCTCACCTTCTCGCTGCGCAGCAGCTATTCCTACTACGATGTCGAATATTTCAACCAGTACACGTTTCTGATCTTCGGGACGGCCACCGCCTCGCGCGCGACGCCGGATTCCTCGCCCACGCACATCGTCGTAAACCCCAGCGGCACCAATACCCGCCTCCACACCCAATATTCGCACCGCTACGCCGGGACGCCCGCGACGCTGGTCGCGCCGAAGCTCGAATATAAGGGCGAGACCTGGGAGGCGGTGCTGCGCGGCAGCCATTCGACTTCCGAATTCAACTTCCGCGACAACAGCAAGGGCTTCCTCCAGCGCACCGACAGCTATCTGACCCGCATCGGCTTCACGCTCGACCGCGCGTCGGAGGATTCGACTGCCTGGTACCTCACCCAGACCGCGGGCCGGCCCTGGGGCGACCCGACCAGCTTCAATCGCGACGACGATATCGGCAACAACATCCGCACGTCCGAATCCGATGCGCGCAACCGGATGTACGGCGTCAACCTCGACCTCAAGAAGAAGCTGGATGTCGATGGCGCTCCGATCACGCTGATGGGCGGATTCGGCGCGCGTACCAACGACTGGAGAACGAACGAGGGCTCCTGGAACCAGTTCCAATATGTCGGCCCGACCGGCGACATCAACCAGACCTCGCCCCAGGCAGTGATCCCCTGGACGCAGAACTATCAGTTCCAGATGCTCGGATTCGACGCCGGCAACATGAACGCGCAGGGCTGGCGCGCGGACAGCAACTATGCCGTCTATGACATCTATCAGGAGCACCCCGAATATTTCGTCCCGGACGAGCTGGGCAACCTGAAGCGCGATCTCGACAACAACAAGCGCGTCAAGGAAGACATCTACGCCGCCTATCTGGAGTTCCAGACGCGCGTCGGCCGAGCCGCGTTCGACTTCGGCCTGCGTTACGAGAAGACCAAGACCGGGGCGCGGGTCGCCGATACCCGCCCGATCTCGGAGGTCGCGGCTGCGGGATTCCCGGTGAATGCTGCCGGCACCGCGGCCACCACGGTCGACGGCCTGCTCTACCAGTATAACGGCGGCACCTATTCGACGCGCCGCGGCGACTATGAGGACTGGTTCCTGAGCGGCGGCATCAAATACGACATCACCGACAAGCTGGTCGCGCAGTTCGCCTACAGCCAGTCGATCCTCCGCCCCGACTACGGCAATCTCGGCGGCGTCACTTCGGTGAACGACGAGACGCAGATCGTCACCGTGCCGAACCCGCAGCTCAAGCCCGAGCATTCGGTCAAATTCTTCGGACGGCTGGAATATTTCCTCGAACCTTCGGGTATTGTCGCGGTTTCCGCCTACAAGCTCGACATCAAGGACATGCAGGTCACCGGCATCACCGTGAACCCGGAGGATGTGGGCTACGATCCCGAGGAATATGCCGGCTACACCTTCCGCAGCGCGCAGAACGCGCCGGGGATCAGCACGAACAACGGCGTGATCCTGGAGTATGACCAGCAGCTCACTTTCCTGCCGGGCGCGCTGAAGGGGCTGGGCCTGCGCGGCTCGGTCACGTTCGTCGATCCGGACGGCGAACGACAGAACATGCCCAAGACCGCGGCCAACTGGGGCGTCCGCTACAGCCGCGGCGGCTTCGACTTGCAGCTCACCGGCAATTGGCAAGACAAGTACCGCACCAGCGCGCTGAGCAACACGCCGACCACCGCCAACAACGGCATCCTCTACCACGCCCCGCGCGAGCTGTGGAACCTCAGCGCCAGCTACAAGGTGTCGAAGAACTTCGAGCTGATGCTCGCCGGGCGCAACATCTTCAACGCGCCCGATGTCATCTATTCGAACGTGCCCAGCCGCCTGCAGCAATACAGCATCTACGGCTCGATGTGGAACGTCGGGGTCAAGGGCACCTTCTGATACCCCGCTTCATCTTCCGCGGCTGCACCGGTTCATCGGAGCAGCCGCGGGTCATCCATCACGTGGAGGAACCCGCATGGTCCTGAATATCGATCGTCGCAGCCTGATCGTCGGCGGCAGCCTCGGCCTCGGGGCGCTCGTCCTGCCGGCGGGCCGTGGCCTCGCGGCGCAGCTGCTGGGCGCCAGCGGGTTCACGCACAATGTGGCGAGCGGCGAGCCGGGCGCGGATTCCATGCTGCTCTGGACGCGCTACGTGCCGGCAGCGGGCGACGCCGTGATCCGGCTCGACGCCGAAGTCGCACTCGACCCGGATTTCACGAAGCAGGTCGCCGGCGGCACGGTACGCACCGGCGCCTATCGCGACTGGACCGCCAAGATCACGGTGGACGGGCTGAAGCCGGGAACCGTCTATTGGTATCGTTTCGTGGCTCCCGACGGCAGCAAATCGCCCGTGGGGCGCACGAAGACGCTGCCCGAAGGCAATGTTTCCCGCTTCAACCTGGGCGTCTTCTCCTGCTCGAACCTGCCCAACGGCTGGTTCAACGCCTATGGTCATGCGGCCGAGCGCGACGACCTCGACCTGTGGCTCCACGTCGGCGACTATATCTACGAGTATGGCAACGCCTCTTATAAGGGCAAGGCGCTCCCGGGGCGGGTCGTGGAGCCGGACCACGAGATGGTCGCGCTCGCCGACTATCGGCTGCGCCTCGCCTGCTATCGCGCTGATCCTGATCTCCAGCGGCTGCACCAGATGGCGCCTATGGTCGCGCTCTGGGACGATCATGAGTCGACCAACGACAGTTGGGAGGGCGGCGCGCAGAACCATCAGGCCGACAAGGAAGGCGACTGGAACGCACGCCGCGCGGCCGCGATACAGGCCTATCGCGAATGGATGCCGATCTCCGACGAGCCGTGGAAAGCCTATCCGATCGGGACGCTCGCCACGCTCTACCGCACCGAATCGCGCCTGCTCGGCCGCACCCAGCCGGCGGACATCGGCGCCGCATTCCGGACGGAGGATCCCGACGCTGCGCTCAAGGTGTTCCGCGACGGCGCGTGGCAGGACCCCTCGGCAACCATGCTCGGCTCGACGCAGGAAAGCTGGCTCGCGCATGCGCTGAAGGCCAATGCACGCTCCACCGCCTGGCAGCTGGTCGGCATGGGGACGATCATCGGGCGGACGCTGATGCCCGCGGATGCGCTGTCCTGGCTCCGGCCCGACACCAACGACCGCACCGCCAGCCGCTTCAAGAACGACATCCGCGCCGCCAGACAGGGATTGCCGATGTGGATGGATCGCTGGGACGGTTATCCGGCGGCGCGTGCGCGGCTGCTGAAGGCGGCGCAGCACGCGGACGCCGATCTCGTCATGATCGCAGGCGACAGCCACAATGCCTGGGCCTATTCGCTCGCCCAGGACGGCAAGCCTGCCGGCGTCGAGTTCGCGGGCCATGCGGTCACCTCCGGCGGCATGGAGGGTGGCTTTGCAGCTGATCCCAGAATCGTCGCGAAGGGGTTCATCGCCACCAACCCCGAGCTGAAATGGGCGGACACGAGCCAGCGCGGCTACATGATGATCGGGATCACGCCCGATCGAGTCACCGGCGAGTGGCTGTTCATGCAGACGATCCAGTCCCGCACCACCACCCTCGCCGGCACCCACCGGATGCACGTCGAGCGCGGACGGAGGGCATTCGCGGGGTAGGTCAACGCCCCCTCCCCTGGGCCGGTCATGCCCGCGGCGCATGGCTGATGCTGACTGCGCATTGGACCGCCGCTGCGGCGTGCGTCACAAATCGCAAAGCAGCCCCGCCGGTGTCGGCGAGGACCAACCTTGCGGAAAGTGCCCGTGACGCAAGACGTAGACATCGTTGTTATCGGCGGAGGAATCGCCGGTCTGTCGTGCGCGGCCCGCCTCGCCAGCCAAGCTTCCGTCGTCGTCCTGGAGCGCGAAGACGCCGTCGGCTATCATTCCTCGGGGCGCAGCGCGACTTGGCTGCATCTGGGCATCGGCACGGATCAGGTGCGCGCGCTCACCATGGCCAGCCGTCCCTTTTTCTGCGAGCCGCCCGCGAGCCCCGAGCTTCCCCCGCTGTCGGTGGCCCACCCCGCCTTGTTCATCGCGAAGACCGCCGATCTGGAGCAGCTCGCCACGCTCGAACGCTCGATGCGAAGCGTTTCGAACGAGGTTTCGCATGTGGAGGCTGCCGATCTCGCCGATCGGGTGCCCGTGCTCCGGGTCGGCGAGGAGCATTTCGTGCAGGGCGTCTGCGATGACGGAGCTCGCCGTATCGACTCGCATGCGCTGCTCCAGTCGCACTTCCGCACAATTGCCTCGCATGGCGGGAGGGTCGTCACGGGCGCCGAAACCCTCTCGATCCGCCGGTCGGGCGAGCGCTGGATCGTCGATACCGCTTCGACGAGTTGGTCCGCAAAGACGCTCGTCAACGCCGCGGGCGCATGGGCAGACAGTGTCGCATCGTCGGCGGGCGTACGACCGCTCGGGCTGCAGGCGCTGCGCCGGACGATCATCGGATTCGACGCCCCGAAAGGCGAGAAGGTCGATTCATGGCCGTTCACCAAAACGGTGATCGACGACGGTTTCTACATGCTGCCGGATGCCGGCAGGCTGCTCGCGTCGCCGATGGACGTGACTCCGTCCGATCCGACCGATGCACAGGCCGAAGAGTTCGACGTGGCGCTCGCCGCTTGGCGCGTGGAAGAGGCGACTACGCTGGAGATCCGGCGCATCGCCTCGCGCTGGGCCGGCCTGAGGTCCTTCTTCGCCGATGGAAGTCCCGCAGTGGGATATGATGCCGCGGCGGAGGGCTTTTTCTGGCTGGCAGGTCAAGGCGGCGCTGGTCTGCAGACTTCGCCTGCGCTCTCCGCCGCCGCCGCAGCGCTGATCCTCGGAGGAGAATGGCCCGAAAGCCTCGAGGAAATGGGAGTCGATGCGGCCGCGCTTTCACCTGCGCGGTTTTGACGCGGGCAATGAGGGGGGATCGATGAGACGGACCAAGGCGATCGCGGCAATTGCGTTCATGGCGCTGGCATCGGCCGCGCCCCCGCAAATGCGCCTGCGGGAAGCCGGCGTCGTCATAGGCGTCCTTCCTCCTGGGCCGCTCAATGCGATCACCGACGTTGCCGACGTGCGGGTCGGTCATGTGACGATCGAGGAAGGCAAGGACGTGCACACCGGCGTCACCGCGATCCTCCCGCACGGAGGCAATATCTTCCGATCCAGGGTCCCTGCCGGCTTCGTGGCGTTCAACGCCTTCGGCAAATTCGCCGGATCGACCCAGGTTGCCGAGCTCGGAGAGTTGGAAACGCCCATCCTTCTCACGAACACGCTCAACGTTCCCGAGGCTGCGGCGGCCTCGGTAGAATGGACGCTCTCTCAGCCCGGAAACGAGGCGGTGCGCTCGGTCAATGCGGTGGTGGGAGAGACCAACGATGGATTGCTCAACGATATCCGCCGGCGGCGAGTCACGATCGCCGATGCACGCCGCGCGATCGAAAGCGCGAAAACCGGCGCGGTTCAGGAAGGATCGGTGGGCGCGGGCACCGGCACGGTGAGCTTCGGCTTCAAGGGCGGCATCGGCACGGCATCGCGCAAGCTGCCGGCATCGCTGGGAGGATGGACGCTGGGCGTGCTGGTCCAGACCAATTATGGCGGAGTTCTGAGCATCGCCGGCGTGCCCGTGGGCGTCAAGCTCGGCCGCTACGAGTTCAAGGGCGCAATCGATAGCGGGACCGCCGACGGCTCGGTCGTGGTGGTGATCGCGACCGATGCGCCGGTTTCGGACCGCAACCTGCGCCGCATCGCGGAGCGCGCCTTCGTGGGCATCGGCAGGACCGGATCGTCCTTCTCGAACGGATCGGGCGATTATGCGATTGCCTTTTCGACGAGTCCGGCAGTGCGCCGCCAGGAAGGAAGCACGGCCGCCGCGCAGATCGCGGACCTGCGCAACGAGGCGCTTTCACCCCTTTTCCAGGCGGTCGCGGAGGCAACGGAAGAGGCTGTGATCAACTCGCTCTTTGCCGGCAAGACCGTGGAAGGCCACCGCGGCACGGCAGAGCGCCTGCCGGTGGAGAACATATTGCCCTGGCTGACCGCCGGCTCCAGGTGATCGAACCGCGCGAGCCGGCAGCGCGCGATGAACGTACTCGCTTAAAACGCCCAACCGTGAAGCCGAACGCGTTCCCCATGCGTTTCTCGCGTGAGGAGAGTGCCATGACTGTGGCAGCGAGCCTCCGCAGAGTGATGGTAGACACGCAACTCGTGTCCCGCGGCGTGCGGGATACGCATGTGCTGAGCGCGATGCGTGCGGTTCCGCGCGAGCAATTCGTCCCCGAGCCGATGCGCGAATTCGCCTATGAAGATACGCCGCTGCCCATCGAGGCCGGTCAGACGATCTCCCAGCCCTATATCGTCGCCCACATGATCGAGAAGGCCGAAGTCAGGCCCGGCGAGCGGGTGCTCGAGATCGGCGCCGGCTCCGGCTATGCCGCCGCAGTGCTGGGCCGCATCGCCGGCCAGGTCTATGCGATCGAGCGCCATGAGCAACTCGCACGGCTTGCGCGCGAGCGGATGGCGGCGCTGGGCTACGACAATGTCGAGATCCGCGCCGGCGACGGCACGCAGGGCTGGCCCGAAGCTGCACCGTTCGACGCGATCCTGATCGCCGCCGGCGGCCCCTCGGTTCCGAAGCCGCTTTGCCGCCAGCTCGCAGTGGGCGGGCGGCTGGTGATGCCCGTCGGCGATCCCGATCAGCAGCGGCTGCTGCGCATCGTGCGCGAGAGCGAGGACCGGTTCGATGAGCAGGATCTGGGCGCGGTCCGCTTCGTGCCGCTGATCGGCGCGCACGGCTGGGCCCAGGACGCGGCGAGCGATGCGCTGGCCCAGCCGCGGCCGCTGGCAGCGCTGATCCGCGACGCTGCCGAGCCGCTGCCCGACATCGACGATCCGGCGTTCGGCCGCATGTTCGACCGTTTCGCCGATGCGCGCGTAGTGCTGCTCGGCGAAGCAAGCCACGGCACGTCCGAATTCTATCGCGCCCGGGCCGCGATCACGCGCAGGCTGATCGAGGAGCACGGCTTCTCCATCGTCGCCGTCGAGGCAGATTGGCCGGATGCCGCGGCGATCGACCGCCACGTCCGCCTGAAGCCGCCGCGTGCCGATGCCGAAGCTGCCTTCCAGCGCTTCCCGACCTGGATGTGGCGCAACACTGACGTGGGCGCGTTCGTCGCCTGGCTGCGGCAGCACAACGCCGATCGCGCGCCGGAGCGCCGCGCGGGCTTCTATGGCCTCGATCTCTACAATCTGAACGATTCGATCCGCGCCGTGATCGACTATCTCGACCGCGTCGATCCGCAAGCCGCCGCAGTGGCGCGCGAGCGCTACGGCTGCCTCACCCCGTGGCGCAGCGATCCGGCGCGTTACGGCCGTATGGCGCTGAACGAAGGCTTTGCGCGGTGCGAGGCCGGGGTGGTCGCGATGCTGCGCGATCTCTTCGCCAAACGGCTCGACTATGCCGCAGCCGATGGCGAGGAATTCCTGGACGCAGCCCAGAACGCACGGCTGATCGCGAGCGCGGAAAGCTATTATCGGGTGATGTATTACGGCGCTGCCGAGAGCTGGAACCTGCGCGACACGCATATGTTCGACACGCTCGAACTGCTGCTCTCGGCCAAGGGTAACGACGCCAAGGCGATCGTCTGGGCGCATAATTCGCATATCGGCGACGCACGCTTCACCGAAATGGGCCAGGCGCGCGGCGAACTCAACATCGGCCAGCTCTGCCGCGAGCAATATGGCAGCGAGGCACGGCTGATCGGCTTCGGCACGCACAGCGGAACCGTGGCCGCGGCAACCGACTGGGACGCACCGATGGAGGTCAAGCGCGTCAATCCCTCACGCCCCGACAGCTACGAACGCCAATGCCATGACAGCGGGATCGAGCGTTTCCTGCTCGACCTGCGCGAAGGCGAGAACGCGGAATTGCGCCCCCGGCTCGACGAAGCACGGCTCGAGCGCTTCATCGGCGTGATCTACCGGCCCGACAGCGAGCGCTGGAGCCACTATTCGGCAGCGATCCTGCCGCGGCAGTTCGATGCCTGGGTGTGGTTCGATGAGACCCGCGCGGTGGAGCCGCTCCCGGCCGCGACCCGCGAAGGCGCGGAGGAGACCTATCCCTTCGGCCTATAGAACAGGAGCAACGACGATGGACCAGATGACGACTGGAGCAACGCTCGAGACATCCGACAATCCGCTCATTCTCTCGAGCCGCGTGATCAAGACCCCGGTGTTCAACCGCGAAGGCACGCGGCTCGGCCATGTCGATGATCTCTCGATCGAGAAGACCAGCGGCCGCACGATATACGCGATCATGTCGTTCGGCGGCTTCCTGGGCATTGGCGAGAAATTCAATCCAGTGCCCTGGTCGCTGCTCGACTATGACATCGAGCGCGGAGGCTTCGTCGTCCCGCTCGACGAGGCCGAGCTGCGCGACGCGCCGAACTATGATGCCGAGGAGCTGCGCAAGCTGGGCGGCGAGGACTATCGCCAATACCGCGATACGATCTTCGGCTATTACGGACCTTATGGCGCCATGCCGTATTGGTGAGAGTCAGGCCAGACGCGTGCTGAGCAGGAAGCGCGCGCGGCTCTCGGCGGATCTGCGGCGGAGCTCCTGGAGCTCCAGCTCCTCCGTCGCGACCAGCATCGATTCCAGCAATCGGTTGAAATGGCGGCGCATCGCCAGACGGGCGCCGTTGGAATCGTGACTGCGCAGCGCGTCGAGTATTTCCCGGTGCTCGGCGTCGCGCGCCGCGCCGTCCTGGCGGCAGACAGCGGCGTGGCTGGCGCGCACCGCTGGCAGCTCGGTCCGCAGCCGCCAGAGCGATTGGATCATATAGATGATCGCCTGATTGCCGGAGGCGCTCGCGATGGTCATGTGGAACTCGCGGTCCGCCTTGTTGATCTGCTCCTCGTCGGCCTGGTCGCTTCCCATCACCGCGAGAAGCTCTTCCAGCTTCGCAAGCTCGGTGTCGGTGATCGTCGTCGCTGCCAGCGCGGCGGCCTCGCCCTCGAACAGCGAGCGCGCCTCCGTGAGCTCAAGCGCGCTGACCTTCGGAAGATCGCCGCCGACTCCGTCAGGGCCGCCGAGCACATAGACGCCCGCTCCGGTCTTGATCTTGATCCAGCCCGCCGCCTGCAGGGCGATCTCGGCCTCGCGGATCGTCACCCGGCTCACGCCGAAACGTTCGGAAAGCTCGCGCTCGCCGGGCAGGCGCGATCCGGGTGGGAAAGCGCCCTCGCGGATCAAGGCGACGATGCGATCGGCGATTTCCTGGAACAGTCGACGATCGGCCATTGAGCGGTGCTTTCTCCTCTGCAAGTTCCAGTTGTCATACCGCTTGGCCGTGGGAGTGCAAGCCAGTGGGCTGGGCCGCTCGGCGAGCCGCCCAGCCCGGGCATCACAGCCGGACGCGGAGGCCCAGGAAATAGCGCGCACCGTAGAAGTGATACTGACGCGTGCTTCCCTGTACCGGCATGTAGGTGACCTTCGGCTCGTCGAAGATGTTGATCGCCTCGAAGCGCAGCGACGCATTCTCCATCAGGTTCAGCGTCGCGCGGAAATCGACCGTGTCGTTGTCCTCGACGTAGCGCAGCTGCGTGTTGCCGCCGACGAAGTCCTGATAATAGTTCGAGCGATAATTGTAGATGCCCTGGAGCGAGAGCGGCCCCACTTCATAATAGGCCTGGGCCGAGAGCACGTGCTTCGAATAGCCGTTGATGTTCGCGGGCGGAAGGATGCCGGGCGTGACTGCGCCGGAGACCGGATCGAGCACGTCGCCCAGCCGGATGTCGTGAGTCTCGAAATCCGAGTCCGCATAATTGTAGCTGACCTTGAAGCCCAGCCCGTCGAGCGGCTTCGGCAGCCAGCTCAGGCGGTGCGCGGCTGTGACCTCGATGCCCCAGATCCGGCTCTTGTCGCTGCTGTTCTGCGTCTGCGTGACGGGGATCGTGACATCGGAACCCCCGATCGTGAACTGCTCGTCGATCACCACCGGGATGAAACCGCCGGTGAACTGCTTGTAGTAGAGCGTGGTCGAAAGCAGCGAATCGCGGTTTGGATACCATTCGAGCGCCACGTCACCGTTCCATGACATCAGCGGCTCGAGCCGGGGGCTGCCATTGGCGGTAATGTTCGAGATCGCGTCCTCGATCGACGTGAAGGACGTGCCGCTTTCGAGCACGATCGAGCGCCCCGAACCGAGGCTGCTGGGCGCAGGCCGCGACATCGCGCGATAAGCCGCGGCGCGAAGGATCAGATCGTCGCGCAAGTCGAAGATCGCGTTGATGCTCGGCAGGAAGCGCGTCGTATCCGTCCGCGTCGTCACCGAAGCAAAATCACCGCTCTCGACCAGACGAATACTGCCGTCGGGATTGGTGATCACGTCGAGGTCGCTGCGCAGCCCGACGGAGGTGACCTCGGTCTTCACGACGCGCACGCCGAAATTGCCGCGCACCGGCAGGCTGCCCAGATCGCCGCGATACTCGCCCATCACATAGCCGGCATAGGTACGCTCGGTGATGTCGCGATTGGCGACCGAGCGGACGTCGTCATTGCGGCCCGGATCGACGCTGCCGACATAATTCTCGAACAGGCAATCCGGATCGAACGTCGCCCAGCGCGTGATCGTGTTCCCGTCCGCCGCTTCGAGGAAATTGGTCTGCGGGAAGGCAGTGCGGCAGAGCTGGTTGATCCGAAGGTCCTCGGTCCTCGCCGGATTGAGGTTGAACTCCTTGCGGTCGTCATAGTCGTTGAAGACCAGCTCGGAGATACGGCCCCCTGCCGAGATGGCGCTCAGGAAGCCGTCGAACTCATATTTGGCGTCGAGCCGCCCGGCGACGATCCGGTTGTAGCGTCGGCTCTCATCGCGGCGCATGCGCGCATCGTCCCAGAACAGCGCGTGATTGGTCACGTCGAACCGAGGGTCGATCGTGACCGTCGGCGCGAAATTCCCCGGCAGCCGCTCATAGACGTAGGGGATGCGCATGTTGTTGAAGGGGGTGCGCGTGCCGAAAGCGTCCATCGGATCGGTGCGTAGCCGCGCATTGCGCTCGATCTCAGTGCGGATCGTGCGCGAATAGGAGGCGTCGGCCTTGATCGAGAGCCGGTCGGTGGCGTCCCACTCGATCGAAAGCCCGCCGCCCAGATATTCCTCGTCGCGCGAAAGCTCGGCTGCCGTGGATTCGATCGAGCTGATGCCGTTCAGCCGCGTGACGACATGATCCGGACCGAACTCGACGTTGGTGAGCCCGTAACGCATCTCGGACAGGTTCAGGTCACGGCGGTTTTCGACGAAGACGCGATCCGAATATTGCAGGTCGAGGTTGATATCGAGCGTCTCGCTCGGCTGCCATTGCAGCGCGCCGAAGAAGGCGTCGCGCTTGTCCTCCTCGCTGATCTGGCGCCAGGCGATCGAATTGGGAGCGAGATAGAAGGGGGTGCCCGCCGCGCCCTGCTCGCGCGTCACCTCGGTGCAGTTGCCGTTGGCGACGACGATGTTCGCGTTGCAGGCCGTCCAGGTCGAGCTGCCGGCCACTGTCTCCTCGGGATTGCTGCCCTGGTTGCGCTGGACGCCGAGCGAGATGCCGAAGCGGCCGAGCGAGCCCAGATCGAACTGGTCGACATAGCTGGCAGTGCCTCGCCATCCCATGCCGCCGCTGCCGGCCACGCGATCGCCATAGGGGCTGAAGCTGCCCTTGACCTCCAGCTGGATGCGGCGGCCCTTGATATCCAGCGGTCGCAGCGTGCCGAGTTCGATCGTGCCGGCGACGCCGCCTTCGACCAGATCCGCCTGCTGCGTCTTGTAGATCTTGATCTCGTTGATCAGCTCGGACGGGAACTGGTTGAAGTTCACCGAGCGATCGCCGCTGCCGTTGGTGGCTTCGCGGCCGTTGAACGTGGCGTTGCTGAGGAACGGGCCGAGGCCGCGCAGCGCGATCTCGGAAGCGTCGCCCTTCTCGCGATGCGTGGTTGCGCCGGTGATCGTCTGGATCGCCTGGCCGATAGATAGCGCCGGCAGATCGCCGATGTCGTCGGAGGAGAGCGCGTCGACGATCGCGGTCTCGGTGCGCTTGGTCGCGATCGAAGTCTGGATGGTCTCGCGGAAACCGGAAACGACGATCTCCTCGTCGCTCGCTTCGGCCGCGGGCGTTTCGGTTGTCGCGGGCGCATTCGTGTCCTGCGCGAACGCGGGTGCGGCGATGCCGAGCGCGACCAGCCCGGCTCCGGCAAGGAACGCGGAACGCATGCCCCGCATGGATGAAGTCTGCGCAACGCGCATGAATGCTCTCCTCTCCTGGATTCTTTTTCTATCGCTCACGCTGGTATGGTTAGGCCAATCTGTCAAGGCGATTGGTATGCACTTATGACAGTCCAATCTTTATGGCACCAATTGGCTTCGCAGCTCGGGCACCGCTGCGGCAAGATCGCGAGTCACGAACCGGGCGAACAGTTCGGCGCCGACCGCGCCGACATGGGTGTAATCGAACTTGCGCGTGACGGTGCCGCGCGGCCCGTTCTGATCGGCGGCCGGCGCGGGTTGCGGTTCGGGCGCGGGTTTGGCAGGGAGCGTGGTTCCCGCCTCCGCTGCACGAAGTTCTTCCGGCGTCGGAGGCACCTGAGCGAGCTGAGTCGCGGTCGCCGCTCCCATCTTCGCGACGGCGGCGGCGCTGCGCGCGTTGAGGTCGACGAGCGGCACCTTCATCTCGGCCGCGACCTTGCGGACCTCGTCTGCCCAGGGCGCCAGGCTATTGTCGAGCTTGCCCGCCTCGAACGCGCGCCGCGTAAGCGGAGTCACCAGCACCGGCACTGCACCCGCGGCGCGCACCTCCTCGACATAGCGACGCAGGTTCGCAGGAAATTCGCGCGTGCGATCGGTCCAGCGTTCGGGCTTCCCCGACTGATCGTTGTGCCCGAACTGGATCAGTACGTAGCGGCCGCGATACCCAGGCACCTTCGCCTCCGCGAGCGCGATGTCCCACGAGCCCTCCGCACGATAGCTGCGCGTGCTGCGCCCGCCGCGGCCCAGGTTCAGGCATGCCACCGACGATTTCACATGGTTGGCGCAGAAGGCCGAGGCCCAGCCGCTGTGCGGCGCCATGGTCGAATCGCCGACGAGCACGATCTTGTACGGCTCGATCGGTGGCGCATCGGTGCGCTCGCGCTGCTGCGCCGCGGCGGGAAGCGCGATCGCCAGCACCCCCGCGATCCCGCCGAGCCTCACGATCGCGCCGATGCTCACGAGAACGCCAGCCCGCCGTTCACGTCCATGTTCACGCCGGTGAGGAAACGGGCCTCATCCGATGCGAGGAAGGCGATGCAGTCGGCGACTTCGTCGGGATGCCCCTCGCGGCGGAGCGGCGTGTTGTTGGCGGTCGCGGCGCGGCCCTCGGGCTTGGAGAAGGTGTCGTGGAAGCTGGTGCCGATCAGCCCGGGGCACACTGCGTTGACGCGAATGTCCTGCGGGCCGAGCTCCTTGGCCCAGGCACGGGTGAGCGTCATCAGCGCGCCCTTTGCGGTGGCATATACCGACGCGCCCGGACCACCGCCGTCGCGCCCGGCGAGCGAGGACACGTTGACGATCGCCGATCCCGCGCCGAGCCGGGGCAGCGCCGCCTTGGTCACGAGGAACGCCGATTTGAGGTTGAGGTCCATCACCGTGTCGAAGAAGCCCTCGTCCATCTCGGCGAGGGTCTTGCGGGCGACCATGCCTCCGGCGAGGTTCACCAGAATGTCGATGCGCTCGCCTGCGGCCTCGATCAGCGCGGCGACTTCGTCGGCATTGGTGACGTCGGCGCGATGGAGCCGGGCTTCGCCGCCCGCGGCGACGATCTCGTCCACGGTCGCGCGTGCCGAAGCCTCGTCGCTGCGATAGTTGACGATCACCCAGGCGCCGCCGGCCGCCAGCCGCTTCGAGACCGAGCGGCCGATGTCGCGGCCGCCGCCGGTGACCAGCGCGACCTTGCCTGCAAACTTCATCTACTACTCCTGTCTTTGTTGAACGGGCGCGGTGCGGCCGCCGAGCAGCCAGACCGCGAGCACTGCGACGGGCACGAGCCCCGCCGCGATGGCGAAGATCGGCGCGAAGCTGACCTTGGTGAGAGCGGGAACCAGCCAGGTGGTGAGCAGCGTGCCGGCGACGGCGGCGGTGCCGCTGATCCCGGCCAGCGAGCCCACGGTCCCGCCGCCGTAATAGTCCGACGGCAGCGTCTGGATGTTGTTGATGGCAACCTGGAAGCCGAACAGGATCACCGCGATCAGCAGCACGGCGTAGAGCGGATCGGCCGCGCCCATCGTCAGCAGCAGCGGCGGCAGCATGATCGCGCCGCCCAGCGTGATCGCGACACGCCGGGCACTGAGCGCGCTCCAGCCGCGCGCGATCAGCGCACCCGAGAACCAGCCGCCGCCCAGGCTGCCCAACATCGCGCCGACGAACGGCACCCAGGCGAAATAGCCGATCTGCTTGACGTCGAAGCCGAAGGTCTCGGCAAGGTAGATCGGCAGCCAGGAGACGAACAACCACCACACCGGATCGAGGAAGAAACGGCTGACGATCACCGCCCAGCTTTGCTTGTGCCGCAGCATCTGCGCGAAGCCGGGGGTATAGCCGGTGACCGCGGGCGTCGCGGCGATATCGTCGGCGCCGCTGCCGCTCAGGATATGCGCCCGCTCCCGCTCGCTGAGCCAGGGGTGCGTATCCGGATCCGCGCGGTACAGCCACAACCAGGGCAGCAGCCAGAGCAGCCCGAACAGTGCGATGATCACGAAGGTGCCCTGCCAGCCGAAGCCGGCGAAGAGCAGCGCGACGAACGGCGCAGAGACAATGCCGCCAAGCGAGGCGCCTGCGTTGAAGATGCCCTGGGCGAAGGCCCGCTCGCGCGCCGGGAACCAGAGCGCGTTGGCCTTGGCCGCGCCGGGCCAGTTGCCCGCCTCGCCGATGCCGAGCGTCACCCGCAGGATCGCGAAGATGCCCAGCGTGCGCGCGACCGAGTGCAGCCCGATCGACAGTGACCAGATGACGATCGCGATCGCGAACCCCATGCGGGTCCCGACCACGTCGAAGATCCGCCCGAACAGCGCCTGGCCGAAGGCATAGGCAAGCATGAACACGGTGACGAGCAGCGCATAGTCCGCCTTGTCGGCGCCGATATCCTGCGAGACCGCGGGCCACATCACGGCGAGCGCGTTGCGATCGATGTAATTGATCACGGTTGCAAGCGCGATAAGCGTGATGACCGCCCAGCGGAGGTTAGCCTTCATTTTTTCTCGTCCTGTCCGCCGAACCGGCCGACGGGGCCGGTCCAGCGCTGCACCTTGCCGTCGATCGTTACGCTGTGGGCGGTGCCCGCGGCGGGATCGTCGGCAATGGCGATATGGATGGTGCGGCCGCCCGCGAGGGCGACCGTCACCAGCTCGGCCCCGTCGGTGCGACGGTGGCCGAGCTTTGCGACCCGGGAGGTGCCTCCCGCGGTGGTTTCGGCGGACGGGTCGTACGCGCCGTGCGGCTCGAGCAGGCTCACGAACACTGCGTCCTTCTTGGCGTCGACCCGCTGGATCAGCATCGGCTCGCGGCGCAGGTTGAAGCGCGGATCGTTGGCGCCACTCTCGGCCAGGATCAGCTGCGCGCCTTCCGGCGGCAGCATCCGATAGCTGTAGAAGCGATTGCCGGTCATCCAGGTGAGACGGGCGTCGTCCGCGCCGAGCCCCCCCACCGCATCGACCCAGATGTGCTGATAGCCGAAATCCTTGCCCAGCACCGGCCGCGCGGCGGGGTTCGAGCGGAGCGGAAATCCCGCGTCGATGATATGACCATTGAAGTGCAGCGGCAGATCATAGCGGTGCGACGCGCCTGCCCGCACGCGCAGCAGGTCGAGCACCAGCGGCGAGGACGATCCTTCGAGTTCGATGGTCACCAGCGCACGGCGAAATGCGACGTCGGGATAGGCGCCCTTCACCTCGCCGATCGACCACCGGGTGGCGCCTTCGCCGTGGAAGGCCAGCTGCACGGGAGCGATCTTCTCCCCAGCCTTCTCCTTCGCCTGAAAATGACTGGCTTCGTCGACGACGAGCGTGTTGTGCGCGATCGTCTGCTGCGCCCAGCTGTCGTTTTCCTTGAGGTAGCGGCCGCCGTCCTTCGCCTCGATGTTGAGGAATCGCGCCGATCCATAGTCGGTCACGACGGCGTTGCCGTTGTCGTAGAGCAGCCAGTTGAGCTTGTCGAAATGACCGTGACCCATGCCCTGGGCAGTGTTCTTGGCCACGAGCACCTGGGCGCCCGTCTCCGGGCCGGAGCGCAGCACCGCCAGCGCGCCCTGATCCCCTTGCGGACCGTCGCGGAACAGCGCGGACGCGAAAGCGAACGGCCGCGCCTTGCCCGCGGCAAGATCGCGCGCGACGAGCAGCCCGCCGGGGCTCAGCACGGTGCGCCCCTGCCATTCGGCGATCGAGAGAAGGCCTGGATCGCGCGTCTGAGCATAGGCGATGGCGACGCCCTGATAGAGCTCCTCGGTTCGAAGGCTCTTGTCCGGCAAGGCATCGTTGATCGGAAAGAAATAGCCCTGATAGGTGAGCTGGATCGCGGCGCGGACCGCCTTCAGCACCACAGCGTCACGATACTCGAAGATCCTGCGCTCCGGATCGTTCGCCTGGATCGCGGCTGCGAACAGCACGAAGGGCTGGAGCGCGTAGCGCTGATAATAGGGGCCCTCGGCATAATAGCCGTCGGGCGAGAAGAGCAGGTCGAGCTGGCGCAGGAATCCCGCCTTGCCGCTTTTGTCGAGCCCGAGGAGTGCCTTTTCCACCATGTCGCGATCGCCGAGCACATAGCCGGTCATGCCTACTGCGGCATTGGCCCAGGTGGCGTGATTGTGGATGCGGTTGAAAACCTCTGGCGAGCCTTCGGAAAGGAAGCGCGCCATCGGCCGGAGCGCACCCTCCTCGATGCGCTGGCGATCGGCGGCGCTGAACGCCGCGCGCGCCGCGTCATAGCCCTGGATGGCATGGACCAGGAACACGCTGTCGTTGAGGCTCTGCCAGAACAGCCGACCGGCAGTCTGGTTGGCCTTGGCCGGGTGTGGACCGAGCGTTGGATAGAGCTTCGCATATTCGAGCAGAAGCGCCCGAACATGCTCGGCGTAGCGCTTGTCGTCCGTCAGCCGGTAGAGCAAGCCCGCGCCATAGATGGTGCGATAGTTGTGTTTGTGCTGCTCATGGGTGAAGCCGCCGCCGGGATCCTTGGGCATGGGCACCCTGATCCCCGCGCGGATCGCACTGTCGATGTCCTCGCGCATTCGCTGCAGCTCCGCGGCGAAGAGCGGATAGCGGCCCCCTTCGCGGGCAAGCGTGTCGAACTGCTCCGACTTGACCAGCGTGGGGGCGCCGCCTTGTGCAAGCGCGGGTGTCGCCAGTGCCAACGCGGCGATGAAGACGAGCCCGCGCATCACGAGCCGACCCGGTTGCCGGCGACCACCGCGCGCTGCGGCCCCCGGTAACTGAGCTCGCGGATCACCGGTGCGGGTGTCGCAGCGAAAGCATTGCCGGTGATCACCGTCGACGGCGTACCGACGCTGTGCGTCACTTCGATCGGCGCGCTGGCGGCGAAGTTGTTGTCCTTGATCGTCGTCCACTGGGCGCCCGAGATGCGGACCGAAGCGCCTTGCCGCTTGCCGCTTCCGGCAACGTTCGACTTCTCCAGCGTGAAATAGGGGCCGAACGTGCTCTCGTCGGTGCCGCGGCGGAGCAGGTCTGCGACCAAGCCGACGCCAGCGAAATCGCTCTCCGCGATCACGAGATTCTCGACTGGATACCAGCCCTTGCTACCCTGTTCGGCTGCCGCGGCGACCACCGCACCGGAGACCCCGGCGAAGCTGCTCCGCCGGATTTCGATGCGATCGGCGAAGGTACCCGGCGCGGTGGCGATCACTTCGAGCCCCGTGCGGGCATGCGTGCCGTCGACTGCCATGTCGGTCAGCAGCAGCGAGTAGTTGCCCAGTGCCGCCGGATCGATCCGCACCACCGCACCCGCACCGGCGGATCGGGCCTCCACCGCCAGTCCCTCCAGCGTGATGCCGGACCCGCCGGTTATGCTGAACAGGGCGGGTCCGGTGAAGACGATCCGCGTCCTGTCCTTGCCCGCGCCGCGGATGACGAGTCGGTGGCCGACTGCGATCTCGCCCGGGGCATCGTACCGCACCCCGTCCAGCGCGATCGTGTCGCCCTCGCCAGAGCCCGCGATGGCGTCGGCGAGGCTCCGGCCGGGCGCAACGGCGATGGTTCGCGGCCTGTGCGCCGCCGCGACCGGCCGATACCAGGCGACGCCGACCTCGCCCCGCGTGACCGGCGCCAGATCGCGCGGCGCTCCGGCCGCCGAGCCCTCGGGGTAGAGCAGTCCATTGGACGCCCTGGCGAGTTTCGCGGCCATAACGTTGCCCGTTAGTGCTATACCCGAGGCGTCGCCGACTGCTGTGATGGGGTTTTTGCCCTTCGCGCCGAGCACGAGATTGTCCGCGAACCGGCTCGCGACGGGCGACGCGCTCCGCTCGGCATCGGCGCCTGCCGCGAACGTCACGCGCGCGACATTCACGAAGCTGTTCCGCTCGATCACGGCGTTGGCGACCTGATGATAGCGGTTGATCACCGAATTCGGGACGCCATTCATCACTGCCAGCGCACTCTTCAGGTCCTTGCCGGCGAGGTCCTGGAAATAGTTGAACCGCACCACCTGATCGCGATTGATCACGCGGACGCCGCCAGTGTCGGGCTTGTTGCCGCCCAGGAAGACGTTTCGTTCAACCAGATTGCCATTGCCGTGCCGGAGCACGAAGGCTCCCTGCGACTGGAGCACCAAATTCTCCCGCAGGATGTTGCCGCCCGATTTGACCGAGACGATCTCGACCTCGCCGTCGCAGCGATCGAAGATGTTACGCTCGACGATGCTCCTGGAATCGGAAAGCGATTCGTCGCTGGTGCCGATCCGGATCGTTTCGCCGCCGTTCGAGCCCAGCGGAGGCCGCGGTCCGAAGTAATTGTGGTCGATCCGGGCGCGGTTTTCCTCCGGATGGCCCTTGTCGCGGATCACTGCCAGCGTCACGCCCGCGTTCGCCTTGCCCTCGAGATGCGCGTGGTCGATGCGGTTGTCCTGCCCATAGATGGCGATCCAGATGTCATCGGCGCGGCGATCGGGCTTGTTGAATCGGTCGATCACGATTTCGGTCACACGCGAATGGTGCGCGTAGGTCTTCGAATCCTTGCGAAAGGCGATGACGTGGTCCGTGGGCGACCAGCCATTACGGAAAACCAGTCCCGAGACCTCCAGATATTCACCGCCGATCCGAAGGTTGGACTGGCCGGTGAGGATCACTTGGCCCTTGGTCTGCGCAGTAAGCCGGATCGGCTTGTCCGCGGCTCCCTTGCCGGTGAAAAGGATCTGAAAGTCACGCCATTCGCCATTGCCCAGCACGATCGTGTCGCCGGCCTGCGCCCGGTCCGCCGCGGCAGCATATTCGCTCGGCGTGCGGACCAGGAATTCGGCGGCATGTGCCGGAAGAGCAAGCGAGAACAGCACAGCCCCAAACGCCAATCGCAGCATCGCCAATTCCCCACCGCCGGATTCGCCCGGTCTCCTGCAACTCGCTACCGGCTTATCAGCGGTCATGCAAGGTGGACTAGTAATTTGGTCTAGAACTTTGCGGCGAGGCCAGCGACGGCGGGAGTATGCTCCCGCTCCAGGCGTGCATCCGTGCGATGGAGGATAATCGCTCAGGGAGAATCGGCCGTCAGCTCACGCTCGGCCCAAGTGTCCTGTCAGTCTTATGCAAACCAGGCTCGTGCGCGGGCAACGGCTTGGCCCATGCGCACTACCACTTCAGTGCGCGGTTTATATCGCTGCTTATACGTTTCTCGCTCGACGAAGCGGCGCTTCAGGCGGAAGCGTCAGCGCGCCTATCTTCCGCCTCACCGGGTGCGCTTGATTCGATCTATCTGCCAGCAGCAACCCGGCTGCTTGGCTGGGGCGGCAGGATTCGAACCTGCGAATGCCGGTACCAAAAACCGGTGCCTTACCACTTGGCGACGCCCCAACGGAGCCGCGGCTTATACGGGCTTAGAACAGACGTTCAACCCAGCCGTGCGGGTCCGGCGCGGTTCCGCGCTGGATCGACACCAGCTTCTCGCGAAGCTTGCCGGTGAGCATGCCCGGGCCGCCGTTGCCGATCGAGAAATCGAAGCCGGTGCCGCGCACCCGACCGATCGGGGTGACCACCGCGGCGGTGCCGCAGGCAAAGGCCTCGCGCAGCTTGCCCGAAGCGGCATCGGCCTTCCACTGATCGATGCTGTAGCGCTCCTCGCGGATGTCGATCCCTTCATCGGCCGCCAGCGCGAGCAGCGATTCGCGCGTGATGCCGGGCAGGATCGTGCCGCCCAGCGGCGGCGTGATCACGGAGCCATCTTCGAACACGAAGAACACGTTCATGCCGCCCAGTTCCTCGACATAGCGGTTCTCGACCGCGTCGAGGAAAACGACCTGGTCGCAATCCTTCTCGATCGCCTCGGCCTGGGCGACGAGGCTGGCGGCATAATTGCCGCCGCACTTGGCCGCACCGGTGCCGCCTGGCGCCGCGCGCGTGTAATGCTCGGATACCCACAGCGTCACCGAGGGCGCGCCGCCCTTGAAATAGGCGCCCGCGGGCGAGGCGATCACCATGTAGAGATATTCCTTCGCCGGGCGCACGCCCAGGAAGGTCTCGCTCGCGAACATGAAGGGCCGCAGATAGAGCGATGCGCCCTCGCCTTCCGGAATCCAGGCGCGGTCGGTACGCACCAGCTCGCGGATCGAGCCCAGGAACATCTCCTCGGGCAGCGGCGGCATCGCTAGCCGTTCGGCGGATTCGCGGAAGCGGCGCGCATTGGCTTCAGCGCGGAACAGCGCGGCGCCGCCATCCGGCGTGCGATAGGCCTTGAGCCCCTCGAAGATCTCCTGCGCATAGTGGAGCACGGCGCAGGCCGGGTCGATCTGGATCGGGCCGCGCGGCTGGATCCGCGCGTCGTGCCAGCCCTTCTCTTCGGTATAGCGGATCACCGCCATGTGATCGGTGAAAATCTTGCCGAAGCCGGGATTGGCGAGGAGCGCGGCCCTGTCGATTTCAGGCACCGGGTTGCGGTGCGCTTCGAACTCGAAATCCAGGATCGTCGTATCTTCCATTTCACCTTCCCGAGAGCGTCGGCCGACTCTGGCCGGATCGGCTTGCGGACGACTAGGCCGCGGGGGTAGAATGGTCAACATGGCTGCCACAATTCCCGCATCGCCCCTGTTCCTGCGCGAGCCCGAAATCCGCCGCGGCGTCGAGCTGCTCTATTTCGGTTATGCCAATCTCACGCGCTCGATCGATGCGGGGCTCGCCCGGCAGGGGCTGGGGCGCGCGCATCACCGTGCGCTTTACTTCATCGCGCGCAAGCCCGACCTGACGGTGAGCGAGCTGCTCTCCATCCTGGCCATTACGAAACAGTCGCTGGGCCGGGTGTTGGGCGATCTCGCCGAGCGCGAGCTGGTCGAGACTCGCACGGGCGAGCGCGACCGTCGGCAGAGGCTGCTGCGGCTCACCCCCGCAGGCGCCGCGCTGGAGGCCGAGCTGTTCGATGCGCTTCGCGAGAAGATGTCGGCGGCTTATTCGAGCGCAGGCCAAGGTGCCGTTGGCGGCTTCTGGGCTGTGCTCGAGGGGCTGGTCCCGGAAAGCGAAAAGGCACGCGTGTCCGGATCGAATCGGTAAAGACGCGACAGACACAATAATTTGGGTTTTGACTCTTTTGGCGGAAACGCGATTCATCACGTAATATTATTTCGTGATGCTCGCCTCTCTATCGATATGTCAAAGAGCGCGTGGCGCAAGGCCACCGGTCGAGCCAAGCAAATGAAGTCCTACATTGCAAGCCGGACAGGCCCTACACCTCTTCTGAGGGGCAGGGCCTTCGCTGGAAATCAGGCGACCTTGAATCCTTCCTTGTTCATCGCGGTCGTGAGCAGCTTGTTCTTTTCGTCGCTCAGCTGAGCACGCAGCATCGGGAAGAGGCGCTCCTCTTCCTCCTGCATGTGCTTCTCGATGTCCGCGCGGAACTGGCGGACCTTGGCGATCCAGTCGGGCGAGGCCGTGGGAGTGGTTTCCAGTTCGTAGAGATATTGTTTCACATAGCCGTGCTCTTTGGTGAGCGCGTCGGCCGCGTCGCGCTGGCCGATCTCGCGGAGCGCGGGATAGATGACGTTCTCTTCCTCCACTGCATGCTTGAGCAGCGCGTGCTTGAGGTGCGAGAGCAGCATGCTGCGCTTGACGGTATTGTGCTCGTCGGTCGCCTCGATCGCGTCGAACACCTTGAGCGTCGCCTGATGCTCGGCAGCGAGCGCATCATCCCAGTTGCCCGCCAGCGCCGTCGGCGCCTGCACCGCAGCCTTGCGGCCCAGCATGGCGAGAATGCCCAGCGCAGCACCGCCGGCAACTGCGCCCGCGACCACGCCCAGACCGCCGCCGTTCCTGCCGCTGCTGCCCTTGGAAGGCTTGAATCGTCCCTTGCTGTCGCGCGTCGCCGTAGTGGTTGCCATGTCCGCCTCCGTCGGATGTGAGTGAAAGCCGTGTCGCTTCCAAAACCATCCGCGCGGACGGGCGTTCCGCCGGCGCAAAAAGACGACGGTCCTACCGCCGCGCGGCGGCCGCCATCTCCGCGTCGCGCCGGGCCGATGCGGCAAGCGTCTCGCGCAACAGCGACACCAGAGCTCCATCGTGGTCGAGCACGTTCAGCCCCGCCCGCGTCGAGCCGCCCGGGCTTGCGACCTTGTCCGCGAGCGCGGCGGGTGAATCCTCCGCTTGCGCGGCTAGGAGCCCGGAACCCTCGACGGTCGCCACTGCAAGCCGCTGCGCCTGCTCGACGGGCACGCCAAGCGAAGCGCCGGCCGCAGCGAGCGCATCTATGAAGCGATAGACAAATCCCGGTCCGCAGCCGCTGAGCGCAGTCACCGCGCCGAACAGCGCTTCGTCGTCGATCCACTCGACCAGCCCGAGCGGCGCCATCAGCGCATCGATTTCCCGCGTCCGAACGCCGTGCATCGTCACCACACCCTTGCCCAGCGCCACGGGCAGATTGGGCATGGCCCGGACGATCGCATGTTCGGGAAAGCGCTCTGCGAGCGCGGCGATCTCTACGCCGGCTAGGATCGAGACCAGCGTCGTTCCCTTGCCGGGAGCAGCCGGGATCGCCGGAATTTCGTCGATCTGCTGCGGCTTGACCCCCAGCATCACGAACTCGGGCAGCGGCGCATCGGGAAAGGCCCTGCCCTGCCGGACACCTGCCGGCAGCTCGCGATCGTGACGATTGACGACGAACACGCGTTCCGCCGCCACCGTTCCGCTCTCGATCCAGCGGCGGAGCATCGCCCCGGCCATGTTGCCGCAACCGACCAGCCAGAGCCCGTCCGGCCCGGCGGCGCTCACGCTTCGCCCTGCGTCTCGATCAGCGCGGCGGCGATCGCGTCGGCGGGGCTCTTGCCGCCCCAGAGCACGAACTGGAACACCGGATAGAAGCGCTCGCACTCGTCGATCGCACTCTCGACCAGCAGCTCGGCCTGGTTGAGCGTCAGCGTCGCCTCACCCGCGCTGTCGATCATCGCCGCGTGGCGGAAGAGCAGGATGCCGCTCGCCGACCAGAGCTCGAAATGGCCGATCCAGAGCTGCTCGTTGACCAGCCCCACCGTCTCGTAAAAGGCGGCGCGACGCTCATCCGGAACCTTGACGTCGGGGAAGGCGAGGAATTGCAGCACGCCATCGTCCTCGCGCCAGATCGCGCGAAGCTCATATTCGGTCCAGCTGCCCTTGACCTTAGCGACGATCTCTTCGTCTTCGCGCTCATAGCTCCAGCCATGCGCGGCGAAGTAACTCTCCAGCATGTCGATGGGGGCGGCGTCGTCGCGGTCGAACTCCGCTTCGTCGAGCATCAATACCTCCACACGGCCGGACAGGATGAATGGAGTCCTGCCAACCGCGTTCCCGCGGCACAAGCGCGCGGTTTACAAGCCTGTCGAAAAGCTGTGGACAAGAAGTGGGTCAATCCGCGCTCAGGCGTCGCCCTGCGGCTTCTTGGCGCGAGGCGCAGCGGGCTTGGCCGCCAGCTGCGCCTCGAGCGCCGCGATACGCGCCTTGAGCGCATCGTTCTCGTCGCGCGCGGCCACGGCCATCGCCTTGACCGCTTCGAACTCGTCGCGGCTCACGAAATCGAGCCCGCCGATCCACTCGCGGGCGCGCTCACGCGCGGCGCTCTCGGTCTCGCGCGCCATTCCGGCGACGGTGCCCGCCGCGCCGTTCACGAACTTCACGAAATCGTCGAACAGGCGGTTGTCGGTCTGCATTTCCAGTTCCAATCGGCGTTTACTGACTTGTTGAATCTGCATTTGGTCGTCCGGGCGCGCCGGCGCAAGGGATCAGCCGCGGCGAGCGCCAATCAGGAACTCGACATTTCCTTCGGGGCCGGTGATCGGGCTGCGCGTGATGCCGGCTACTTCCCAGCCCTGCACGGTAACCCACTCGGCGACTTCGCGGCAGACGCGCTCGTGTACCTCTGGGTCGCGCACGACGCCGCCCTTTCCCACTTCGTCGCGCCCAGCCTCGAACTGCGGTTTGATGAGCGCGAGCAGCCGCGCGCCCAGTCCGGCGAAGCCCAGTGGGACCTCCAGCACCTTGGCGAGGCCGATGAAGCTCGCATCGCACACGATCAGGTCGACGGGTTCGGGAATGTGCGCGGGCGTGAGCACGCGCGCGCTGGTCTGCTCATGTACGGTGACGCGCGGATCCTGCCGCAGCTTCCAGGCGAGCTGGTTCGTGCCGCTGTCCACCGCATAGACGCGCGCCGCGCCGCGACTGAGGAGCACGTCGGTGAAGCCGCCGGTGGAGGAACCCACGTCGATCGCGACGGCCCCGGTCACGTCCCAGCCGAAATGATCGAGCCCATGGGCGAGCTTGATCCCGCCGCGCGACACCCAGGGATGGTCACGCCCGCGAACGTCGAGCGCGGCGTCTTCGGCGAGCGTCTGCCCGGGCTTCTCCACCTTGCGGTCGCCCGCGAAGACGAGGCCCGCCATGATCAGCGCCTGCGCGCGCGTTCGGCTCTCGGCGAGGCCGCGGTCGACGAGCATCTGATCGGCGCGGATCTTGGCCATGCGCGCCCTTTAGGCGTGCTTTTCGCCCCGACGCAACGGGGCCTCGATCCGGCGCAGCAGTATTGCATACTAAAATAGTAGGAATTAAATGAGCGTTCCGGCCATCCTCTCTGTTGGAGCGGATATATGTCCATCTTCTCACCCCTGGACGATCACTCGCCCATTGTTCTCACCGTTCCGGGCCTCGGCGGCTCGGGGCCCTCGCACTGGCAGACGCTCTGGGAGCAGTCGCGTCCCGACACGCACCGCGTCGAGCTGGGCATGTGGGATTCCCCCCATCGCAACGCCTGGGTCACCAAGCTCGACCAGGCGATCCGCACGGCGCAGGCGCCGGTGGTGCTCGCTGCGCACAGCCTGGGCTGCCTCGCCGTCGCCTGGTGGGCCGAGCTCGCCAGCCAGCCGTTCGGCTGGCCCGTGGCCGGTGCGCTGCTCGTGGCACCTGCCGATGTGGATCGAGCAGGCGTGCGCCGGGAACTCGCGGGCTTCGGCCCGACGCCCTCGCGGCCACTCCCCTTCCCTTCGATCGTAGTCGCGAGCAGCGACGATCCCTGGGTGACGATCGACAAGGCGCGTGCGCTTGCCGGCGGCTGGGGAAGCCTTTTCGTCGATGCCGGGCCGCAGGGCCACCTCAACGCCGCATCCGGTATCGGCTGGTGGGAGGAAGGCCAGGCGCTGCTCGACCGGGTGCTCGACGCTGCGTCCGACCGCAACGGCAAGGTCCGCTCCGCCGCCGAGGCGCGTTCGCTGCTGGCGGTGAGCGCCACGGACGCGGCCCAGGCCCATTATCTCGGATCGCCCGCATGACCCCGGCACGAGCCGCCGCGCTGCGCCTTCGCACTGGCGCATCGTCGATGGCAAGCTGCCGGAATGACTCCTATATGGAGCAATAGCGGGCGTGGCCGGATGACGTGCCCCTAGAGCGTCATCCGGCCTACCCGTCCCCGCAAATCTGCCCGAAACTGCATCGCCCAACGGTGGACGCCCCATCGAGTGATCCCGCATAAAATCGCGCGGATGATATGTTGTACCCTGACTTGTTCGGGTCTATATGGCCGCCATGCAGGTGAGTCTCCCGCTAACCCGATTCTGGGGTGGCATCGATGCGCGCTTCGATCGCATTGCGATCGGGCTCAGCGGGCTGTGCCTCGTCCACTGCATGGCGACCACGATCCTGCTGACCCTTCTCTCGTCGGCGGGAGCCTTCGTGCACCCGCTCATCCACGAGATCGGGCTGGTGCTCGCGATCGGCTTCGGCGTGCTTGCGCTGGGCAAGGGCGTCTACTCGCATGGCTATATGATGCCGGCTGCGGTCGGCGCGTTCGGCATCGGCATCATGGCCGGCGCGCTCAGCCTCCCGCACGGCGGGTTAGAGACCATCTGGACGCTTCTGGGCGTGAGCATCGTCGCGCTCGGCCACGACCTCAATCGCCGCGCCACCTACTGACTACGGGTGCCGATTACTGGTGCCAATTACTGGTGCTTGTCCGGGGGGGCCTGCGCGCCTAAATCTGCATCATGCACGCGCACGATCATAACGAGCATCATGGCACCGATCTCACGCGCGTCGCCCAGGTGACGCTGGAGAAGGCCGGCGAACAATGGACGGCGATGCGCGAGCGCGTGTTCGAGGCACTCGCCGGCTTCAGCAAGCCGGCATCGGCCTATGACATCGCCGAAGCGGTCTCCAAGGCCGAGGGCCGCCGCGTCGCCGCCAACAGCGTGTACCGCATCCTCGACCTGTTCGTGGGCGCCAATCTCGCACGGCGCGTGGAGAGCGCGAACGCCTATGTCGCCAACGCGCATCCCGATTGCCTGCACGACTGCATCTTCCTGGTCTGCGACAGCTGCGGCCAGACCACCCACATCGACGACGATTCGATCACCCGCACCGTGCGCGCTGCGGCCAAGGGCGCGGGCTTCTCGCCCGAGCGGCCGGTGATCGAAGTGCGGGGCAAATGCGCCGACTGCGAAGACTGAACGGCCGGCCGCCTCACCAAAATCTCAGATATAGCTCATGATCCGCCGGGCCGATGCTGCCAGGCAACGGCCCCAATCGACACCAGGAAGTCACTGGAGTAAGGGCGGTTAAATGGCTGATCTTCCGAACACGCCGCTGCTCGACACCGTCGGCACGCCCGAGGACCTTCGCAAGCTCGATCCCAAGCAGCTCCGCCAGCTGGCCGATGAGCTGCGCACGGAGACGATCTCGGCCGTCGGCACGACGGGCGGCCACCTGGGCTCGGGACTCGGCGTCGTCGAGCTCACCGTCGCGATCCATTATGTGTTCGATACGCCCGCCGACAAGCTGATCTGGGACGTCGGCCACCAATGCTATCCGCACAAGATCCTCACCGGCCGGCGCGACCGCATCCGCACGCTGCGCCAGGGGGGCGGACTCTCGGGCTTCACCAAGCGCAGCGAGAGCGAATATGATCCGTTCGGCGCCGCGCACAGCTCGACGTCGATCTCGGCTGCGCTCGGCTTCGCAGTCGCCAACCAGCTCGCCGACCAGCCAGGCAAGGCGATCGCAGTGATCGGCGACGGCGCGATGAGCGCGGGCATGGCCTATGAGGCGATGAACAACGCCCAGGCGGCAGGCAACCGGCTGATCGTGATCCTCAACGACAACGACATGTCGATCGCGCCGCCGGTGGGGGGGCTTTCCGCCTATCTCGCCCGGGTGGTCTCCTCGTCCGAATATCTGGGACTGCGCAACCTCGCCAAGCGCGCGATCCGCAAGATCTCGCAGCGCGTGCACAACGCCGCCGAAAAGGCCGAGGAATTCGCGCGCGGCATGGCGACCGGCGGCACGCTCTTCGAAGAGCTGGGCTTCTATTATGTCGGCCCGATCGACGGCCACAACATCGACCATCTCATCCCCGTGCTCGAGAATGTCCGCGACAGCGAGCAGGGTCCGATCCTGGTCCATGTCGTCACCAAGAAGGGCAAAGGCTACGCCCCTGCCGAGGCTGCGGCGGACAAGTACCACGGCGTCCAGAAGTTCGACGTGATCACCGGCGCGCAGGCCAAGGCGCCGCCGGGGCCGCCCTCCTACCAGAACGTGTTCGGCGAGACGCTGGCGAAGCTGGCGGAGATCGATCCGCGGATCGTAGCGATCACTGCGGCGATGCCGTCGGGCACCGGTGTCGACAAGTTCGCGCAGGCGCATCCCGACCGCGCCTTCGATGTCGGCATCGCCGAGCAGCACGCAGTGACCTTCGCGGCGGGCCTAGCCGCCCAGGGCATGCGCCCCTTCTGCGCGATCTATTCGACCTTCCTCCAGCGCGCCTACGACCAGGTTGTCCACGACGTTGCCATCCAGAACCTCCCGGTGCGCTTCGCGATCGACCGCGCCGGGTTGGTAGGTGCCGACGGCGCGACCCACGCCGGCAGCTTCGACGTCACTTATCTCGCGACACTGCCCAATTTCGTGGTGATGGCCGCGGCCGACGAGGCCGAGCTGGTCCATATGACCTACACCGCCGCGCTCCACGACAGCAGCCCGATCGCAGTCCGCTATCCGCGCGGCAGCGGCGTCGGCGTGCCGCTCCCCGCCACTCCCGAACGACTCGAGATCGGCAAGGGCCGCGTGGTGCGTGAGGGCAAGAAAGTGGCGATCCTCTCGCTCGGCACGCGCCTCGCCGAAGCGCTCAAGGCAGCCGAAGCGCTCGACGCGCGGGGGCTTTCGACGACCGTCGCCGACCTGCGCTTCGCCAAGCCGCTCGACGAGGAGCTCATCCGCCGCCTGCTCACCAGCCACGAAGTGGCGGTGACGATCGAGGAAGGCTCGATCGGCGGGCTCGGCGCGCATGTGCTGACGCTGGCGAGCGATCACGGCCTGATCGATGCAGGTCTCAAGTTGCGCACGATGCGCCTGCCCGACACCTTCCAGGACCAGGACAAGCCCGAGAAGCAATATGACGAAGCCGGCCTCAACGCCGAGCACATCGTCGATACCGTGCTGAAGGCGCTGCGCTACAATGAAGCCGCGGTGGCGGACGGGAGCGCCCGGGCCTGACTTGCCACGCGCGCTCTGCGGATATACATTCGGTAAACGTATATCCATGGAGGGCCATATGCAGGTTGCGAAATGGGGCAATAGCCTCGCCGTGCGCATTCCCGCGGACGTGGCGCGGGAGCTGGGGCTCAAGGAGGGCGACGAGATCGAGCTGCGCGCGCTGGACGACGGCGAACTGGCGCTGATTACCGAGCGGCAACGGCGTGAAGCTGCCATCGCGCGACTTCGGGCGATGGCCGACAAACAGGGCCGGCTTCCCGCCGATTTCAAGTTCAACCGCGAATGGGCAAACGCGCGCGGGGAAGACTGACCGGCCGTGCCATGCTTTTTCGACACCAATGCGCTAATCTATGCAGTGTCGGCCGATATGACCAAGGCGCGCCGCGCGACGGACCTTATGCTGCAGGGCGGCTGGATCAGCGTCCAGGTGTTGAATGAAACGGCGCGCGTGCTTCGCGGCAAGCTTCGGTACGAATGGGCAGCGATCGAATCTACCTTGGCGGAGATTCGGACGCTGCTCGAAGTCGTGCCGCTGACCGTTGAAATTCACGAACATGGGCTCGCCCTTGCCGAACGCCACGGGTTCGCGATCTTCGATTCCATGATCGTCGCCGCCGCACTCCGCTCCAGTTGCGAGACGCTCTATTCCGAGGACATGCACCACGGCCTCCTCGTCGAGGATAGCCTGCGCATAGTGAACCCGTTTCGCGAATAGCTTTCGCGCGGACGAGACGCTAAACCGCCGCCGTGCTCCAGACCCCGACTTCCTCTTCCACCGCACGCCCTCGCGCGCTCGCCAATTGGCTGCTCTTAGTTGCCGCGCTGATCGTGGTGATGGTGGTGGTGGGCGGCATCACGCGGCTCACCGAATCCGGGCTGTCGATCACGCAGTGGAAGCCGATCTCCGGAACCATTCCGCCGCTCAACGATGCGCAGTGGCAGGCGGAGTTCGAGAACTACAAGCGCATCCCCGAATACCAGCAACTAAACCAGGGGATGACGCTCGCCGGCTTCAAGGCGATCTTCTTCTGGGAATATCTCCACCGGCTGCTCGGTCGGCTGATCGGCCTGGCCTTCGCGCTCCCGCTGATCTGGTTCGCCATCCGGCGGCAGATTCCGAAGGGCTATGGCTGGCGGCTGGTCGCGCTGCTCGCGCTCGGCGCGTTCCAGGGCGCGGTCGGCTGGTGGATGGTCACCTCGGGACTCAGCGAGCGCACCGACGTGAGCCACATCCGCCTGGCCGCGCATCTGCTCGTCGCGCTGTTCACGCTCGCCGCGATCGTCTGGACCGCGCTCGACCTGCGCGCGCTTGCCCGGAATCCGGACGAGCGACCGGCACGGCTCTCGCGTCTCGGCGCGGTGACCGGCCTGATCCTGTTCGTGCAGCTCCTCTACGGCGCCTTCGTGGCGGGGCTCAACGCCGGGTTGGTCACCGACGAATGGCCGCTGATGAACGGCCGCTTCTTCCCCGGCGCCACGATCGAGGGCCGCCCGCTGCTCGACGCACTGATCAACGACCCCGCAATCGTCCACTTCGTCCACCGCTGGTGGGCGTGGGTGACGGTCGCCGCGCTGGTCGTGCTCGCGCGCGCCGCCCGCGGGATCGACCGGCGCGCATCGATCGCGATCCACAGCGCCTTCGGCATCCAGATTCTGCTCGGCATCGCAACGGTGATGTCGGGCATGAACATCGCCCTCGCTGCGCTTCACCAACTCGTCGGCGCGCTGCTGGTGATCGCAACTGCCTGGGGGGCGCACGTCATCGGACAACGGCAATGAGCGACCTGGCGCTTCTCTATACGACCTTTCCTGCGGCCGCCGACGCGGAGCGCGTCGCTCAGACCGTCATCGCGGAGCGCCTCGCTGCCTGCGTCAACATCCTGGCGCCGGGCGTGTCGATCTATCGCTGGGAAGGCGTGATCGAGCGCGCCGAAGAAGTGCCCGTGCTCTTCAAGACCACGCCCGAACTGGCCGAGCATCTACGCGGGCGGATCGAAGCATTGCACCCCTATGATCTTCCTGTCGTCGAGGCCTGGCCCGTCGCGGCGACGAACGCCGTGTCGCGCTGGGTGAGCACGGAAACCGCCTGATGTTCGCTGCGACGGCAGCATTGCTCCAGGCGGCCGCGCCGGTATCGGCTTTCGCCCCGCCGATCGAAGCGCCACTTCTCGTGACGACCGAGCATCATTCCACGATCGGCGAAACCGAACGTCGCTACAAGTTGGAGCGCCTGGTCCGGTTCCAGCGCGCGGCCGGCGGCTATCGCGCCGAGGTGCGGGTTCTTCCCCCGAGCAGCGATGCGTCCCCCGCGGTCGGCGGAATGGTCGAGGCCGGCTTTGCCGCGCTGGCGGACCGGACGCTCGTCTTCCACCTCGACACCGGAGGCAAGGTGACCGGTATCGAAGACATGGCCGCGCTGTGGGAGCGGTTGTGCGAAGGGATCGGCGCGATGGTGGCCGACAGCGGATCGCCCGATCCGGCGGCGCGCAAGACACTCGCCCAGCGCATCGCCACCCCGCTTCGGGCGCTGCCCGACGAGCGCCGCCGCGCGATGCTGAGCTCGCTCGTAACGGCGGTGATCGTGGACGAGGCTCCCGATCCCATCGGCGCGCTCACGCCCGTCCGCCTGCCCGGCGTCTCTCCGCTGGGGCAGAAGCTCGTGCTCGAAGGGATGCGGACCACCACGGCGGTCGGCGGCAACGAGATCCAGTCAGTCACGCGCGCGTCCAGCAGCGCGCTGGAGAGCGGAGGCCAGGTCGATCTCGAGCGGACGCGCCGTTCCGATCCACGCACCGGGCTCCTGAGCTATAGCAGCGACACCACCCGGACCGTGGTGGGTTCGGCTCCCGATGCCCGCGAATCGGTCCGCACGACCGTCGTTCGGCTGGTTCCGGCGCGTGCGGAAGCATGGCGCAGTCCATGAGGGTATCATAATACCTGTCAGCAAAGCCGCCGATTTGCTTGACTTTCACCATCCTCTCCGCCAAATGGCCGCCGTCCGCGCTGCCCCTCAGGGTGGCGCGATTGCGTTTCAAACGAAAGGTCCCGGCCCCATGAAGGAGCTGATGAAGACCACCAAGTCGGTCAAGCCGCACGAGGTGGAGAAGAAGTGGCATATCGTCGATGCCGACGGCCTGGTGGTCGGTCGCGCGGCGACGATCATCGCCAACGTGCTGCGCGGCAAGCACAAGACCAGCTTCACCCCCCACGTGGATTGCGGCGACAACGTCATCGTGATCAATGCGGACAAGATCCGTTTCACGGGCAAGAAGCTGCAGGACAAGATCTACTACAAGCACACCGGCTATGCCGGCGGCATCAAGGAGATCACCGCGGGCAAGGTCCTCGAGGGCCGCTTTCCCGAGCGCGTTCTCGAAAAGGCCGTCGAGCGCATGATCCCGCGCGGGCCGCTTGGCCGCCAGCAGATGCGCAACCTGCGCATCTATGCGGGCACCGAGCATCCGCATGAGGCGCAGAACCCCGAAGTCCTCGACATCGCGTCGATGAACCGCAAGAACAAGGTGGGCGCATAATGTCCGACAACCGCCAGTCCCTCGCCGACCTCGGCAACATCACCCAGGGTGCGGCCCCGGCCGACGCCCCCGAAGCCGCTGCCACTGCCGCTGCTCCCGTCGTCCAGACGCCGACCACGCCGCTGCGTGCGCAGGAGCTCGACAAGTTCGGCCGCGCCTATGCGACCGGCCGCCGCAAGGACGCCGTCGCCCGCGTCTGGATCAAGCCGGGCACCGGCAAGATCACGATCAACGGCCGCGATCAGGAAATCTATTTCGCGCGTCCGACGCTGCGCCTCGTCATCAACCAGCCGTTCGGCGTCGCCGAGCGCGAAGGTCAGTATGACGTCGTCTGCACCGTCAAGGGTGGCGGGCTTTCGGGCCAGGCCGGCGCGGTCAAGCATGGCATCGCCCAGGCGCTGACTCGTTTCGAGCCGGTGCTGCGCAGCCCGGTGAAGGCTGCAGGCTTCCTGACCCGCGACAGCCGCACCGTCGAGCGCAAGAAGTACGGCAAGGCGAAGGCCCGCCGCAGCTTCCAGTTCTCGAAGCGCTAATCGCGCTTCCCGTTTGGGAACATCGAAAGGGCGATCCGGCAACGGGTCGCCCTTTTGTTATGCCGGCGTTGACCATGATAAGCGCTTGCCCGATCGTTGCCGGGAGGCAATGAACCGGATTTTCGAAGAGATCGAACCATGGCCAATCTCTTTCGTATCACGCCGTTCATGCACGTGCCCGACATCGATGCGGCGCTGCATTTCTTCACGGCGATCCTGGGCTTCGAATGCCGCTTCCGCCAGGGCACCTACGCCTATGTCCAGCGTGAAGGCGCGGCGTTCCGCCTGCTTCAGAACCAGGGCGACGACGGTGCGCCGCCCGGGAACCGGCGCTGCTGCTATTACATCGACGTCGAAGACGTGGACGCGATCCACGAAGAGCTCCGGCCCAAGGCCGGGTCGCTCAACGACGGCGACATCCATGGACCGGTCGACCAGCTCTACGGCCAGCGCGAACTGGCGGTCGTCGCACCGGACGGGAACCTCATCGTTTTCGGCCAAGACATAGCGTTGCCGCGCGGTTAGGCATTTTCGGGAAACCGATCGTCGGCCCGGCGTTTCGTACCCGGCGACAAAGGAGAGGAAGCTGAATGACCTCGCGCAACGTGACGCCTTACCTCCCATTGGCCGATGACGGCGTCTGGCCCGAGGATGCGCGGCGTTCCGCTTCCGATATCGCGCATATCGCGCTGTTCGGCGCCGTGAACTGGCCCTGGCTGCTACGCAGCCTCTCCGGCGGATCGAAGAAGGCCAAGGCGGCGCTGCTCGAACGGCTCGACCTCGCTCCCGATGCGCTTCCCCATCTCGGCAGCTGGAAGGCCGATACCGGCTTCCTCACGCTGATCGTCGACCAGATCGAGCGGCAGCGGCCGCAGACCGTGCTCGAGCTGGGGGCGGGCGCCTCCAGCCTGATCGCCGCGCGAGCGCTGCAGAAATTCGGCGGCGGACGGCTGATCAGCTGCGACCAACATGCAGGCTTTGTCGAGGCGACCCGGGCCTGGCTGCGCGAGAACGGTGTCGAGGCCGATCTGCGCGCCACCCCCTTCCTCCCCTCCCCCGGCGGCTGGCCCGGCATATGGTACGATCACGGCCCCCTGCCGGCTGAGATCGATCTGCTGCTGATCGACGGACCACCCTGGACGATCCACCCCTTCGTGCGCGGCGCCGCCGACAGCCTGTTCGATCGGCTGCCGGTGGGCGGAACGGTGATGCTCGACGACGCGGCGCGCCCCGGCGAGCGCGTGGTCGCGCGCAAATGGCGCCGCAAATGGCCGAATTTCGAGTTCCGCCTCGTCAACGCAGGCACCAAGGGCACGCTGATCGGTACGCGCCTGCGCTGAGGTCCTGCGCCGCCGCTTACAGCAACACCGCACCTTCTCCCTTGAACCGAGCGACCGTCTCGAAGCTCGCGCCTTCCACACGAATCTCGTTGAAGGAGGGCGGCTTGTCGCGAATCCGCTCCGAAAGCGTGCCGGCACCGATCAGCCGAACGGTGCGATCGCCGATCCGGTGCTCGATGTCGAACGGATCGTGGACGTGGCCGGTCAGCACTGCGTGCGCGCCGGCGATCCCCAGCGCCTCGAGCGCGGTGCGGCCGCGCCGGGTGAACGAAGTTCCGCGCGTACCCGCTTCGATCAGCGGGTGATGCGCGGCGACGAAGATCAAGTCGCCAGCGGGCACCGCCTCCACGAGCGCGAGCGACTGCTGTAGGGCATGCGTGCTCACATAACCCTTCGACCAGTCGAGCCGGAACTGAAAGCGCGCCGTAGTCTTGAGCGGCACCACCGCGACGCCTCTGACATCAAGCGGCTTTTCGATCATCCGTTCGAGGGCGCGGTAACGCTTGTACGGCGTGACGAAGCGCGCCCACAGATTGAAATAAGGCAAGTCGTGGTTGCCGACCTCTACCGTCACCGGCCGACCCAGGCTTTCGAGCCATTTCGACGCCGCGGTGAACTCGCGCGAGCGGGCGCGCATCGTGAGGTCGCCGGTGACCACAATCGCATCCGGCTGCTCCTCGGCCACCTTGCGGCCGAACCAGTCGATCGCTTCCCTGTCCTCGCGGCCGAAATGGACGTCGCTCACATGGAACAGCCGGATCATGGCTCGGGCGCATCCTCCTTGGTGGCGATGAACGTCTTGAGGCTCTTGCCCACGCGGATCGGAATCGAAGGCGCGAGCCTCACCGGCTCCCCATCGAAAAGCGCGAGCGCGGGGCTGTTGCCGCGGACGCGCAGTTCGTCCGTATAGGACTCGCTCACTGCACGCGCCGCGACCCAGTCGCCGGTCAGCCAGTCCCAGCCGAGTTGAACGATCGAGCCCCAGTCGCGCGCATCCACGCCCGCCACCTGCAGCCGATCGAGCAACGGAGTGACGAACACCGCCTGGTACCGATCGTGCAGCCCTGCTCCCGAGATGCGGATGCCGCGCTCGCCGAAGGTCCTTCGCCAAGCTCCGCGCACGGCCCCGACAAAGCGGCCCAGGCGCCCCTTGCGTACTGCCTCGCGCGCACGGAACCAGGCTGCGGCCGGGCCCAGGATCAGCCCGACGAAGGCGCGATGCTCGCCCGCGATCACATAGGGAAGCGCAACCCGCCGGTCGCACTGGCGCGCGGCGTGGACGATCTTGTGCGGATCGGTCTCGTCGTGCAGCCCCTTGGCGAGCAGGTTCATCGTCCCGCCCGGCAGAATGAGGAAGGCGCCTTCCCATTTCTCGAGCGCGCAGAGCGCCGCGTTGATCGTGCCGTCGCCCGCGAAAAGCACCACCGTGTCCGCTCTGGCTGCGTTCAGCTGTTCCCCGGTCGGGAGCTCCTGGTCGGGAAATTCCGTGCGCCCGGCCAGCGTGAGCCCGCCTTCCTCGAACACGGCTTCGAGCGCCTCGCATTTGGCGCGCGTCGCGGTGCCGGAATTCGGATTGGTGATGAACCAGAGCCTGTCCATTGCCCGCGCCAACGCATGAGACGGCAATTGGTCGCCAGGCTGTGCAGCCTGGCCAGCGCCCCGCCGTCGCTCCGCCAAACTCTCGATCGGCGCGGTACGTCCCTCCATTCCCCCTCCATTGGAACCAGTCGCGCGCCGGAGCCATTCCCCCGCTCACAACAAGAGTGAGGCAATGACGCTCCAGCCGCAACATAGCGTGAGCGATTCCGAGCGAGACCAGGCGCTTCGCCAGGTCGTCACCGAGGGCGCCTTTGCCAGCGCCGCCACGGCGCTCACCAGCGGCGTGATCCTGACTGCGCTGGCAATGCACCTCGGCGCATCGAACCTGGTGATCGGCGTGCTGGCGAGCGCGCCCTTTCTCGGCCAGCTGCTCCAGGCGCCGGCGATCCTGCTCGTAGAACGCCTGCGCAAGCGCAAGCTCATATCGGTTGCGGGCGGCCTCGCCGGCCGGGTGATGATGGCTTTGATGGCGCTCGCGCCGTTCCTCCCGGCCGAGATGGGAATCGCCGCCCTCGTGCTCGCCCAGCTCGTGCTTTGCAGCATGAGCGCCGTGGGAAGCTGCGCCTGGAATGCCTGGATGCGCGATCTGGCGCCCGAGGACCGGCTCGGATGGGTCTTCGCCCGCCGCACTGCCTATGCCGCTGCGATCAGCCTCGTCGCCGGTATCGCCGCGGCGGTCGTGCTCGATCGCACCGAGGAAGGTTCGAACTGGCGCAGCGTGATCTTCGGCGTGCTCTACGGTCTGGGATTCCTCGCGGGGCTGGTGAGCGCCTGGCTCACCTCGCGCGTCCCGGAGCCTGCGATGCCGCCGCGGCCGGAAACGCAGCTCGGGCTGGTCGAGCTACTGCGCGAACCTTTCGCCGACCGCAACTTCCGCCGCCTCACCATCTTCCTCGCGAGCTGGCAGTTCTCGATCAACCTCGCGACGCCTTTCTTCACCGTGTTCATCGTCCGCCAGCTCGGCTTCGACATGACCTTCGTCATGGTTCTGAGCGTGGTGAGCCAGCTCGCGAACCTGGTAGCGCTTCGCAACTGGGGGGCACTGGCCGACCGGTTCGCGAACAAGTCGGTGCTGCTCGTCGCCGCTCCCACCTACATCGCCTGCATCGTCGCGATGATCGGCGCCTCGCAGATGGAGCATGGGCCATGGTTGGTCGCTTACCTGGTGGTGCTGCACCTGTTCATGGGCTCGGCGATCGCAGGCGCGACGCTCGCGACCACCAGCATCGCGCTCAAGCTCTCGCCCAAGGGCCAGTCGACTGCCTATGTCGCGACCGCGGGTCTGGCGACCGCGGTCGCGGCGGGGATCGCGCCGATCCTCGGGGGCGCCTTCGCCGACTTCTTCGCGGCGCGGCAGTTCGAGCTGCTACTGCGCTGGACGAGCCCGGAGGGGGTGGCGATCGTCTCGCCGCTCCGCCTCTCGCAATGGGACTTCTATTTCCTGATTGCCGGCGCGCTCGGCCTCTACGCCATCCACCGTCTCACGCTGGTGCGTGAGAAGGGCGAGATCAAGCGGAGCGAGATGATCCAGCAGGTGATCCACCAGACGCGGCGGACCGCGCGCAACGTCTCCACCGTCGCGGGGCTGCGCACCCTCACCTATCTCCCCGCGACGCTGCTGCGGGACGCCGAAGTCCGCGCGCGCTTCCTTCGGCTCCAGCGCCGGCGAATTCGGGCGGAGCTCGAAACGATTCCCGTCTAGCACGGTTGTGCCCTCATGGCCGACATCGAACCGCTTCCCACGCGCACCGGAGCCGGCAAGCTCCCCGGTGTCAGCTTTCACGTCCTCCTGCTCCGCGAAGAGCTGCGCTCCGGCACGATGGCCGAAGTGGCCGAGCTCGAACTCGGCGACCTCCGCATCGAAGTGCGCGCGGGGGGCGATGCGCTCTGGGCCCTCATCCGGCGGCCCGGGCACGGCGGGCTGGCGCTGCGTGCCGCTCACGCCATCGGCGGCTGCTCCGGCGTTCGGATCCGTCCAGCCGGGGAAGGCGAAGCGCTGCGCGTCGAATTCACCTCGACGATGGGCCGCCATGTCGTCGTGTTCCGTCTTCACGAGGGCGATGTTCCGGTCCTGCGCGTCACCGCGCGCCTGACGCCGGCAACGCCGCTGCTCATCCCGTTCCTCGCGCGCGATCTCTACCCGCTCGACGGTCACGACGATCCCGCTGGCGCCATCGGCACGGTGGAAGCGGCGCAGCGCGGAATGAACGCGGGCATCAGCTATTTCCGGCTCGCCAAGCCCCAGTTCGGCAGCGTTCTCTATTTCCAGAACTTCACCACCCTGAACCCCTATTTCGCTGCAACCGGCACGAAGCCCGACGGCGCGGTGGGCGGCGAGTGGCCCGAGATCGGCTATCTGCCGCCCACCGCCTCTCAGAAGGGCAAGCCGCCGCTCGATCCGCTTCCCGAAGGCGAGGAGATCGTCGTCGCCGATGCCTGTCTTGCTTTCCACCGCGACGCAGACGGCGACGAACCCGAAATGGCGCGACGCTATCTATCGCTGCTCGGCGCGATCTACCGCCGCATCGACCAGCCACCCACCGACTATCGCGAATGGGTGGCGCGCGCCGAACGCACGCTGCACGATCTAGACAAGGCCCCCGAGGCGACGATCCGCCACTATGGCTTCCGCTACATCCACCCCTACACCGCCACCGAATATCCGGATTCGATGGTCCAGCTCTCGGTACTCGCCGCGATCCGCGACTATGAAGCCTGGACCGGGAAGAACATCCCGCTGTTCGCCGAGTTCAAGCGCGGCCTGCGCAAATTCTATGATCCCAAGCTCCGCACGATCCGGCGCTACCTCCCCAATGTCGGCAAGGACAAGGACAAGGACGCAGTCGACAGCTGGTATCTCTACCACCCGATGCTCAACCTCGGCCGCCTGGCGATCGACGGCGACAAGCAGGCCGCCCGGCTGTTCATGGATTCGATCGACTTCGGCATCGAGGCCGCGCATCACTTCGATTACGTCTGGCCGATCCAATACAAGATCACCGATTTCTCGGTGATCACCGCTTCGCGCGACGAACAGGGGCTCGGCCAGACCGACGTGGGCGGCATCTATGCCTATGTGATGCTCCAGGCCTTCGAGCTCACCGACGACAAGCGCTTCCTCGACGAGGCGCGCGCGGCGATCGACGCGACGCAGGGCATGCGCTTCAATCTGAACTATCAGGCGAACCTGACCGCCTGGGGCGCTGCGGCGTGCCTCCGGCTGTGGCGGATCACCAACGAAGAGTCGTATCTGCGCCAGAGTTACGTCTATGTCGCGAGCTTCTTCCACAATGTCGCGCTGTGGGAATCCGACATCGGCCTGGCGAAGCACTATCGCAACTTCCTGGGCGTGACCGCACTGCACGACGCGCCCTACATGGCGATGTACGAGTGTTTCGACAGCTTCGCCGCCTTCGAGCGCTTCCTGAAGGACAGCGGCCCGGACCTGGATCCCGGCGTGCGGATGCTCCTCTCCGAATATTGCCGCTACGCACTCGATCGTGCGTGGTTCTACTATCCCGATGCGCTCCCCCCCGAAGCCATCGCCGATAAATCGCGCAACAGCTATGTGGACCGCAATCTCTGCTTCCCCGTCGAGGATCTGTATGTCGACGGGCAGCAGGCGGGGCAGGTCGGCCAAGAGATCTATGGTGCCGGCGCGGCGTTCATTTTCGCCAGCCGCGCCTTCCACACGGTCCGCGACGCGCCGTTCCGCATCTTCTGCGATCATTTCCTAGTCGCGAGCGAACGCCCGGCCGACCGGGCGCTGAGCTTCCAGCTGAGCGGTGGCGAAGGTTGCCTGGCCCGGCTCAGCCTGATCCGCACCGGCCGTGCGAAGCTCCCGGCATTCACCGTCACCACGGCAAAGGACGAGCAGATCGAACCCTATTCCGAGGAGGCGGAGCGCGTGGAATATTTCGTCCCGGCAGATGGGCGCATCGGCCTTGCTTGGTGAAGGGAACCTAAGCGCCTTCCGATCCTTGGAGTCGGCGACATCCAACGGAGAGAAACCCATGACCGATCTGGCAGAACCGCCCGTCCGCGACCTCGCCGACGCACATACCGAGCAGCCGAGCCTCGCCGGGCGACGCGTGATCGTGAGCGGCGGAACCACCGGCATCGGGCGGGCGATCGCCGTGCTGCTCGCATCCGAGGGCGCCAAGGTCTTCGTCTGCGGGCGCACCCCGGAGCATCTGGAGGATGCGCTCGAACGCATCCGCGAAGTCGGCGACGGCGGCGGAGTGAACGTCGACCTGGCCACGCAGGAAGGCGTCGAGCGCTTCGTCTCCGAAGGCGAGCGCTTCCTGGGCGGCATCGACATCGCCGTGATCAATGCCGGCCTGCCCGCCGAGGGCCTCGCCGATACCGACGCCAAGGACATCCGCTACACCGTCGACACCAACCTCACTTCGCACATGACCGTGGCCAAGGCCGCGCTCGACCGTATGGGCCCGGGTGGCGATATCGTCTTCATCGGCTCGATGTCGGCCAACTCGCGCGAGGCTACGTCGACTGTCTATACCGCCACCAAGACCGGCGTGCAGGCTTTTGCCGAGGCGCTGCGCAAGGAACTGGCGGAGAAGGATATCAAGGTCGGCAATATCGAGCCGGGCCTGACCGGCTCGGACATGCAGCTACCCGACATTCCGGTCGAAAAGCAGCGCGAGATGATCGACAAGGCCGAGATGCTCCGCGCCGAGGACATAGCCGCGGCCGCGCACTTCATGCTCACTCAGCCGCGCCGCACGGTCGTATCGCTGATGCGCGTCGAGCCACGCATCGCCGAATGAGTCCCTTTCCTGTCGACCGGCTTGTCTTCGGGCCCGATGACGTCGATCTCTCGCGCTCGCCGCTAGCGGGGCACCTCGACGTCGAAACCTATGTGCTCGGCGCCTTCAATCCGGGTCTGACGCGGCTGCCGGGCGGCAATCTGCTGATGATGGTTCGCATCGCCGAGGCGCTGCGGCAGCCGATCTTCGACGGCCATGTCCATGCGATCCGATGGCAGGAGGGCGGCTATGTGCTCGATGCCTGGCCGCTCGAGCTGGTCGACACCGCGGATCCGCGCAAGTTCCTGATCCGCGGCGGGCGGTGGAAGGTGATGGCGCTCACTTCGCTTTCCTGGATACTGCCGGTCGAGCTCTCGCCGGACGGGCTCGAGCTGGTGGCGATCCACTACGACCGCGCCGTTGCGCCGCACGCGAGCTTCCAATGCTACGGCGTCGAGGATGCGCGCGTTTCAAAGATCGGGGATCGCTGGTTGATGACCAGCTGTTCGGTGAGCCCGGAGCGGCATTCGACTACGCTCTACAGCTCGGACAACGGGCTCGACTGGCGGTTCGAGGACATCGTCCTCGATCACCAGAACAAGGACATGCTGATCTTCGAAGGGCGGATCGAGGGGCGCTACTGGGCCCAGACTCGTCCGCTCGGCGATTTGTATTTCACCTATCCCCCTGGCAGCGAATGGCGCGCAGGCCCTTCGATCAACCTCGCCACTTCGCCCGATGCGCGCCACTGGAAGCCGCATCCCGGACCGGGCATCCGCCCGCATGCCGACACGATCGCCACCGCGCGCATGGGCGGCGGCACACCCCCGATCCTCACCGATCAGGGCTGGCTGACGCTGTGGCACGGCGTGGAGCCCAAGGAGATCGTTGGCATCTATCGCACCTATTGGTCGATCCTCGATCGCGACGATCCGGCGCGCATGATCCGCACCGAGCATACGCCCCTGCTCGAGGCCAATCCGGAGCTGACGCGCCCGCTCGAGGACAGGATGTACGTCCGCGACGTGGTCTTCACCACCGGCATCGTCGATGCTGGCGATCACTATATCGTGGCGAGCGGGGAAGCGGATCTCGCCTGCCGGATTACCCACATTCCCAAGCGCGTATTCACGGAGTGATCACCACCGCGCCGAACGCCGGGAGCTGTTCCGCCGTCGCGCCGTTCACTGCCTCGATCACGCTCCCCTCCCGCATCGCAGGCGGCAGCACCACGGGCTCGGCGCCGAAATTGAACGCGCACGATAGCGCCTGATCCTCGCTCTCGCGTCGGAACACGAGCAGCTGCTCGTCGGCATGGAGGATCGCGATATCTCCGGCCATCAGCGCCGGATTGGCATGGCGAAAGGCGATCAATCGCCGCGTGAGATTGAGCAGCGAATCCGGGTCACCGGCCTGCCGGTCGACCGCCAGCGTCCGATGGTCAGGCCCCACGGGAAGCCACGGCCTGCCGCTGGTGAACCCCAGTTGCGGTGCGTCGGAACGCCAAGGCATCGGCGTGCGCGCGCCGTCGCGGCTCAGCGTCAGCGGCCAATTGGCGATCGCTTCGGGGTCCTGCAGGTGCTCGAAGCCGATATCGACCTGGGTCAACCCGAGCTCCTCGCCGTAGTAAAGGAATGCGTTGCCCCTCAGCGTCAGGAGCAGCAGCATCTTTATCCGGGCGAAGGCGTCGCGCTGCTCGGGTGTCACCCAGCGCGAGATCGCGCGCGGCGCGTCGTGGTTCTCGAACGCCCAGCTCGGCCATCCGACCCCCTGCACGCACGGCCAGCCGGCCACCGCGTCGCGGACCAGCGCGGGCGTCAGCCGATCGGCGTAGAGGAAGTTGAAGCCATAGGCGCTGTTGAGCCGCGTCTCGCCTGCGGTGAACAGGTGCATCTCGGGCTCGGGGGCGGGGCCGCCGACCTCGGCCACGAGGAAGCGCTCGCCATAGCCGTCGGCGAGCGCGCGCAGCTTCTCCAGGAAGCGCGGGATGTCCGTGTGGCTCTGGTTGTAGATGTGCTGCTGGAAGTCGAACGGCCGGGTGCGCGGCGCCCCCGTATCCGGCGCGGGCGGGTTATCGCGCAGCTCGGGATCGTGCATCGTGAAGTTGATCGCATCGAGCCGGAATCCATCCACCCCACGATCGAGCCAGAAGCGTGCCGCCGCCAGCGCCGCGTCCTGCACCTCCGGGTTGTGGAAATTGAGATCGGGCTGCTCGCGCAGGAAATTGTGCAGATAATATTGCCCCCGCCGCGCGTCCCAGGTCCAGGCGGGGCCGCCGAACACTGATTGCCAGTTGTTGGGCGGCGAACCGTCGGGCTTCGCATCGGCCCAGACATACCAGTCGGCCTTGGGATTGGTCCGGTCGGTACGGCTCTCCTGAAACCAGGGGTGCTGGTCCGAGCTGTGCGAATAGACCTGATCGATGATGACCCTGAGGCCGAGCGCGTGCGCGCGCACCACCAGTGCGTCGAAATCCGCGACTGTGCCGAAGATCGGGTCGACTCCGCAGAAATCGGCCACGTCGTAGCCGAAGTCGCGCATCGGCGAGGTGAAGAAGGGCGAAAGCCAGACGCAATCGACTCCGAGCGAGGCGACATAGTCCAGCTTCGCCGTGATCCCGGCTAGGTCGCCGATCCCGTCGCCGTTCGAATCCGCGAAGCTGCGGGGGTAGATCTGGTAGGTGACGGCGCCGCGCCACCATTCGCGGGCGCGGGTACGCCGGGCACTGGCAAGCAACTCGTTCATTTGGCGGCTCCGGCGCCGCAGACGGCATAGCCGAAGGCGGTAAGCGAAAGCTGGAGGCTGCCCGGCGCGGCAGCCGCGGCGGGACATTGCCCCGCGAGCGAAGTGAATGCGGAGGCCCCTGCCTCCACCTCGATGTGGCCGCTCCACGGCGTGGGCGCGCTGTTGAAGGCGATCAGATATTCAGCGCCGGTCGCGGGATCGAAGCGCGAGACGGCGAACAGCCCCGGCTTGTCGCTCGCGAAGCGGACGACCTGCCGCCCGCGCGTGAGCGCCGGATGCGCGCGCCGCAGCCGAGCGAGCGTGGCGATCTCACGGAACAGGGGGTGCGCGATATCGAAGTTGGACTCCGCGGTGGTCCGCGTCGTCCCCAGCAGCTTGTTGTCGTTGTAGATCGCGACGCGACTGGGGAACATGTCCTCGCGTGCGTCCTGATCGTTGCCGTCGCCGACGAAACCCTGCTCGTCGCCCGAATAGATCGTCGGCACGCCGCGCAACAGCAGGAGCATCGCGTGCCCCAGCATGTCGCGATCGAGCAGTTCGTCGGCGCTCGCATTGGGGTTGGCGGCGCGGATGAAGGTGGCTGTTCGGCCCTGATCGTGGTTGCCGATGAAGGTCGGATTGCGCCGTGCGGTCGCCTCGCCGCCTTCGTAGAGCGCGTCCGCCGCGAAGAGCTTCGCCAGCGCGTCAGTCCCTGCCTTGCCCGAGACGACATCGTTCACGGCCTTGGCGAAGCCGAAGTCGAGCACCGTCGGCAGCTTGTCGACGCGCGTGTGCCGCGCGAGCGCGGACGTATTTGGGTCCGCCACTTCGCCGAAGATGTGGAAATTGGGCACGCCGCTCGCTCGCGCACGTTCGAGCATCGCGGGCACGAATGCCTGCCAGAACTCGGACTCGACGTGACGCGCGGTGTCGATCCGGAAGCCGTCGACCTTGTAGCGCGCGATCCAGTCGCCGAAGATTTCGATCATTCCCGCCACCACGCGCGGATTCTCGGTCATCACGTCGTCGAGCCCGACAAAATCGCCCATCGTCGAGCTCTCGCCCGCGAAGCTCGAGTTGCCGCGGTTGTGGTAATAGATCGGATCGTTGAGCCAGGCGGGGACCTTCACCTCCTTCTCTGCCTCGGGCACGAAGGGCGTGTAGGCGGCGTCGGGGCGCGTCAGCCGCGCGAAATTCTCCGTGGTGCGAACGCCGTCGCCCAGGAAGCCCGGGTTGATCGGCTCGCCCTTCACGCCTCCCTTGCGGCTGTACGGATATTCCGCGCGCGAGCGATAGCTGCAGTCGCCACACTCGCGATACTGAATCACGTCCGCCGTATGGTTGACGATGATGTCCATATAGACCTTGATGCCCTTGGCGTGCGCGGCATCGACGAGCGCCTTGAAGTCCGCATTGGTGCCGAAATGCGGATCGACTTGCGTGAAATCGGTGATCCAATAGCCGTGATAGCCCGCCGATTCCTGCCCGGCAGGGCCCTGCACCGGCTTGTTCTTGAAGATCGGACCTACCCAGATCGCAGTCGCACCGAGCGCCTGGATATAGTCGAGCCGCCCGATCAGCCCCTTGAGATCGCCGCCGTGGTAGAAACCCTTGGCGGTGGGGTCATAGCCGGTCTTGAGCCTATCGCCGGTCAGCCCGCCGCGATCGTTCGCGGGATCGCCGTTCTCGAACCGGTCGGGCAGCAGAAAATAGAGAACCTCGTCCTCGGGCAGACGATCGCGGAACGACTGCGCGGCGGCAGGCGTGGCGATCAGTGTCGCGGCCAGCAGGACCCCGAGCTTCTTCATGCGCGCAAACTCCTGGGGGCGTCCCCGCCGCTCCCGGCGGCGGGGACGCATGGTGGTTACCAGAGGCGGTAGCTCAGGCCGAGCAGATAGCGGACGCCGTAACGCTGATAGTCGATCGTCAGCGCGTCATTGGCGGCATCGTGCGTGCTGAACGGCTCGTCGGTGAGGTTCTGCGCCTGGAGCAGCACCCCCAGCCCCTTGAGCGGTCCGCCCTGGAACTCGTAACCGACCTGCGCATCGACGATCGTCTCGCCACGCGCCAGCCGCTGGATGCGTTCGGTGCCGACGCCGCTGAGTTCGGCAAGGAAACTGGAGCGATAGCGCACGCTTCCGCGGGCCGAGAAACCGTTCTTCTCGAAATAGGCCGTGCCGCTCGCCACCCAGTCCGACAACCCCGGTAGCGGCTGCGCCGGGTTGGCCGGATCGGGGGTGATGCTGCTCTGGGTGTAGGAAGCGCTGCCGAGCAGGCCGAAGCCGTCTAGCGCATTCGCGACATTGGCGAACGAGAAGGCGAACGAAGCTTCCGCGCCATAGAGGCGTCCGCCACTCCCGTTCGCGAAGATGCTCACGATGCCTTCACGCATTGCCGGTTCGGGGCCGCTGGTGACCGGGAAGCCGGTGAAGTCGTACACCAGGCTCTGCGAATAGATGTAGGTTTCGAGATATTTGTAATAGCCGGCCAGCGCGACATAGCTGTCCCGGCCGAAATATTTCTCGATCGAGACGTCGACCGAGTCAGCCAGCCACGGCCGCAGGCGCGGGTTGCCGCCCGTTCCGCTCCACGGCGAGAAGTTGATGTTGGTGTTGCCGGCGCGGGCTGCGTCGTAGCTGAAATTGATCGACGCCCGCATCTGGTCCATCCGCGGCCGCGCCATCTGCCGCGCCGCGCCGAAGCGCACCGTGAAGCCGTCGCCGAGCCGCGCGACGAGGTTCATGCTCGGCAGCAGATGGGTGTAGCTGACTCCATCCGAAACGTCGGTAATCACCGCGACTGGCGACCCGCTGGCCGCGAGCCCGTTGGACCACTGGTCCACCTTCACAACCTGGACGCCCACATTGCCGCTCAGCGAGCCGCCGTTGGCCATCTCATAGTCGATGTCGTAGCGCGCATAGCCGGTGAGCACGTCTTCGCTCACCGTCCAGCCGAAGGCGTAGAGGTTGGCGTCGGTGGCGGGATTGAAGTTGTAGATACCGCTATAGGCGAGTCCGAGCGGATCGTAGCTGACCATCCCCGGGATGCCGAGGAAATCGAGCCCGGTCGGATCGAGCAGCTGGTCGCCCGGGATCGGCACGCTCGTCGCGTGGGCGGGATCCTCGGCGTTCGCCTTGAGCCCCAGATACCAGCGGTTGAGGTCGAGCCCCTTGTCGCGCGTGGTGTAATTGGCACCGAACTCTACGCGGCCTCCGTTCTCGCCGAAATCGCGGGTCACCCGGCCGCGGAAGGCGAGCAGCTCGTCGGTGATCCTCGGGTTATTGAGGAAGCCGTCCTGCCCGCCCGGAGTGTTGTCCCCGCCCCAGCTCTGCGGGCTGGTCAGCAGGATGGTGAGCGGATCGGCATAGTCGAGGGTCGGATCGAACCGATAGGTGCCTTCCTCGGTGGTGCTGAAGCCGAGCGTATCATAGGGCCCGTTCCCCGGTCCGCGCGAAGTGCCCGAATAGGTTTCGAGCACCTTGTCCTCGCGGTCGACGCGCGAGTAGCTGACGTCGCCGTCGAAGGTCCAGCCGCCGGTCTCGTAGTTGATGTTGGCGCCGGCGGAATAGAGGTCGGCTTCGCGCAGATTGGCGTCATTGCGCACCACGCCCTTCACATTGGTCCAGGTGCCCTCGGTGATGACCCCGTCCGTCACGGTCGCTCCGGGCGCGAGGATCGCATTGCCCCAGTAAAGAGGGAACTCGATCCCGCGCAGCGTCTGCTCGTCGCGGAACTTGGAATAATAGCCGTCGAGCGTGATCTTGAGGCCCGGATCGGGGCGGAACTCGAGCGTGCCCATCACGCCGGTGCGCTCGAGCTCGGTCGACTGGACATAGGGCTTGGCGCCGCCGATCACCAGCGCGCCCTGGGCCTGTTCATAGCCGGGGCGCGGCGTGAACGTGTCGTCGCCGGTATCCGGCGTCCCCTGGGTGTTGCGAATGCCATAGGTGTCGTTGTTGGTGTCGAACGCCGGATAGCCCCAGCTGTTGAAGCGCTCGAACTGGGTCGGCGAATCCAGGTGCGCGACACCCAGTGTGACGCCGATCGTGTCGTTCGCGAACTGGTCGACATAGGTCGCGGCGACGCGCCAGCCCTTGTCGCCGGTCCCCGAATTGAGCTTGCCCGGTGAGACGATCTCGCCCCGCACGTTCGCCGAAAGCACGCGCTTGCCGTAATCCAGCGGGCGGATCGTGCGAAGGTTGATCGTGCCCGACAGACCCTGGCCGATCAGCCCGGCGAACGGCGTCTTGTAGACGTCGACCGCGCCCATCAGCTCGGAAGGATATTGATCGAACTCGACACCGCGGTTGTCGCCGGTCGTCACCTGCTCGCGGCCGTTGAGCAGTGTCGCAGCGAAGTCGGGCGAAAGTCCGCGCACCGAGATCACCTGCGCACGCCCATCGAGGCGCTGCGCGGTCAGACCCGGCAGGCGCGCAATCGCCTCGGCGATCGAGTTGTCGGGCAGCTTGCCGATATCCTCGGCCGAAACCGATTCAACGATCTGGTTGGAATTGCGCTTGGTCGCGACCGAGGTGGCGAGCGAGGCCCGGAAACCGGTGATGACGATGTCCTGTTCCTGCGGGGAAACGCCGTCCTGCTGTTCGGCGGCCGGCGCGTCCTGCGCTTGCGCCGGTGCGGCAGCGACGAGCGCAAGCGCTGCGACCAGGGCCGGTCCGCCCACGCCGAGTTTCAGGCGGACGGCGGTGCGGCGACGCGAAATGCTGATCAAGTTCCTTCTCCCTCATTTCGCGCCCTTTCCGCTCTGGTGGCGGTTCGTATCGCTGGCGCGACATTGTTGCGCATCGATGCCCCCGGTGCGCTTGGTCGCCTATTCGTGCGAAACCCCGTCCGCTCGCCAGCGGGCCACATACGTATTCAATGCCGTTAGGCTGCCGGAGTGGCCCATTTGCACCACAAGCGGCGTTGACCGGAGGAGCGATCTGCGCTGTCCTGCATAATATGCGATGCCGCGAAGACAGCGGCACGTACGGGAGGAATGGGGCGCATGCAGCGCAGGCCGACATCTTTCGACATTGCGCATCTGGCGGGGGTCTCGCAGCCCACGGTCTCTCGCGCGCTGCGCGGAATGACCGGCGTCAAACCGGCGACGCGGCTGCGCATCGAATCGATCGCCAAGCAGCTCAACTACCAAGTCGACAAGGCAGCCTCGAACCTGCGGACGCGCCATTCGCAGACGCTCGCGCTGCTCTTCTTCGAGGACCCCACCTCGGACGATTCGCTGATCAACCCCTTCTTCCTGTCGATGCTGGGATCGATCATCCGCACCAGCGCCGAACTGGAGCACGACGTGCTGATCAGCTTCCAGCAGCTCTCGAGCGACTGGCACAGCCAATATGAGGACGCGCATCGTGCCGATGGCATCATCCTGCTCGGCTATGGCGATTATGAGCTGTATCGCACACGGCTTCAGGCGCTGAAGGATGCGGGCACCCATTTCGTCCGCTGGGGATCGGTGCAGGCGGAAGCCGCCGGGCTCACCGTGGGCTGCGACAATCACGGCGGCGCGAAGGAAGCCACGCGGCATCTGCTGCGGCTCGGGCGGCGCAACATCGCCTTCCTCGGCACCGCCTCCAGCCACTATCCCGAGTTCCACGACCGCTACCGGGGGCATATCGCCGCGCTCAAGGAAGCGGGGGTGATCCCCCGACCCGGCCTCCAGTTCGACGCGATCACCACCGAGGATTCGGGCGCCGCCGCCGCCGAGGCACTGATGGCGAGCGGCGAGCGCTTCGATGCAGTCGCGGCTGCGAGCGACCTGATCGCGATCGGCGCGATGCGAGCGCTCCAGGCTGCCGGGCTTCGCGTGCCGGAGGATATCGCGGTGGTCGGTTTCGACGACATCCCCGCCGCCAGCATCGCCAATCCGCCGCTCACCACGGTGATGCAGGACCCGCGGCTCGCCGGGCGCAAGCTCGTGGAGACGCTGATCGGCCGCATCCGCGAGGAGCCGGTGTCCAGCACCCTTCTACCCACCAGGCTCGTCGTCCGCAGGTCCTGCGGGTCCTGACAGTAACTTGGAGCATTTCATGACCGAGAAGCCGCGCCAGTCCTTCGCGGGGCTGTGGAACATCTCGTTCGGGTTCTTCGGCATCCAGATCGGGTTCGCGCTCCAGAACGCGAACATGAGCCGCATCTTCCAGACCTTCGGCGCTAAGATCGACGACCTTTCCTGGCTGTGGATCGCGGCGCCGCTCACCGGGCTGCTGGTCCAGCCGGTGATCGGGCATATGAGCGACCGCACCTGGCTCGGCCGTCTCGGCCGCCGCCGTCCCTATTTCGTCGCGGGCGCACTGCTCGCCGCGCTTTCGCTGTTCGCAATGCCACTCGCCCCCGCGCTGCTCTTTGCCGCGACGCTGTTGTGGGTGCTCGACGCCTCGCTCAACGTCTCGATGGAGCCGTTCCGCGCCTTCGTCGGCGACATGCTGCGGAAAGACCAGCACGCCACGGGTTACGCGGTGCAGACTGCCTTCATCGGCGCAGGCGCAGTCGTAGGCTCGATCTTTCCCTGGGTGCTCGAACACCTGGGCGTCTCCAATGCCGCGGAAGCCGGCGCCATTCCCGACACGGTGCGCTACGCCTTCTGGTTCGGAGGCGCAGCGCTGTTCCTCGCGGTGATGTGGACCGTATTCACGACGCGCGAATACAGCCCCGACGAGATGGCGGCGTTCGATAATATCACCGCCGCCGAGGATGAAGCGGCTCACGCGCTCGCGGCACGCAGCTACCGCTCCAGCATCGCCTGGATCGCCGTGGGCGCGCTGGTGATCCTCGCCGTCCACCCGCTCGCGCTCGAGAAGGAAGTCTATCTGCTCGGGGCGCTGCTTGCCGGCTATGGTGCGGCGAGCGCGGCGGGCATCGCCCTCGCCCGCGCAGGTTCGGGCACCAACATGCTGAGCAGCATCGTCGGCGATTTCTCCGGCATGCCGCTGCTCATGAAGCGTCTTGCGGTCGTCCAGTTCTTCAGCTGGTCGGCGCTGTTCATCATGTGGATCAATACGACGCCGATCGTCGCCCAGCACTTCTACGGCGCTCCCGATGCGGCGAGCCCGGCCTATCAGCGGGGTGCCAACTGGGTCGACGTGCTCTTCGCCACCTACAACGGCGTCGCCGCGCTCGCAGCGCTCACGCTGCTCCCCTTCCTCGCCGCGCGCATCGGCCAGGCGCGGACGCACATCATCGGGCTGCTGTGCGGCGCAGCGGGCTATGCCAGCTTCTTCGTAATGCCCGACGCGCGCTGGCTGCTGCTGAGCGAGATCGGCATAGGAATCGCCTGGGCCTCGATCCTCGCGATGCCCTATGCCATCCTCGCCTCCTCGCTCCCGCAGAGGAAGTTCGGCATTTACATGGGGCTGTTCAACATCTTCGTCGTAGTGCCTCAGCTGCTCGTCGCGACGGTGATGGGGTCGATCATGAAGCGGTTCTTTCCGGGCGAGCCGATCTGGACGATGGCCTTCGCCGCGGGAACGCTGGTGATCGCGGCGCTGGCGATGCGCCGGGTCGAGCGCATCGCTAGCGCTTGACAGCGCCTCCAAAACCGAGGATTTCCGCGGCCTGCGCGGGCGTAGCTCAATGGTAGAGCAGAAGCTTCCCAAGCTTACGACGAGGGTTCGATTCCCTTCGCCCGCTCCATTCTCCCCCTGATCAGCGGAGCAGATTCGATGCGCCACCTTGCGGCAATCCTCGCAGTGGCGCTCGCCGCCGGGTCCGCGCAGGCCCAGACCAATGCGCAGGCCGAGGCGCAGGCGCTCGAGCTGCTCAAGCGCGGCGTCGCTTTCCGCACCGTAGCCGGGACGGGCAACCAGACCCCGGAATATGCCGCCTATCTCAAATCGGCGCTGGTCGCAGGCGGCTTCGCCGACGCAGATGTCCGGATCGAGCGGATCGGCGACACCGCCTATCTGGTTGCGCGCTACCGCGGCACCGGCAAAGCCAAGAGCGGCGCAAAGCCCATTCTCATCTCCGGCCATATGGACGTGGTCGAGGCCAAGCCGGCCGACTGGGAGCGCGATCCTTTCACTCCGGTGGTCGAGAACGGCTATCTGTTCGGCCGCGGCGCGAGCGACAACAAGTTCGACCTCTCTACCTTCGTCGCGTCGGTGATCCAGTTGAAGCGCGAAGGCTTCAAGCCGGCGCGCGACATCCTCCTGCTCTTCTCGGGCGACGAAGAGACGGGGATGAAGACCACTGCCGCGCTTTCCGATCAGTTCCACGATGCCGAGCTGCTGCTCAACATCGACGGCGGCGGCGGCGATCTCGACGAGTCCGGCCGCCCGATGATGTTCGGCGTTCAGGGCGCCGAGAAGACCTATGCCGATTTCGAGCTGAGCGTCACCAATCCTGGCGGCCATTCCAGCGCGCCGCGCAAGGCCAACGCGATCTACCAGCTCGCGGCGGCGCTGGAGAAGGTCGCCGCGCATGAGTTTCCCGGGCAGGTGAACGAGATCACCAAGGCGAGCTGGGCCGCGGCCGCTGCCAAATCCGCTGATCCCAGGCTGGCCGATGCGATGCGCCGCTTCGCCGCCAATCCGGACGATTCGGAGGCGCGCGCGATCCTGCGCGCCGATCCCAATTATATCGGCCAGACCGGCACGACCTGCGTCGCGACGATGGTGAACGCCGGCCATGCGACGAACGCGCTTCCGCAGCGCGCGACCGCCAACGTCAACTGCCGCATCTTCCCGGGCACGCCGATCGAAGCGGTGCGCGCCAAGCTCGCCGAAGTTGTCGGCGATGCTGCGGTCAAGATCACCAAGGTCGAGAGCGGATCGGTGCCGAGCGACGCTTCGCCGCTTCGGCCCGAACTGATGAAGGTCATCACCAGGGCAGTGCACGCGCGCTTCCCGGACGTGCCAGTGGTGCCGGTGATGTCCTCGGGCGCAACCGACTCGATGTGGTTCCGGGGCAAGGGCGTGCCGAGCTATGGCGTGAGCCCGTTGTTCATGAAGGCATCGGACAGCTTCGCGCACGGGCTCAACGAGCGGATCCCGGTGGGCGAGATCGGCCCTGCGATCACCTTCTACAAGGCGATCCTCACCGACCTGGCCAAATAGGCGATGGCCCGCCGCTACGACGCCCTGATCGTCGGCGGCGGCCACAACGGGCTGGTCTGCGCCTTTTACCTGGCAAGGGCAGGCCTCAAGGTACGGGTGCTCGAGCGGCGGCATATCGTCGGGGGCGCGGCAGTGACCGAGGAGTTCCACCCCGGCTTCCGCAACTCGATCGCCAGCTACACCGTCAGCCTGCTCCGCCCCAAGGTGATCGCCGACATGCGGCTCGCCGAGCGCGGCTTCCGCGTGATCGAGCGTCCGATCTCCAACTTCTTTCCCTTCGAGAGTGATTATCTGAAGCTCGGCGGCGGCACCGCGCGGACGCAAGCGGAGTTCGCGCGCTTCTCGGCACGGGATGCCGAGGCGTTTCCGGCCTATGAAGCCGCGCTCGAACGCGTCGCCGAGGTGCTGCGCGGGCTTGCGCTCGAAACCCCTCCCAATGCAGGCGGAGGTCTCCGCAGCCTGCTCGCCGCCGCGGCGCAGGGCCGGCGGCTGGCGCGGCTCGACCTCGGCACTCAGCAGGAAATGCTCGCGCTCTTCGCCCGATCAGCACGCGAGTTCCTCGACGGCTGGTTCGAGAGCGACGCAGTCAAGACCGCCTTCGCCTTCGATGCGGTGGTCGGCAATTATGCCGGGGTGAGCACGCCGGGATCGGCCTATGTGCTGCTCCACCATGTGTTCGGCGAAGTGAACGGCAAGAAGGGCGCGTGGGGCCATGCGGTGGGCGGCATGGGCGCGATCACTCAGGCGATGACGGCGGCGTGCATCGACGCAGGCGTGGAGATCAGCCTGGAAGCGCCGGTCGCGCAGGTGCTGGTCGACGGCGGCAAGGCGACGGGCGTGCGGCTCGAGAGCGGCGAGGAGATCGCCGCGCCGATCGTCGCGGCGAATGTCGGGCCGCTGCTGCTCTATCGGAAGCTGGTCGCCGAAGCCGACCTCGACGCCGGTTTCCGCCGCCGCATAGGCCAGTTCAAGGCGGGATCGGGCACCTTCCGGATGAACGTCGCGCTTTCCGAGCTGCCCGACTTCACCGTGCTGCCGGGCAAGGACGGCGAGCATCACCGCGCCGGGATCGTCATCGCGCCGGGCCTCGACTATATGGACCGCGCGTTCGACGATGCCCGCGCGCTCGGCATGTCGCGCGAGCCGATCGTCGAGATGACGATCCCCTCGACCGTCGACGACAGCCTTGCCCCGCCCGGCGCGCACGTCGCGAGCCTGTTCTGCCAGCAGTTCGCGCCCGAGCTGCCCCCGAATCCCGACGGAAGCCCGCGGAACTGGGACGACGAACGCGAGGCGGCGGCCGACCGGATCATCGACACGGTGACGCGGCACGCACCCAATTTCCGCGCATCGGTGATCGCGCGCCAGATCCACTCGCCGCTCGACCTCGAACGCAAGTTCGGGCTGGTGGACGGCGACATATTCCACGGCCGCATGTCGCTCGACCAGCTCTGGGCAGCGCGCCCGATTCTCGGCTTCGGCGACTATCGCGGGCCGATCCGCGGGCTCTACATGTGCGGATCGGGAACGCACCCGGGCGGTGGCGTGACCGGGGCGCCGGGGCACAATGCGGCGCGCGAGATATTGCGCGACCGTGGATTGATGGGGCGATTGCTCGGGCGCTGACCGCGGCGCCCCGCCGCCGACCGCTCGGAAGTTGACACTCGGTTGACACTCTAACGCCTTTTCGGCCGAAGCGACAGCGACGCGTCACTGAAGCGCCGCCGAAGCGACAGTGACGCTACCGCCACGCGCCACCCACGCGACGCCCTGCGATCGAAGAGGTTTCCGCTGCCTGCCCACGAGCAGAACAAAAGCAGATCAAATCCTATTTTGCCAGCGGATTTGTGGTGTGGCTTTCGCCCTGCTGGCAACCGCAAAAGCCCTCTCCCGCTTGCGGGAGAGGGTTGGGTGAGGGTGCGGCGTAGAAGTGAGCCACAGCGGCTACCACGCACCCTCACCCTTCCGCCGGCTGCGCCGGCTCCCTCCCTCTCCCGCAAGCGGGAGAGGGACAACAGAACGGCGACCAACCACCGTTTGCGAACGCCAATTCGCGAGCAGCGAGAGAGCCTAGATCCCGCCCGCCACCGGCTCCAGCCCGTTCTCGCGCAACCCTGCCGCGAGCGCATCCGAGCATTGCTCGACCAGCGCCGGGTCGGTCGCGCGGACGACGAAGTTTGCGCCAGTGCGTCCTTCGCGGAAAAAGGGGTAGCTGCCGATCGCGACGCCGGGGTGCACGCGCTCGGTTTCGCGGAGCAGCTCGGCGATTTCGCTCTCGGCCGCCCAGGCGCCGATCGTGCGCGAGACCAACGGCTGCCCGCCTTCGAGCGTGCCGGTGAGCGCATCGAGCATGCCCGCGGCGATGTGCGGCACGCCCGCCAGGATAAAGAGATTGCCGACGCGGATACCCGGCGCGCCCGACATGCGATTAGGGATCAGCTCGGCGCCCTCGGGCACGCGCGCCATGCGGAGCCGCGCATCGGTGAGCCCGCCGCGCGTCTCGTAATGGCGTTCGAGCACCGCGCGCGCCTGCGGATGGATCACCACCGGTACGCCGAGCGCCGCGGCAATCGCGTCCACGGTGATGTCGTCATGCGTGGGGCCGATCCCGCCGGTGGTGAAGCAATAGTCGTTGCGCGCCCGCAGCGCGTTCACTGCCTCGACGATCGCCGGCTCGACATCGGGGACGATCCGCACTTCGGCCAGCCTTATCCCCTGGACGTTGAGCCAGCTCGCGATCTGCGCGACGTTCCTGTCCTGGGTGCGTCCCGACAGGATCTCGTCGCCGATTACGACCAGTGCCGCGGTCCAGATGCGCTCGCTCACGCGGCGGCGCTCCGCTGCGCCGCGCGCCGCTCGATCAGCGCGCCGAGCCGGGCCATCCGCTCAGGCGGGAGCAGCTCGGCTGGATTATAGACAGTGTCGAAATGCGGAATCCCTTCGGGCAGCGTCACCCACGGCATCCGGCTGGCGACGAAGATCGCCGCATCGGGCCGCACCGCAGCGGGATCGTCGAGCGTCCCCACACGCACCCCCGCGCCGAGCTCGCCCAGCCGCGGATAGTGGCTCCACAGCGCGATGCCGCAGGTTGCGCATCGCACGATCACATGATCGCCGCCGCTGCCGGTCTTGACGACATGGCGCACCGTCTCACCCGAAAGCTGCGTGATCGCATCGGTTTCGAAGAATGCATTCACGACCGAAGTCGAGCCGGTCTGATGCTGGCACAGCCTGCAATGGCAATTGTTCACGAAGATCGGTTCGCCCTCGATCCGGTAGCGCACCGTCCCGCACGCGCAGCCGCCGTGCAACTGAGTCGCGCCGCTCATTCCGCCAACTCCCCAGGGTCCAGACCCATATGCCCCTCGTCACTTGGACTCGGACGCCCTATATCGCAAGCCATGACCGAATATGTCACCGTCACCGAAGACATGCCGCAGGCGCGCGACGGCGCGATCAAGCTCCACGGACCCGCAGGCTTCGAAGGCATGCGCAAGGCGGGCCGGCTGGCCGCCGAGATTCTCGATGCGCTGGTGCCGCATGTCGTGCCGGGAGTGGCCACCGCGGAGCTCGACGACATCGTTCGCACGATGACGATCGACGGCGGCGGCGTGCCCGCGACGCTGGGCTATCGCGGCTACACGCACAGCTGCTGTATCTCGATCAACCATGTCGTCTGCCACGGCATCCCCTCCGAGCGGACGCTCAAGGACGGCGACATCGTCAACATCGACGTGACGCCAATGCTCGGCGGCTGGCACGGGGACACCAGCCGCATGTATCTGGTCGGCGACGTGCCGATCAAGGCGCGCCGGCTGGTCGACGTCACCTATGAATGCCTGATGCTCGGGCTCGAGCAGGCGAAGCCGGGCAACCATCTGGGCGACATCAGCCACGCGATCCAGCACCATGCCGAGAAGCACCGCTACGGCGTCGTCCGCGATTTCTGCGGGCATGGCCTCGGCCAGGTCTTCCACGACGCGCCCGAGGTGGTCCATGTCGGCCGTCCCGGCACCGGCCCCGAGCTGAGGCCCGGCATGTTCTTCACCGTCGAGCCGATGATCAACATCGGCCGGCCGGACGTGAAGCTGCTCGACGACGGCTGGACCGCCGTGACGCGTGACCGCTCGCTTTCGGCGCAGTTCGAGCATTCGATCGGCATCACCGAGACTGGCTGCGAGATCTTCACCAAAAGCCCCAAGGGCCTCGACCACCCGCCCTATTGAAGCCTGGCCCCCGGCTGCACTTGAATGAGGCAGCGCATCCGCCGTTGCCCATTTGCTAGGCACTTGTGCAGCGCGGCGCGGCATGCGACCGCAGGCAATCCCTGGAGACTCGCTCTGGCACGGTTGTTGCCAGACGCGCGGTAGCGGGGAGTGCCTCTGTCCTGTTGGGGGAAGACGTGAAGAAGATCGAAGCCATCATCAAGCCGTTCAAGCTCGATGAAGTGAAGGAAGCGCTGCACGAAGTGGGCGTGTCCGGCATCACCGTCACCGAAGCCAAGGGATTCGGGCGGCAGAAGGGCCATACCGAGCTCTATCGCGGCGCCGAATATGTCGTCGACTTCCTGCCCAAGGTGAAGCTCGAGGTGGTCGTCGAGGACGGCCTGGCCGACCGCGTGGTGGAGGCGATCGCCGCCGCCGCCCAGACCGGGCGCATCGGCGACGGCAAGATCTTCGTCATCCCCGTCGAGACGGCACTCCGCATCCGCACCGGCGAGCGCAACGAAAACGCTATTTGACGCGCCGCAACATTGTGCAAAGGCTCCCCGCGAGCACGCAATTTTATTGCCCGATTCGTCGGGCGCACGAAAGAGAGCGAAAGGGTTTGAGAAATGGCGAATTCGGCCAGTGACATCCTGAAGATGGTGAAGGACCAGGAGATCGAGTGGATCGACCTGCGCTTCACCGATCCCAAGGGCAAGTGGCAGCACCTCACGATGGTCGCCAGCGTGCTGGGTGAGGACGAACTCACCGACGGCCTGATGTTCGACGGCTCCTCGATCGAGGGCTGGAAGGCGATCAACGAGTCCGACATGATCCTGAAGCCGGACCTCGACGCGGTGTGGGTCGATCCGTTCTCGGCGACTCCGATGCTCATCCTGGTGTGCGATATCGTCGAGCCCTCGACCGGCGAGCTCTACAGCCGCGATCCGCGCTCGACCGCCAAGCGCTCGGAAGCGTACCTCAAGTCGCTCGGCATCGGCGACACGGTTTACGTCGGCCCCGAAGCCGAGTTCTTCATGTTCGACGACGTCCGCTTCGAGAACAGCTACGCGACCAGCTATTACGCGATCGACGACATCGAGCTGCCGGGCAATTCGGGCAAGGAATATGAGGGCGGCAACCTGGGCCACCGCCCGCGCGCCAAGGGCGGCTATTTCCCCGTCGCGCCGGTCGACTCGGCCGTCGACATCCGCGGCGAGATGGTCTCGACGATGCTCGAGATGGGCCTGCCATGCGACAAGCACCACCACGAAGTGGCCGCGGCGCAGCACGAGCTGGGCCTGACCTTCGGCACGCTCGTCCAGACCGCCGACCGCATGCAGATCTACAAGTACGTCGTGCACCAGGTCGCGCATGCCTATGGCAAGACCGCGACCTTCATGCCCAAGCCGATCAAGGAAGATAACGGCAGCGGCATGCACACCCACATGTCGATCTGGGACAAGGGCAACCCGCTGTTCGCCGGAAACGGCTATGCCGGGCTCAGCGACATGTGCCTCTATTTCATCGGCGGCGTGATCAAGCACGCCAAGGCGCTCAACGCCTTCACCAACCCGACCACCAACAGCTACAAGCGTCTGGTGCCGGGCTATGAGGCGCCGGTGCTGCTGGCCTATTCGTCGCGCAACCGCTCGGCCTCGTGCCGCATCCCCTATGGTGCGGGCACCAAGGCGAAGCGCGTCGAGTTCCGCTTCCCGGATGCGCTGGCGAATCCGTACCTCGCCTATGCTGCGCTGCTGATGGCGGGCCTCGACGGCATCCAGAACAAGATCCATCCGGGCGATCCGATGGACAAGAACCTGTACGACCTGCCCCCCGCCGAGCTGGCCGAGGTGCCGACGGTGTGCGGTTCGCTCCGCGAAGCGCTCGACAGCCTGGAAGCCGACATGGACTTCCTGCTCAAGGGCGACGTCTTCTCGAAGGACCAGATCGAGGCGTATATCGAGATCAAGCGCGGCGACGTCGCACGCTGGGAAATGACGCCGAGCCCGGTCGAGTACGACATGTATTACAGCGCGTAAACCATAGGTTTCGCGCCGGCGAAGGGGCGTTCCGGCATTGCCGGGACGCCCTTTTTTCTTGCAGCCGTCCAGAAAATGGGCGGCATTGCGTTGAATATTATGGAATTATTCCCGGATTCGACTCCTCATTCGAATTGGACTATTTTTCATCCGTTTCCGATCTATCGGGGACTTTGAGGGGGGATGGATAAATGGCCTTTCCGACTTCCACCAACGATCAGATCACTGATTCGGTAACCCAGGCGAACACGAAGGTGCTGGGCGACGCCCCTGCCGTCGCGATGGCCAACCTCTACCAGGCGACGGCGCAAGCGCTCGCCAATGCCGCACACAACGCCACCAATGCGCAGCAGCAGGCCAATATCACTGCGCAGGCCGCGACGACGATGGGCGTATCGATGCTGTTCTCGATCGACACGGCATCGCTGGGCATCGTTACCGAGGACGCCCCCGCCTCCTAATCCGCCGCGCCCGCAATCGCCGGGCAAAACCCACGGACCTGATTTCTCCGCCGGAGAGGAGCTTTGCGCTATGGCTTTCCCAACCTCGGTCAACAGCCAGATTACTGACGCCGTCACCCAGGCCAATGTTCAGGTGGTGGGCACTGCCCCGGCGATCGCGCTGGGCAACCTCTACCAGGCGACTGCGCAGGCGCTCGCAAATGCCGCGCTCAACGCCACCAATTCGCAGCAGCAATTGTGGATCACTGCGCAGGCCGCGACGAACGCTGGAATCGCACTCATCTATGCCCGCGCCGGCGTGGCTATCGCAACGACTCCGGCCGAAGCCGCGCCGGGCGCGAAGCAGGGCTGATGCCAGCCAAGGGGGAACAGATGTCGGACGAAAGCGCCGGCCCCGCAGCGGCAGCCGCACATGCCGGCGCCGGGGACACGCTGAACAGCCAGATCGTCGACGCCGTCGCCGCGGTGAACGCCATCCTTGCCGGCCAGGCGCCCGCTGACTCGATGGCGATGCTGGGGCTGGTCGGCGCCCAGACGATCGGGCTCGGCATGCACAACGCAGTCGCGCGGCAGCAAGCCGAAGCTGCAATCAACGCGTCCGCCACCGCAGCGCTCTGCGCGCGGATGATCGGGACCGGCGTGCCGCTCGCCGCCCAGGCCGGGCCGGCGCAGGCGCTGATCGCCATGGCCGAGGCCCAGGCGCAGGCGGCGGTCCTGCTGCTGAAGGCGCAGGCGCAGCCGAACGCCCCCGATGCGGCAGCCGCCGTCGACGCGCTGGCGCGGATCGCCGCCGCCGCAACGGCCAGGAATGCGGACACGCCACCACCGCAACCCTCCAGGGCAACCCGCAAGACGAGCGAAAAGGACGAGGAACAGGCATGAGCGACTCGGTTCGGGTCGATCCGCGCATCGTCGATGCGATCAACCAGTCGCAGCAGGCGACGATGGCTCCCCAGGTCGTTCTGACGAGCGCGCGGGGCACGGCCTATCACGCGGTCGCCCAATCGGCGGCGATCGCATTGCAGGATGCCGCCGATGCGCTGCGCAATGTGACCAGCATCGCCGCCGCAGCGAGCGGCACTGCGCTGTCGCAATATCTCGCGACGGGCGACGCGCGGTTCCTGGAAGTATTGCCGCAGGCACGGCAGATGGTCGGCCAGGCGATCGAGGATTTTTCTGCGGTGGGCGCGGCAGCATCGGCAATCGTGAAAGAGTTCCCCTCGGGCTGACGCTCCCACGGGCGACAGGAGAAGCGATGACAGCTCGAAAGAAGAATGCGGGGACGGCCGGCGCGGAGCATGACACCGCAAGCCCCACACCGCCCAAACCCCCTGTCGACGCCCATACGAAGGCGCTTGCGGCAGCGAGCGAGGCGCAGCGCGCGGTTTCGCAGGCGATCGATCGCGCCGCCGTCGAAGTGGCCGCCGCGCACAAAGTCGCTCAGAGCGCGGTCGCGGCTGCGGTACGGCGCCGGGGCTAACGCGTCCGGTCACAGAGCGTTGCGGCTGGACGTGTCGCGCCCTAGCGTGACGCGCATGAAGCATCTCCTCGCCATTTGCGCGCTCCTTGCCGCCTGCCCTGCCGCCGCCCAGCTTTCCCGCCCGGAAAGCGCCATGGCCGCCGCTGTCGATGCCGGCAGCGCCGACACGCTCGCGTTGCTCGAGCGGATGGTGAACCAGAACAGCGGCACGCTGAACCTGGCGGGCGTGCGCGCGGTGGGGGACATGCTGCGCCCCGAGTTCGAGGCGCTCGGGTTCAAGGTCGAATGGACCGAGCTGCCCGAGACCAAGCGGGCGGGGCATTTCGTCGCCACGCATAGGGGCAACGGCCGCGGCAAGCGGATGCTGCTGATCGCGCACCTCGACACGGTGTTCGAGCCGGGATCGCCCTTCCAGAAATTCCGGCGCGAAGGCGACAAGGCGATCGGCCCGGGCGTGGTCGACGACAAGGGCGGGATCGCAGTGATCGTCGCAGCGCTGCGCGCGATGAAGGCGGCGGGCACGCTGAAGAACGCGGATATCAAGGTGGTGCTCACTGGTGACGAGGAGAAGACCGGCGACCCGATCCCTGTGGCACGCGCCGGGCTGATCGAGGCGGGCAAATGGGCCGATGTCGCGCTAGAATTCGAGAATCTGGCGCGCGAGAACGGGCAGGATTTCGGCACGATTGCCCGGCGCAGCGCCAACAACTGGACGCTCACCGCAACGGGCAAGACCGGGCACGGCGGCAGCGTGTTCGGCCCCGAATATGGCTATGGCGCGATCTACGAGATCAGCCGCATCCTCACCGCCTGGCAATCGGAGCTTCGCGAAGAGAACCTCACCTTCAACGTCGGGGTGATCGGCGGCGGCACGCCCGCGACGATCGATACCGATGGGCTGAAGATCGAGGCATCGGGCAAGACCAACGTCATCCCCGCGCAGGCGATCGCGCGCGGCGACCTGCGCAGCCTCACCCCCGAGCAGGATGCCAGGGCCCGCGCCGCGATGCAGGCGATCGTCGCCAAGCATCTGCCGGGCACCGGAGCGACGCTGACCTTCCAGGACAACACCCCGCCGATGGCGCCGACCGAGGGCAACCGCGCGCTGCTCGCGCGGCTCAACAAGGCCAACCGCGATCTCGGCCTGCCGGAGATGGCCGAGTTCCCGCCCGCCAAGCGCGGTGCGGCGGATTCGAGCTTCGTCGCGGCCTATGCCGATACGATGGCGGGGATGGGCCCGGTGGGCGGCAGCCTGCACGCCGAGGGCGAATGGCTGGATGTGCCGAGCATATCCCTGCAAGCCAAACGCGCGGCGATCCTGATGAGCCGGCTGGCGGCCGAGCGGCGGTAGAGTGCTTAGAGCCCCTCCCCTTCAGGGGAGGGGTTTGGGGTGGGGCATGTGTCTCGCCGAGACCGAACCGCACCTGGACAGCCCCCACCCCAACCCCTCCCCTAAAGGGGAAGGGCTATAAAAAGGGCCCGGCGTTTCCGCCGGGCCCTCCCCCTTTTGACCCTTGCGGGTTTTCAGCGCTTGCCGATGCGCAAGCTCAGCGCGACGCCGTACATGCGCGGCTCGCCGGCGATGAACGTCGGCATGCCGATGCCGTCGCCGGTGTTGCCCGCGTCCTTGATGTACGATTGGTCGAGCAGGTTGGTGGCAAAGGCTTCGAGCCTCCAGCGGCCGTTTTCCGTCTCTACGCCGAGGCGCGCGTCGACCAGCGCATAGCCGTCCTGCAGCTCGTCCTGCACCATATCGGGCGCCAGATTGTTGACCTGAAGCGCCGGCAGATCATTGTCGTCGTCGAAGAAAACTTGCGACTGCCAGGTGACGCTGGGGGTGAAGTCGATCTTCACCGGCCCGGCCGGCACGCTCAGCGCGACGCCGAACGAGGCGCTGTGGTCGGGCGAGAGGCGGAAGCGGTTGCCATCGCGCGCACCGGTGGTGAAGCGGCTGTGGTTCCAGGCATAGGTGCCGAAGACGTTTGCCCAATCGGCGGCGCGCCAAGTCAGCTGGCCTTCGAAGCCGTAGCTCTCGGCCCGGCCGGCATTGACCGTGACGAAGCTCGTGCCCTGCTGCTCGGTCGTCTGGAAGTTCGAATAGCGATAGTAGAAGAAGGCACCGTCGGCGAAGAGCGTGCGGTTCGCCAGCGCAGTCTTGGCGCCGACTTCGTAGCTGTCGACGGTCTCCGCCGGGAGCACGCTGAACCGCGGCGCGCCGCCGGGCGCGGAGGGCGGCGCGACGCTCAGGATCTCGGGACGGCGGCCGCGCGCATAGTTGGCGTAGAGGCTGGCGTCGGGCGAGATTTCGTAGCGGGCGATGGCGCGCCAGGTGAAGCCGTCGTCCTTCAGGTCTGCGTCGTAGCGCTGGCCATTGGTTCCGGTCGGCTGCGCGCCTAGCCCGAACAGCGGGACCGGATAGAGCGCCGAAGGCGGGATGTTCGCAGCACCCGGCACGGCGAGGGCCCCGAGCAACGCGGTGCGCGTCGCGGCGGGCTGCGACAGCGCGCCGATGAACCCGCCCAGGATCGAGCGGCCGTTGAGCACCGCCGATTCATAGCCGGTGGTCTTGTCGTCGTGCGTCCAGCGGACGCCGCCGCCGATCTCGAACGCCTCGGTGATCTTGAAGCTCACATCGGCGAACAGGTCCCAGCTCTCCGTGCGGCCATAGTTGGTGCTGGTCTCGTAATGGCCGGGCTTGAGGTTGGCGGCGATCGCGCGCGCCTGGGCGGCGGGCAGCGCCACACCCGAAGCCGCCGCGATCCCCTGGAGCAGCGTGCCGGTGAAGGCGGTGTTGCCGAACACCGCACCCGGCGCCGGATCGGTCGCCGGGCGGCCGGGGATCGCGCCGCCGCCGTTCAGCGTGTTGGTGAGCCGCGCGAGCAGCACGCGCTCGTCGAACTGCGATGGCGTGCGCTGGGAGCCGTTCTCGCGATAATAGGTGCCTCCGGCGAAGGCAGTCAGCCGATCATCGCTCCAGGTCAGCCGCAGCGTGCCCATTGTCTGATCGCCCCGCGCATCCTCGGCAGCGGTGAGCGCCGGGAGCGAGATGCCGTCCGCGTCGAAGATCTCGATGCCCGCGAACTCGCGGTACGATCCGATCGCGTTGAGCGAGAGCCGGTCGGAGAATTCATAGTTGGCGATGCCGGTGACGCCCCAGACGTCGCGATCGAGGCCGAGCGGCTTGCCGCCCTCGAATCCCGCGCCAGGCGCCAGCGCCGCGCCCGAATTGCGACCGCGATCGCCGATCACCGCGCCGGTCACCGGATCGGTGGGGTTGTAGGCGATCGACTTGAACGAAGTGCCGGTCGCGCGGTCGTGCTGGTAGTTGCCGATCAGATCAAAGGTGAGCGCGCCCGGCGCCCAGCGCAGCGATCCGCGCACGGCTTCGGACTTGATCCCGTTGTAATCCTCGCCGCCGAGCAGGTTCTCGACGGTGCCGCTGCGCTCGCGGATGCGCGAGGCGACGCGCAGGCCCACGTCGCCGCCGAGCGGCAGGTTGACCGTCTGGTCGACGCGCCACGCGTCATAGTTGCCGTACTGGCCGTAGAGATAGGCATAACCGTTGTTCGGATCGGCCTTGGCCTGGACGAGGTTGACCGCGCCGATCAGCGCGCCGCGGCCGTAGAGCGTCGACTGCGGCCCCTTGGCGATCTCGACGCGCTCCATGTCGAACAGCTCGACATAGGAGCCGCGCGACTTGGAGATCGACACGCCGTCCTGGAAGACCGAGACGCGCGGCTCGTTGTACGCGCTGCCCGAATCCGACGTGATGCCGCGCATCACGAAGCCGGGATTGTTGGGCGACTGGTTCTGCACTTCGAAGCCGGGGACGAACTGGCTCAGCCGATCGAACTCGGTGATGCCGAGATCGTCGAGGAATTCGCCCTGATAGGCCGCCAGCGCGAACGGCACTTCGATCGGCGACTGCTCGCGCAGCTGCGCAGTGACGACGATCTCGTCCTCGGCGGGCTCGGCCGGCGCGGCGGCATCCTGGGCATAGGCAGGCGCGATCAGCGCGAGCGGACTGGCGAGCGCGAGCAGCGCGGTACGGACGGACATGCAAAACCCCCTGCATTTGACGGGAGCGTTTTTCGCCCCCTTGCCGCCGCGGTTGCGCGCGGATCGTTACACCTGTGTTGCGGCGCAACAGGAAATCTTCGCTGCCTTGCGCCTGCGCGCGCGAGCGGCCATCTAGATGACCATACCCAAAGTTCGAATCGGAGAGGGCGGATGCGCAGCTATCGGAAACACTATATCGACGGCGCCTGGGTGGAGAGCGACGGCGGCACGCCGCACAAAGTGATCAATCCGGCCACCGAAGAGCCCGTGACCGAGATCACGCTTGGCTCCGAAGCCGATGTGGACAAGGCAGTCGCTGCGGCACGCCGGGCGTTCGAAAGCTTCTCGCGCACCAGCGCCGACGAGCGGATCGCGCTGATCGAGCGGGTGATCGAGGCGTACAAGGCGCGCGCCGCGGACCTGGCAGAGGCGATCAGCCTGGAGATGGGCGCGCCGATCGGGCTGGCGAAGACCGCGCAGGTGGGCAGCGGCATCGGCCATCTGCTCGCGGCCGCCAAGGCGCTGCGCGAATTCCCGTTCGAGGAGCGGATCGGCAACAGCTTGGTCGTGCATGAGCCGATCGGCGTGGTGGCGATGATCACCCCCTGGAACTGGCCGCTCAACCAGATCGTCTCCAAGGTGGCGCCGGCGCTGGCGGCGGGGTGCACGATGGTGCTCAAGCCCTCCGAAGAGGCGCCGGGCGCCGCTGCGATCTTCGCCGAAGTGCTCGACGCGGCCGGGGTGCCGGCGGGCGTGTTCAACCTCGTCCAGGGCGACGGCCCCGGCGTGGGCGCGGCGCTTTCGCGGCACAAGGGCGTCGACATGGTGAGCTTCACCGGCTCGACCCGCGCCGGCGTCCAGGTCGCCAAGAACGCCGCCGACACGGTCAAGCGCGTGCATCAGGAGCTGGGCGGCAAGTCGCCATCGGTGGTGCTCGACAGCGCCGACCTGGCCCAGGCGGTGAAGGGCACGCTGTTCGGGGTGCTGCTCAACTCGGGCCAGAGCTGTATCGCCCCCGCCCGCCTGCTCGTGCCCGCCGCCAAGCAGGACGAGGCCGCGGCGATCGCCGCCGAGATGATGAAGGCCACCCAGTGCGGCTCGCCCTCTGAGGAGGGGCGCCATATCGGCCCGGTCGTCAACAAGGCGCAGTGGGACAAGATCCAGGGGCTGATCGCCAAGGGGCTGGAGGAAGGCGCGAAGCTGGAGACCGGCGGTCCGGGGCGCCCGGACGGCATCGACACCGGCTATTTCGTCAAGCCGACGCTTTTCAGCCACGTCCGCAACGACATGGCGATCGCGCGCGAGGAGATTTTCGGGCCGGTCGTCACGATCATCCCCTATGAAGACGAGGAAGACGCGATCCGCATCGCCAACGACACCGATTACGGCCTGTCCGCAGTGGTGTTCGGCGATGCCGAAGGCGTGAAGCGCGTTGCGCCCCGGCTGCGCGCAGGGATGGTCTATGTCAACGGCGGCCAGCCCGATCCCAACCTGCCCTTCGGCGGCTACAAGCAATCGGGCAACGGCCGCGAGCACGGCAAGTTCGGGCTGGCCGAGTTCCTGGAAGTGAAGGCAGTGGTGGGGGCGTTCGCGTGACCCTCCCTGCAGGGAGGGAGCGGGTGGGGTCTAAACCGGCCAAACCCACAGGATCAGCGGTGTGCCGAGCACCAGCACCAGCAGCGAAAGCGGCGCGCCGAGCCGGGCATAGTCGCTGAAGCGATAGCCGCCGGGCCCCATCACCAGCGTGTTGCACTGGTGCCCGATCGGAGTGAGGAAGTCGCACCCCGCGCCCACCGCGGTCGCCATCAGGAACGCTTCAGGCCGATAGCCCAGCCCGGTGGCGAAGGTCGCGGCGATCGGCGCCATCACCAGCACCGTCGCGGCGTTGTTGAGGAACGGCGTCACCGCCATCGCCGCCGCCAGGATCAGCGCAACCGCCCCCCAGGGCGGCAGCGTCGCGGCGAAGTTCGACAGCCAATCGCCGATCAGCTCGGTCGCGCCGGTGGTGCGCAGCGTGTCGCTGACCGGGATCAGCGCGCCGAGCATCACCAGGATGGGCCATTCGACATGCGTATAGGCCTCGCGCACCGGCAGCGCACCGCTCAGCACCACCAGCGCCGCGGCGGCGAAGAAGGCGACAGCGACGGGCACATAGCCGCTCGCGGTCGCGATCATCGCTGCCGCCAGGATCGCCAGCGGCAGCAGCCGGTTGCGCACGCTCCCCAGCCGCAGCGTCCGCTCGGCGAGCGGCAGGCACCCCAGATCGCCGAGCCGCTCGAGCAGCAGCTTGATCGGCCCCTGGAGCACGATCACGTCGCCCGCCAGCAGCACGATGTTGCCCAGCCGCTGCGCGAGCCGCTCGCCCTGGCGGGAGACGGCGATCAGGTTCAAGCCGAAGCGCTCGTGCAGCCCCAGCTGCCCCGCGGTCGCGCCCACCAGCGGACTGTCGACGCCGATCACCGCCTCGATCACGCCCATCTCGTCGCGTGCGCCCTCGGGCCGCTCTCGATGCTGCCCCTCGAGCTCGAGCCCATCGGAGACGATCGCGCGCTCCAGACAGTCGGGCGCGCCGGCCAGGATCAGCACGTCCTCGGGCATCAGCACCGTGTCGGCGAACGGCGCGCTGCGGATGCCGGCGCGCAGGATCATGGTGACCGCGACTTCGTGGTCGTGGCGCTTCTGGAATGCGCCAACAGTCTCGTCCACCGCCGGCGATCCCGCTGGAATCTCGGCCTCGGTGACATAGGACTGGATGTCCAGCGCCTCGCCGAGCGTGGGGGTCGCCTGCCGGTTGCGGGGGAGCAAGCGGTAGCCGAAGGTGAGGAACACCAGCCCCACCGCGGTCAGCCCCAGCCCCACCGGCGCATAGTCGAACATGCGGAACGGCTCGCCCGTCATCTCCTCGCGCACCCGGCTCACGATGATATTCGGCGAAGTGCCGACCAGCGTGATCAGCCCGCCCAGCAGCGAGGCGAAGGCCATCGGCATCAGGAAGATCGAGGGCGTCGTGCCGGCGCGCTTCGCCGTCTGGAGCGCCACCGGCATCATCAGCGCCAGCGCGCCGATGTTCTTGACCAGCGCGGAGGCGAAGCCGACGCTCGACGTGAGGAGCAGCAGCTGCCCCTGTACGCTGCGCACGCGCCGCTGGAGCACCAGCATCGCCCGCTCGATCACGCCCGATCGCTGCACCGCGCCCGAAAGCACCAGCGCCGACGCGACAATGATCACGATGTCGTCCGAGAAGCCCGAAAAGGCATCCTCGGGCTTGATGATCCCCACCGTCAGCCCGGCGAGCAACGCCATGATGGCGACGAGATCGTACCGAAAACGCCCCCAGATGAAGAGCAGCATCATGCCCGCAAGGACGGTGAGGGAGAGTATCTGCGGGAGGGTCATCGAGGCGGGTATAGCATGGCGAGTCGCGTCCAAACACGCCAGCCCGGCTTTGGCTCCGTGGTGCCATGTCCCTCTCCCGCAAGCGGGAGAGGGCTTTTGAGACAGTGGCGCCCAGCGCCGGTACGTGGCAAAGCCGCGGGCATGGCCAATACTCCTTCCCGTGCGCCGCTCGCCGGCGGATCGCTCCTCGCGTTCAGCCTGATCGCCGGGACGATTATCGGCGCGAGCCGCGGACAGGCGTCGCTCGGCTTCGTCGGCGGGCTCGCGGTCGGCGTCGCGCTGCTCGTCGCGGTCTGGCTGATCGATCGCGCGCGCGCCAAGTGAACCGCGCCGGCCGCTGCTGAGGATCGCCGGGTGACATCGGGCAGCTTCCGCTTCGGCCGCTTCCTTCTGGACCCCGACGATCGCCAGCTCCGGCGCGACGAGGTGCCGGTCGAGCTCAACGCCCGATATCTCGACGCGCTCACGCTGCTGGTGCGCGAACAGGGCAGGCTGGTTTCGAAGAGCCGCTTCTTCGACGAAGTATGGCACGGCGTGCCCGTCACCGACGAGGCGCTGACCCAGTGCATCAAGGCGCTGCGACGCCAGCTCGGCGACGACGCCAGCCAGCCCCGCTTCATCGAGACCGTTCCCAAGCACGGCTATCGCTTCATCGCTCCAGTCGAGCGCGAGGCTCAGTCGATGCCCTCCCCGGCTCAGGTAGCGGCAGGCGTCCTGCCCCGCGCCGGCTGGCATGCGCCGCTGCTGCTCGGGCTGGCCGGAACGGCCGGCGGCGGCGTCGCCGGCACGATCGGCGGGCTGATCTATGGCTTCGCCGGCGCCGCCCAACCGCTCGCGCCCGGCATGGGTGCAGCCTCGGTGCTGCTCGTCCTGCTCTGCGTCACTATCGTCGTCGCGCTGCTCGGCGGCGCCGGCGTGGGCTTCGGGATCGCCGGTGCGGCGTTCGCGTCGGGCCGGCCGTGGCGGTGGAGCATCCTGGGCGGCGCAGCCGGGGGCCTGATCGTGGGCGCGGTCGTCAAGCTGCTTGGCCTCGACGCGTTCAACCTGCTGCTTGGCGCGGCGCCGCACGATATCACCGGCGCGGGTGAAGGCGCGCTGCTCGGCGGCGCGGTCGGGCTCGGCGGCTGGCTGGCGAACCGGGCCGCTCCCGCCTTTTCCCTCCGGCGAAGCGTCGCGATCGCCAGCCTCGTCTGCGCCGCCGCCGGCTTACTCATCCCGCTGCTCGGCGGACGGCTGATGGGGGGCAGCCTCGATCTGCTCGCCCGCCGGTTCCCGGCGTCGCGCCTCCGCCTTGATCAGATCGGCACGCTGCTCGGCGAGCAGGGTTTCGGGCCGGTCAGCCAGATGGTGACCGGCGCGATGGAGGGCGCACTGTTCGGCGGCTGCGTCGTCGGCGCGATGGTCCTTGCCCAGCGCTGGCTTCAGCGGCCCGCCTAGCGGCGGCGATCAGGCCTGAGACGAGCTTTCGGGAGGAAGCGGCACCGCCCGCCGGGACTCGCCGGCACTGGAAGCGCGTGCTCCCTCCAGCGCTCGCGCATATTTGGCGGCGAACTCCCGGTGGACCCGGGCGATGGCGGGGTCGGCCGCGCGTTCGGCCATGGCGAGCGAATCCCGGTAGCGTCGTTCGAGATACTCGCGGGTGACGTCATATTCCATGCGGCACCTCTACCTCTCGGGGCGAGGAACCATGGGCCCGGTCCAGATAATAGCCGGCGAGAATATAATGGGCTCGCATGGCTTCGGGCTTTTCCGCCTTGTGAGCCGCCGCGATCTCGGCCTCTGCCCTGCCGCGGTAGTAATCGCTATCCTCACGCATGAGGCGCCTCCTGCTGCGCCACCCCGCCGAGCAACTTCCACTCGGAAGGGGCCCCGGTCCATCAACTAGATCAGGATTCCAGCGACTGGGAGTGGTTTATTTGCTGATTGTTCAGTGCGGTAACCGCATCGAACTCGAATCTGGCACTATCCCGATCGGCGCTAAACCAGTGCCCGGCTGAACCACACCACGCGGCCGATCACCTCCACCTGCCCCCGCCCGCAGAGCCGCGCCGGATAGGCGGGATTGTCGCTCACCACTTCCAGGCCGCCCACCGCCGGGCGCAGCCGCTTGACCATCAGCACCCCATCGATGCGGATCACGAAGATTCCGCCCCGCCCCGTCACGTCGCGCCGGTCGCGGTCGACCAGTATCTCGTCGCCGTCGGACAGCGTCGTCTCCATCGAATCGCCTTCGACGCGGATCACCGAAGTCGCTTCGGGCCGCACCCCCAGCTTCCGCAGCAAGGCGGGAGACAGCGCCGCGGGGTGACGCCGCGTCTCCTCTTCCGCCAACCGCCCCGGCCCCGCCGAGGCTCCCAGGTCGAGCCGCGCGATCTCCACCAATCCTTCCGGCGTCTGCGCGCCCAGCCGCGTCTCCGGCACGCCCAGGAAGCGCGCGAGCCGGCCGCGATCGCGCTCGGCCAGCGTCCGTGGCGTCCCCCGGCGCAGATATTGCTGCAGATAGGCGGGGTTGCGGCCGATCACGCGCGACAGCTCGGAAAGGCTCGCTCCCCGCTCCGCCATCAGCGCTGCCAGCGCACTCCGCTGCTCCTCCGGATCCATTTCCGAACCCTAGCATAGGAATTTTCCTAGACAAGTAGGATTTGAGAACAAAACATGATCAGGACACCGACTCGAAGGAGGCAGAGAGATGTGCGTGCAGCGCAAGATCGAGAAATTTCTGAACAAATCGCAGATGCCGGCGACGCGGTTCGGCAGGCTGGTGGCGCATGATCCGCGCCTGGTGCCCGACCTGCGCAGGGGGCGCGAGCCGCGTCCCCGGATGGTCGCGCGGATCGAGGCGTTCCTCGCCGCGCAGGAGAATGCACGATGAGCCGCGGTCCGGACGCCGCGATGCTGATCGAGCGTGCGCTGCTGGCGAGCGCGGAGCGCGCCGCCTGCCCGTTGAGCCTCGCCGAATCGGAGATGCAGCGCTGGGCGAGCGCCACCTTCACGGGTGCGCGGCATCGCATCACGCTGGTCGGCGCCGCGTCTCCCGCGCTCGATGGCTGGCTCGCTGCGCTGCCCGAGACCGATTTCGCGCTACGCGGCCATCTGGTGGCAGACGTGCAGGTGGTCCATGTGTGTCGCGTCGGGCGCGCGCTGACAGCTACGATCGAGGCGCTGACGGTGGAGGAACGCTAGGAGCGCCGGTCAGGCGCTTCGGGCGAAGTTGCGGAACGTCGCCAGAGAATCCTCCAGCGCGCGCTCGGTGCGGCGATGGTCGGAAGGAGAGCGATGCGCCGCGGCGGGCGTCCGTTCCATGCCCGTGGCCAGGCCGCGCCGGACCATGCCGCGCTCGAGCCGGTCGAGCAGCGCGTGGATCGATGCTTCGGTCTCGGGTCGCGTGATCCGTTCGTCGCGCGGCCTGGGGCGGAGCGACGGCAGCTTTGCAGGAGCCGCGAGCGGCGCGTCCCGAATAGCGCCCGGGTCGAAGGCGGCGAGCGGCTGCGAAAGATCCCGCGGCAGCGCGCGCTCGATCGGGACCGGCGCTTCGGGGACCGGGCGCGTCTCGCTGGCGCGAATTTCGAGGAAGGGCGTGCCCAGGTCGCGCATCGCGAGCAACGGCGGCCGCGACGGCGCATCGGGATGGGCATCGGCGCGCCGCAGCACCGGCGGTTCGCCTGCCGCCTTGCGCATCGCGCGCCGGTTCTTCCTCGCGACCCGCCACACCACCGCGGCCACCCCTGCGAGCGCCAGCGCGATCAGCGCGGCACTGACGCCGAACGGAACGGCGGGAACGGGGACGACCGGCAGGTTCATGCTTTCATGCGACCCAGGCTTTTGCTCTGTCTCCTTCATAGAGAGTTTTTGGTTAACGAAATCATACCGGCTGTATTTCAGCCCGCGCCCGTCAGCTCTTCCTGGAGCGCTTCGATCACTGCGCGGTTGAAAGCGGGGATGTCGCCCGGCTTGCGGCTGGTGATCAGCCTGCCGTCGATCACCACTTCCTCGTCGAGCACATTGGCACCGGCATTGGCGAGATCGGTGCGCACCGAGGGCCAGCCTGTCACGCGCCGCCCGTCGATCACGTCCGCCTCGACCAGCAGCCACGGCGCGTGGCAGATCGCCGCCACGATCTTCCGGTCGTCGACGAACTCCTGGACGATGTCCACCACCCGCTGGTTCATGCGCAGCTTGTCCGGATTGGCGACGCCGCCGGGCAGCACCAGCGCGTCGTATTCCGCCGTGTCCACCTGGTCGACGGTGGTGTCGGGGGTGATGCCCTCTCCCTTCTCACCCTGTTTCTCGCCGGTGATCGGCTGGAGCTCGAGCGAAGCCAGCGTCACGCTGGCGCCCGTGTCGAGCAGTGCCTGGCGCGGCTCGAACAGCTCGGATTGCTCGAAGCCGTCGGTGGCGATCATCAGCACGCGCGCGTTGGTCAGGTCGGCCATGGGAATGTCCTCGTGTTGGGGATTCGAGCTGCGCAACCCGGCAACCCACCGCAGGTTCCGGAACGAAGCGATGGGCCAGGCATTCATCGAGGCGCAGCGAGGAGGGCCGATGCCGCTCGACCAAATCGTCTACGTCGATGATCAGCAACCGGGAATCACGCGGCGCAAGATGCGCCACGGCTGGGGATATTGGGACGCGGACGGCCAGCGGATCACCGACCGCGAGGAGATCGACCGGCTGAACGCGATCGGCCTGCCCCCCCCCTACACCGATGCCTGGTTCTGCCCCGATCCGCGCGGCCACATCCAGGCGACCGGCTTTGACGACAAGGGACGCAAGCAATATCGCTACCACCCGGATTTCCGCGAGGCGCAGGAGGCCGCCAAATATGATCGCTGCGCCGGCTTCGGACATGCGCTCCCGCGACTTCGCGCGCACGTCGAGGCCGATCTGAGGTTGCCCGGCGCCTGCAAGCAGAAGGCTGTCGCCGCAGTCGTCCGCCTGCTCGATCTCGGCACGATCCGCGTCGGCAACGAAGCCTATGCGCAGGAGAACAAGAGCTTCGGCGCCACTACGCTGCGCAAGCGCCACGCCAAGGTGAAGGGGCAGACGCTCCGCCTCCAGTTCCGCGCCAAATCGGGCAAGCTGCGCGCGGTGTCGATCACCGACGCGAGCCTGAGCCGCTTCGTCAAGCGCTGTCAGGACCTCCCCGGCCAGCATCTGTTCGGCTGGCTCGACGAGGGGGGCGAGGTGCACCCGGTCACCTCCAGCGACGTCAACGCCTATATCCGCGAGGCGATGGGCGAGGAGTTCACCGCCAAGCATTTCCGCACCTGGGGCGCCAGCGTGATCGCCTTCGAGGCGCTGGCCACCGCAGATTCGTTCATCGGGCTCAAGACCATGCTCGAACCCGTCACCGAAGCGCTGGGCAACACCCCGGCGATCGCGCGCAAATCCTATGTCCATCCCCGGCTGATCGACCTCGCGCGCGACCGCGAGGCGCAGGCGGCATTCCGTGCCGGGTTGCGGTTGCCCCGCGCGACCCGCTACCTCAGCCGCTACGAACGCGGGCTGATCGTCCTTCTGGAGGACGAGGAAGCCGCGGCCCCGCAATCCAAAGCAGCCTGACGGATTTCATGACCGACAAGACCGCCGCCACGCCCCTTCCGCTGCCCTCGCCCGAGGCGCTTCAGGCGCAGACCACCACGTTGTTCCGCGAGAGCTGGGTGTGGGTCCAGGCCCATTGGCTCCAGATCCTGATCGCCGCCGGTGTCGCCGTCGGCATAGTGCTACTGCTCCACATGATCCGCGCCTGGGCGCTCAAGCTCTGCGAGCGCAGCGGAGGGGTAGGCAACTGGTATTCGATCCTCGGCCGCGCGATCGGCAAGACGGGCAATTTCTTCATCCTGATGGTCGCGCTGCGGCTGGTCTCGGGCTACGCCCAGACGCCGGCGGTGATCGATTCCACCGCCGGATTCCTCTTCACCATCGCCGCGGTGTTCCAGGCCGCGATCTGGGTCCGCGAGATCATCTTCGGCCTGGTCGAGCACCGGACGATGTCGGAGAATTATCACGGCCAGGCGCTGTCCAGCGCGATCGGCCTGATCCGGCTGCTCGTGTCGATCGCCGTGTTCGCGATCGCGCTGGTGGTGGTGCTCAGCAACCTGGGCGTCAACGTCACCGGCCTCGTCGCCGGTCTCGGCGTCGGCGGCATCGCGATCGGCCTCGCCGCGCAGGGCATCTTCGGCGATCTGTTCGCGGCGCTCGCGATCATCTTCGACCGGCCGTTCCGCGTCGGCGAGAACATCAAGTTCGACCAGACGACGGGGACGATCGAGGCGATCGGGCTCAAGTCTACGCGCATCCGATCGTTCGACGGCGAGCTCCGCATCATCTCGAACCGCCAGCTTCTGGACAAGGAAATCCAGAACATCAGCGACCGCAACCACATCCGCTTCGCCTGGATGCTGGGAGTCGCCTATGAAACACCGCCCGAGAAGCTCGAGCGTCTCCCCGCGATGCTCAAGGAAATCGTCGAGGCGGAAGGCGCCACCGCGCCGCGCGCGGGCTTCGCCAATTTCGCCGCGAGCACGCTCGATTTCGAACTGATCGTCGAAGTGCCGGGCGACAGCTGGGACATCGCTCATCCCACTCGCGACCGGATCGCGAACGCCATCATCCGCCGCTTCGCCGCCGAAGGCATCGCCTTCGCCTATCCCACCCAGACCAGCTACACCGCCGCACCCGACGGCAGGCTCATCCTTCCCTATCCCGAGGTGCAGCCGGTGGTCCGCATGGACAAGGACCCGGACGAAGACCGCAAGCGTTGAAGCGTCTTCACTTGGGAGAAGTCCGATGTTCCGCGATCTTTCTTCGTCCGCGATCGTCGCGGTGTCCGACATCGAACGGGCACGGAGTTTCTACGGCGAAACGCTCGGGCTCGAAGCCACGGACACGTCCGAGGATATGCTCACCTATCGCACCGGCGACACCCAGCTCATCGTCTATCGCTCGGACGCAGCCGGATCGAACAAAGCGAACGCGGTGGTGTGGAGCGCACCGGCCGGCTTCGAGGCTGCCGTCACCGAGCTGCGCAGCAATGGCGTGCGCTTCGAGGAGTATCCGGAGCTCGGCATGGCCATCACCGACGGTGTCCACGCCGAGGGGGATTTCCGTGGCGTCTGGTTCAAGGATCCGGACGGCAACATCCTGCACCTCGTCAACATGTAGGTGATTTTTCGAATATTCGGTCCGGCGCCTTCGACAGGTGTTCACCATTACATCGTTACTCGATGTGGCAATTTTCCATGTTCCGGTCCGGCAGGGCTTGCGATTTCCCGCGGCACTCCGGTAGATGGGCGCGCGCCGGCCAGACCGGCGCGGGAGGAGCCCGGGTGGACACGATCACCGTTCAGGAAATGGCCGCGAACGTTGGCACCGAGCGCGTCTCGGACTGGGTCGAGGTCACCCAGGCGATGATCGACAAGTTCGCCGATGCGACGGGCGACCACCAGTTCATCCACGTCGATCCAGAGCGCGCCGCCCAGACCCCTTTCGGCGGCACGATCGCGCACGGCTTCCTGTCGCTCTCGCTGATGCCGATGCTGGCGACGCAGACCGGCGCGCCTGCGATCGCCGGCGCGCGGATGGGCGTGAACTACGGCGGCAACAAGGTCCGTTTCCTCACCCCCGTCCGCTCGGGCAAGCGGGTGCGCGGCCGCTTCACCCTGCTCAAGTTCATCGAGCGCCAGCCCGGTGTGTGGGAGCAGGTCCAGCAATATGTCCTCGAGATCGAAGGTGAGGAGAAGCCCGCGCTGATCGCCGAATGGATCGCGCTGGTTTACGTGTGACCTAATCTCCCCCCTCCCGCGTGCGGGAGGGGGCCGGGGGGTGGGCGCCCGCCCTCCACATGCCGAAACGCTCGCGGATAGCGGGCGCCCACCCCCAACCCCCTCCCGCAAGCGGGAGGGGAGAAAGAGAAGAAAAATGCGCTCCGCAGTCATCGTCTCCACTGCCCGCACCCCGATCGGCCGCGCCTATCGCGGTGCGTTCAACAACCTTCCCTCGCCCACGCTCGCGAGCCATGCGATCAAGGCGGCAGTCGAGCGCGCGGGAATCGAGCCGGGCCAGGTGGACGATGTGGTGTTCGGCGCCGCGCTCCAGCAGGGCGCGCAGGCGAGCAACATCGCGCGCACTTCGCTGCTCCGCGCGGGCCTGCCGGTCACGGTCGCCGGCATGTCAGTCGATCGCCAGTGCGCCTCGGGGCTGATGGCGATCGCCACCGCGGCCAAGGAGATCATGGTCGACAACATGGACATCGCGATCGGCGGCGGCGTCGAATCGATCAGCCTCGTCCAGACTCCGCAGATGCGCGTGCAGCCCGATCCCGAGCTGCTGGCGATGCACAAGGACATCTACATGCCGATGCTCCAGACTGCCGAGGTCGTGGCGGCCCGCTACGGCATCAGCCGCGAGCAGTGTGACGAATATGCGCTCCAGTCGCAGCAGCGCACCGCCGCCGCCCAGGCGGCAGGCAAGTTCGACGACGAGATCATCCCGGTCACCGCGACGATGAATCTCGTCAACAAGGAGACGAAGGAAGTCACCCAGAAGGAAGTCACGCTCGCCAAGGACGAAGGCAACCGCCCCGACACCAATGCCGAGGGTCTCGCCGCGCTCCAGCCGGTGCTCCCGAACGGCACCGTCACTGCGGGCAACGCCAGCCAGCTCTCCGACGGCAGCGCCGCGAGCGTGCTGATGGAAGAGAGACTCGCCGAAAAGCGCGGCCTCCAGCCGCTCGGCCGCTATATCGGCATGGCAGTTGCCGGCACCGAGCCCGACGAGATGGGCATCGGCCCGGTCTTCGCCATCCCCAAGCTGCTCGACCGCTACGGCCTCAAGATGGGCGACATCGGCCTGTGGGAATTGAACGAGGCCTTCGCGGTCCAGGTCCTCTATTGCCGGGACAAGCTCGGCATCCCGAACGAACTGCTCAACGTCAACGGCGGCGCGATCTCGATCGGCCACCCCTATGGCATGTCGGGCGCGCGCATGACGGGCCACGCGCTGATCGAAGGCAAGCGCCGCGGCGCGAAGCATGTCGTCGTGACGATGTGCATCGGCGGCGGCATGGGCGCGGCGGGGCTGTTCGAAGTGCTGTGACCGCAAACAAAAACCCCTCCCCTTCAGGGGGGGGGTTGGGGTGGGGCGACTTTCGATATGGCAAGCCCCCTCGGGGACCGGCTATCGGCTCAGCACCAGCCGTACCGGCTACCGTACCCGCGTGAAGTAATTCGTCCGCATTACTGGTTTGCCCTCGGGCGTAAAATAAACCGCCGTCTCGATCTGGGAGTTCCCGTCCGGCGCCACGGTGAAGATACGTGTCGAGGCCGGGGCGCCATCCTTGCCGAGCGTCATGATCAGCACGTCCGGAAGGGGCGTCTTCACTGCAGTCGTGTCTGCCTCGATGCTTCCCTCGACGGGCACCGGTGTTCCATCCAGCGGATAGGTGGACTTGGCACGACTCTCCGCTCCGCTCCCGTCGACGATATGCACCTCGGTCGACCATTTTCCGTCGCTCGCATCGCTGAACGAGATGGTGACGCTCTTCGGCCGCGCCTCAGGCGGCACCGGCATGCGCGAAAGATCGAGCGCCCACCTTCCGAGCAGCGGCGAGGTGGATGATACCTGAGCTAGCGCGGAAGATGTCCACACGCTGCTCGCGAGCAGAAGCGTTGCGATGAATGCCTTCATTCCACCTCTCCATCTTGTGCGTCAGGGAATGTTACATCATCGCCAAAGCGTTTGCACATCCTTCATTGTTGCACGTTATCGCACCGACAACGCTGCCAGCGACCGCGTGTTTTCGTTTCCGTAACCATTGGTAGCGATAACAACAGCGGACCTCCCGAAGGTGGAGGCCACGAAGAGGGGGAGCGATGACGCAGGATCTGGCGCTGGTGGCCGATATCGGCCGCCAATCGGTGCGGTTCGGGCTGACCGGCGGCGAGGTGGGGCTGATGCCGCGCGACGTGCGCAAGTTCATGACTGCGGAGCACGCGACCTTCACCAGCGCGCTCGTAACCTATCTCAACGGCGTCGGGCTGGCCGATGCGCAGCTCCCCAGCGTCCTCGCGGTGGCGGGAGCGGCGCGCGGCGACCTGATCAATCTAACCGGCAGCCGCTGGTACATCTCGCTGTCGGGCGTCGAGGCGGTTCTGCGGGTCCGGCCCCGCGCGCTCAACGAGTGCGCGGCCAATGCGCTCGCGCTCACGCTGCTTCCGGGCAGCGCCTTCACGCCGCTCAGGGGTCCGCTGCCCCGCGCGGTCGAGCCCGGCGGCAACTATGTCGTCATCGGCGTGGGCACCGGTCTCGGCGTATCGGCGCTGATCACCTCGGGCGGCAAGCTCGTGCCGATCGAGAGCGAGGCCGGGCACATCAGCTTTGCGCCCAAGAGCGCCAACGGCCGAACCTTCCCAGCATTGCGAGGGGCGCGGCCATTCGCTCGAGATCGAGACGCTGCTCAGCGCCACGGGGCTGCTGCTCGCCTATGAGGCACTGTCGGGCGGCAAGCGTCTCGAAAAACCCGAGGATGTCACCCGCAATGTCGGCCGCGACCCCAATTGCGCAGCCGCGATCGCGATGTGGGTCGAGCATCTGGGCGCATTCGCGGGCGATCTGGCGCTCACCTTCGGCGCATGGGACGGCGTGTTCCTCACCGGCGCCATCGCCCGCGCGCTCCAGCCGCAGCTGATGGACCCCGGCTTCCGCCGGCGCATGGAGGAGAAGACGGCCTTTCGCCGCCAGCTTTCCGAAGTGCCGGTCGCGCTGGTCAACCGCAACGACCTGGAGCTGCTCGGTGCCGCAGCGGCGCTGGGCCACGCCTGACCCAAGGAAACCGCGCCGCGCCCGCTCGTTCTCTCCCGGCAACCCCTTGGGAGAGAATGATGGACGAACAGCAGAGCAACGATCCCGCCGCGGTGCGCAAGCGGATGTGGGAGAAGCTGGCCAAGAGCCCCTTCGTCATGGTCAAGCGTATGGGCAGTCAGGATCATGCCGAGCCGATGACGGCGATCCTCGATCCGGATGCCGACGGCCAATTCTGGTTCTACACCAGGAAGGACAATCGCATTGCGCCAGGCGGCCCGGCGATGGCGCAAGTCGTGACCAAGGACCACAAGCTCTTCGCCTGCATCATGGGCAACCTGGTCGAAGAGCGTGACCCGGCGGTCATCGACAAATACTGGTCCAACATGGTCGAGGCCTGGTTCGACGGCGGCCGCAACGACCCCAGCCTGATCATGCTCCGCTTCGAGCTTCAGGATGCGGAGATCTGGGAAGGCGACGAGTCGCTATCGGGCAAGTTCAAGATGCTGACGGGCATGAAGATCAAGCCCGAGGAAGCCGGGCGCCACGTCGAGACGGCGTTGTAGGCGGCTTGCCGCGGAGGGGCCGCTCGGCGATACCGCGCCGATGGGCCCTTCCCTCGCACATCGAATCCGCGTCGAGGCACATGCCGTGTGGCTGGCGGTGCGCGATCCGCGCACGCCGCTGCCCGCGCGGCTGTTCGGCGTGCTCGTGGCCGCCTATGCGCTCTCGCCGATCGACCTGGTGCCGGACTTCATTCCCGTGCTCGGGCTGATCGACGACGCCGTGCTCATCCCGCTCGGCGTCTGGCTGTTCGAGAAGATGGTGCCCGCCGCGCTGTTCGCCGAGCACCGCGCCCGCGCCGAGATCGAGACGCAGCGCCCGGTCAGCTGGGCCGGGGTGCTGATCGTCGTCGCGATCTGGGCCGGAGTCGCCTGGCTGGTCTGGAGCCTTGTCGCGACCAGCGAATACAACTGACGCGGGCGGCTCAGGACGCGCTCAGCCGCCGTTCTCCGCCATCCACTTCTCGAGCACGGGCGCGATCCGCGTCCGCCACTTGGAGCCGTTGAAGATGCCGTAATGCCCCACGCCCTCGGCGAGGTGGTATTGCTTCTTGGCTGCGGGCAGCTTGGTCGCGATCTCGAGCGCCGCCTTGGTCTGGCCGATCCCGGAGATGTCGTCGCGCTCGCCTTCGATCGCGAGCAGGCCCACGTCGGTGATCGCCGCCGGATCGACCTTGCGCCCGCGGTGCGTCATCTCGCCCTTGGGGAGCGCATGCGCCTGGAACACCACGTCGATCGTCTGGAGGTAGAATTCGGCGGTCATGTCGCACACCGAGCGATATTCGTCGTAGAAGCGCATCGTCGCGTCGGCGCTGTCGTCGTCGCCCTGGACGAGGTGCTTGAACATCTCCCAGTGGCTGATCATGTGGCTGCCGAGGTTCATCGTCATGAACCCCGCGAGCTGCAGGAAGCCCGGATAGACCTTCCGCCCCGCGCCCGGATACATCATCGGCACCGTCGCGATCACATTCTGCTCGAACCAGGCATGCGGCCGCTCGGTCGCCAGCGTGTTGACGGCGGTCGGCGCCTCGCGGGTGTCGATCGGGCCGCCCATCATCGTCAGCGTCTTGGGGCGGCTGGGATGCTTGTCGGCGCTCATCAGCGCCACCGCGGCATAGCAGGGCACCGACGGCTGGCACACCGCCAGCATGTGCGGCCGCGGGTCACCCTCTGCCCCGATATGCTCGAGGAAGGCGACGATGTAATCGATATAGTCGTCGAGGTCGAAGCGCCCCTCGGCCAGCGGCACCAGCTTCGCGTCGCGCCAGTCGGTGATGTAGACGTCGGCCACCGGCAGCATCCGCTCCACCGTACCGCGCAGCAGCGTGGCGTAATGGCCGGACATCGGCGCGACGATCAGCAGCTTGGGCCCGCCCTCCACGCCCTTGCGCACGAAGCGCTTGAGCTGGCCGAAGGGTTTCCGGAGCACGATCTCCTCATGGACGTCCACCTGGCGGCCGTCGATCTGGGTATGGTCGAGCCCGAAATCGGGCTTGCCGCGCGGCGCTGCAGCATGGCCGAACACCTCCAGCGCCGAAGCGAGCACCGGGCCACCGCCGAAATAAGCGAAGGGATTGGCCGGATTGTTGAGCAGACCCGCGGAGAAATTGGCCCATGCGCTGGCGCCGGCGAGGAGCGAACGTTGAATTTCGTAAGCGTCGTACAGCATCGAATTCCTTCCACCGTCCCCGCGGAAAAGGCGGCGGTTCACCCAATTCTATATAGCGTGCGCGTGTTGCGGTGCAACGTCGCCTCGGGGAATGTACGAAGCTCCGGTATGGTTGCGCGCCAAGCCGCTCGACACCAATCCTCCCCCGCTAGGGGGAGGTGTCGGCCATAGGCTGACGGAGGGGGAGGTAAGCGATCAATTATCGGCGTGCTTCCTCCCCTTCCGTCGCGCTTCGCGCGCCACCTCCCCCTGGCGGGGGAGGATCGAACGTCGATGCACCTCTTCCGAAACGGGCGCGCTGTCGGCAGGAGGTTCCCCTTCCCCCCCAATCACGCTAGGCGCGCGCCATGGCCGACCCCGTCCCGCCCGCCCCCGCCGCGGCGCAACCCCGACGCAAGCTGAGCAACCTCCTCATCGTGTGGGGTTTCACGCGCCGCTATCCGCTGCAGCTGACGGCCGCCACGCTCGCGCTGCTGGCCTCGTCGATCGCGACTCTGTGGATCCCGCGCACCTTCAAGCAGATCGTCGACAACGGCTTCGCGGCCGGCGCGGACACCAGCCGGATCGGCGTCTATTTCCACGGGCTGCTGCTCGTCGTCCTCGCGCTGTCGATCGCCACCGCGGTGCGCTTCTACTTCGTCTCCTGGGTCGGCGAGCGCACCGTCGCGGACATCCGCAAGGCCGTTCACCGCAACTTGCTGCGGCTTCCGCCCAAATGGTTCGAGGAGAACCGTCCGTCGGAGATCGCCTCGCGCCTCACCTCGGACACTGCGATCATCGAGATGGTCGTCGGCAGCACTGTCTCCACCGCGCTGCGCAACCTGCTCACCGGCATCGGCGGCGTGATCTATCTGTTTGCGCTCGCCCCTGCGATCGCGCTCTACCTGATCATCGGCCTGCCGCTGGTGGTCCTCCCGATCGTCTGGCTCGGCGGGCGCGTCCGCCAGCTCTCGCGCTCGAGCCAGGACCGGATCGCCGACATCGGCGGGATCGCGTCCGAAACGCTCGGCGCGATGCGCATCGTCCAGGCCTTCGGGCAGGAGAAGCGCGAGGCCGAGCGTTTCGACGGGGCGGTGCTCCGCAGCTTCGCCGCCGCCAAGCAGCGCTTCGCTCTTCGCGCCGTGATGACCGCGCTGGTGATCGGGCTGCTGTTCACGGCGATCACGCTGATCATGTGGGATGCGGTGTCGGGCGTGGCCGCCGGGCGCATCTCGGGCGGATCGATCACGGCCTTCGTTATTACCGCCGGGCTCGTCACCGGCTCGTTCGGCGCGCTCACGGAGACCTATGGCGAGCTGCTGCGCGGATCGGGCGCCGCGAGCCGCCTCGCCGAGCTGCTGTCGGAGCAGCCCGACATCGCCCCGCCTGCACACCCGGTCGCGCTGCCCCAGCCCCCGCTCGGAGCGATCGCGTTCGAGCATGTGGTCTTCCGCTATCCCACGCGCCCCGAAGTCTCCGCGCTGACCGATTTCTCGCTCGACGTGAAGCCGGGCGAGACCGTGGCGGTCGTGGGACCCTCGGGCGCTGGCAAGTCGACGCTCTTCCAGCTTCTCCAGCGCTTCTACGATCCCGAGGCGGGCACCGTCCGCGTCGACGGAGTCGACGTGCGGCAGGCCGACCCGGCCGACGTGCGCGGACGCATGGCGATCGTGCCGCAGGAAACGGTGATCTTCGCCGCCTCCGCGCGCGACAACCTCCGCTACGGCGCCTGGGATGCCTCGGACGAAGCGATCTGGGCCGCGGCCGAGGCCGCCAACGCCGCCGACTTCCTCCGCGATCTGCCGCAGCGCCTCGACACCTTCCTCGGCGAAGGCGGCGCGCGCCTGTCGGGCGGGCAGCGCCAGCGCATCGCGATCGCCCGCGCGCTGCTCCGCGACGCGCCAATCCTGCTGCTCGACGAAGCCACCTCCGCGCTCGACGCCGAGAGTGAACGCCTGGTCCAGGACGCGCTCGAACGGCTGATGGCCAACCGCACCACCCTCGTCATCGCCCACCGCCTCGCCACCGTCCGGGCCGCGGGACGGATCATCGTGATGGACGAGGGCCGCATCGTCGAGACCGGCACCCATGCCGAGCTCGTCGCCGGTGGCGGCCTCTATGCCCGGCTGGCCGCGCTGCAGTTCGACGCATGATCCTCTAAGCCCGGCTCCTGAGGGGCTATCCCGACCGGCCTACACCCAATCCTCCCCCGCCAGGGGGAGGTGTCAGGCGCAGCCTGACGGAGGGGGAGGAATCACTTCGCTCCCGTTCTGGCATCCGCCCCCTCCGACGCCTTTCGGCGCCACCTCCCCCTGGCGGGGGAGGATTTTTGCACGATCTCACGTCGGGTGCTGATCGACTGAGTCCAGCACCCTTCCCCTCTCGCCCATTCTCTGCTTCAATCCCATTTAGAAAATCCGGTATGCCAGCAAATGGAGAGGCAGATGGACCGCGAATTCGACATCCTCGTTTATGGCGCCACGGGCTTCACCGGCCGCCTGGTCGCTGAATATCTCGCGAACCACTATGCCGATGGCAGCCTCAAATGGGCAATGGGGGGCCGCTCGCTCAGCAAGCTCCAGGAGGTGCGAAGCGAGATCGGCGCCGCGGCGGACACGCCGCTCGTCACTGCCAATGCCGACGATCCCGCCAGCCTCGATGCGATGGTCCGGCGCGCAGCCGTGGTGATCACCACCGTGGGACCCTATCAGCTCTATGGCGAGCAGCTCCTCGCCGCCTGCACCCGGGCCGGCACCGCTTACGTCGACCTATGCGGCGAGCCCGCCTGGATGCGCCAGATGATCGACAAATACGAAGCCACGGCGAAGGCGAGCGGCGCGCGCATCGTCTTCTCGTGCGGCTTCGATTCGATCCCGTTCGATCTTGGTGTCTGGACCGCGCAGGAGGAGGCCAAGCGCCGCTTCGGCAGACCCGCGCCGCGCGTGAAGGGCCGCATCCGCGCGATGAAGGGCACCTTCTCGGGCGGCACCTTCGCCAGCGGCAAGGCGACGATGGCGGCCGCCGCGAAGGACCCTTCGATCCTCAAGCTGATGATCGATCCCTTCGCGCTCGCGCCGGGGTTCGACGGGCCGCACCAGCCCAACGGCATGGTCCCGCACTATGACGAGGCGGTCGAAGCCTGGGTGGCGCCGTTCATGATGGCGGTGATCAACACCAAGAATGTCCACCGCACCAATTTCCTGGCGGGCCACCCCTATGGCAGCGATTTCCAGTACGACGAGATGATGATCGCGCCCGGCATCGGCGAGCTCGGCAAGGCCACGGCAGAGGCGATCGCCAAGATGAACCCGATGAACGCCGACAAGGGCCCGGCGCCCGGCGAAGGCCCGAGCAAGGAAGAACGCGAGTCCGGCTTCTACGAGATCGCCTTCGTCGCCGAGATGCCTGACGGCCAGAGCGTCACTGCAGTGGTTAAGGGCGACAAGGACCCTGGCTATGGCTCGACGAGCAAGATGATCGCCGAAAGCGCGCTCTGCCTGCTCCGCGATGTGCCGGCCGAAGGCAAGGGCGGTATCTGGACCGCTGGAGCGCTGATGCCCGAAGCGCTGCGCAAGCGGCTGGAGGCGCATGCCGGGCTGACGTTCACGACGAGTTCATGACGGCGATGGAACAACTCTCGTGCCAGAACGCACGAGGTGTTCCATGCGCATCGCTCCGCTCGTCCTCGCCGCCACGCTGATCCTGCCCCCGCCTGCCGCCGCCCAGAGCCTCGGCAGCTACACCGGCGCCACCGCTCCCAGTCCCCGCGCAGGCAACTGGGGCGGCGACATCGCCCAGCCCCGCGGCGGCTACCGCACCGAACGCGCAGGCACGCCGCGCGCCGACTTCAGCTACGGGCGGGAGCTCGGCAAGATCCGCCGCGAGATCCGCGAGGCGCAGGACAATGGCCAGATCACCCACAGCGAAGAGCGCGCATTGCTTCGCCAGAGCCGCCGGATCGGCGGCTTCGGTTACCGCGCCTCTGCCGGAGGGTTCTCCTATTCGGAGAATAGCGGTCTGCGCGGCCAGATCGAGCTGCTCCGCAGCCAAGTGACCGCAGCCCGCACGCGCGGGATCATGCGTTAGCACCAGTCCAAACGCGCTCCCCTCCCTGCTTGCAGGGAGGGGCTGGGGGTGGGTGCGCGCGTCTGCGCGCCCAAAAGACTCCGAGGACACCCAATGAAAGCTCCAGGTGAGGCATCGAGCCTCACCTGGAGCTACCCACCCCTTGATCCCCTCCCTTGCAGGGAGGGGAAACCGAGCTTCGCATACATCCTTGCAATGTAGGATTTCGCCTGCTTGGCTCCTCTCCGCGGCCCGCGCCGCCCGCTCTTTGAAATCGCAGGTCAACCAATCGCACCCCGCGAAATAAAATTGCGAGATGCAGCGCGTTTCCGTGAAAAGAGTCAAAACTGGCGGGAAAGCCTGAGGGCCGCTCAGCCCTTGTAGAACAGCAGCAACGTCGCCGCGATCGCAAGGCAAACCGCGATCACGATCGGCACCAGCTTTCGCCGCCGCCGGCCTTCCGCCGCGTCGCGCGCTGCCAGATCGATCCAGTAGAGCCCCGGCTGCGCGATGCGGATCACGCCGCTCTTGACCATCCGGTCGAACTGGCGCTGCTCCATCGGCGTCGGCGGGCTGTATTCGATCGCCTCTTCGGGGCTGATCGCGCGCCAGACGTAGAAGTGATTGATCACACGCCGGCGGGCACGCGCAGCCGCCGCGGCCTGGATCGGAACGACGTTCTCCGCGCTATTCATCGCGTCTCCCCTCAGCGCTTGCGGCCCTGGTGGCGGATGTTCGCGGGCCGGCCGCGATGCTTGATCACGCGCTTGGGTCCTCTCCCCCGCGCCTCGCGCCCCGCCTCGTCACGGCTCGATGCCGAACCCTTGCCGTCGGGCAGCTCGAAACGCAACGCGCCCGAGATCGGGTTCGCTTCCACCAGCCGCAGCGGCAGGCGCTGGCCGAGTGCGAAGCTCTCCCCCGTTGCTTCGCCGATCAGTTGATGCGTCGTCTCGTCGTAGCGGAAATATTCGGTGCCCAGATCGCGCACGGGCACCAGCCCGTCGCCGCCGATTCCCTCGATCGTCGCGAAGAAGCCGAAGTTCTGCACGCCGGTGATCCGCGCTTCCATCACCGAGCCGACATGCTCGGAGAGATAGGCGGCGACATAGCGGTCGATCGTCTCGCGCTCGGCTTCCATCGCGCGGCGCTCGAGCTGGCTGATGCTCTCGCCGATCCGGTCCATCGTCGCGGCTTCGTCGAAAGTCAGCCCGCCCGGCCCCAGTTTGTACGCCTCGGCCAGCGAACGGTGGACGATCAGATCGGCATAGCGGCGGATCGGCGAAGTGAAGTGGGCGTAGCTGCCGAGCGACAGGCCGAAGTGGCCATGGTTCTCGGGCCCGTAATAGGCCTGGGTCTGGGTGCGCAGCACCTGCTCCATCACCTGCGGGCGGAAGTCCGACTCTCCGACGCGCTCCAGGATGCGATTGAACGTGGCGGGCTTGATCACCTGTCCCAGCGCGAACTCGACGTCGAAGGTCTTGAGATATTCCTTGAGCGCGACCAGCTTCTCGCGCGCCGGCGGCTCGTGGACGCGGTACATCACCGGCGCCTTCTTGGCCTCGAGCGCCTTGGCCGCAGCGACGTTGGCGGCGATCATGTAATCCTCGATAAGCTTGTGCGCATCGAGCCGTTCGCGCGGCGCTACCGACAGGATCCGCCCCATCTCGTCGAGCATGATCCGCCGCTCGGGCAAGTCGAGATCGAGCGGCTCGCGCTTCTCGCGCGCCTTGTAGAGCGCACGCCAGCAGTCCCACAGCGGCCGGAGCGCAGTTTCGGTGAGCGGGTGCTCGATCGTTCCATCGATCGCCGCCTGTGCGTCCTCATAGGCGATGTTCGCCGCGATCCGAACCACCGCGCGGCTGAACCGCCAGCTCTTGAGCGCACCGTCCTTCGAAACCTGGAGATGGCACGCCATCGCCGCGCGGTCGGCGCCTTCCTTGAGCGAGCAGACTTCGGCCGAAAGGATCTCGGGCAGCATCGGCACCACGCGATCGGGGAAATAGACCGAGTTGCCGCGCTTGCGCGCCTCGCGGTCGAGCACCGAGCCGGAGCGGACGTAGAAGCTCACATCGGCGATCGCGACCACGGCCTTCCACCCGCCGGGGTTGGCAGGGTCGTCGTCCGGCGTGGCCCAGACGGCGTCGTCATGGTCGCGCGCATCCGCCGGGTCGATCGCGACGATCGGCAGATGCGTCAGGTCCTCGCGCTCGCCCAGCGGCTGCTCCGAAACGCGCTCCGCCTCGGCGAGCAGTTCTTCGGAGAAGACGTTGGGGATGCCGTGGCGGTGGATCGCGATCAGCGAGAAGCTGCGCGGCGCAAAGGGATCGCCGAGCCGTTCGGTGACGCGCGCGAAGATCCGCGGCGGCTTGCCCGCCTTTTCGGCGAGCACCAGATCGCCGGGCTCGGCGCCGTTGCGCTCGGAGATGGGGTAGCTGCGGCGGTCCTTCTTCTCGACGCCCTGGAGGTAGAGCCGCCCGCCCTCCTCGTGCACCACGCCGAGCATCTGCTCCTCGCCGCGCGCGAGCTTCTTCATCGGGTGCGCGATCCAGCCGTTGCCGGCCTCTTCGGTGCGCGCGAGGATGCGGTCGCCGATGGCGAGCGCGCTGCGCTTGCCCCGCTGCTCACGGACCCGCAGCCGCGGCACCGGGATGCCCTCGGCCTCCCAGCGCTCGGGGACTGCCCACACCGTGTCGCCGTCGGCGTCGGTCACGCGGAGCACGGTCACCTTGGGAACGCCGCCCATCTTGTGGAAGGCGCGGCCCGGAGCGGCATCGATCAGTCCCTCGTCGCTCATGTCCTTGAGCAGCGCCTTGAGCGCGATCTTGTCCTGCCCGTTCAGTCCGAAAGCGCGGGCGATCTCGCGCTTGCCGGCGGGCGTGTCCGACGATGTGATGAAGTCGAGGATCTGCTGCCGGGTAGGCAGGCCTGCTCTTGTTTTAGTTCTTGCCATTCGATCCTCACATAGGGACTCGCGACCAGCCTACCAACTCCTTAGTGAGACGCACGTGCCCTATGATCTTCTCATCGTCGGCGGCGGGATCAACGGGTGCGCGATCGCACGCGAGGCGGCGCTTAACGGCCTGAGCGTGCTGCTCGTCGAGAAGGACGACCTTGCCGGGCACACCTCCTCCGCCTCGACCAAGCTGATCCACGGCGGGCTGCGCTACCTTGAGAACTGGCAGTTCCGGCTTGTGCGCGAGGGGCTGCACGAGCGCGAGCGGTTGCTGGCGGCGGCGCCGCACCTGATCCGGCCGATGGCCTTCGTGCTGCCGCATGCCCATTCGGTCCGGCCGTGGTGGATGGTCCGTGCCGGCCTCTATCTTTACGACATGCTCGCCGGCGCATCGAGCCTGCCGCGCTCGCGTGGCCTGAGCGAGCGCGACGCCGACTATATCGCTCCGCTTGCCGATACCCGCCGGGGCTTCGTCTATTCGGACGCCTGGGTGGACGACGCCCGCCTCACCCTCGCGAACGCTCTGGATGCAGCGGAGAAAGGCGCGGAAATCGCGCCCCGAACCGCGCTGCTCTCTGCCCACCGTACGAACGGCTTTTGGCACGCCCAGCTATCGGATGGGCGCGAAGTGCAGGCGCGCTGCCTGGTCAACGCCACCGGTCCCTGGGTAATGGAGTTGCTCGGCAAGGTCGGAGTCGCCACCCGCTCGCGGGTCCGGCTGGTGAAGGGCAGCCACATCGTCGTGCCGCGGCTGTTCGAGGGCCACCATGCTTATATCCTCCAGCAACCCGACCGCCGGATCGTGTTCGCCATTCCCTATGAGGATCGCTTCACCGAGATCGGCACCACCGACGTGCCCGTCGAAAAACCCGAGGATGCGGTCTGCTCGCCGGAGGAAGTCGACTATCTCTGCGCGGCGGCGAACCGCTATTTCGCCGGTCAGGTCACGCCGGGCGATGTGGTATGGAACTGGTCGGGCGTCCGGCCACTGCACGACGACGGCACCGACGCCGCGCAAGCGGTGACCCGCGACTATCTGCTCGAGTTCGACCGCGAGGGTGCGCCGATCCTCTCGGTCTTCGGCGGCAAGATCACCACCGCACGCGCCCTGGCAGAGGAAGCCGTCGAGAAGATCGGCGGCGCGCTGGATGTCGTGACCAGCGCGCGCACGCGTGCGCGGGTCTTCCCCGGGGGCGCCATTCCCGCCTTCGGACATTTCCTCGAGCAGGTCCGCGCCACCTGGCCTTTCCTCGGCGAGGCGCGCTCGCTTCGCATGGCCCGCGCCTATGGGAGGCTGCTCAGCGAGATGCTGGCCGGAGTCGAGGACGAGGCGGGAATGGGGCAGCCGCTGGGTGCCGGGCTCACCGAATTGGAAGCCCGATGGATGCGAACGCGCGAGTGGGCGCGGACGCCCGAGGACGTGCTGTACCGCCGCAGCAAGCTCGGGCTGCACATGAGCGAGGCGGAACGCGCGCAGTTTGCCGCATGGTGGGCAGCAACCATCGATTAACCAATTGTTGATAACTGGGAATGTAGCCATGCCACCGGGGGCGAGAGGGCAATGGCGACAAGGCTTTCACAATATCGAAGCGTGGGACCGGCGCTCGTCGAGCAGCGCGCGGCGGAGCGGCATCGCATCATCGTGTCGCAGGCCACGCTCCGCAGCCACAGCGAGGAACCGGTCGAGGCGACGCTGCACGACCTTTCGGTCTATGGCTGCCGCCTCGCCTGCTCGACCGAGCATCAGCAAGGCGAGCGGCTCTGGCTGCGGCTAAAGGGCACCGTGCCCGTCGCCGCGACCGTCGTCTGGAACGACGGCAATCACATCGGCTGCCGCTTCGACGCGCCGATCGAGCGAAGCCTGATGCGTTCGCTGACGCTGGTGATCTGCTGAGCTGCACTCAGCTATAGGCGATCCACCGCCCCAGCGTTCCCACCGACAACCAGAGCAGCAGCGACACCGCGGCCATCAGCCGCCCGAGCGGAGGTACGGTCCCGCCCGCCTCGACGCGCCGCTGCCACGCCAGCCGGAAGACCAGTGCGTTGCCAAGGGCGAGCACGATCAGCACCAGCTTGCGGTGAAAGGTCTCCGAACGCGCCAGCGCCGCGCCGTCAGCGGCGAAGAGGATCGTGCCGCTCGCCGCCAGCACCACCAGCCCCGCCAGCGCGACCGGAGTGAGCGCCCGCGACAGGGGTGCCGCGGGGATTGCACGCCACAGCCCGGCGAGCCGCAGGTCGACCACGCCGATCCCGCCCACCAACATCACCAGCCCGAGCAGGTGGAAGGTGTTCGCCACCGGATAGGCCCAGGCGGCGCCGCGCGACCATTGGCTCACGCCCGCCGCGTCGAGCCACCCGGCCCATCCGAGCAGCACATCCTCCACGCCTCAGCGCAGCTCGACCGTCTTGTCGCCGACCTTCACGCGTTCGATCCGCATCTCCGCGGTGCCGTCCTTGCGGGCATAGCCGACGAGCGTCACGGTCTGGCCCTTGTCGATCATCGCAGACGTGAGCCCGCGCGCCTCCATCCGCGAGACGGGCGCCAGGACGACGTTCCACTGCTTGCCCTGCCAGCGCATCGTCGCGCTGCCGTGCGGGTTGGACCAGGAGACGTTCTGGAGCGTGCCGGTGAGCGTAAGCGGCTTGGATTCGTCGTAGGAGCTCCAGCCGTGGTGCGCGAGCGCGGCGCTGGGGAGCGCCACCATCAGCGCGGCAGCGAAGAACGTGGTTCGAGACATCAGCCTTCCTCCAATCGCCCCCGGGCCGAGCTTACCCCAGGCCGCTCCGGTATCTCAATAGCCGCCTGGCTATTCCAGCCGCCAAGCACGGCGTCGCGGGTAAACCGCGCAGCGGCAGCCGCATCGAGGAAACGGCGGGCGGCCGAGGCAGGGCCCACGCCCGGACCGCGGCTGGCATATTCGAACAACCGGGCTTCCTGCGGGGTGAGGCGGCGCGGTTCGCCGTCCGGGCCCTTGTATCCCATCCAGGTCCAGCCCTCGCGCTTGATATGCGCATCCATCCAGCAGCGCAGGAACACCGACTGGCCGGTGAGCGCCATGTTGCCGCCCGCGCGCCACGGTCGGCCGAGCCACGTCGAATGTGCCGGGACGCCAGGCTCGCGCAGCAGCCGGCAGCGATCGAACACCAGCCCGAACGGCTGGTCGGCAGGCGTGCTCGAGGCGGAAAGATAGCCCGAATTGGGGGAGCCCGGCACGAAGCGCGTGACGATCTCGCACTGTTCGAACCACGCCGCGGCACCGCCGAAGATGAAATCCACTCCGCCGACGATCCGGCAGCGCGAAACCTGCGAGCGCGCCTGCAGGTAGAAAGTGTCCTGATAGCCTTCGAGCGTGCAATCCTCGACCAGCGTGCGGTCCGCCTCCGCACGGATCATCAGCGCCACGGCCTGGGCGCCGTTGCCGGCGCTGTCGCGCCTGGCACCGACATAGTCGAAGCTGTTGCGGACCGTGAGGTTGCGCAGCGTCACACCCGGCGCGGCGATGGTCAGCGTTGCCGTTCGACCGGTGCCCCAGGTGCCGCCTTCCGGGTGGGGCATTCCCGCGTAGGTGCCGAAGCTCAGCACGCTATCGCCGCCGCTACCGACGATCGTGACGTCGGGTGTCGTGATCGTCAGCTTCTCGACCAGCAGCCCCGGCCGGACCAGAATGCGGAATGGCCGTCCGCCCGCTGTGGCGGCCTTTGCCAGCGCGGCACCGAGCGTGCCGGTGCGCGGATCGACCACCGCATCCCATTGCTCTTCGGCCCGGGCCGCCAGCGGCAGCGCCAGTGCGCCCGCGAGGAAGGCGCGGCGGCCGGTCACCAGCGGTAATTGAAGCTGATGCTGATCCTCTTGTCCCTGCCCGAACCCGGCGCGACTTCGTGACGCAGCCAGCTTTCCCAAAGCAGCACCGTCCCGGGCTCGGGTGAAACCTCGACGAAGCTTCGCAGCATCTCCGGCGCATCCGCGCGGCGCGGCGGCGCAGCCATCAGCATCGCGAGGCGGGGATCCTCGAACTTCAACCCGCGCGAGCCGGGCGGCAGCGCGACATAGAGCGTGCCTGAGACGACGCTGTGCGGGTGGATGTGCCCGCTGTGCCCGCCCTTGGCGTCGAGGACGTTGACCCACAGGCTGTCGAGCTTGAGCTTCTTGCCGCCGAGATCGAAGGCGCAAGCCTCCACGAAGCGGGCGACATGCTTGTCCAGCAGACGCTTCAGATCCGCGAAATTGGGGTCACGGATCGGCAGGTCGCCCAGCGAGCCATAGCTGGTGTAGCCGCGATAGCCGTGCTCGCGGCACCAGCGCTTGCCCGCCGCATCATCCTGAGCGAGCTGGAGGCACGAATCCTCCAGCGCCTCGACCAGCGGCGCGTCGCCCAGCGGCTCCTGATAGACCAGCGAGGCGAACAGCGTGCGCATCAATAGGCGCGCGCGACCAAGATGCGCTCGACCGCGGGGCGGCCGGTGAAGATGCAATTGCCCTCCGCAGGCGCGGCGCCGGCCGGCACGTTGCGGAAGGTCAGCTTGAGCGCCTTGAGCCGCTCGACTGCCTTGTCGAGCTCCGCGCCCGTCGGCTTTGCCCAATTGACCTCGACCCAGCCCGGATAGCGGATGTTCTCGTCGAAGGCAGCGGCGAGCGCGTCGAAATCCGTCACATCGCGGCGGATGTTCGCATCGGTTCGCGCGCGCGCCTGATCGTAGAGCGACTGCTGGATGCTCTCCAGCAGCTGAGTCGCCTCGTCGACGAACTGGGCGCGCGGCAGGATCGTGCTGTCGAGCTTGCCCCCCGCCTTCGCGGGGGCAGGCTCTTCGCGATAGAGCCGATCGCGGCGGATGACCGAGACGTTCGCCCCGGCGACATCGCGTCCGCCGACTTCGAGCACCAGCGGCGCGCCCTTCTTGACCCAGGCCCAGCGCTTGTTGGCGGCCTTGGCCGGACGCAGATCGAGCAGCGCGCGCACCGGCTCGCCGAACACGCTGAGCACCGAAAGCTGCTGCTGGAGCTCCTTGCAATAGTCGACGATCGCCGCATCCTCAGGCACGTCGCGCAGCATCGGCACGATCACGATCTGCCAGGGCGCGACGCGCGGCGGCACGCGCAGGCCATCGTCATCGCCGTGCATCATGATCAGGCCGCCGATCATGCGCGTCGACATGCCCCAGCTCGTCGTCTGCGCATATTCGAGCTGCCCTTCGGCATTCTGGAAGCGGATGTTCTGCGCATGCGCGAAATTGGTGCCGAGGAAGTGGCTGGTGCCCGCCTGGAGCGCCTTGCCGTCCTGCATCATCGCCTCGATCGACCAGGTCTCGACGGCGCCCGGGAAGCGCTCGTTCTCGGGCTTCTCGCCCGCGATCACCGGCATCGCCACACACTCCTCGGCGAAGCTGCGATAGACTTCGAGCATCTTCAGCGTCTCTTCGCGCGCCTCTGCCTCACTCGCGTGCGCGGTGTGCCCTTCCTGCCAGAGGAACTCGCTGGTGCGCAGGAACATGCGCGTGCGCATCTCCCAGCGGACGACGTTCGCCCATTGGTTAATCAGCACGGGCAAATCGCGCCACGACTGGACCCAGCGCGCAAAGGCAGTGCCGATCACCGTCTCCGACGTGGGGCGGACGACCAGCGGCTCCTCCAGCTTCGCCTCGGGATCGGGGACGAGCCCGCCCTTGCCGTCGCTCACCAGCCGGTGGTGCGTGACGACCGCCATCTCCTTCGCGAAGCCCTCGACGTGCTCGGCTTCCTTCTCGAAGTAGCTGAGCGGGATGAAGAGCGGGAAATAGCAGTTCTCGTGCCCCGTCGCCTTGATGCGATCGTCGAGCAGGCGCTGGATCCGCTCCCAGATGCCATAGCCCCAGGGGCGGATCACCATGCAGCCGCGCACGCCGGATTCTTCGGCGAGGTCAGCCTCGGAGATGACGGTCTGATACCATTGCGCGAAATCGGCATCGCGCGTGACGTTGAGAGCGTGCTTGATCATGGCCGTGCCTCTAGGGTCCAGACGCCTAAGCCGCAATGGCGACCATGCGGCGCGTGCGCAATTGACCCAGTTGACTCGAAACGCATGTTTGCGCGCGCCGGGGGTCAATTGACTCGGTTTGCAGTTTTGCGCCCTGCGGGAGTCAACCGATCCGGTTGACTCGATTGACTCGAATCGCGTGTTTGCGGACGGCGAGGCGCTTCGCTTGCTCATCCACAGCCATCTTCCAAAGCAAATCCTACTTTTCCAGCGATATTTCCGGCCTAAGCCGGGAAGAAGGTTGAGCCGCCGGGCCTGCCCCCCTAGCGGATGCTGCATGCAGCGCGACCGCATCTTCGCCGGACTGGGGCTTCGCCTGCTCGCGGTGTTCTGCCTCGCGACCATGTCGGCGCTGATCAAGCTGGCCGAGACCCGCGGCGCGACGCTGGTGGAGACGATGTTCCACCGCCAGCTCTGGGCAGTTCCGCTCGTCGTCGCCTGGATCGCGCTCGGCCCCGGGCTCGGCTCGGTCAGGACGCAGCGCTTCGGCGCGCATGTCATCCGGACCGCGATCGGGATGACCGGCATGGTATTCACGTTCGGATCGGTGCTGCTGCTGCCGCTCGCCGAAGCGACGACGCTGCAGTTCACCGTGCCGATCTTCGCGACGATCCTGGGCGCGATCGTGCTCAAGGAGAAGACCGGGCGGCATCGCTGGGGGGCAGTGATCATCGGATTCCTGGGCGTGCTGGTCGTCACCCAGCCGGGGAGCGGGCATTTCCCGCTATTCGGCGCGATCGTCGGGCTGCTCGCGGCGCTGTTCGTCGCGATCGTCGCGATCACGCTCCGGCAGATCGGCAAGACCGAGAGCGCCGGGACCACGGTCTTCTGGTTCTCGGTGCTGTCGCTGCCGCCGCTGGGCGCCGTCTATGCGTTCCAGCTTCAGGCGCACGATTGGGTGACCTGGGCCAATCTGATCGCGATCGGACTCGTCGGCGGGGTCGCGCAGCTTGCGCTCACGGCTTCGGTCCGCTTCGCGCCGGTCTCCACCGTGATCCCGATGGACTATTCGAGCCTGATCTGGGGCACCTTCTACGGCTGGCTGATCTTCGGGAGCTGGCCCACCGCCTGGACCTGGATCGGCGCGCCGGTGATCATCGCGAGCGGGCTCTACATCGTGTGGCGCGAGCGCGTGCTCCATGTGCGCAACACCGAAGCCGTGACCGACGCCGCCACATCCTAGCCGCGGCGGAATATCAGGCTGAGGTTGTTCGCCGGCATGGGCACGATCTGCTGGAGCACCAGCTCGCGCGCGGCGGCGGCCGCCGACACATCCTCGACATGGCGCAGCCCCCAGCGTGGATCGCGCGCCTTGAGCGATGCATCGAATGCCTCGTTCGATTCGGCGGTCGGCACGCCCTCCTGCCGATAGGGGCCATAGAGGACCAGCGGCGCGCCGGGCGCGAGCAGCCGGCCCGCCCCCGCCATCAGCCCGAGCGTCGCTTCCCAGGGGCTGATGTGAACCATGTTCACGCACAGCACGGCGTCGGCTGCTCCGATCGGCCATTCGGCGGCCGCGGCATCCAGATGCAGCGGGGGAAGGACGTTCGGCAGATCCTCGCACCAGGCGGTGACCGAAGCGCGGGCTTCGTCATCCGGATCGCTGGGCTGCCATTCAAGCCTGGGGAAGCGATCGGCGAACCAGGCGCAATGCTCGCCGCTCCCGCTCGCCACTTCGAGCACGAGCCCCTCTGCTGGAAGGACTTTGGCGAGCACCGCGGCGATGGGTTCGCGATTGCGTGCGGTCGCGGGAGCGTGGCGGCGAGTCATCGCGCGATGATCCGCGGTGGTACGAGCGAAGGCAAGCGGGTTGCGTGTCGCCGTTTTTCACGCAGACTGAGGTTCGCGTGGACAGGCCCCACCCGAACCCCTCCCCTTAAGGGGAGGGGCTTTCAGGGGGTTACTCCGCAGCTTGCGCTTCGGCCGGGCCCTTGTACGCCAGCACCGGCTTGCGCGCGGCCAGCGTCTCGTCGAGGCGGCGGCGGGGCGCGAAGTGCGGCGCGGACTTGAGCGCGGGCTCGCCGTTCTTGGCCCGCGCGGCGACCGAGCGGAAGGCGCCGATGAACTGGTCGAGCGTCGCCTTGCTCTCGGTCTCGGTCGGCTCGACGAGCATCGCGCCGTGCACCACCAGCGGGAAATAGACCGTCATCGGGTGATAACCCTCGTCGATCAGCCCCTTGGCGATGTCGATCGTCGAGAAGCCTTCGGGCAGGCCCTTATCCGAGAAGATCGCCTCGTGCATGCACGGACCCGATTTGGCGAAGGGCGCGTCGAGCACGTCCTCCATCGAGCGCAGCACGTAATTGGCGTTGAGCACCGAATCCTCGGCGACCTGGCGGAGCCCATCGGCGCCGTGGCTGAGGATGTAGGTCAGCGCGCGCGTGAACATCCCCATCTGGCCATGGAACGCGACCATGCGGCCGAAGCTCGACGCGTGATGCTCGCCGGCGGTCTCCTCTTCGACGAGGCGGAAGCCGTCGGCGGTCTTCTCGACGAAGGGCAAGGGCGCATAGGGCGCCAGCGCCTCCGACAGCACCACGGGGCCCGAGCCGGGACCGCCGCCGCCGTGCGGAGTCGAGAAGGTCTTGTGCAGGTTGATGTGCATCGCGTCGACGCCGAGGTCGCCCGGGCGCACCCGGCCCACGATCGCGTTGAAGTTGGCACCGTCGCAATAGACATAGCCGCCCGCGGCGTGGACCGCGTCCGAGATCGCCTTGAGATCGGGCTCGAACAGGCCGCAGGTGTTGGGGTTGGTGATCATCACGCCGGCGACATCGGGGCCGAGGCGCGCCTTGAGCGCCTCGAGGTTGACTCGGCCTTCCTCGGTCGCGGGGATGTCCTCGACCGTGAAGCCGGCGAAGGCGGCGGTGGCGGGGTTGGTGCCGTGCGCGCTCTCGGGGACGAGCAGCACCTTGCGCGCCTGCTGACCCTTGGCGTCGAGCGCGGCGCGGATCGCGAGGATGCCGCACAGCTCGCCGTGCGCGCCCGCCTTGGGGCTCATCGCCACGGCGTGCATGCCGGTGAGCGTGACGAGCCAGTGCGCGAGCTGGTCGATGACCTCGAACGCGCCCTGCACCGTGTCGACCGGCGCAAGCGGGTGGATATCGGCGAAGCCGGGGAGGCGCGCCATCCGCTCGTTGAGGCGCGGATTGTGCTTCATCGTGCACGAGCCGAGCGGGAAGAGGCCGAGATCGATCGCATAATTCTGGCGGCTGAGGCGGGTGTAGTGGCGCACCGCCTCGGGCTCGGACAGGCCGGGCAAGCCGATCGTCTTCGATCGTTCGAGTCCGCCGAGGCGGGACTTGCCCGCCGGGGCTTCGGCGAAGTCGACGCCGGTGGTCTCGGTCGAGCCGATCTCGAAGATCAGCGGTTCCTCGAGCATCAGCGCGCGGTTGCCGGTGAAGGTCTCGCCCTGGGCCTCGCCCGCCTGCGGAGTGGTGGGGCGCCAGCCGGACTGGTTGATCGTGCTCATGCCAGCACCTCCTCAAGCGCGGAGGCAAGCGTCTCGACGTCCTCCTCGGTGGTGGTTTCGGTGACTGCGACGATCAGGCCGTTCGCGAGATCGGTTGCGTCGGGGTAGAGGCGGCCGAGGGACACGCCGGCGAGGATGCCGCGCTCGGCGAGCGTGCGGACCACGGGGCGGGCTTCCTTCGAGAGCTTCAGCGTGAACTCGTTGAAGAAACGATCGGTGACGAGCTCGACGCCATCGACTTCGGCGAGCCGATCGGCGGCGGCGCTGGCGGCGACGTGGTTGAGCTCGGCGAGACGGCGGAGGCCCGCCTCCCCCAGCAGCGTCATATGCGCCGACATCGCCAGCGCGCAGAGCACCGAGGAGGTGCAGATGTTCGAAGTCGCCTTCTCGCGGCGGATGTGCTGCTCGCGGGTGGAGAGCGTCAGCACGAAGCCGCGCTTGCCCTCGGCATCCACTGTCTCGCCGCAGAGGCGGCCGGGCATCTGGCGGACGAGCTTTTCCGAGCAGGCGAAGAGGCCGACATAGGGCCCGCCGAATTGGAGGCCGACGCCGAGCGACTGGCCCTCACCGACGACGATGTCCGCGCCCATCTCGCCGGGCGACTTGATCGCGCCCAGGGCGACGGGCTCGGTGACCACTGCGATCAGCAGCGCCTTCTTCGTATGGCACGCCTCGGCGAGCGCGCTCATGTCCTCGATGCGGCCGAGGATGTCCGGGTACTGGACGACGACGCATGAAGTATCGTCGTCGATCGCGTTGATCAGGTCGAGCGTGTCGGGCTCGGGGCTCAGCATCGGCAGCGCGGTGACGAGCTGGTCGCCGGTGAACTTGGCCATGGTGTTGGCGACCGAGACATAGTGCGGGTGGAGCCCGCCCGAGAGGATCGCCTTGCCGCGGCGGGTGACGCGGCGCGCCATCACGATCGCCTCCCAGCACGCAGTCGAGCCGTCGTACATCGACGCGTTGGCGACATCGCAGCCGAGCAGCCGCGCGACCTGGCTCTGGAACTCGAACATCACCTGCAGCGTGCCCTGCGCGATTTCGGGCTGGTAGGGCGTGTAGGCGGTGAGGAACTCGCCGCGCTGGATGATGTGATCGACCGAGGCCGGGACGTGGTGGCGATAGGCGCCGGCGCCGAGGAAGAAGGGCGCGTCGCCTGCCGCGAGGTTCTTCCTCGCCAGCGCAGTCATGTGGCGCTCGACCGCGAGCTCGCTCGCGTGGAGCGGCAGGCCGGGGACCGGGCCGGTGAGGCGCGCGGATTCGGGAACGTCCACGAAGAGATCGTCGATCGAGGACGCGCCGATCGTGGCGAGCATCGCCTGACGGTCGGTATCGGTGAGGGGTAGGTAGCGCATTCTTGTATCTCTCTCCCCTCCCGCTTGCGGGAGGGGCCGGGGGTGGGCGCCCGCTATCCTCGGGCCGCATCGCGGGGGGAGAGCGGGCGCCCACCCCCCAGCCCCCTCCCGCAAGCGGGAGAGGGAGTTTAGGTCAAAGCTTGCTCACGAAATCCTTGTACGCGGTCTCGTCCATCAGGCTTTCCAGTTCGCCCGCGTCGGCCAGCGTCAGCTTGAAGAACCAGCCCTCGCCCTCGGGGTCCTCGTTGACCAGCGCGGGGTTGTCGGCGAGCGCCGGGTTGCCTTCGATCACGGTGCCGCCGACCGGCGCGTACACGTCCGACGCGGCCTTGACCGATTCCACCACTGCGGCGTCGTCACCCTTGGAGACACTACGGCCTTCCTCGGGGACTTCGACGAACACGATGTCGCCGAGCTGGCTCTGCGCATAATCGGTGATGCCGACGGTCGCGGTCTCGCCGTCGACGTCGAGCCATTCGTGATCTTCGGTATAGTAACGGCTCATGGGTCAGACTCCCTTTCTGACGTAACGGTGGGGCACGAAGGGCATGGCAACGACCTCCGCGTGATGAACTTTGCCGCGCTGGGCGAGCGTGACGCGCGTGCCCGGAACAGCGAGCGCGACGGGCATATAGGCCATGGCGATAGGCTTCTGGACCGAGGGCGCGAACCCGCCCGAGGTGACCTTGCCGACCTCGGTGCCGTCGGCATCGACCACCGCGGCGCCTTCGCGCACCGGCTGGCGGCCTTCGACGATCAGCCCGACGCGCTTGACGACCGCGGCGCCTTCGCGCTCGGCCATGATCCGCGCGTGGCCGGGAAAGCCGCCTTCCTCGCGGCGGCGCTTCGAGAGCGCGAAGCCGAGATCGGCGGCGACCGGCGTGGTCTCGAGATCGAGGTCATGGCCGTAGAGCGGGAGCCCAGCCTCGAGCCGCAGCGAATCGCGCGCACCGAGACCGATCGGCTTGACCTCGGGCTGGGCGCACAGCGCCTCGGCGAAGGCTTCCACCGCATCGCCGGGGAGCGAAATCTCGAAGCCGTCCTCGCCGGTATAGCCCGAGCGGCTGACCCAGAGCGGATTGCCCTGCCACTCGAACGCGGCGGCAGTCATGAAGACAAGGGCGGCGACACCCGGCACGACGCGCTCCAGCGCCGTGACCGCTTCGGGGCCCTGCAGCGCGAGCAGCGCCTGCTCGTCGAGGTGGCTGATGCTGATCTCGTCGGGCAGCTCTTCGCGGAAGACGCCGATGTCATCCCATTTGGTCGCGCCGTTGACGACCATGTAGAAGTCGCGCGCCTCCGCTTCGAAGGCGTTTTCTGCCGGCAGGCGGGTGACCATCAGGTCGTCGTGGATGCCGCCGTTCTCGGCGAGCAGCAGCGAATAGCGCATGCGCCCCTCGACCAACCCCTTGATGTCGCCGGGCAGCAGCGTCTCGAGCTGCGCGTCGACGTCGGGACCGGAGAAGAGCAGCTGGCCCATGTGGCTGACATCGAACAGACCGGCGTGCTCGCGCGTCCAGAGATGCTCGGCCATGATGCCTTCGTACTGGACCGGCATCTCATAGCCCGCGAACGGCACCATCCGGCCGCCGCGATTGCGGTGCCACTGGTCTAGCGGGAGCTTGAGGATTTCGGGCGCGTCGCCGGCTTCGGCGTCGTGGCTGTATTCGGTGCCGCGGGCCTGGTTGAACTCGTCGGTGGGGCCGTTGTGGACATCTCGGCTCATCGGGGCACTCCGCGCATGAAAGGAACGACGGCTTCAACGCCTCGCGCGGCGCTTCAGTCCATCGCCCCCTCTGTCACGGAACCTGAGAGCTTTCCCCCGCGCCGAAACGCCGAGTTACCCCTTCGGTGGCCCTCCGTCGCCAAGGCTGGCGGGCGCTTTCCAGAGTGTCGTGGTGCGCGCGGTCCCTTGTGCCTGAGAGATTCCGGGGCGGTTGCTCCTTCGGCGGCGGGACCCGAAAGCCCCACACTCTCCCTCGCGTACCTATGGCGATTCCTCACCATCGACCCGCCGAGCCTTGGCCGTGCGGCGGGCGCGAGTCAATCGGGCTGAGGGCCCTAGCCCCTTCTTATTCGTCACCCCGGACTTGTTCCGGGGTCCACTCAGCCTTGCCAGCTGCCAAAGAGCCTCTTGTCCGGCCCCCGTCTCCCGGTGGACCCCGGCACAAGGCCGGGGTGACGACAATCCCCGGATCAGCGCGTGGCGTTGTACTTGAGCTGGTCTTCGGTGAGCTGGAAGCCGACCAGGGCCTCGAAGGTGGCGGCTGCGACGGCCTGGCGGATTGCCGGATCGGCGAGCGGGTCCATCGCGGCGGCTTCCTCGCCCGCGCGGCGGCGCTGGGTGAGGCGGCGGCGGACATCCTCGGGCAGCGTCGCCGCGGCGCGATTGATGCTGGTGCTCGCCTGACCGCTGGCCTGCGCGCGCAGCTGACCTTCGGCGAACTGGACCGTCACATTGTGAACCCGCTTGGCGACCACCGAAGTGCCGCCGCGCACGACGGTGACGAAATAGGGCAAGTTGACGGTGCGCGCCGGGCCGGGCTGGCGGCGGCTGGCCAGCACGTCGAAAGTGACGTTGGTGACGATCTGGTCGGCGGCCTCGGTGCAGGTGGACCGGACGTTGGTGAGCGTCGCAGTGACGTCGATCGCCTGCGCCTCACGGCTGGCGGGCGGGTTGAACAGCGTGATGTCACCCGTTGCAGCCGGAATGCCGACGATCGGGCAGGCGGAGCGCACCGCGGTAATGCCCACGCCGCCGCCGGCCTGGATTTCGCCGGTGCGGGAGCAGCCACCGGCAGCCAGAAGGATCATGGCGGGTACAGCGATTCTGGCGAGCGACACGGGGGCACCTTTCACAAGACGCGGGCCGCCGCAGGGGCGACCCGGAAACGGCGCGCACCATAGGAACCGCCTTTCGCACGCGCAAGCAATCGCGTAGAGGGCTCGCGTCATGGCCGAAGCCCAGAAACCCGCCCTCGACCTGCTGATCGCCGCCCCGCGCGGCTTCTGCGCAGGAGTCGACCGCGCGATCCGCATCGTCGAGCTCGCGATCGAGAAATACGGTGCGCCGGTCTATGTGCGCCACGAGATCGTCCACAACAAATATGTCGTAGACAGCCTGAAGGCGAAGGGCGCGATCTTCGTCGACGAGCTCGACCAGGTTCCCGACGACGTGCCCGTGGTCTTTTCGGCGCATGGGGTGCCCAAGGCGGTTCCGGCAAAGGCCGCCGAACGCGGCCTGGAATATCTCGACGCGACCTGCCCGCTCGTCTCCAAGGTCCATCGCCAGGCCGAGCGGCTGGTGGCGGCGGGGCGGCACATATTGTTCATTGGCCATGCCGGCCATCCCGAAGTGATCGGCACCTTCGGCCAGGTGCCCGAAGGTTCGATGACCCTGGTCGAGACGGTGGCCTGCGCCGAAAAGGTCGCGGTTCCCGATCCCGAGAATCTCGCCTTCCTCACCCAGACCACGCTTTCGGTGGACGACACCGCGGCGACGCTGGAGGTGCTCAAGCGCCGCTTCCCGACGATCCTGGCGCCTGGCGCGGACGACATCTGCTATGCCACTTCGAACCGCCAGGCGGCAGTCAAGGTGATTGCCGAACAGGCGGACCTGGTACTGGTGATCGGATCGCCCAAATCGTCCAATTCGATGCGGCTGGTGGAAGTCGCCGAGCGCGCCGGCACACGCGCGACGCTGATCCAGCGTGCCGCCGACATCGACTTCGCCTGGTTCGAAGGCGTGAGGACGGTGGGAATCACCGCGGGCGCCTCTGCCCCCGAGCTGCTGGTGCGCGAAGTGGTGGACCAGATCGGCGTGCGCTTCACCGTCGCCGAGCGCGAAGTCGAGACGATCGCCGAGAATATCGCGTTCAAGCTGCCGCGCGGGCTGCAGGCGGCCTGACTCTGGCCTTCGCCCCCGCAAAAGCGTGGGCGGCGCCTATAGCCGGCCCAAGCACAACTGCTGTTGTATAGGCGGCCCGTTCAGGAGATGGGTCCCCGCTTTCGCGGGGATGACGTTCGGGGGCGAGGATGGCGGTCTACACACAGGTATCGGCGGAAGCGCTGGGTGCGTTCCTCGAACGGTTCGATGTCGGGGAGCTCGTCTCGGCCAAAGGCATCGCCGAGGGTGTCGAAAATTCGAACTATCTGGTCGATACCAGCAAGAGCCGCTTCATCCTGACCCTCTACGAAAAGCGCGTTGCCGCTGACGACCTGCCCTATTTCATGGGATTGCTCGACCATCTGGCGGATCGCGGCCTGCCGGTGCCGCCTGCCGTGCCGGACCGCGCGGGACAGGTGATCCACGAGCTCGAGGGCCGCCCGGCTTGCCTGATCCAGTTCCTGTCGGGAGTCTCCGTCTCGCACCCCACCCCGGCGCAGGCGCGCGCTGCGGCCGAGGCGATGGGCAAGATGCACAGTGCGGCCTCGGACTTCGCGCTCGATCGGCCCAATTCGATGGGAGTCGATGCCTGGCAGCCGCTGTTCGAGCGCTGCGGCCGCGACCTCGACGCGATCCAGCCGGGGCTCCACGACCATATCGGCAAGGCGCTCGACACGATCCTCGCCGCCTGGCCGGCCGACCTGCCGCGCGGCGCGATCCACGCCGATCTCTTCCCGGACAATGTGCTGATGCTCGGCAATCGCGTGACGGGGCTGATCGACTTCTATTTCGCCTGCACCGACATTCGCGCCTATGACCTTGCGGTGATGCACGGCGCCTGGGCGTTCGATGCCAAGGGCGACGGCTATGATCCTGAGGTGGGCAGCGCACTGCTCGAAGGTTATGCCGCCAGCTTCGGCCTTTCCGATGCCGAGCGTGCCGCGCTGCCGATCCTGGCCGAAGGCGCAGCGCTGCGCTTCTTCCTGACGCGCGCCTGGGATTGGCTCAACACCCCCGCCGACGCGATGGTGACGCGCAAGGACCCCCTCGCCTATCGCCGCCGGCTCGACTTCTACGCGGAGAACGGTACGGCGCTGTTCGCATGACCGAACTCCCCCATGTCGAGATCGCCACCGACGGCGCGTGCAAAGGCAATCCCGGGCGTGGCGGCTGGGGCGTGGTGCTGCGCACCGGCACGACCGAGAAGGAATTGTCAGGCGGCGAGGCGCATACCACCAACAACCGCATGGAGCTGATGGCGCCGATCCAGGGGCTCAAAGCATTGAAGCGTCCGTGCCGCGTTACGCTCTCCACCGACAGCCGCTATGTGATGGACGGCCTCACCAAATGGATCCACGGCTGGCTCAAGAACGGCTGGCGGACCGCGGACAAGAAGCCGGTCAAGAACGCCGAGCTGTGGCAGGAACTGCTCGACGCCGCCAAGCCGCACCGCGTCGAATGGGTGTGGGTGAAGGGTCACGCCGGCCACCCCGACAACGAACGCGCCGACAAGCTCGCGAGCGACGCCGCGCTCCGCATGTGACGTAGGCGGAGCACCCGCCCTGCTTCGGATTTCCCGCCCTCAAACCATGAGCCGGTAGCCGACGCCTGGCTCGCTGCGGATCATCGAGGCCGTCTCGTTCGGGCCTTCGAGCTTCTTGCGCACGCCGCGCACGGCGACGCGCAGATATTCCACGTCGCGCTCATGCCCCGGCCCCCAGACGTTGCGGAGCAATTGCGTGTGGGTGACCACTTTGCCGGGGTGCCGGGCCAGTTCGGCGAGGAAGCCGAACTCCTTGGGTGTGAGGTGAACTTCCTCGCCTGCGCGCCAGACCAGGCGGGACGCGAGGTCAATCTCGATCTCGCCGATCGCCACCACCGGCTCGGCGGCTTCGGTCGCGAGCCGGTGGCGCAGCGCGGTGCGCACGCGCGCCAGCACTTCTTCGGTGTCGAAGGGCTTGGTGACATAATCGTCGGCACCCAGATCGAGCGCCGACACCTTCTCCTCCGTCGCATCGCGCGCCGAGATCACAATCACCGACGCGCGCGTGGCCTTGATCAGCGGCACGAGCTCGATCCCGTCGCGATCGGGCAGGCCGAGATCGAGCAGCACCGCCTCCGGCTTGTCGATCTGCATCGCGCTCAGTGCCTCGCGTGCGCTGCCCGCTTCGACGACGGGATAGCCTGCGCGCGCCAGCGCGGCGCCGAGCAGGCGGCGGATCGCGGGCTCGTCGTCGACCACCAGGATCTTGGCTTGCCGAGTCATTCGCTGGCGGTTCCCTTTCTCAGCCGGTCCTCGGGAATATGGATGGTGAAGCAGGTGCCCGGCCGATCGGTGCGGTTGGCCGCGCTCACGCGCAGCCCCATCGCCTCGGCGAACCCCTTTACGATCGCGAGGCCGAGGCCGGTTCCGCCCTTGCGATCCGAGCCCTCGATACGCGCGAAAGTCTCGAAGATCCGCGCCTCCTCACCGGGCGGCAGCCCAGGCCCCTCATCGAGAATGTCGAGCAGCAGCGCGCCCGGCCGTCGCCGTGCGGCGACGGTGATCGGTGCGTGCGCGTCGCCATATTTGGCGGCGTTGTCGAGCAGGTTGATGAGGCAGTGGTGGAAGAGTTGCGGGTCCACCGCGACGAAGGGCAGCTCGGGCGAGACGTCGAGCTGGATCGCATGGCCTTCGAGCACGCCGCGCAAATCGTGCACCGCGGCGGCGACTGCATCGACGACGTCCACCGGCTCGACCGACTGGCGCAGCGCTCCCGATTCGATCCGCACCATATCGAGCAGATTGGCGACGAAGCGGTGCAGGCGCTCGGCTTCGGCACGCGCCGTGGAGAGTTGCGCAGCCTGCGTGTCGGAGGCCGGGCGCATCTCCGCCAGCATGCCCAGGATCGTGGTGAGCGGCGTGCGCAGATCGTGGCTCACCGAGGAAAGCAGCGCCGCGCGGAGGCGGTCTCGCTCCTTAAGCTGGGTTATCGTGGCCATTTCGCCTTCGAGCGCGATCCGTTCGAGCGCGAGCGATGCCTGGTCGAGCAGGCTCAGCAGCAGCGGCAGCTGGTCCGAGCGGATCGGCGCGGCGTCGGGGCGCGCGAGCCCGATCACCCCGAGCACCTGCTCTCCCGCGGTGAGCGGGTGGAACAGCCATTCCGACGCAGTGAGCGTGTCCGAGCCTCTCCCGGCCGGCTGGTTGTGATCGAATGCCCAGCGCGCGGCCGCCTGCTCGATCGATTCCAGCCGATCCTCGGGAGGGCTGGCGGCGGCAAGCTTGAGCTCGCCATCGGCGGGCAGCAGGAGCACCGTATCTGCGTCGATCAGCCGGCCGACTTCGGCGCAGAGCAGCTGGCCGAGCTCGTCGCGCTTGCTGACGCCGGTGAGCAGCCGCGCGAAACCGGCGAGCGAGCTGTTCTGCGCCGCGCTGCGCTGGGCGAGCAGCGCCTGGGCACGCACGCGGGCGGCCAATTGGCTGCTCACGATCGCGACGCCCAGCAGCACCAGCACGGTGATGATGTTCTGCGGGTCCTGGATCGTGAAGGTGCGAGTCGGCGGGATGAAGAAGAAGTTGTACGCCAGCGACGAGACCAGCCCGGTGACGACTCCGGTACGAACGCCATAGCGCGTAGCGGCCGCCATCACCGGCACCAGATAGAGCAGCCCGATATTGGTGATGTTCCCCGCGGTCAGGATGCTGGTGCCGAGCAGCGTCACCAGCAGCACTAGACCCAGCGAGACCAGATAGCCTCTCGGCGTGCCCCAGCCGCTTTCGCTTTCGCGCACCGTCATACGCGCAGGTGCACGCGCCGATGTGCGCAGATCGGCAGCAGCCAACGGCAGCACATGCACGGCGATCCCGGGCGTTTCGCGCACCAGCTGGTCGACCACCGATCCGTGGCGCAACTCGAACCAGCGCGAGCGCATCGACTTGCCGACGATCAGCTGGGTGGCCCGTGCCTCGGCAGCGAAGCGCTTGAGCCCGGCCAGCACCGACTCGGCGGGAACCGAGGCGACCTGCCCGCCTAGCTGCGTCGCGAGATGAAGCGTGGCGGCGAGGCGCGCATTCTCGGCATCGGTGAACCGGCTCGTGCGCGGCGTCTCGATATGCACTGCGGTCCAGGGCGCGCGGAGCGCATCGGCGAGCCGCTTGGCCGCGCGCACCAACTCCGCGGCACCGGGAAGCTCACTCACCGCCACCACCAGCCGCTCGCCCGCGGCCCATGTCCCCGCCAGCGCATGCGCCCGCAGATGCTCGAGCATCTGCGCGTCGACTGCCTGCGCGGCGCGGCGCAGCGCGAGCTCGCGCAGCGCCGAGAGGTTGGACTTGGAGAAGAAATGCCCGAGCGCGCGGCTCGCCTCCTCGGGCACATAGACCTTGCCTTCCTTCAGCCGTTCGATGAGCTCGTCGGGCGGAATGTCGATCACTTCGATCTCGGCATTCTCGAGCACGCGATCGGGCAGGGTCTCGCGCACGCGCACCTTGGTGAAGGAGGCGACGACGTCGTTGAGGCTCTCGAGATGCTGGATGTTGACCGTCGAATAGACGTCGATCCCCGCAGCAAGCAGCTCCTCGACATCCTGGTAGCGCTTGTCGTGGCGGCTTCCGGGGGCGTTGGTATGCGCCAGCTCGTCGACCAGCACCAGCTGCGGGCGGCGCGCGAGAACGGCGTCCACGTCGAGCTCGCCGAGGGTGCGGCCCTGATATTCGACCTGCCGGCGCGGGACGATCTCGTGCCCGTCGAGCAGCGCCTCGGTCTCGGCGCGGCCGTGCGTCTCGATCACACCGATCACCACGTCCACGCCCGCGCGGCGCCGGGCACCGCCTTCGTTCAGCATCTCATAGGTCTTGCCGACCCCGGGCGCGGCGCCGAGGAAGACCTTGAGACGGCCGCGGCCCTCCTGCGCGGCGGCGCGCAGAAGGGCCTCTGGATCGGGGCGACCGTCGGAGGGTGCGGGCGTGCTCACTTCCCCGCTATTGCGCCTCCTGCGGCCAGCCTGTCGAGCGCGCGATTGAGCGCGAGGACATTGACTCGCGGCTCGCCGAGGAATCCGAGCAGCGGCGCCTCGACCTGCGCCTCGACCACCGTGCGGACCTTCGCCCGATCGATCCCGCGCGCCGCGGCGACACGATCGACCTGGAAAAAGGCCGCCTCGGGGCTGACGTGGGGGTCGAGCCCCGAGGCGGAGGACGTCACCAAGTCGGCAGGTGGTTCAACGACTGGTGCGGTTCGGTTGGTCTGGAGGTCCGCCCTCACGCGGTCGGCGAGCGCCTGGCTGGCCGGGCCCAGGTTCGAGCCAGCGGACGCCGCGGCGTCATAGCCGTCAGCACCAGCGGCCGAGGGGCGGCCGTGAAAATAGCGGTCGCTGGCGAATTTCTGCCCGAGCAACTCGGAGCCGATCACTCGGCCGCCCTCGCGGATCAGACTGCCGTTGGCCTGGGCCGGAAACACCGCCTGCCCGATCGCGGTGAGCAGCGCCGGATAGGCGAGCCCGAGCAGCGCCGCGAACAACAGAGTCAGGACGAGCGCGGGGCGGAGGGCGGTGGTGAGATCTTTCAGCATTTTAGTTTCCTTGCTTCCGTTCGCTCTGAGCTTGTCGAAGGGCGCCTCTATGCGGGGGGGGGTCGCCAGTGGGTGGCCGTGCTCCGACAGGCTCAGCACGAACGGGTTTCTTCGTTGCGCGTCACGCCAGCCCCAGGCCGGTGACGGCAAGGTCGATCAGCTTGATGCCGACAAACGGCGCGACGAGGCCGCCCAGGCCGTAGACGGCGAGATTGCGCGCGAGCAGCGGGCCCGCAGCCATCGGCTTGTAGGCGACGCCCTTGAGCGCGAGCGGCACCAGGCACGGGATAATCAGCGCGTTGAAGATGATCGCAGACAGGATCGCCGACTGGGGCGAGGCCAGCCCCATCACGTTGAGCAAGCCGAGCCCCGGATAGAGCGCGACGAACATCGCCGGGATGATCGCGAAATATTTGGCGACGTCGTTGGCGACCGAGAAGGTGGTGAGCGCGCCGCGTGTCATCAGCAGCTGCTTGCCCAGCCCCACCACCTCGATCAGCTTGGTCGGATCGCTGTCGAGGTCGACCATGTTGCCGGCCTCGCGCGCGGCCTGGGTGCCGGTGTTCATCGCCACGCCTACGTCCGCCTGCGCCAGCGCCGGAGCATCGTTGGTCCCGTCGCCGCACATCGCGACTAGCTTGCCGCCCTGCTGCTCCTTGCGGATCAGCGCGAGCTTGTCCTCGGGTGTCGCCTCGGCGAGGAAGTCGTCGACACCCGCCTCGGCGGCGATGGCCGCGGCAGTGAGCGGGTTGTCGCCGGTGATCATCACGGTGCGGATGCCCATGCGGCGCAGCTCGGCAAAGCGCTCGCGCACGCCGGCCTTGATCACGTCCTTGAGCGCGATCACGCCGAGCAGCCGGCCGTCCTGCGCCACTGCGAGCGGCGTCTGGCCCGAGCGCGCGATCTCGTCGGTGATGCGGCGCAGCTCGGTCGCCGCCGCGGTCTCGCCCGCGCCGGGATTGGCGCGCAGCACTGCGTCGACCGCGCCCTTCTGAATCAGCCGTTCGCCGATCCGCACGCCCGAAATACGCGTCTGGGCAGTGAAGGGGATGACTTCGCTTCCCTGCGGCAGCGCGTCGGCCGGGATGCCATGATCGCTCCGCGCCAGCGCCACGATCGAGCGTCCCTCGGGCGTCTCGTCCGCCAGGCTGGCGAGCAGCGCGGCGCCGGCGAGATCGTCGACGGTCACGCCGTTCAGCGGGCGGAACATGCTTGCGGCGCGGTCTCCGATCGTGATCGTGCCGGTCTTGTCGAGCAGCAATACGTCCACGTCGCCCGCAGCCTCCACCGCGCGCCCCGACTTGGCGAGCACGTTGAAGCGCACCAGCCGGTCCATCCCCGCGATGCCGATCGCCGAGAGCAGCGCGGCGATCGTCGTCGGGATCAGCGTGATCAGCAGCGCGGCGAGGATCGCGACGGGAATGCTTCCGCCCGCATAGCTCGCGAAACCGGGGATGGTGGAGACTGCGATCAGGAAGATGATGGTCAGCCCCACCAGCAGGATCGTCAGCGCGATCTCGTTGGGAGTCTTCTGCCGCTCGGCGCCTTCGACCAGCGCGATCATCCGATCGAGGAAACCCTGCCCCGGCTCCTGCGTGACGCGCACCCGGATCGAATCCGAGATGACGCGCGTCCCCGCGGTCACTGCCGAACGGTCGCCGCCGGCCTCGCGGATCACCGGCGCGCTCTCGCCCGTGATCGCCGCCTCGTTGACGCTGGCGACGCCTTCGATAACTTCGCCGTCGGCCGGGATCAGGTCGTTCGTCTCGACCAGGACGATGTCACCGCGCCGCAGCGTGCTGGCGGCGACGATCTCGTGCCCGCCGTTCACCTGCTTCCTGGCGCGAAGCTCGGACTTGGCGGCGCGCAGCGAGGCCGCCTGGGCACGCCCCCGCCCCTCCGCCAGAGCCTCGGCAAAGGTGCCGAACAACACCGTCAGCCACAGCCAGGCGATCAGCTGGAGCTGGAAGCCGATCGGCAGCCTCTCGCCGCCGATCGCCAGCAGGACGGTGAGCAGCAATGCCACCACGGCGGTGGTGAACAGCACCGGATTCTTCACCAGTTCGGCTGGACTGAGCTTCCGGAACGCATCGCCGATCGCCGGACCAACGAGCTTCGCCGAGAACATCGAGGTTGGAGTGGTCATGGGAGATGCCTTCAGAAGAGCTGACCGTCGATCACCGCGAGGTGATCGGCGATGGGACCGAGCGCGAGGCTGGGAAGGAACGTCAGGCCGCCGACGATTAGGATGATGCCGACGAGCAGGCCGACCCAGAGCAGCCCCGTGGTGGGAAAGGATCCGCTGGTCGCGGGCGTGTAGCGCTTGGCGGCAAGCGACCCGGCGATCGCGAGCACCGGCACGATCACGAAGAAGCGGCCGATCCACATCGCGGTACCCAGCAGCCCGTTGTAGAACGGTGTGCCCGCGGTGAGCCCCGCAAAGGCCGAGCCGTTGTTCGCAGTGGCCGAGCTGAACGCGTAGAGGATTTCCGAAAAGCCGTGCGGCCCCTTGTTGAGCGGACCGGCGAGCCCCTGCGGCAGCACCGATGCGAGCGCAGTGAACCCCAGGATGCTGAGCGGCAGCACCGCGATCGCGAGCACCGCGAGCTTGACCTCGCGACTCTCGATCTTCTTGCCGACATATTCGGGGGTCCGCCCCACCATCAGCCCGGCCACGAACACCGCGAGCAGCGCGAACAGCAAGAAGCCGTAGATGCCCGCGCCGACGCCGCCGATCACGATCTCGCCGAGCTGCATGTTGAACAGCGGGATCATGCCGCCGAGCGCGGTGAAGCTGTCGTGCATCGCATTGACCGCGCCGCACGAGGCAGCGGTGGTCACCACCGCGAAGAGCGCGCTCGCGGCGATGCCGAAACGGACCTCCTTGCCCTCCATATTGCCCCCGGCGACACCGAGCTGGTGGAGCACCGGATTGCCCGCGGCTTCCTGCCAATAGGTGATGCCCGCGCCGGCAAGGAACAGCACCAGCATCGCCGCAAGGATCGCCCAGCCCTGGCGCGGATTGCCCACCGCCTTGCCGAAGGTCCAGGTGAGGCCGACGCCGATCGCGAAGATCGACAGCATCTGCACCAAATTGGTGATCGCGTTCGGGTTCTCGAACGGATGCGCCGAATTGGCGTTGAAGAAGCCGCCACCATTGGTGCCGAGCATCTTGATCGCTTCCTGGCTGGCGACCGGCCCGACCACGATCGTCTGGCGCACGCCTTCGAGCGTGGTCGCGTCGACGCTGCTCGCGAACGTCTGAGGCACGCCGCTCGCGATCAGGAAGACCGCATAGACGATGCAGATCGGCAGCAGCAGATAGAGCGTCACCCGGGTGACGTCGGCCCAGAAGTTGCCGATGGTCTTCGCTTCGCGCCGGGCGAAACCGCGGAACAGCGCGAACGCGATCGCGATGCCGGTCGCGGCGCTCAGGAAATTGTGGATCGTGAGGCCCAGCATCTGGCTGAGGTTCGAGAGCGCGCCCTCCCCCGCATACCATTGCCAGTTGGTGTTGGTCGTGAAGCTGATCGCCGTGTTGAGTGCCCCGTCCGCGCCGATCCCGGCGAGCCCGCGCGGGTTCATCGGCAGCACGCCCTGCAACCGCAGCACGGCATAGGTGAGCAGCAGCAGCGCGAGCTGGAAGAGCAGCATGTGGAGCGCGTAGCGCCGCCACCCCATCTCGGCATCAGGATCGATCCCGGCGAGGCGGTAGAAGCCGCGCTCGACGGGGCCCAGCACCGCGTGGAGCGGCGTGCGGCGTCCTTCGTAGAGCGCGAACAGCCACATCCCCATCGGCTTGGCGAGCGCGACGAGGATGGCAGTGAAGACAAGGATCAGCGTCCAGCCCTGGATGGTCATGGCCCGGCTTTCAGAAACGCTCGGGCCGCACGAGGACGGCCACGAGATAGAGGAGCAGGCCCAGCGCGGTGAGCCCGGCGAGCGCGAGGTGGAGGGTCATCGCTGCCCTCTCACGCGTGGTGGCAGAGGCGGATGAGGGCGAGCGTCAGCACGAACAGCCCCGCGAGCATCGCCAGCCAGATGATATCGGTCACGATCAGGTCCTTTCAGAAAGTGAAATGCGCATGCCGGGAAGCAGCCGGGATCAGCCGGAACAATCCCGGCCCTTCGAACGCGAGCGCGAGGCCCAGCTGCAGCGATGCGGCGACCAGCGTCGCGGCGGCGAGCTCGAGCGTTGTGACGCCGTGCACATGTGGTTGCGTGAGCGCGCGATGCAGCCACCCGAAGGCCGTCGTGCACAGGCCGAGGAAGCTCACGCCCAGGCCGCGCAGCGCGACCTCGGCAGTCCAGCAGCGCTCCCCCCTTCCGATCCGATCCACGATCGCCAGCACTTCGCCTCACTCCCGGAACAAGCGTTCGCGAGCGATGTGATGCGGATGGGGATTAAGCTTCCACGGGGAAGTTGGGCGCGCGCATAAAGAAGCCGTAAAGATCGCGGCGGTGGCGCTGGCTATTGGGAACCTTCAGCCGCCGAGCGGCGGGTACGTCAATCGTCGGTTGGTTTGACGAAGAAACGGTCAATCACGCCTTGCGCCAGCCGCGCGGGGCGCAGCGTCTCGGCATCGAGACAGCACCAGCTCGACTTGACTTCGGCGAGCACTTCGGAGCCGCGGCGGATCACCGTCTCGTAAAAGGCGCGGGCGCCCTGCACCTTCTCGAGCAGCACGGTCGCGACGACGTCGTCCTCCAGGAAGGCGGGACGGCGATAGGTGATCTCGTGCTTGAGCGCGACCCAGAGGTGGTTCGCCACTGCGTCGGGCGGCGCGAGCCCGCGCCAGTGGCTGATCACAGCCTCCTGCACCCATTTGAGATAGCTGGCGTTGTTGACATGACCCATGAAGTCGATGTCGTCGCGGGCGACATCGATGCGGAATTCATAGGGCAAAGCGCTGGCGGACATAGCTGCGCATTCTAACCGAATATCGCGTGCCGCGCGACCCAATTGCGCGCAGCTACAGGAAAACCCTGAGCTTTTCCGGCGAATCGTGCCTGCCGTAGCGGCAACTGCCTGCGTGTGTCTTGACAGCGCTGGCGTGCCCCGGCTTGCATGCCGGCCGAACCGCGCGGACGCGGCGATCGGGAGGATGCGATGCTGCGGAAGCTGGCGTATGGGCTGGGCGGGTTCTTCCTCTTGCTCGCCGGTGCCCTGGTCCACGACCTAGCGACGATGCGGTGCGCCCCGGCGAGAGATGACCGATCTTGACAGCACCTGCACCGTAGCGCGATGGGCGCGTTAACTCATACAAAAGGCCTAACTGATGCCCCGGATAACTTCTGCTCGTGTGATCGTGACGTGCCCTGGGCGCAATTTCGTGACGCTCAAGATCGAGACGGA
>NZ_JBLFFG010000006.1:0-116697 GCF_051400635.1 Sphingomonas radicis
CCGACGCTACACCGACGCTACACCGACGCTACACCGACGCTACACCGACGCTACACCGACGCTACACCGACGCGGCACCGAGGCCACACGTACGCGCTGCTCGCGTTGACTCGGAGCTTGGGATCGATCCGACGATGGGAAAGAGCGGCGACCAAGTCGCTCTGGCGACTTAGTGTGTCGATGCAGATGTTCAAGCTTTGTTCTTCGTTTGGAGGTGGTCCGGCACCAGCAAAGATGCTCGACAACGGCGCGCCCTGCCGTCGTCGATCATCAGAAACGGAATTGAACTCCCAGAGTGGGACCGTGGGTCAGCACGCTGTACGCAAAACGGTCCAGTCCTTCGCCGTCTTCGTAATCAGTGTAGAGCAGCCGATAGCCGACCATGGCCTTGGCCGATTTGCTCAGCCGAAAGCCAAAGGAGGGCCAGGCCTGGAAGGAGACGTCCGAGCCGATTCCGAAGCCCCCGACGTCCGTGAGAACCGTCAGATCCGCGCTGCCGCTGATCGGAAGGTTTACGCGCATTCCGACGATCGGATCCACCCAGCTTTTGGAGGGGCTCACCGTTACGCTGCCCCCCAACGGACCTCTGCCTGAAATCTCCAGGCCAAGGTCGTTCAGGCGCGCGCCGACATAGGCTTCGGCATGCGGGTCCACCCTGACGAGAAACATGCCGGTATAGGCACCCTGATCTCCGCCGATCTCGTCGATGCGCCCTTCGCGTTCGGATTTCAGCTTCATGTAGGTGAGGTCGACGGCGATCCCGATTCTGCCGTTGTTGGCTTCGATGATCCCCATCGCGCCCCAACTCAGGTTCTTGAAGATGTCGGCCGGACTCGCCTCCACATGCGCGGTGATCGGGCCTGCTCCCGCTTCGCCGTCCATCGCGGGAGCGAGGATATAGGGGGTGAGGCTGAACTCCCAATCCTGAGCGCTTGCGCTCGCAGGCACGAAGGCTGCGCAAGCCGCAAGCAGGGCCGTTACAATGCCGTTCCTTATCATGGCTGTGACCTTCGATGTCCAATCGGCCCGTGATGCGTGTGGCAGGCCGCACGCGCCGGGAGGGCACAGGACAACATCTGTGCCGAAGGGTAGCCATAGGTACGTACCCGGTGATGCACCGTTGGAAATACGGATATGAGGCGACTGAACAGCTTCCTTGAGGGCGATGGCTGGCTTCGGATTGTTGCGTGCCGGACGTCGAACTTACCGGTGGCGGAGCAGCGGGGTTGCGTGCGATCGTCCTTGCTTTGCCACTTCGGGAGTTTGCCGATGCGCTCTGCCTTGTTCGCTTCCTTCGCTCTTGCCACGATCGCGGCGCCGGTGCTTGCGCAGTCCGTCGCGCTCGATCCGCGCGCGGCGGTCTATGAACTGCGCACCTACTATCCTGCGCCCGGCAAGCTTGCGGCGCTCAACGCGCGGTTCCGCGAGCACACGCTCGGGCTGTTCGAGAAGCACGGCATGCGCAACGTCGCCTATTGGAACGAACAGCCTACCAAGGAGGCCCCTGACGGGCGAGTGATCTACGTGCTCGCCTATCCGAGCCGGGCGGCGCGGGACGAGAGCTGGAAGGCGTTCGGCGCGGATCCGGAATGGCGCGCGGTGGTCGCGAAGTCCGAGGCTGGCGGCAAGCTGGTGGCGAAGGTCGACAGCGTGTTCATGACGATGACGGATTATTCGCCGGCTATTGGGTTGTCGCGTTGAGGGGAGCGGTCCTGGCGCGGAAGGTTGGGGAGTGGGGGCCTGCTGCCGTTTAGCGATAGCGCGGCCGTCTTTCTCTCCCCTCCCTTACAGGGAGGGGAACAAAATAAAGGCGGCCGAGGGATGCCCCGGCCGCCCTTTCCTTGTTCAGCGGAAGCCGCCTCAGGCGAAGAGCTTCGCCCAGCCGCGCTTGGCGCGGTCCTTCCAGTGGCCGCGGTGGTAGGCGTCGGACGCCAGCAGCGGCATGACCGACCCGGCCTCGGCGAAGACCATCTGCTCGATGCCGGTGTTGACCTTGCCCCAGCTCGCGGCCTCCTGCAGCGTCGAGGACGAGCAGGCGCCGTCGCGGACGTCGGCGACGGTGATCTGGACCGCATATTTGTGCACGGCGACATCCTCGTGGCCGAGGATTTCGGCGCAGACGACGGTGTCCTGGATGAAGTTCTTCGGCACGCCGCCGCCGATCATCAGCAGGCCGGTGGTGCCCGCCGCGATCTTGATGTCGGTCAGTTCGCGGAAGTCCGCGACCGCGTCGATCATCATGTACGGCTTGCCGGCTTTGGCGCGGTCGACCTGGTGCTTGACGAGACCGAAGCCGGCCGAGCTGTCGACGAACGCCGGGCAGAAGATCGGCACGTCATGCTCATAGGCGAGCTTGACGAGGCTGTTCTCCTTCTTGCCGTGCTCGACGAGATACTTGCCCATCTCGCGGATGAAGGCGCGGCTCGAATAAGCCTTGGGCTCCAGCGTCTCGGCGATCTCGAAGATCGTGTGATCGACGTTCTGGAGGTCTTCCTCATCGATGTACGTGTCGTAGATGCGGTCGATGTAGAGCGAGCGCAGCGTGTCGTCGTCGGGGATCTCGAGCGCCTGATAGTGCTTGTGGCCGAGGCCCTCGAAGAAATCCATGTCGACGATCGTGGCGCCGGTGGCGACGATGCCGTCGACCATGTTGTTGCGCACCAGCTCGGCATAGAGGTCCATGCAGCCGCCGGCCGAGGTGGAGCCCGCGATCACGAGGAAGATCGTGCAATCCTTGTCGGCCAGCATCTGGTTGTAGATGTTGGTCGCGCGGCCGAGATCGCGGCTGGTGAAGCTCATGTCGGCCATCGCGTCGACGATCGGGCGCGCATCGAACTTGGTGATGTCGATGTGCTTCACTTCCTTCGACAGAAGCTCCGCCTTGCGGGTGTCGTTGATCGGCGGGTTGGCCGCCGCGGTCTTGGTGAGGGTGTCGGACATGGGAACTCCCATATTTTCCAATGGCCGCCGTCATTCAAGGGGACGCGGAAACCCGTGAGGAGAGGAAGCGAACGGGCTCCGTCCTCAATTCTTCCCCCTCCCGCAAGCGGGAGGGGAATAAGAACAGCCGGTTACAGCTTGACGACGTTCGAGGGCAGCGCGCGTTCCGCGGCTTCGCCCAGGTAGAGCGAAGTCATCGGCTCGTCGTCGACGATCGCGGTCTCGGTCGCGCCGAAGCCGTTGAACGCCGTGCGCATCGCCGCACCATAGGCGCCGAGCATGCCGATCTCGATATAATCGCCGGCCTGAACGTCCGCGGGCAGCAGGAACGGACCGGCCATGTGATCGAGATCGTCGCAGGTCGGGCCGTAGAAGCTGAATTCCACGTCGCGGGCGTTCGAATCCGGCTCGCGGAGGAGACGGACGGGGAAGCGCCAGCCGATGTGCGCGGCATCGAACAGCGCGCCGTACGCACCGTCGTTGATGTAGAGCTCCGACCCGCGGCGACGCTCGACGCGGACGATGATCGAGCTGTATTCGGCGCACAGCGCACGGCCCGGCTCGGCCCAGAGCTCGGCCGAATAGCTGATCGGCAGGCTCTCGAACGCGCGGTGGATCGTCGCGAAATAATGCTCGAGCGGCGGCGGCTCCATGCCGGGATAGGACGAGGGGAATCCGCCGCCCACATCGACCACGTCGACGGTGACGCCGGCCTCGACGATCGCAGCGCGCACGCGCTCCATCGCATTGGCATAGGCTTCGGGCGCCATTGCCTGCGAGCCGACGTGGAAGCAGATGCCGAGCGCGTCCGCGACCTGGCGGGCGGCGATCAGCAGATCCTTCGATTCACCCGGGCCGACGCCGAACTTGGACGCGAGGCTGAGCTTCGAATGATCCGAAGAGACGCGCATCCGCACGCAGAGCGTCAGGTCCTCGGCGCCCTTGGTGGCGCGGACGATCTTCTCCAGCTCTTCCATGCTGTCGAGGCTGAACACGCGGACGCCATATTCGAAATAGGCCTCCTCGATCGCTTCCTCGGCCTTGACCGGGTGCATGAAGCACAGGGTCGCGTCCGGCAGCGTCTTGGCGACGAGCCGTACCTCGGCGATCGAGGCGACGTCGAAATGCGTGATCCCGCTATCCCACAAGATCTGCAGCAGATCCGGCGAGGGATTGGCCTTCACGGCATACATCGAGCGGCCCGGGAACTTCTCGACGAAGAAGCGGGCCGCACGCGATGCAGCGTGCGGGCGAGTGAGCGTGACCGGGGCTACCGGGCGCATTGCGAGAGCAACTCCGCGGGCGGAGTTGCGATGGGCGGCAGCTAGCCCCAGCGCGCTATGGTGCTTGTGCAATTCAAGGGACCTCCAAATGCCTTGCGGCAATCATTGACGAAAAGCTGCCTTGCGGTTGGAAGTCCCATGGGGCAGCGGAAGGCGGCATTTAGGGGCGAGGTCCCCCCGTGTAAAGTGATTCGGGACCCGGAAAATTACGGCGGGGGTAAAGTGTGATGATTGTGCGACAACCGACCCGCGCCGGAGTTCGCGATGCGACGGCCAAGATCGCGGGGATTCTGCCGCCGACGCCGCTGCTTACGGCGCAGATCCGCGGACGCACCGTCTGCTTCAAGGCGGAGTCGCTCCAGCCGATCGGCGCGTTCAAGATCCGCGGCGCGTGGCACCGACTGACGGCCCTCGACGGTGCAGCGCGCGAGAAGGGCGTGGTCGCCTTCTCCTCGGGAAATCATGCGCAGGGAGTCGCCTGGGCAGCGCGGAAGCTGGGGATCCCTGCCGTGATCGTGATGCCGGCCGATGCGCCCAAGGTGAAGCTGGACGCGACGCTGGCGCTGGGCGCCGAAGTAGTGAAATACGATCGCGCGACCGAGAGGCGCGAGAAGATTGCGGGGCATCTGGCGCACGCCCGCGGCGCAGTGCTGGTGCCCAGCTTCGACGATCCCTGGGTGATCGAGGGGCAGGGGAGCGCGGGGATCGAGGCGATGACGCAGATGATCGAAACGAAGCTCCCCGATCCCGCGCAGGTGCTGGTGCCGTGCGGCGGCGGCGGGCTGGCCGCAGGGATCGCGCTGGCGCTTCCGGACGCCGAAGTGACGGTGGTCGAGCCCGAGGGGTGGGACGACATGCGCCGCAGCCTGGAGGCCGGCTGGATCGAGCCGGTGGGAGACAATCCGCCGCCGACCGCGTGCGACGCGCTCCAGACCAGGGAAGTCTCGCCGCTCACCTTCGATGTGCTCAGCCGCCGCGGCGTGACCGGCATGGCGGTCAGCGAGCGGGAAGTGCGCGACGCACAGCGCTGGGCTGCGGCGAGGCTGCGACTGGTAGTCGAGCCCGGGGGCGCCGTGGCGCTGGCGGCGCTGCTCGCGGGCAAGGTCGAGCCGAAGGAGGGGCTGCTGGTGATCCTGTCGGGCGGCAATGTCGACCCGGACGCCTATGGCGCAGTGCTGGGATCGAACGGCTGATGCACGAGACGCGCTTCGGGGGCTTCGTTGCCCAGATACTCAGCGTGGCGACGCGTGGGCTGGGCCTTTTCCTGTTCGTCGTCCTGTTCGCGATCTACCGCCGCGATCCGCGCGCGATCGCGCTGCTGGTGGCGGGTTTCGCGCTGATCGCGCTGCTCGTCTGGTGGGTCGCCTGATGTTCGATCCCGCGCTCAATCCGCTCATGCTCAGCATCGCGGTGATCGCGATGTTCGTGCTCGTCTGGGGCGGGGTCCGCACCTTGCGCACCGATCGGCAGAAGGGCGTGCTGATGCTGATGTGTGCGCTGGTGATCCTGGGGAATCTGCTGATCTGGACGGTTTAGGGTCAGTGCTGCGGAATTAGGGCAATGCCGTTCGCCCTGAGCTTGTCCAAGGGCGCTTTTCGCACGCGAATCGCCCGCCGCGCTCGCCCTTCGACAAGCTCAGGGCGAACGGGGGCAAGCGGCGGCGCACAGGCTCCGCCGCCTCGCAGCCTCAGCGGATCGGGCAGTTGGGATCGAGCCGCATGTCGAGGTAGCGGTCGACCGATCCCATCAGCTGGTCCATTTCGTGCTCGAAGAAATGGTTCGCGCCAGGAATGGTGTCGTGATGGATCGTGATGTGCTTCTGGGTGCGCAGCTTGTCGACCAGCTTCTGGGTGGCGACCGGTGTTGCGACTTCGTCGGCCTCGCCCTGGATGATGATGCCCGACGAAGGGCAGGGCGCCAGGAAGCTGAAGTCGTACATGTTGGCCGGCGGCGCGATCGAGATGAAGCCGCGGATCTCCGGGCGGCGCATCAACAGCTGCATGCCGATCCACGCGCCGAAGCTGAAGCCCGCGATCCAGGTGGTCTGAGCCTCCGGATGGAAGCTCTGCACCCAATCGAGCGCGCTCGCGGCGTCCGAAAGCTCGCCGATGCCGTTGTCGAACGTGCCCTGGCTCTTGCCCACGCCGCGGAAATTGAAGCGCAGCGTCGCGAAGCCGCGGCGCTGGAAGGTCTTATAGAGCTCCTGGACGATGCGATTATTCATCGTCCCGCCCGCGTTCGGGTGCGGGTGGAGGATCATCGCCACCGGTGCGCGCGGCTTGGGCGCGGGAGCGAAACGGCCTTCGAGGCGCCCTTCCGGGCCGGGAAAGATGACTTCGGGCAAGGGTTTCTACCTGCTTGAATTGGCGGACGCGGTGGAGCGTCGGGAGTTGCGCGCTATATAGGCAGCGCCGCCTCTTGCGCAATTGGAACGAACTTGGCCGACCGTATCTACCTCGATCACGCAGCGACGACACCGATGACCGCAGCTGCAATGGCTGCGGTCGAAGAGGGGATGCGCGGCTGGGCGAACCCTTCCTCGCCCCACACGGAAGGCCGCGCGGCGCGGGCAGCACTGGAGGATGCACGCGCGCGGATCGCCGCCGCTTATGGCTGGGCGCACGAGCTGGTGCTGACTTCGGGGGCGAGCGAATCGCTGCAGATCGCGCTGCAGCGCACGCTCGTCGAGCGGCTGCTGATAACCGCGGTCGAGCATGATTCGGTGCTGCGCTACGCCGAAGGCGCGCGCGTGCTGCCGGTCGACTCTCGGGGCATCCTCGATCTCGATGCATTGCGCGAAGCGCTAGGGCCCTATTCCCTGGTGGGTATCCAGTGGGCAAATAGCGAGACAGGGGTACGCCAGCCGATCCGGGAGATAGCAGAAATCGTCCATGAGGCTGGCGGCCGCTTGCTTGTGGACGCTGCACAAATGCCGGCCCGTGCCGACGACGCGGTGTTGCGTCACGCCGATATGGTTGCAGTTTCAGCGCACAAGCGCGGCGGACCGCCTGGTGTCGGTGCGTTGATGTTGCGGGACTTCGGGGCGTTGATCCCCGTCGGCGGGCAGGAGAAGGGCTATCGCGCTGGGACCGAGAACCTGCCCGGCGCGCTCGGCTATGCCGCGGCGATCGGCGAGCCCGAGGACTTCGGCCACATGGCGGCGCTCCGGGCGCGGCTCGAAGACGCGATCCGCGATGCGGGCGGCGAGATAGTGGGCGCCGACAGCCCACGGAGCCCATTGATCGGCGCCTATCGCATGCCGGGGGTCTCCGCCGCCGCGCAGCTCATCCGCTTCGACCTTGCGGGCGTCTCGGTTTCGGCGGGAAGCGCCTGCTCGTCGGGGAGCATGCGGCCCAGCCATGTGCTCACGGCGATGGGATGGAGCGAGCCCGCGCTGCGCGAAGTCGTCCGCGTGAGCTTCGGGCGCACCACCAGCGAGGCCGAGGTCGACCGCTTCATCGAACTGTGGCGTGCGACCGCCGCCGACGCACGCGCGAGGGCCGCATGATCTATCTCGATTACCAAGCTACCACGCCGCTTGCGCCCGAGGCATTCGAGGCGATGCTGCCCTGGCTCAAGGACAATTTCGCCAACCCGCACTCGGCGCACGCTCCGGGCCGTGCGGCCAAAGCAGCGGTGGAGGTGGCGCGCGATGCCGTGGCCGCGCTGCTGCCCCCGGGCGGGACGCTTGCCTTCACCAGCGGCGCCACCGAAGCGCTCAACTGGGCGATCAAGGGCACTACCGGCGACGTGGTCACGCTCGCGACCGAGCACGCCGCGGTGCTCGACACCGTCGAGGCCGAGGCCCGGCGCGGGCGTAAGGTGACGGTGCTGCCGGTCCAGCCGGACGGCCTCGTCGACTTCGCCGCGGCGCGCGAGGCGATCCGCCCGGGTGTCGGCCTGGTCGCGGCGATGCTCGTCAACAACGAGATCGGCACCATCCAGCCGGTCGCGCAGCTCGCTGGGCTCGCGCATGCCGCGGGCGCGCGATTCTTGTGCGACGGCGTGCAGGGCTATGGCCGCGAGCTGATCCCGGAAGAATGCGATATGGTCGCGATCTCCGCGCACAAGATTCATGGGCCCAAGGGAATCGGCGCACTGTGGATCCGTGACGGCGTGACGATCGAGCCCCTGCTCCACGGCGGCGGGCAGGAGCCGGCGGGCCGATCGGGGACGCTTTCGCCCGCGCTGTGCGCGGGTTTCGGGGCGGCGGCGTCGCTCGCGAAGCAGCGCTTCGGCGCCGACCACGCGCATGCCGAGCAGCTGTTTCGCGCCGGTCTCGCGCGGATGGCGAGCATGGGCTGGGTGCTCAACGGCTCGCAGGAGGAACGCTATCACGGCAACCTCAACCTGCGCCGCGATGGACTGGACGTCGCCCGGCTGATGTCGGAGCTGCGCGACATCGCCTTCTCGGCGGGCTCGGCCTGTGCGAGCGGATCGGGGCGGCCGAGCCATGTGCTGCGCGCGATCGGGCTCAGCGACGCCCAGGCGCGGTCGAGCATCCGCATCGGCTTCGGCCGCTACACCAGCGAAGAGGAACTCATGGTTGCACTCGACCGGATCGACACTGCCGCCCGTGCGCAGAAGGTCGCCGCATGATCCGGGTTCGTTTCGTGAGTGCCGATGGTCATGCGAGCCGCGAAGTCGAGGCGGCCGAGGGATCGATCCTGCTCGAAGTCGCGCAGAACGACGGCCAGCCGCTGGAAGGGACGTGCGAGGGGCAGATATCCTGCTCGACCTGCCATGTGATCGTTGCGGCGGAGGATTTCGACCGCCTGCCGCCGGCGAGCGAGGAGGAGGAAGACATGCTCGACCTTGCGGTGGCGGCGACGCGCACGAGCCGGCTGGCGTGCCAGATCGTGCTCACCCCCGATCTCGACGGGCTCACCGTGCGCATGCCCGCCCAGCATCGCGACATGCAGGGGCGTTGACAGGCTTCGGCTTCGGCATAGATTCTCCGCATGGCCACGATGACGATCTCGCTGCCCGAGCCGATGAAGGACTTCATCGATGCCCAGGTCGCCGCTGGCCTCTATGCCGATGTCAGCGATTACATCCGCGACCTGGTGCGCGCCGATCTTGCGGAAGAAGGCGGCTGGGAAATCGATGAGGCGCTCGGGGCGGCGCTCGACTCCGGCGAGGCGAGCGGCTGGAGCGAGAAGAGTCCGGCCGAGATACTTGCCGAGGAGCGGGCGAAATACCGCTCCGGCTGAAGCTCAGCCGCGATGCCGAGGAGGATTTGCGCGAGATCTGGCGGCATTCGGCTGCCGAATGGGGATCCGCGAGGGCGGAGGAATATCTCGCCGATATCCTGTCTGCGTTCGACCTGCTGTGCGAGCGCCCGCGGATTGGTACGCAGCGCAAGCGCCGCCGCAGAACGTACCGGCGCTGGCCGATCAACTCGCATGCGATCTTCTATCGCGTCGAGGGACGGCAGATCGGTGTAATCCGCATCCTTCACTGCCGCATGAAGGAAAACCTCCACCTTCCCTGACCTTGCGCCTGCGCCTCATATCGACCATATGCGCCGCGGGAGTCGGGCGGACGTGGTCGTCGCCAACCCGGTCAGGTCCGGAAGGAAGCAGCCGTAACGATTTCGCCGCGGGTCGTTCCGGCTCCCACCTTTCCCAATTCGACGCATCGCCGCCTCGGCACCTGCCGACCCTAGCGCGTCGCCACTTCCACATGCCCCGCCAAAGCAGCTAGGAGGGATCGCAATGTCCGATTCCCTGCTTGGCCTCGACGAACCGCCGCAGCCGCGCGATGCCGCATACCGCGTGCTCGCGCGCAAATACCGGCCGCAGACCTTTTCCGAGCTGATCGGGCAGGACGCGATGGTCCAGACGCTGGGCAACGCGATCAAGCGGGATCGACTGGCGCATGCCTTCCTGCTCACCGGCGTCCGCGGGGTCGGCAAGACCTCCACCGCGCGACTGATCGCCAAGGCACTCAACTGCATCGGACCGGACGGGCAGGGCGGCCCGACGATCGATCCGTGCGGCGTGTGCGAGCCGTGCCGCGCGATCGCCGAGGGCCGCCACATCGACGTGATTGAAATGGACGCGGCGAGCCACACCGGCATCGACGACATCCGCGAGATCATCGAGGCGTCGCGCTATTCGGCGGTCTCGGCGCGCTACAAGATCTACATCATCGACGAAGTCCATATGCTGTCGAAGGCTGCGTTCAACGGCCTGCTCAAGACGCTGGAGGAACCCCCGGCGCATGTGAAGTTCCTGTTCGCCACGACCGAGGTGAACAAGGTGCCGGTAACGGTGCTGTCGCGCTGCCAGCGTTTCGACCTGCGGCGGATTCCCGCCGAGAAGCTCGCCGAGCATTTCGCGCGTGTGGCAGAGGCCGAAGGAGTCGAGGCCGAGCCCGAGGCGCTGGCGTTGATCGCGCGCGCGGCCGAGGGCTCGGCGCGCGATGGCCTGTCGATCCTCGATCAGGCAATCGCGCATGCGGGGCTAGAGGGCGGCGGGGTGCGCGCGGAAGCGGTGCGCCAGATGCTGGGCTTATCGGATCGCGGCGCGATCCGGGTGCTGTTCGGTCTGCTGCTTGCGGGCGACGGGCAAGGCGCGCTCAAGGCGCTGCGCGGCCAATATGATCTGGGGGTCGATCCGCAAGCGGTGCTGCGCACGTTGCTGGAGACCGTGCACGGCGTCACGCTCGCCAAGCTCGGGAGCGAGCCGGGCGCGGGCCAGTCGGCGGAGGAGTTGAACGCGCTGGCCGAATGGACTTCGCTGTCCTTTCCGGCGCTGCACCGGCTGTGGCAGCTGCTGCTGCGCGGGCACGACGAAGTCGCCAAGGCGGCGCTGCCGATCGAGGCGTGCGAGATGGCGCTGCTGCGGGTGGTCCATGCCTCGCAGCTTCCCGATCCGGGCGAACTCGCGCGTCAGCTGGCGAGCGGGACCGTGAGCGTGGCGGCTGCGCCCGCAGCGCCGGCGTCCGCACCGCCTGCCAAGCCGGCCGAGCCGAGCCTGCCGTCGAGCATGGCGGAGCTTGCCGGGCACCTCGAAGCCAGCCGGCGCTTCCAGCTCGCGCAGCAGGTGCGCGACTATCTGCGGCCGGTGCGTTTCGAGGGGTCGGAGATCGAATTCGGCGAGGCGCGGCCGCTGCCGAACGACTTCGTCCGCGATCTCGCCGCTGCCTTGCGCGAGAGCACCGGGGTCAATTGGCGCCTGAAGTGCGTTGAAGGCGCGACCGCGCGGACGCTGCGCGAGGAGCAGGCGGCGAACGACGCGGCCGAGCGCGAGGCGGTGCTCGCCTCGCCGGTGGTGGCCGCGGCGATGCAGGCCTTTCCCGATGCCGAGCTGATCGGCTGGACCAAGACAGGAACCGAGTGATGAAGAGTCTCGAAGACATCATGGCCATGGCGCAGAACGTCCAGGCCGAGCTGGCGAAGGCGCAGGAGAATCTCGATACGATCGAAGTCGAAGGTGCTTCGGGCGGCGGGCTGGTGAAGGTGAAGGCATCGGCCAAGGGCCGGATCATCAGCGTCGATATCGACGAGTCGCTGCTCGCGCCTTCCGAGAAGGGAATGGTCGAGGATCTGGTCGCGGCGGCGTTCAACGATGCGCGCGCCAAGGCCGATGCGGCTGCCCAGGCGGAGATGTCAAAGATGAGCAGCGGGCTGCCGCTGCCGCCGGGATTCAAGCTTCCGTTCTGACGGAGCGGCTGGGGCCGAATCGGAACAATCTCGCGCGCTCCTCGGTTGCTGCCCCACGCAATCGAGGAGAGGATCCATGGTCGATCGAGTTGTTGAGCGTAGCGACGGAACGACGTCGGAGCGCGTGACCGAAAGCGCCAGTGCACCCGGCACCACGACCGTCGTCGAGCGGCGCGGCAGCGGCGCAGGCCTGCTGATCGGGCTCGCGGTACTGATCCTGGTAGTGATCGGGGCGATCTACCTGATCAACCAGAACAGCCGCGAAAATGTGAAGACCGACGCGATCACCGGTGCGGCTGAAAGCGTGGGCGATGCCGCCAAGGACGTGGGCGGTGCTGCGAAGGAAGCGGGCGGCGCTGCCAAGGATGCCGCGAAGAGGGCCGAATGATCAACGCAGGCAGGTGTCGAGCCCGTCGCCTGCCACCACGTTGATCCGGCGGCTGATCGAATTGCCGTAGCGCCGCGTGAACCCCTTTGGGGTGATCGCGGCGCGCTTCTTTGGCAGCGGCAGCACCGCGGCGATCTGCGCGGCTTCGCGATCGCTCAGGCGCGAGGCGTCGTGCTTGAAATAGCGCATCGCGCCTGCATTGACGCCATAGGTGCCGATCCCGGTCTCGGCGACGTTGAGGTAGATCTCCATGATCCGCCGCTTGCCCCACATGTTCTCGATCAGCACTGTGAAATAAGCCTCCAGGCCCTTTCGGAAATAGCCGCCGCCCTGCCAGAGAAACACGTTCTTGGCAGTCTGCTGGCTGATCGTCGATCCGCCGCGGATGCGGCCGCCCTTCTGGTTGCGCTTGTACGCTTGCTCGATCGCCGCGAAGTCGAAGCCGTCGTGCCGGCAGAAGCGCGAATCCTCGGCCCCAATGACGGCCCGCGCCATGCTGCGATCGATCTGCGAAAGCGACATCCAGCGTTTGGTGACACCGTGGCCGGCGACGATGTCGCCGATCATCGTGAAGGTGATCGGCGGATTTACGAAGCGATAGGCAACCACCCACAGCACCGAGCCGAGCAGGAAGGCGAGCACGGCGGTCAACAACCATAGCAGCACCCGCCGCCAGAGCGGCTTGCGCGATCGTGAGGAGCGGTTCGGCTTGGGCATATCGGGCGGTGAGGTCATCGCGCCCGGCGGCGCAGGTTGGAGAAGACGGGCGCCTCGATCGGCCCCTGCCGATCGCTACGCCCGCCGCCGCTCATGCCTGCACGCTGGTCCGCGCACAAGGCCGGCCGCAACCCTCGATTCCGCCGGCAGCAGCGGCGACCCGATCAATGGGCCGCCAGCAGCCGCTTTTCGCCCGCGAGGCGCATCATCGCCTTCTGGAGCTTCTCGAATGCGCGGACCTCGATCTGGCGGACGCGCTCGCGCGACACGCCATAGACCTGGCTCAGCTCCTCGAGCGTCTTGGGATCGTCGGTGAGGCGGCGCTCGGTGAGGATGTGCTTCTCACGATCGTTGAGGTCCTCCATCGCGTCCACGAGCATCTCGTGGCGGACGTCCGCCTCCTGCGCCTCGGCCACGGCCTCGTCCTGGAGAGGACCTTCGTCCTGCAGCCAATCCTGCCACTGGCTCTCGCCGTCCTCGCGCATCGGCACGTTGAGCGAGGTATCCCCGCCCATCGCCATGCGGCGGTTCATCGAAGTGACCTCTTCCTCGGTCACGCCGAGATCGGTGGCGATCTTGGCGAGATGCTCGGGAGAAAGGTCGCCGTCCTCGAACGCGTCGAGCTTGGCCTTCATCCGGCGCAGGTTGAAGAACAGCTTCTTCTGCGCGGCGGTGGTGCCCATCTTCACCAGGCTCCACGAGCGCAGGATGAATTCCTGGATCGAGGCGCGAATCCACCACATCGCATAAGTCGCGAGACGGAAACCCCGATCGGGTTCGAACTTCTTGACGCCCTGCATCAGGCCGATGTTGCCCTCCGAGATCAGCTCCGAGACGGGCAGGCCATAGCCGCGATAGCCCATGGCGATCTTCGCCACGAGCCGCAGGTGCGAAGTGACCAGCTGGGCCGCCGCATCAGGATCGCCATGCTCCTGGAAGCGCTTGGCGAGCATATATTCCTGCTCGGGGCTCAGGATCGGAAACTTCTTGATCTCGGCCAGATAGCGATTGAGGCTCGCCTCACCGCCGAGCGCGGGGATCGTCGCAGGGACGTTGCTTCCGCTAGCCATTGATCACATTCTCCCTTTCACAAGGCACGTGCCGCGCGGCAGTGCCACGAAAACTCATACGATGAGCTTATTGAACAGTTCCTGCATGTCGGCAGGCATTTCGCTATCGAACGCCAAAGCGTGGCTATCGATGGGGTGAATGAACCCCAGATGCGCCGCGTGCAAGGCTTGGCGCCGGAAATTCAAGGTTTCCAGAACGTCGCGAAGGTTCCCCACACGACCATAAACCGGATCCCCCACCAAAGGAAGCCCGATCGAGGCCATGTGGACGCGAACCTGGTGCGTCCGGCCGGTTTCCAGCCTGCATTCGACCAGTGCAGCGTCGCGAAGCTGGCGCAGCAGGCGCCAGTGGGTGATCGCATGCTTGCCCTTGCCTTCGCGCACCACCGCGATCTTCTTGCGGTTTACTGGCGAGCGGGCAAGCGAGGCGTTCACTGTGCCTTCGACCTGCTTGGGCCGACCCGAAACGATCGCCTTGTAGCGTCGATCGATCGAGTGGGCCTTGAACTGGCGTGCCAGCCCTTCGTGCGCGCGATCGGTCTTGGCTGCCACCATCAGGCCGGACGTGTCCTTGTCGATCCGGTGGACGATACCCGGCCGTGCGACGCCGCCGATGCCGGAGAGCTGGCCGGCGCAATGATGGAGCAGCGCATTGACGAGCGTGCCGTCGAGGTTGCCTGCCGCGGGATGGACGACCAGCCCCGCGGGCTTGTCGATCACGATCAGATGCTCGTCCTCGAACACCACGTCGAGCGGGATCTCCTGCGCCTCGTTGTGCGCGGGCGTGGGATCGGGGATGGCGACGCTGAACAAGGTGCCCGCCGCGGCCTTTTTCGAAGGGTCGCGGGCGAGTCCGTCCGGGCCGGTCACTGCGCCGCTCGAAATCAGCACCTTCAATCGCTCGCGGGAAAGCGCGGGGACGGCATCGGCAAGCGCACGATCGAGCCGCCAGCCGTCTGCGCCTTCCGAAATCCGCGCTTCTATGGTGGAAACCCCCCGGGTCATTCTGTAGCTGTAAATGGGAATGGAAGCGCGACTTTCAAGATCTGTACTGATCGGTATTCGGCGGATTTCCGCCGATGCGGCGCCGCGCGAGGCATGCGGTTTGCTGTTTGGCTCGCCTGATAGGATCACTGATTGGCAAGCCGTTGAAAATGTGGCGGAAGCACCCGAACGGCACTTCGAGATCGATCCAGCGGCATTGTTCGCGGCGCTCAGAGCGGAGCGGGCAGGGGGGCCGCGCATCGCCGGCTATTGGCACTCGCACCCGAGCGGGGACGCGCGACCCTCGGCAACCGACGCGGCGATGGCCGAGCCCGACGGCAAGCTGTGGCTGATCGTCGCGGGGGCCGAGGCCAGGCTGTGGCGCGCCGGATCGGAGGGGCCGGAACATGGCCGTTTCCGCGAAGTGCCGATCGGCACCGATTGAGACGCTGCTCGCCTCATCGATGGGGCAGGTAATCGATCGTTGCGTGACCCTCGACGTTCACGGGCAGGTACAAGCCCTGACCATAGGCGCCGATCTCGCCGGTCTGGAATTGTTCGATCTGCGCCCGGATCCGGAAGTTGCCGGTCTGCTTGTCTTCGATCGCCCGCCTGATCTTGCCCAGCAACTTTTCGAGGTCGTGCGTGAAGTTCTGAGTCAGCGAGCTGGCGATCTCGCTCGCTAGCGCCGGGCTGCTGCCGAGCTTGATCAGCAAGTCGCCGCCCACGCCGTCGGTATCGCCGCTCACGGCCAGCTCCTGGAACTGGACGCGCGCCGAATTGGGCGCGTTGACAGGGCGTGCCACCAGCCAGATCAGCCCGTGCGTCTCGCCGACGTCGACAGCCTCGGGCTTGACGGCGAGCGTCACGCCCAGCGCGATCTTGTTGCCGACGGTGCCATAGGCAGTGATCTTGTCGAACCGCGCCCGGACGGGCCCGATCCGAGGCAGGTCGAACGGCCGCCGTGCACGCTTGGTCAGCGCGCGCAGGATCACCGGCTCCAGCTCGGCATAATCGGCGACTACCGGAATGAAGAAGCGCAGCCGATCGGCCGCGCCGGCATGTTCGAGCGGCGGCAGCGGCGTTGGGGTGGGATCGGCCGGGCGCCGGCCGACGAAAGTTTCGGTCAGCGCATCGAGCCCGAGGTTGAGCTTGAGCTGCTGGCCGTGCAGGGCGTAGCCGCCGTAGCGCAGCTTTTGCGGGGTCAGCCGCATCCATACCGGCGGGTTCTCGGCATTGAGCTCGATGGCGGTGAACGCCTGACGCCACAGATGTTCGACCTGCGTGCGCGGATTGGCGCGTGCCAGTTCGCGCGGCAGATCGGCTTCCAGCTTGCGGAGCAGCGGCGCGAGCTTCTCGTCAACCTTGTTGGTGAAGGTTATGCGCTGCCCAAGAAAGTCGATTCCCGGCGGCGTGGTCCACGCATAGCCCAGCCGGACGGTGCCGTGTGGACGCCAGTCCGAGCCCATGTCGAGCCGGATACGCGCATGCGCCATCGCCGATCCCGTCGCCGTTTCGCCCTTGAGCAGGCCGCCGACGTCCCGCGCGCTGATCTGCGCATGGATGGGCATGTCGGCGATGATGTCGCGCCCCTCGCCTCGCAGCCGGATCGGCCCGCGCGTCACCGCGCCCACGATCGTGCAGCTGATCGGCGGTGTGACCTTCACCCTCGCTCCGAACACCTTTACCTGCTTGGGTTTGACGCAGCGCGACGAGTGCTGCTCGATGGTCCAGAGCTGGCGCGGCACAGCGTTCTCAACCGCACGCCGCAGGATCGCGGTGTCGACCTCGATCGGCACCGCGATCACCGAGGAATGCGTCGGCTTGGGCACCTCGTCCGTTGCGCGCGGCGGCGGCTTGGTGTCGTTCCCGCTCGAGCATGCGCCGATCAGCGCCGAGAGGCACAACATGGTCACGCGCCGCATCCGGCTCCGCGCGCGGCCTGAAATCTCCTCTATGCTCCCCCAGGCTGCCCGCATCGTTCGATGTCCCGCAAAGGTCGTGAAACGCTACAATGCGGAGCATTGCACGACGGGGGATCGGTAACTACCCGGATTTCCGGCGGTGCCGGACGCGCGCTAGGCGACTGGAGCGAGTTCCTTCAAGGGGACCGCCGGATCGGCCAGTCGGGCGATGTCGATGCCGGATTCGAGGATGAGCTTGCGACCCTGGACATAGTCCTTGACCGCATTGACGCAGTCGAGCGCGATCACCTTACCCTCGCGCAGATAAACCACCGAAAAGCTGCGCGAAGCGGAATCGCCCCGTACCACTGTGGCGTCGTGGCCGGCGGAGATGCCAACGGTCTGGAGCTTGAGATCATATTGGTTCGACCAAAACCAGGGAACCGCAGCGTAGCTCGCTTCCTTGCCGGCGATGACTGCGGCGACGACGCTCGCTTGATCATTGGCGTTCTGGACCGATTCCAGCCGGATCAGCGCGCCACCGGCAAAGCCGTTGCTGTGGAGCGCGCAGTCGCCGATCGCATAGACATGGGGCAGGCTGGTCCGGCAGCTGTCGTCCACCGCCACGCCGTTGCCGCCCTCGGCGCCCGCTTCGATCAGCGGCGCGACATTCGGGACGATGCCGATGCCGACGATCACCATGTCGGCTTGGATCACCCTGCCGTCCTCGAGGCGGACGCCGCTCGCTCGCCCACCCTTCGCCTCGATCGAGGCCACCGCCGCATTGGTGAGCACCTCCACGCCGTGTGCGCGGTGCTCGGCCTCGTAGAAGCGCGACAGAGGCTCGCCGGCGACGCGCGCAAGGACGCGGTCGAGCGCCTCGACCACCGTCACCTGCCTGCCCAGCTTGGTGAAAGCCGCAGCCGCCTCCAGCCCGATATAGCCGCCGCCGATCACTGCGATCCGCTCGACGCCCGGCAGCGCCGCGAGGATCGTATCGACGTTCGCGCGGGTGCGCAGCACATGGACGTTGGGCAGACCGGCGCCGTTGCATGCGAGCCGGCGAGGCTCGCCGCCTGCCGCCCAGACGAGCGCGCCATAGCCGTGGGTCTCGCCGCCTTCCTCAGTCACGGTCTTCGCAGCAGGGTCGACGGTGACGATCCTGCGCCCGGGCAGCAGCGCGACCTCGCGTTCTTCCCAGAAGGCCCCGTTGCGGATCAGCATCCGCTCGAAGGGTTTCTCGCCGAACAGATATTCCTTGGAGAGGGGTGGACGCTCATAGGGCAATTCCAGCTCGTCGCCGAACAGCGCGATCGAGCCTGCGAACCCCTGCTGGCGGAGTGCGATCGCCGCCTGGGCGCCGGCGTGCCCGGCGCCGACTATGATCGTATCGTAGAACGCCATCTTCCCTCATCTTCGGTTGCCACCGGCTTCCTGGGAGCCGGCTCGCAGGAGGTATCCCTAGACGGCGAGTGGGCGGATGCAAGCCGCCACGACGCAGCCGGAACGTTCCGGATGTGCGTCCGTTCTCCCGATACCCTGTTCGGAGACCATCCCATGCTTTGGACGATCGTCGTCATCCTGCTGGTCCTGTGGCTGCTGGGCTTTTCGCTCAACATTGCCGGAGGGATCATTCACGTCCTGCTGGTGATCGCGCTGATCGTCGGCCTGATTCAGCTCTTCTCGGGCCGCAGGGTCGTCTAGCCGGACTGCTTGCAGCGCCGGGGCCGCTGCGCCAAAGAGGCACGGCATGCGGGAGCCAAGCCTTTGAACATCAGCCCGACCGATTTCGCGAGCCTTCTCTGTTCGAGGCTCTGCCACGATTTGCTGAGCCCGGTGGGCGCACTCAACAACGGCCTCGAACTGCTTGCCGACGAGCATGATCCGGAGATGCGCGCCCGGTGCCTGGAACTGCTGAGCGAGAGCGCCAAGGCGAGCGCGAACAAGCTAAAATTCTTCCGCCTGGCGTTCGGCGCTGCGGGCGGCTTTGGCGAGACGGTCGACACGCGCGAGGCGCAGGCCGCACTCGAAGGACTGTTCGGCGACAACCACCGGGTGACGATCGGCTGGATGGTCGAGGATCCGGTGCTTCCCAAGCAGGCGATCAAGGTGTTGCTCAATCTGGCGCTGATCGGCGGCGACGCACTGATCCGCGGGGGGCAGCTCGACATCGGCGCCGAGATCGTCGACGGGCTGATCGAGATCGTCGTGCGTGCCGACGGACCGCGCATCGTGCTCGATCCCGAGCTGCGCAGCGCGCTGGCGGGCGGACGCGACGAACTGCCGATCACTCCGCGGGCGGCCGCCGCTTATCTGGCGCACGCGCTGGTGGCGCAGGGCGAGGGCGCGTTGCAGGTTTCGCCGCCGGATTCGGAGGTGCTGCTGTTCGGCGCCTCGTTCCGCGTGGGCTGAAGCAGGACGGCATGGCCGTCCGGGACGACGAAATTCGCTGCGAACCCCTTGGAACCCGAGGGCTTCGCGACCATTACGAGCGTAGAACGGAATCTAGGGAGAACGGTCCAATGGCTGGGATGCGCTTTTGGATGGCTTCGGCCGGATGTGCCTTGGTGCTCGCGGCAGGCGGCTGCGCCACGCCCGAGCAGAATGCGCGCTACATGGCCGGGAAACATCGTGCGCAGGCCGATCTGCGTACCGCCGACGGGCGGGATGCCGGAAAGGCGATCGTCGAGGAAGTCGACGGCAAGCTCCGGGTGATGGTCGACGTCAAGGATATCCCCAAGGGGGAGCACGGCACGCATATCCATACCGTGGGCAAGTGCGACGCGCCCGAGTTCACCACCGCCGGGCCGCACTGGAACCCGACTCAGCACCAGCACGGCAAGGAGAACCCCGCCGGGCCGCACTCGGGCGACCTTCCCAACCTCGACGTGGGCGACGAGGGTACCGACCGCACGATCACCGTCCTGCCGAGCGGCACCTTCGAGCAACTGATGGACCAGGACGGCGCGGCCTTCGTGGTCCATGCGGGGCCCGACGATTACAAGACCGATCCTTCGGGCAATTCGGGCGGCCGGATCGCCTGCGGCGTCTTCCAGGCGATGTGAGCGGCTCGGGAGGCCCCGTCACCCTCGCAGCGGATAGCGTTCTATTGCCTCGTAGCTCGCGCCTTCATGGCCGAGGTGGCTTTCGAACAGCAGGAAGCTGTCGAGAGAGAAGGTTGGGCTGGAAAGTCCCGAATGTGCTTCGAGGAACCGGTCCACGGGTCCGGCGCGGCTGTTCATCCGCGCGAGCGTGATGTGCGGCAGATAGGCGCGCCGCTCGGGCTCGAGCCCGCAGCGGACCAGCGCCTGATCGATCTTCTTGTGGAGCTCGGCGAGCCGGTCGTGCGGCCGCACGCCTGCCCATAGCGCGTTTGGACGGCCGCGGCTGTCGAAAGCGCCGACGCCATCGAGTGCGATCTCGACCGGTGCGAAATGGACGGCTGCCAGCGCGAGCGCCACATCCTCGGCGATCGGGCGCTCGACCTCGCCTATGAAGCGCAGCGTGATGTGGAGCTGGTCGTCGCTCTGCCAGCGCGCGCCGGGCACGCCGCCCATCAGCGCGAGCAGCGCAGCGCGGATCGGCGCCGGGGGGCGAAGTCCCACGAAGAGGCGGTGCATGCTCTCGCCTTAACCAAGGATCATCAGTTGGCGAACCGGTTTTGCTTGAAAAGGCTCCCGTCAACGATGATATTCGGCAGCATCCGGCAAATGGCCGGGCAAAGGAGTTTGAAATGGCGAATTGGTCGGATCCCCGGACGGGCGCGGCGCCCTATGCGACGACCGCAACGCGTGCGGAAGCGCATGACGCGGGGCTCAGGTCCTACATGCTGTCGGTCTACAACTACATGCTCTCGGGCGTGCTGCTGACCGGCGCCGTCGCGCTTCTCTTCGCGAAGACCAGCCTCATCAACCTGCTCTTCACGATCCAGCAGACCTCGCAGGGCATCTCCTACGGGCCGTCGCTGCTCGGCTGGGTGGTGATGCTCTCGCCGCTCGCGATCGTGTTCGCGATGAGCTTCGGGCAGAACCGCATGTCGGAGAGCACGCTTAAGGCGCTGTTCTTCGCCTATGCCGGCCTGCTCGGCGCGTCGCTCTCGACGATCTTCCTTGCGTATACCGACACCTCGATCGCGCAGGTGTTCTTCGGCACCGCCGCCGGCTTCGCGGCGCTGAGCCTCTACGGCTATACCACCAAGAAGGATCTGTCGGGCCTCGGCACCTTCCTGATGATGGGCCTGATCGGCCTGATCGTGGCGATGATCGTCAACATCTTCCTGCAGTCGGGCACGATGAGCCTGGTGATCAGCGCGATCGGCGTGCTGATCTTCGCGGGCCTCACCGCCTATGACACGCAGAAGATCAAGAGCATGTACGCCTATGTCGCGGGCACCGAGGCGATGGGCAAGGTCGTGATCATGGGCGCGCTGAGCCTCTATCTCGACTTCATCAACATGTTCCTCTTTCTGCTCCGCCTGTTCGGCAGCTCGCGCGACTGATCGCGGCGGGAAGCAAGAGATGCAGAAGGCCCGTCGGGGAATCCCGGCGGGCCTTCTTCTTTGATGCGGGTGCGGGAACGTGGTCCCGCCGACGATCGTTTCATGGGGGCAACGCTCAAGGAGAGCCCCGATGGAATCGAAACCGACCGAGACGCCGCTGGACCGGATGTCGGTCGCGCCGCCCGACCCCGATCAGGCCAAGCGCCGCGCGCCGGTGGGATCGGCGGACGCGGGCACCGATACGTCGATCGCCGAACGGCTCGAACGCAATCCCGAAAGCAAGGAAGCCCGCCTCGACCGCGCGCTGGACGAGTCGATGGACGCGTCCGATCCGCCCGCATCGACCCAGCCCATCCACAGCCATTCGCTGCCCGAGAGCTCAGGCTATGACCCGGCGGCCGAGAAGAAGCTCGCCGGGGGGCAAAAGGGCTTGTTCGGCAGGGTACTTTCGAAGCTCGGCCTCGCCTGAGCCCCATTCCGGTGGCGGCCTCCCCGGCATCCGGCTGGCGCGCCAATATCGTCATCCTCGCCGCGCTCGCGGCCAATCTCGGGATCGCCGTCGCGAAGTTCGTCGCGGCGGCGATCACGGGATCCTCCTCGATGCTCACGGAGGGCGTTCACAGTGTCGTGGACAGCGGCAACCAGCTGCTCCTTCTCTATGGCCAGCACCGCGCCAGGCACCCACCCGATGCCGAGCATCCCTTCGGCTATGGACGCGAGCTCTATTTCTGGGCCTTCGTCGTCGCGATCTTGATCTTCGGCCTCGGCGCCGGCGTCTCGATCTATGAGGGATGGCGCCACATCGCTGCGCCCGAGCCACTGCGCGACCCGTTGATCAACTATGTCGTCCTCGCAGTCGCGGTCACGCTGGAGGGAACGTCCTGGGCTATCGCGCTGCGCGCGTTCGCCCGGGCACGGGGCGAGAGCGGCTGGTGGGAGGCGGTACGCGATTCGAAGGACCCGGCCAGCTTCATCGTGCTGTTCGAGGATTCGGCCGCGCTCGCGGGGCTGATGATCGCCGGTGTCGGCATCTGGGCAAGCCATGCCTGGGCAGACCCGCGGATCGACGGCGTCGCCTCGATCGTCATCGGATGCATCCTTGCCGCCGTCGCCGGGCTGCTGGCGCGCGAAGCCAAGGGATTGCTGATCGGCGAGCGTGCCAACGCCGAGGTGATCGCCTGCGTCCGCATCGTACTTGCCGGCCATCCGGAGATCGTCCGGATCAACCACGTCCGCACGATCCACAGCGCCCCCGAGAGCATCTTCGTCGCGATCAGCGCCGATTTCGACGATGCGCTGTCGATGGGGGCGGGCGAGACGCTGATCGAGACGATCGAGCACGAGCTTAGAGCGCGCATGCCGGCGCTTTCGTCGATCTACATCCGGCCAGAGAAGACCGAAGACGCCCCCGCGGTGGTGGCGGTGGGATAGGGGTTTACCGCCGTCCCTGGATCGCGAGCACCGTTGCGCCCGCACATAGCGTGAGCCCGGCCAGCGCGAGCATCAGAAGCCCGAAATCATGGGGCGTCGCGAGCAGCCAGGCGAGGCCGAAGCCGATCAGCGTGGGAAGCGTGTTGGTGAGGTTGAGCAGGCCAAGGTCGCGGCCGCGATGCTCGGGGCTCGGAAGGAGCTGCATCGCGAAGGTGGCGTGGAGCACCAGGAATATCTGCGAGCCGATCGCATAGGCGCCAAATCCGATCGCGCCCGCCGGCCAGTCGCGCGCGAAGGCCATGGCGACGAGCCCCGATGCTGCGATACCCGCGGCGGCGAAGAGGAAGGGCTTGCGGCGTCCGACGCGATCCGAGAGGCGCCCGATGAGCACGGCGATCGGCAGGGGAATGATGAACGCCAGGGTGAGGATGTGGCTCACCCGCGCGGCGAGCTCGGCCGGCGGCGCGCCCGGCACCACGCTCTGGAAATAATAGAGGAGGTAGAGCGACAGCATGTTGCCGGCGACCTGGAGCAGCAGCCGCGCGGCCCAGGCGGTCAGCAGGTCGCGGCGAAGGACGCGGACTTCGGTGCGCGTTTCCTGTTCCGGAGGAACCGGACGTGCGCGCGTCAACAGCGCGGGAAGCGCGCACGCCGCCATCGCACCGGCCACCGCGGCAAGCTGGGCCGCCTCGTTGGGAAGCCCGACAGTCACCACCACCGCGGCGACTGCCGAGGCGAGCGGGTTGGCGACGGACAATAGGCCGCCGGCAATGCCCTTCTGCGCATCCGGAACCTCGTCCGCCATGATCGCGAGCAGCGGAGCGAGCAGGGCGTTCACGGCACATTGGAAGATCATGATCGCGATGATGATCGTCGCGGGCGTGGAAACGGCGGCGACCAGCGCATAAGAAGCCGCAGTCGCGATCACACCGCCCGCCAGCCAGCCGCGTCGCCCGCGTCCGCGCGCGACCGAACGGTCGCTGAGCCATCCGAACAATATGTTGGACAGGCTCGCCGCGATCGCCCCGGCGATCGCCGTCGCGGTGAACAGGCCGATCCGGCCGTCGCCGGCCATCGCCTGGATCTTCATCGGGAGCAGCAGCGACAGGAGAGGCAGATAGCCGATCGTGCCCCCCGCATAGGCAAGCGCGAGCGCAAGGAGGAAGCCGAACGGGCGCCGACTGGAGCCGCCAGCGGGGATGCGCGGCGGTTCCGCGGTCGAAGAGGGGGAGGGAGCCGGCATCGCGCTTGTCGTTGGCGAACTTGCCCGCTCGCGCGCGGATCGGCAACGAGATGTTGAAGCACGCCGCCCTCGTTTAGGGGGTGGGTCATCCCACGCCTCGTAGGCGTGGGAACTGCCCAGGAGACCTGATTTAGGCCCAACCGGGACGTAAATTGAGAACGTTCACAAATGAGGCGTCAACGTTGACAGGGGAGTCTTGACAACGCTGGTCAGCAGGAGCAAGTGAACGTTCTCAACGACGGCGGTCGAAGAACACGTCGGGTTTCAGGGGAGGATATCATGCGGAGCTTCAAGGCTCGTTCGCTTTCGCGCATCATCATCGGAGTTTCCACGCTTGCGATCGCAAGCGTTCCCTGCGTCGCGCTCGCGCAGGATGCGCCTGCCGACGAAGTGCCGGCGGAGGAGGAGGTGCTCGTCACCGGCATCCGCGCCAGCTTGCGCGAAGCGGTGGACATCAAGCGCAACTCGAACGGCGTCGTCGACGCGATCTCGGCCGAGGACATCGGCAAGTTCCCCGACACCAATCTGGCCGAGTCGCTTCAGCGCATCACGGGCGTGTCGATCGATCGTTCGAACGGCGAGGGCCAGTTCGTCACGGTCCGCGGCTTCGGCCCCGAGTTCAACCTGGTGACGCTCAACGGCCGCTACATGCCGACCTCGTCGCTCGGCGACGGCGCCAGCGCGCCGTCGTCGCGTTCGTTCGACTTCGCCAATCTTGCGGCGGAAGGCGTGGCGGCGGTCGAAGTCTACAAGACCGGCCGCGCGGCGATCCCCTCGGGCGGCATCGGCTCGTCGATCAACATCCGCACCCCGCGCCCGCTCGATCGCCCCGGCATGCGCGGTAGTATCTCGGCCAAGGCGGTGCTCGATTCGTCGATGAACGAGGACCAGGAGATCACGCCGGAAGTCTCGGGCATCTTCAGCTCGACCTTCGGCGCGGACGACACCTTCGGCATTCTCGTCACCGGCTCGTATCAGAAGCGCAAGGCGAGCAACAATTACGGCACCGTGGGCTGGCGCGACGGCTATCTCGGCAGCGAGAACAACTGGGGCTCGCTCGCTCAGCCGGGCGATCCGCGCGCTGCGAACATCGAGAACCGGCCGGAGGCGAACGACGTCTATCAGGTCGCACAGAACGCTTCGTACAACCTCGAGGACATCGATCGCGAGCGCATCAACGGCCAGCTGGTGCTGCAGGTCCGTCCGGCGGACTCGCTCACCGCGACGGTGGACTACACCTATTCGCGCAACAAGGTGGAGGTGCGCAACAGCAACGTCGGCATCTGGTTCAACCACAATGATACGTCGAGCGCCTGGACCGACGGTCCTATCGCCGGTCCGCTCTTCTACAGCGAGGCCTTCACCGCGACCGAGCGCAAGGACCTGTCGTACAGCGGCTCGCTGACCGCTAACCAGAGCGAGAACAAATCCTTCGGCGCCAACCTCGAGTGGGAGGCTCCGGGCGGCGTCAACGTCCAGCTCGACTATCACCACTCGACCGCGGAATCGAAGCCGACCAACGATTACGGCACCAGCGTTTCGGTGGGCAACGCCGTTTTCGGCGTCGCCACCCAGACGATCAACTTCGAGGACGATCTCCCGATCATCGGCTACACGATGCACCCGGGGATCGATCCGCTCGACCGCTCGCTGATCACACCGACCGGCAACGCTTTCCGCAATGCTTATTTCAAGGACTCGATCGATCAGGCGCAGCTGCGCGGCCATTACGACCACGACGGCGGCTTCCTAGACAGCCTCGATTTCGGTGTGTCCTACAGCGAGAACAGCATCCGCTCTGCCTATGGCTTCGTCCAGAACGAGACGTGGAGCGGCGCGGGCCCGGCTTCGGACATCCCTGACGACATCTTCTCGCTCGTCTCGCTGCCCGACAAGTTCCAGGGGGTGTCAGGCTCCGACAACCCGGCGATGATCCAGAACTTCTATTCGTTCGATTTCGAGCGAATGGTGGGCCTGATCGAAGACCTCTATCAGACGTGCAGCGATCCGCAGACCGGCACTGCAGCGCCGGGCACCTGCCTTGCCGACTATACCGTCGATCGTCGCACCACCGAAAAGACACTCGCACCCTATCTGCAGTTCAGCGGCGTGTTTGAGGCGTTCGGCAATTCGGGCCACCTCGTCGCGGGACTCCGCTACGAGACTACAGTTATCGATTCCCAGGCGCTGGTTCCGATCCCCGTCGGCACCTCATGGGACGCGGCGAACGAATTCTATATCGCCTATTCGGACCAGTCGGACTTCTCGCGCTTCAAGGGCACCTATGACAACTGGCTGCCGGCGATCGATTTCGACATCTCGCCGATGCGCGATGTCAAGCTGCGCGCTTCGTACAGCCATACGATCACGCGTGCCGACTATGCCAGTCTGCAGGGCGGCCTGACGCTCGACTCGCAGTTCCGCATTGCCTTCGGCACCGGCAGCCGCGGCAACCCGGCGCTGCTCCCGTACAAGTCGAAGAACATCGATCTGTCGGCCGAATGGTATTATGCGCCCGAGAGCTATTTCTCGGTCGGCTTCTTCCACAAGAACGTGTCGAACTTCATCTCGCAGGACCGTATCACCGAGAACGCCTTCCAGCTGCGTACGGTCGCCAACGGTCCGCGTTACCAAGCGGCGGTGGCGGCGGGTGCTGCGACAACTCCGTGCGGTATCCGCCAATATATCTTTACCAACTATCCTGGCTCGACCGCGCCCACCGGCGTCGATCCGGCGGGCTGCATCACTGGCAAAATCTTTGCGTTGCCCGAAGATCCGCTGGTGCCGTTCCAGATCAACACCCCGGTCAACAGCGACCAGACGGCCAAACTCTATGGCTGGGAGTTCGCGCTCCAGCATAGCTTTTGGGACACCGGCTTCGGCACGATCCTGAACTACACGCTGGTGCGGGGCGACGCGACCTACGACAATACGCAGCCGTCGAGCGTCACGCAATTCGCGCTGCCGGGCCTGAGCGACAGCGCCAACGCCGTACTCTACTACGACAAGAACGGACTACAGGCGCGTGTCGCATGGAACTGGCGTGAGCAGTTCCTTTCGGGAACTGGTGCCAACCCCTTCTATGTGGAAGACTATTGGCAGATCGACGCCAGCGCGAGCTACGAGTTCGTGCCGGGGCTGACGGCCTTTGTCGAAGGCATCAATCTCACCGGGGAGAGCCGCCGCGGGCATCTTCGTTCGGATAACAACGTCAGCTTCGCGGCGCCGGGTTATGCCCGCTATTCGGCAGGCGTCCGGTTCAACTTCTGAGCCGGTGCCTCGCCGGGCAGCTCGAACGGAAGGAGCCACCCTTGCGCAAGGGTGGCTTTTTCCGGGTCGGTCCGGCAAGTTGCGTCCAGGTGTGAAGGCGGGAAGCGCGAGGTGGAAAGGGCTGTAACCAGGGTCGTGATCGTCGGCGGGGGAACCGCCGGCTGGCTCGCGGCCTGCTCGATCGCCGCCCGCGCCGATCCCGCCGCCGAAAAGCCGCTCAGCGTCACGCTGGTTGAATCCCCCGATGTGCCGACGATCGGAGTGGGCGAGGGCACCTGGCCCACGATCCGCCGCACGCTGGAGCGGATCGGTATCGCCGAGGCCGATTTCCTCCTCGCCTGCGATGCCTCGTTCAAGCAGGGCTCGCGTTTCGACGGGTGGCGCACCGGGGCGCCCGACGATTTCTATCTTCACCCTTTCACCCCGCCGCCGGAGACGAGCCCACGCGGGCTGATCCAGGCGTGGCAGCGGGATTTCCCCGGCCGCAGCTTTGCCGAGGCGACGAGCGCACAGGCGCGGGTCTGCGCACTCGATCTCGCCCCGCGCCAGCGCGCGATGCCCGATTACACCGGGGCGCTGAACTATGCCTATCATCTCGACGCTGCGAAGCTCGCGGCGCTGCTGGCGCGGCAGGCCACACGGCTCGGCGTCCGGCACGTCCGCGATCATGTTGTCGCAATCGATCTCGCCGATGATGGCGACATTGCCGCGGTGCGCACGCGGGGAAGCGGGCCGGTCGAGGGTGACATGTTCATCGACTGCACCGGTCACGCCGCGCTGCTGATCGGCGGGAGCTACGGCGTGCCGTTCCGTGACCGCAGCGATGTTCTGTTCAACGATCGCGCGCTCGCCGCGCAGGTGCCGGTCGCGCCAGGCAGCCCCATTGCGTCGCAGACCAACGCCACGGCGCATGCGGCGGGCTGGATTTGGGACATCGGGTTACCCGGGCGGCGCGGCATCGGCTGCGTCTATTCGTCGGTTCACGCGAGCGACGAGGAAGCTGCGGCGACGCTCGCCGATTATATCCGTAATGCCGTTCCGGGCGCCGATGCGGACGCGCTTTCGTTCCGCCGCTTGACTTTCCGCTCGGGGCACCGCGAGCGCTTTTGGGAACGCAACTGCCTGGCGATCGGGCTCTCCGCCGGCTTTCTCGAACCGCTCGAAGCCTCGGCGATCGTGCTGATCGAACTGTCGCTCGACGCGCTGCTCGATAATTTCCCGGCGACGCGCGAGGTGATGGATATCCATGCGGGGCGCTTCAATGCGCTGTTCCGCTATCGCTGGGACCGGATCGTCGAGTTCCTCAAGCTTCACTATGTGCTGAGTCAACGCGACGAGCCGTATTGGCGTGACCATCGCGATCCGGCATCGATGCCGCCGCGGCTGGCCGAGCTGCTTCGGCTGTGGCGCCACCAGCCGCCGTCACCCGCCGACCTGCCCAACGTCGACGAGATATTCCCGGCGGCGAGCTACCAATATGTGCTCTACGGCATGGGCTTCGGAGCGCCTGCCGCGGGTCCGATCCGCAGCGATGGAGTTGGTGCCGCTCCGGCCGTGCTCCGCCAGGCTGGAGAGCGTGCCCGCGCGCTCGCCGCCGCCTTGCCCACCAACCGCGCCTATCTCGACGCCTTGAGGGCCGCATCCACGCCGCCCGCCATGGAACGCCTTTCCTGATGACCCAACACGCTCTTCTCACTGCCGAAACCCATCGCGAGCTGCGCGTGCGCACCGATCGCGCCGCCGAGCTGGGCGATGCGGTGATGTGCTGCATCACCGTGCCCGACGAGTTCCGTCGCGTGCAGGATGAGTATCCCATATTGTTCCGCAAGAACGTGGAGCGCGACGAATTCACTGCGCTCGCGATGTTCGGGTTGGAGAATGGCGAGAATCTGTTCCTGGTGGACGGCCGTTGGGATGCCCGCTACCGCCCGCTCGCGATCGACATCCAGCCTTTCCTGATCGGCAGCGCGCCGGAGGGAGCCGAGGCGGCGCAGGTCCATGTCGATCTCGCCAGTCCGCGTATCGCCGCCGACGAGGGCATGCGCGTGTTCGACGAGTTCGGCCGTCCGACGCCGTATCTCGAGACGATCGCCGAGCAGCTCGGGGCGCTCGATGCCGGCTACAAGGCATCGGCCGATTTCTTCGCGGCGCTGCGGCGTCACGACCTGCTCGAACCGCTGACGCTCGAAGTGACGCTCGATGACGGCTCGACCAACCGGCTGGTCGGCTTCCATGTCATCGATGAGGCCAAGCTGGCTGCGCTCGAGCCCGCCGCGGCCGCCGAGCTCCATCTCGAGGGGCATTTGATGCCCATCTTCATGGCGGTCGCTTCGATCTCTAAGCTCAGTGCACTGATCGCGCGCAAGAACCGGCGCCTGCGCCATGGCTGAGGTCGATCCGGGCATCTTCGCCGCCGCGGCAGCGATCCCGGAAGTGACGGTCGAGGGACCGGGGCCGCTCAATGCGCTGTTGCGCGAAGCCACCGGACCCTTCGTGGTGCGCGGACTGGTGGCGGACTGGCCGCTGGTACAGGCCGGGCGCCGATCGGGGCGTGACGCGCGCGACTATCTGCTGCGGCTTCGTCGCGACACGCTGTTCACCGTCGCCGTGGGTACGCCCGAGAGCGCCGGACGCCTGTTCTATGACAATGCCATGGGAATGAACTTTCGCACGACGCGTGCCAAGCTTCCCGACGTCTTCGCGCAGATCGACGCGGTCGAGGACAGGGTCGATGCGCCGCCGATCTACCTCGCCTCGATCGACGTGCACGACTTTTTCCAAGGGCTCCACGAGGCCAATCATGTCGATCTCGGCGATCGTTCGTGCCTCGCCAGCATCTGGATGGGCACGCGCACGCGCATTGCGGCGCACAACGACTTTCCGGACAATCTCGCCTGTGTGGCGGTCGGCCGGCGCCGGTTCACGCTTTTCCCGCGCGAGCAGTTCCGCAATCTCTACCTCGGCCCGGTCGACAACACCCCGGCGGGACGCGCAGTGAGCATGGTCGATTTCCACGAACCGGACTTCGAAGCCCATCCGCGCTTCCGCGAGGCGCTTCGGCACGCGCAGGTCGCCGAGCTCGAGGCGGGCGACGCGATCTTCATTCCTTCGATGTGGTGGCACCATGTCGAGGGGCTCGATCCCTTCAACGTGCTGGTCAACTATTGGTGGCGCGATACGCCGCGCTGGCTGGGTCAGCCGCAGGACGCGCTCAACCACGCGATGATGGCGATCCGCGACTTGCCCGCGGACGAGAAGCGCCACTGGCGCGACCTGTTCGACTATTACGTCTTCCAGAACGGCGACGAGGTTGTCGCCCATATCCCCGAAGAAGGACGCAGCGTGCTCGCACCGCTCACCTCCGACAGCGCCGGCCGTCTGCGCGCATTCCTGCTGCGGCAGCTCAGTCGATGACCGAGGGCAGGCGCCTGCGCCGCATCGTCATCGCCGGCGGCGGCACCGCAGGCTGGATGGCGGCTGCCGCAATTGCGCGAACGCTGGGTAGCGCGGTCGATCTGACGCTGGTGGAGTCCGAGGCGATCGGCACGATCGGGGTAGGCGAGTCCACCATCCCGCCGCTCGTCAACTTCAATCGCCTGCTTGGCATCAACGAAGCCGATTTCATGCGGGCGACGCAGGCGACCTTCAAGCTCGGCATCCTGTTCGATGGCTGGAAGGACGGAACCGACCGCTACTTCCATTCCTTCGGGCTGACCGGAAAGGACCATTGGTCGGCGGGCTTTCAACACTTCTGGCTCTATGGGCAGAGCAAGGGCCACGCGCAGCCCTATGACGATTACTGCCTCGAGCTCGTAGCTGCCCTGGAAGGCAAGTTCGCGCACCTGCCCGAAGACCGAATGAACTATGCCTATCAGCTCGATTCCGGGCTCTACGCCAAGTTCCTGCGGGCGATGGCGGAAGGTGACGGCGCGAAACGCGTCGAGGGCAAGATCGCCCGCGTCGAGCTCGACAGCGAGAGCGGCAACATCGCCGCGCTGCTGCTCGAATCGGGCGAGCGGATCGAAGGCGATCTGTTCCTCGACTGCACCGGCTTCCGCGCGCTGCTGATCGAGCAGGCGCTCCATGCCGGCTATGACGACTGGACGCACTATCTGCCGTGCGATTCCGCGATCGCGATCCAGACCGAGAGCGTCCGTCCCGCAGTGCCCTACACGCGCGCGATGGCGCACGATGCGGGCTGGCAGTGGCGCATTCCGCTCCAGCACCGCACCGGCAACGGCATCGTCTATTGCAGCCGCTATCTCGACAAAGATGCAGCGCTCGAACGGTTGCTCGGCACGGTCGAGGGGAAGACGATCGTCCATCCCAATTTCCTGCGCTTCGCCGCGGGCGCACGGCGGCTGCAATGGCACCGCAACTGCATAGCCGTGGGCCTGTCGGCTGGGTTCATGGAGCCGCTCGAATCGACCAGCATCCACCTGATCCAGCGCGCGGTATTGAGGTTCCTGCGAATGCTGCCGAACGCCGAGATCAGCCCGCGCGATATTGCCGAGTTCAATGAGCAGCAAAACACCGACATGCTGCAGATTCGCGACTTCCTGATCCTGCACTATAAAGCCACCGATCGTCGCGACAGCGCCTTCTGGCGCCAGTGCGCGGACATGCCGATCCCCGACAGCCTGGCGCACAAGATCGAGCTGTTCCGCGAGACGGGCCGCGTGTTCCGCAAGAACGACGAGCTGTTCGCCGAGAATAGCTGGGTGCAGGTGATGATGGGGCAGGGGATCATGCCCCGCGCCTGGCATCCGATCGCGGAGAAGCTGCGCGACGACGAGCTTGCGCGCTTGCTCGCCACGATCCGCGAAAATGTTGCCGGCACGGTCGCGCGACTGCCCGAGCATGCCGCCTATGTCGCGCGCTATTGCGGCGCCACCGACGCGCAAGCGGCCTGAGCCAGACGGGAACAGCGGGAATGGCGCGGCGCAGGCAGGCGGTAACCATCAAGCATGTCGCGGCCGATGCCGGCGTGTCGCTCCAGACGGTCAGCCGCGTCATCAACAAGGAGCCCAACGTCCGCCCGGAGATGATGCGGCGCGTCCAGGCTTCGATCGAGAAGCTCGGCTATGTGCCGTCGATCGCCGCGCAGCGGATGGGCGGATCGCGCTCGTACCTGATCCTCACGCTCAACGATCGCGAGCGCACGATTGCCGATTGGCGCGAGCGGCAGGGCACCGACTGGGTCGACCAGATGATGCTCGGCGGCATGCTCAAATGCGCCGAATATGGCTATCGGCTGCTCGTCGAGCTGATCGACACGCACAGCGACCATATCGAGCGCGAGCTGCTGGCGGCGCTCGGTGCGCTCCGGCCAGATGGCGTGATCCTTACGCCGCCGCATTCGGAGAACCCGCTGATCACGCGGCTGCTCGACGAGCATGGCATCGCCTTCGCCCGGATCGGATCACTGTCGCCAGGGCCGGGCTTTGCGCTGACGATGGACGACGAACGCGCCGCCCAGCTCGCGACCGAGCATCTGATTGCGCTCCGCCACCGCCGCATCGGCTTCATCGCGGGTCCTTCGGATTATGCGCTGAGCGGCTGGCGCGTGAACGGCTGGCGAGCAACGATGGAAGCGGCTCGGCTCGATACCAGCGGCCTGCTCGCCGAGGGCGACTTCACCTCGCCCTCGGGCCGGCGCGCGGCGGCGGAGCTTCTCGATCAGCCCGAGCCGCCCACCGCGATCATCGCCAGCAACGACCGGATGGCGATCGCCGCGCTCGATCTCGCCCGTGCGCGGGGGCTATCGGTGCCGAGCGACCTTTCGCTGATCAGCTTCGACGACGCGCCGAGCGTGCGCTTCACGCATCCGCCGCTCGCTGCGATCGTCCAGCCTATTGCCGAGGTGACCGCGCGGGCAGTGGAGCTGATCATCGATCAGCTCGCGGGCCGCGCGACCCCCGACGGTCCGGTGGTCGTCCCCGCGCATCTGGTGCTGCGCAGCTCGACCGCACCGCCGCCGCACCCCGGACGCTGACCTAGCGACTGTCGGTCTGTTGGTTCGAGAGCAGCTGCTCGTAACGCTCGGCCATCGTCAGATGCGCCTGTCGTGCCGTAGGGTGCTGCTGGCGTTCGGCTGCCTGGCGTTCGCGTTCCGCGCGCATGCGATAATAGTTGAGATCGTTCATGCCAGCCCCCAATGACGCGCCGAGCTTGCGCAGAGGCAGGCTAAGTTACAAGCAATTTTGGAGAAAATTGCGGCGATCCGAGCGGCCGGGCAAGGGTCTGGACTCTAGGAAGAGGTACGCCCGTTTTCGAGCTGCTGCCGCAGCGTCGCCGCCGAATCAGCTTCGTCGATCGCGCGCAGCAGATCCTCGAACTTGCTGTCGTCCGACACGGGGAAGCAGCGCTTGAAGCCCTCCCCCAATCTGTCCAGGTCGCGGGATGTCAGCAAGCCGACCGCGACGATACGCTCTTGCGCCAACTAACACTCTCCGGCGAAACCATCCGGCATTAACGTGGATCAGGTGGGTTTGTGCCACTCGGTTCGGCGATTCCGCACCCTGGCGATCATCGCCTGAGGATATCGAGCGCCGCAGCAGTCATCGCTTCGGTGGCGGTACCGACCACGGCCTCGGCATCGGGCGCCCAGAAAGGGCTGTGGAGCGAAGGCAGGCTGTCCTTGCCTGCCTGCGCGGCATCCCATTTGGCCTTGGGAACGCCTCCTACCCAGAAGATCATGCTCTGGATCGACTTGTCGGCGAGATAGAAGCGGCCGAAATCCTCGCCACCCATCACTGCGGGCGTCTCGATGACGCGGTCCTTGCCGAAGCGGGTGGTCCAGAGCGCCTGCAGGCGGCCGGTGAGCGGCTCGGTGTTGAACGTCGAGGGAGTGCCTTCGTTGCGGACGGTGACCACCGGCATGCGATCCTCGGGAACCCCAGCGGCGATCGCCTCGCCCTTGGCGATGCGCGCAATGCCGTCGAGCAGCTTCTTCCGGACTTCGGGCGTGTAGCTGCGCACGGTGAGCAGCATCGTCACGTCCTTGCCGATGATGTTGTGTGTCGATCCGCCGTGAAAGCTGCCGACGGTGACCACGGCGGCGTCCTGCGGATCGATCTCGCGGCTGACGAGCGTCTGCAGCGTGGTGACGATACGCGCGGCGAGGACGATCGGATCGCGCGTGGTGTGCGGATAGGCGCCATGGCCGCCGACGCCCTGCACCTTGATGTCAACCGAATCGACATTGGCGAGCGCATAGCCCGAACGCACGCCGATCACCCCCGCGGGGAGCGATGCGGCGTCATGGAAGGCGAGTGCGAATTGCGGCTTCGGAAAGCGCTCGAACAGCCCGTCCTCGAGCATCATCCGCGCGCCCATGCCGCGCTCCTCGGCCGGCTGGCCGATCATCACCAGCGTGCCCTTCCACTGGTCCTTCATCGCAGCGAGATTGCGCAGCGTGCCGATCCACGCCGCCATATGGGTATCGTGCCCGCAGGCGTGCATCACGCCGGTTTCCTGCCCCTCGTCAGTGGTGGCACGAACCTTTGAGGCGAAGGGGAGGCCGGTGTCCTCGATCACCGGAAGCGCGTCCATGTCGGCGCGGATCAGCAGCACCGGCCCGGGGCCGTTGCGCAGCACCGCGACGACGCCGGTGCCGCCGACCTTCTCGGTAACTTCGAAGCCTGCCTTGCGCGCCTCGGCGGCGAGCTTCGCCGCGCTCTTGACCTCGTGGAGGCTGAGTTCGGGGTTGGCGTGGAAGTCGCGGTAGAATTCCATCAGCTGCGGCAGCGCCGTTCGGGTCGCGTCGCGGACCGGATCGGCATCGGCGGGGGCAGCGGTGAGAGTCATGACAGTAGCGGCGAGCAGAAGGGTTCGGAGCATGCGGCATCCCATCTCATGGCTGCAAGAGTGTCGCGGAGGGTAGGGATGCTGTCAAACGATCCTCCCCGCTCCGGGGAGGATCGATTCAGAACGAAGGCTGGTTGGGATCGCCGTCGGGGATCGGAGTGTGGATGCCGCACTCGGTCTTGTCCCAGCCGCGCCAGCGGCCGGCGCGGGGATCTTCGCCCGGCTTGACCACGCTCGTGCAAGGCGCGCAGCCGATCGAGAGATACCCCTGCGCCACCAGCGGATGCTGGGGCAGGCCGTGTTTGACAAAATAGGAGTCGATGTCGGCCCTGGTCCAGTCGGCGAGCGGGTTCACCTTGAGCCGGCCCTGCACATCCGAAGTGTCCAGCTCGAAGCGCGGCAGCGCATTGCGCGTCTTCGCCTGGAACGCCTTGCGACCGGTGATGCTCGCGTCGAAGCCCTCCAGCCCCTTGGCGAGCGGCACGACCTTGCGGATCTCGCAGCAGCCGTCCGGGTCGTAGGACCAGCGCAGCTCGCTCGCATCCCGCACGGCCAGCACCTCGGCATCGGGGCTGAGCACTCGAAAATCCTTGAGGCCCAGCATCGCAACCAGCTGATCGCGATACGCCAGCGTCTCCGGAAAATGCTTGCCGGTGTCGAGGAACAGTACGGGCACTGCCGGGTCCACCGACGCGACCAGATGAAGCAGCGCGGCGGATTCGGCGCCGAACGACGAAACTACCGCGACGTCGCCGACCATATGCTCGCCGAGCACCGTGCGCAGCATCTCCTGCGTCGAGGTGCCGCGGAACAGGTTGTTCAGCCGGATCGCGTCCTGCTCGGTGAAGCGCGGTGCGATGTCCAGCCGGTCTATCTTGCGTGCGACAGCCTCAGCCATGGCGCAGTTTCCACACCGGCACCGCATCGTCTGCGGCGTGCTGATAGACATAGTCGTAGCGGTTGAGCGCTGATTCCAGCACCGCCTCGTCGATCGGAGCGTTCGGGGCGAAGCTGTCGAAGCCGCAGCGGCGCATGAACAGCATCTGATCGACCAACACGTCGCCCGAGGCACGGATCTCGCCCGTATATCCCGCCTCGCGCAGGATGCGTGCGGAGGAATAGCCGCGGCCGTCGCGGAAGCGCGGGAAGTCGATCTCGACCAGCGCGAGCCGGTCCAGATAAGGGATGAGCTGGCGTGCGTCCTCGCCCGCTTCGATGCGGACGGCGGTGGCGTTCGACTGGCCAAGGAAGGCGTCGATCGAGACCGCGGGCTCCTCATGGATGGCGTCGTCGCGGAAGCGCAGGATGGAATCAGTCACGTGCAAACCCCCGTTCGCCCTGAGCTTGTCGAAGGGCGTGGAGCGATCGAGAGACGGGCTTCGACAAGCTCAGCCCGAACGGATTTTGGGAGGCCCGATCAGCCATAAATGGCCTCCTTGAACGGCTCCATGCCGATCCGGCGATAGGTGTCGAGGAAGCGTTCGCCCGGCTGGCGCTGCGCCAGATAGACGCTGGTCGCTCTCTCCACGGCATCGACCACGCCGTCCTCGTCGAAGCCGGGGCCGGTGATCTTGGCCTGCGACGTATCCTCCGCGCCCGAACCACCCAGCAGCAGCTGGTAGTTCTCGGTGCCCTTACGGTCGACGCCCAAGATGCCGATGTGGCCGGCATGATGGTGGCCGCACGCGTTGATGCAGCCGCTGATCTTGATCTTGAGCTCGCCGAGCTCACGCTGCCGATCCATGTCGGCGAAGCGCTGCGATATCTTCTGCGCGAGCGGGATCGAACGGGCGTTGGCGAGGCTGCAATAGTCGAGCCCCGGGCAGGCGATGATGTCGGTCACCAGATCGAGGTTGACGTCGGCGAGCCCCGCTGCGTCGAGCGCCTGCCATATTGCGTGCAGGTCCTGCTTGCGGACGTGCGGCAGCACCAGGTTCTGCGCATGGGTGGCGCGCAGCTCGTCGAAGCTGTAGCGCTCGGCGAGATCAGCGACGATTTCCATCTGCTCGGCCGAAATGTCGCCGGGGATGCCGCCGATCGGCTTCAGGCTGATGTTGACGATCGCATAGCCCGGCGCCTTGTGGGCGACGGTCTGGCGGTCGACCCAGAGCGCGAATTCGGGGTCCGAACGTTCGATCTCGTCGCTGAGGCCGGTCTCGAACGGCGGCGGCGCGAAATAGGCGGCGATCCGGTCGTACTCGGCCTGCGGAAAGTCGGTGGCGAGCGTCAGGAAGTGCGCGAACGCCTCCTCCACCTGGCGGCGGAACTCTTCCTCGCCCAGCTCGTGGACCAGGATCTTCATCCGCTGCTTGTGGATGTTGTCGCGCCGTGCATGGAGATTCCACACGCGCAGCACTGCCTGGAGATAGGAGAAGATCTGCGTCGCGGGCAGGAACTCGCGGATGCGATAGGCGATGATCGGCGTGCGGCCCATGCCGCCGCCCGCATAGACTTCGAAGCCCTGCTCACCGGCTTCGTTCCTGACGATGCGCAGTGCGAAATCATGCCAGCGCAGCGCTGCACGATCCTCGTCCGCTGCGATCACCGCGATCTTGAACTTGCGCGGCAGATAGCTGAACTCGGGATGGAAGGTGGTCGCCTGGCGAAGCAGCTCGGCCCAGGGACGCGGATCGCAGATCTCGTCCGCCGCGGCGCCGGCGTACTGGTCGGCGGACAAGTTGCGGATGCTCTCGCCGCTGGTCTGGATCGCGTGCATCTCCACGGTCGCGAGGTCCGCGAGAATGTCGGGCGCTTCCTCGAGCTTGATCCAGTTGTACTGGATGTTCTGCCGCGTGGTGAAGTGGCCATAGCCACGGTCGTACTTGCGTGCGATGTGCGCCATCATGCGCATCTGGCGGCTGTCGAACGTGCCATAGGGAATGGCGACGCGGAGCATGTATGCGTGGAGCTGGAGGTACAGGCCGTTCTTGAGCCGGAGCGGCTTGAACTGATCGTCGTTCATCGCGCCCGCGATGCGGCGCGCGACCTGATCGCGGAATTCCTCGACGCGGGCATCGACGATGGCCTGATCGTATTTGTCGTAGCGGTACATCAGCGGAGTTCCACAGCCGTTCGCCCTGAGCTTGTCGAAGGGCGGTTCTCCACTTCGACGCCAGTGCGAGAAAAAGGACGGCGCTTCGACAAGCTCAGCGCGAACGGGGAAAGGGCGGTTCTCATATCACCCAGCTGCCGGCGTTCGGGTCGGCGGGTTTGAGCGTGAGGTCGGGGCGCACGGTGGGGCCGAGCGCACGGATGCGGTCCTTGATGTGCGCGGGGCGGGGGCCCTCGGGCGTCAGCGTCGCGTCGATGATCGCGGGGTGGTTGACGCGGCGTGCGGCGTCCTCCTCCGCGGCGATCGCCTCGCCGTGATCGCCGACGTCTACTGCCTCCTCGACATGGAGCGCCCAGCCCTCGCCGGTCCACCAGATCACCGCGCCGGTACGCAGGTCGTTTCCGGTCAAGATCTTCACGACAGTGCCTCCGCGGCTTTCGCCCATTGCACGAGCTTGTCCTCTGCGTCGGAGAGCCGCACGACTTCACCGACGACGATGATCGCCGGGCTCTGCACCTTTTCGCGCTCGACCAGCTCGCCGAGATCGGCGAGCAGGGTGCGGATCGCCCGGTGTCCCTCGAGCGTGGCACGCTCGAGCACGGCGACCGGCATTTCGGGCGCCACGCCGTCGGCCATCAGCTTGTCGGCGATGGCGGGGCAATTGGCGACGCCCATATAGATCACGAGCGTGCGGCCCTTGCCGGCGAGCCCCGACCAGTCCTGCTCCGAAAGTCCCTTGCACTGGCCGGCAACGAAGCTGACTGCGCTCGACCAGTCGCGGTGGGTGAGCGGGAGCATCGCCTCGGCAGCGGCGCCGAGCGCGGCGGAAACGCCGGGGATCACTTCCACCGGCAGGCCGGCCTCGCGCACGGCTTCGACTTCCTCGCCGCCGCGGCCGAAGATGAACGGGTCGCCGCCCTTCAGCCGCACGACGATCGCGCCCGTCTTCACATGCGCGATGATCAGTGCGTTGATCGCTTCCTGCGGCAGCGTATGGCGCGCCCGGCTCTTGGCGACCGAGATGCGGTGCGCCTGCGGGGCAAGGTCGAGCACCCGGCGATCGACCAGCCCGTCATGGACGAGCACATCGGCCTGCTTGAGCGCCTCGACGGCGCGCACGGTGAGCAGCCCGGGGTCGCCCGGGCCGGCGCCAACCAGGATCACGCGTCCACGCGCGGAAGGATCGAGCAGCGTTGCCATGGTCCGGCAGATGGTCCTGCGGCGCGCAAGGGGCAACGGAGGATGCTTTGGGGGGCGAGTAGGGGAGCTTTCGCGTCTTCAATCCTCCCCCGCCGGGGGGAGGTGGCGCGCGAAGCGCGGCGGAGGGGGAGGAAGCACGCCGCCCAGGTTCCGGCATCCGCCCCCTCCGCCAGCCTGCGGCTGGCACCTCCCCCTGGCGGGGGAGGATTGATCGCTACGCTGCGATCGGCTGCCCCATCGTCGCCAATGCCGCTGCATGTGCCTTGATCACTGCCCTGGTGCTCGCATCGCTGTCGAACACGCCGTACCAGCCCTGGGGCTCGTGCGGTGGGTCGCCAACGAAGGGGTCGCCGTGCCTGTAGCGGTGGTCGCCATGCGCGGCGCGGCCTTCGCCGTTCCACGCCCAGAAGTTGCCGCCCTGGAGCGGGCCGCCGGTTCGGACGCTATTCTCCACCGCGTCGAAGATCAGCCTGTAATAACCGTCCCTGTAGCTGGTTGCCGCTTCGGGATCATAGCCGCCGCCATCGCGCGGATAGCCGAATTCCTCGATCACCAGCGGCTTGCCGAGCTTGCGCGCGAAGCCGATGTGCTGGTCGATATACTCCCGCACCAGCGCCAGCCCCTTTTCGTTGGTGCCGGCGAGGTTGCGGGCGTCGATCCAGCTCCAGTTGAGGGGCCAGATGTGCGCGGTGCAATAATCGATCTCGGGGAAGCCGTGCTCCTCGAGATAGATGTCGGCGCTTTCCACTGTGCCCTTGAGCCCCTCGCTCCCGGTCGAGACGAGATGGTTGGAGTCGATCGACTTGATGAGCTTCGCGGTGTCCTGCACCCAGGCATGAAAGGCGGGGAGCAGTGGCATCGCAGTCTCCAGCGTGCCGCCGGGGCGTGGCTCGTTGGCGAGTTGCCACGACATGATCGTGGGGTCTTGCGCGTAGGGGACGCCGGTGATCGCATTGGTGCGCGAGACCAGCGCGCGCACCCAATCGTGATGGAGCGCAACGGCCTGTTTGTTGGCGTAGAATTGGGCAGTCGCGTTGGGGAAGGCGGGCCAGGGGTGCGCCGGATCTCCCACGTCGATATATTTGCCGGTGGCATAGTAGAGATAGGTCGCCATGCCGCCCGACCATTCCCAGAAGTTGGTCAGATAGAGCACGGCCTTCATGTTCCGCTTGCCCATCTCGGCGAGGCAATAGTCGAGCCCTTCGAGCAATGCCGGGTTCCAGGCATCGCCGCGGCCGCGGAAACCCGGCTTGACCGAGTTCCTGAGCGGTCCCTCTTCGGCCGAGGCGAGGATGCGCAAATTGGTGACGCCCGTCTCCAGCAGCGCGTCGAGCTCGCGCTTCAGCCGGTCGCAGTTTCCATATTCTGCCGCCGCCCCGAGCCAGGCGCCGTACCAGATGTTCGCGCCGACGAAGCGATAGGGCGCGCCGCCCAGTGTGAATTCGGTCCCTCGGCGGCGCACGAAGGGGGTAGGGGGCGGCGCGGCCACCACGGCAGGAAGAATCAGGGCCGATGCGAGTGCCGCGCTGCCGACGAGCGCCGTTCTCCGGGTGACCATCGATCCTCTCCGATTTCCCGTTCAGACCCGACGATAGCGACTTCGCAAGCGATGGGAAGCAGACGAAAAATGCCCGCCGCCAGGCATGCCGGCGACGGGCAGGTTCAGAGCCGTTCGGGGAAGGGGGCTAGTCGAACAGCTCTTCGAGGAAGGATTTGCGCCGCTTGTGCGGATAATGGCCCTGCTTGTGGCCATAGTTGCGCGCGTCATAGGGCTGAGGCGGTGCGCTGTAGCTCTCGCGCGGCGGTGCGGGCATCGGCGCTGGAGCGACCGCTGCGCTGTTGCGCTCGATGATCTTGTCGAGCTCGCCGCGGTCGAGCCACACGCCCCGGCAAGTGGGGCAATGATCGATCTCTATTCCCGAGCGCTCCATCGGCACCAGCTTGGTGCCGTCGACGGGGCAAGTGAAGTTGCCGTTCATGCGTTACTCCTCGTGCTGGCCGAACAGGCTCAGCAGCAGCTGGAACAGGTTGATCAGGTTCAGGTAGAGCGACAGCGCGCCCATCACGGCCAGCTTCTCGGTCGCCTGGGTGCCGGCATAGACGAGATACTCGCTCTTCAGCCGCTGCGTGTCCCAGGCGGTCAGGCCGGTGAACACCACGATGCCCGCAATCGACAGCACCATCTGGAGCATGCTCGACCCCAGGAAGATGTTGACCACGCTAGCCAGGACCACGCCGATCAGACCCACGAACAGGAAGGTCGAGAAGCGCGTGAGGTCGGTCTTGGTCGTATATCCCCACAGGCTCATCGCCAGGAAGATCGACGCGGCGGCGAAGAAGGCGCCGGCGATGCTGCTGGCGGTGAACACCAGGAAGATGGCCGCCATCGACAGGCCCATCACGCCCGCGAAAGCGAAGAAGGCGGTCCAGGCGCCGGCTGTGGTCATCTTCTCGATGCGGAAGCTGAAGAAGAACACGAACGCGAGCGGCGCCAGCATCGCCACCCATTTGAGCGGCGTGCCGAAGATCAGCGCGACGAGCGCCGGCGAACTCGCGACCAGCGCCGCGACTGCGCCGGTGAGCGCGAGGCCCAGCCCCATGTTGCGATAGATGCCGAGCATGTAGCGCCGCAGACCCTCGTCGCGCGCGGCGACGCCGGTTGCGGCGGTTCGATTGAAACTGGTGATCGGGTCAGCCATGGTTTTCTCCGTTAAGCTTGGGCGGGACGTCCGCGGCGCAGCACGGCTCTGGCCATGCGGCGCATCTCGGCGGCGTCGGGAATCTGGTGGAAGAGCCGGTCCTTCACGGCGAGCCGCTCCTTCTTGAGCCGCGACAGACGGAAAGGGTCGGGGCTGCGGCGCGCAAGCTCACGCCGGATCTCATGATTGAGCATCCAGTGGGCCGCGATCAGCCGCTCGATAAACGCGTTCACAAAAAAAGCCTCTCAAATCGACGTTGCATCGATCGAGGCGCCCGGAGGAGGGGGGCGGATATGGCCGCCAAAACCTGCACCGAGCACGCTCGATGCGGTCCGACATCACGGGGCTTCAGGTGAAGCCGCCGCCAGAGGGGCCCGGTCCCGCAGGATGAATCTAGGAGAGCACGCCCGCGGTTTCAATGCGCAACGCGCGCCGGAGAATTACGAAGTGTTGCTGGGAGCCGCTCAGGCGTCGCGCAGCCCCAGTCCGATCGACGCGCGCGACTGTTCGGATTCGGAAGAGACCACAGGATAAGCGCAATAATCGGCGGCGTAGAATGCGCTCGGGCGGTGGTTGCCCGACCAGCCGACGCCGCCAAACGGTGCCGCGGACGAGGCACCGTTGGTCGGCCGGTTCCAGTTGACGATGCCCGCGCGGATATTGGCCCAGAACTGATCGTAGAGCTGCGGATCCTGGCTTACCAGGCTCGCGGAAAGGCCGTAGCGGGTGTCGTTCGCCTCCTTGATCGCTTCCGCGAAGCTGCGCTTGCGAAAGACCTGCAGGACCGGACCGAACAGCTCGGCGTCGGGTTTCTCCGCCGCATCGGTCATGTCGACCAAGCCGGGGGTCAGGAAGGGGCGCCCGGCGATCGGTCGTTCCATGTGCCGCAGCGCCCGCCCGCCGTGCGTGAGCAGCGCGTCGAAGCTCTCGATGAGCTGGTCGGCCGCCTGGTTGTCGATCACCGGCCCCATGAACGGGGCCGGATCGGCATGCGGCTCGCCGATGATCAGCCGCCCGACGAGGTTATCGAGCTCGGCCATCAGCGGTTCGAAAAGGTGCTCGTCGACGATCAGTCGCCGCGCGGCAGTGCAGCGCTGGCCGGCGCTGGTGAACGCCGATTGCACCACCAGCACCGCCGCCGAGTAGAGGTCCGGCGTATCCCACACTATGATCGGGTTGTTGCCGCCCATTTCAAGCGCGAGGATCTTCTCTGGACGCTCCGCAAACTGGCGGTTTAGCGCGATGCCGGTGTTGGCCGAGCCGGTGAAGAGCAGCCCGTCGATGCCGTCGTGCCCGGCGAGCGCCTTGCCCTCCGCAGGCCCGCCGATCAGCAGCCGGATGCAGCCTTCGGGCACGCCCGCGGTGCGGTAGCAGTCGACCAGGAACTCGCCCGAAGCAGGCGTCTTTTCCGAAGGCTTGAACACCACGGCATTGCCCGCGAGCAGCGCCGGGACGATGTGCCCGTTGGGCAGGTGCGCCGGGAAGTTATACGGCCCCAGCACCGCCAGCACGCCGTGCGGCTTGTGGCGCAATGCCAGGCGTGTGTTCATCGGCGCATCGATCCGGCGCTGGCCGGTCCGCTCCGAATAGGCAGTGATCGAAATCTCGACCTTGGCGATCACCGTGTCGACTTCGGTGCGCGCTTCCCAGAGCGGCTTGCCCGTCTCCCGCGCAAGCACGTCGGCGAAGGCACCTGCCTTCTGCCGCACAACATTGGCGAAACGCCGCAGCGTCTCGACGCGATAGGCCAGCGGGCGGGCAACCCATTCGGCCCAGCTCGCGCGTGCGATCGCGACTTCGGTGTCCGCATCGCCGATCTCGCGGCGCCACAGCACGTCGCCCGTCGCGGGCTCGGTCGAGATGATTTCCTGTGCTGGCATGACGTCCTGATCTGTTCCCGCAGCGGCTGGCCGCTCTTGCCCGAAATCGCGGAAGCTTGCCAACCCCTAGGCGAGCGCTTCGCCCATCCGGCGTACCGCCGCCACCTTGGCCTTCAGCGGTCCCCAATCGTCGTCCGCGGCGATCGCCGCCCAGATCGCTTCCACTTCGTCGATCAGCATCGCGCAGGGTTTGTTGTCCGACCAATAGGCGTGGTCGCGGCGCTTGCGTGGGCGGTAGGCGGCGAGTTGGCTTCGCAGATCGGCGAACGGTTCGCGATAGCTGGCGGGCAGCGTTCCGCCGAAGCCGTCGAAGAAGAAGCGGTCGATCGGGGTAGCGGTGGCAGTCAGCGCCTGCTCGATCGCCCGCACGAGCGGCCGGTCGTGCTCGGCGCCGCGGGGCACCACACCCAGCCGCCACAGCATCGCGTTCGCCACTTCCTGCTGGAACCGTTCGGGGAAGCCGTCGAGCGCCTCGATAAGCGGCTCCTCCTCGGAGATCAGCCGCAGCGAGCTGGCGAGCTGCATCACGTCCCAATAGATCGCCTCGGGCTGGCGGCCGTAGGCGTAGAGCCCGGCGTGATCGAAATAGGCTGCGGTGAAGCCGGCGTCCCACGTCGGTGCGAAGCGCCACGGGCCATAGTCGAAGCTCTCGCCCGTCACGTTGATGTTGTCGCTGTTGAGCACGCCGTGGACGAAGCCCGCCGCCATATACTGCCCCGCCAGCCGTGCCGTCCGTGCGCCCACGTGCGCGAGCAGCCGTGCCGGGCCGTCGTTCCCCGGCTCCTCGCCGTAATGATGGCGCAGCACATAGGCGGCGAGCTGCGCGAGCCCTTCGGTATCCTGGAAATAGGCGAGCCGCTGGAAGGTGCCGATCCGGATATGACCATGGTTCAGCCGCACCAGCACCGACGAACGGGTAGGGGAAGGCTCGTCGTTGCGCTCCAGCTCCTCGCCGGTCTCGATGAGCGAGAAGGTTTTCGAGGTCTCGACCCCGAGCGCTTCGAGCATCTCGGTCGCCAGTATCTCGCGCACGCCGCCTTTGAGCGTCAGCCGCCCGTCGCCGAACCGGCTGTAGGGAGTCTGCCCCGATCCCTTGGTGCCCAGGTCCAGCAGCCGCCCGCGGTCATCGATCATCTGCGCGAACAGGAAACCGCGCCCGTCGCCGATATCGGGATTGTACACGCGGAACTGATGGCCGTGGTAACGCAGCGCCAGCGGCTGCTCCAGGCTGCCGGGCAGCGGCTCGAACCGGCCGAAATGCGCGATCCATTCGGCGTCGCTCAGCCCGTCCAGTCCCACGTTTGCCGCTGCACGATCGTTGCGGAAGCGCAGGATCGTCTTCGGAAATCGCGCCGGCGCGACCGGATCGTAGAAGGCAGGTCCGAGTTCGAGGATCGCCTGTTGCGGAGTGAAGTCCATGCGGCGATATGGGGGGCGATGGGCGAGCGGCGCAACTACAGCGATGGATATTGGTGGTCCAACGACGGGCTGCGCCTCCACTATCGCGATTATCCCGGCCCGGCCGGCAAGCCGCCGCTGATCTGCCTGCCCGGCCTCACGCGAAACGCGCGCGACTATGAGGGGCTGGCGGCGCGGCTTGCGGGCGAATGGCGCGTGATCTGCGTGGAGTTCCGCGGCCGTGGCGAGAGCGCCTATGCCAAGGATCCGATGACCTATGTCCCGCTGGTTTACCTTCAGGACGTAGAGGCGCTGCTCGCCGAGCTCGCCATCGATCGCTTCATCGCGGTCGGCACGTCGCTCGGCGGGATCGTCACGATGCTCCTCGCCGCCACCGATGGCGATAAGCTGGCGGGTGTGGTGCTCAACGACGTGGGACCCGAGCTCAATCCTTCCGGCCTCGCGCGGATCCGCACTTATGTGGGCAAGGCGGTGTGGCACCCCACCTGGATGCACGCCGCCCGAGCCATCGCGGAAAGCAATGCAGATGTCTATCCGGGATATGACATCGAGGATTGGCTGCGCATGGCCAAGCGGCTCTACCGCGTGAACAGCTCGGGCCGGATCGTCCTCGACTATGACATGAAGATCGCCGAGCCGTTTCGGGTGCCGGGCAATGAAGCCGGTCCCGACATGTGGCCGACGCTCGACGCGCTCAAGAAGCGCCCGGTGCTGGTCGTGCGCGGCGAACGCTCGGACATCCTGAGCGCCGATACCGCCGACAAGATGCTCGCGCGTCTGCCGCAGGGCGAGCTGGTGACGATCCCCGGCGTGGGTCATGCGCCGACGCTCGAGGAGTCGGAAGCCGTCGCGGGAGTCGACCGGCTGCTAGGGAAGATATAGGCCCTCGTCACCTTAAATCCTCCCCCGCCAGGGGGAGGTGGCATGCGAAGCATGACGGAAGGGGCGGAAGCGCGCCGGTACGTTCTGGCATCCGCCCCCTCCGGCGCCTTCGGCACCACCTCTCCCTGGCGGGGGAGGATTGGTTCGCGGGGATGACGGACGGTAGGCGATCGGCTATCGGGCCGTTCCGACCATGCCCATCCACATCCTCCACCTCCATTCCACCTTCGCGCTCGGCGGCAAGGAAGCGCGCGCGGTGCGGCTGATGAATGCGTTCGGCGACAAGGCGCGGCACACGATCGTCTCGGCCGCCCCCGACCAGCTCGGCGCACGCGACCTGATCGCCAAAGGCATCAAATATGAGATCGCGCAGAACCCGCCGCCGCTCGCCGGCCGGCCGTCGGTCAAGCGCTATGAGGAGATCGCGCGCTTCATGCGGCGGTTCGACCTGGTGCTCACCTATAATTGGGGCGCGATCGACGGCGTGATGGCGGCGCGGGTGTTCGGCAAGGGGCTCCCCCCGGTCGTCCACCACGAGGACGGCTTCGGCGACGACGAAGCCAGGCGCCTCAATCCCGTGCGCAACATGTACCGTCGCATGGCGCTTCCCGCGGCGAATGCGCTGGTGGTCCCGAGCGAGGCGGTCGAGAAGGTCGCGGTCAAATATTGGCATCAGCCGCGCGAGCGCATCCACCGCATTCCCAGCGGGATCGCGACTGCACTCTATACCGGCAAAACCGATCCGCGACTGATTCCCGCGCTCCAGAAGCGGCGCGAGGGCGAGGTGTTCATCGGCTGCGTCACGGGGCTCCAGCCCGACAAGGATCTGCCGATGCTCGTGCGCGCGTGCGGCGGGCTCAATTCGCGCTTCAAGCTGGTGATCGTCGGCGAGGGCCCCGAGCGCCAGACCATCCTCGATGCCGCCGAGAGCATGGCGATCGAGGACGATTTGATCCTTCCGGGGCTGCTGCCCGAGCCCCACAGATACATGGGCCTGTTTGATATCTTCGCGCTCTCGTCGAAGCGCGAGCAGGCGCCGGTTGCCGTGATGGAAGCGATGGCGGCCGGACTGCCGGTCGTCGCGCCGCGCCTTGGCGATATTCCGGGGATGGTGGCGCCGGAGAACGACGCGTTCCTGGCTCCGCGCCGAAACGAGGTCGACATCCGCGACCGGATCGACACGCTCGCCAAGAACCCTGAATCCCGGATCTATATCGGGCAGCAGAACCGCGAGCGCGCACGTGCGTTGTTCGATGAGGCTGAAATGATCGCGTCCTATGCGCGGCTCTACGGCCAGGCGATGGGACGCCCTGACGCGCTGCAATAACGAATGCGTCTCGCTTGTTAGGGGCTTTGCGTCTAGCGTCCCGCAAATTTTTTCGGAGGTAGATTTGTTCAAGGGTCTTACGCCCATCGTTTACAACGGCCGTGAGGTCTGGCCGCTGGTCGAAGGGGGGAAGGGCGTTGCGGCGACCAACCACGCGAGCGCCGGCGCCTGGGCAGCGGCCGGCGGCATCGGCACGGTCAGCGCGGTCAATGCCGACAGCTATGACGCCGAGGGCAAGATCATTCCGCAGGTCTATCACGCGCTCACTCGCCGCGAGCGCCACGAAGAGCTGATCGCCTATGCGATCGAAGGCGCGGTGCAGCAGGTCAAGAAGGCGTTCGAGATCGGCGGCGGAAAGGGTGCGATCAACATCAACGTGCTCTGGGAGATGGGCGGCGCGCAGCGTGTGCTCCACGGCGTGCTCGAGCGCACCAAGGGCATGGTCGCAGGCGTGACCTGCGGTGCGGGTATGCCCTACAAGCTCAGCGAGATCGCGGCGTCGTACAACGTCTCCTACCTGCCGATCGTCAGCTCGGGCCGCGCCTTCCGCGCGCTGTGGAAGCGCGCCTATTCGAAGGCGGCCGACTGGCTCTCGGCGGTGGTCTATGAGGACCCGTGGCTCGCGGGCGGGCACAACGGCCTGTCCAACGCCGAGGACCCGCTGGTGCCGCAGGACCCGTACCCGCGCGTCCGCGATCTGCGCGCGACGATGCGCGAGGGCGGCATCTCCGACGACGTTCCCATCGTGATGGCCGGCGGGGTCTGGTATCTCCGCGACTGGAACGACTGGATCGACAATCCCGAGCTCGGCAAGATCGCCTTCCAGTTCGGGACGCGCCCGCTGCTCACCAAGGAAAGCCCGATCCCCGAGGCGTGGAAGAACGAGCTGATGAAGCTGGAGGAGGGCGACATCCTGCTCCACCGCTTCTCGCCTACCGGCTTCTATTCCTCGGCAGTGCGCAATCCTTTCCTGCGTAACCTCGAGGCACGCTCGGAGCGGCAGATCGCCTATTCGACCGAGCATGCCGGCGATCATACCTTCCAGCTCGACGTGGGCGTGAAGGGCAAGAACTTCTGGGTGACCCGCAACGACCTGCTGCGCGCGCGCCAGTGGTTCGGCGAGGGCTTCACTTCGGCGCTCAAGACGCCCGACAACACGCTCGTCTTCGTCACCGAGGAGGAGAAGGCGATCATCCGCAAGGACCAGGCCGATTGCATGGGCTGCCTGAGCCAGTGCCAATTCTCGTCCTGGGCGGATACAGAGACCAATTCCACCGGCCGTCTCGCCGATCCGCGCAGCTTCTGCATCCAGAAGACGCTCCAGGACATCGCCCATGGCGGTCCCGTCGACCAGAACCTGATGTTCGCCGGGCACGGCGCGTACAACTTCAAGCGCGACCCCTTCTACTCGAACGGTTTTGTCCCCACGGTGAAGCAGCTCGTCGACCGCATCCTGACCGGCGACTGAGCCGCTCGTGAGGACCGGACTGATCATTCGCCACGTCCCCTATGAGGGGCTGGCCGGGTTTCGTGCGCCGATCGAGGCGGCGGGGTATGCGCTCAACTTCGTCGACGTGGCCGATGCCGGCTTTGCCGAGGTCGACTTCGACGCTACCGACCTGCTGCTGGTGATGGGCGGGCCGATGGGGGTTTACGAGCGGGAGGCGCATCCGTGGATCAGGCATGAGCTCGAGCGGCTTGCCGGGCGGATCGGACGGGGGCTGCCCACGCTCGGCGTGTGCCTGGGCGCGCAGATGATCGCCGCGGCGATGGGGGCAGAGGTGCGGCCCGGCCCCGTCAGGGAGATCGGCTTCGCGCCGGTGCAGCTCACCGGCGCCGGGTCTCCGCTTCGGCATCTCGGGAGCACGCCGATGCTCCACTGGCACGGAGACACCTTCGACTTACCGGACGGCGCCGAGCTGCTCGCCTCGACTTCGGCCTATCCGCACCAAGCCTTCCGCCGCGGACCCGGGCTGCTCGCGCTCCAGTTCCACCCCGAGATGGGCGAGGACCCGAGCTTCGAGACCTGGATCGACAAGGGCTCCGACTTCATCGCCGCCGCGGGCAGCTCGCCCGACGCGCTTCGCCGCGAGTATCAGGCCCATGGCCCGGCCGCTGTGGCGGCGGGGCAGGCGATGATCGCCGAGTGGCTCCGCGGCCTCTAGGGTCCAGACCCTAGACTGCATCCTCCTTCTCGTCGCCCACTACCGGGTCGCTGCCATGGGCATGCGGCTTGGCGTGGCCGTGGTGGCGCATGAAGCGATCGTCGAGCTCGTCGATGATCTCCTGGCCGCGGTCCGGGCCCGCCTTGAGGCGGATCAGCGCGTCGACCTTCGCTTCCATCCGGTCGTCATTCTCCTTGGACGAGGGCGAGCCGACGTAGAGGAAATAGGCGAGCCCCACGACCTGCCAGAGGAGCTGGAGGAACTCGGACTGCCAATTCTCGAACGTGTCGCGCAGCATCTCGTTGAGGTAGCTCGACACTTCGGGCGGCTGGCCGTGCGCCTGCTGCTCGTCGACGAAGCTGCTCCAGCCGAAAAACCAGTGGAGGCCGAACGAGACCAGAAAAAAACCAAGCGTTATCCATGCGTAGCTGTATTTCTTCATCACCGTCCTCCCGTGCGTGCGGGCACAACCCGCGTCGGGGCGAACGTGTTCCGGCGGCGTAACGGGAGCCGCTAGAGCCAGCCCTCGAGCACCTGATCGGGCGGGCGGTGGCCGTCGACCCAGGAGCGGATGTTGGCGACGACCTTCATCCCCATCGCCTCGCGCCCCTCGAACGTCGCCGAGCCGAGGTGCGGCAGCAGCACGACATTGGGCAGATCGAACAGCCGCGGATCGACCGCCGGCTCGCCGACATAGACGTCGAGCCCCGCACCCGCGATCCGGCCATCCCGAAGTGCCGCGACCAGTGCCTCCGGATCGACGATCTCGCCGCGCGCCGTGTTGATCAGCCAGCCGCCGGGCCCGAGCAGATCGAGCCGGCGCGCGTCGATCAGCCCCGCGGTGGCGCCGGTGTGCGGCGCGTGGATGGTGAGGATGTCCACCGCCGCCAGCATCGCATCGAGATCGGCGTGCCAGGTAGCGCCCAGCTGCGCCTCGGCCACTTCGGGGATGCGATGGCGATTATGGTAATGGACCTGCAGCCCGAACGCCCGCGCGCGCGCCGCGACGGCCTGGCCGATCCGGCCCATGCCGAGGATGCCGAGCTTCTTGCCGCCGATCCGGTGCCCGCGCATGCCGGTGGGCCGCCAGCCGGTCCACTGGCCCGAGCGCACCAGCTTGTCGCCCTCCACCAGCCGGCGCGGCACCGCGAGGATCAGCGCCATCGCCATGTCGGCCGTGTCTTCGGTCAGCACGCCGGGCGTATTGGTGACGACGATCCCGCGGGCGCGGGCGGCCTGGAGATCGATATGCCCCACACCCGTGCCGTAATTGGCGATCAGCCGAAGCCGATCGGGCGCCGCATCGATCAGCGCGGCGTCGATCCGATCGGTGACGGTGGGGACGAACACGTCCGCCTCCGCCATCGCCGCGGCGAGCGCGTCGCGGTCCATGGCCTTGTCATCGGCACTGAGCACGGCGTCGAACAGCTCCGCCATCCGCGCCTCGACTGCCTCGGGCAGCGAGCGCGTGACGGCCACCCGGGGGCGAGAGGGGCGCGGCGCCTGTACCATGAAGGCGGGATTGGCGGCAGCGGCGGCGCCAGTCAACGGTTGATGCCCGCCGCCACGGCGCGGTAGAGGATCGCAATGAACGGGGGACATATGCGCGGCGTGGGTTGGATCGTGCCCGGAGCTTTGGTGGTCGCGGTGGCGCTGGCGTTCGCGCCGACGGCCGAGGCGCAGCGCACGCCGCCCTATTACGTCTCGATCAAGGCGGACAAGGCGCGGATGCGCACCGGGCCGGGGCGCAACTATCCGGCGAGCTGGCTCTACCAGCGCCGCGGGCTGCCGCTGCGCGTGATCGACATCTACGGCGAGTGGCGCAAGGTGGAGGACCCCGGCGGCACCCAGGGCTGGATGCTCTCCAACCTGCTGGACGTGAAGCGCACCGGCTATGTGACCGGCGCGATCACGGAGATGCGCGCCTCGCCCGAACCGAACGCCCGGATCAACTGGCGCGCGGCGCCCGGCGTGGTGGGCGCGATCAGCAAATGCGCCGTCGGCTGGTGCTGGTTCGAAGTCAAAGGCCGCGGCGGCTATGTCCAGCAGGCGCAGATCTGGGGCGTCGAGCCGGGCGAAGTGATCGATTGACTCGCACGTCCGGCTGCCAATCCAAAGGTTGGCGGCGGGGGTGATGCCCAACCTTTTGGTTGAATGGGAAAAGCGCGGATTTCTGCGGGTGTGAGGCGATTCTGGGGCGGCCGCGGTTGACACTTGCTTGACACTCGCTCGACCGCGTTTGCGGGTGTGCGAGCCCAGCGTTAGCCGCGGCGGCGGGGTTGCGTTAGGGGCGGCATGCTGGTCGGCGGCCGCCCGCTTGTCCTGCGCCAGATTGACTCGACTGGTTGACTTGCTTGACTCGATTGCACGTTTTGCAGGCGAGGCGAGGCGAGGCGAGGCGACGGCTACGCGCCAGCGAAGCGACAGGTACGCGGCAGCTACGCTACACCCGCGCGGCACCGAAGCGGCAGCCACGCGCCACCGACACACCAGCGAAGCGACACCTGCACAGCGGCTACGCGCCGGCGCGGCGGGGTGCGGGGAAGGGGGACTCGGCTGCTCGCGCATATGCGAACGAAAGCAGAACAAATCCTATTTTACTAGGGGGAACAGAAATGCTTGAGGCCCATTGATGGCGCGCTTCGTCGACGAAATGCAACGTTTCAACTTCCAACCCTTGCGCCTATGGTTTGGCCAGACCAGCCTTTTGATGGACGCCGAAAGAAATTTCCGAATCGGCGTCTTGGATGGAGGAAGTTTATGAACGTTCCGATCAAGTCCAACGAACTGCGCGCTCGCCTGAACAATCTCGACCAACTGTTGTCACGCGGGAACGTTCGTTCGGAAATGCGTCCGATCGCGGCCAAGGTCTATGAAGGTGATGACGTTATTTTTGGGTCTCGCGGCTAATCTAAACAAGTAAGATCGATCGGTATGTTTCAAGCCGATCTCGATTTCCGAGACTTTGGCGCCCCGTACAAGATTGTGGACGGGGCGCTTGTTTTTGGAAGCTCGTTCGTCCGCCCACTCGACCATCGGATGGTGCATTGGCGCGTGCTGGCCAGTTATAGCCGACTGGTCCTCATAGCATCCGAACGTTTCTGTGGTAGTGAGGAAGTATCAGGCGAGCACCGTCAACTAGATGACGCGGAGATCTATGTAGAGCTTGCGGCGGCGCGCGACCATTTGCTCGATTTCGCCATATTATTGTTGGATCGCCGGGAGCCGCGTGTTCAATATAGCACTTCGCCGGTGGTGTCGGTGCCAGCTTACATTCACGCTACCGGAGACTCGGTCCTGATCGACTGGGACTATGCCCGCTTGCTCCAGAAGATATCGGTCAGGCCGTCAATTGACATCGTACTTGCCCAGATTGCCGGCCGATCCATTTACGACACGCGCACCGTCGTCGAAGGTCTGCACCGCGTGACGGCCGACTCCACCATCACCGTCACACTGGCAGGCTTGAAGGCTAGCTATCCGGCCGCGGTCGAATACGAAGGTCCCCAGGAGATCGTGCACGGAGCCGATCTGGAAGCGGCACTCTTCGACACTGTTTCGACGATAATAGGAGCTCGGCCGCTTTCTCCCGCGAATGTGGCGGTCGAGGTGAGCGGCGGGATGGATTCCGCGCTGACGGCGCTGGCTGCTGCTGGAGCAATTGGGGGTGCCCTTCTGAGCGCCGAGGCACGATTCAATGGTGCGATGGGGAAAGCGCAGGATGAGCGGCGTCGTCTTATTATAGAGCGCGGTGGATTCGACGATCTGGCCGTGCCCGCGGAACGGTTTGCACCCTTTGCCCCCGGCACAGCCCGCCGGCTCGGTCTCAACGTGCTGCCAGATGACGAGAACTATCCGGAGCTTTTCGAGGTTTTGTTCGCCGCGCTGCGTTCAGCGGGCGTAGACACACTCATCTCCGGTTTCGGAGGCGACGAACTGTACGCGATTTATGAAGGCGAGGAAGAGCACCGCGCCGAACCGGACACGTCATCGCCGTTCCTCTCAACGGAGGGGTTACAGCAGGCGCACATGCTTTCGAGCGAGTACCCTGCCTCATGGCTGCAGCCATCTAGCTGGCAGAGCGCCGCGGCGCGCTCTCAGCGAGTCCTTCGCTTCGGGCTTTGGCCGATCTACCCCTATATCAACACTTCTTTGGCACGCTTTGTTTCTTGTCTGCCATATGAATATCGGCGCGACCGAACACTGTTGCGAAAAGCGCTCACGAAGGTGCTTGGTAACTCTATTTACGAAACCAATTATACCAAGGAGACCTTCGGTGCCGTTGCGCGACGTGGCATCGAAGAAAATAAAGAATACCTCATTGGAATGGTGCGCGCGACTCCATTGTATTCTGTTCAGCAAATAAATTGCCGGGCGATCATAGAGGCGCTTAATTCAAATATTGCTGAGCTGGACAAGCCTATTTTCGAAGGGCTGTTTAGAATCCTAAAGATATTCGCATTCTTCCAAAGTGAAGGGTAATCTAGAATATAGGTTCAACCTTATTCGCCGGGGCGAACGCCCATAGGCGGGCATAGACGAGGCCGCTGAGTGCCAGTGCCACACAGAACGACAATCTTGCCGGCTATTCCCGAGTCCTGACCCAACTCCCCTGGGCGAACATGCGCGATGTCGCTCCCGCGCCATATAGGCTATCCTGTGGTGCCAAGCGCCGGGCGGGAGCCTCGTCGAACGGCCGGCCTCAGCTGGAGGGCAACATGGAATCACCGGGAGTGAGAGTTATGGCCCCGGCCGATGAAGGCCCGGCGATCGAGACCATCGTGCTGGCGTTCGCGGCAGACCCCATGGCGCGATGGACTTGGCCGCGGGCGCACCAGTATCTTGCGGCAATGCCGCGGATGGCGCGTGCGTTCGGGAGCAGGGCGTTCTCCAGCGGAAGCGCTTTTTGCACCGACGGCTATGCCGGGGCGGCGCTATGGCTGCCGCCCGGGGTGGGTCCTGACGAAGAAGGGCTTGGCGCGGTGATCGAAAGCACCGTTGCGCCCTCGCTTGCCCCCGAAACCGAAGCCATATTCGAGCAGATGGCCAGATATCATCCGACCGAGCCGCATTGGTATTTGCCCCTGATCGGTGTCGATCCGGCGCACCAAGGCGAAGGTCACGGCGATGCGTTGATGGCCTATGCCTTGGCGCAGTGCGACGGCGATCACGTGCCGGCCTATCTGGAATCTTCGAACCCGCGCAACATCCCCTTCTATCAACGCCACGGCTTCGAGCCGCTCGGCGCTATCCAGGTCGGTTCGTCGCCGACGCTCGTCCCGATGCTGCGGCGACCGCGCTGACAGCCTGGGGCGGGACTCAGGCGGTCTTCGCCTTCGCGCGCAGCGCGTGGCGGAGGGGCGGATGCCCGACCGTAGCGGCGTGCTTCCTCCCCCTCCGTCGCCTTCGGCGCCACCTCCCCCTGGCGGGGGAGGATTGGAGGGGGCGGTTTGGCCGTGGGCGATAAGCCCCTCCCCTTCAGGGGAGGGGTTGGGGTGGGGACTGTCCACGGGCGCAGACCTCGGCGAGACTGACATGCCCCACCCCAAACCCCTCCCCTGAAGGGGAGGGGCTTTGCGCTCCAAAAACCTAAACCCTCAGTCGATGAGCTCCACCGCCATCGCAGTCGCTTCGCCGCCGCCGATGCAGAGCGAGGCGAGGCCGCGCTTGCCGCCGGTGGTCTCCAGCGCTGAGAGCAGGGTCGCGAGGATGCGGGCGCCGCTGGCGCCGACCGGGTGGCCGAGCGCGCAGGCGCCGCCGTGGATGTTGAGCACGCCATGGGCGATGCCGAGCTCCTTCATCGCGATCATCGCGACGCAGGCGAAGGCTTCGTTGACTTCGAACAGGTCGACGTCGTTGGTCGTCCAGCCCGCTTTCTCCAGCGCCTTTCGCATCGCGAAGACCGGCGCGGTGGTGAAGCGGGCGGGGAGGTGCGCGTGCGCAGCGTGCGCGACGATGCGGGCGCGAGGGGTGAGGCCCAGCCGCTCGGCGACGCTCGCGCGGGTCATCACCAGCGCCGCGGCGCCGTCCGAGATCGACGAGGCGTTGGCGGCGGTGATCGTTCCCTCCTTCGCGAAGGCGGGCTTGAGCGTGGGGATCTTGGCGGGATCGGCCTTCGCGGGCTGCTCGTCGAGCGCGACGGTGGTGACGCCCTTGCGGCCCTGGACCTCGACGGGGACGATTTCGCGATCGAACGCGCCGGTGCGCTGCGCCTTCTGTGCGCGCTCGAGGCTGGCGATGGCGAAATCGTCCTGCGCTTGCCGCGTGAACTGATATTCCTGCGCGGTCTCCTCGGCGAAGCTGCCCATGAGGCGGCCGGGCTCATAGGCGTCCTCGAGCCCGTCCAGGTACATATGGTCCTTGAGCGCGTCGTGGCCGATGCGGGCGCCGGAGCGGTGGCGGAGCGAGAGATAGGGGGCGTTGGTCATGCTCTCCATGCCGCCCGCGACGATCAGGTCGGCCGAGCCCGCGGCGAGCGCGTCGGCGGCCATGATCGCCGCCTGCATGCCCGATCCGCACATCTTGTTGATCGTGGTCGCTTCGATGTGGTGGGGGAGGTTCGCCTTGAGCGCGGCCTGGCGCGCGGGGGCCTGGCCGAGCCCGGCGGGGAGCACGCAGCCCATGTAGATCCGCTCGATTGCGTCGCCCTTCAATCCCGCGCGCTCGACTGCGGCGCCGACCGCGGTGGCGCCCAGATCGGTGGCGCTGGCATCGCTCAGGCTGCCCTGGAAGCTGCCCATCGGGGTGCGGGCATAGGAAACGATGACGATATCGTCGGCGGACATGTTTGATCCTCTCGCTGGTTGGGGCGCATCTAGTATCTCGCGAGACGGTTTGCAAAAGCCGTGGCGCCGCCCCAAGGAGAGGTTCGCATGGCGCTGGTCGATATCCTCAAATGGTCCGCATCGATCAGCGGGATGATCGCGGCCTTCATGGTCTCGCTCGATCTCGGGCGGCGAGTGACGGGCTGGGGGTTCGCGCTGTTCGTGGCGTCGAGCATCGCCTGGATCTCGGGAGCGTTCCTGTCCGACGACGAGCCGCTGTGGACGCAGAATCTGGTGCTGTTCGGGATCAACTGCTTCGGCGTCTATCGCTATCTGATCCGCAAGCGGGCGCCGCGGCATGACGATTGAGGACTGGGTCTGGCCGGCGCTGTTGGGAGTGCTGGGGCTGGTCTTCGGGAGCTTCATCGCGACGGTGGCGATCCGCTGGCCGGAGGGGCGATCGGCGCTGCGCGGGCGATCGGCGTGCGACGGGTGCGGCAAGGAGCTGCGCGCGGCCGAGCTGGTGCCGGTGGCGAGCCATGTCCTCCAGCGCGGGCGATGCCGGGAGTGCGGAGGGCGGATCGCTCCGTCGCATCTGGTGACCGAGCTGATCGGCGGGGCGATCGGCGTGGCTGCGGGACTGGCGGCGCCGGGGATCGAGGGGGCGTGCGGGGCGGTGTTCGGCTGGCTGCTGCTCGCGCTGGCCGCGATCGATTTTGCCGCCTTCTGGCTGCCCAATGCGCTCACCGGGGCGCTTGCCGCAGGAGGGCTGGCGGTGGGACTCTTCACCGATATCGCACCGCCGCTGCAGGAGCGGCTGATCGGCGGTGCGGCGGGCTATGGCGCGCTATGGCTGGTCGCGATGGCCTATCGCGCGCTGCGCGGGCGGCACGGGCTGGGCGGGGGCGATCCCAAGATGCTGGGGGGCATCGGGCTGTGGCTCGGCTGGGCGAGCCTGCCGCTGGTGGTGCTGGGCGCGTGCTTCGTTGGCTTGGCCGCGGTGCTGCTGCTGATGCTGGCCGGGCGACGCATCGGCGGCTCGATGCGGCTTCCGTTCGGCACTTTGCTCGCGATCGCCGCTTTCGGGGTGTGGCTCACGGCGGCCTCGACTTCGAAGTTTCCGGTGGGCACGGTGGTATATCTCGTCGACGAGAGCGACGGATAGGAGGGGGCGATGCGCGAGATACTCGAAGCCCAGCGCCGAGCGTTCATGGCCGAGCTGCCGGTGCCGCTCGACCTGCGTAAGGACCGGCTCCGCCGCGCCGCCGCGATGATCGCCGACAATGCCGCGCGCTTCTGCGACGCGCTGAGCGAGGACTTCGGGCATCGCAGCCGCGAGCAATCGATGATCACCGATATCGCCGCTTCGGTGGCGCCGCTCCGGCACGCGATCAAGCATCTGGGGCGCTGGGCGAAGGCGGAGCGCAAGCCGACGATGTTTCCGCTGGGGCTGCTCGGCGCGCGGGCGCGGGTGGAGTATCAGCCCAAGGGTGTGGTGGGGATCATCGCGCCGTGGAACTTCCCGGTGAACCTGGTGATGAGCCCGCTCGCGGGGGTGCTCGCCGCGGGCAACCGCGCGATGGTCAAGACCAGCGAGTTCACGCCCGCGGTCGCCGCGCTGTTCGAGGAGCTGTGCCCGCGCCATTTCGCGCCCGAGGAGCTGGCCTTCGTCAGCGGCGGTCCCGAGATCGGCAAGGCCTTCGCCGCGCTGCCTTTCGACCATCTGCTGTTCACCGGCGCCACGGGCATCGCGCGGCACATCCTCCACGCCGCGGCGGACAATCTCACGCCGGTGACGCTCGAGCTCGGCGGCAAGTCGCCGGTGATCCTAGGCCGCTCGGCCGACGTGGCGCGGGCGACCGAGCGAGTGGCGATGGGCAAGATGCTGAACGCCGGTCAGGTCTGCCTCGCGCCCGACTATATGCTGGTGCCGGAGGAGAAGGAGGCGGACGTGGTCGCTGGGCTCGTGAGCGCCGCCACCGCGATGTACCCGAGCCTGCTCGCCAATCCCGACTACACCGCGATGATCAACGACCGCCACCACGCGCGGCTGATCGACTGGATCGACGACGCGCGCGCCAAGGGTGCCGAAGTGATCGCGGTCAACCCGGCGAACGAGGATTTCGCCGCTTCCAATTCCCGGAAGCTGCCACTGCACATCATCCGCGGTGCCACCGACGAGATGAAGGTGATGCAGGAGGAGATATTCGGCCCGGTGCTGCCGGTGCGCGGCTACGCCACGATCGACGAGGCGATCGACGAAGTGAACCGCCGCGACCGGCCGCTCGCGCTTTATCATTTCGGCAGCGACGCAGGCGAGCGGCGCCGGGTGATGGACCGCACCCTCTCGGGCGGGGTGACGCTCGACGATGTGATCTTCCACGTCAGCCAGGAAGAGCTGCCGTTCGGCGGGATCGGTCCATCGGGAATGGGCGCCTATCACGGCGAAGCGGGTTTCCGCACCTTCAGCCACGCGCGCAGCGTGTTCCGCCAGTCGCGGCTCGACGTGGCGAAGCTCGCGGGAATGAAGCCGCCCTATGGCAAGGCGACCTGGGCGACGATCAAGCGGTAGATGAAGGGGTGAAGGTCGATTTATCCTCCCCCGCCAGGGGAGGTGTCAGCCGCAGGCTGACGGAGGGGCGGAAGCACATCGTCAGCCTTCTGGCATCCTCCCCCTCCGTCGCCTTCGGCGACACCTCCCCCTGGCGGGGGAGGATAAAAGGGCTTGCCACCGGCGCTGGACAAAAAAAGGGGCCGTCCCCGGAGGGACGACCCTTGAAAGTCTTAGGAGAGGATGCCTGAAAGGCCCGTCCCTTTTGCGTCGCGGCCGATTATGTTGCAAGTGCGAAGTGATACCGGTATCATTGCAAAAACTGCAATCGTACAACGTTGTCACTTGCGAAAGTTGGAAGAGAGAGGAGAGGGTCAAGGCATGGCGACGCTGAAGCTCGACGATTTTTTGCCCTATCGGCTCTCGATCGCGTCCAACGCAGTGTCGGACGCAGTGGCGACGGCGTATCGCACGCTCTTCGGGCTCCGCATCCCCGAATGGCGGCTGGTGTGCGTGCTCGCCGAGGACGGGGCGATGAGCCAGCAGGCGCTGTGCGGCCGCACGCGGATGGACAAGGTGACCGTGAGCCGCGCCGCGATCGCGCTCGCCGATCGCGGGCTGGTTGCGCGCGAGAGCAATCCCGGCGACCAGCGTTCGCACCTGCTTACGCTCTCGGCCGAGGGCCGGACGCTCTACGAACAGGTCGCGCCCAAGGCACTCGAGCTCGAACGCCGGGTGTTCCAAGGCTTCAGCGCGCAGGAACGCACGCAGCTCCGTTCGATGCTCGACCGGATCGAGGCCGCGGCGGGAGCGCTCGAAGCAGGGGGTTGATCGCGGCCCCCGGGCTGGACTAATCGCAGCAAGCCCTCCCCAGGCAATGAGTGACGCTTGCCAGGAGGAGTATTCATGCCCGCTTACACCGATCGCGCCGGTCTGAAGGTCGCCGAAGTGCTCGCGCGCTTCGTCGAGGGGCAAGTGCTGCCTGGGCTCGGCATCGCCGCCGAGGACTTCTGGGCGGGTGCGGCGGATATCTTCGCGCGCTTCGCTCCCGAGAATCGCGCATTGCTGCAAAGGCGCGACGCGCTCCAGGCGCAGATCGATGCCTGGTGTGCCGAGGAGCCGGCGCGCGCGACCGATCCGGCCGAGCAGGAGGCGTTCCTGCGATCGATCGGCTATCTCGTTCCCGAGCCCGCACCCTTCGGCATCGGTACGACCGGGGTGGACGACGAGATCACGCGGATGGCCGGGCCGCAGCTCGTGGTGCCGGTGCTCAACGCGCGCTTTCTGCTCAATGCAGCCAACGCCCGCTGGGGCAGTCTGTACGATGCGCTCTACGGCACCGACGTATTGGGCGCGGCGCCTGCGGTGGGCAGCTATGACCCGGAGCGTGGCGCGCAGGTGATCGCGCGCGCCAAGGCATTCCTCGATCAGGCGGTGCCGCTGACGGGCATGCAGTGGGCGGACTTCACCTCGGGCGATCTGCCGCTGGCCGATCCCGGCCAGTTCGTCGGGCATCGCGGCGAATCGCTGCTGTTCCGCCACCACGGCCTGCACGTCGAAGTGGTGATCGATCGCGATCATCCGATCGGCCGCAGCGATCCGGCGGGCATTGCCGATGTGCTGCTCGAATCTGCGCTGACCACGATCGTCGACCTCGAGGATTCGGTCGCCGCGGTGGATGCCGAGGACAAGGTCGCGGCCTATGCCAATTGGCTTGGGCTGATGCGCGGCGATCTGGAGGAGCGTTTCGAGAAGGGCGGGAAGACGCTCACGCGCCGGCTGGAGGCCGATCGCAGCTGCCAGGTGCCGGGCAGCAGCGACGTGACGCTCCCCGGCCGCGCGCTGCTGTTCGTGCGCAACGTCGGGCATCTGATGACGACGCCTGCGGTACTGCTGGCCGATGGGAGCGAGGCGCCCGAGGGCGTGCTGGACGCGATCGTCACCAGCACGATCGCGCTTTACGACCTTCGCGGCCTCGGTCGCTTCCGTAACAGCCGCGCGGGATCGATCTACATCGTCAAGCCCAAGATGCACGGGCCCGAGGAATGCGGCTTCACCGATCGACTGTTCGACGCGGTGGAGGACCTGCTCGGGCTCGATCGCCACACGATCAAAATGGGGGTGATGGACGAGGAGCGGCGCACTTCGGCCAATCTCGCCGCGTGCATCCAGGCGGTGAAGGATCGGATCGTCTTCATCAACACCGGTTTCCTCGATCGCACCGGGGACGAGATCCACACCAGCATGCGCGCGGGGCCGATGGTGCCCAAGGGCGAGATGAAGGCGAGCGCCTGGATCCAGGCCTATGAGGATCGCAACGTGCGGATCGGGCTGGCGTGTGGGCTTTCGGGGCGCGCGCAGATCGGCAAGGGCATGTGGGCCGCGCCGGATCGCATGGCGGACATGCTCGCGCAGAAGGGCGCACATCCGATGGCGGGCGCCAACACCGCCTGGGTGCCGTCGCCCACCGCAGCCACGCTCCACGCGCTGCACTATCACCAGACCGACGTGTTCGCCCGTCAGCGCGAGATCGCGGGGGAGGCGGAGGCGGTGCCCGGTCTCGCGCCGCTGCTCACGATTCCTGTGGCGCGCGGGCGCAACTGGGGTCCGGAGGAAATCGCGCGCGAGCTCGACAACAATGCCCAGGGGATCCTCGGCTATGTCGTGCGCTGGATCGATCAGGGGGTCGGCTGCTCGAAGGTGCCCGACATCCACGACATAGGGCTGATGGAAGACCGCGCGACGCTGCGCATCTCGTCGCAGCATATGGCCAACTGGCTGCTCCACGGCGTGGCGACCGAAGCCGATGTAGAGGCCGCGCTGCGCCGCATGGCCGCGAAGGTCGATGCGCAGAACGGGGGCGATCCGCTCTACCGGCCGATGGCGGGGCGCGAGGAGACGAGCCTGGCGTTTCAGGCCGCCCGGGCGCTGGTGTTCGAGGGTGTCGCGCAGTCCAACGGCTATACCGAGCCGCTGCTGCACCGCTTCCGCGCGCTGGCGAAGGCGCGTGGCGGCTAGGGCGGGTGTCCGCCCAAACTGCTTCCCCCTTGATCGGCAGGGCTATCGCATACGAAAATTCCGTTCGCCCTGAGCTTGTCGAAGGGCGCTCCCCAACTGCATTCGCTCGCGGATGGCCGCCCTTCGACAGGCTCAGGACGAACGGGATGTGATCGAGGGGGATCGAGGAAGCTCCGTAATTTGTCCTCGTCTCATTGCACCCTCGCAATGAATGGAGGATAGCTTAGCCGCATGGGGCTAGCCGCTGAAATCATGGGCGATTCGTCCGGCTGCGGAGCCAAAGCCGGACTGGATCGTTACGGTGGCGAGAGGGCCGGGGTTGTAGCGCGGCTCCCGAGGAGGCGCGTGGGCAAAGGGGTCAAGGCGGTCTGGATTGCCGCGCTGGCGGGATCGGCGATCCTGCCGGGCGTCGCGCTTGCGCAGATCGCAGACCCCAAGCCCGGGCAGGGCGCGCCGCCGCCGGCGGCTGCCCCGGCGCCCACGCCCACCCCCACGCCCACGCAGCAGGAGCCCACCCCCACGCCCACGCAGCAGGAAGAGCCGATCGTCTCGGACGAAGCGTTCGAGGCCGGGCTGCCCAAGCTCAGCGACGACATCAACGCGCCGCTCGAGCCGATGGAGGGCTTCCAGCAGCAGCCCGGCCAACCACAGACGGTCCCGCCCAAAACGGTCCCGCCCACACCGCAAACCGTCCAGCCGATCCCGGGGACGGAGCAGACGCCCGGGACGGAGCAGGTGGACGAGGGCTTCGCCCCGCCGCCGCCCGAATCGCCCGAATTCGCCCAGCCGCTGCCGCCGCTCTCCACCTTCAAGCTCGAGACGGTGACGATCGAAGGCGTCGACGACGAGAAGCTGGGCCAGATCCGTTACACCACAGCTGTCGAGGGGCTCGACAAGATCGGCCTCGACGACGAGTTCCGCGGCCTTTCCGCGCTCGAGGACGGCGACGGCAAGGCGGCAAATGCCGCGATGGTCGCGGCGCGGGCGCGCGAGGACGAGCAGCTTGCGGTGCGGCTGATGCACTCGCTGGGCTATTACGACGGCACCGCAGTCTCGACGATCGAGCAGAACCCGCGCAACTCGGGCAACGTCCGCGCGACGATCGCGGCCACGCCGGGGCCTCTCTACCGGATCGGAAGCGTCCGGATCGTGAGCGGCCCCACCGTTCCTGCGGGGCTGATCGATCGCGAGCTGAACCTCAATCCGGGCGATCCGATCGAGGCGGCGCGGATCCAGGCCGCCGAAGCCAATGTGAAGCTGCGCCTGCCGCAGCAGGGCTATCCCTTCATCGACGTGGGCGACCGCGACATCCTGCTCGACGAGCGGACGCACTTCGGCGACTATACGCTGCCGATCGAGCTCGGGCCGCGTGCGCGCTTCGGCGAGATCGTGACGCAGGGCCGCCGCCCGGTGTTCGAAGTGGATCACCTCAACGTCTTCCGCCGCTACGAGCCCGGCGAGCTCTACGACAGCCGCATGGTCGACGATCTGCGCGATGCGCTGATCGCGACGAGCCTTTTCTCCACTGTGTCGGTCGAGCCGGTGAAGACGGGCAAGACCAATCCGGACGGCACCGAAGTGGTCAATCTTCTCGTCCGCCAGAACGCGGGGCGGCCGCGCACGCTCGCCGGCGAGCTCGGCTACAGCACCGGCCAGGGGATCAGGCTGGAGGCGAGCTGGACGCACCGCAACTTCTTCCCGCCCGAGGGTGCGCTGATCGCGAGCGGCGTGCTCGGCACGCAGGAGCAGGGGATTTCGGGAACCTTCCGCCGATCGAACGCCGGGCAGCGCGACCGGACCTTCCAGGCCAGCGCCTCGATCAACCACCAGGATTATGCCGCCTATGAATCCTATACGGGTTCGCTGTCGGCGCGCTGGTCGCGCGATTCTACGCCGATCTGGCAGAAGCGCTGGACCTATTATTACGGCGGCGAGCTGGTCGGTTCGAACGAGGACCGCTGGAATTACGAGACCAACGAGCGCGATCGCGGCACCTGGCTGATCGCGGCGCTGCCCAGCTTCGTCGGCTACGACACGTCGGACGACCTGCTCAACCCAACGCGTGGTTTCCGCATCAAGGCGAACGTCAGCCCCGAGACTTCGGTGCGCGGCGCGGCGCGGCCCTATGCGCGGCTGATGCTCGAAGGCACCGCTTATTATCCGGCGACGCGCGACATCGTGATCGCCGGGCGGGTCCGCGTCGGCTCGATCCCGGGGATCGCGCGCAACGACCTTCCGCCGTCGCGGCGCTACTATGCCGGCGGCGGCGGATCGGTGCGCGGCTTCGGCTATCAGGAACTCGGGCCGCGTGCGCCCGACGACCGGCCCGTGGGCGGCCGGGCGCTCAACGAGTTCGCGCTCGAGGCGCGCTATCGCTTCGGCAATTTCGGGATCGTGCCCTTCATCGATGCGGGGCAGGTCTATGAGGGGATCTATCCCACTGCGCAGGACCTGCGCTTCGGCGTGGGCATCGGCGGGCGCTTCTACACCAATTTCGGACCGGTCCGCGTCGACGTCGCGACGCCGCTCAACCGGCGGCCGAACGAATCGAGGGTCGCGCTCTACATCTCGATCGGGCAGGCGTTCTGATGGCGACCGAGCCGCCCGAACCGATCGACGCGCCCCAGCCGGTGGCGCGCGCGCCGCTGTGGCGGCGGATCGTCAAATGGGGGGCGATCGTGCTCGGCGCGATCGTGCTGCTGCTCGGGCTGGTGGTGATCGGGATCAACACCGATCCGGGCCGCCGCTTCGTCGCCGATCAGCTGGGCAAGTTCGAGCTGGCTTCCGGGCTCAACTTCCGTGTCGGGCGGATCGACGGATCGCTCTACGGTGCGATGGTGCTGCGGGATGTGGAGGTGAGGGACGCCAAGGGCGTGTTCGCTACCTCGCGCGAGATCGCGGTCGACTGGCGGCCGTTCGCCTTTGTGCGCAACCATGTCGACGTGCGCAGCCTCACCAGCCCCGAGGTGCGCGTTCTGCGGCTGCCCGCGCTCAAACCGTCGGGCGATCCCAATGCGCCGCTGTTGCCCGACATCGACATCGACGTGGGCCGGCTGGAGATCGCGCGGATCGATGTTGCCCCCGCGGTGACCGGCCAGCGGCACCTCGCGCGGCTGAGCGGCAATGCGCACATCGCCGGTGGCCGGGCGCAACTCAACGCCAATGCCGCGACGATCACTGCGCCGGGCGTGGCGGGCGGGGATCGGCTCGCGCTCAAGCTCGACGCGGTGCCCGAGGCGAACCGGCTGGATATCGATATGCGGCTCGACGCGCCGGCCAAGGGCCTGGTCGCGGGGCTCGCCGGGCTGGAGAGCCCGTTGACGCTTACGGTCGGCGGTCAGGGGAGCTGGGCGAGCTGGAAGGGACGGGCGCTGGCGACTCTGGGCGGCGGCGAGCTGGCGAACCTCGCGGTGACTGCCAACAACGGCCGTTTCCAGGTCCGCGGTCCCACCAATCCCGGCCTCTACATGAGGGGCCCGGTCGAGCGGCTCGCCTCGCCGCGGCTGGACGTCGCGCTCGACGCGGTGTGGAAGGACCGCGCGGCCAACGGCCAGCTCCATCTGCGCTCGCGCGCGCTCTCGGTGGAGATGCAGGGCGGGCTCGATCTCGCGCGCAATCGCTTCAACAATCTGCGTGCCGAGGGAATGCTGCTCACCCCCGGCGCGATCGCACCCAACCTCAACGGCCGATCGGTGCGCGCCGCGATCGCGCTCAATGGCCCCTTCGCGACGCCGCTGGTCGACTACAAGCTTACCGCGGCCGCGCTGGGCTTCGGCGAGACCGTCGCCGAGCAGCTCTATGCCGAGGGGCAGGCGCGGGTGGATGCCGACCGCATCCTGATCCCCGTCCGCGCCCGCGCCGCGCGTGTCTCGGGGCTCAATGCCGCCGCCGGCGGGCTCGTCACCAATCTCACCGTCAACGGCGATCTCGCGATCTCGGGCGACCAGATCCTCTCGGATAATTTGCGACTGCGCTCGGACCGGGTGGACGCCACCGCAATCATCGCCGCGGACATGAGCGAGGGCCGCTACACCGGCGCGCTCAAGGGCCGGATCAACGATTACGCCATCAACGGCGTCGGGGTGGTCAACCTCAGCACCGATGCCGAGCTTTACGCGCCGCGCGGCGGCGGCTGGGGCATCCGCGGCCGGGTCGCGGCCGAGACGCGGCGGCTCACCAATGCGGCGGTGCGCGATTTCCTGGGCGGCAACGCCACTGCCTCGGCGCGCGTGACGCTCGGCCCCACCGGCGTGATCGACGTGGCCGACATCCGCATGCGCGCGCCGCAGTTCCGCATCCTGCGGGGATCGGGGCGCTATGATCCCGCGGGTCCGATCCTGATCAACGCCGACGCGGTCTCTACCGCCTATGGTCCTTTGACCGCGCGCGTCACCGGCACCCTCAATGCCCCGCAAGTGCTGCTTCGTGCCGAACGGCCGGGGCTAGGCGTGGGGCTGGTCAACCTCGAGGCGCGGGTACGCGGGCGCGGATCGGCCTATGCGGTGAGCGCCACCGGCGGCACCGATTACGGGCCGTTCAGCGCCAATGTGCTGGTCCGCACCGGCGCGCGAATGGCAGTCGACATCGAAGCCGCACGTTTCGCCGGAATGGACATCACCGGCCGGATCCAGCAGACCGCCGCGGGGCCTTTTGCGGGCCAGGTGCAGTTCCAGGGCTCGGGCGTGGCCGGCGCCGCTGATCTTTCGGCGCAGGGCAAGCTCCAGCGTGCCGACTTGCGCGCCACTGCCAGCAACGCGACGGTCCCGGGCAACACCGAGTTCACGATCGGCCGCGCGCTCGTCTCCGCCAGTGTCGTCCTCGCCGATACGCCGCAGATCGTCGCCGATGCGCAGATCGCCAACATGCGCCGCGGCGAATTCGTGCTCAAGACCGCGCGTGCCAAGGTCGATTACCAGGGCGGCTCGGGCACTGCGCAGCTGGTCGCCAACGGCTCGACCGGGGTGCCGTTCGCGATCGGCGTCAACGCGCAGCTGGCGCCCGGCCAATGGCTCGCGGCGATCCAGGGCAACGCCAGCGGCATCGGCTTCCGCACCGCCGCGCCCGCGCGAATCGCGATCGACGACGGCAACTACCGGCTGCTCCCCACCCGCGTCGATTTCGACCGTGGCACCGTCCGGCTGGCGGGCAGCTACGGCGACGGCACCGTGCTCCAGGCACGGATCGACAAGCTCGAGCTGGCGGTGGTCAACGGCTTCATCCCCGGCCTGGGCCTCGACGGGACGGCCACCGGAAGCTTCGACTTCGCCCAGCCCGATCCCGGCGCCTTCCCTAGCGCCGACGTGCGGCTGGAGATCGATCAGTTCACTCGGTCCAGCCTCGCCATGGTCTCGACTCCGGTCGACATCAGCTTCGTCGGCAAGCTGCTCCCCGACGGCGGCGATGCGCGCGCGATCATCAAGCGCGGCACCACCACCGTCGGCCGGCTGGTCGCGACGCTGCGTCCGCTGGGGCCGGCGGCGGGAAGCTGGACCGAGCGGCTGTTCGCCGCGCCCCTTTCCGGCGGCATCCGATACAACGGACCGGCCGCAGTGCCCTTCTCGCTGGCGGGCATGACCGGCCATCATCTCGACGGCCCGCTGGGCATCGCCGCCGATTTCTCGGGCACCCTGGATCAGCCGCATCTCGTCGGCGTCGTCCGCGGCGAGCGGCTCGTCTACAGCAACGAAACCTACGGCACCCGCCTCACCAACATGAAGCTCGACGGGCGCTTCGACGACGACGAACTGGTGCTCGACCAGCTGACTGCGCAGGCCGGGGAGGGGACGCTGAAGGCACAGGGCCGGATCGGCCTTTCCGCCGCGAACAACTATCCGATGAACATCGCCGTCGATCTCGAAAATGCCGAGCTCGCGCGCGGCGAGGCGCTGGGCGCCACCGCCACCGGCCGCCTCACGCTCACCAAGAACAACCAGGTACAGCGGATCGAAGGCCGGCTGACCATTCCAGAAGCGCGCTACGAGATCATCCGCCAGGGCGCCGCGGAGGTGCCTGAGCTCACCGGAATCCGCCGCCGGAGCGAAGTCGAGGCAGCTGCGGCGAATCCGCGTCCGACGCAGCCCGTCCGCCCGGCGACCGAGTTCGATCTCAACATACGGCTGGTCGCGGACAACAAGATCTTCGTCTCGGGCATGGGGCTCGAATCCGAATGGAGCGCGCGCGTGTTCGTGCGCGGCACCACCTCCGCGCCCGAAGTTCGCGGCAGTCTCCAGATCGTGCGCGGCACCTACAGCTTTGCCAGTCGCCGCTTCGAGATCACGCGCGGCGACATCAGCTTCCAGGGTGCGGAGATGTTCAACCCGACGGTCAACATCTCCGCGAACACCACGGCGGAGGGCGTCACTGCGATCCTCAACGTCAGTGGCACCGCCCAGCGGCCGCAGATCGCCTTCACTTCCTCACCCGCGCTGCCGCAGGAGGAAGTGCTGGCGCGGCTCTTCTTCGGCACCGACGTGACCAATCTCTCCGCCACCGAGGCGATCCAACTCGCCGCCGCGGTCAATTCGCTGAGCGCATCGGGCGGCGGGCTCAATCCGCTCGGCCAGCTCAAGTCGGCGACCGGGATCGATCGGCTGCGCATCCTCGGCGCCGACGACACCACCGGGCGCGGCACCTCGCTCGCGGCGGGCAAATACATCACCGACGACATCTACATAGAGATCATCACCGACGCGCGCGGCTTCACCGCCACCCAGCTGGAGATCGCACTCTCGCGCACCCTCAGCCTGCTCTCGCAGACCGGCTCCTTCGCGGGATCGAGCGTCAGCCTGCGCTATTCGCGCGATTATTGAGCTCGTGTTGGTCTCGGCGATCCCTCCCGGATCAAAACCCGTTCGCCCTGAGCTTGTCGAAGGGCGCCTCTCCTCCCGGCCAGACCTCGATAACGCCCTTCGACAAGCTCAGGGCGAACGGGGGATGCAGCTCAGGGCGAGCGGGGATGAAGCTCCGGGCGAACGAGGACCAAAGACGCGTTCGCTATCCGATCGGTTGACGCGCCCCGTCACGCCTACTTACACTGCTGTAAGCATAAGGCGGAGAGGCCGATGGGCGAGCATTTCGACGTGGTGGTGGTGGGCGCAGGGCTGTCGGGGATCGGCGCGGGCTATCACCTTCAGGCGAACAGCCCGGATCGCTCCTATGTGATCCTGGAAGGGCGCGATCGGCTCGGCGGCACCTGGGACCTGTTCCGCTATCCGGGCATCCGATCGGATTCGGACATGTACACCCTCGGCTTCTCCTTCCGCCCCTGGACCGATGCCAAGGCGATCGCCGACGGCCCTTCGATCCTGCGCTATCTGGAGGATACGGCGCGCGAGCACGGCATCGACCGGCACATCCGCTATGGCCACTGCGTCAAAAGCGCCGCCTGGTCGAGCGAGGAGGCGCGCTGGACGCTGATTGTCGAGCAGGACGGCGAGGAACGGCGCTTCACCTGTTCCTTCCTTTTCGCCTGCACCGGCTATTACGACTATGCCCGCGGCTATGCTCCCGATCTGGAAGGGGCGGCGGACTTCAAGGGGCGTATCGTCCACCCGCAGTTCTGGACCGACGACATCGATTATGCGGGCAAGCGCGTGGTCGTGATCGGCAGCGGCGCGACTGCGGTCACGCTCGTTCCCGAGCTGGCGAAGCAGGCTGCGCAGGTCACCATGCTCCAGCGCTCGCCGACCTATATCGTCGCGCGCCCTTCGGAGGATGCCATCGCCAACCGGCTCCGCCGCTGGCTGCCGTCCAAGGCAGCCTATGCGGTCACCCGCTGGAAGAACGTGCTGCTCCAGCAGTATTTCTACCGGATCGCGCGCAAGCACCCGGAAAAGGCGAAGGAGCGGATCGTCGACATGGTCCGCCAGGAGCTGGGGCCGGAGTATGACGTGGGCACGCATTTCACCCCGCGCTACAACCCGTGGGACCAGCGCCTGTGCCTGGTCCCCGACGCGGACCTGTTCGCTGAGATCCGCGCAGGGCGCGCCGATGTCGTCACCGATACGATCGAGCGCTTCACCGAAACCGGCATCCGCCTGTCCTCGGGCAGGGAGCTGGAGGCCGATCTGGTGGTCACTGCTACCGGCCTCGAGCTCCAGCTGATGAGCGGCATCCCCGTCACCGTCGACGGGCGCGCGATCCAATGGTCCGATCACATGACCTACAAGGGCATGATGTTCTCGGATGTGCCCAATCTGGCGATCTCGTTCGGCTATACCAACGCGAGCTGGACGCTGAAGGCCGATCTCACGGCCGGCTATGTCACGCGGCTGCTGAACGCCATGAAGAAGCGCGGGATGCGCCAGGTGACGCCCCGACTGCGGGCGCCGGTCGAGGCGCTGCCCTTCCTCGATTTCACCTCGGGCTACGTCCAGCGCGCGATGGAGCAGTTCCCGCGTCAGGGCAGCCGCAAACCGTGGCGCCTCCACCAGAACTATACGCGCGACGTGCTCGCGCTCAGGTTCGGCGGCATCGACGAGGAGATGGAGTTCTCCAACCCCGAGCCGCGCGACCGCAAGGTGGCTTAGGCTGGCAACGGAAGTTGAGGTCCTTGTTGCGGATGTTCCCTAATCCTCCCCCGCCAGGGGGAGGGGGACCGCGAAGCGGTGGAGGGGGAGGCAGCACACCGGCCCGTCATGGCGTCCTCCCCCTCCGTCGCGCTTCGCGCGCCACCTCCCCCTGGCGGGGGAGGATTGCCGTCCCACCCATTCCGACGTTCCAAGCGCTACCTCGGGGACGCAACCCGCGCGCAACAGGGTTCCTCCCGATCAACAACGGCCTCTCGCATGTCTAAATTCGCTCGATCTCCCCGGAGGACGACCGATGAACGATCCGCTCCCCTCGTGGCGCGAAGGCGAAAGCAAGGCTGCGATCCTCGAGTTCGTGGGCAAGGTCTGCGACCCCGATGGCGCCGATTTCGTCCGCCCTGAGGATCGGGTCGCGACTTTCGACAACGATGGGACCTTGTGGTGCGAACGGCCGCTGCAGACGCAGTTCTATTTCGCGCGCGAGCGGCTGGAGGCGCTCGTCGCGCGGCAGCCGGACCTCAAGAAGCGCCAGCCGTTCAAGGCCTATTACGAGCATGACCTCGACACGATAAAGGACCTGGGCAAGCGCGGGCTGTTCGAAGTCGCCGCCGCGGTTCATGCGGGGATGACCGAGGATGCGTTTGACGCCTACGCGCGCGATTGGCTGGCGCATTCGAAGAACCCCAAGCTGGGACGGCGCTTCACCGATCTGATCTATCAGCCGCAGGTGGAGCTGCTCGCCTTTCTGCGCGCGAACGGCTTCAAGACGTTCATCGTCTCGGGTGGCGGGATCGATCTGATCCGTGCCTTTTCCGAAGAGCGCTACGGCGTGCCGCGCGATCAGGTGGTGGGATCGAGCGTCCGCACGCGCGTGGCGGAGAAGGGCGGGCGGATCGAGCTGGTCAAGCTGGCCGAGCTCGACACGTTCGACGATCGCGAAGTGAAGGTGGAGAATATTGCGCTCCACATCGGCCGGCGCCCGATCCTGGCATTCGGCAATTCGGACGGCGATCTGGCGATGATGCGCTACGCCAATACCGGCCCGGGCCCGCGGCTGGCGCTGCTGCTCCGCCACGACGATGCCGACCGCGAGTTCGCCTATGACCGGGAATTCCGGCTGAGTCCGCTCGCCGAAGCGCTCGACCGGGCGGAGGAGCTCGGCTTCGTCGTCGTCAGCATGGCGCGCGACTGGGGGGCGGTGTTCCCCGAGCCGGAGGCCTGAGGCGGGTCGGCATCTGGATTTTTGGCCTCATTTCCCAAAATACACCGTCACCCCGGACTTGTTCCGGGGCCCACTTCGCCGCACCGGCTGCCATGTAGCCTCTTGTCCGGCCCCTTGTCTCCCGGTGGGCCCCGGAACAGGTCCGGGGTGACGGTGGTATGGGCTGATCCGACGCGCTTAGACCTGAATGTCGATACGCCCCTAGGCTGGCCGGCGCTTCAGCAGTGCTGAGCGGAGGCATTCGCATACCAGTTCGTCGCGCTGGTTGTGCATGCTGTGCCGCCAGGTGACGATTCCCTGGCCGGGGCGCGACTTGGACGGGCGGACCTCCACGACTTCGCTCTCGGCGCGCAGTGTGTCGCCGATGAACACCGGCTTGGGCATCACCAGCTTGTCGTAGCCGAGATTGGCGACCAGCGTGCCCGCGGTGGTGTCTCCCACGGTGATCCCTACCATCAGGCTGAAGGTGAAGGTGCCGTTGACCAGGATCTGGCCGAATTCGCTCGCGCGTGCCGCCTCGGCATCGATGTGGAGCGGCTGGGTGTTGTGGGTGAGGGTGGAGAAGATGAGGTTATCGGTCTCGGTGACCGTGCGGCGCAGCGCGTGCGCGATTTCGTCGCCCACCTGCCATTCGTCGAAATAGCGCCCGGCCATATCTAGGTCCCCTTGTTCTGGCGCCGCGCCATGAAGGCCAGCCGCTCGAACAGCATCACGTCCGCCTCGTTCTTGAGCAGGGCGCCATGGAGCGGGGGGATCGCCTTAGCCGGGTCGCGCGACTGGAGCACGTCGAGCGGCATGTCTTCGTGGAGCAGGAGCTTGAGCCAGTCGAGCAGCTCGCTCGTGCTCGGTTTCTTCTTGAGCCCCGGGACTTCGCGGATGTCGTAGAAGATATCCATCGCCTTGGTGACCAGCAGCTTCTGGATTCCGGGGAAGTGGACGTCGACGATCGCCTGCATCGTCTCGCGGTCCGGAAAGGCGATCCAGTGGAAGAAGCAGCGGCGCAGGAAGGCGTCGGGAAGCTCCTTCTCGTTGTTCGACGTGATGACGACAATCGGGCGCTCGGCCGCGCGAACCGTTTCGCCGGTCTCGTAGACGTGGAACTCCATCCGATCGAGCTCCTGGAGGAGGTCGTTGGGGAATTCGATGTCCGCCTTGTCGATCTCGTCGATCAGCAAGACGGGGAGCTGGGGCGAAGTGAACGCCTCCCACAGCTTGCCGCGGCGGATGTAGTTGGAGATTTCGTGCACGCGCGGATCGCCGAGCTGGCCGTCGCGCAGCCGCGCCACTGCGTCATATTCGTAGAGCCCCTGGTGCGCCTTGGTGGTCGACTTGACGTTCCATTCGATCAGCGGCGCGCCCAGCGCATGCGCGATCTCATAGGCGAGGACGGTCTTGCCCGTCCCCGGCTCGCCCTTGACGAGCAGCGGCCGCCGGAGCGTGACCGCGGCATTGACGGCGACCTTCAGGTCCTCCGTCGCGACATAGCTTTGCGTGCCTTCGAAGCGCATGCGCGCCGGGATAGGGGAGAAGGGTTGCCCGGTGCAACCCGATTGGCTCAGGCCAGCAGGAGCACGCGGGCGCTCGCGCGGGCTTCGAGCAGGTCCCACAGCCCGCGGTGCTGTGCGAACACCTGTTGCGCGCCGAACAGCATCGCCCGCTCCATCGCGCCTTCGCGTGCGAGCGTGTCGACCACGGTCACCGTCTCTTCGGCGAGCGGCAGGGTGCAGGCCGGGGCCTCCACTCCCAGCCGGTCCGCGGCGCTGTCGAGCATCGCCCGAACCGCGATCCAGTCGAGCGCCACCGCCACCGCCGCCCCCGTCGCGCAGCCCGCGCGATCGGACTGGGCGAGCATGTCGAGCGCGTGCCGCTGCGCCGCGGCGACTGCCTCGCACTCGGCCTGGCCGGGGGTGCTCGGCATCGGCCCCACCGCGGCGGCGAGCCGGACGAGGAACGCGCGCTCGGCGACGAACGCCTCCGCCGCAGCCTCGATCCAGTCACGCTCGAGCGGCGTGCGCGCCTGCCCCAATGCATGATCGACCGCGCCCGGGTGCCGCCCGTGGAGCATGCAGATGTAATGGATCGCGTCGGCCAGGTCGCGCATCGGCACGAGCGCGCTGCTCAGGCTTGCGAGCCAGGCGTGGTTGCCGCTGCCGTCCGAATCGGCCAGCGCACCCATCGCCCCCCAGCTACCCCCAAGTCGGGCGATTTGTGCGGAATCAAACGGCATAAGTCCCCAAAGCGCTGCGACGGCCTAGCGGTCGATGCGCATTCTTGCCGCACCGGGGTATACCGAACCAAGTAAAGACATGGTTGACGCGGAATTTACTGTGGATGATCCGCACGCTTCCCGATGCGTCAATCGAGCCGCTGCAGCTCGATCTTGCGAAATTCGATCTGATGGCCCTCGCTCTGCAGCGCGATATAGCCCCGGCGCAGCTCCAGCTTGCCCCCCGCCGCGGCGATCAGCGGCTGCGCGTCCTTGTCCTCGGGATCGAGCTCGGCCGCGGAATAGCGGAGCACCGGCTTCCCATCGATGAAGTGGGTGATTTCGCCGCTCGGCAGCACCTCCACTTCGGCCCGCATCCAGCGGCCGACCGGGAACAAGGGCGAGGAGGAAAGGATGCAGTGGCGCGGATCGCGCTTGCCTTCGAACACCACGGTGGTGCCGGGGGTGCAGAGATTGCCGCTCGGCTCCTGCGTCGGGCGCGGCGTGCCCAGCAGCTGCATCTCCAGGCTCACCGGAAACGCCTGGTCGCGCTGCATCGTCTCCGGCGCCTGCGCATGGAGCATCAGCCCGGAATTGCTGGCCTGCCACGGCTTGATGCCGGGGAGCGACTCGCCGAACAGCCGATATTCGAAGCGGAGGCGATAGGCCCCGAGCGGCGCCTTCCAGAAGAGGTGGCCGAACTCGCCTTCGAACTTCGGATAATTGGCGTGCGAGACGCGGATCGCGCCGTTCTGCACGGTGAACATCTTCAGCGGATCCTCACCCACGGCGCGGCCGGTGATCTTGGGCGTCCAGCCGGCGAGCGTCCGGCCATCGAAGATGCGCTCCCATTTAGCCTCCGGGGCTGCAGTGGGGGCGGGGGCAGGAGCGGCGGCGAGCAGCGCCAGCATCGGGAGAAGGAAGAATCTCATGCGTCGAACAGCTCCAGTTGCTGGCGTTTCGGCCGTTACCAATCGGTTCGGGGCGACGCGTGGGCGAGCGTCATCGGCACCTTCTCCCGGTGGTGGGGAAGGATTGCATCTGCGCGCCCGGCTGGTGCCGTCCCGAATCCGCAGCCTGCGCCAAAGCTCGTTTCCGCGCAACGTGCGCGATCCCGGCCGCCGCGATCTACGGTTCGCTTGCCTCCGGCTTGGCCGCTGGAAGGGTTTCTCGGCTATTCAAATCCATGTTTATGCTCATGAACTTGATTCAAATTTAGTATTCCCAGCCACCAAATGTTAAGGTGACATATCGCCAGCCGACTAACCGTTCGGGCGTTGGCGACTGAGAGAGGTTTCGTGCTCCCGCCCCCAATCTGCGGGAGATCGAAATGACCGGGATCGACGGACATCCGCTCCGGCTTCTCGTCCGGAAGCTGGAAACCCATCATGCCTTGTCGGATGCTGATCGGCAGGGTGTGCTCGATCTTCCCCACCGGCTGCGGACCGTGGATGCGCAATCCTATCTTCTCCGCGAAGGCGATCTGCCCGAGCGGTGCGCGGTGCTGCTTTCGGGCTATGCGTTCCGGCACAAGCTGACCGGCGACGGCGCGCGCCAGATCCTGGCGCTCCACATTCCCGGCGAAGCGGTCGATTTCCAGAATATGTTCCTGAACGAGGCCGATCACAACGTGCAGATGCTCACGCAGGGGCAGGTCGCCGAGGTGCCACGGCAGGCGTTCGAGGAGCTGGCCCTCGCCCGCCCGGGAGTCGGCCGCGCGATCCTGATCACCACGCTGGTGGAAGCATCGATATTCCGCGAATGGACGCTCAACATCGGGCGCCGGGATTCGCGCAGCCGGATCGCGCACATGCTCTGCGAATTCGCCATCCGGCTCAGCGCGCAGGGCTTCGAGCCCGAGGACGCGTATGAGCTGCCGATGACGCAGGAGCAGCTCGCCGATGCCACCGGCCTGACCCCGGTGCACGTCAACCGCGTGCTCAAGGCGCTGGAGGCCGAAGGACTGATCGAGCGCAACCGCCGGGCGATCCGCTTTCCGCACTGGCAGCGGATGCGCGACGTGGCGGATTTCAACCCGCGCTACCTCCATATCCGCGAGGAGCGGCTGGACGGGATGCGCGAGTAAACCAGGTTAAGCATATCGTGCCTAGCATTGGTGAAGGAACAAGTGCGGCGCTGGGGCTAGGTCAAACGGTTCATTCCTGACGAGGCGCTTCGTTGAATCCTTCGCTCCTTCTCGCCCCGCTTGTGCAGAGGTGGGAGCGGCGCGCTGCGCTGACGGACGAGGATCGCAGGGCGATACTGGCGCTGCCGCACACGCGCAGGACGTTCAATCGGGACGCCTATCTGGTTCGCGAAGGCGAGCCGACCGCAAATTGCCATTTGCTCCTCAGCGGCTTCGCCTATCGCCAGAAGCTGGTGAGCAACGGCGCGCGCCAGATCATCTCGATCCACATACCCGGCGAGTTCGTGGACCTCCAGAACGCGCTTCTGCCGATCGCCGACCATAATGTGCAGAGCCTGGGACGGACCGAAGTCGTGATGGTACCCAAGACCGCGCTGGTGCAGCTGATCGCCGCGCGCCCACAGGTTGCCGAGGCGGTGTGGCTGGACACGCTGATCGACGCGTCGATCTTCCGCGAATGGGTCGTCAACGTCGGGCGTCGGGACGCCAGGGCGCGCATCGCCCACCTGCTGTGCGAACTGATCGTCCGCCTGCGAGCCTCAGGCGTGTGCACCGAGCCGGCGTGCGATTTCCCCTTCACGCAGGAGCAGCTCGCCGACGCTACCGGGCTCACCTCGGTGCACACCAACCGCACGCTCCAGGCACTGCGCAGGGAAGGGCTGGTGAACCTCTCGGCGGCCAAGCTGACGGTGCTCGATTGGGGGCGACTGGCCGAAGTGGGCGACTTCAGCGAGCGTTATCTGCACCACGAAGCGTGAGGCGTGGGTGCGAGGGGCGTAAATCGATTTGCAGCCGCCGCCGGGCGCGCCGGGTCAATCCCACCGTATCGGCTGGAGCGGCACCTGTGCCCGCACGAGCGTTCCCTGTGCGAGCCGGCGTATCGCCAGCGTTCCATCCAGCGCGGCCATGCGCTCGCGCATGCTAGCGAGGCCGACGCCGGCGGACCCGGCCTTTGCGGAGCTGGTCAGGGGCTCGCGAATGCCGATCCCGTTGTCGCGCACGGTCAGGGTGAGCCTGTGCACGGTGCGGACCAGGCTCACCTCGGCCTCGCTTGCGCGTGCGTGGCGGGCGATGTTGAACAGCGCCTCGCGCGCCACCCGATAGAGCGCGATCTCGACTTCCGGATCGAGACGGTCGTCCCCCAGCGCGTCGGCGTAGCGGATGGTAAGACCGGTTCTGCGGCTGAACCCCTCAACGAAGGTGCGGAGCGCGAACGACAGGCCTTCTCTGCTCAGTTCGGGCGGATGGAGCACATAGCTGAGCGTGCGGAGATCGTGCTGAATGGTGGAGACCGAAACCTGCAGGTTTCGGCAAATCGCCTCGATGTCGCTCCTGTCGGCAAGGTCCTCCCTTATCGACGCGATGCCGAACTGGATCACGACCAGTTCCTGAAGCGCCACGTCGTGGATCTCGCGGGCGATGCGCCGGCGCTCCTCCTCTTCGGCGCGAAGGACGGCAGATTCGAGATTTTCCTTGCCCGGGCAGAATGGCGACAGTCTTTCACCGTCGCAGCTGCCTGCGTGGAAGTGATGGCTATGTCGTCCGATTGCTGATGCCATGACACGCTGTCCCCACACACAAAAGAATTGGACTTCGGGCACTGGAACTCGTGCGCGCCCGGACGGGCTGCAAGCAGCCGACCGGCTCGCGAAAAGTACAGCATAGGCATCGCCACCCCGCAGGCTATGCAGATATTCTCAAACGCATGGCATAAGTGCTTCACGCGCATGAAAAGCTGGAAAAAGCGAGCCACGCGCGTGCAGGGGCACCCCTGCTCCGGGCGAGTAGGGCGTCTCAGGGTATACCCCGATAGTTAGCCTAAGAATTGTTCCCTAGTAACTTCTACGTTCAAAGGGGAAATCAAACACATCCATTGAAATCGGCATCGCCAAACAATGCCGCGCGTCTGAGCAAACCGCATCGGTGCGCTCTGATCGGTTGAAACCCCGGGGGGGCCGGAGTTTCGCATGGTAATCACGCCGTCGGGTGATCGCTGGGACCGTGTTCCGGTAACCTGCATCGAGGATCTGAAGGACGCAGTGCTCGGCGCGGGGCTGGAGGCGACGCAACTCTCGGCAGGGGGCATGAATGGTAGCCTGCTTTTCGCGGCCAGCGACGACATCACCTACAGCAGCGGCCATATCGGGGGGCAGGTTACGCTTTCCGGTCCTCTGTCCGAAGAGAGGGTCACGCTGGGGCTCGGAATCTATCTTGGCCCCGGATCGCGCCAATGGCTCGGCGAAGTGAGCACCGGGGCTATAGGCGTGTTCCGGCCAGGGGATCCGCATAACGGATTCTACACGCCCGGCTCGATCTATCTATGCGCTACGCTGAGCTTCGATCGGCTCGAGGAAATCGCCGCGGAGATGGATCTGGTGCTCGATCCCCGGCAACTCGGCGGATCGGGCGTCGCGGTCAATAAGGTGCACGGGAACTCGCTTGCCGCCGCGGGGCGCGAATTCCGCAGGCTGCACCGCGCCGGCAGATCGCCCGGCCTGTCATCAGTGGCCGGCCGGGATGCCCTGGAGAGCATGATCGCAGCGCTTGCCCGCGCGCCGCGCGCACCCGGCGGGCGCGAGCTGCGGGGCTACGGCCGGATCGTGGCGCGGGCGCAGGAATATATTCTCGCGCATCTGGAAGGGCCGTTGACGATCCGCGCCATCGCCCGTGCCGCCTTTGCCTCGCAGAGCACGCTCTATCGTGCCTTTGGCGAAGTGCTCTCTGAGACGCCCCAGTCCTTCGTCCGCAAGCTCCGCCTGAACCGCATCCGGCGCGATCTGGCGACGGAGAAGGAAGTGCTGTGCACGGTCACCGTCATTGCGAACCGCTGGGGCATCGCCGAGCTCGGGCGCTTCGCCGGCTGGTATCGCGAACTGTTCGACGAGCTTCCCTCGCAGACTCGCGCGCGCTGCATCGCGGCGCTTCGCGATGTCGCTGCGGCTGGTGCCCCGAGGCACGCGCTGGTTCCGCAGGCGGCCTGAGGGGCATTCCTCACCAAAAGCTCACCGCTTGCTCATGCCGTCCAGCGCCGGATCGGGCAGGGCGGCGTTGATTGCGACGGAGGTTCGAAGATGGTGAGCAACAGGGGAACCGGCGCCTGGCGTGCCGGCACCGCCGTGGCGGTGGGCACGGCGCTGCTGCAGATATGGATGAACCTGGCGGTGGGGATCGTCGGCAGCGAGGACAATCCGGTCAATCTGAGCTTCTTCGGCGTGGTGGTGACCGCGGCGGCCTGTGCCTTCACCGCGCGGTTCCGCGCGGAGGGGATGGCGCGCGCGATGGTCGCAGTGGCGGGCGTGCAGGCGATGCTGGCGATGGTGATCGCCACTGCACCGTCGACCGTGCGAGACGATCCGAAGGGGCCGCTGGGCGTGCTGGTGCTGAGCGCGATGTTCATCGCGGGATGGCTCGCAGCCGCCGCGCTGTTCCGGCGCAGCGCCTCGGCCGCCGCCCAAACCGCCGCCCCATAAGCAGAAAGCCCCGGCGTCCGAAGACGTCAGGGCTCCTGAAAGTCGCTTCAATCTCTTGAAGTGCTTCATATCCAAAAGAATTTTACGTCCTTTGGAAAGACATCAACGGACCGGGCCCAAGGAGGTTCCCGGTTCCGTCAAAAAAAATGTCACTGATCGAGGAACGAGCGCATCTTGCGGCTGCGGCTCGGGTGCTTGAGCTTCCGAAGCGCCTTGGCCTCGATCTGGCGGATACGCTCGCGGGTGACCGAGAACTGCTGGCCGACTTCCTCGAGCGTGTGATCGGTGTTCATGCCGATGCCGAAGCGCATGCGCAGCACGCGCTCCTCGCGCGGGGTGAGGCTGGCCAGCACGCGGGTGACCGTCTCCTTGAGGTTCGCCTGGATCGCCGCATCGACCGGGATCACGGCGTTCTTGTCCTCGATGAAATCGCCCAGATGGCTGTCTTCCTCGTCGCCGATCGGCGTTTCGAGGCTGATCGGCTCCTTGGCGATCTTCATCACCTTGCGCACCTTCTCGAGCGGCATGCTCAGGCGCTCGGCCATTTCCTCGGGTGTGGGCTCGCGGCCCTGCTCGTGGAGGAACTGGCGGGAGGTGCGCACCAGCTTGTTGATCGTCTCGATCATGTGGACCGGGATACGGATCGTGCGCGCCTGGTCCGCGATCGAGCGGGTGATCGCCTGGCGGATCCACCACGTCGCGTAGGTGCTGAACTTGTAGCCGCGGCGGTACTCGAACTTGTCCACCGCCTTCATCAGGCCGATGTTGCCCTCCTGGATGAGATCCAGGAACTGCAGCCCGCGGTTGGTGTATTTCTTGGCGATCGAGATCACCAGGCGCAGGTTCGCCTCGACCATTTCCTTCTTGGCGATGCGCGCCTCGCGCTCGCCCTTCTGGACCATGTTGACGATGCGGCGAAACTCTCCGAGTGCCATGCCGGTCTGCTGGCTGATCTCGGCGATCTCGCTGCGGATGCGGTCGACTGCGCCTGCCTCGATCTCGGCGAAGGCCTTCCACTTCTTGTCGAGCCCCGCGACCGACTGGAGCCACTGCTCGTCGAGCTCATTGTCGACATAGCGATCGAGGAAGTCTTTCCGCGACACCTTGTGCCGCTCGGCGAGGCGCAGCATCTGGCCGCCGAGCGCAGTGAGGCGCCGGTTGAAGGCGTAGAGCTGGTCGACGAGATACTCGATCTTCGCCTGGTGGAACTGGACGCTCTCGACTTCGGCGGTGAGCTCCTCGCGCAGCTTCTGGTACTTCTTCTCCTCGGCCGCGGGCAGCTCGCCGCCCGCCGCCATCGCGTCGAGCCGCTGCTGCTGGGTCTTGGAGAATTTTTTGTAGATCGAGGTGATGTTGGCGAACTTCTCGAGCGCCTGCGGCTTGAGCGTCTCCTCCATCTGCGCGAGGCTGAGGGTGTTGTCCTCCTCCTCGTCGTCCGAGATCCGCGGGGCGCGGCGCTCGGTCATCGAATCCTCGTCCTCGTCCTCGGCGACTTCCTCGGGCTCTTCTTCTTCCTTGAAGCTGGCGCCGGCGGTCTTCTCGCTGATCTCGCCCGAATCGTCGTCCTCGGCGCCTTCGACCTGCTCGGCCGAGGGGCCCTTGGAGAGCATCGCGTCGAGATCGAGGATCTCGCGCAGCTGCATCGTGCCTTCGTTGAGCGCGTTGGACCAGCCGATGATCGCGTTGAAGGTGATCGGCGACTCGCACAGGCCCAGGATCATCGTGTCGCGGCCGGCCTCGATGCGCTTGGCGATCGCGATCTCGCCTTCGCGGCTGAGCAGCTCGACCGCGCCCATCTCGCGCAGGTACATGCGCACCGGATCATCGGTGCGGTCGACCGTTTCCTTCTTCTTGGCGGCCTCGAAGGCGGGGGCAGAATCGTCCTGGCTGTCGGACGCGTCGACTTCCTCGACCTCGTCCTCGGGCTCGGCATCCTCGCCCACATCCTCATTCTCGACGACATTGATACCCATGTCGTTGATCGCGGACATGATGTCCTCGATCTGCTCGGAGGACATCTGGTCCTGCGGGAGCATCTCGTTGAGCTGGTCGACGGTGATGTAGCCGCGCTTCTTCGCTCGCGCGATGAGCTTCTTGATCGTTCCCTCGTTGAGGTCGATCAGCGGCGCGTCACCCGCCTCATTCGTCTCGGTGACGTCCGCCATGTTCGCCTTGGCCATCAAATCCCTCGAAAATCCAATGGCGGCTATTATACGCCGCCCTATTCCTCGAAATCGTCTTCATCCGCAAGCATCAGATTCGCAAGCCGTTGATCGAGCGCGCGGCGTTGCTGCAACAACGTCTGTTGCCGAGCAAAAGCCGCATCGTCGACATCAGCCCACCGGGTGGCCTCGGCGAGCGCCGCGTCTACCGCCGGCTGCGCCACCATCACCGCTATCGCCTCGCCAAGGTCCTCGCATGCCCTCTCCGCATCGGCACGCGGCCGCGTGAAGGAGAAGGGAAGCGTATCGGCCCTGAGGAGGTCGCTTGCCACCTGATCGAATCCAGATTGCGCCAATATGGTAAGCACTTTGCCGCTATCAAGCTGCCGGTCCTCGATCGCCACCGCGATCACAGCCTCGAACAGCTTGCCGAGCGCGCCCGAGGCGCTGCGGAGCGACCCCAGAACCTCCATGTGGCGGGCGATTTCGGCCGGATGGCGGATCAGCCCGGCGAGCACTGCCTTGGCGAGGATCGGGTCGAGCCCGCCGCTGCCGAGGCTGCGCGCGGTGGCCGACGGCGGCGGCTCGGGTGGCTGCCAGATGCCGCGGCGATCGCGCTTGCCCCGCGCGGCAGGAGCGCCGCGCTGTGGTCTTCCCTCGAAGCTGCGCGGCCCGCGGCCGAAATGCGCGTCGGTGCGCGCGCGGAACTCCGCCAGATATTCGTGCTTCACATTGGCGTCGCCGATGCTGTCCGCCAGCGCCCCCAGCCGGCGCTTCAGCCCGGCGCGCTGCTCGGGGGTATCGAGCGGCTCGGCGGCGATCTCAGCCTGCCATAGCCGGTCGACCAGCGGCTGCGGCGTCTTGAGCAGCGCTTCGAATGCGGCCGCCCCCTTGGTGCGCACCAGATCGTCGGGATCCATGCCATCCGCGAGCGTCACGAACGCGAGGCTGCGGCCGGGCTGGAGCAAGGGGAGGGCGCGATGCGCGGCACGGAGCGCGGCTTTCTGCCCCGCGGCGTCGCCGTCGAAGCAGAGCAGGGGAACGTCGGCCATTCGCCACAGCCGCTCGAGCTGGGCTTCGGTGAGCGCCGTGCCCAGGGGCGCGACTGCCTCGCCGAACCCCGCCTGGGCGAGCGCGATCACGTCCATATAGCCCTCGACCGCGATGATCCGCCCAGCCTTGCGCGCGGCAGCCTGCGCCCGATCGAGATTGTAGAGCGTGCGGCCCTTGTCGAAGAGCGGAGTCTCGGGCGAGTTGAGGTATTTGGGCTCGCCGTCGCCGATGATGCGGCCCCCGAACGCGATCGTGCGGCCGCGGGCGTCGCGGATCGGGATCATCAGCCGGCCGCGGAACCGGTCGTAGGGCTCCTTGTCGTCGATGGCGATCAGCAGGCCCGCTTCGACGAGCATCGCGTCGCCATAAGCCTTGAGCGCTTCTTTGAGCTTGCCGCGCGAGTCGGGCGCGAAGCCGAGGCCGAAGGCGCGGGCGGTCTCTTCCGGGATTCCGCGCTTCTTGAGCACGGCGCGCGCCTCGGCACCCTCGATCCCGTTCAGTCGCTCGGTGAACCAGCTCGCGGCATCCGCCATCGCCTCGTGCAGCCCCTTGGCGCGCTCGGCCTTCTCGGCGGCGCGGCGGTCCTGCTCGGGCATCTCCATGCCCGCGGCCTGGGCGAGTTCCTTGACCGCATCGATGAAGGGCAGGCCCTGCTGATCGGTCAGCCAGCGGATCGCGTCCCCATGCGCGCCGCAGCCGAAGCAGTGATAGAAGCCCTTGTCGTCGTTGACGTAGAAGCTCGGGGTCTTCTCGTTATGGAACGGGCAGCAGGCGCGGAACTCGCGGCTGGCGCGCTGGAGCTTCACGGTCTTGGCGACGAGCCCTGAGAGCAGGGTGCGGGCGCGGAGCTCGTCGAGGAATTGGGGGGTGAGAGTCATGGGGCTTTGCCCGTGCCATCGTCGCCCGTGGAGACCGGGCGCCCACCCCCCAGCCCCCTCCCGCACGCGGGAGGGGAAGCGCCAGTTGTGACGTCGTCGCTCTTGCTGCGGCGTTGGCGAGGGGCGCCGCTTCTGCTCCCCCTCCCGCTTGCGGGAGGGGGCTGGGGGGTGGGCGCCCGTTCACCGCCGGGCAAAGCGGCCTCGAGGATGGCCTGGAGCACCCCCTCCATGTTCGACGTCAGATCATTGTTCCAGAAGCGGATTACGCGGTAACCTTCTGCTTCGATGTGGCGGGTTCGTTCGGTATCCGCGCGCGCATTCTCCACATGCTGGCTGCCGTCGAGCTCGACGATCAGCTTCGCGTTGCGGCAGGCCAAGTCGCCGAAATGGCCTGCGACTGGAAGCTGCCGAGTGAACTTCAGGCCGCCGAGCTGCGATCGGCGCAGCTTCGACCAGAGCAACTCTTCTGCGGCGGTAGGTTCATTGCGCAGGGCGCGTGCCCGTTCGGTCGGCCTATCCAGCCGGAAATGCGCGGGATTAGAGGGGTTTTTCCCGCCCGGATTTTCTCGTGGAGAGCGGGCGCCCACCCCTCAATCCCCTCCCGCAAGCGGGAGGGGAGGCAGGGTGCCGGAGCTCATGAAAGCGCCGCCTTCACCAGCCCGCTGGCCTTGCTCATGTCCAGCGTGGTCGCGTGGCGCGCCTTCAGCTCGGCCATCACGCGGCCCATGTCCTTCATGCCACTCGCGCCGAGCTCGGCCTTGATCGCCTCGATGGCGGCCATGGTCTCTTCCTCGCTCATCTGCTGGGGCAGGAAGCGCTCGATCACCGCGACTTCGGCTGCCTCGGCGTCGGCGAGCTCCTGGCGGCCGCCCTTCACATACATCTCGATCGATTCGCGGCGCTGCTTGACCATCTTCTGGAGCACGTCGACGACCAGCGCATCGTCCTCGGTCGGCTGCGCCTTGGTGCGCTCTTCGATGTCGCGGTTCTTGATCGCGCTCTGGATCAGGCTGATGGCTGCCCGGGTGGTCTTGTCGCCGGCCTTCATGGCTTCGATCTGCGCGGCCTTGATGTCGTCGCGAATCATGGTCTCTCTCGATAATCGGAAAGCGATCAGCCCTAGCCGATGCCGCGGCATCGGGGAACCGGTTGACGCGGGGCGGACAGGGGTCTAGCCGCCACCACTTAGCGACATCGCAGCAACCTCTATTGGAGCGCCACCCTTAAATGGCCGAAGCCAAACCCCCACGCGTGCCCACCGTGCCTGAAGGAGCCACCGGCGTATTGGTGCTCGCATCGGGAGATGTGGTGTGGGGAAGGGGATTCGGCGCCGAGGGGCAGGCGGTGGGCGAAGTGTGCTTCCACACCGCGATGACCGGCTATCAGGAAATCATGACCGACCCGAGCTTTGCCGGGCAGATCATCAACTTCACGTTTCCCCATATCGGCAACGTCGGCGCCAATCCGGACGACGTGGAGGCCGAGGACCCGCACGCGCTGGGCATGATCGTGCGCGAGGACGTGACCGAGCCGAGCAACTTCCGCGCGGTCGAGCATCTCGACACCTGGATGAAGAAGCACGAGCGCGTGGGGCTTTCGGGGATCGACACGCGTGCGCTCACGCGGCGCATCCGGCTGGGCGGTGCGCCCAACGGTGTGATCGCGCATTCGAAGGACGGCAAGTTCGACATCCCGCTGCTGCTCAAGATGGCGCAGGAATGGCCGGGGCTCGAGGGCATGGACCTGGCGATCACCGTGTCGTGCGAGACGCATTATGGGTGGAAGGACGGCGTGTGGCGGCTGGGGCTGGGGTATGAGACGCCTGAAACTCCCCTCCCGCTTGCGGGAGGGGCCGGGGGTGGGCGCCCGGCATCTTCAGACGATATCGCTGGTGGTGAGCGGGCGCCCACCCCTCATTCCCCTCCCGCAAGCGGGACGGGACGTGCCAGGCCCCACGTCGTAGCGATCGACTATGGCTCGAAGCGCAACATCTTCCGCAATCTCGTCCGTGCGGGCGCCGATGTGACGGTGCTGCCGGCGACGGCGACGTTCGAGCAGGCGATGTCGTTCAACCCCGACGGCTTCTTCCTCTCCAACGGCCCCGGCGATCCCGCCGCGACCGCCGAATATGCCGTGCCGGTGATCCGCGAGATGATCGACAGCGGCAAGCCGGTGTTCGGCATCTGCCTGGGGCACCAGCTGCTCGCGCTCGCGGTGGGCGCGCAGACGAGCAAGATGTTCCAGGGGCACCGCGGCGCCAACCATCCGGTCAAGCGGCTGGAGGATTCGCGCGTCGAGATCACCAGCATGAACCACGGCTTCGCGGTGCTGAGCGACACGCTGCCGGCGAACGCGCGCGAGACGCATGTGTCGCTGTTCGACGGGTCCAACTGCGGGTTCGAGCTGACCGACAAGCCGGTGTTCGCCGTGCAATACCACCCCGAGGCCAGCCCGGGACCGCAGGACAGCCTGTACTTGTTCGAGCGGTTCGTCGGGATGATGGCGGACCCGTCGCGGTGATCCTGTTGCTTGCATTGGCGCTGCAGGCCTCTGAGCCGGAACACAAACCCATTATTGAGGTCACCCAGGCGCAACTCGATGCGATGTCGGATACATGCCGGACGCCGCAGAAGTGGTTGAAGCATCTCGGTGGAGAGCAGGTTCAGTTCCAGCCATCGCCCAAAGCGAAATATGAGCAGGTCGACTGCGTTCTGAAACAACTACGCGAAAGCGCCGTCCCGATGAAGCTCGGCTTTGTGGGCAACGAAGAGGCTCCGAGAGAAAAATAATGCCCAAACGCACCGACATCTCCTCCATCCTCGTCATCGGCGCGGGGCCGATCGTCATCGGTCAGGCGTGCGAGTTCGATTATTCGGGCACGCAGGCAATCAAGGCGCTGAAGGAAGAGGGCTATCGCATCGTCCTGGTCAATTCGAACCCGGCGACGATCATGACCGATCCCGAGCTGGCCGACGCGACCTATGTCGAGCCGATCACCCCCGCGATCGTCGCCAAGATCATCGAGAAGGAGCGCCCCGACGCGGTGCTCCCGACGATGGGCGGTCAGACCGCGCTCAACACCGCGCTCGCATTGGCGCAGGACGGCACGCTGGAGAAGTTCGGCGTGACGATGATCGGCGCCAATGCCGAGGCGATCGACAAGGCCGAGGACCGCCAGAAGTTCAAGGCGGCGATGGACAAAATCGGGCTCGAGAGCGCGCGCTCGGCGATCGCGCACAGCGAGGCCGATGCGCTCGCGGCGCTCGACAAGGTGGGGCTGCCCGCGATCATCCGCCCCAGCTTCACGCTGGGCGGCACCGGCGGCGGCATCGCCTATAACCGCGAGGAATTCCTGAGCATCGTCCGCAACGGGCTCGACCTGTCGCCGACCAAGGAAGTGCTGATCGAGGAATCGCTGCTCGGCTGGAAGGAATATGAGATGGAAGTCGTCCGCGACCGCGCGGACAATTGCATCATCATCTGCTCGATCGAGAATGTCGACGCGATGGGCACGCACACCGGCGACTCGATCACCGTCGCGCCGGCGCTGACGCTGACCGACAAGGAATATCAGATCATGCGCAATGCATCGATCGCGGTCCTTAGGGAAATCGGCGTAGAAACAGGTGGTTCGAACGTGCAGTTCGCAGTCAATCCGAAGGATGGCCGGCTGATCGTGATCGAGATGAACCCGCGCGTGAGCCGTTCGTCGGCGCTCGCGTCAAAGGCGACCGGCTTCCCGATCGCCAAGGTCGCGGCCAAGCTGGCGGTGGGCTACACGCTCGACGAGATCACCAACGACATCACCGGCGCCACGCCCGCGAGCTTCGAGCCGACGATCGATTACGTCGTCACCAAGATACCCCGGTTTGCCTTCGAGAAGTTCAAGGGCGCCGAGGCGGTGCTGGGCACCGCGATGAAGTCGGTGGGCGAAGTGATGGCGATCGGCCGCTCGATCCACGAATCGATGCAGAAGGCGCTGCGCGGGCTCGAGACGGGGCTTTCGGGCTTCAACCAGGTCGACAAGCTGGTCGGCGCGCCGCGTGCCGAGATCGAGGCCGCGCTGGCGATCCGCTCGCCCGATCGGCTGCTGATCGCCGCCCAGGCGCTGCGCGAAGGCTTCACGGTCGCAGAGGTGTGCGCGATCGCCCAGTATGACCCCTGGTTCATCGAGCGGATCGCCGAGATCATCGACGCCGAGGAGCAGGTGTGCAGCCACGGTCTGCCGCAGGATGCCGCGGGGATGCGCCGGCTGAAGGCGATGGGCTTCTCCGACAAGCGGCTCGCCTACCTCGCGCTCAAATCGGCCAACCTCCACAAGGATATGGAGCGGCCGATCGCGCGCGGATCGGGGCTGATCCACGATGTAGCCAAGGCGATGACCGGCGGCATTACCGAGGCCGAGGTGCGCAGGCACCGTCACCGGTTGGGCGTGCGGCCGGTGTTCAAGCGGATCGACACCTGCGCGGCCGAGTTCGAAGCCAAGACGCCGTACATGTACTCGACCTATGAGGCGCCGAGCTTCGGCGAGCCCGAGGACGAGAGCCAGCCGAGCGGGCGCCGCAAGATCGTGATCCTGGGCGGCGGGCCCAACCGGATCGGGCAGGGGATCGAGTTCGACTATTGCTGCTGCCACGCCTGTTTCGCGCTGGCCGACGCGGGCTATGAGACGATCATGGTCAACTGCAACCCGGAGACGGTGAGCACCGACTATGACACCAGCGACCGGCTCTATTTCGAGCCGCTGACTGCCGAGGACGTGCTGGAGATCCTGCATGTCGAGCAGCAGAAGGGCGAGCTGGTGGGCGTGATCGTCCAGTTCGGCGGGCAGACGCCGCTCAACCTGGCGAAGGCGCTGGAGGATGCGGGGATCCCGATCCTGGGCACTTCGCCCGACGCGATCGACCTGGCCGAGGACCGCGAGCGCTTCGCAGCGCTGGTGGCGAAGCTCGACCTAAAGCAGCCTGCCAATGGCCTCGCGCGCAGCCGCGACGAGGCAGTGGCGGCGGCCGAGCGGATCGGTTTCCCGGTGCTGATGCGCCCGAGCTATGTGCTCGGCGGGCGGGCGATGGAGATCGTCGATACCGTCCAGCAGCTGGACGACTATATCCAGACCGCGGTGCAGGTTTCGGGCGATTCGCCGGTGCTGATCGACCAGTATCTGCGCGACGCGATCGAAGTGGACGTCGATGCGATCGCGGACGGCGATGATGTGGTCGTGGCCGGCGTGCTCCAGCACATCGAGGAGGCGGGGGTTCATTCGGGCGACAGCGCCTGCTCGATCCCGCCCTACAGCCTGCCGGCGGAGATCATCGCCGAGATCGAGCGCCAGACGCACGCGCTGGCGCGCGCGCTCAAGGTGAAGGGGCTGATGAACATCCAGTTCGCGGTCCAGGACGGCATTGTCTATCTGATCGAGGTCAATCCCCGCGCGAGCCGCACCGTGCCCTTCGTCGCCAAGGCGATCGGCGCGCCCATCGCCAAGATCGCGAGCCGGGTGATGGCGGGCGAGAAGCTGAAGGACCTGCCCAAGATCGACCGCGACATCGACTATATCGCGGTCAAGGAAGCGGTGTTCCCGTTTAATCGCTTCCCCGGAGTCGACCCGGTGCTCTCACCTGAAATGAAAAGCACGGGTGAAGTAATGGGAATCGATAGCGATTTTGCCACATCTTTCGCCAAGGCGCAGATGGGAGCTGGGGTGACGCTGCCGAGCTCGGGCACGCTGTTCGTGAGCGTCAAGGACACCGACAAGCCGATCATCCTGCCGGGTGTGAAGCTGATGGCGGAGATGGGCTTCTCGATCGTCGCGACCGGCGGCACCGCTGACTATCTGGTGGAGCAGGGGCTCACCGTCGAGCGCGTCAACAAGGTGGCGCAGGGGCGGCCGCACATCGTCGACAAGATCGTCGACGGCGAGGTGGCGATCATCTTCAACACCACCGAGGGCTGGCAGTCGCTGAAGGACTCGTCGGATATCCGCCGCTCGGCGCTGGGGCTCAAGATCCCTTATTTCACCACCGCCCAGGCGAGCATCGCCGCGGCGCAGGCCATCGAGGCGTTGGGTTCGCGCGCGCTCGACGTGAAGCCGCTCCAGGCCTTCTACGCCGAACGTTGAGCACGGTGGGCTTTGGGGGAGGGCGGTCGAACGCCCTCCCGAGCCGCTTGAAACTTGTCCGGTGCGACCTTACAATTCGCATTCGCACAATTGATCTCCCCAATCGGTGTTAATGTGCGGGCGTCTCGAATGTGGGACGGCTGATCTCGGGGGCGTTTACGAAGGACGACTGAGTTATGGCGACGGTCGAAAAGATGCCGATGCTGCAGGAAGGCTATGAGAAGCTCAACGAGCAGCTCAAGGCCCTGAAAGCCGAGCGCCCGCAGATCGTGGATGCGATCGAGGAGGCGCGTGCGCATGGTGATCTTTCGGAGAACGCCGAATATCACGCCGCCAAGGAGCGCCAGGGCCAGATCGAGGCATCGATCGCGGACATCGAGGACAAGCTTTCGCGCGCCCAGATCATCGATCCCAAGGATCTTTCGGGCGACAAGATCGTGTTCGGCGCGACCGTGACGCTGCTCGATGAAGACGAGAAGCCGATCAAGTACCAGATCGTGGGCCAGACCGAGGCGGATGCGAACAAGGGCCGCATCTCGTACAACTCACCGCTCGGCCGTGCGCTGATCGGCCGCAAGGTCGATGATGAGGTCGAAGTTTCGGTGCCGGCGGGCGATCGCTATTATCTGGTCTCGCGGATCGAATTCATCTGAGGCCCGAGATGCGCCGCCTCTCGGCGACTGCCGTCCTGGTGCTGGTGACGGTGGCGGTCAGCCTTGCCGCCGAATTCGGCTGGAACCTGTATGAAGCGAGCATGCGCGCGGGGTTCATTCCCGCGCGGCTGAGCGGGATCGATACCGATTTCGCGGCGGTGCCGGTATGGCTCACGCCGCTCTCCTGCGCGCTGATCCACGCCGGCGTGCTGCATCTGGGCATGAACATGGTGATGCTCGGCTTCACCGGCCAGCATGTGGAGCGCGCGCTTGGAGCCAAGGGAATTGCGATTCTCTACGTCGTCGGTGCCTATGCCGCGGCGATCGCGCAGTGGCTTCCCGACCCGGATTCGATCGTCCCGATGGTAGGCGCGAGCGGCGCCGCGTCGGCCGTGGTGGGCGCCTATTCGCTATTGTTCGGCCGCTCGCGCGCCAAGCCGCTGGGGCCGATCCCGGCGCAGGTTGTGCACGTGCTGTGGCTTGCCGCCGCCTGGGCTGCGATCAACCTGGCGATCGGCTATGCTTTCCTTGCGACCGGCGTGGCGGTGGCAGCCGCGGCGCACGTGGGCGGGTTCATCGCGGGGCTTCTGCTGGCGCGGCCGCTGCTGCTCTGGCGCTGGCGGCGGGCGTAAGGCATCACTTAACCTGCTCCGTGCTGAGCTCGTCGAAGCACACCTGAAGCGCTGGGCCGACTAAAGACGGCCCTTCGACAAGCTCAGGGCGAACGAGTTGGAAGTGTTTCCGACCTATCGCAACAGATCGCAACGGAGGCCGGCTCAGCCCAGCTCGGGCTCGAGCAGGCGGTGGAGGTGGACCACCACATATTTCATCTCGGCATCGTCGACGGTGCGCTGTGCCGCGGCGCGCCATGCCTTTTCGGCGCTCGCATAATCGGGAAAGATGCCGACCACATCGAGCTTCGACGGGTCCTGGAAATCGAGCGTCTGGGGATCGCTGACGCGGCCTCCGAAGACGAGATGCAGCTTGCTCATGTTTACTCCTGGGAAGAACCGTTGGGCGCCCCTTAACGGCTCGCCGCCCGCCGGCTCAACCCCGAACTATGCCGTATCCCATTCTTCGCCCGCGCCTGCTCAGTTTCGCGCGGCTTCCTTTGCGGCATTGACGACGCTGCCGAACAGCGCCGAGACACGCTCCTTGGTCGCGTCCTTGCCGGGGAGCAGTGCGTCGATCTCCTGCTTGCCGGCCTCCTTGGCGGCTTTCGCCACCGACGACGCCCGGTCCGCCAGCTTGCGGCCGACCGGATCGAGCAATTCGCGTTCCTTGGCGGCTCGCGGAATCAGCATTCCGATCAACACGCCCAGCGCGACTCCGCCCGCGACCAGCGCGACCGGATTGTCGCCGATGTCGCCGACTGCCCCGCGCACCTTGTCGCGAGTCGAGCCGCCGTTCTGGTTTGCGGTCGCGCCGCCGTTGCCGTTGCTCATCCTATGGTCCTTTCTTCGCGCGCCTTGCGGGCTTGCCTCGCTTGCTGTCCAAACCCGCGGTTGGGGCGGGGGTTGCATCATCGTTCCGGCGACGGCGCACCGCATCGACGATCCAGCCCCGCGCCATCACGAGCCCGATCGTTCCCGCCAGCGCCGCCACTGCCCAGGGGCGCGCCCGCGCCGCCGACGCAATGCCCTGGGCCGCGGTCTCGACTGCATCCTGGGCAAAGTTCGAGGGCCGCAAGCGCTGCCGCACTTCGCCCAGCGTACCGAAGAGGCGTGCGCGGGCCGCTTGCACTTCGGCTTCGGCGCGGGGGAGGCGAGAGGGCGCGGTCATCGCTTCGATCGCGTCATGCGGCGGAAATGGCGCACTGCGAGCCAGCCGAGCAGCCCTGCGATCGCGAGCGTCGCGACCACTACGATTAGCGTCGCCCAGCCCGGCCCGACCAAAGTCGCAAACATGAGCACCAGCCCCACCACCAGCGCGATCGCCGCGGCAATGGCGAGCAGCAGCGCTGCCGCGGACAGAATGAGCCCGGTCCTTGCCTGCTCGAGCTTGTCCGTTGCGAGTGCTCGATAATAGCCGAGCTCGGCCTTGGCATAGCCTTTGCCATCCTCGACGAGCCGACCGATCAGCTCGCCGACGCTTTCTTCCTCGATCCCCGGTTGTCCCACCCCCGTGATCCCGATCAGACGGCGGAAGAGCCGGTGCTGGACTTGGAATCGGCGCTATCGGATGCCGAATCGATGCCCGACTTGATCAGCCGCGCCAGCACGAAGCCTACGGCCGCGGCGGTGCCCACGGCGATCGCCGGGCTCTTGCGGACGAGGTCGGATGCCTGGTCGAACAGTTCGTCGACCTCCTTGCCGCGCAGATTGTCGGCGAAGCCCGCGATGCCATCCGCGGCAGAACGAGCGTATTTGCCATATTCCGCGCCCAGCCTCGAATCGACGTCGTCGGCGGCGCTGCGCATCAGCCGCGCGACTTCGTCGAGCGCACCGCTCGCGCGTTCCTTGTTCTCGCCGGCGAAGGCCCGGGCGCGGTCGGCAGCCTGGCTGCCCAGCTTGGCTGCTTCGTCCTTGATCGTCTGCGTCTTACGGCGCTTGGGCTGCGTGATCTCTTCGGCTGCGTCGAAATTGATTGCCGCATCCGCGCCACCGGCGTCCGCCTTCAGCTTGGGATCGGCATCGAACGTCACTTGCTCGCCGGACGTCTGCGTGCCGCCCGTCTTCGCCGATTTGTTTCCGTCAGCCATGCCGAGAGCCCTTTTCACTGTGTCAGGGAAAGAACCAAGGCCACAGGCCCCGGTTCCATCCTCCGCCCCATCCTCCGACGTTGCCCGGGCGCGCGCGACTGGCTAGAGGCTCGCGCGCACCCTGGAGCAATCCGATACCCTAGTTAGGGAGACCATTACGTGACCGCAATCATCGACATTCACGCCCGCCAGATCCTCGACAGCCGCGGCAACCCCACGGTGGAAGTGGACGTGATGCTCGAGGACGGCAGCTTCGGCCGCGCCGCGGTCCCCTCCGGCGCCTCGACCGGCACGCACGAGGCTGTGGAGAAGCGCGACGGCGACAAGTCGCGCTGGTTCGGCAAGGGCGTCGAGGCGGCGGTGGAAGCCGTCAACGGTGAGATCGCCGAGGAAGTGCTCGGGCTCGAAGCTGAGGACCAAGCCGATCTCGACCGCGCGATGATCGAGCTCGACGGCACCGAGAACAAGGGCCGGCTGGGCGCCAATGCGATCCTGGGCGTGAGCCTGGCCGCAGCGAAGGCGGCTGCCGACGCGCGTGGGCTGCCGCTCTATCGCTATGTCGGTGGAGTGGGCGCGCATGTTCTGCCGGTGCCGATGATGAACATCATCAACGGCGGCGAGCATGCCGACAATCCGATCGACTTCCAGGAATTCATGATCGTGCCGGTGGGCGCCGAGAACATCGTCGAGGCGGTGCGGTGCGGATCGGAGATCTTCCACACGCTCAAGAAGAAGCTGCACGAAAAGGGCCTGGCGACCGCAGTGGGCGACGAAGGGGGATTTGCGCCGAACATCGCCTCGACCACCGAAGCGCTCGACTTCATCATGTCGTCGATCGAGGCGGCGGGCTACACGCCGGGCGACGATGTGATGCTCGCGCTCGATTGCGCGGCGACCGAATATTACAAGGACGGCGCTTACAAGATGGTGGGCGAAGGCAAGACCTTCTCGTCTGCCGAGAACGCCGCATTCCTCGCGGACCTGGTTGCCAAATACCCGATCTTCTCGATCGAGGACGGCATGGCAGAGGACGATTGGGACGGCTGGAAGGCGCTTACCGACCAGCTCGGCGGCAAGATCCAGCTGGTGGGCGACGATCTGTTCGTGACCAACCCGAAGCGCCTCGCGCGCGGTATCGAGGGCGGCTATGCCAATTCGTTGCTGGTGAAGGTCAACCAGATCGGCACGCTGACCGAGACGCTGGAGGCGGTGAGCCTGGCGCAGCGTGCGTCGTACACCGCAGTGATGTCGCATCGCTCGGGTGAGACCGAGGACGCGACGATTGCCGATCTCGCGGTCGCCACCAATTGCGGGCAGATCAAGACGGGTAGTCTCTCGCGCTCGGATCGGCTCGCCAAATACAATCAGCTCATCCGAATCGAGGAAGAGCTGGGTGATTCGGCGATTTATGCTGGAAAATCCGTGTTGAAGTGATCTTGGGGGTACGTCCGGGCTTGATTCGCGACTCGGGTTGCGCGAAGAGTCAAGTCATGTCGCGCGCTTCGCCCGTTCGTACCCTGCTTCGCCGCGCCGGACTTCCGGCCGCGGTGCTGATCGCCATGGGCTTTTTCGGCTACAATGCCGTGCTCGGGCCGACGGGGGTCATGGCGGCGCGCGAGTTCCAGAAGGAGCTCGCCGCCAAGCACGTCGAATATGCGGCGCTCGACAAGAAGCGCGCGGAGCTCAAGAATCGCGTCGATCTGCTCGATCCCAAGCGTGGTGCCGACCCCGACATGGTCGAGGAGCTGGTGCGCAAGCAGCTCAACGTCGCGCGCCCTGACGAAGTGATCATCCCGCTCAAATAGGTCTCGGGCTTTTCGAGGCGCGGATTGCGGGTAAGTCCGAATTCGCCGGAGCCGGCCGTGCGGCTAACCCACTCTCCATGGCGGACGAAGCACCCTCGTATACGGTCGAGCCGAGCATCGGCAATCATTTCGCCTGGCTGCGTACCACCATGGCCTTCCAGCGGACGCAAATGGCGGCGGTGCGCACGGCCGTCTCGCTGATCGGATTCGGCTTTACGGTGGCGCAGTTCTTCGAAAAACTGGCGGGCAAGGACGGTCTCGGCCTGCTGGTGGGGCGCGTCAATTTGCCGCGCGATTTCGGCCTGCTGCTCATCGGCGCGGGCGTGGTATCGCTCATATTATTCACATCGCAATTCCATTTTGCGATGGTCTCGATGCACAGCGACGCGCTCAAGCCGATCGCGCCGGGCGCCAAGTCGCCCCAGACGTCGACCTACATCATCTCGGTGGCAGTGATTCTGATCGGAATCGCCGCCTTCCTGGGGGTGTTCTTCCGCTTCTGACGGTCGGGCGGTGTCGCTTAGGCCCCACAAACCCGCCTGGAATCCTGCTGTCGGACCTAACGCAGCGCGAAGACGCGCGTTGACGTTGCGTCCGGGCCAAAAACCCGCCTATAGGCGCCCGCACTGACCTTCCCCGGGCATGAGGATTTCCTGTGGCCAAAGCACCGGCACGTAAAGCGTCCCCCGCACCCGCGGCATCGAACCGCGAGCGCCCCAACGAACCGCAGCGGTACAAACCCTCCAAGGAGGAACTGCTCGAATTCTACAAGCAGATGCTGCTCATCCGCCGCTTCGAGGAGAAGGCGGGGCAGCTCTACGGCCTCGGCTTCATCGGTGGCTTCTGCCACCTCTACATCGGCCAGGAAGCCGTTGCGGTGGGCCTCCAGTCGGCGCTCGACGGCGACAAGGACTCGGTGATCACCGGCTATCGCGATCACGGCCACATGCTCGCATATGGCATCGATCCCAAGGTGATCATGGCCGAGCTCACCGGGCGTGCCGCCGGCATCAGCCGCGGCAAGGGCGGCTCGATGCACATGTTCTCGACCGAGAAGAAGTTCTACGGCGGCCATGGCATCGTCGGCGCGCAGGTGTCGCTCGGCACCGGCCTCGCGTTCGCGCACAAGTATAATGGCGATGGCGGCGTCGCCATGGCCTATTTCGGCGACGGCGCCGCGAACCAGGGCCAAGTCTACGAATCGTTCAACATGGCCGAGCTGTGGAAGCTCCCGATCATCTATGTGATCGAGAACAACCAGTACGCCATGGGCACCAGCGTCAACCGCTCGTCGGCCGAGGACCAGCTCTACAAGCGCGGCGAGAGCTTCCGCATCCCGGGCATCCAGGTCGACGGCATGGACGTGCTCGCCTGCCGCGGTGCTGCCGAGGAGGCTTTGGCCTGGGTCCGCGCGGGCAAGGGGCCGATCATCCTCGAGATGAAGACCTATCGCTACCGCGGCCACTCGATGTCCGACCCGGCCAAGTATCGCAGCCGCGAGGAGGTCCAGTCGGTCCGCGACAAGTCCGACCCGATCGAGGCGGTCAAGCGCGAGCTCGAAGCGCTTGGCATGAAGGAAGAGGATCTCAAGCCGCTGGAGGCGGAGATCCGCAAGGTGGTCAACGAATCCGCCGATTTCGCCGAGCAGACCCCCGAACCCGATCCTGCAGAACTGTACACCGACGTGCTGGTGGAGACCTATTGAGATGGCGATCGAACTCAAGATGCCGGCGCTGTCGCCCACCATGGAAGAGGGCACGCTCGCCAAGTGGCTCGTCAAGGAAGGCGACACGGTGAAGTCGGGCGACATCCTCGCCGAGATCGAGACCGACAAGGCGACGATGGAATTCGAGGCGGTGGACGAAGGCACAATCAGCAAGATCCTGGTCGCCGAAGGCACCGACAATGTGAAGGTCGGCACCGTGATAGCGATGATCGCTGCCGAAGGCGAAGACGCGTCTGCCGCTCCGGCGCCCGCCGCCGCCGAGGCCCCCAAGGCCGAAGCGCCCGCGCAGGAGCAGAAGGCGGCCGAGTCCGAAGCAGGCGAGGACGGCGGCCCGAAGAAGGCCGACAGCGGCACCAAGCAGCTCGCCAGTGACAAGGCGGCAACCGTCGCCGATCCCGCGATCCCCGCGGGCACCGAGATGGTCAAGACCACCGTCCGCGAGGCGCTGCGCGACGCGATGGCCGAGGAGATGCGCAAGGACGAGCGCATCTTCGTGATGGGCGAGGAAGTCGCCGAATATCAGGGCGCCTACAAGGTTACCCAGGGCCTGCTCGACGAGTTCGGCGATCGCCGCGTGATCGACACGCCGATCACCGAATATGGCTTCGCCGGCATCGGCACGGGCGCGGCGATGGGCGGATTGAAGCCTATCGTCGAGTTCATGACATTCAACTTCGCCATGCAGGCGATCGACCACATCATCAACTCGGCCGCGAAGACCAACTACATGTCCGGCGGCCAGATGCGCTGCCCGATCGTGTTCCGCGGCCCCAACGGCGCTGCCAGCCGCGTTGGCGCGCAGCACTCGCAGAACTATGGCCCGTGGTACGCCAGCGTGCCTGGCCTGATCGTGATCGCGCCCTATGACGCGGCCGATGCCAAGGGCCTGCTCAAGGCGGCGATCCGCAGCGAGGATCCGGTCGTGTTCCTCGAGAACGAGCTGATGTACGGCCGCAGCTTCGATGTGCCCAAGCTCGATGACTATGTCCTGCCGATCGGCAAGGCGCGGATCGTGCGTGAGGGCAAGGACGTGACGATCGTCTCCTATTCGATCGGCGTCGGTGTTGCGCTCGAAGCCGCCGAGACGCTGGCGGGCGAGGGGATCGATGCCGAGGTGATCGACCTGCGCACGCTGCGCCCGCTCGACACCGGCACGGTGCTCCAGAGCCTCAAGAAGACCAACCGCATGGTCGTGGTCGAAGAGGGCTGGCCGGTCTGCTCGATCTCGTCTGAGATCGTCGCGGTGGCGATGGAGCAGGGCTTCGACGACCTCGACGCGCCGGTGCTGCGCGTTACCAACGAAGACGTGCCGCTGCCCTATGCCGCGAATCTCGAGAAGCTCGCGCTGGTCGATGCCGCGCGCGTGGTCGCGGCGGTCAAGAAGGTCACCTACAAGGGCTGATGCGCCAGCGCCCCTCTTCCACGCTGGAGAGGGGCGCGGCGATCAGCAGGTCGCGGCCGTGACGCCGTTGACTTCGTAGACGCCGTCGGGGTGCCCCGTGCCGTCGCTGGTGTCGCGCCGGTCGCGGACCATCATCGAGGCGAATTCCTTGATCTCGACGCTCGGCGCGAGCGAGGCGCTGACGATCGGCTGATATTCGTACCGAATCTCGACGAACATGGTGACGCCTTCCTCGGTGGCATCCACACGCTGGCCGGTGGGGCCGATCCCGTCGAGATTGTCGTCTCCAACGTCTCCGTAAGTCGAAGACCAGTTCGTCTTGCTGCCCTTGCAGCGCTGCCAACGGATCATGAACTTGCCCGCATGGGCAGGATCCGGCTCGAAGCTGGAGACGATCACGCGTCCGTTGGTGAACAGGCCCAGCTCGCCGGCCTGGAGATCGGCGCCGGTCAACAGGTCGTTGATCTGCGCCTCGTCGATCTTCTTGGACTCGAGCTGGCTGCCGCGGCCGATGCGCGCGGCGTTGTCGGCGACGTGGAGCGCCACCTGGCTCACCCGCATCCGCGTCACGACATAATTGGCCAGCTCCCCGCCGGTGAGGCTGAGCGTCAGCAGGATCGGCATCGAGAAAGCAAATTCGAGCAGCGCGAGCCCGCTGGTATCCCGGCCGAGACCGCGCGCGAGCGTTCCTAGGCGACGCAGCACGCTGGTCATGTGCAGTTCCTCACCTGGGCGACGGCCTGGTCGGCATAGGGCTGGTTACGCAGGATCGTGGTCGCGCTGACGCTCGTGGTGTCCGATCCGCCGATGAACCCATAGACCGGGAACAGGCGCGGGTAGGACATGGTCACCGTGTAGGCGACTGCATCCTGCGCGCCGCCCTGACCGTCGTTGCCGCCGGTTCGATCCCAGCGCTGGTTGTTGTTGGTATCCTCATAAGGCTCGCCGGGGGTGGTGCCCGCTGGTCCGTCGCACGTGCCGTTGTCGTTGGTATCGGTAAACGGCTCGAACTGGTTCGCGGCAGCATCGGCGAAGTCGCTGAAATAGTTGCGCTTGATCGTGATCGTCGCGTTGCTCGCCAGCGCCTCGACCTGATCGCGCACATATTGGTCGAGCCTGGCCTGGACCGTCGCGTCCAGCCCGCTCTCGAGTGTCGCGTCGCGGCTCGCCTTCTGCACCGCACCCTGCAGCACCGCCCCCACATAGAGCGTATGCGCGATATCGAGCCCGCCGACGATCAGCAGGCACATCACCGGCGACACCATCGCGAACTCGATAATCGTCGCGCCGCGCTCGTTGCGGTGGAGGTGTGCGAGGTTGCGGACAAGGCTCATTTGGTGAGCCTCAGCTGAGAGATTTGATCGGCGATGTTCTTGAAGGTCTGCTGCAACGCATTCGCATCCGCCGCCGAAAAATAGCGACCTGTCGACGCGCATTGCCTGAGCCGATCCTGAGTCTCCTGGGCTTGGCCTTCGCCGAAGTTGATCACCCACAGCGTGATGTTCTTGTTACGGACCCAGTTGCAGACGGCGAGGAAACGCAGGTTCACCTGCTGGTTGAGCTGATCCCTGGTAGGATTTTCGTCCGTCTGGCGGTCGTCGAAATAGGGCAGGCCATAGGCGGCATAGTCGAAGTCGTTGGCATTGGTGTCGCCATCGGTCATGAAGATCATGTGCCGCTCGATTTCGGCGCCCCTGGGCGTGGTCGCGGTCTCGCTTTTGAAGATTCCCGTCGGCGACATCAGACGTGCACCCCAGATGATCCCGATATCGTGATAAGTCGCGCCGTCCGGCCTGAGGCTGTCGACATAGTCGTCGAAATCGGATGCCGACGGCCACGCCTGCAGTTTCTTGGCTGGTGTCGGGCAGGCATAATACATGCCGCTCGTATAATCGGTGGTTATGTTTTCGTTCGGAGAGGTGTTGTTCCAACCTGGGGGGCGATTATTTCCGGCCTTGGGCCACGCGGAGGGGAGTTGATTGTAGTTGATGCCTCCGCTGGTTTGGCGCGGAGTGAAGATCAACTGGGGCAGCGCCGGCCCCCAGCGCGTCTCATCGCTGTCGGGCACGAGATCAATATCCAGATCCCTGGCGTCGGTCGGGATCGGATCGAAATCGGTCGTCTCGATAGTCTTGCGTTCCTCGATGCACCCGTCCCAGGTGATGACTGCCTGGGGGACGTCATTCCCCACTGTCGCGTCGGCGATGGACTGCGTGTCGGGATCGACCGCCGAGGATGGCATTGTAAATCTGGGATTCCAGTTGCTGCCGCCGGCTTTGAGGCCGCTGACATCGATTTCCAACTGGTTGTAGGTCCAGTTCTGGAACTTTTCCTGATAATATGTCGTCACGTCGGTGCGTTTGCGGCGGCAGCTCTTCTTGTTGTCGCCGTTACCGGTCGAATTGTCCGTGGCACCGCTCCACGATCCCCAGGTGGCGTCGCTCCCGCGGGACCAGCCCCACTCACCTGTGCTACCACCGCTGGTCGCCTCGCCGTCGCTGGTGATGGTCGTCACCATCGTTGGGGCAGGCGGGGGGCCGCCTGAGTTGGTCGGCGTGGGCGTAAAGGTGCCGAACGGCTGGTTGTTCATGAACTTGAGGCAGTCGGCCTGAGTGAGCGAGCTGCCATAAACTTGCCAATAACGGTCCGTCTTCTCCGGCGGTACGGCCACATTGGGTTTGCGTGTCCGATACCACCAATTGTCGGCGATCCAGTCGTTCTGCAACAGGCGACCGACATTGACGTTGGTGGAATAGGGCACGAAGCCGAAGCGGATCTGCACCTGATTGCCGGTGCCGCCACTTGGCTCGTCGCCGTCGCAATCGGTGTCGAGCACGTCGAGCCGCGCGACGATCTGGTAGAAGCATTTCACCGCTTTGCGTAGCGCAGCGATACGGGAATTGGCATTGCCGTTGCAGCTCATGTTGCCGTTCGGGCAATAGTTCATCGACCCCGTGGTATCGAGCACGAACATCACGTCGGTGTTCGGCAGCCGCATTTCGGCGTCGCAGGTGACGGAGAGCGTTTCCGCGGTCTTTCCGAAGATCCGCATCAGCGTCATCGGCACCGTGGCGGACGCGGTTCCCGTCACTTTGCCTGCGCTCTCCGAAAACGCCTTGGTGACGTTGGTGGCGCCATAGGCGGTGCGGTCGTAGTTCCCCTCGAAGAACTTCTCCGCCATGCCCCGGGGATAATGGTTGTCCTGGGTCCAGGTGCCGCCGCCCATCGCCTTGCGGCCCGCGAGCGCGCCGGCGTCACAGGCATGTTGCAGCCGCGTCTTGACGATGTACATGCGGCTGATGTCGACGCCGCCGCCGACCATACCCGCAAGCGGGATCAGCGCCATCGCCATCATGGCCATGGTGTTGGCGCGCGTATCGCGTGCGAGCGCGGTCAGGGACGTCCGCGCTTCATTCCAGCCAGGGTTCTTGTGTCCCATGCGTGCGTTCCCGGTCCCCACTCAACGAGGCGGCATGCGGCACCTCTGGCTAACCGCCGCTAAAATCATGTGGTTAACAAGACGCTTGGGCCTTTCTCCGGAAAGCTCCGGGGTATGAGCGACGAGGGATCGCCCGAGCGCGCGCTGGTGCTCGCCTATGCGCCTGCCAATCGGCGGAGCGCGCTGGCGGCGCTGCTCGCGCTCGACGATGCGCTGGCGCTGCTGCTGCGGACAACGCGCGAGCCCGCGCTGGGCCAGCTCCGCCTCGCCTGGTGGCGCGAAGCGCTCGCCCGGCTCGATACCGAGCCGGCGCCTGCCGAGCCGGTGCTGCAGGGGATCGCGAGCGCGCTGCTGCCGCTCGGCATCTCGGGCGCCTCGCTGGTGCCGATCGTCCACGGCTGGGAAGTGCTGGTCGAGGAGGAAGCGCTCGATGCCGACGCGCTCGCGCGCTTCGCGGCCGGGCGGGGGACGCTTTTCGTCGCTGCGGCGCGGGCGCTGGGAGCCCAGGCGGACGATCCGGTCGATGCGGCGGGGAAGGGCTGGGCGCTCGCGGATCTGGCGCGGCACTTGCGCGTGCCCGAGGAAGCGAGCGAAGCGCGCCGTCAGGCGGCAGGCGCGCTCGAACAGGCGCTGGGGCAGCGCTGGAGCAAGCGCGGCCGTGCGCTGGGAGCGCTGGCACATCTCGCACGGATGGATCTGGCGGTGCCTGCGGAAGCGCCGGTGCCGCATGGCGCACCCGGCCGCGTCGCGCGCCTGTTCTGGCACAGGCTCACGGGCCGATAGCGCTTGCCAGCGGCCGCGGAGCGGCTAGCCTGTCGCGGCTTCAGGCTTGGGGGAAGGGCCGATGATGTGGCGCTATCTGGTGGGGGCTGTTGCCGCCCTGCTGCTCGCGGGCGCGGGCATTTTCCTGTTCCGGGGTTCGGCTGCACCCAAGGCGGAGCTGCCGCGCGCGCCTTCCGCGCAGGCCGCCGCGCCCGGGGGTGAGGCGTTGCTTCCCGAGGAAGCGCCGCGCGCGAGCGACCGTACGCGCGAGCAGAAGCGCTTCGACCGCTACGACAAGGACCGCAACGACGCGATCGCCCGCGAGGAATATTTTGCCCCGCGGCGCAAGGCGTTCGCCAAGCTGGACCTCGATCGTGACGGTAAGCTCTCGTTCGAAGAATGGGCAGTGCGCACGACCACCAAGTTCGCCGAAGCGGACAAGGACAAGTCGGCGACGCTCACGCGTACCGAGTTCACCGCCACCGCGCCCAAGCGGAAACCAAAGGCAGCATGCGTGTGCGGGCCGGGGAATGGGGATGAGGCGAACGATTAGCACTTCCGCTATCCTCCCCCGCCAGGGGGAGGTGGCGCCGGAGGCGACGGAGGGGGAGGAAGCATGTCGGTTTGGTTCTGGAATCCGCCCCCTCCGTCAGCCTTCGGCTGACACCTCCCCCTGGTGGGGGAGGATAAGGGAAGCGCCCGCCGTCCACCGCTGAAACGCTGCCCGTGCCCGGTCCGTATACATCAGCTTGCGGTCTGCCTTCTTGCTGCGCCCTTCAATCGGCGGGAACAGGCCGAAATTGACGTTCATCGGCTGGTAGGTCTCTGCTTCGGCCTCGCCGGTGATGTGCGCGAGCAGCGCGCCCAGCGCGGTCTCGCGCGGCGGAGCCTCCAGGCTGGTCCCGCCGAGCTCGGCTGCGGCGAAGCGGCCGGCGAGCAGCCCGATCGCCGCGCTTTCGACATAGCCTTCGCAGCCGGTGATCTGCCCGGCGAAGCGGACGTTCGGGCGCGACTTGAGCCGCAGCGTCCCGTCCAGCAGCTCGGGCGACTTGATGAAGGTGTTGCGGTGGAGCCCGCCCAGCCGCGCGAACTCGGCCTTTTCGAGGCCCGGAATGGTGCGGAAGAGCTCGACCTGCGCGGCATATTTGAGCTTGGTCTGGAAGCCGACCATGTTCCACAGCGTGCCGCTGGCATTGTCCTGGCGCAGCTGGACGACGGCATAGGGCCAGCGGCCGGTGCTCGGCTGATCGAGCCCGACGCCCTTCATCGGGCCGTAGCGCAACGTATCGACGCCGCGCTCCGCCATCACTTCGATCGGCATGCAGCCTTCGAAATAGGGGACGTTCTCCCACTCGCGGAACTCGGTCTTCTCGCCCGCGAGCAGGCCGGCGTGGAAGGCCAGATACTGGTCCTTCGTCATCGGGCAGTTGATGTAATCCTTGCCGCTGCCCTTGTTCCAGCGCGACTGGAACCACGCCACGTCCATGTCGATCGACTCGCGGTGGACGATCGGAGCGATCGCATCGAAGAAGGCCAGGCTTTCCTCGCCGGTCGCGGTGCCGATGCTCTCGGCGAGCCCCGGGGCGGTGAGCGGACCGGTGGCGACGATCGCCATCCCCTCGGCCGGCAGCGCATCGACGCGCTCGCGGACGATCGTGATGTTGGGATGTGCGTCCAGCGCGGCGGTGACGCCCGCCGAGAAGCCGTCGCGGTCGACCGCGAGCGCCGAGCCGGCGGGCACCTTGTGGATGTCGCCCTGCGTGAGAATGATCGAGCCGAGGTCGCGCATCTCCTGGTGGAGCAGGCCCACAGCGTTGCGTTCGGCATCGTCCGAGCGGAAGCTGTTCGAGCAGACCAGCTCGGCCAGGCTGTCGGTCTGGTGCGCAGGCGTCATGTCGCCGGAGCCGCGCATCTCGGAAAGCTTCACCTTCCAGCCCGCCTGCGCGAGCTGCCATGCGGCTTCGGATCCGGCGAGCCCGCCGCCGATGATGTGGATGTCGTGAGTCACGGCGGCGCAATAGCCGTGTTGCGCCGGGATGACAAAGCCGGGTGCGGCCGCCATGCTGCGGGCAGGGGAGGACCGGAATGACCGGACGCAAGATCGACCTGCTGTTCCTTGCCGGGCTGGCGGCGGGCACGAGCTATTTCTTCATCCGCGACATGGACTGGCCCTTCGCGGTTCTGGCGGCGTGGAAGGGCGCGGGCGTGGCGCTCTTCGCACTCTGGGCGGCGCTGCAGGCGCGGAGGGCCGACGGCTGGCTGATCGCGGCGGCGCTGGCGTGCGGTGCGGCCGGCGATGTGCTGATCGAGAGCAATCTGATCCACGGCGCGATAGGCTTTCTTGCCGGGCACGTGTTCGCGATCGCGCTTTATCTGCGCAATCGGCGCGGACCACTCTGGCAGGCGGCGGTGTTCGCCGTGGCAGTGCCGGCTGTCGCTTTCCTGCTGCCCGACCAGCGCAGCGAAGCGCCCGGAATAGCGCTCTACGCGTTGGGGCTCGGCATCATGGCGGGGACGGCGTGGATCAGCCGCTTCCCGTGTGCCGCCGTGGGGATCGGTGCATTGCTCTTCGTGGTGTCGGACCTGTTCCTGTTCGCGCGGATGGGGCCGCTCGCCGGATCGCTGCTGCCAGATCTGACGGTGTGGCCATTCTATTTCGCCGGGCAGGCGTTGATCGCCTGGGGCGTTGTCACCAGCTTGCGGCGCGAGGGAGCCGCCTGATGCGCATCTTCACGATCGGCTATGAAGCGACGACGATGGACGAGTTCCTCGCGGCGCTGAAGCGCGCCGGCGTGGAACGGCTGATCGACGTGCGCGCGGTGCCGCTGTCGCGCCGCCCGGGTTTCTCCAAGAACATCCTGGCGGCGAGCCTCCGCGAGGCGGGGATCGAATATGTCCACCTCAGGAACCTCGGCACTCCCAAGCCGGGGCGCGACGCGGCGAAGAAAGGCGACGTGAAGACGCTGCGCGCGGTCTATGACAACCAGCTCGGACTGCCCGAGGCGCAGGCGGAGGTGGCGCAGATGCGCGCGCTCGCCGAGGAGAAGCCGAGCGCGCTGCTCTGCTACGAACGCGATCCGGGCCATTGCCATCGCACGTTGCTTCTCGAAGCCGAGGCGCCGGACGCGGAGGTGATCGACCTGTTTCCCTGAAGCGAAGGAGGATGCCGATGCTCGATCATGTCGGATTTGCCGTCGCGGATGCCGAAGTCTCGCGCCGCTTCTACGAGGCAGCGCTCGCGCCATTAGGCATCCGTCTGCTGATGACCATTCCCGCCGAGGAGAATGGCTCGGGCGGCACTGCCTATGGCTTTGGCAAGGACGACAATCCGTTCTTCTGGGTCGGCGACAACGAGCGGGTGGGCGAGGGGACCCATATCGCCTTCCAGACACAGACCCGTGCGGAGGTCCATGCATTCCATGCTGCAGCGCTGGCCGCTGGCGGAACCGATCACGGCGCCCCGGGGCTGCGCCCGCACTATCACCCCGACTATTACGCCGCCTTCGTTCTCGACCCCGACGGGATCAACATCGAGGCGGTTTGCCACCGACCTGAATAGCGCCCGAAACGCGAGCAGCCGCGGCGGGGGATGCCGCCGCGGCTGTTCTGGTCACGTGATCGAGGCGCCGAGACTAGCGGCGCACCAGATCGAAACGGTCTGCGTTCATCACCTTGGCCCAGGCCGCGACGAAGTCCTTCACGAACTTCTCGCCCGCGTCGCCGGAGGCATAGACTTCGGAAAGCGCGCGAAGCTGCGAGTTGGAACCGAACACCAGATCGGTGCGCGTCGCCGTCCACTTCTCCTCATCGGTCCTGCGGCAGGTGCCCACGAAGACTTCGTCGGCACGGTCGTCGACCTGCTTCCACGCCGTGCCCATGTCGAGCAAGTTGACGAAGAAGTCGTTGGTGAGCTGGCCGGGCCGATCGGTGAGCATGCCATGCTTCTCGCCGCCGTGATTGGCGCCGAGGACGCGCAGCCCGCCGACGAGCACGGTCATCTCGGGTGCGCTTAGCCCAAGCAGCTGGGCGCGATCGACCAGCAGCTCTTCGGTGGGCACACTGAAGCGGACCTGGAGGTAGTTCCGGAAGCCGTCGGCGCGCGGCTCGAGCACCGCGAACCCCTCAACGTCGGTCTGCTCCTGGGTCGCGTCGCCGCGGCCGGAGGTGAAGGGCACGGTCACGTCGTGGCCGGCAGCCTTCGCGGCCTTCTCGATTCCCACCGAGCCGCCGAGCACGATCAGATCGGCGATGCTGACCCTGCCGCCGAAGCCGGACTGGATGTCCTCATAGACCTTGAGCACCTTGGCGAGCTCTTCGGGCTCGTTGACGTCCCAGTCCTTCTGCGGGGCAAGCCGGATGCGCGCACCGTTGGCGCCGCCGCGCTTGTCCGATCCGCGGAAGGTTGCGGCCGAAGCCCAGGCAGTCTTGACCAGCTGGCTCACGCTGAGGCCCGACGCCGCGATCCTGTCCTTGAGCGTCGCGACATCCGCGTCGCTCAGCGGCTGGCCGGCGGGGACGGGGTCCTGCCAGATAAGATCCTCGGCGGGGACCTCGGGGCCCAGGTAGCGCGCCTTGGGCCCCATGTCGCGGTGGGTGAGCTTGAACCATGCCCGGGCGAAGGCGTCCGCGAAATAGACCGGATCCCTGCGGAACCGCTCCATGATCTCGCGGTACTTGGGATCGACCTTCATCGCCATGTCCGCGGTGGTCATCATCGTCGGCACCTTGACGCCCGGGGTGTGTGCCTTGGGCGCAAGCGTCTCCTCGGGATTGCCGACCGGCTGCCACTGCTTGGCTCCGGCGGGGCTGCGCACCAGCTCGTACTCGTGGTCGAGCAGCATGTCGAAATAGGTCATGTCCCAGGTGATCGGAGTGGGAGTCCACGAACCCTCGATCCCGCTGGTGATGGTGTGGTCGCCCATGCCACTCTCGTGACCCGACTGCCAGCCGAGGCCCATCTGCGCGATGTCCGCGCCCTCGGGCTCGGCACCGACCTTGCTTGCGTCGCCAGCGCCGTGCGCCTTTCCGAAGGTGTGGCCGCCGGCGGTCAGCGCCGCGGTTTCCTCGTCGTTCATGCCCATCCGCTTGAAGGTTTCGCGGATGTCGCGGCCCGACTGAGCTGCGTCGGGCTTGCCGCCGGGACCTTCCGGGTTGACGTAGATAAGGCCCATCTGAATCGCGGCGAGCGGCTCCTCGAGCGCCATGCCCGCTTCCTCGTCGATGCGGGTCTTGTTGTCCGGGTGGCCGACCCATTGTTCCTCGGTGCCCCAGTAGATGTCGCGCTCGGGCTCGAAGATGTCTTCGCGGCCGCCGCCGAAGCCGAAGATCGGCCCGCCCATCGATTCGATCGCGACGTTACCCGCCATGATGAACAGGTCCGCCCAGCTGAGCTTGCGGCCGTATTTCTGCTTGACCGGCCAGAGCAGGCGGCGGGCCTTGTCGAGGTTGCCGTTGTCCGGCCAGCTGTTGAGCGGCGCGAAGCGCTGCGAGCCCGAGGACGAGCCGCCGCGGCCGTCACCGGTGCGATAGGTGCCCGCGCTGTGCCACGCCATGCGGATAAAGAACGGGCCGTAGTGGCCATAGTCCGCCGGCCACCAGGGTTGGCTGTCGGTCATCAGCGCAGTGAGATCGCGCTTGACCGCCTGGTAGTCGAGCGACTCGAACTCCTTCGCATAATCGAAGTCGTCGCCCATCGGATTGCCGTGGAGGCCGTGCTGGTGGAGGATCTCGAGGCTGAGCTGGTTGGGCCACCAGTCGCGGTTGGTGCGACCCAGCAGGCGCCGGAGCGCGGCCGGCTCCTTCTGCGGATCACTGAGCGGGCTGCCGGTCGTCGGTGCGTCCATTTCTTCCTCTCCCTTGGAAAAGCCCCCGCAGGCTAGGATCGAGCGCAGAAGATGGAAAACGACTAAACTTCGTCAGTGAGAACCGAAAATCCGATCAGACAATCCTCGCCCGCGGGAATGGGCCGATAGCCGGGCGAGTGTAGCCTATCCACGCGTGGATGCCACCGGTGGAATACAGGGCATGGCCGGGATGCGACCGGAACCGCCGCCTCAGGCAGCGGCCTTGCGGCGCTCGGCCATCTCGTCGTTGAGCATCTCGGCGAGCAGGAATGCCAGCTCCAGGCTCTGGCTCGCGTTGAGCCGCGGATCGCAATGCGTGTGATAGCGATCGGCCAGGCCCTGCTCGGTGATCTCGATCGCGCCGCCGGTGCATTCGGTGACGTTCTGTCCGGTCATCTCGGCATGGATGCCGCCCGCGTAGGTCCCCTCGGCACGATGCACCGCGAAGAAGCCGCGGACTTCGGCCAGGATGCGCTCGAACGGGCGGGTCTTGTAGCCGTTGGCAGCCTTGACGACGTTGCCGTGCATCGGGTCGCAGCTCCACACCACTGGATGCCCCTCGCGCTTCACCGCGCGGACGAGCTTGGGAAGTCCCGCCTCGATCTTGTCGTGGCCATAGCGTGTGATGAGTGTCATCCTGCCCGGCGTGCGTCCCGGATTGAGCGTGTCGAGCAGCTGCAGCAGCGCGTCCGGCTCGAGGCTGGGGCCGCACTTCATCCCGATCGGGTTGCCGATGCCGCGCAGGAACTCGACGTGCGCCGATCCTTCGAAGCGTGTGCGATCGCCGATCCATAGGAAATGGGCGCTGGTGTCGTACCAGTCGCCGGTCAGGCTGTCCTGCCGGGTGAGCGCCTGCTCATAGGGGAGCAGCAGCGCTTCGTGGCTGGTGTAGAAGCTGGTCGCCTTGAGCTGCGGAACGCTGTCCGCATCGATTCCGCACGCGGCCATGAAGTCGAGCGATTCGCCGATCCGGTCCGCCACATCCTTGTAGCGTGCGGCCCAAGGGCTCTTGCCCATGAAGTCGTGCGTCCATTTGTGGACCTGGTGGAGATTGGCATAGCCGCCCTGCGCGAAGGCGCGCAGCAGGTTGAGCGTCGCGGCGGACTGCGAATAGCCCTGGATCATCCGCTGCGGATCGGGGATGCGGCTCTCGGGCGTGAAGGCGATGTCGTTGACATTGTCGCCGCGGTAGCTGGGCAGCTCCACGCCGTCGATCGTCTCGGTATCGGCCGAGCGCGGCTTGGCGAACTGGCCCGCCATCCGGCCAAGCTTCACCGTCGGCAGCTTGGAGGCGAAGGTGAGCACCACCGCCATCTGGAGCAGCACGCGGAACGTGTCGCGGATGTTGTTCGGGTGGAACTCGGCGAAGCTCTCGGCGCAGTCGCCGCCCTGGAGCAGGAACGCTTCGCCGCGCGCCACCTTGGCGAGATCCTGGGTGAGCTGGCGCGCTTCCCCGGCGAAGACGAGCGGCGGGAAGGAGGCGATCTGGCCGGTCGCAGCGTCGAGCGCGTGCTTATCGGGGTAAGTGGGGAGCTGGCGCGCTTCGGCCTGCTTCCAGCTGTCGGGGGTCCAGCCCATGTTCGGCTCCAGGTTGCGGACATGGACGTACCAGTCCTGGTGATGGGCGATGCCGTTCGCGGCGATCTGATTCAGCACGCCGGGGGAGGCGCGCTTGCCATCCTCCTCCCAGCCCTGGACCGTGGAGCCGGGGGTGTCGAACCACGCGCCGAATGCAGCGCGGGAAAGGGAGCGTTCCTCGCGGAAGCGGCGGATCTTGGTACCGGCTAAAGTCGTCATGATGTGCACTCTTACCCGGATGGGGTAAATAGGCGCAACCCCAAATCTTACCCTGGCGGGGTAAGGCCGAATCAATAGCCTGCGGTGAGGTCCACTTCGTTTCGCAGCGGCCGACCTTCCAGAAAGGCGTGGAGGTTCTCGACGAACAGCGCGGCGCCCCGCTGGAACATGCGCGTCTGGCTGCGGCCCGAAAGATGCATCGAGTGGATGACGTTTGGCGCGCGCCACAGCGGATGATCGGGTGGTAGCGGCTCGGGCGAGACGGTATCCAGAAAGGCACCGGCGATACGACGCTTCTCGAGTGCCTCGATCAGCGCTTCCTGATCGATCAGCGCTCCGCGGCCGACGTTGATAATCCAGGCAGAGGGCTTCATCGCCGCCAGTTCCTCCGCGCCGATCATCGCGCGGTTCGCGTCGGTGCCGGGGGCCGCGAGGAAGATCCAGTCGAACTCGTCCAGCCGGGCGCGCCACGCATCGGGTCCGATCGTTCCCGGACTCGCGGTGCGCGTGACGCCGGTGACCGTCACGCCGAAGCCTGCCAGCCGCTCACCGATCAGCCGGCCGATCGTGCCATAGCCGATCACGAGCGCGCTGGTTTCGAACAGTTCGAGCTTGCCGGGCGCGTCTGTCGGCCATTCACGACGATCCGCGGCACGCACGACTTGGTCGAAGCGCTTGGCGCCCACGAGCGCGCCCATCACTGCATATTCGGCAACCGTGTGGGCATTGACGCCGCTGCCGTTGGTGACGCGCGTGCCCTGCGCAAGGAGCCTCGCCTTATCGAGCGGATCGAGCCCCGCGTAGATGGTCGAAAGCCATCTAAGCCGGGGCGCCGCGGCGACATTCTCCGCCCACACATCGGGATTGCTGTGGTCGAGCCAGACGATGTCGGCGTCGGCGGCGAGCGCGCGCGCTTCCTCGACGCTGGTGAACCAGTGCACGTCGAGACCCGCAGGGAGATGCGGTTCCACCAGCGGGCGGGCGAGGGCAGGGAGGACCGCCTTCATCAGCCTGGATGCCGGGCATAGCGGTGCGCGAATTCGGCGTCCGACATCATCAGATAGCGGATCGTGTCGATAAGCGCCCAGAGGCCGGTCACGACCAGCCCGATCATCGTGATCGAAAGGACGATCATCAGGACGCCGGTGCCGTTGCGGCCGAGATAGAAGCGATGGATGCCGAATATGCCGAAGAAGAAGGCGAGCAGCGCCGCGACATATTTGTTGCGATCGTTCGCGGGCGGCTGGCGATGGGGCGGCTCAGCCTGGAGCTCGGGCAGACGGAAAATGCGCAACGCGCGCGTGCCTTCGGTGGTGAAGTCGATCCGAGCGCCCACGGCGGGTCCTTTCGAGTCGCTCCAGTCGGCAGGCGTGAAGGTGTAGCGCAGGCCGTCCTCGCCTGAGATCTGCCCCTCGCCGCTGACCCGATCGACGCCAAGCACCTGTCCCCGCATTTCCTAAATCTCCCTGTCTCGGCGCTTTCTGGCGGAAGCGGGGCGCGGGACGCAAGGGCGGATCGGATGGCGAGAATCGGAAGCAAATCCTAAATCCTACTCCGCCAGGGGGAGGTGGCGCGCGCAGCGCGTCGGAGGGGGAGGAAGCACGCCGGCATGTTCTGGCATCCGCCCCCCGTCAGCCTGCGGCTGACACCTCCCCCTGGCGGGGGAGGATAAGCAAAGCTGCGCTTCTTCGCTTCAGGCGCTGAACCTAAACCAGTCCTAAATCGCCGGCGTCCAGTCCCAGCCGAGCGGATCGCCGTCCATGACCTCCACTCCCGCCGCAGCAAGCTCGTCGCGGATCATGTCGGAGCGCTGGAAGTCCTTTACCACGCGCGCCTGCTGACGCTCGACCAGCCGGTCGCCGATCTCCTCCGGCGTGAGCGTGGCGTTCGCCGGGCGCACGCGCAGCTCCTCACGGGTGAGTTCGGTGAGCCGCAGGCCCAACACCTTGTCGAACTCGGCTAGCGTAGCAAGCCGGTCAGCCGGCCGCAGCTTCTTCTCGGCGAGCAGCTCGTCGAGCACGGGGAGCGCCTTTGGCGTGTTGAGATCGTCCGACACGGCCTCATCAAGGCGCTGGAGCCAGGATTCGGAGGCTGTGCCTGGTCCCTCGGCGCGCGCTTTCAGGTTCGTCGCCGTCATCACCAAGCGCTTGAGGCGCGTGAGCGCAGCGGCCAGGTTCTCCGCGGAGAACTCAAGTTCGCTGCGATACTGCGCCTGAAGGCACAGCAGACGATAGGCGAGGGGGTGTACACCCGCGTCGATCAGCGACTGGAGCGTGGTGAATCCGCCCTTCGACTTGGACATCTTGCCCTGGCGGTCCACCAGGAAGTTGTTGTGCATCCAGAAACGCGCGCCCGTATCCGCGCAGCCGCAGAACGCCTGGTTCTGGGCGATTTCGTTCGGATGGTGGATCTCGCGGTGGTCGATGCCGCCGGTATGGATGTCGAACGGTGCGCCCAGATATTTGAGGCTCATCACCGAGCATTCGAGATGCCAGCCCGGCGCGCCCTTGCCCCAAGGCGAATCCCATTCCATCTGGCGCTGCTCGCCCGGAGGCGATTTGCGCCAGATCGCGAAATCCTGCGGGTGACGCTTGCCCGCGACCGGGTCGATCCGGCCCTCGGCGGCGTCGTCCTGCGCGCCGGCAAGGCGGCCATAATTCGGAACGGTGGAAACGTCGAAGTAGAGGCCCGAATCGAGCTCGTAGCAATGCTCGGGCGCGATCTTCTTCGCGAAGTCGATCATCTCGGCGATGTGATCGGTCGCCACCGACCAGCGCGATGGCTCGCGGATGTTGAGGTCGGCGATGTTCTGCTTGAACGCGGCGGTATAGTGCGCCGCGATGTCCCAGATGCTTCGCGCCTGCGCGCGCGCCGCTGCCTCCATCTTGTCGTCACCGGCATCGGCGTCCGAGGTGAGGTGTCCCACATCGGTGATGTTGATGACGTGGGTGAGGGGATAGCCCTTCCACGTCAGCACCCGGCTCAACGTGTCGGTGAAGAGATAGGCGCGCAGATTGCCCAGATGCGCGTAGTTGTAGACCGTCGGACCGCACGAATAGACGCGCACACCCTTGTCGGGATCGAGCGGCGCGAAAGCCTCGATGCTGCGGGTGAGCGAATTGTAGAGCGAGAGCTGGGCGCCGTGCATGGTCCAGCGACATAGCGTGGCGGGACCAGAGCGCAACCGCGAGGGATGATGCCGGACGGCAAAGCGGGCTATCGATATCTGCAGATTTGCTGTAATGCGCACGCAACCTGCTCGCCAAGGGCAGGATCATCAACAGCAACGGGCCGCGATGCACCTCTTTTGGGGAGAAGCGACATGCCGACCGTAGAATCGATTGCCTGGTTCAAGCAGAATTTCGGAACCACGCTGGCGGCGATGACCGCCGATACCGTCTTCGATGTCAACATGCTCACCGCGATCGCCTGTCAGGAGACGGGCTATATTTGGGACCGCCTTCGCAAGAAGCCGATGAGCGTCGATCGCATTCTGGAGCTTTGCGTCGGCGACACGATCGACGCGCGCAGCGTCTTTCCGCGAAGCCGCGCCGAGCTCGAAGCCTGGCCGCGCGGGGAGGCGATGTTCGCGATCGCGCGCGCCGCGCTGATCGATATGGCGCAGCATGTGCCGGGCTATGCCGCAATGGCGGCCAGGCCGAACAAATTCTGCCACGGCTTCGGGCTGTTCCAGTACGATATCCAGTTCTTCAAGGTGGATCCGGACTATTTCCTCGAGCGCCGCTACATCCGTTTGAACGAAACCGCGGGCAAATGCATCGCGGAGCTCGAATCGGGACTTCGAAAGCTCGGCTGGAGCACCAGGCCGCATCTCTCCGATATGGAGAAGGCGGCAGTCGCGATCTGCTATAACACCGGGCGCTACAATCCGGCGCGGGGCCTGAAGCAGGGGCACCGGGACAGCAGCGGACGCTATTACGGCGAAAACTTCTTCGCCTATCTCAAGCTCGCAGCGACGGTGACTGCCCCCACACCTGCACCCACACCCACTCCAGCCGCGGCGGAGGGCGTGCCCTATGTGGTCGAAACCAGCGGCGGGAAACTCAACCTGCGCGGAACGCCCCGCGTCAACGGGAGCATCGTGGCGAAGCTGCCGGACGGGCACCCAGTGCAGGCGCTGAGCGCGACTCCGTCCAACGGGTTCCTGCAAATCCGGACAACGCTGGCGGGCGCGCAGCTCCAGGGATGGGCATCCGCGCAGTTCCTGCGGAGGGTGCCGGCGCCCGTACTGTAGGGCAGCGCCATCGCTCGTGGTGCGCGCCTCACATGCAGGCATGCGGCTATGTGAGGCTATGGACGCCTATGCGTCAGACGCCTCTTCGTGGCCGATCGCGGCGCGCACCATTGCGTTCCAGATTTCGGCAGGATCGCTTCCCGCGGCGCGGCCGGCCTCGACCATTTCCGGTGTGGGCTCGCGCAGCGTGCGGAGGACGGCCATTGCGCGCTCGACTTCCTGCGTCCAGGCGCCGTCGACTTCGCTTCCCGCACTGGGATCACTTCCTTCGCCGTTAATGCTGAGCGCCTCGGCCGCGATCACGCGCGCGATTCGCTCGACGGGGGAAGTGACGGAGAGGTCGGTCATCTGGCTGCTCCTGCGGCGGGTCCGCACGATGCAACGCGCTGAGCTACGCCGCGTTCCGACTTGGAGAAGCACCCTTCAGGCTGCGAGCGGCGTGAGCGCGGCGCCGTCGCGCTGGCGAACCACGCCATTGCCGAAACTGCCTCCCGCAACCAGCGGAAGCGCTGTTGCGCAAAAGGCACATTCGGCAGTGAGCCGGCCGACGATCCATTGCGACTGACCGCAGCCGGGGCAGTGATTCGTGTGTTGCGGGCGATAGGCTACACGATATCCGCTATGCGCCTGACGGATGCCGAAGTCGTACATTCTTCGTCTCCCAGAAACCGGAATATTAACGAATTCGACTCGGGCTTGTTCCGAGAGCGAAGTGGATGAGGGTCAATCCCTAGGCGATAGTACGAGGTTCTGGTGCGGTGAGTTGCAAATCTGCCACAGCATCGCATCGCAGTGCCGTTGCTCCCGTCCGCAGGCACTCCTAGAGTCGCGACGGTCAGGAGGCGAAGTGAACGAGCATCCGGGAGCAATGGGCGGCGCGGCGAGCGAAGGGGGTATCCCGCCGGCAACGGCGCGTGAGCCGATCCTGTCACAGGACACGCACGAGAATTTGGGAGATGGACTCAAGCGCGACCGGTTGATGGCGGCATTGACGCTGATGGCCGGGCTCGGGCTGCTGCTCGCGATCCCCTTCGCGCTGCGCGAAGGTTCGCCCTTCTTCCTTCCGCTCACCGCCGCGCTGGTGGTTGCCATCGCGCTGGTGCCGCTGCTCGAATGGCTCGAGCGCCATCGCGTGCCCGCACCGCTCGCCTCGCTGATCTGCGTGCTGCTGTTCCTGGGAGTCGCGAACGCGGCGCTGGCGTCGATCGTGGTGCCGGCGTGGCAATGGCTCCAACGGCTTCCCGAGAGCATCCCGCAGATACAGCAGAACCTGGAGCCGCTGATCCGCTTATACGCGAACCTTGAGGAGTTCGTGAACAGGACGCTGACCACCTTCGCGTCGGCTCCCGCCAATCAGCCCCCAGTGATCGCCGCTGCGGCGCCACCGCGATCGCTGCTCGACCTGTTCACTACCTCCGCGCCCTCGGCGCTGATCGAGATGTTCTTCGCAATCCTGGTGATCTATTTCTTCCTCTCGGGCTGGACCCGGCTGCGGCGCAAGGCGATCACCAGCCGGTCGAGCTTCGGTGGCGCGATGGCGACTGCGCGGGTGATCCAGGACGTGGTCGACGACACGTCTGCCTATCTGGGCACGATCACACTGATCAACGTGACGCTGGGGTTGATCGTGGCGGGCGCGCTGTGGATGCTGGGCATGCCCACGCCATTGATGTGGGGCGGAATCGTCACGCTGCTCAATTACGTCCCCTACATCGGGCCGGTGCTCTCCGCGTTGCTGCTCGCGCTCGGCGGGCTGATGAGCTTCGGCGAGATCGGCCTTGCGCTGCTTCCGGCCGTGATCATGATCGCCGCGCACCTGATCGAGGCGAATCTGGTGACGCCGCTGATCGTCGGGCACAGGCTCACGATCAGCCCGATCCTGATCCTCGTGTCGCTGAGCTTCTGGGGCTGGGTGTGGGGCACGCCCGGTGCGCTGCTGGCGGTGCCGCTGCTCATCATCATCCAGACCGTGCTCAACGCCGCCGGCAAGCCCGATATCGCCGGGTTCCTTTTCGAGCACGGCACGCTGATCTCTGATCCGAACGAGCATCGCGCGCATCGCAGGCAAAGTCGCGACCAATCCGGTTGACACCCCCGAAAGCGGGAGCTAGTGGCCGCCTCCTCGCTTCGAGAGCGGGTGTAGCTCAGTTGGTTAGAGCGCCGGCCTGTCACGCCGGAGGTCGCGGGTTCGAGCCCCGTCACTCGCGCCACGCGGGATTCCCCAGGGACTTCCTCGTGGTAGTGCGAAGCGCTTTCCGTTCTGGCGTGTCGTCGCCTCGCTTGGTCAAGCGGGTGTAGCTCAGTTGGTTAGAGCGCCGGCCTGTCACGCCGGAGGTCGCGGGTTCGAGCCCCGTCACTCGCGCCACGC
>NZ_JBLFFG010000006.1:116707-229959 GCF_051400635.1 Sphingomonas radicis
GGTGTAGCTCAGTTGGTTAGAGCGCCGGCCTGTCACGCCGGAGGTCGCGGGTTCGAGCCCCGTCACTCGCGCCACGCCTTTGCCTTTCGGTGTCCACTAACGCCCGCCGATCACGGAATCGGCCGAATAGCGGCCCGCACCAACGGTCGCGAAGATCAGCCCGAACAGGATCAGGCACGAAGCGGGAAAAGCACCGCGAATGCCAAGCTTGGCGTCGACCATAGCCACCGCGACTGCGAAATTGACTGCGCAGAGTAGCCCCCACCAGCGCGTCCCCAGGCCCAGGATGAAACCCGCGCCGCAGAGGAATTGTGCCCATACGGAAAGCGGGGCCGCGTAGCGGGGCAGGGGAAAGCCGTGGCTGGCGAGGAAGCCTGCGAACTCGGCCATGCGCGCCTCGCTCTCGATATTGTCCGACACGCCCCAGATCAGAAAGGCGCCGATCGCGACACGGGCAAGCAGCAGCGCCGCATCGCCGTAGCGCGACCAGCCAGGCCGGGCGATCTTGCTGCCGAGTCTCGTCATAGCTCGCCTCCTGATCTTTTGCCTTCGGTGGGGTCAGAGCAGCGCAAATCCGATCGCTCGGTTGACGATGTCGCGCACTGCCGCGAGCGCCGAATTGATTGCTGATTCGACCGCGATGATGCCCATGCCCCTGATCGCCAGCAACACCGTGCGAGCCGCGTTCTTCTGCATTTCGAGCATCACGCTCGCTTCGCCTTCGCTGATCTGCCCGGAAAGCGTCAGGCGCGTGATCTGCGCGAGCGAGACGCCAAGCTTCTGCGCCTCGCCTTCGGCAAAGTCACGAACCTGCGGCCATTGCTCGGCAAATGTCCCACGCATCGCGCCGACGATGGCCTTTACGATGTCCTGGAGCGGCAAATCGGCCATGCGCTATTCCCCATCCTCGCCACGCTTCTTCGCGAGCTCGAGCGCCAGGATTGCCCCGAGCTGCTGGTCGATCAGCTTTTGCGGTACGCTCGCGACGATCGGGCTCAGCCGTACGTCGCCGCGATCCTTTACATCCTGGCTGGCGCCATAAAGCGTCTGGCAGTCCATCGAGAGGTCGGGTCCCATCTGTTCCACTGCCGCACGCTGGGCATCGGTGAGTGGCCCCGTCACGCAGCCTTTGTGAAGCAGAATGAGATAGGCGAAATTGATCTGGGTGAGATCGATCTGCCCGCTGGTGATCTGGTTGCGGTAAATCGCCCCGACACGGACCTGAAGCGCGGAGAAATCGACTGCCGCTTCGCGATAGAAGTCGATGTTGTTCCTGAACGCGCGCTGCTCGGGATCGGTGGCCGAGGCGATCTTGACGAAGAAGGCGGCGAAATCGCGCTGAAGCTGGCTGGCTGCGAGTTCGGTCGCTTCGTCATATTGCGAGATGAGCTGTACCGGGGCGCAGCCGGACAGCACCAGCAGCGCAGTGAGGAACGACAATAGAGGGAGGCCGAACCGTTCGCGCATCGATGTTCCCTTCGAGTGACGGAAGGATACGCGGGTACGTGGCGGGACTATATCCCGCTCCCCTGCGCGAACAAGGGCGGGATCATGCGCGCCAGCGGCCCGTCTCCATCCAGCGCAGCAACGGCTTGAGCGGCGCGATCCAGACGATTCCGAGAACGACGTAGATCAGCGCCTGGACGAGCACCGGCAGCGCGCCGATCTCTGCCGAGAAGCTGGCGACCGCGATCACCCAGAAGAGGATCAGCGCCAGGACGGCGAACATGCCCGCGGGCTTGCGCCACGTCGCCTTCACGCTCCCTCGTGCCAAAACATGCCCTCCTCGGTGATGATCGCGTGCAGCGGCACGTCCCAGATGTCGGCGGGGATAGCGGGAACCTCCTGGATCGACCAGGCTACACCCACGCGCCATGCATGCTCGAACCGGGCAAAGGCGCGGTCGTAGTGCCCTGCGCCCTGTCCCAGCCGGTTGAGCCGCCGATCGTAACCGACGAGCGGAGTCAGGATCACGTCGGGCGTGACTTCGGGACGTGACGGATCGGGCTGGCGCAGCCCGAAGGGCCCCGGCACCAGCGGCTCGCCGATCTGCCAGGCGAGGAAGCGAATCGGGGTTGCGCGGTCGAGCACATGGGGAAGTGCGAGTTGGCAGCCGTGTTCGGCCGCGGCCGCGGCGAGCTGTGTCGGGTCCGCCTCGCTGCCGACGGGGCAATAGGTGGCGACAGTGCAACCGGGCGTCAGCCGCGAGATGAAATCCTCGGGCGCAACTACCGCCGTGGAGGATTCGGCCGCGAACAGGTCGCGGTCGGCGCGCAGCTTCGCGCGAAGGGCGGGTTTGTCGATGATCATGAAGCGGTGTGGCGGGACCGCCGTGGCCGTTTGCCAGAATATCCTCTGACGCCCGTTACGTCAGGTGGGGACCATATGCGACAGACCAGGATCTGCACAGGGACAGCCCCCATGGATGATGAATAGCCTCAGGGATAATGCCAAGGCTCGTACCGGGCAGTGCCCGCCACGGAGGTATCTAGGCGGTCGCGGCGTCTTCCTCAAGGGCTGCCGCGACGGCTTCGAGACGATCGGCGATGCGATCGAGCAGCACGGGGGAGACCCCCTGCGGCGGATTGCGTTCGGCCTCGTCGAGCAAATCCGCAAGGATCAGCGCGAGATAGACGAGCGTGCGCTCGGCGTTGAGCCCGCCCGAAGCGCGCTGCGCGGTCTCGGCATGGCGCTGAAGAATCGATTCGAGGTGCCGCAAATGCGGCTCGTCGCCATCGCGTGCGGCGACCGAATAGCTGCGGCCGGCGATGCTGATCGTGACATCCGCCATTATTCGGGCTCCGCTTCGGCAACGGCAGCGCGGGCGATCAGCGTATCGAGCGAAGTCACGGCCTCCTCGATCCGCTGGCGCAGTATGGCGTGACGCTGGGCGAGGCGTTCGGTGGCGTAGGCGCGGGCGCTTGCCGCGGCTTCGATCCGGGCCAGCGCCTGCTCGATGCGGGCTGCGTGTGTGTCGGCCATGTTGAAAACGGGATTAGGCACGGTCGGGCAGGGCGGCAACCCCGATGCAGCAAACCGTCCACCGAAAAATTTGCTGCGTGCCCGCGCCTCTGCGTGGTGGCGAGGGCGCGTCGGTTGACGCGCGCGCCCGTGCGCCGCAAAGGCGTCCGCGCAACGACCACGCGGCAGCAAGGAAAAATCAGTGTCCGCATCCTTCACCGACTGCGCCAACGCCATCCGGGCGCTCTCCATGGATGCGGTGGAGGCAGCCAACTCTGGGCACCCGGGCATGCCGATGGGTATGGCCGATGTCGCGACCGTGCTGTTCCAGCACTATCTGAAGTTCGATCCGGCCGATCCCTATTGGCCCGATCGTGACCGGTTCGTGCTCTCCGCCGGCCACGGCTCGATGCTGCTCTATTCGCTGCTTCACCTCACCGGATATGCGCGCCCGACGCTGGAAGACATCAGGAACTTCCGCCAGGTCGGCAGCCCCTGCGCCGGCCACCCCGAGAATTTCGAGCTGCCCGGTGTCGAGGCGACGACGGGTCCGCTCGGGCAGGGTGTGGCGATGGCGGTGGGCATGGCAATCGCGGAGCGCCACCTCAACGCGCATCTCGGCGACGATCTGGTCGATCATCGCACCTGGGTGATCGCAGGCGACGGCTGCCTGATGGAAGGCATCAACCATGAGGCGATCGGCCTCGCCGGGCATCTCAAGCTCGGCCGCTTGATCGTGCTGTGGGACGACAACAAGATCACGATCGACGGTGCGGTCTCGCTTTCGTCGAGCGAAGACATCCCGGCGCGCTATGCCGCGACCGGCTGGCACGTCGTCGAGTGCGACGGGCACGGCGATGCGAGCATCGCCGCGGCGCTCAACGCCGCAATGGCCGACGACCGCCCCTCGCTGGTCCGCTGCCGCACGATCATCGGCAAGGGTGCGCCCAAGAAGCAGGGCACGTCCAAGTCGCACGGCTCGCCGCTCGGCGCCGAGGAGATTGCCGGCGCGCGTGAGGCGCTCGGCTGGCACCATCCACCGTTTGAAATCCCGGGTGACATTCGCGACACTTGGCTGCGCGCCGGCAAGCGTGGCGCGGCACCGCATGCCGAATGGAAGCAGCGGCTGGCGAGCCATGAGGATCGCGTCGAAATCGAGCGCCGCTTGGCCGGGGACCTGCCGGGTTGGTTTCAGCTCGACGACCATATCCAGGGCCTGCTCGACGCCCCGCAGAAGATAGCGACCCGCAAGGCTTCGGAGATCGCGCTTGAGGCGATCAACGACCAGCTTCCCGACACGCTCGGCGGCTCGGCCGATCTCACCGGGTCGAACAACACGCTCACCAAGGCGCTCAAACCGCTGACCGCCGAGGATTACGCCGGGCGGTACATCTATTACGGCATCCGCGAGTTCGGCATGTCGGCCGCGATGAACGGCATGGCGCTGCACGGGGGCGTGATTCCCTATGGCGGCACCTTCCTGGTCTTTTCGGATTATGCGCGCCCGGCGATCCGCCTCTCGGCGCTCCAGCGCGCGCGCGTCGTCTATGTGATGACGCACGATTCGATCGGCCTCGGCGAGGACGGGCCGACGCACCAGCCGATCGAGCATCTGATGAGCCTTCGGGTGATCCCGAACCTCGACGTCTACCGGCCGTGCGACACGATCGAGACCGCCGAATGCTGGGCGCTCGCGCTCGCGAAGAAGGACGGGCCATCGTTGCTCGCGCTCTCGCGCCAGAACCTGCCGCAGCTTCGCACCGAGGCGGCCGAGAACCGGTGCGCCCGCGGTGCTTATGCGCTGATCGAGGCGGCGGCGCCGCGGAAAGTGGTGCTGATCGCGTCGGGCTCCGAAGTCGAAGTTGCAGTCGCGGTGCGCGAGGCGCTGGAGGCGCAGGGCATCGGCGCGGATGTGGTTTCGATGCCGTGCTGGGAGCGGTTCGACGCTCAGCCGAAAGAATATCGTGAGGACGTGCTGCCGCCGCACGCGCTCAAGGTTTCGATCGAGGCCGGAACGACGATGGGCTGGGAGCGCTACGTGGGAACGGATGGGTTGCGCTTCGGGGTCGATGCATTCGGCGCCTCGGGCCCCTATCTCAGGCTCTACGAGCATTTCGGGCTCAGCGCTGCGGCGATCGTGCCGCAGATCGTCGAGCGGCTGAAGTAAACAGTCTCAAACAGTCAGGAGAAGACGGGACATGACGAAGGTTGCGATCAACGGGTTCGGACGCATCGGCCGGCTGGTGGCGCGCGCGATCCTCGAGCGTCCCGATTCCGGGCTCGAGCTGGTGACGATCAACGATCTCGCCGACGCTGAATCGAACGCCTGGCTCTTCTCTCGCGACAGCGTCCACGGGAGGTATCCGGGCGAGGTCGCGGCGGACGGCAACGACATCGTCGTCGACGGCAAGCGCATCAAGGTGACGGCGGAAAAGGACCCGGCCAACCTCCCGCACAAGGAGAATGGCGTCGAACTGGTGCTCGAGTGCACCGGCTTCTTCACCGATCGCGCGTCGGCCCAGAAGCACATCGACGCAGGCGCGAAGAAGGTGCTGATCTCCGCTCCGGGCAAGAATGTCGACCTCACGGTGGTTTACGGTGTGAACCACGACAAGCTCGAGGCGGGCCACACGATCGTCTCCAACGCGTCGTGCACCACCAACTGCCTCGCACCGGTCGCCAAGGTGCTCAACGACACGATCGGCATCGAGCGCGGTCTGATGACCACGATCCACGCCTATACCAACGACCAGAAGATCCTCGACCAGATCCACAAGGACATCCGCCGCGCCCGTGCGGCCGCGATGAGCATCATCCCCACGACGACCGGCGCCGCGCGCGCGGTGGGCGAGGTGCTCCCGGAGCTCAAGGGCAAGCTCGACGGCTCCTCGGTGCGCGTGCCGGTCCCGGACGGCAGTCTCGTCGACCTGACCTTCACGCCCAAGCGCGACACGACCCGCGACGAAGTCAATGCGATCCTCAAGAAGGCTTCCGAGGAAGGCCCGCTCAAGGACATCCTCGTCTATTCGGAGGATCCGCTGGTCTCGATCGATATCGTCCATACGCCGGCTTCATCGACCGTCGATAGCCTCGAGACGGCCGTGATCGAGGGCACGCTGGTCCGCGTCGTAAGCTGGTACGACAATGAGTGGGGCTTTTCGAACCGCATGGTCGACACGGCCACGGCGATGGCGAAGCTGGGCTGACGCATATCTATCCCCCTCCCGCTCGCGGGGGGGGGGGGTAGGGGTGGGCGCCCGCCCTCCTCATGGGACAACGCGCGGGGTAGCGGGCGCCCACCCCCGGCCCCTCCCGCAAGCGGGAGGGGAGAAGAGAGAGTGATGACGCGATCCTTCAAGACGCTCGACGACATGGGTGACATCGCCGGCAAGCGCGTGCTGGTCCGGGAGGACCTCAACGTGCCGATGGCCGATGGCGCGGTGACCGACGACACCCGGCTGCGCGCGACGCTGCAGACGGTGACCGAGCTTGCCGATCGCGGCGCGATCGTGCTGATCCTCGCGCATTTCGGCCGACCCAAGACGCCGACGCCTGAATTCTCGCTGGCGCAGATCGTCAAGCCCTATGAGACTGTGCTCGGCCGGCCCGTGCGCTATATCGATTGGGAAGGCGATGCGGAGAATGTCGCGACCTTGCAGCCCGGCGACATCGCGGTGCTCGAGAACACGCGCTTCTTCGGCGGGGAGGAGAAGAACGATCCGGCGGTGGTCGATCGCTTCGCTGCGCTCGGTGACCTCTATGTCAACGACGCCTTCTCCGCCGCGCATCGCGCGCATGCCTCGACCGAGGGCTTGGCACACAAGCTGCCGGCGTTTGCCGGCCGGCAGATGGAAGCCGAGCTCGATGCGCTCGACAAGGCGCTCGGCAACCCCGAGCATCCGGTCGCCGCGGTGGTCGGCGGGGCCAAAGTCTCGACCAAGCTCGACGTGCTCAAGCACCTCGTCGCCAGGGTCGATCACCTGATCATCGGCGGCGGCATGGCCAACACGTTCCTCGCCGCGCGCGGCGTGAGCGTCGGCAAGTCGCTGTGCGAGCATGATCTGACCGGCACCGCCGAGGAGATCCTCGACGCCGCCGACCGCGCCGGCTGCACCGTCCATCTGCCCTATGACGTGGTGGTGGCGAAGGAGTTCAAGCCGAACCCGCCCACCCGCACCGTCAACGTCCACGAAGTCGCCGAGGACGAGATGATCCTCGACGTCGGCCCCGCGGCTACCGAGGCGCTCGCCGATGTGCTCAAGACCTGCCGCACGCTGGTATGGAACGGTCCGCTCGGCGCGTTCGAGACGCCGCCGTTCGACACCGCCACGGTGAGCCTCGCCAAGACTGCGGCTGCACTCACCAGGGAAGGTTCGCTGGTTTCGGTTGCGGGCGGCGGCGACACGGTTGCGGCGCTCAACCAGGCTGGGGTCGCCGGCGATTTCAGCTTCGTCTCCACTGCGGGCGGCGCCTTCCTCGAATGGATGGAAGGCAAAGCGCTTCCCGGCGTCGCTGCGCTCCAGCGCTAGGCGCCACGCCGGCTTTCCGGCTATCACTACAGTATCGACCGGATTTCCGGCGACTTCGAAGGGGCGTGGATGGCCGAAGAGCTGAGCGGCGAGCGTGCGGATCGGCCAGGGCTTCGCTGGCTGTTCGTAATCGCGATCCTTTCCGGATCGTTCCTGCTCTTCCTCGTCCAGCCGTTAGTCGCGCGCATGGCGCTGCCTCGCGTCGGCGGCGCGCCCGCCGTGTGGAACTCGGCGATGCTGGTGTATCAGGCGCTGCTGCTCGGCGGCTATGCCTATGCGCATTGGCTCGGTCGCGTGCGGCCACGGATGCAGGCCGGGATCCACCTGGCGGTGCTCGCGGTGGCGGCGCTGTGGCTGCCGATCGGGTTGATCGCTACCCAGCTTCCCGGAAGCGCCGAACCGGCTTTGTGGGTACCGTGGCTGTTCGGCGCCTCGATCGGGCCGCTCTTCTTCGCCATTTCGGCACACGCGCCATTGCTCCAGCGCTGGTACAGCGTCGCGAGCGGAGGGCGCGATCCCTATGCGCTCTACGCCGCGTCCAACATCGGCAGCTTCGGCGGGCTGATCGCCTATCCGCTGCTCGTCGAGCCGTTCATGGCGCTCAAGGTGCAGAGCTGGCTGTGGACCGCCGGCTATGGGCTTGTCTTCCTGCTGCTGGCGGGCTGCGCAACACGACTGCCGCGCGGCGGCACGGGTGAGCGCCACGTGCCCCACACCAGTCCGGCGCCGGGGTGGAAGCGCGTGCTCCTGTGGGTGGCGCTCGCCTTCGTGCCCTCCGGGCTCATGCTGGCGACGACCACTTTCCTCACCACCGACATCGTAGCGATTCCGATGCTCTGGGTGCTTCCGTTGGGGCTCTATCTGCTGAGCTTCTCGGTGGCGTTCCGTGAGAGCCGCTGGGTGCCGCATGCCTTCAGCCTGTTCGCACCGGTGATATTGCTGCTGTTCGGTGCCACGCTGATCGCAGGGCATCAGCAATATGCCTATTTCAATGCGCTGATCGGGCTGGTGCTGTTGTTCATCGTCGCGATCGCGCTCCATTCGCGCATGTACCAGCTTCGACCCGCGCCCGATCGACTGACGGGCTTCTATCTCGCGATGTCGGTGGGCGGTGCGCTCGGCGGCGTCTTCGCGGGGCTGGTCGCGCCGGTGGTGTTCGACTGGACCTATGAATATCCGCTGCTGATCCTCGCTGCCGGGGCGCTCGTTCCGCAGACGTTCCTGCTGGGAGTCACGGTACGGCTGTGGCAGGGGCGGCCGAGCGTACGGGCGGCAAAGGCCGCAGCGATGGCGTTGGCAGTCGGGCTGATCGTAGCGGCCGGGATACTGAACCCCGGCGGCGTGCTGGGCCAGGCCCATGATCAGGTCGCCTTCCTGCTCGTCGCGACGCTGGGGCTCGCCGCGGTGGGAGCACGGCTGCCCTTCGTGATCGCGCTCGCGGGCGGGCTGTTCCTGTTCGGCGGCTATCGAGCGATCGAGACGTCGCTGAGTGGCGATCGGACGCGGAGCTACTTCGGTGTCTATACAGTGAACGACTTGCCGACCCAGCGCCGGCTCGCACACGGGACGACGCTGCACGGCGTCCAGCTCAAGGGCACCCAATCGGCGACGCCGACCACCTATTATGTTCCCGGATCGGGGGTGGGCCGGGCGATGCTGGCGGCGCCGCATCTCTATGGACCATCCGCACGCATGGGCGTGGTCGGGCTCGGCACCGGTACGCTCGCTTGCTACGCAATCCCAGGCCAGCAATGGCGCTTCTTCGAGATCGATCCCGAAGTGGTGCGGCTGGCGCGCGACACCGGCGACTTCACCTTCCTTCGCGAATGCGCTCCGCAGGCGCAGATCGTCCTCGGCGATGCCCGGCTGCGCATTGCGGACATGCCCGAAAACAGCCTCGACCTGCTCGCGCTCGACGCCTTCTCGTCCGATTCGGTGCCGATGCACCTGATGACGACCGAGGCGTTCGACACTTACGGCCGCGTGCTCGGCGCGCATGGCCTATTGCTCGTCCATATTTCCAATCGCTTCCTTTCGCTCGCGCCGGTCGTCTCGGCAGCGGCGAAGCAGGGCGGGTGGTACACGGCGCGGATGATCTACAATCCCAGCGCGCTCGAGGAACTGAGCGAAGCGACCACGTCGGACTGGATCGCGCTGTCGCGCGACAAGGCCGCGATCGACCGGCTGATGATCGAGGATGCGGGCTGGACGCCGCTTACCCCCCGGCCCGGATTCCGGCCGTGGACCGACGACTATGCGTCAGTGATCCCGGTGATGCACATCTTCGATCGCTCGATGCAGGAGTGAGCCGGCTCAGGCGCCGGCAAGCGCGGCCTCCAACGCTGCGATCCGGTCGCCCTGCTCGGTCGCGAGCCGCTGCGCGCGTTCGCTCGCCTCCACGAGCGCGGGGTAGGGGGGCTGACCTGCCTGCCCGCGCTCCAGGACCAGGCGATCCAGATCAGCAAGCGCGTCGAGCGTGGGCGTGCGTAGCGATTCCAGCCCGCTCAGTGCCGTGTGCGCATCCAGCCACCGTTCCGATCCCTCCGCGACGCCGCGAGCGACAGCCACCTTGGCTTCGGCATCCTGCGCCGCAACCGTGAAGCGCCGGTTTCCCTCGTCGAGCGCGGCCGTGATCGCGGCGATCCGCGAATCGAGCGTGGCGTCGGGAGTGGCCTGGGGAATGGGTCTATCCGGCTCCGCCGTGCTCTGGGATTCGATCGGTCGCGGCAGCAGCGACGGGTATCGATTCGGGGTTTCGGTGCAGCCCGCGAGGGCGACGAGCGTCAAAAGAGCGGGTCTGCGCATGGGTTCGCTCTATGCCTGTGAAAAAGCCTGCGCAACGGGCTTGCGTTCCTGAAAAGCTCCGCCTATCAGCGCCGCTCCACAGCGCGCCCGTAGCTCAGCTGGATAGAGCATCAGACTACGAATCTGAGGGTCGGACGTTCGAATCGTTCCGGGCGCGCCAGGATTTCCCACAAGCAGATCGAAACCAGCGAGCGCGTGACCGTCGTGGTGCGTGGTCGCTCGCATGGCGAGGGAACAGCCGTATGGCTGACCATCTTTTCGTGATCACCGGAGGGCCAGGCTCGGGAAAGACCAGCCTGGTCAACGCGCTGGCTGAAGCAGGCCTGGCGCACATGCCCGAGGCAGGCCGCGCCATCATCCGTGACCAGGTGGCGATCGGCGGGAACGCGCTTCCCTGGGCCGATCGCGCGCTCTTCGCCGAGCTTATGCTGGCATGGGAGCTGCGCGCGCACCGCGAAGCGGGCGTGTTCGCCGGCCCTGTGATCCTCGACCGCGGCGTGCCCGACGTTCTCGGCTATCTGAGGCTCTGCGGGCTACCGATTCCGGATCATATGCGCCGCGCCGCCGAGCAGTACCGGTATAACCGAACCGTCTTCGTGGCTCCGCATTGGCCGGAGATCTTCGCGCAGGACTCCGAACGCAAACAGGACCCTGACGAAGCCGAGGCGACCTGTGTCGTAATGCGGCGGATCTATGCCGAACTAGGGTACAGGCTGGTGGAGCTGCCGCGCGTCGGGATCGCAGAGCGGGCGGCGTTCGTCCGCGCCCGGATCAGCACCGCTGCTGGCTAAGCACTTCGTAGGCCATCACTGCCGTCGCGACCGCGGCGTTGAGGCTGTCGGCCTTGCCCAGCATCGGGATCTTGACGAGCAGGTCGCACTCCGCGGCCATGAAATCGGGCATCCCCTGCGCCTCGTTTCCGGTGAGCAGGAATGTCGGCGCCTCGTAGCGCGGCGCCTGATAATCGTGTTCCGTATCGAGGCTCAGCCCGACGAGCTGGCCCGGACCGGCACGCAGCCAGTCGCGGAATTCGGCCCAGCTCGCCTTCGCGACCGGAACGGTGAACAGCGCGCCCATGCTGGCGCGGACGGCCTCGACCGAAAAGGGATCGACGCATTCGTCGACGAGGATCAGCCCGCCTGCGCCCACTGCGTCGCCGGTGCGCAGGATCGTGCCGAGATTGCCGGGATCGCGCAGCCGCTCGGCCACCAGCCAGATGGGCGAGCTGCTGCGATCGATCGCATCGAGCCCCAGTGCGAACTCGGAATAGACGCCCACCACCGCGCCCGGGTTGTCCTTGCCCGAGAGCTTGGAAAGAATGTCGGCGTTGGTCTCGATCGCCTCACCGCCCCTGGCTTCGGTCTCCGCGACCAGCGCTTCGATCAGCGGGTGCCGGCCATTGTCGCGCGCGAAGAAGAGATATTGCGGCACCCGCCCGGCCTCGCGCGCTTCGGTGAGGATGCGTAGGCCCTCGGCCAGGAACAGTCCTTCCTCGCGCCGGTGGCGCTTGTCGCGCAGGTTGCGGACGCGCTTGATGAGCGGGTTGGAAAAGGCGGTGATCTCGCGGGGCATGGGCAGGTCTTTAGACCGTTCGCCCTGAGCTTGTCGAAGGGCAGTTCTTGGTGGCGTTCCGTGGCTGGCCGGGAACGTTCTTCGACAAGCTCAGCACGAACGGGACCGGAGCGTAGGCCCGCGTCATTCCTCGCCGAAGCGCGCTTCGACCAGCTCGGCGAGTGCCTGGACGGCGGCTTCGGCACCGTCGCCCTCGGCGCTGATCGTGATCGAATCGCCTTTGGCCGCGCCGAGCATCATCAGGTCGAGGATCGAGGTGCCCGACGCGCTGTTGCCGTCCTTCTCCACCGTCAGTTCCACCGGCTGGCTGGTCGCGAGCGTCACGAAGGCCATGGAGGCGCGGGCATGAAGGCCGCGGCGGTTCTCGATCGTGACGGTACGGCTCGCGCGGCTCACGCGGCGGCTTCTCCGAGCACTTCCGAAGCGACAGTGATGTATTTGCGGCCCGCATCGCGCGCGGCGGCGACCGCATCGGTCACCTTCATCGTCTTGCGCGCGCTGCCCAGGCGGATGAGCATCGGCAGGTTGATGCCGGCGATCACTTCGATCCGCCCCGCTTCCATCAGTGAGATGGCGAGATTGGAGGGCGTGCCTCCGAAGAGATCGCTCAGGACGATCACGCCGCGACCTTCGTCGACCCGTGCAATTGCTGCGGCGATATCCGCGCGCCGGCTTTCCATGTCGTCCTCGGGCCCGATGCAGATCGGTGCGATCCGCTCCTGCTTGCCCACCACATGCTCCATCGCGACGACGAACTCCTCCGCGAGTCGCCCGTGCGTCACGAGTACCAAACCGATCATTTTCTAACTCCGACCCCTCATAAGGCGACCGGGGCCCCTTCCAGTGAATCCTGCGGCGCGGTCTGCAGATCGCGGTGGCGCACCGTGGGCGAAAATCCCTCGGCACGCAACCGCCGCGCCATCCGCTCGGCGACGTGCACCGAGCGATGCCGCCCGCCCGTGCAGCCGAACGCGATCGTCACATAAGCCTTGCCTTCGACCTGGTAGCGGGGGAGGAGAAACAGCAGCAGCGCCTCGATCTGTGTCATCGCTTCGGCATAGGCGGGATCCTCCGCGACATAGGCCGAAACATCGGCATCCTGGCCCGTTCCGGGACGCAGCGTCTCTACCCAGTGCGGGTTGCGCAGGAAGCGCATGTCGAACACCAGATCGGCATCGCGCGGAAGGCCGCGCGCGAAGCCGAACGAAGCGACGGTGATCACCGTGCGGCCGAGGCCATCCGCCGCAAAGGTGCTCCGGATCTGCTGCGCCAGCTCGTTCGACGCCATGCTGGTGGTGTCGATCAGCCGGTTGGACCAGCGGCGCAACGGGGCAAGCAGCTCGCGCTCGCGGGCTATCCCGTCGCTCGCCGGGCGGTCCTGGGCCAGCGGGTGCCGGCGCCGGGTTTCCGAATAGCGCCGCTCCAGCTCGGCCTCCGAGCATTCGAGGAACAGCGTGCCGACATCATGGCCATGGTCCTCGCTCAGTTTCTTGATCCGGCGCACGATGCTGTCGGCGTCGAACCCGCGCGTCTGCGTGCCGATGCCTAGGGCAAGCGGCCGCTCGTCGCCTTCGGTGCCCTCGCCGGGGGCCGTGTCGAGCAGGCGGTTGAGGAGTAGGAGAGGGAGATTGTCCACTACCTCCCAGCCGAGGTCCTCCAGCGTGCGAAGCACGGTCGACTTTCCGGCGCCCGACATGCCAGTGACGAGCAGAATGTTCTTTGGTTTGCGGCTCACTGCGCCTGGCGCCTGAGAGCAAGCTCGACCTTGATCGGGGCCGATGGTTCGAGCGCGGCGAGCGGCAGCACCGGCACGTCCACACCCGCGATCCGGCGCGTGGGCGCATCGTCGGGATGCTTCGACGGCGAATCGAGGATCGCGACCAACAGCCCCACCGGTACGCGTTCGGCGTGCGACATCTCCACGGCACCGATTCCGCGCACCTCGATCCGGCCCGCCGCATGCGCCGGCGGGCTCGCGACCAGGCCGCCGTTGTGCCGCTGACAGACGACCTGCTCGTCCGCCACCAGCGTTGCGCCACGGTCGATCAGGCGCAGCGCCAGATCCGACTTGCCGCCACCCGAGCGCCCCTCGATCAGCACCGCGCGGCCGCTGATCGCCACGCAGGTTCCATGCACCGTTTCCGAAGAAACTTCCGGCGGCGCCATCAATCGCCCTCCACCAGCGGAAGGCGAACTACGAACCGTGCCCCGCTCAATCGATCCTCGCGTGCTTCCACCCCGATGCTCCCCTGATGGCCTTCGACAATCGTCCGCGCGATGGCAAGGCCCAGCCCCGAATGCTGGCCGAAGGCTTCGCTCTCCGGCCGCACCGAATGGAAGCGGCGGAAGACCGCCTCGCGTGATTCTTCCGGCACTCCCGGTCCTTCGTCTTCCACCCGCACGATCAGCATGTCGCCCTCGCTGTATGCTGAAATGGTGACCAAACCGCCATCGGGAGAAAAGGAAATCGCATTTTCGATCAGATTCTCGAACACGCGCTCGAGCCGGGCGCCCTCGCCGAGGACGCGCAGCGCGTCGTGCGGGCGTCGGTCGAAGACCAGGCGGACGCCACGCGGCAGGCCGCGCGTCTCGCGCTGCTCGACCAAAGCGGCGATCATCGCGCCCACGTCCACCGGCTCGAACGTCGCGCGGCTGAGCTGCGCGTCCAGGCGCGACGCATCGGAGATGTCGGTGATCAGCCGGTCCAGCCGGTGCACGTCGTCGCGCACGATCGCGAGTAGCCGTTCCTGAAGCTCGGGATCCTTGACCTTCGAAAGTCCCTCGACTGCGGAGCGCAGCGAGGCGAGGGGGTTCTTGAGCTCGTGCGTCACGTCGGCGGCGAAGCTTTCGGTAGCATCGATCCGCGCGCGCAGCGCTTGGCTCATGTCGGAGATCGCGCGCGCGAGCATCCCGATTTCGTCGCTGCGCTCGGGCAGGCGCGGCACCACCACTTCGCGCGCCCGGCCCAGCCGCACCCGCACTGCGGCCCGGGCAAGGCGGCGCAGGGGCCGCACGATCGTTCGCGCGAGGAACAGCGAGAGCAGTATCGAGACGGCCAGGACCACGCCCAGCACCATTCCCAGCCGCAGCCGTTCGACGCGGACGGTGCGCGTGATCTCTCGCGCGTTGACTGTGGTCATCACCACGCCCAGCTGCGTGATCGGCGTCGCCGCAGTGATCACCGGCGTGCGGTCGGGCGCGCGCCACACGCTCGCGTGGGTGCCATGCGTTTCGCGCGCGGCCTCGACATCGGGCCAGGCGAGTCCCTTGTCGCGCGCCCGCTCGCGATAGAGTGGGACGCGATCCGCGCCGGCGACCGTATCGATCACCGCGTCCAGGAAACGCGCGACGGACTGGCCCCACGGGTCCTTGTCCGGATCGCGCAGCACGACGTTGTTGAGTCCCAGGTCGCGGCTGTCGGTGATCATCGCCCCGTTTTCGTCGAACAGGCGGATGCGACTGCCGGTGTCGCGCGCGAGGCTGAGCACGAGCAGGTCGCGGCGCTCGGGCGTGGCCGAGGCGAGTGCCTGTGCAATCAGCCGCGCCTCGCGCTGTGCCTGCGCGATACGGCTGTCGACCATCCGGCTACGATAGGAATCGAGATAGGAGAAGCCGCCGCCGAGGAGCGCGAGCGCGAAGATGTTGACCGCGAGGATGCGTGGCGTGAGGCTGACGCGGCTGGACCATTTGAGCGCGAGATCGCGCTCGCTACTCGTCCGAGAAGCGGTAACCGGCGCCATAGAGCGTTTCGATGGCGTCGAACTCAGGGTCGACTTGCCGGAACTTGCGCCGCACGCGCTTGATGTGGCTGTCGATGGTGCGGTCATCGACGTAGATGTCGTCCTGATATGCCGCATCCATCAGCTGGTTGCGGGTCTTCACGATCCCGGGCCGCTGCGCCAGCGTCTCGAGGATCAAGAACTCGGTGACGGTCAGCGTCACGTTGGTGCCGCCCCAGGTGACGCGGTGGCGCGCCGGATCCATTGTCAGCCGGCCGCGCACCAGCACCTCCGGCGGCTCCGTCTCGCCACCCTCGGCGCTCGGCTGGGTAGCCTCGGTGCGCCTGAGAATCGCCCGGATGCGCGCGATCAGCAGCCGCTGGCTGAACGGCTTGGCGATGTAGTCGTCCGCGCCCATCGCCAGGCCCAGCGCCTCGTCGAGCTCGTCGTCTTTGCTGGTGAGGAAGATCACCGGGATAGCGCTCTTCTCGCGCAGCCGGCGGAGCAGCTCAAGCCCGTCCATCTTGGGCATCTTGATGTCGAGGACCGCCAAGTCGGGCGGGTTGTCGATCAGCGCCTTGAGCGCGCTTTCTCCGTCCGAATAGACTCGCGTCAGGAAGCCTTCGGTCTGGAGCGCGATCGAAACCGAGGTGAGGATGTTCCGGTCGTCATCGACCAGCGCGATCGTCGCGCTCATGCGGGCACCGGGGCGTGGCTCAAAAGCATCGGAAAAGGAACTAGACCAAAGTTCCAGCACGCTCAATCGGCTGACAGCGTTTACCAGGATTGACCCATTTTCCGCGTCCCATATGGCGGGACCATCAACAGCCCCGGTCGCAGAAGCCGGGAATTCCGTCCCAAGCAGAAACTGGGGCGGAAAATTGGGAGAATATGGGTGACTGAGCGTCGATCGCTTCATGGCCTGGAGATGCAGGGCATCGCCACTACGGCCGAACTGTTCTGGAATCTGGGCACTGCCCCACTGGTCGAGCATGCCATCCGGCGCGGCGAAGGCGGGCTTGCCAAGGATGGCCCGCTGGTCGTCGCCACCGGCAAGCACACGGGCCGCTCGGCGAACGACAAGTTCATCGTCCGCGATGCCGAGACCGAGAGCAGTGTCTGGTGGGGCAAGGTCAACAAGCCGATGAGCCCCGAACATTTCGCTGCGCTCAAGGCCGATTTCCTCGCCGAGGCGGCGGCGCGCGAGACGCTGTTCGTGCAGGACCTGTTCGGCGGCTCGCAGCCCGAGCACCGCGTCAACGTCCGCGTGATCAACGAGTTCGCCTGGCACAGCCTGTTTATCCGCACGATGCTGGTGCGGCCGGCCGAGGACGAGCTTTCCGGCTTCGTGCCCGAATATACGATCATCGACCTTCCCAGCTTCCGCGCCGATCCCGCCCGCCATGGCACCCGTAGCGAGACGGTGATCGCGATCAGCCTCACCGAAAAGCTCATCCTGATTGGCGGCACTGCCTATGCCGGCGAGATGAAGAAGAGCGTGTTCGGGCTGCTCAACTATCTGCTGCCCGCCAAGGGCATCATGCCGATGCACTGCTCGGCGAACATCGGCCCCCAGGGCGACACTGCTGTCTTCTTCGGGCTCTCGGGCACCGGCAAGACCACGCTTTCGGCCGATGCGAGCCGCACGCTGATCGGCGACGACGAGCATGGCTGGTCGGACACCGCGGTCTTCAATTTCGAAGGCGGGTGTTACGCCAAGATGATCCGCCTCTCGCCGGATGCCGAGCCTGAGATCTTCGCGACGACCAGGCGCTTCGGCACGGTGCTGGAGAACGTCGTCATGGACGCCGAGACGCGCGAGCTCGATCTCGACGACGCCAGCCTGGCGGAGAACAGCCGCGGCGCCTATCCGATCGACTTCATTCCCAACACCTCGCCGCGCAACCTAGGCCCGGTGCCGCGCAACATCGTCTTTCTCACCGCCGATGCCTTTGGGATCATGCCGCCGATCGCCAGGCTCACGCCTGAGCAGGCGATGTATCATTTCCTTTCCGGCTACACCGCCAAGGTCGCCGGCACCGAGATCGGCGTCACCGAGCCGGAGGCGACCTTCTCGACCTGCTTCGGTGCCGCCTTCATGCCGCGGCATCCGTCGGTATATGGCAATCTGCTCAAGGAGCGGATCGCCCGGGGGAATGTCGATTGCTGGCTGGTCAACACCGGCTGGGCAGGCGGCATGGCGACCGATCCCGGGATCAAACGCATGCCGATCAAACTCACCCGCGCGCTGCTCAACGCCGCGCTCGACGGCAGCCTTGCCAATGCCGGGTTCCGCACCGATCCCAATTTCGGCTTCCGCGTGCCGGTGAACGTTCCCGGCGTCGCTCCGCAGCTGCTCGACCCACGCGAGCAATGGGCGAACAAGGCGCAGTATGACGCCACGGCAGCAAGGCTCGTCGACCTGTTCAACGAGAATTTCGCGCAGTTTGCGGAGCATGTCGATGAGGGTGTGCGCCAGGCGGCGCCCTGCGCGCCGCAGCCCGCCTGAGCCTGCTTGGCGAGATATACTGTTCGGACCTCGCCTGTCTTCGTCGTTAGTGTTAGGCTGGTGACGGGGGAGCCCTTCTGGAGACCATGAAGATGGGAATTTTCGACGGATTGCTCGGGCAGCTTGGCGGCGCCTCGGATGTTGCCAATCTCGCAAAAAAGATCGGGCTCGACCCCGCGCAGGTGGAGGGCGCGATCGGTGCGCTCGCCAAGGCGCACCCGGAACCCGGTGACACCGCCGCGACGGCAGCCTCGGCCACCGGCCTGCCGCTCGACAAGATCCAGGACATCATCGGCCAGATCGGGGGCGAAGGTTCGCTCACGCGGTTCGCCGAGATGCTCAAGGGGGACGCGGGCGGACTCGGTGGGCTCGCCTCGATGCTCGACCGTGACGGCGATGGTAACATGCTCGATGATCTGAGCGATCTCGCCGGTGGGTTTCTCGGCAAGAAATAGCCGAGCCGAGGGAGTTTTTCGTACTTCCGGTGCCTTCGGGCAGTTGGATGCCGCTCGGGACGATCAGCGCTTGACGACCCGGGCGGCTCCCCCTAATTGCCCGCCTTCCGCTGCAACGGCCCCTTCGTCTAGCGGTCTAGGACGTCGCCCTCTCACGGCGAAAACACGGGTTCGAGTCCCGTAGGGGTCACCACTTCCGCCGAAGTGCCGCGCTACTCAGCCCATCTGCGATAAATCGCTGCCGCAAGCGGTTCTCCGCTCCATCAATGCGGCTGTACGGACCCATGCCCAACCGGCGACGACCACGGCCGAGCCGAAGTTCGCTGCCCTCGTTCCGCGCCAGCAATCAACTTGCGCCGCGCTCGTTCGTTTTAATGCGCACAAACAAGGAGATCTGACATGGCAGATCGCGAGTAGCAGCGGCGCGAGAACGATGCGCTGCAGAGCGGGAGGGCAACTCAGCCTAGGGTAAGGATGCGCGGGAGGACATCCAGGTCCGCCGCTTGCCCGTGGTCGACCGCGACAAGCGACTGGTCGGGATGGTCTCGATCAGCGACCTGGCCGGCGAGGCCGACCCCGCACACGCCGGCGAGGCGCTGAGCGAGATCGTTCGGCCAAGCACGCAACATTCCCAGACTGTCTGAAGGAGGCTGCAATGAGCGCCACCGGTCTCGATGTATTCGACAAGACGATCCAGACCACCAACATCTGGCTCGACGAGATCATGGCCGAGATCGGCCCGGATCGGCAGATTGCGTGGAAAGTGCTCAGCACGGTGCTGCACAAGCTGCGCGACCGGCTGCCTGTCGAAGCCGCCGCGCATTTCGGAGCGCAGCTGCCGCTGTTGGTGCGGGGTGCATATTACTTACGATCAGTATGAACCGGCGAAGCAACCCACCGAATGCCGCACGATCGAGGAGTTCGTCGAGGAGGTGGGCGAATGGTTGACCGACGTTCGCCCGATCGATCCCACGGATGCGACACAGGCCGTCTTCGCGGTGCTCTCTCGGCACGTCGATCCCGGGCAAATTGCCAAAGTGCAGGGGATACTGCCTGAATCCATCCGCCGGTCGTGGGAGCGCGCCGGGCCTGAAGCAGCCGTCGCTTAGGGATCCTGGCCTGGGCCGGCGTGACAATTCGTCTTTCAACCGGACGACCATTCTCCGGCGTCCGGGTCAAATCCCCTTCGTGATGTACCTGTGTCCGGCAGGCGCGCTGCTTTTTCCTAGCCCAGTGAGTCGCTAGCCCATCGGTGTTCGGGCATATAGCCTTGGTGGACGGGCAACAGGGCAATCCTGGCTCACGACGATCTGGAGAAGGGGCAAAATGAAGCATCTCGCCTTGACATCGGCACTGCTGGCTGCCGCACCGACTGCGGTCTTCGCGCAGAGTACGGTTGCAAAACCTGCGGTATCGGCGATCGAGGTCGCGGTCCGCCTCGCCGACTGGCAGCTCGGCCAGATGCACGGCGGCACCGTCTCGCGCGTCACGGGCGAGACGCGCAACCCGCGCGCCTGGGAGCAGGCGGCTTTCTGGGTCGGGATGACGGCGCTCGCCGACGCCGGGGGCCCGCCGCGGGTCCGGCAGGCGATCCTCGACATGGGCGCCGCCAACCAGTGGCTTCCCGGCAAGCTGCCCTATTTCGCTGACGATCATGCCATCACGCAATCCTATCTCTGGGCGGCGCGGAACGGTGCGGGCGAAGCGGCGCGTAAGCCCGCCCGCCGCACCTTCGATCGCGTGATCGGCGAGCCCGCGGTCACGTCGCTCGCCTTCTTCGTTCCGCCCGAGGGCTATGGCGCGGCCGAATGCCTGAAGCGTTGGTGCTGGTGCGATGCGCTGTTCATGGCGCCGCCTGCCTTCGCCGAAATGTCGCTGCAGACCGGCGACCCGCGCTACCTCGATTTCGCGATGCGCGAATTCTGGGCGACGACCGATTTCCTCTACGATCCCGCCGAACGCCTCTATTACCGCGACAGCCGTTTCTTCGAGCGCCGCGATGCCAGAGGACGCAAGGAGTTCTGGAGCCGCGGCAATGGCTGGGTGTTCGCCGGTATGGCGCGCACCATTCCGCTGCTCGTGAAAGGCAGCGCGGATCGTGTGCGGATGGAGGGCTTGTTCCTCCAGATGGCGAGGCGCCTGAAGGAGCTGCAGAAGGCGGATGGCTATTGGTCTCCCTCACTGCTCGCGCCGGAGGGCTCGCCGCCGGAGTCGAGCGGCACGGGCTTCTACACCTATGGCCTCGCCTGGGGAATCAACGCAGGGCTGCTGCCACGCGCCGAATATGAGCCGTCAGTCCGTCGCGGCTGGACTGCGCTCCAGCGTGCGATCCAGCCCGACGGACGTCTCGGCTATGTTCAGCAGGTGAGCGATCGCCCGGAGAAGGTCGAGCCCGGCGATACCCAATATTACGGCGTCGGCGCCTTTCTGCTCGCCGCCACCCAGGTGGCCGCGCTCGACAAGGGCAAGCGCTAGTCCGCAAGAGGCGGACCTGCTTGATGCTAACCAGAGTTGTCGCGCTGCGAGGCTCGTGGAAGTCCAGCTCGTGGGGCATCCAGGCTTGAAAGCCGGCTTGGTACCAGCGTCCGGCAAGTCGATTAAACGAAGTTGCCAGCCGCGATCGCTGCCTGGGTTCGGTTCCGCACGTTGAGCTTGCGCATCAGGGCCGTCATGTGGACCTTTACTGTCGCTTCGGCGATGCCGAGCTCATGGGCGATCTGCTTGTTCAGCAAGCCCGAACGCACGCAGCGCAGCACTTCCATCTGCGTGGGCGTGAGTTGCGGCCGGGACGGAGGTTCCGGGATCCGGCGGTCTCGGGGGTTGAGATTGTCATGCGAATGCATTTCGGGGTGCATTTCACTCTCCCTGTAGCGATCCGTTTGCGAGACCGTCGGCCGAAGGGCCGAGCGGAGCCTCCAGATTCGTTAGCGCTAACTTAGGAGAATTGGTTGGACAGATTCAAGCCGAATATTGCTGACCCAGCTTCGTTTGGCCGCAAAAAACCGATTCTCTGGCATTTTTGCCTGCAAGAGTTTAGAATCTGTCTAACAGGTTTGCGAGAGTCATGAAGCGCTCGAGAGGGGGAGGAATGTCGATCATGAAAACCGCAGTCGCCGCCGCCGACCTGGTGTTGATGCTTCTCGGCAGCGCCATTCTGTCGCCAATGATGACGATATTGACCGAAGGACTGCTGCTCCGATGAACCACGCGCGGCTCTCCGATCATGTCTATGCGGGCATCGTCGAGCTCATCAAGGCGAAGGATCTCGACGTTGGCGCGCGCCTGCCGTCGGAATCGCGGCTCGCGGAGATGTTCGGTGTATCGCGCGCGATCGTGCGCGAAGCCTTGGTGCGGCTGGGATCGGACGGCATCACCGAGGCGCGGCGTGGGGCAGGTTCCTTCGTCAAGGGACGGCCTTCGGAGCGGCTGGCAGCCTTCATGCCGCTCGACGAATTGCCGACGACGCTGGGCAGCTACGAAGTGCGCTTCGTGCTGGAGGCGGAGGCCGCGCGGCTGGCGGCGCTGCGGCGAACGCCCGAACAGATGGCGCGCCTTGACGCGGCGATGGCGAGCCTTCGCGACGCACTGCTGTCGAGCGCTCCCGCGCACGTCGAGGATATGGATCTCCATCGATCCATCGCGGAGGCGACGGGAAACCCCGCCTTCCTCCACGCCTTCGACGCACTCTGGTCCGACGTCGAAAAGGTGATGCGGGCCGGAGTCGACATATCCCGCTCGCGTCCCCCGGAGGTAATCGCAGTGATGCTGCACGAGCATGAGGTGATCGTGAATTCGATCCGCGCTCAGGACCCCGAGCGCGCCGCGCTGGCAATGCGCTGGCACCTGGGAGAAGGGCGCCGCCGCCTCATGCCGTGAGGCAGCGCTCTTTCAGGCGTGCGAGGGCCAGATCCCGAAGCGTGCCAGGAGGTCCTTCCGTCATGAGCGTGAGCGCATCTTCTTCGGCAACAGGGCGTTCGAGCGTCGCGAGTTGGCTGTCGAGCAGGCTGACCGGCATGAAATGTCCTGCGCGCGTCGCCAGCCGGTCCAACAGTCGTTCGCGCGTATTCTCCAGCAGGATCAGCTGAACCGGCTGCCCGATCGTGGCCCGCAATCGATCGCGATAGCATTTGCGCAGCGCCGAGCAGGCAGCCACGGCCGCACCGTGGTCCGCAATCGAGCGAGCCGTCGCCGCGCCCAGCCGATCGAGCCAAGGCCAGCGGTCCTCGTCCCCCAGCGCTTGTCCGCCGCGCATCTTCCGGATCGCCTCTGGCGAGTGGAAATCATCGCCTTCGAGGAATGGGCAGCCCAGTGCTTCGGCGAGCAGTGCGCCCAACGTCGACTTGCCGCAGCCGCTGACTCCCATGACGATCACGGCGAAGGCTGGCTTGGGTCGCACGGAAGGCAGCAAATCGGATGTCCTCGACAACTGGTTGTCCTGCCGAGCCTGCTACCCGACCGATGCTGTCGCGCTTTTGGATCGCTGTCCGGGCGCTGAAAACTACGACCTTGGTCGCAGATGCCTTGGCCTGGCGGGCGGGTTAGCCAGCGGGAACGATGCCGAGGCTGGGAGAATCCCGATGAATATGCGCTGCGTTCTGACTGGCTTGCTCGCTGCAACGGCATTGACCGGGCCCTTCGCGGCTTTCGCGCAGAGCGCGTCCGTATTCCCGACGGCCCCCGCCGAACCGAAAGCAGTGACGGTCAAGGCGAAGGGCGACGGCAAGGCGGACGACAGCGACGCGCTGCAGAGAGCCTTCGATCAGGCGCGCGACGAAACCCGCCACGGAATCGTCTTCCTGCCTTCGGGCAAATACCGGATCACGCGCACGCTGGTGGTTCCACCGGGCGTCCGCGTCTATGGCGTCGGGGCGACCCGCCCGGTCATCCAGCTCGGCGCCAACACGCCCGGATTCCAGCAAGGCGTGTCGACGATGATCGTCTTCGGAGGCGACGATCAATATAATGTCGGCAAGGTCCCGGTGCCGGTGCCGACGATCGTGCCGCGCGACAAGATCGTCCGCGACGCCAATTCGGGCACTTTTTATTCGTCGATGAGCAACATCGACATCGAGATTGCGGAGGGCAATCCGGCGGCCGCGGGCGTGCGCTTCCGCATGGCCCAGCATGCCTTCCTCAGCCACATGGAGTTCCGCCTCGGCTCGGCGTTCGCGGGCGTGTATCAGGCGGGCAACGTGATGGAGAACGTCCACTTCAAGGGTGGACGCTATGGCATCGTCACCGAGAAGACCTCGCCCGCCTGGCAGTTCACGCTGCTCGACTCGACCTTCGAGGGGCAGCGCGATGCGGCGATCCGCGAGCATGAAGCGCGACTGACGATGGTCAATGTCGCGATCCGCGACACGCCGGTCGGCATTGAGATCGATCGCGGCTACGGCGATTCGCTGTGGGGCAAGGACGTCCGTTTCGAGAATGTCAGCCGCGCAGGCGTGATCATCTCCAACGAGAACAATGTCTTCACCCAGGTCGGCTTCGAGGATGCGGTCGCCGTCGACAGCCCGGTCTTCGCACGTTTCCGCGACAGCGGGCGTACCGTCGACGGGAAAGGAAAGACCTATCGGGTGGCATCCTTCTCCTATGGCCTGAAGGTTCCCGAGCTCGGCCACATGGGCAGCTATGCTACCGATGCCGATATCCGCACGCTTCCGGCGATGCCGGCCCGCCGGGAGCCTGTCATCCGTGCGCTCCCGGCCATGTCGGATTGGGTCAATGTGCGCAGTCTAGGCGTGACGGGCGACGGCAAGGCCGACGACACCGCAGCGATCCAGCGCGCGATCGACGCGCATCGCATCCTCTATTTCCCCACCGGCTTCTACAAGGTGACCGACAAGCTGACGCTCAGGCCGGATTCGGTGCTGATCGGGCTCCATCCGGCGATCACGCAGCTCTATATCCCCGATGACAATCCGCGCCACGCCGGCCTGGGTCCCGTGCTTCCGATCCTCGAGAGCCCGCGCGGGGGAGACAACATCCTGTCCGGCCTCGGCCTCTTCACCGGCCGGGTGAACCCGCGCGCCGCCGCGCTGCTGTGGCGCTCGGGCGAGCAGAGCCTGGTCGAGGACGTGAAGATCATGGGCGGCGGCGGCACGCCGACCGCGGACGGCAAGCCGCTTGGGACACTGTCGGCGCGGAGCGGCGATCCGGTATCGGACGGGCGGATGGACGCGCAATACCCGAGCATCTGGGTGACCGACGGCGGCGGCGGCACCTTCGCGGACATATGGAGCCCCAACACCTTCGCCTCGGCCGGCTTCACGGTGACCAACACCAGTACCCCGGGCCGCGTCTACGAGATGTCGGTCGAGCACCATGCCCGCAACGAGTTCGTGCTCGACAATGTGCAGAACTGGGAGTTCTACGCGCCGCAGACCGAGCAGGAAGTCGGCGACGGGCCGAACGCGATCGGGCTGGAGATCCGCAACTCGCGCAACCTGCTCTTCGCCAATTATCACGGCTATCGCGTCACGCGCAGCTATGCTCCGCAGCGCAGCGCAGTGAAACTGTTCAACTCGGGCGACATCCGCTTCCGCAATGTCCATGTGAACGCCGAGAGCGGCTATGCGAGCTGCGACGATGAAGGGTGCGGCACCTTCCTGCGTGCCAGCAAATATCCGTTCGGCAATGCGATCGAGGATGTGTCGCGCAAGCTGGTGGTGCGCGAACGTGAGTTCGCGAGGCTCGATATCGGCCCCGTGGACCGCAAGATCGCCCCGGCTCCGGCCGGAATCGCAAAGGTCGACAAGCTCGCGGAGGGCTTCTGGTCGATCTCCGGCGCGGCCGTCGACGCGCAAGGCGCGCTCTACTTCATCGACCGGCGCTTCCAGCGCATCCATCGTTGGAGCGAAGCCAAGGGGCTGGAGATCGTGCGCGATCACGCGCTCGACCCTGTGAACCTGGCGGTCGACTCCTCGGGGCATCTGCTGGTGCTCTCGTCGTTGGGACCCAAGGGTGCGGTCTATTCGATCGATCCCGCCGGGCCGCCCGACCAGCTGACGCTGATCCAGCCGACCGCGGTGCGCAGCGATGCGCGCGCCAGGACGCTGCTACCCGTCAATTGGTGGAACAACGGCGAGTTCCGCGACCAGCTCGACCACAAGACCTACGAGTTCACCACGCTTGCCGAGATGTTCGCGCGCGAAGTCGCCACGCCCAAGGCTTTGGAATATGTCTCGCCCGACGGCAGCCTCGCGCTCCCGGCGTTCCGCGTATGGCAGCAGGGGCCGATCGATCATGTCGGCTGGCGCTGGTCGAACGGGCTCAACGCCAACGGACTGGTCGGCGGCCGCCAGGGTGAGCGGCTGTTCGTCACCAACGGATCGGAGAACGTCACCTATAGCGGTGCGATCGGCGCCGGCGGAACGCTAACCGATCTGAAGCCCTTCGCCAACCGCGGCGGCGAGAGCGTGGCGGTGGACGGCCGCGGCCGCGTCTATGTCGCGAATGGCCAAGTGTTCGTCTATGGTCCGGACGGCAGCCCTGCCGGGCGTATCGACGTTCCCGAGCGGCCGCTGCAGATCCTGTTCGGCGGACCGGATCGCCGGACTCTGTTCATCCTCACCCACCACGCGCTCTACGCGGCGCGGCCCTAAGCCAGCGCTACGACCTATGTCGTACGTGCGGCGAGGCGGGCTGCGCGTTACCGTTAACAATAAGCCGGACGTTCGAAGCCGGCGCAGCCAGAATAGAAACGAGAAACATTGAGGGAGGGTAGGAGATGAACGGGATTTTTGCACCGCATCGGTTCCGCCATCGCGCGAGCCTGACGGCGCTTGCCGCAATGGCGCTGGCGAACGCCGCGCACGCCCAGACTGCGCCGGTTCCGCAGGAGGAGCCCCCCGCGACGGTTCTCGCGACGAGCGAGATGACCGAAGAGCAGGAAGGCGAGATCGTCGTCACCGGCTCGCGCATCGTGACCAGCGGCTTCAACGCGCCCACTCCCACCACCACCATCGGTGAGGAGCAGATCGCCGCCAGCGCGCAGCCCAACATTTTCAACACCATCGCGCAGCTGCCGTCGCTCCAGGGATCGACCGGCACGGCGACCGGCACCTTCAGTACCTCCAGCGGCCTGCAGGGTCTCAGCTCCTTCTCGCTGCGCGGCCTCCAGCCGATCCGCACCTTGACGCTGCTCGACGGCCAGCGCGTGGTCGGCGCCAACGTCACCGGCGTGCCCGACATCAGCCTGTTCCCGCAGCTGCTCGTCAAGCGCGTCGATGTCGTCAACGGCGGCGCCTCGGCCTCCTATGGTTCGGACGCGGTCGGCGGTGTCGTCAACTTCATCACCGATACGCGTTTCACCGGCTTCAAGGCCAATGTGCAGGGCGGCATCACTACCTATGGCGACAATGCGCAGATCCTTGCGCAAGGCGCCTGGGGCGGCGCGCTGCTCGACGACAGGCTGCACGTGATCGTCAGCGGCGAATATGCGCACGATCAGGGCGTAGGCCCCGGCGATTTCGGCACCGACCTTGCGGGCAAGCGCGACTGGTATCGCGCAACCACGCTGCTCAACACCGGAGTGACCGACAACGGTCTGCCGCAGTTCAACTATCGCGACTATGCGCAGCCATACCAATATGCGCTCTACGGCCTGATCAACAACGGTCCACTGCAGGGCATCGCGTTCGACCAGAACGGCGCGCCATTCAACTTCAACTACGGATCGGGTGGCCAGCCGCTGGGCAACGGCCGGGTGAGCAATTGCTATCCCGGCAACAGCTTCTGCGTGGGCGGCGATCTGTCGGGCGCTCCGGGTTCGGGCGCTTCGCTGGCCTCGGCGCTCCAGCGCGTCAACGGCTTCGGCCGGATCGGCTTCGACTTTGCCCCGGACAACGAAGTCTATGTGACCGTCAACGTGGCGCAGGTGAAGACCAACAACCAGCCGAGCCCCGGGTACGGCCGCCCGAACCTCACGGTCCAGTGCGCGAATCCGTTCCTGCCACAGCTGGTTCGCGACCGGTGCGCCGAAGCGGGAATCACGTCCTTCAATTTCGGGACGAGCAACGGTTCGTTCCCCGATCCGAGGGTCTATACCGATCGGCGCCAATATCGCTTCGTCGGCGGGCTCAAGGGCGAGTTCGGGCTGGCCGGGACCGATTGGAACTACGACGCTTATTACCAGCACGGCATCACCATATCGGATATCGACGTCAACGATATCGTCCTGCAGAACCGCTATGTCGCCGCGACCAACGCGATCGCCCTGAACGGCGCGATCGTCTGCGCCGACCCGGTAGCGCGGGCGGCGGGATGCCAGCCGATCAACATCTTCGGCGGCGCCGCCCCCTCATCGGCAGCGCTCGCCTATGTCACGCCGGCCAACGGGCCGTTCCAGCACACCCGGCTGACCCAGGATGTCGCCAGCGTCAGCGTTTCGGGCGATATCTTCGATCTATGGGCGGGCCCGCTCACCCTGGCCTTCGGCGGCGAGTATCGCCACGAATTCTATCGGGTGAACGCCGATCCCTATGGCGCCGGCGTCAGCGCCGCCAGCCCGAACAGCGAGGCTTATCCGGCGGACCCGCTGCTCAACGCCCCCCTGGGAAGCAATTGGGCGGCCGGCAACTACAAGAACGGCGGCGGCGCCTATGACGTGTACGAAGGCTTCGTCGAGCTCAACCTGCCGCTGTTCAACAGCAGCGGGGCGGGGCGCGCCAACCTGAACGGTGCCGCGCGCGTGACCAATTACAGCACCTCGGGCACGGTCTGGGCGTGGAAGATCGGCGGGACCTGGGATACGCCGCTCGACGGGATCAGGCTGCGCGCGGTGACCTCGCGCGACGTTCGTGCGCCGAACCTGTCGGAGCTGTTCGCTGCGCCGACCGTCACGACGCTGCCGAACTTCAACGATCCGTTCCGCAACGTCGCAGTGCAGGCGTTCCAGAACACCATCGGCAACCCCGATCTCGAGCCGGAGATCGCGCGCAACACCGAAGTCGGCATCGTCCTGTCGCGCCCGTCTTGGCTGCCGGGGCTCAGCCTTTCGTTCGATTATTACAGCATCAAGCTGGACGGCGTCATCTCGACGCTGACGGCGGACCAGATCGTGCGCTTCTGCTTCGAAGGCAACCAGACCTTCTGCGGCGGCTTCGTGCTGGACAGCCCGGTCCAGGGCGGCAACTTCATCAACGTCCAGCCCTTCAACCTCGCTTCGTGGAAGACGAGCGGGTTCGATATCGAGGCGAGCTATCAATGGACCAAGCCGCTCGGGCTGCCGGGCAGCTTCACTTTGCGCGCGCTCGGCACCCATGTTCGCGAGTTCGTGGTCAATGCCGGCATCGCCGGTGTCGATCCGGTCGATCAGGCGGGCGCCAACAGCGGCGCTACGCCCGATTGGAAGTGGCTGGCGATCCAGAGCTATGAGAACGACGAGTTCAGCTTCACGCTCACGGAGCGCTGGTTCTCCGACGGCGTGTTCGGCAACCAATATGTGGTCTGTAGCTCGGGGTGTCCGGTGTCGACCGGCAACCATCCGACCATCGACCGGAACTTCATGAAGGGCGCCTTCTATGTGGACGTCGGCGCGACCTATAATGTGACGCCGGGCATCAGGGCCTATTTCAAGGTCGACAATCTGTTCGATCAGGATCCCGAGCCGTCGCCGCAGACCAACACCGGCCTCGACGTCAATCCCGCGCTCTACGACACGCTCGGCCGCACCTATCGTGCGGGCGTTCGCTTCAACTTCTAAGCTTCGGTTCGCCCCCAAACTCGTCCCGGCCGCGAGGTCGGGACAATTCGTTCGTGGAGGAGCAGCATGCACAGGAGACGGATGGGCGCCGGGGCGCTGCTATTGCTGCTCCTCGCGATGGCATGGCCCGCCGCCGCGTCGCAGTCGGTCTACACCAGCGCGCCGGATGAGCCGCACGCGGTGCGGGTGGCCGGCGTGGGCGACGGGCGCGCGGACGACAGCGGGGCGATCCAGCGGGCGATCGATGCGGCGGCGGAAAAGGGCGGCGGCGGCATCGTCTTCCTTCCCACCGGTACCTATCGCATCACCCGCACCGTCAATCTCTGGCCCGGCGTTCGCATCTTCGGCGTGGGGCCGACGCGTCCCGTGATCCTGCTCGGCGCCAGCACGCCGGGCTTTCAGCGCGGCGTCGCCCATATGCTGATCTTCGCGGGAGGACGGCCGGGGCGCGACGGCCCGCCCGGCGGCAAGGTGGCCTTCCCGCCCCCTGGAAGCGTTCCTTTCAACAAGGACCTGCGGGACGCGAACCCCGGCACTTTCTACTCGGCGCTCAGCAACATCGACTTCCGCATCCTCGACGGAAACCCGGCGGCAACCGCAATCCGCTTCCACTCCGCCCAGCACAGCTTCGTCAGCCATGTCGACTTCGACATCGGCTCCGGGCTGGCGGGCCTCTACCATGTTGCGAACGAGGCGGAGGATCTGCATTTCCGCGGTGGCCGCTACGGCATCCTCGCCGAAAAGCCCTCGCCAGCCTGGCCCTTCGCGCTCGTGGACTCGACGTTCGAAGGGCAGCGCGACGCTGCGATCCGCGAGCATGAGGCAGGGCTGACGCTGGTGAACGTCGCCTTCCGCGACACTCCGGTGGGGATCGAGATCGACAGGGGATATGGCGACTGGCTCTGGGGCCAGGATCTCCGTTTCGAGAACGTCTCGAAAGCCGCGGTCGTCATCTCCAACGAGAACAATGTCTATACCCAGGTCGGCTTCCAGAACGTCCTGGCGGCGAACACCCCCGTTTTCGCGCGCTTCCGCGACAGCGGAAAGACGGTCGAGGGCGTCGCTGCCGCCTATAAGGTCGCGGCGTTCACGCATGGGCTGACGCTTCCCGGGCTCGGGCACATGGGCGCGTTCAAGACCGATATGCAGGCCGCGCGTATCGATCGCCTTCCGCCGCGGGCCAAACCCGCCATTCGTCCGCTCCCGCCGGTTTCCGAATGGGTCAGCGTCCGGTCGTTGGGCGCCAAAGGCGATGACGCGACCGACGACACCGCGGCGATTCAGAAGGCGATCGATACGCATCGCGTGGTCTATCTCCCCGCCGGCTTCTATCGTGTCACCGATACGTTGCGCCTGCGGCCGGAGACTGTGTTGTTGGGCCTGCATCCGAGTCTGACCCAGATCGTGCTGCCGGACGGAACGCCGGGATATCAGGGCATCGGCGGGCCAAAGGCGCTGGTCGAGAGCGCGCGCGGGGGCGGTGCCATCGTCGTCGGCCTGGGTCTGGACACCAACGGCGTCAATCCCCGCGCGACCGCGCTGCTGTGGATGGCGGGCGCCGATTCGATGGTCAACGACGTCAAGTTCCAGGGCGGACACGGCACGAACCGCTACGACGGCACCCGCGTCACTCCCTACAACAACAACGCGACGGCTGATCCAGATGCGGCGCGGCGCTGGGATGGCCAATATGCGAGCCTCTGGGTGACGTCCGGCGGGGGCGGCACCTTTGCCAACATCTGGAGCCCGAGCACCTTTGCCCACCCGGGCATCCTCATCTCGGACACCGAGACCCCGGGGCGCATCATCCAGGCGTCGGTCGAGCACCACGTCCGCACCGAGATCGGCCTCAACCGGGTTGCCAATTGGGAGCTGCTCGCCCCTCAGACCGAGGGAGAGGCAGGCGAGAGCGGGGACGCGGTCGCGCTCGAGATCCGCGATTCCCGCAACATCCTGGTCGCCAATCTCCACGGCTATCGAGTCACTCGCACGCGCAAGGCTGCGCCGGCCGCGGTGACGCTCTACAATTCGCACGATATCCGCTTCCGCAACGTGCATGTGAACGGTGAGAGCGGCCTGGGCACCTGTGACGAGAATGGGTGCGCGACCTTCCTTCGGCTGACCAAATTTCCCTATGAGAATGCGATACGGGACGTGACTCATGGCCTGGACGTGCGCGAGCGGCAGTTTGCCGTGCTGGACGTGCCCCTCGCACCCAAACCGGTGGAGCCCGCGACGTTCGGCGGTGCGAAGCTGGAAAAGCTGGCGGACGGTTTCCACTCAATCGGGGGAGGGGCCGCGGACGCGCAGGGGAGGCTCTATTTCGTCGATCGCTTTTTCCGGCGCATCTGGCGCTGGTCCGACGATCGGCGCCTGGAGCTCGTGCGCGACGCCCCGCTCGATCCGGTCAATCTGGCGGTCGACCGGTCGGGCAATCTGCTGGTTCTCTCCTCCTACGGACGGAACGGCACCGTCTACAGTTTCCGCCCCGGTTCGCCGGATCACGAGCTGACGGTGATCCCCGCGACACCGGTAGCCGCTCGGCGCGGCGCGAGCGTCGTGCTGCCGGTGAATTGGTGGAACAACGGCGAATTCAAGGATCAGCTCGATCCTCAGACTTATACCTTCACCACGCTCGCGGAGATGTTCGCGCGGGACATGGCCGTGCCCAAGGGCAGCGAATATGTATCGCCCGACGGCAGCATCGTGCTCCCGGCCTGGCGCGTGTTCCAGCAGGGGCCGCCCGATCATCGCGGGCTGCGCTTCTCGGATTCGCTCGACAGCTACGGGTTCATTCAGGCGCGGCCGGGCGAGCGTGTCTTCATCACCAACGGGTCGGAGAACCGCACCTATAGCGGAAAGCTGGGATCCGGCGGCGCGATCACCGATCTGAAGCTGTTCTCCGAGCGCGGAGGAGAGGGCGTGGTCGCGGACGCGCAGGGGCGCGTCTATGTCGCGAACGGCCAGATTTTCGTGTTCGATTCAGGCGGGCAGTCGATCGGGCGGATCGACGTACCGGAGCGCCCGCTTCAGCTGGTGCTTGGTGGTCCGGATGGGCGGACGCTCTTCGTTCTCACGCATCATGCCCTGTACGGACTTCGGCTGAGATGAGGCGCGTTCGTTTTCCCGAAATGCGGGATTGACCCGGCTATTAGTCAGACTATTCTCCCGAACAAACAATTCCGGAGAGCGGCGATGGGAGAGGTCATCAGGCAGGCGAAATTCGCAGCGCTGTTTGTGGTAGCGCTAACATATCCGGCCTTCGCCTTGGCCCAGACGGCTCCAAACACCGCCCCGGGCGCCAATCCTCTCTTCCGCGACAAGTTCACCGCTGATCCGGCACCCCTGGTGGTCGGCGACCGGCTCTACCTCTATGTCGGGCACGACGAAGCCCAGCGCGACGAGATGTTCAACATGCGCGAGTGGCTCGTCTATTCGACAACCGACATGAAGCATTGGACCGATCACGGTCCGATCCTGAAAGTAGCCGACTTCAAATGGGCGAAGAAGGATGCCTGGGCGTCGCAGGCGATCGAGAAGAACGGCAAGTTCTGGTTCTACGCCGCAGTCGAGCACGACGACACGCACCCCGGGAAGGCGATCGCAGTCGCCGTATCCGATACGCCCACCGGCCCATTCGTCGACGCCAAGGGCTCTGCGCTCATCACCAACGAGATGACCCCCAAGGGAACGCACAGCTGGGAGGATATCGATCCCACCGTGTTCACCGATGCCGACGGGACGACCTGGATCGCCTGGGGCAACCGCCAGTGCTACATCGCCAGGCTCAAGCCCAACATGATCGAGATCGACGGCCCGATCACCGAGATCACGCCGCCGCATTTCGAGGAGGGGCCATGGCTGCACAAGCGCGGCGGCCTCTATTACCTGACCTATGCCTCGCTCGACCGCTCGAAACACCGTGACGAGAAGGTGTCCTATTCCACCGCGCCCTCCATCCAGGGGCCATGGACTTATCGCGGCGCACTGACCGGATCGGGCAAGTATAGCTTCACGATCCACCCCGGGATCGCCGAGTTCAAGGGCAACTGGTATCTGTTCCTGCACAATGCTGCGCTGGCGATCGGCGACCTCAACGGTGCGATCGGGCGGCGCGCGGTCACCGTCGAGTATCTCCAGTACAATCCGGACGGCACGATGAAGCCGGTGGTCCAGACCGACGCCGGGGTGACTGTTCCGCCCCCGCGCTGAACACCGCCGCTGCCGGACCGCGCCGGAGCCGAACAAGCTACGACAACGAAGGAGGGGATGAGCATGGCCAGCAAATGGACGAAGCGTGCACGGGCGCGGCTGACGGCGGCAGCGGTTGCCGCGATCTGGGCGTTCGCACCGGTGGCGCACGCACAGGACGACCGGATGACGCCGATTGCGACGCCGGCGCAGCCAACCGCGATCGAACTGGGCACCGGCCCGCTGCCGGGCGCCGCCAATTCCGAATCATGGCACAGCCAATATGGCAGCGTCTTCGCGCGCAACGTGACCGTCGCGACGCTGACCCCATTTCTCCCCGACCCGGCGAAGGCGACCGGCGCGGCAGTGGTCGTCACCCCGGGGGGCGGCTTCCGGACGCTGTCGATGGAGAACGAAGGCTGGGACGTGGCCAAGGCACTTGCTGCCAAGGGCGTGGCGGCGTTCGTGCTCAAATACCGGCTCAACCAGACTCCGGCGGACATGGCGAGTTTCGAAGCGTCGATGCGCGAGATGTTCAGTGGCGCCGCACGGCCGCCGCGCCCCGCGCCCGAGGCGGCGATCCGTGGGCTCGCGCCGCAGATCGCCGATGCGCGGGCGGCATTTGCGCTGATCCGTCGGCGAGCGAAGGAATGGCGCGTCGATCCCGACCGTATCGGGATGGTCGGCTTCTCGGCCGGGGCTATGCTTACGATGGCGACTACGCTCGCTGGGGAGGACGCGAAGCCGGCATTCATCGCCAACATCTATGGTCCGCTTGCGCCGGTGACGGTGCCTGCGGCCGCGCCGCCGATGTTCGTCGCGCTTGCCGCCGACGATCCGCTGTTCGGGAACACCGGGTTCGGCCTGATCGAGAGCTGGCGGGCAGCGAAGCGGCCGGTCGAGTTCCACCTTTACGAACAAGGCGGGCATGGCTTCGGCATGTACAAGAAGGAAACCACCAGCACCGGCTGGTTCGACGCCTTCGCAAATTGGATCGGGATGCACGGGTTCTTGACGGCTAGGCAACGGCCCTAGGTGTTCGATCCCTGGCTACCTGTCGCTGACTTCGCCCCGTGAGAGGCTGTTCCATGCATCATTTATCGGAGGGACCATGCTGACGAGACGCGACGTTCTCTTGACCGGATCGGCTGTCGTGCTCGGCGGCGCCGCCGGTGGCGGGCAAGCGGCTTCGAATGGGCCGGTTCGGGGCGACTGGCAGTCGCTTGCCTCGGTGTTTCACGTGCCGGAATGGTTTCGCGACGCCAAGTTCGGGATCTGGGCGCATTGGGGCCCGCAATGCCAGCCCGAGCATGGCGATTGGTACGCCCGCCTGATGTACATGACCGATCGGCCGTCGTGGATGAAGGGCGAGACGGCCTATGAGCACCATCTGAAGCATTACGGCCACCCGAGCCAGACCGGGTTTCTCGATATCATCGGCCAATGGAAGGCGGAGAAATGGGATCCGGAATATCTGGTCCGCCGCTACGCAAAGGCCGGCGCGCGATACTTCTTTGCGATGGCGAACCACCATGACAATCTCGACCTGTTCGACAGCAAGCACCATGGCTGGAACAGCGTTCGGGTGGGGCCCAAGAAGGACATCCTGCGCGGGTGGGAGAAGGTGGTCCGGCAGACGGATCTGAAGTTCGGCATCTCGAACCACGCCGCCCACGCCTGGCACTGGTACCAGACCGCCTATGGCTATGATCCGGAAGGGCCGATGCGCGGCCGCCGCTATGACGCCTATTGGCGGCGGAAGCACCACGGCAAGGGCACGTTCTGGGAAGGCCTTGACCCGCAGGAGCTCTACACCGGCCCCTCATTCGTCGCACCGCCAGGAATCACCACCAATAAAGCGATGGCTGAATGGCATGACAAGCGCGACGGCCAATGGATCGAGACCGTGCCGCCGGCCAACCCCGAGTTCGTCCGCAAATGGCTGCTGCGGCAGAACCAGATCGTCGATGATTACCGGCCCGATCTGATCTATTTCGATAATACCGGCCTTCCGCTCGAACAGGCCGGGCTCGATGCCACTGCGCATTATTACAACCAGGCGCTGGCACGAGGCGGCAAGCTCGACGTCGCCGTGTTCGGCAAGAAGCTCGAGGGATTCCAGCGCCGCGCCATTATCGAGGACGTCGAACGCGGCGTGCTCAACGAGATCCGCGCGGAGCCGTGGCAGACCTGCACCTGCATCGGCAGCTGGCACTATTCGCGGGGGATCTATCGGGACAACGCTTACAAGCCCGCCAAACTCGTCGTTCAGATGCTGAGCGATATCGTTTCGAAGAACGGTAACCTGCTGCTGAGCATTCCGGTGCGCGGCGACGGCACGATCGACGAGAAGGAGGAGGCGATCGTCGATCAGATCGCCGCCTGGAACGCGCGCAATGGCGAGGCGATCTTCGGGACGCGGCCATGGACCAAGTTCGGCGAGGGCCCGACCCAGCCGCCGCCCGCCGGCGCCTTCGGCGAGGAAAAGCAGAAGCCGTACACTGCCCGGGACGTGCGGTTCACGAAGAAGGGCGACGCGCTCTACGCGATCTTCCTCGATTGGCCGCAGGCCGAAAGCGCCATCGCTTCGCTCGGCTCGAACGCACTGCCCGGCGCGGCGATCGAGCGCGTCGACTTGATCGGCGGCCCCGAGCTGCAGTTCCGCCGCGACGCCGACGCACTGCGCTTGACGCTGCCGGGCCCGGAAACCGGTGCCTTCGTGCCGGTGATCCGGATCAGGGGGCGCGGGCTCGTTTGATGGGGCTCCCAACGAAGCAGGGGAAAATTGTGTCGCGTTTACTGAGCCTGGCCTGCGCTTTCATCGCCCTGTTGATTTCGACGACAGTGGCGCCGGCCGCGGCGGAAACGCGAAGCCTGTCCCAAGACTGGTTGTTCAAACCGGGCGAGAACAAGGGCGCCGAAAGTCCTACTTTCGACGACAGCGGCTGGCGCAGGGTGGTCGTGCCGCACGACTGGTCGATCATGGACAAGCCGGACGGCAGCCCGCCGTTCGATCCCAAGGCGATCGCCGGCCAGGATTCCGGCTATCTGCCCGGCGGCATCGGCTGGTACCGCCGCCACCTGAACCTCACCGCAGCCGAGGCCGCCCAGGTCGTGCGGCTGAACTTCGAGGTGATCTACATGGACGCCGAGATATGGGTGAACGGCGAGCGGCTCGCCCGGCAGGCCTATGGCTATACTGCATTCTCCGTCGATTTGACCGGCAAGGTGCGCGCCGGGGACAATGTCATCGCCGTACGTGCGAATCATCCCGATCCGTCTTCGCGCTGGTACGCCGGCTCCGGCATCATCCGCCCGGTCTTGCTCGAAATTCTCGATCACGTGCACCTGGATCCGGACAGCATCTTCGTGACCACGCCAGTCGTAACCGACGAGCGTGGCGTGGTTTCGGTGAAGTCGGCGGTGAGCAACCGCTCGGACAAGGCCCGGACGATCGAACTAGTGTCGCGAGTGGTGTCGGCGCAAGGAGCAACCGTTGCCGAGGCGCGCGAGAGCCGTTCGATTGGCCCCGGCGCCCTGATGGAATCGGCGCAGAGCCTGGAGCTTCCGCGTCCGCTTCTGTGGTCGCCGGAGGCGCCCAATCTCTACGCGCTGGTCCAGGAGGTGCGCATCGGCGGCGTGAAGGTCGACGAGCGGCGCGCCCGCTTCGGTTTGCGCACGGTGACGTTCGATGCACGCAATGGCATGCGCATCAACGGCAAGCCGGTGAAGATGCGCGGCGGCAACATCCATCACGACAATTACATGATCGGCGCGGCGGGCGCGCCGGATGCCGATCGGCGTAAGGTCGCTCTGATGAAGGCCGCCGGCTACAACGCGATCCGCAGCGCCCACAATCCCGCGAGCCAGGCGACGCTCGACGCGGCGGACGAGCTCGGCATGTTCGTCATCAGCGAAGCGTTCGACAGCTGGAACAAGAGCAAGCGCGCGCAGGATTACAGCCGTTTCTTCCAGACCGATTGGGAGAAGGACATCGACAGCCTCGTCATCAGCGGCCGCAATCATCCGAGCATCGTGCTCTGGAGCATCGGCAACGAGATCCCCGAATCCGGAACGCCGCTGGGCGTGGAGACCGCCAAGCGGCTCGCGGCGCGCGTGCGGATGCTCGATCCCACGCGGCCCGTCACCCAGGCGATCAACAATGATCAGCCGCTCAGCACGGCGCAGGCGGCCGTGCTCGACGTAGCGGGTTACAACTATCATGCGGAGCTGTTCGCCAAAGACCACGCAAAGCTGCCCGACACGCCGATGTATACTGCAGAGTCGCTGCCGAAGGATGCGTTTCCCTACTGGCAGGCGGTCGAGACCATGCCCTGGGTGGTTGGCGATTTCGTCTGGACTGCGATCGATTATCTCGGCGAATCCGGCATCGGCTGGATGGGCTACACGCAGGATTGGCAGAAGCTCGGCCCCTATCCGTGGCACCTCGCCTATTGCGGCGAGATCGACGCGACCGGGCGCAAGCGGCCGGCCGCCTATTATCGTCAGATTCTATGGAAGACCGGAATCGACCCGATCGCGGCCTTTGTGCGGCAGCCGAAGGGAACCGAGGACCTGCCCGATCGCCACCTCTATCCGATCGTTCCTCCGCACCTCGACTGGTCGCTTCCGGATGTGCATCCAAGCTGGACCTGGCCCGGGCAGGAGGGCAAGCCGCTCGAGGTCGAGGTTTATTCGGAATTCCCGCAAGTGGAGCTTTTCCTGAACGGGCGGAGCCTCGGCCGAAAGACCACCGGTAGCGAGAGCGAATATAGGGCCATCTTTCAGGTGCCTTACGCGTCCGGGGAACTGCGCGCGGTCGGCTACCGCGACGGGCGCGAGGCCGGGCGCTGGATGTTGCGGACTGCGGGCGCGCCGGAGCGGGTGGCGGTTTCGGCAGACCGCTCGCAGATTCCGGCCGATGGCGAGAGCCTCGTCTACGTCACCGTCGAACTGCTCGATGCCGCCGGCACGCCCGTCTATGCCCAGGATGCCGACCGTAAGGTGCGGGTCCGGGTGAGCGGTGCTGGAACACTGGCGGGCATGGGCAACGGCAACCCGATCGATGTCTCGAGCCTCCAGTCCGGCGAACGCCGGACATTCCACGGGCGCGCAGTTGCAATAGTACGCGCGGGAACCACCCCCGGTCCCATCACCATCGATATCGAGGCCGACGGGGTGCCCGCGCGACGGTTGCAGCTGGACGCAGTCTCAGGGCGGGCGCTGTGATCAACGGCGCTCGAGACCTAGCACATGAGCCGGGCGTTCAGAACCGCTTGCTGAACGACAGCTCGACGCTGCGCGGCGCGCCGATGAACACGAGTCCCGACGCATAGCCCGACCAGTCGGCGTAGAATCGATCGGTCAGGTTGCGGCCCCGCAGCGTGAAGGTGCCGAACGGCGCATTCCACGAAACCGCCGCGTCGAAGGTCGTGAACCCTGACACTTTCACGCTATTGTCGTTCGCGGTGTAGAAATCGCCATTGTGCCGGACGCTGCCGGTGAGTGTGATCGGCAGCGCCTCTGGCGACCAGCTGACGACGATATCGGCCAGCCTTTCGGGTACATTGGGGGGACGGTTGCCGGAGCGGTCGACGCCGCCCGCCTCGATCAGGTTCGCCAACTCGGCGTTGAGCAGAGTCCCGCTCGCGGTGATGCGCAACGCGTCGGTTGCTGCCCAGTCGAGCGACAGTTCGCCGCCGGTGGAGCGGAGGACGCCGCGCTGGAACACCACGGCCGGGTTAGCGGGATCGCGAGTGAGAATATCGTCCTGGCGTATGTCGAACAGCGACGCGGTTAGCTGCACCCGGTTGTCGGCAAGCGAGGCCTTGATCCCGCCCTCCCAGGATTCGCCGGTAGTAAGCCGGTATGCAGCGTTCGAGGCACTCATGAACAGGAAGGCGCTCACCGGCGTCACCGCGCGGGTGTACTGCCCGTAGAGCTGCGTGTCGGGCGTGATGCTGTAGACGGTGCCGACGCGCCAGGTGAGCGGGTCATAATCCTGGCCATAGGTCTGGGTCGCACCGCTGTTGACCGTCACCACCCGCCGGTCGAACTTGATGTCGTCGAGGCGGATGCCTCCGACGAGCAGCCACTCGGGCGTGAGATTGAGGGCGTTCTCGGCGAAGAATGCGAGCTGCTGTACCTCGGCCGTCACGTCCTGGCGCGTCGAGAAGTTGGCCGCGGTGTCGGCGGGAAAGGTGCCGCGCACCGGGTTGAACGGGTCGACCGACGGAGCCGAACCGAAGCGGCGCTGGGTGAAGAAGTCGGTCCCGCCTACTTCGAATCCGGCTGCGAATCGGTTGTGCAGGCCGCCGATCCTGCCGTCGAAGGCAAGGTGGACGCGCTGGTTCCAGAATTGGTGGTCGTGGGTGATCAGCGACGTGGAACGATCGATCAGGCCGGTGCCGGCGTTGAACCTATATTCGTCCGCGTCCCGCCAGATGCGGTCCGAGCTGTACCAGCTGGTGTCGCTGAACAGCGTCACCGTGCTCGAAAGCCGATACTCGCCGCTCGCTCGCAGCCACAGCGACTGCGAGTTCACGGCGCCGTCGGTGACGTCGAAGTTGACGCGCCGCATCGCCTTGTCGAGCACCAGGCCGGCGCTGCCCGAGATCACCGAAGACGGGTCCTGCGCCACTTCGCGCGAGACGACCGGCGTGCCGAAATAGGCCGTCGAGAAATCATCCTCGAAATAGTCCGCCGAGAAGGTCAGCGACAGGCGGTCGCTCGGCTCGATGAGAAGCGAGCCCGATGCCGCGAAGGTGCGGGAGTCGGCGTCTTCGATCCACCCGGACGAGCGCGACCAGGATGCGTTGGCGCGCGCGGCGACCGTCCGTCCGATCGGCACGTTGATGTCGCCTGCCAGGCGTGCGGTCTCGAAGCTGCCATAGCTCGCCAGCATTTCGCCGCTGAGCCCGTCGAGCTTCGGGCGGCGCGGCACGAAGTTGATCGCACCGGCCAGCGCGCCCTCGCCGGAGGTGACGGACGCCGGGCCCTTGATGACCTCGATTCGCTCGAACGCCCAGCTGTCCCAGTTGCGCAGGCCGACATCGGAGTTGGCCATGCGTACACCGTCATAGAGATAGTTCACTGCCCGGTGAAAACCACGCATCGAGACCGATCCGATCGAGCCGGGCAGATTGCCCGAAGCCACTCCGGGCGCGCTGTTCATCGCTTCGATCGCGGTGCGGGCACCCTGTAGCTGAAAATCCTTCTGGGTGACGATCTCCACCGTGGCCGGGGTCTCGCGGATCGAAAGGCCGAGCCGTCCCGCTACACCGGCCTCCGCTTCGAGCTGACGCTCACCGGTGACGACGATGGTGTCGCGCTCGGGGCGTTCCGGGCTCGTGTCCTGGGCATAGGCTGGCGTGGCGAGACATGCGATGAGAGCGATGATCGAGGTTTTCACGAGTGTCTCCCTGTTGAAATGCGGGTGCGGCGGCGCGCGGCGGAGCGCCGCCGCCAATGGAGAATTCCGGTGATGAACAGCAGCGCGGGGACGAGCCCGAGGATCATCGCGAGGATGCGGGTCGCGGTGCCGCCGATCGACCCGTCGTGGAGCACGCGGATCCACTTGGAGACGGCGGTCGAGCTATTGCCGCGCCGCGTGTCGTGCACGGCCAGCACGCGGCCCGAATATTGATCGACGAAGATGAAGCTGTTCGGAAAGCGTCGGTGCGGATCGCCCGGCACCTGCACTCGCATCCTGAACGGCTCGGCGCCGGCTCGGGGAACGTCGATGAACGCGAGCCGAGCGTCGGGCAGGGCGCGATGTGCAGAGGCCAGTGCCCGGGCGATCGGGATCTGCCTCCCGCTCGTGGCGGTCGACAAGGGCTGCGGCACCTTGTCTGGCGCGACGATCGCAGCGGTCAATAGCTGCGTCTTGATGTTCGGCAGCGCGAGCAACACGCCGGCCCCGACCAGGACGAAGAGGAGCAGCACGCTCCAAAGGCCGGTCAGCTTGTGCAAATCGCGCAGCCTACGGATCGGGGCCGCGGCCGGCTTGAATGCCAGCGCCTTGCGCCAGCTACCGCGCGGCCACCACGCCAGCACGCCCGTGATCAGAAGGACGAGCATTGCAAAGCCGGACCAGCCGACCACTTGCCGGCCCGCCTCGCCGGCGAGCAGGTGCATATGAAGCTCGTAGAGCCAGCTCATCAGATAGCTGCCCCAGGGCTCGGCCCGCACGATCCGAGAGCCGTCGGCGGAGAACCACACCATCGTGCGCTCGGCATGATGCCCGCCGTGACGCGAGGGCGGATAATAGCGTGCGGGGATAGTCCCGCCCGAGCCGGTCACCTCGAACGACCATCTCCCCGCAGGATCGGTCCATCGGGTGCGCGCAGTCGCCAGCGCCTGGTCCCAGACGGGGGAGTTCCAGTCGGGCGGCGGCAAAGCCTCCGCGCTTCGAACCTCGCGGTGGAGCGCCGCGTCGATCTCGACATAGAAGACCAGCGCGGAACCGCTGATCCCCAGCACGACGAAGAGAAGTCCCACGCTGAGGCCGAGCCACAGGTGGAGGCGGCGCAGCAAGATGCGGGTACGTGCGGTCATGCCCATCCTCGTGCTGGACGGGGGATGGCATGCCGAACGCGGCGGCCGATCGAACGGCAAGGCTCGCGGTCATCGGGCGATCGTGTGGCCAGCGTGCCGCGCGGGACCGCGGGGGACGCGACAAATAGGACAGTCAAGGACAATGCTCCGGCAGGATGCAAGGGCGCCGAGGCGCCGGCGATGCCGGAGAGGATTGATTGGATGGCACGTCCCGAACGGACGCGCGGCTAATCGACTCCGGCCTCAGGCCAGAGCGGGCGGTCCCCTCAAGGGAGGAACGAGGAAATCGCTGCGCGGAACGCTGACCGCGGCTGGGGGTGGCAGCGCGATCTCCTGGATCGAACCGGCGATCGGTGGACGAACGATCACGGGGTCGTTGTCGATCGCCGGGCTCGCCAGCGCCGTGAAGGCGCAGAATTGGGGTTGCTCGGGGTGCGCCGGCTTCTTGTCTTCATCAGACCATGGAATTTCGAGGACCATGGTCTTGCCGCCCATGCCGTCGCAGAGGGAAACGACAATTCCATTGGGCGTCTGCGTCGGCATGAAGCCGCTCGGGACCAGAAGGCGTACCGATAAGGCGAGCGCGAACAGCACGGCCATCATGGCTCGCGCGCGTCCCGAGTCGTGAAGCCACCTTATCATTGGGGAGGGCGCATAGCGAAGCGCCCGGGACGTGTCACCTAGCCGGCTGGAGCATGGGTGGCGCCGTGCGCTTGCCTTTTGGACGGCGGAACCAGAAAGACCAGGTCGCGAGCGTGCCGAGCAGGGTCAGCGCCAATCCGACAACGGTCAGGACCAGGCGATAGGCGATGCCGCCGACCTTCCCGGCGTGGACAGGATAGGCGACGTTGAACAGTTGCGGTCCAGCCGCCAGCGTTAGGGCGTCGCGGGCGAACAGGAGCTCGCCTGTCGCGGCGTCGAACAGCAGCAGCGTTCGTCCGTTCGGCAACCACTCGGCCGCGCGGCGCATCCTCAGGCTGATCGGATCGCCCGATCGGCGCGGCAATGCCACGATACGGAACTCGGCGTCGGGGAAGCGGGCTCGCGCCGCTGCAAACATTGCCTGCCAGTCAGGCCGGGCAGCGAGCGGACCGCTGCTCACGACGCGCGGCGGCTTCAGGGATTCGCTGAGGCTTGCGGACGGGGAGAAGGGGGCCACGACTGCCTCCGCGACCGGGCGGAATATCATCATGGTTCCGGTCAACGCCGTCACGAACAGCAGCGGGGCGACGACAATGCCAATATCGCGGTGATGCATGAGGATCGCCGGGCGCGACACCCGCTTGGGCAGCACGCGCCAACGGAAAGTCCTCCGCGTGCGCCACCACAGGATCGCACCGGAGATGACGAAGAACAGCGCCGCCAGTCCCGCGACGCCGGCGACGGTCTCGCCCAGATCGCCGCTGAACAGATGATGGTGCAGGTCGAAGATCCATAGCTCCGGCCGTTCCCATTGGCTCGCCCAGTGGGTGACGACGGCGCCATCCTGGCTGGCGTAGAGACCCGCATCGCCTCCGAGGGTGAGGCGGTGCAGCCCGAAATTCTGGCTGGCGTAGATGATCGACCGCGGCCCCTCTGCCGCGTGCGCGGTCAGCAGCCGTTCGGTCGCTGCGGCAAGAGTTGCCGGGTCGGTACGTTGAGCATCGTCGGCATGGGGCAGCAGGATCCACCAGGTCTTGTGCAGCAGGATCGTGCCGGTGAGGCCGAGCACCGCCAGCACCAGGCCGATCAGGCCGCCCATCCAGCGATGGAGAAGGTCGAGCCAGCGCAGGATCAAAAGCGATAATCCCAGCCGAGGGTGAAGGTCCGCCCGCGCCCGGCGAAATAGCTCAGATTGTCGGTCGGCAGCCGCGTATCGCTCGAATAGTCGATATACTGGGCGTTGAGGAGGTTCTGGGCGCTGAGGCTGATTCCACCGAAGCCGGTGTCGTACCGGATGGTCGCGTCGGTCACGTTGTAGCCGCCGAAGTTGTTGCGCTGATCCGGCTGCGGTTTGCCCGCATCGGCGTGGAAGCTGCGCGAGAGGTAGAAGTTCGACTGCACCAGCGCCGCGATGCGGCCCCGGTTGAAGCTCGCCGAGAGGTTCAGGCGATCGGGTGAGATATTGACGCCGTCGAGATCGGTATCGACGATCCCGTCCGGCGCGCCCCGGTTCGCGTCGCTGTCGAACCGCCCCTGGATATGGGCATAGCCGACACCCAGCTTCAGCCCTTCGACCGGCATCGCGACGCGAAGGTTGAGCTCGAGACCCTCGATCTCCAGGCGCAGCCGCTGCACGTCGAAATTGCGATCGAGGCCCTGGATCAGCAGCTGGCCCTTGTCGCTCGACGACCAGAAATAGGTGGCGCTGGCATCGAGCGGGCCGCGCTTCACCTCGACGCCGATCTCGCGGTTGTTCGAGACGATCGGCTCGATATCGAGGAAGTTGTCGATGTCCACACCGGCCTCGCCGATCGCGCGAGTGATGCGGCCGACATCGGGCACGGTGAAGCCCTCGGCATAGCTCGCATAGGCGCGGATGCCTTCGATCGGCTCGACGATGACGCCGCCGTTGAGCAGTGCGTCCTTGAAGGTCGGGCTGCCGCCGGCCACGGCGACGCCGCCATAGGTGGAGGGGCCGCACGGTCTGGAGGAAGGGCAGGGGTTAAAGGTGGTCGAGGCGATCGTGTGATAGTCATCGATCTTGATCTGGATATTCTCCCACCGCACTCCGCCAGCAAGGCGCAACAGGCCGTCAAACAGCTTCAAATTGGCCTGGCCGAACGGCGCGAGGCTGCGGAAGTCGGTCGGCGGCACATAGGTGCGGTCGGTTGCGATCAGCCGCTGCTCGGTGCGGTCGAACAGCGCGTCGAAGCCGATCGTGGCGGTCAGCGCCTCGAAGCCCGGGATCGCGCGCTCGTAGCTGATCTTGGCGCCGATCTTGCGTGAGCTGTTCTCGGTCTGGTCGAACAGCGTGCCGAGAGGCGCGAGCGCGGGGTCCTGCTGGCTCGGCTGCGGAGTCACGTCGGCGCCGAAGGTGTCGCGCGTGCGGCTGATGAAGACCTGGCTCACGAAATTGCCGCCCCACAGGTCGGTGTCGGTCAGCGACAGCGCGGCGCTTTCGGCAAGGTTCGCGGCGGGAAGGAGCGGCGGATCGCCGCGGCGTGCGCTGGTCGGCAGGCCGGTCGCGCGATGGCCGGCGACCGGGACATATTCGCCCCTGGAGTCGAGATCGAAGCGGGAGAGGGTCAGGTCGAGCCGGGCCGTATCCGAGACCGCGTAGCCGAATCGCCCGAACAGGGAGACAGCCTTGGAATCCATCGTCTCGCCTTGGGTGAGATTGATGCCGATCGGGCGCCCCTCTGCATCGTAGAATATACCGCGATCCTCATAGGCGGCGCCCACCGACGCATCGAAGCGGCCCGCCTTGTACTGGACAAGCGCCGCGGCCTTGCCGCCAAAGCCTTCGTTATGGAAATCATTGTCGGCGGTGCCCTGGACGAGCACCCGGCCTGACAGTCCCTCGGCCTTTGGGGCACCGACGGTCACCTGGTTGACGATACCGCCCGTGCCGCCGATCCCCTGCAGCGCGTTCGAGCCATAGATGAGCTCGACGCGATCGACGAAGAAGCCGTCGATGGTGAAGCCGTCGCGGCTGCCATCGCGCAAGGGAGTCGACTGGGGAATGCCGTTGATCGCATAGAGCGGCGAGCGGCCCCGCAGCGTCTCGCCTGCGCCCGACAGCTTCTGCCGCGTCGGCGAGAAGGACGGAGTCAGGTTGGCGACCGCGTCGGTGACGGATCCGGCGATCGCCATCTGCTGGGTCAGCGTCTCGTTGTCGATCACCTCGATCGTGAGCGGCAGCGCTGAAGGGGGGAGTACGGTACGCGCCGCGGTGACGATGACTTCACCTTGAGCGCCGTCCGCGTTCTCGTCTTCAGCCGACGCGGAATCGCTGGGCGCCGAATTTTCCGGCAATGCCTGTGCGAACGCCGGCGTCGCCACGGCCGACACGATTGCGAACAAGCTGCAACCCAACAACAAACGCATGCGAACCCCCGATCCGAAACGAGGGCCGGGTAGCGCTACGGCTGATTTACTGCAAGTGACAATCAATAGCGTCGACTGGCAGCATCTGCGCAGCAATGCAGTTGCACGTGCCAAAAATCGGATATGTCGGCAGGAAAGGCGACTCTCTCGGCCGAGACGGCTGGCTCCCCGAGTTGGATTCGAACCAACGGCCGCTCGATTAACAGTCGAGAGCTCTACCGCTGAGCTATCGGGGATCGCCTGTGCTGTCGCCGGGGGCTCGCCATCGCCCGGGCCGGCGATCGCCGGCTGGCTCCCTGAGTTGGATTCGAACCAACGGCCGCTCGATTAACAGTCGAGAGCTCTACCGCTGAGCTATCAGGGAACAAGCCGTAGGCGGGCGTCTATAGCTGCAGATTCCGCCGATGCAAGCACCTCAGGCGAGGAATTGTTCCATCGTAATGCGATCGTCGAGCGCATGCTCGGGATCGAAGAGCAGGGTGAGGTCGCGCATATGGTCGATCTCGACATGAACATGCGCCACCTCGCGGACCTCGCGCTGGTCTGCGACGGCGCTCACCGGGCGCTTGTCGGCTTCGAGCACGCGAATTCCGATTCGCGTCTTTTCAGGCAAGATCGCGCCGCGCCAGCGCCGCGGACGGAAGGGGGAAATGGGGGTGAGCGCCAGCAGCGCCGAGCCGAGCGGCAGGATCGGCCCCTGCGCGGAGAAATTATAGGCGGTGGAGCCTGCCGGGGTCGCGACGAGAATACCGTCGCACACCAGCTCGGGCAGCACGATCCGGTCGTTCACCGTCACTTCCAGCTTGGCGGTCTGGCGTGTCTCGCGGAGCAGCGACACTTCGTTGATCGCGGGCAGCACGCAATGTTCGCCCGATACGGTCACCGCGGCCATCGCCAGCGGCGAGACGCGGAACGGCCGCGCGCGCGTGAGCCGCTCGTCCAGCCGTTCGAGCCGCCAGTCGTTCATCAGGAAGCCGACGGTGCCCAGGTTCATCCCGAACACCGGCAGGATGCGGCGGCGCTCGAGCATCGTATGGAGCGTCTGGAGCATGAACCCGTCGCCGCCCAGCGCGACCACCTGCTCGGCCTGGGCGATCGGCACCCAGTCATAGGCGCCGCGCAGCTCCTCGGCGGCGAGCTGCGCGGGCGGGGTCGGAGATGCCACGAGCGCGCGTGCGGTCATCCGCCGGTGACGCTCATGTGGCGGGCTACGGCAGGGGCGGCACCGGCTTCGATGCGGAAATCGTGCCGCTCGGGCTTGGCACGCATCGCATCGTCGAGCAGGGCGTCGACCGCGGTGAGCCCCCCGCTGCGGATCGCCGCCCGAAGGTCCACCGCATCCTCGTGGCCCAGGCACATGTGGAGCTTGCCGTCGGTCGAGAGTCGCACCCGGTTGCACGTCGCACAGAAATTACCGGTGAGCGGCGAGATGAGCCCCAGCCGCGTGTCCGTTCCGGTGACGCGCAGATAGCGGGCAGGCCCCCCGGTCGTGCGATCGTCGGGAACGAGATCGAACTGTTGCCGCAGCGAATCGAGCACCGCCGGGAGCGGCAGGAAACGATCGGCGCGATCCTCGTCGATCTGGCCGAGCGGCATCGTCTCGATGAGCGTCAGGTCGTGGCCTTCGCTCGCGCACCAGGCGAGCATCGGCGCGATCTCGGCCTCGTTGAGACCCTTGAGCGCGACCATGTTGATCTTGACCTGGAGGCCCGCGCTCCTGGCGGCGGCAATCCCGCCCAGCACGCGGCCGACCTCGCCGTGGCGGGTGATATAGCGGAAGGTCTCGGGATCGCGGCTGTCGAGGCTCACGTTGATGCGGCGCACGCCCGCGTCGAACAGGTCCGCGGCATGTTCCGCCAGCCGTGTGCCGTTGGTGGTGAGCGTCAGCTCGTCGAGCGCGCCCCCGAGCTGCCGGCCAAGCCTGTATGCGAGCTCGATCATGTCGCGGCGGACCAGCGGTTCGCCGCCCGTCAGCCGGATCTTGCGCACACCGCGGGCAATGAAGCGCTCGGCGATCAACGCGATCTCCTCCAGACTCAGCAAGGCGTTGCGGGGCAGGAAGGTCATCTGCTCGGCCATGCAATAGCGGCAGCGCAGATCACACCGGTCGGTCACCGAAATGCGCAGATAGGTGATCGCGCGGCCATAACGGTCCACCAGTCGATCGGGGTTCATGACAGGGGCGCAGGCCATGAGCAGGGGGTAAGCACTTCGTCGCAGGCAAACAACCCTTGCGATGGACGGCGAGCAAGCGTTGCCGCTATCGAAGGCGCGATGGATGAAAATTTCACGGTCGTCGATACCGCTGCCACAACTCCCGATAGTTCGGTGTTCGTGCTGTCGTTCCGCCAGCGCGACGAAGTTGCTGCCGCCGCTGCGGGGGGCGGCTGGCGCGTGGTGGCGGCGCGGCGTGCGGAAGGGCTCGACCAGCGCTTCCTCGCCAGCGGCGCCAGCGTGGCCGTAATCGACGCGCGTGGCGCGATGACCGACGGGATCGACGCCGCCAAGGCATTGGGTGCGACGATCGAGGCGCAGGGCGGGGCGCTGCTGATCCTCATTTCGCAGAGCGACACCGTGCACATGCGCCACTTTTACGAGGCCGGCGCCACGCATTTCCTCAGCAGCCCCATGTCCTCCGCGGCGATGGCGCACGCGATCCGCTTCGCAGAGCGCCACGTCGAACGGCTGACGGGTGCGAGCGGCCAGGCGAGCGGGCCGCCCGAACCGCTCGGCTGGCACTATGATCCCGAGATGCGCTCGCTCCAGCTCACGCCGGGGCTCGCGAATCTGCTCAGCCTTGGCGAAGCGCCCGGCGTGCGCGCCGCGATGCGCCGGCTCGATCCTGGCGACCGCAAGCTGGCCACGGCCGCGTTCCGGCGGCTTGGAGGCGATCGATATTCGACTGCGTTCGCGCATGACGTGCCGGGAGTGGGACGGGTCGTGCAGCATCTCCAGCGCGACCGCGAGACCGGCCGGGTGCACGCGTTCGTCGAAGCGTTGGGCGTGGCGCCGGACGCGAGCAACGCGGTGCGCGACGCACTCACCGGCGCCCGCGATGCCGCGAGCGCCCGGCGCTGGATCGATCGGCGACTGGGGGAGGGCGCGTGCATCGGCCTGGTGATCATCGGGCTCACGCGCTTCGAGACGGTGAACCGTGCCTATGGCCGGACCGCGGGCGACGAACTGCTGCGCGGAGTCTCGCGCCGCCTGGCCGAAGTCGCGCGCGACGCGTTCGGCCCCGGCGCCATCGTCGCTCGCATCGGCGGATCCGAATTCCTCGTTGCCGACGAGGTCGTCGGCGAAGCAATGCTAGATCGGGCCCGCACGCGAATCGAAGAGGCATTGGGGCGGCCGTTCGTGGCGGCGGGGGAAATCGCTCCGCTGGGAGCCCGGCTGGTGAGCCTGATCGGCGGGTCAGAGGACAATGCCGGGGCCCTGCTCCGCCGCGCCGGTGAACTGCTGCTCGGCGACGCACCCGCTCCGAAGGATGGAAGCCCGCCCATCGAGGCGCTGGTGGCCGATCTGCATCGCGCACTCGAACGCAGCGAGATCGGCGTGCTCTATCAGCCGCAGGTCGAGCTCGCGTCGGGCAACGTGGTCGGGGCGGAGGCGCTCGCCCGCTGGCAGCATCCGAGCTTCGGAGAAGTGGGTGCCGAGGCATTGTTCGCGGCGGCCGAGCGCGCCGGGTTGGACGCGGCCCTCAGCGATCATGTCCAGCGGCGCGCGCTCGCCGGCGCTGCGCAATGGCCCTCACGGCTCGCGCACCTGCGGCTTTCGATCAACGTCGCTGCTGCCGATGTCGCGCGGCCGGGCTTCGTCGACAATCTGCTCGGCCGGATCGATTCGAGCGGTTTCCCGCGCGCGCGGCTGACGGTGGAGATCACCGAAAGCGGCATCATGGCGGATCTGGGCGAGGCAGCGCGGCTGTTGACGCAGCTCCGCACCGCCGGCTGCCGCGTCGCGATCGACGACTTCGGCACCGGCTATTCGAGCCTCGCCTATCTCAAGGCGCTTCCGCTCGACTATCTCAAGATCGACCGGCGGCTGACCCAGGACATTACCGGCAGCCCGCGCGATCGGGTGGTGGTGCGCGGCGTCATCGACATGGCGCGCTCGCTGGGGCTGGCGGTGATTGCCGAGGGGGTGGAGACCGAGGCACAGCTCGATCTGCTCGCCAAGGAAGGTTGCCAATATTATCAGGGCTATCTTTGCGCCGGTCCTGTCGACGTGCCGGCGCTGGCAAAGCTGGCGGTCGCATGAGCGATCCGCGCGATCTGAGCGGCATCTGGTACGGAAGCTATGTCGCCGATCGCGAGGATCAGGCCAACAGCTTCATCGCGGTGCTGGAAGAGACGCTCGGCGCGGTGACGGGGACGATCACCGAACCGGACGACACCGGGCAGGCCGACCTGCGCCGGGCGAGCGTAGCCGGGCAACGCGGCGGGCCGACGCTGCGCTTCCTCAAGCAATATGACGGGCACGGAAGCTGGGACCATACAGTCCATTATACCGGCCAGGTCGACGAGGCGGGGACTGAGGTGGCGGGCCGCTGGATCGTCGAGGGAGTGACCGGCAGCTTCGCGATGCACCGCGAGAAATTCTCCGCCGAAGAGCTGGAGGCTGAGGAAGTGACGGTCGAAGCCGGTCCCGTCGAGTTCGAGCGCTAGGCGGCGCGGCGCCCGGTGATCTCCCGGCATGCGGCGACGATTGCGGTCTCGATCACCAGAAGCGCGAGCACGGCCACGATGGTGGCGGTGATCGGGTTCCAGCCGGTCGCGTGCAGCCAATAGCCGAGCAGCAGGAACGCCGCGACCCATAGCGCGCTGCCGAGCAGCACTGCGAGCGTGAACCCCGGCAGCGGCACGCGCAGGATACCGGCCGGGAGCGATAGATAGATGCGCACCACCGGCACGGCCTGGCCGATGAAGGTCGCGGCAAAATAGTGGCGCTGATAGCGCTCGCCGAGCGAATGATAGAGCTTCTCGGAGAGCCAGACATATCGGCCGAAACGGCGAACGAGCGCCTCGGTCCGCTCCGCGCCCAGCAGTCGCCCGGCGCCGTACCAGCACAGCCCGCCGAACGACGAGGCGAGCGTGACCGCGACGGTGAGCCAGACAAGGTCCGCGGGGGTAGGCGCAAGGCTGGCGCCGAGGAAGATGAACAGCGCATAGGAAGGCACCACCGGCACCAGCCGTTCGAGCAGCGCGAGCAGCATTGCGCCCGTCAGGCCATAGCTGGCGATCGCGGCAACCGGCACGATCGAATCGGAAATCAGACTCATGCCAACCCTCCCCGCGCATCCCTGCGCCTAGCCGGCTGCCTTTGCCAAGCCCCGCGAGAGCTGGAGCGCGCCGTGCAGCCGCGCCGCGGGGTTCGCCCAGGCCCGGTTGATGACGAGTTTCATGTCCGGACGCAGCCGCGCAGTCTCGCCGAGCTTGTCGACATAGGCCAACAGCCCGGGAACGTTGGGGAATTTGTCCTCGTGGAAGCTGACCAGCGCACCCTTGGGCCCGACGTCGATTTTGGCGATGCACGCCTTCTTCGCGTTGAGCTTGGTCTCGATCAGCCGCAGCAGATTGTCGGTAGGCTCGGGCAGCTTGCCGAATCGGTCGATCAGCTCGGCGGCAAATTCCTCGATCCCGCGCGTATCCTCGACTTCGTTGAGGCGGCGGTAGAGCCCCATGCGCAGGTCGAGATCGGGCACATATTCCTCGGGAATGAGGATCGGCGCGTCCACGGTGATTTGCGGCGACAAGTCCTTTGGCCGCTCGTCGGCAAGCCCGCCCGACTTGGCCTCCAGGATCGCTTCCTCGAGCATCGACTGGTAGAGTTCGTAGCCGACTTCCTTGATGTGGCCCGACTGCTCGTCGCCGAGCAGATTGCCCGCGCCGCGAATGTCGAGATCGTGGCTCGCGAGCTGGAAGCCGGCGCCCAGCGATTCGAGGTCGGAGAGGACCTTGAGCCGCTTTTCGGCCGCTTCGGTCATCATCCGCTCGGGGGGCGTCGTCATATAGGCATAGGCGCGCGTCTTCGATCGCCCGACGCGGCCGCGCAGCTGATAGAGCTGGGCAAGGCCGAACTTGTCCGCGCGGTTGACGATCAGCGTATTGGCGGAAGGAATGTCGAGCCCGCTCTCGACGATCGTGGTCGAGACCAGCACTTCGAACTTGCGGTCATAGAAGGCCGACATCCGCTCCTCGACCTCGGTCGGCGACATCTGGCCGTGCGCGACGACATAGCGGACCTCGGGCACGGCCTCGCGCAGGAATTCCTCGATCTCCGGCAGGTCAGAGATACGCGGCGTGACGAAATAGGCCTGGCCGCCGCGATAATGCTCGCGCAGCAGCGCCTCGCGCAGCACCACTGGGTCCCAGGGCATCACATAGGTGCGCACCGCGAGCCGATCGACCGGCGGTGTCTGGATCACCGAAAGCTCGCGCAGGCCGCTCATCGCCATCTGGAGCGTGCGCGGGATCGGCGTCGCGGTGAGCGTCAGCACATGGACATCGACCCTGAGCGCTTTCAGCCGCTCCTTGTGCGTCACGCCAAAGCGCTGCTCCTCGTCGACCACCACGAGCCCCAGCCGCTTGAACTCGACTCCCTTGGCGAGCACGGCGTGCGTGCCGATCACGATATCGATCGTGCCGGCGGCCAGGCCCTCCTTGGTCGCCTTTGCCTCCCCGGCGGGAACGAGGCGCGACAGGCGGCCGATGTTGATCGGAAAGCCCTGGAAACGCTCGACGAAGTTGCGGTGATGCTGGCGCGCGAGTAGCGTGGTGGGGCAGACGATCGCCACCTGCATCCCCGACATCGCGGCGACGAACGCAGCCCGCAGCGCCACCTCGGTCTTGCCGAAGCCGACGTCGCCGACGACGAGCCGGTCCATCGGCCGGCCGGCAGCGAGGTCTTCGAGCACGTCGCCGATCGCGCGGTCCTGATCGTCGGTCTCTTCATAGGGAAAGCGATCGACGAAGGCCGGGTAGCCGCCCGAATCGGGCTCGGCGACGTCGGCCGCGCGGGTGGCGCGTTTGGCCGCGGTCGCGATGAGCTCACCCGCGATCTCGCGGATCCGCTCCTTCATCTTGGACTTGCGCCGCTGCCACGCCTCGCCGCCGAGCCGGTCGAGGGTCGCGCCTTCCTCGCCCGATCCGTAGCGGCTCAGCACTTCGAGGTTCTCGACCGGGACGTAGAGCTTGTCGCCGCCGGCATATTCGAGCGCCACGCAGTCGTGCGGCGCCTTCTGCACCGGGATCTGGGTCAGCCCCTCGTAGCGGCCGATGCCGTGATCGACATGCACCACCAGGTCACCGGGCGACAGGGTTGCCAGCTCCTGGAGGAAGGCGTCGGTGTTCTTGCGGCGCTTCGATCGGCGGACGAGCCGGTCGCCGAGCATGTCCTGCTCGGTGAGCAGCGCCACGTCGGGGGCGGTGAAGCCGTGGTCGAGCGGCAGCACGATCAGGGCGACGCCCTTGTCCGCAGCGCCGAGCGCTTCCTGCCAGGTTCCGGCAGGACGCGCGCCTTTCAGTCCATGATCGGCGAGCAGTCCCGAAAGCCGCTCGCGCGCGCCGTTCGAATAGCTGGCGAGGATCGGCTTGCGTCCATCCTTGCGCACCTTGGCGAGGTGCGCGACCACCGCTTCATAGACATTCACGCCCGATGCGCGTTCGGGCGTGAAGTCGCGCGGGCCATCCACATTGAACTCGAGCACGCGATCGCTCTCGGGCTCGTGGAAGGGGGTGGCGATATGCACCGCCGCGGCATCTAGCGCGCGCGCCCATTGCTCGGGCGTCAGATAGAGCGTGTCGGCGGGAAGCGGACGATAGCTGCCCGGCGCCGAGGATTCGGCCCGCGCCCGGTTCTGGTGATAGTCGGCGATCGCCTCGAAACGCTGCTGCGCTGCCCCTTCGGTTGCAGTGTCGCGGACGATCACCACGCCGTCGGGAAGATGCTCGAACAGCGTCTCCAGCCTGTCCTCGAAAAGCGGCAGCCAATGCTCCATGCCGGCGAGCCGGCGCCCGTCGCTGATCGCCTGGTAGAGCGGGTCGCCCGTCGCGGTCGCGCCGAACTGCTCGCGGTAGCGCGCACGGAAACGCTTGACCGATTCCTCGTCGAGCAGCGCTTCAGAGGCCGGGAGGAGGGTGAAGCCGTCGATCCGGCCAGTGGTGCGCTGATCCTCGGGCGAGAAGGTGCGCACGCTCTCGATCTCGTCGCCGAAGAAATCGAGCCGCAGCGCCTGTTCGGAGCCCGAGGGGAAGAGATCGACCAACCCGCCGCGCACCGCGAACTCGCCATGATCGTTCACCGTGTCGACTCGGACATAGCCGTTGGCCTGGAGCAGTGATGCGAGCCGATCGAGCCCGATACTTTCGCCCGGAGCGAGCGTCGCCACCAGCTGCCGGATGCGGAACGGCGTGAGCGTCCGCTGGGAAGTCGCGTTGACGGTGGTGACGAGCAGGCGCGGCTTGTCGGACTTCGTCTGGAGCGCATGGAGCGTCGCCAGCCGCTCGGCCATGACGCGCAGCGTGGGCGAGGCGCGGTCGTAGGGCAGACAATCCCACGCGGGATAAGCGAAAATCTCGAGCTCGGGCGCGAAGAAACCGGCAGTCGAGGCAACCGCGCGCATTGCCGCTTCATCAGGCGCGACGAACACCGCCGTGCCCGCGCGCGCCAGATCGGCGAGCATCCAAGGGAGGAATCCGGCCGGTACACCCGAAAGGGTGAGGGGACGGGTTGCGGAGAGGATCGTCTTTAGGTCGGGCATCGGCGTCCTGCAAAGCCCTCTCCCCTTCGGGGAGAGGGTTGGGAGAGGGGCAGGGTGGAGAGGGTGCGGTGCTTGCCCCTCTCCCCGACCCTCTCCCCGAAGGGGAGAGGGAGTTAGGATGAAATCGGCACGTAATTCAGCGTCTTGAGCGCATTCATCACCGTGCCCGCATAGCGTTCAGGCACCGGCTGTGTTCCCATTGCCCAGGCCATGATGTCGACGTCCTGCTCCTCGAGCAGTGTCTCGAACAGCGCGATCTCGGCATCGTCCCAGCGCTGGGCATGCGCATCGAAGAATCCCCCGATCAGCAGGTCGGCTTCCTTGACGCCGCGGTGCCAGGCGCGGAAGCGCAGGCGCTTGAGACGGTGATCGCGATCCATAGGCTCCAACGCAAATTGGCCGGCGGCGCTTTGAGCGACCGTCGGCTTCGGTGTAGGGCCGAAATAGTCATGCGGCCCGACATTCTCAATCCACTGTTCGCGGAAGTCACCGCGCTCAAGGGCATCGGCCCGGGGCTCGCCAAGCCGTTGGAGCGGCTGGGGCTGGCGCGCGCGGTCGACGTCGCCTTCCATCTGCCCACCGGATTCATCGACCGAATCGAGCGCGACGAGCTGATGGCGGCGGACGCGGGACGCGTGATCGCGATCCAGCTGACGCCGGTAAGCTATCGCATGGGCGGTAGCGCGCGGGCGCCGGCACGCGTGCAGGCAGTCGATGCGCACGGGAATCACGTCACCCTGGTCTATTTCGGCGGCAATTCGGGCTGGGTGAAGAAGCTGCTGCCCTTGAACGAGCCGCGCTGGGTCTCCGGCAAGCTCGAGCAATACGGGCAGGACCTGCAGATCGTGCACCCCGACTATGTCCTGCCGCTCGACCAGAAGGACGAAGCCGGCGGGCGCGAGGCGATCTATCCGTGCTCGGAAGGAATCACTTCGAAGCGGATCGCCGCGCTGGCTGCGCAGGCGATCGAACGCGCGCCCGAACTTCCCGATTGGATTGAGCCGAGCCTCAAGGCGCAGCGCGACTGGCCTGCATGGAAGGAGGCGCTGGTCGGCATTCATGCTGATCCCGCCGATGCCAAGGCGCGCGAACGACTCGCCTATGACGAGATCTTCACCAACCAGCTCGCGCTGCTGCTGGTGAGCGGCGCCGCGCGCGCCCGGCGTGGACGGCCGTTGCAGGGTGACGGCAGGCTGCGCGACGCGCTTCGGCTGCCCTACGCCCCCACGAGCGCGCAGGCGCGGACGATCCGCGAGATCGAAGGCGACATGGCACAGAGCCAGCCGATGCTGCGGCTGCTCCAGGGCGATGTCGGCTCGGGCAAGACCCTGGTGGCGACGATGGCGCTGCTGATCGCCGCCGAGGCCGGCGCACAGGGCGCGATGCTGGCGCCGACCGAGATCCTCGCGCGCCAGCATTTCGAGACGCTCACGCGCGTTCTTTCGGGGATGGACGTCAACGTCGCGATCCTCACCGGGCGCGACAAGGGCAAATCCCGGGAGGCGACGCTTATGGGGCTCGCCGACGGATCGGTCGACATCCTCGTCGGCACCCACGCGATCTTTCAGGAGGGAGTCCGCTACAAGGATCTCGGCCTGGTGGTGGTCGACGAGCAGCATCGCTTCGGCGTCGCCGAACGGCTGATGCTCCAGTCCAAGGCGCAGGTGCCGCCGCACCTGCTGGCAATGACCGCGACTCCGATTCCGCGAACCCTCCAGCTCGCCACGCACGGCGAGATGGACGTCAGCCGGCTCGATGAGATGCCGCCGGGGCGCGAACCGGTCGAGACCAGCGTGATCTCCGAAGATCGCCTTGGGGAGATCGTGGAGGCGCTGGGCCGGCATCTCGGCTCGGGCAGGCAGGCTTACTGGGTGTGCCCGCTGGTCGAGGAGAGCGAGAAGGTCGATCTCGCCGCCGCCGAGGAGCGCGCGGCGCAGCTTCAGGCGCGGTTTGGGGACAAGGTCGGGCTGGTCCACGGGCGGATGAAGGGCGCCGAGAAGGACGCCGTGATGGCGCGCTTCGCCAGCGGCGACATCGGCGTGCTGGTAGCAACGACGGTGATCGAGGTCGGCGTAGACGTTCCCAACGCAACGCTGATCGTGATCGAGCATGCCGACCGCTTCGGGCTCGCGCAGCTCCACCAGCTGCGCGGGCGCGTCGGACGGGGCGGGGGTCGCTCCCATTGCGTGCTGCTGCGCGGCAGCGGCCTCAGCGAGACGTCCCGCGCCAGGCTCGCGCTGATGCGCGACACCAACGACGGCTTTGTCATCGCCGAGCGCGACCTCGAGCTGCGCGGCGGCGGTGAGTTGCTCGGCACGCGGCAATCGGGCGAGCAGCAGTTCCGGCTGGCGACGCCCGAGATGATGCAGGCGCTGATCGTCGCGGCCAATGCCGATGCGCGGCTGCTGGTGGATCAGGATCGCAGCCTCAAGACTCCGCGGGGCCAGGCGGCTCGCACGGCGCTCTATCTGTTCGAACGCGACGCCGCCGTGGCGCTGCTGCGTTCGGGCTGAGCGCAGATCAGTCGCGGCAGGGAAGCATGAAGACGAAGCGCGCACCCAGCCCCGGGGCGCTGTCGACGATCAGCTCGCCGCCCATCGCACGCGCCAGGAGGCGAGCGATATAAAGCCCCAGGCCGCTGCCGCCGGTCTCGTCGGGATCGAGCCTGCTGAACTTGTCGAAGATATGGTCGTGGCTCTCGGGCGCGATGCCCTTGCCCTGGTCGGCGATGATCACGCAGCCCATCTGCCCGTTGCGCTCCACCCGGATCCACACCGTTCCGCCGGCTGGCGAATAGCGTACGGCATTGCTGATCAGGTTAACGAGCACCTGGAGCGAGCGGCGGGTTTCGCCGACGACGGGGAGCCTTTCTTCCGGGCCCGGAAGATCGATTCGCACGTTGGACTGGGCCGCACGCATGGCAAGCAGCCCCGCCGCGCGGCGGGCCACGTCGGCGAGATCGATGGCTTCGTGCTTCGGTGCGAAATCGGGGCGCTCGATTGCCTGGAGGTCGACGAGATCGTCGACGATCCCGAGCAGGTGGCGCCCCGCGCTCGCGATATCGCCGGCATATTCGGCATAGTCCGCGCGCAGCGGCCCGTCGGCCTGGGCGCTGATGCTGTCGGCATTGGCAATGATCCGGCCGAGCGGTTCACGAAGCGCGCGGTCGAGCCGCTGGCTGAACGAATCGGGGAAACCGCCGAACCAGGTGCCAGCTGCCAGCTGTTGCCCCGACACCTCCGCCGATACGTCGAGCATATACGCAGCGCCCGTGAAACCGGCGAAGCGGCCCTTGGCGTCGGTGCGCGGGCTCCCTTCCAGCCGAACTATTCGGCCTGTGCCGCGGACTTCGGCCTTCTGCCCCTCGAAGCGCGTCTGCCCTGCGATTGCGTTCAGGATCGCGAGCTCGCCGTGCTCGTCCTCCGCAAGGCTGAGCAGCCGGGTAAGCGGCTGACCAAGCATCGCCTCGGCATCGAAACCGAAGCGCGTGCCTGCCTCTACCGAGAGGAAGGTGATGCGCAGCGCAGCGTCAGTTTCCCATGTCCAGTCGGCGGCGGTGCGCTGGAAATCGCCGTCGTGATCGGGTCTTGCGGCGGCGGCCCGCCAAGTGGGGTATGCGCGCCACCCGCTGACTTCGAGCAGGACGCCGCCCTCCTCGGGCTCGGCGCGTACCGCCAGGTCGAGGTCATCCTCGCCGTCCGCGGCGATCACGTTGCGCGAGATGGTGATGCCCAGCCGCTGTGCGAGGCGAGCAACCGCAGCGATCGAGGGCACGGCAAAGGGCGCGCCGATCCGTCCGCCCGCGCGCGCATTGAGCTCCAGCAGCCGCGGCTCGGCCTCGATCAGCCTGCCCCGGCTGTCGAGCCTGCCCACCGCGGCGGGAAGTGCGGGTTCCACGGCGTTCACGCCGGTGTCCCGGCGCGCCGCAGCGCCAGTGCGGCAGTGCGATAGTGCGGATCGAGCCGGATTGGCTCCACGGCAGCCCGCGCTTCGGGCGTATCGATAGTCATCACGACATCGAGCATGTCGGCGAACTGTTCGAGATCGCGGCGCCTGTCCGCTTCGCAGAGCGCATAGCCGACCTGCGCAATCGTCTCGCGGCTGAGATCCAGGCTTCGCAGCGCAAGGCACAGCCGCTCGGCGGCCGGGTCGAGCACCAGTTCGCGCGCGGCCTCGTAGCTGGTGCCCAGCGCGTGTGCGAGCAGCGCCGCGAACACGGCAGCCCGCCGGTCGCCCAGCGATTCGACGAGCAGCCCGGCAAGCTCCTGCGGGCCCGCATCGAGCGCCGCGGCGAAACGAAGCGCAGCGGCCTCCAGCCGATCGCCTTCGTCATACGCAGCCAGGCTGCGCCGCGCGCCTTCGGCAAGCACGCGGTCGAGCAGGGATGAAGCTTCGTCCGGCACGACGGTTCGTTCGCGCAGCGCCGCAGTCACCCACCAGACCAGCCTGTGCTGGAGATCGGCCGACAGGTCGGCCCGCGAAAGCTGAATCGCATCCCCGCAGCGGCGGTTTTCAGCGATCAGCACCGCCGCAGCGCTGGCCGCGAGCAGGCGATCGGCATGCTGCGCGAAGCGGTTGATCAGGCTAGGCCCCTCGGTCGCCTGGACCGGCAGCCCGGCGCTCAGCACTTCGAGACGGACGCGCGCAATGAGCTCGCCCATAAGCGCGGGGTCGCGCAACAGCCCTGCCTGGGCGAGCCGCTCGACCAGCGAAGGCCCCGGCGCCGCGAGCGCATCGGCCAGCGCCGTCTCTCCGCGCCCGGTGAGCTGGCGCACGCCATATTCGCGGATCTCGGCTTCGATAGTGTCGACGAGTTGTCGAAGCATCGTCGCGAGCGCAGCGCGCGTGCGGTCGTCCAGCCGCTCGTCCGGCGGCAGGAAAAAGTCCTCCACCACCACGCGCATCGCCGATTCGACGCGCGCGCCGGCGCCTGCCGCACGCGCGAGCAGTTCCTTGGCGCCAACAGATGCGTCGAGGGGATCGTCCGACATGGGGCCCCGGTTAGCGGAAATCTCGTTAATTCGAGCCTAAGCTTTTTGCCGCGTTCCCTCGACTGCTCCAGCCAGCGTCGCGAAGGCGTAGATCGCCACCGCGGCCAGCCCGAAGGAGGCGTATCCGGCAAGCGCGAAAGGCGTGAGCAGCAGCAGATGCGCCGATGGGCTCGCCCACCAGCGCCGGTGGCGCGACGGCGCACGCTCGACCAGCAGCTGCGCCGCGACGCCGACCAGCGCCAGCACCGGCGGCGTCGCGGAAGCAAGTCGCGCCTGCTCGACCCAGCCGCAAGTGAGCGCGACGAGCGTGAACAGCATGAGGATCGCGATTTCCAGTCCGCGCGCGCGCCGCTCCTCGCCGCGCAGCGCGGCCATCGCTGCACCGGTAGCAAAGCTCGCGCACGAGACCAGCGCGCCGATCAGGCCGGCGCCTTCCCAGCCTTTCCATATCCCGGCGAGCCCGAGCAGGCCGAACACCCCCCCGCTCGCCATCAGCGCCCAACCGGGGACGCTGCGCCGCACCAGCTCGGGCAGCACCGCGCGGGCAATGCGCGTGAACACCCAGCGGTCGGCCCAGTCGTGACGGCGCTCGGTGAGCGCGGCGAGCACGCCGGTGTTACGCGATGCGAGTCCCTCGGCGGTGCGCTCCACGCCATGGCTGCTGCGCAATCGGCCCGCAGCGAGGGGCATATGTTCGGCGCCCGATTGCGCCGCGACCCGCAACAGCGCCGACTGGAAGTCGTAATCCTCGGGCATCTGCGCGATCTGCGCGAGCTGGGTCACCGAAATCCGTGCGATCCCCGCCCAGCAGTCGCGCATGTCGAGCCGCTCGATCGCGGCCGGAGATTGCGGGTCGTCGGTCACCAGCAGCGCCTCAGGCCCCTCGGCGGCCATGCGGTCGAGCACCGGATCGGTGGTGACGAGCCCGTCGGCGATCACCAGCACGCGCGCATCGGGCGGCATCTTCTCCGCGGCTTCCTCCGCCGAACGCACGATCTCGACTCGCGTCCGGCCGCTGCCGGCGCGGTTGACCGCCGCGAGCAGGGCAGGGGTCATCCTGCCGACCGCGATCAGCACCTGCTCGGCGCCTGCCGAGGCGAGCAGCCGCACCTGATATTCGAGCAGGGTCATGCCCCCGAACGGCAGCGTCGCGACGAGCGTCCCGGGTCGGTCGCTCGCCTCCTCGATTGCGAAAATCAGCCCCGCCAGCATGTTCGGGTGGTTAGGACCTGGCATCCGCGCGTGCAATCAATAGAGAAGATGGGGGCGTCGCGTTTCGAGCCATGCGGCCTCGTCCGGCAGCGTCAGCGCGTCGAGATCGCCGGGCACGGCTGCCGGATCGTCTACCCATTCGCGCAGCCCCGGGCCGCCGTTGATCACGTCGATCGCCAGCTTGTCGAATACGTATTCATACGGGAAATCGCGCCACAGCGCATAATCGGGATAGAGCCGCCGGATCGCCTTGAACCCCAGGGCCTGGAGCCGCCACGGCCGGAAGGCGTCGTGATCATAGCCCGGCCCCTCGGCATGGATGAACACGCCCGAGCAGAGCTGGCCGACATGCTTGTGGAAGGTCGGCTGGAACCACATGCTCCGCAGCGTGCACCCTGCGAGCCATTGCGGTGCGAGCCGGCGCATCTCGGCGATCACCGCGTCCGCGTCGATGTCGGGGGCGCCGAACAGCTCGAGCGGACGGGTGGTGCCGCGCCCTTCGGACAACATCGTCCCCTCGAGCATCACCGTGCCGGCATAGGCCCGCGCCATGTTGACGTTGGCAGCGTTGGGACTCGGGTTGATCCACGGCCGCTCAGGCGGCCAGCCGAAGCCCGGCGCCGCCTCCGGCTGCCAGCCTTCCATCTCGATCACGCGATAATCCACGTCGAGGCCGAAGCGATCGATGAACCAGTGCCCCATCTCGCCCAGCGTCATGCCGTGCCGCATCGGCATCGGCCCCGCACCGACGAAGCTCTCCCAGCCGGGAAGCAGGGTGAGCCCTTCCACTGGCCGCCCGGCCGGATTGGGACGATCGAGCACCCACACGCTCTTGCCGTGCTCCGCCGCGGCTTCGAGCACGTAGAGCAGGGTGGTGACGAAGGTGTAGATGCGGCAGCCCACGTCCTGCAGATCCACCAGCATCACATCGAACGTGCCCATCGACTGGCCGGTGGGGCGCCGCACTTCGCCGTAGAGGCTGAACACGGGCACGCCGTACTGGGGATCAGTGAAGTCCGGCGACTCCATCATATTGTCCTGCAGGTCGCCGCGCACGCCGTGCTGCGGCCCGAACACCGCCGAGACGTTGAGCCCGGCCGCCATCAGCGCGTCGAGCGAATGCGTGAGGTCCGCCGTCACCGAGGCGGGGTGCGCGAGCAGCGCGACGCGCTTGCCTTCCAGCGGGGCGCGGAGACTGGGGTCGGCGAGCAGCCGATCTATGCCGAATTTCATGCCTGCCTCGCTGCCGGGAGTTCCAGCGCGAAGCAAGCCTCGTGATGGAAATCCGGTTTTCCCGGCGGGTGGGCGAGCGCCCAATAGGATTTGGTGCCGTCGATCTCCTCGATCACCGCGGAGAGGGCGATGCGCCAGTTCCCGCCGGGCAAGCTTCCCAGATCGACGTGCACTCGAATCCCGTCCTCGATCGGCTCGATCAACGGCGCAGCGAGCGGCAATTCGGCCATGCCTTCGCGGTAGCCATCGAACCGATAGGCGGCCCATTGGGTCGAGGGCGAGAAATTGAATTCGAAATAGGCTTCGGCATTATCGGGCCTGACGAACAATTCGAAGCAGGTCGTCTTCCACAACCCATCGGTCCGTATGGATTCGGCATGCGCGGGAATCATCGGTGTGGCTCCCGTCACGCGGTAGGTCAGCAGCGTGGGTCCGCGGCGGATGTCGACGACCACTTCGATCTCGTGGATCGCCCGCGGCGGTGCGGACGGGTGCGAATTGAGTTCGGCCTTCATCTCTACTCCCGTTCGCGTCAGCTTGTCCAAAGGGCCCATCCATAATCCGTTCGTGCTGAGCTTGTCGAAGCGCGCTTTGGAACGGGTTTGTGTGTACCGGCACGCATGCTAAGCGCCGCCGCATCATGACCGAATACCAGTCCGATCTGCTCCGCCTTCTCTCGTCGCGCGGCTATATCCACCAGGTCACCGACCCGGAAGGGCTCGACGCGCTTGCGCAAAAGCAGGTCGTCCCCGGCTATATCGGCTTCGATCCAACCGCGCCGTCGCTGCACGTGGGTAGCCTCGTCCAGATCATGCTGCTGCGCCGGCTCCAGCAAAGCGGCCACAAGCCGATCGTCCTGATGGGCGGCGGCACGGGCAAGATCGGTGATCCGAGCTTCAAGGACGAAGCGCGCAAGCTCATGACCGACGAGGTGATCAAGGGCAACATCGCCTCGATCAAGACGGTCTTCCAGAATTTCCTCACTTTCGGCGATGGCCCCACCGATGCCGTGATGGTCGACAATGCCGATTGGCTCGACAAGCTCGAATACATCCCGTTCCTGCGCGACATCGGCCGGCATTTCTCGGTCAACCGGATGCTCAGCTTCGATTCGGTCAAGCTGCGGCTCGATCGCGAACAGTCGCTCAGCTTCCTCGAATTCAACTACATGATCCTCCAGGGCTATGACTTCCTGGAGCTGGCACGCCGCGCCGGCTGCCGCCTCCAGATGGGCGGATCGGACCAGTGGGGCAACATCGTCAACGGCATCGAGCTCGCGCGCCGCGTCGATGGTGCCGAGGTCTACGGTGTCACCACGCCGCTGATCACCACTGCCGACGGCGGCAAGATGGGCAAGACCATGTCGGGCGCGGTGTGGCTCAACCCCGATCAGCTCTCGCACTATGATTATTGGCAGTTCTGGCGAAACACCGACGATCGCGACGTGGGCCGTTTCCTGCGGCTGTTCACCGATCTGCCGCTCGACGAAGTGGCGCGGCTCGAGGCGCTGGAAGGCGCCGAGATCAACGAGGCCAAGAAGATACTGGCCAACGAGGCGACCGCGATGTGCCGGGGCCCCGAAGCCGCGGTGGAAGCCGCCGAAACCGCGCGCCGCACTTTCGAGGAAGGCGCTGCGGGTGAGGCGCTACCGAGCCTTGCCGTCCCCGGGGGCAGCATCGCGGTGGTGGATGCGCTTGTCGGGCTCGGGCTGTGCGCCTCCAAGGGAGAAGCCCGCCGGCTGATCAAGGGCGGTGGCGCGCGCGTCGACGGCGAGAAGGTGGAGGACGAGGCGCTGGTAGTGGCGGTGGCCCAGCCGGTGCGCCTCTCCGCCGGGCGCAAGCATCACGGAATCCTTAACCCCGCGTAAGCCTTTATCAGGCAGCTTTGTTCGCCTCACTTGGGGGGCCGGGCTAGTCCGGCCTTCTTATGCTTCGGGGGGAGCCGGGTATGAGCCTTGGGACGGAAAGTCTGGCGCGCGCCGATCCGAGGCGGGCCGAGCGCGAAGAGGTCGGCTATCGCACGAGTGCGATAGCGCTGGACGGCGGACATCACACGCTGCTGGTCGTCAATATTTCGCCCCACGGGCTGATGGCCCGCTGCGAAGAGCCGCTCGCAGCGGGGAACCGCATCCGGGTGCGCTTGCCGGAAGTCGGCGCGATCGAAGCGCAGGTTCGCTGGTCGCTCGGCGGCGGGCTGGGCTGCGAATTCCCCGAACCGATCGATCTCGCCCCCTATTATGACCTGCTCGCCGCGCTGGTTCGCGGAGAATAGAGCGGCCGTTCTCCGGCCAGCGGTAAGCTCAATTCCTGCTGTCGGGATGTGACGCCAGCAATCCGTGCTCGGATATGTTAGTAGGGGCTTGCAGAATAGGATTTCGCCTGCTTCGCTCGATCCGGGCTTGGCTACGCGCTCTTTGACATCGCAGGGCAATGCGCACGCGGCGCGTAATAAAGTTGCGAGATTGAGCGCGTTTCCGTGAAAAGAGTCAAATTAGCGTTTGGCCCGGTCGAACTGAAGGAGGCGATGCCCCGGCCTCGCCGGGGCACGCCGGATTGGTTCAGCGCTTCTCAACCGCGATGTAGTCGCGCTGCGTCGGGCCCGTGTAGAGCTGACGTGGGCGGCCGATCTTCTGCTCGGGGTCCGAGATCATCTCGTTCCACTGCGCAACCCAGCCGACGGTGCGGGCGAGCGCGAAGAGCACGGTGAACATCGTCGTCGGGAAGCCGATCGCCGAGAGGATCACGCCCGAATAGAAGTCGACGTTCGGGAACAGCTTCTTCTCGACGAAATAATCGTCCTTGAGCGCCATTTCCTCGAGCTGGAGCGCCACCTCGAACACCGGATCGTTGACCTTGAGCGCCGCGAACACCTCGCGCACCGTCTGCTGCATCACGGTCGCGCGCGGATCGTAGTTCTTGTAGACGCGGTGGCCGAAGCCCATCAAGCGGAACGGATCATTCTTGTCCTTGGCGCGCGCGATATACTCGGGAATGCGCTCGGGACGGCCGATCTCGTGGAGCATGTTGAGCGCCGCCTCGTTGGCGCCGCCATGTGCCGGGCCCCACAGGCAGGCGATGCCCGCCGCGATGCACGCGAAGGGGTTCGCGCCGGACGAACCGGCGAGCCGCACGGTCGAAGTCGAGGCGTTCTGCTCGTGGTCGGCGTGGAGGATGAAGATCCGGTCGAGCGCCTTCTCTACCACCGGGTTCACTTCATACTCCTCGGCGGGAACGCCGAAGGTCATGCGCAGGAAGTTGCCGGTATAGGACAGGCTGTTGTCGGGATAGAGGAACGGCTGGCCGATGCTGTACTTGTACGCCATCGCCGCAATCGTCGGCATCTTGGCGATCAGCCGATGGCTGGCGATCATCCGCTGCTGCGGGTCGGTGATGTCGGTCGAATCGTGGTAGAAGGCCGAAAGCGCGCCGACCACGCCGCACATCACCGCCATCGGGTGCGCGTCGCGGCGGAAGCCGCGGTAGAAGGTCGCGAGCTGCTCGTGCAGCATCGTGTGGCGGCTGATCGTGTAGATGAACTTGTCGAGCTCGTCCTTGCTCGGCAGCTCGTGGTTGAGCAGCAGATAGGCGACTTCCATGAAACTCGACTGCTCGGCGAGCTGGCCGATCGGATAGCCGCGGTGGAGCAGAACGCCTTCGTCGCCGTCGATATAGGTCAGGCCTGATTCGCACGACGCGGTGGAGGTGAAGCCGGGATCATAGGTGAAGAGCCCGGTCTGGCCATAGAGCTTGCGGATATCGACGACGTCCGGCCCGACGCTGCCTGAGAGGATCGGGTATTCAACATCCTTTCCCGGAACCTGCAGCTTTGCCGTGTCGCTCATAATCGTCGTCCTTGTTCCTGTGACCCTCAGGCGGTTTTCGTCATCTGGTCGGCGATACGCCCCAGGCTCTCCTCCCGTCCCAGCAACGCCAGAACGTCGAAGATGCCGGGAGAGGTACGCCGCCCGGTGAGTGCTGCGCGCAGGGGTTGCGCGACAGCCCCCAGTTTGACCCCCGCATTGTCCGCGACGGTGCGTACCGCCGCTTCGAGCGTCTCCGTATCCCAGCTTCCGCTCGCGTCAAGCGCAGCGTGGATCTGGGCCAGGAGGGCTCGCGCGTCGCCCTCTAGCAGAGCCGCCGCGCCTTCGTCCAATTCGAGTGGGCGAGTGCGAAAAAGGAACGTCGCTCCGTCGGCGAGTTCGAGGAGATTCGCGGCGCGCGGCTTCAGGAAAGCCATGCTGCGGCGCAGAAGTTCGCGCTGCGATTCGTTGATTCCGAAGCCGAGTCGCGCCGCCACCAAATCCGCGAGTCGATCGTCGTCGGCGATGCGGATATAATGACCATTCAGGTTCTGGAGCTTCTTCAGATCGAACCGGGATGGTGATTTCCCCACGCCCTCGAGCTCGAACCACTCGATTGCCTGCTCCCGGCTGATGATCTCGTCGTCGCCGTGGCCCCAGCCGAGGCGGAGGAGATAGTTGGACAGCGCTTCCGGCAGGATGCCGAGCTCGTCGCGATAGGCATCGACACCCAGCGCGCCGTGGCGCTTGGAGAGTTTGGCTCCATCCGCGCCGTGGATCAGCGGGATGTGGGCATACACCGGCTCGGGCCAGCCCATCGCGCGGTAGATCGGCAGCTGGCGGAAGGCGTTGTTGAGATGGTCGTCACCGCGGATGACGTGCGTCACGCCCATGTCGTGGTCGTCGACCACAACCGCCAGCATGTAGGTGGGTGTGCCGTCCGAGCGGAGCAGGACGAAATCGTCGAGCTCGGCATTGTTGACCGTGACGGGGCCCTGCACCCGGTCCTCGATCGTGACGCTGCCCTCGCGCGGCGCCTTGAGGCGGATGACGAAGGGCGCATTTTCGGGGACCTCGGAGGGGTCCCGATCGCGCCAGCGGCCGTCGTAACGAAGCGGCTGCTTGCTGGCGCGCTGCTCGGCGCGCATCGCCTCCAGCTCTTCCGCCGTGGCAAAACATTTGTAGGCGTGGCCGGCGGCGAGAAGCTGGCGTGCGACCTCGGCGTGGCGCGCCGCGCGGGCGAACTGGTAGGTGACCTCGCCGTCCCAATCCAGGCCGAGCCAGCGCATCCCGTCGAGGATCGCCTCGATCGCCGGCTGCGTCGAGCGGGCCCGATCGGTGTCCTCGATACGCAGCAGGAACTTGCCGCCATGGTGGCGTGCGAACAGCAGGTTGAACAGCGCGGTGCGCGCGCCGCCGATGTGCAGGAATCCCGTGGGGGAAGGCGCGAAGCGCGTGACGACAGCCTTGCCGGCGCCGGTATCAGATATTGCGCTCAACCGCGCGTGCTCCCAGAGTTGAAAATCGATGGCCAGCTCAGCCGCCGAGGCCCCTAGCACGGGCTCATCCTCCCTTCAAACTGGAGTCCGAAGTGCATTGCGGCAAGCCGCAACCACAACCGAACTCTGGTTAGAGGCAGAGCGCGAGCAACTGGTGCTGTGGCTGCCGGTGATGCTTGCAGCGGGGGTTGCAGCTTGGTTCCTGCTTCCGGATGCGCCGCGCTGGCTCGCGGCGATTTGTGCTGGAGCAGCGTTGGGACTGGCGGGCTTCGCTCTGCCCGGTTCCGGCCGGGCGTCCAGGGCGATCGCAACTGCGGCCTTGGCGCTGGCAGTCGGTTGCGCACTGGTCTGGTGGCGCGCCGAGCGCGTCGCGGCGCCCGTGCTCGCGCGACCTGCGCTGGTCACCTTCGAAGCGCAGGTGGAACGAGTCGAGGCTCTTCCAGCGCGCGATCTCGTGCGTCTCGTCCTGGTGCCACGCAACCGCCTCGATCTTCCGCCGCGGCTGCGGGTGAACCTGGCGCAGAAGGATGCGCCGGCAGGGCTCGCTCGGGGAGCCGTTATCCAGCTGCGCGCCCGTCTGGTGCCACCGCCGTCACCTGCGGTGCCCGGCGCCTATGATTTCGCCCGCGTCGCCTGGTTCGCGGGACTAGGCGCGACTGGGAAGACGTTAGGGGCCGTGGAGCTGGTGCAGGGTGGAAGCGCGCCGGGCAGCGATCTGCGTGCAAGGCTCTCCACGCACATTCAGTCGCGGATTGCCGGAAGCGGCGGCGGAATTGCGAGCGCGCTGGCAACCGGAGATCGCGGCGCAATCGCCGACGACGATGCCGAGGCGATGCAGCGCTCGGGCTTGGCGCATCTGCTGTCGGTGAGCGGGCTGCATGTGAGCGCCGTTACCGCTGCGACGATGCTGCTCGTGCTGCGGCTGCTGGCACTCAGCCCGACGCTCGCGCTTCGCTGGCGGTTACCGCTGGTAGCAGCGGGCGCTGCGGCGCTCGCGGCGATTGGGTACACGCTGCTCACAGGTGCGGAAGTGCCAACCGTCCGCTCGTGCATCGCCGCGCTGCTCGTGCTGCTGGCGCTCAGCCTGGGGCGCGAGGCGATCACGCTGCGACTCGTAGCAGCCGGAGCGATGCTGGTTTTGTTGTTTTGGCCCGAGGCGGCAGCAGGGCCCAGCTTCCAGCTCAGCTTCGCCGCAGTGACTGCGATCGTGGCACTGCACGAGAGCCCCAAGGTCCGCGGCTGGTTTGCGCGGCGGGAGGCGGAGTCGATCGGAATGCGGATCATGCGCGGCATCGGATCGCTGCTTCTCACCGGGATTGTGGTCGAGCTGGCGCTGATGCCGATCGCATTGTTCCACTTCCACCACGCGGGCATCTACGGCGCGCTCGCCAACATTGTCGCGATACCGCTCACCACCTTCGTTATCATGCCGCTGGAAGCGGGAGCGCTGCTGCTCGATACCTTGGGTGCCGGCGCGCCGCTGTGGTGGCTCGTCGCCCGCGCCCTCGATCTGCTGCTCTGGCTCGCGCACCGTACTGCCTCGGCACCGGGGGCGGTTGCCGCGCTGCCGGCGATGCCTACGGGTGCCTATGCGGCGATGCTCGCAGGGGGGCTGTGGATGGCGCTCTGGCGGACGCAGTTGCGTTGGGCCGGCGTCGCTCCGCTGACCTTGGGATTGGCATGGGCGCTCCTCACGCCCTCGCCCGATCTGCTCGTGACCGGCGACGGCAGGCACTTGGCGATCCGCACCAGCGACGGCGGCTTTGCGCTGCTTCGGGAGCGGGCGGGCGACTACACCCGCTCGATGCTCGGCGAGAACAGCGGGGCGGGGGATGCACTGGCCGAGCTGGCGACGAACCGCGATGCGCGATGCAGCCCCGATCTTTGCCTGATCGACTTCGCCGCAGAGGGCCGGAAGTGGCGGGTTGCGGCGACGCGGAGCAGCTATCTGGTGCCCTGGCAAGAGATGATGGCCGTGTGCCGGAACGCGGACATCGTCGTCAGCGACAGGCGGCTTCCGCCCGGCTGCGCCCCACGCTGGCTCAAGCTCGACCGGGAGACGCTGGCGCGCAGCGGTGGTGTCGCGATCAGCTTTGCGGGGCCCAGTCTCCGGACTGTCCGCGAGGGCGGTTCGCACCCCTGGATCGATCCGCCGAAGGTCCAGCCGGCGTCGCGCGAACGCTGAGCGCCGGCGAACCGATCAATATTTGCGCAGCAGTCCGGCGAGCCGGCCCTGCACGCGGATCTGGTCCGGACGGTAGCGCTGCGGATCATAAGCGCGGTTGGCCGGATCGAGTCGAACCATCGCGCCTTCCTTGCGGAAATATTTTAGCGTTGCCTCGGCATCCTCGATCAGCGCCACGACGATCTCGCCGTCACGTGCGACCTCGGTACGGCGGATGAGGGCATAGTCACCGTCGAGGATACCCGCTTCGACCATCGAATCGCCGGCCACTTCGAGCGCATAATGCTCGCCGGCGCCGAGCAGCGCGGCGGGCACCGGAAGCATCGTCGAGCCTTCGAGCGCTTCGATCGGCGTACCCGCGGCGATGCGGCCGTGGAGCGGAATCTCGACCACGTCATTGGCCGGCGACGGCAAAGTGGCGGGAGTGGGCTTCGATTCTTCCACTTTGGCGCTCGGCTTTTTCGCATCGCCACGTTCGGGGATGCGGAGCACTTCGAGCGCGCGGGCACGATTGGGCAAGCGGCGGATGAACTCGCGTTCTTCCAGCGCGCTGATCAGCCGGTGGACGCCGGACTTGGATTTGAGATCGAGCGCTTCCTTCATTTCCTCGAACGAAGGCGAGACACCTGTCTCATTCAGGCGATCGGCAATGAAGCAGATGAGCTCGTGCTGCTTGCGCGTGAGCATCCAGGTCCTCCTGTCTAGAACAGACTGGGAACGTTTACGCAATGTTCCCCACGCTTGTCAAGCGATGTCGAGGATTTCGACTGCCTGCCCCGGCGTAGCGGCCGGAGTGTGCGCGGGCCGGACGATCAGGCAGTCGGCGCGGGCGAGCGTGCCGAGCATTGCGCTGTCCTGAAGCGCGGCGGTGAAGACGCTGCCGTTGCGAAGTTCGGCGCGGAGATAATCGGTGCGGGGACCGTTCGCAGCCAGCGGCTCGCCGAGCCGGACCTCGCGTGTGCGGGGCAGGGGATCGGCCGCGCCGCCAAGATGCGCCGTCAGCGGGCGCACGAAGAGCAGCGTCGTGACGAAGGCGGAAACCGGATTGCCGGGCAGCCCGACGACGATCATTCTCCCCAGCTTGCCCGCCATCATCGGCTTTCCGGGTCGCAGGGCGATCCGCCAGAAGTCGATCGTTGCCCCCGCGGATTCGAGTGCAGGGCGAACGAGGTCGTGGTCCCCGACCGAGGCACCGCCGGTAGTGACGAGGAGATCGGCATCGACGCTGCGAAACGCCGCTTCGAGCATATCCTGCCGATCGGGCAGGATGCCGAGATCGATGATCTCGACAGGCAGGTCGGCGAGCTGCGCCGCGAGCATCAGGCGGTTGGTTTCGGGAAGTTGCGCCTCACCGATCGGTGCCCCGGGCGATACGAGTTCGTCGCCCGTCGCCGCCAGCGCAACCCTGACCTTCCGCCGTACAACCAGACTGCCATGGCCCGCTGCCCCGGCAAGGGCGAGCCGGGCGGGCGTCAGCCGCTCCCCCGTGGCGATCAGCGTGTCGCCTTCCAGGAAGTCGAGCCCGCGGCGGCGGACGTTGCGGCCCAGAGAGCCGGGTCCTTCGCCTTCGAGCGTAAGCTGCGTGCCTGCGCGACCCGCTTCTTCCTGGACCATCACCGTGTCCGTGCCGGGCGGCAGTGGGGCGCCGGTGAAGATCCTCACCGCTTCACCCGCGCCGACGCTGCCGGCAAAGCCGCGGCCGGCAGCGCTCTCGCCGATCACCTGCCACGGGCCGGGGAGATCGGCGAAGCGGATGGCATAGCCATCCATTGCCGAGATGTCCGCCGAGGGCTGGGTGCGGCGGGCGACCACGGGTTCGGCGGTCCAGCGGCCTGCGGCCTGCGCCAGCGGCACCGTCTCGGGCTCCACGGCGCCAGACAGGGCGAGCAGGCGCGACTGGGCTTCGGTGACCGGCAGCAGGGGTTCCATGACGAGGCGATTGGCGCCGCCAGAGGGATCAATGCAAGGATTTTCGTCTAGCTCGAACCGCGCCCGCCGGTGATCAGGCCCAGATCCGTCGGACGCAGCGGCAGGCGGAATTCACACAGGATGCGGCCGCCGCGCGTCTCGATCACATTGGCGGGGCCTCCACCGACGTTGGGCAGCGAGATCCAGAGCTGGGTGCCGGTCGTGACTGAAGCACGGGTGTCGAGCTCGATGAGGTGGGGCGTGAGTGCGCGGATGCGTGCGTTCCACCAGCGGACGCCTTCGCGGATGCGGGCAGGTGCATCGATCCGCACCGCATGCTTGTCCGGGATCAGCCCTTCCATTTCGATGCCGGTGGAGGCGCGGGCGCCGTTCTGCTGCAGCTGCCGCAGCCAGGGCATCAGCGTCTGCCAGGCAAGCTCCTCGCCGAAGCGCACCCCGGCAAGCCCGTCCTGGACCCAGCGCACGACGCCGTCGAGCGGGCGGAGCCCGTCGAAGGTGAGTTGCACCGCGTCGCCCGCGGCGAGCGCCAGCCGCGTCTCGATCCCGGCGCCGCCCTGCGAGATGTTGCGGCTCCGTGCCAGCTCGACCCTGCCATTGTGGCGGATCGAAACCGTCTGCTGCGTCTCGACCCGGGGAACGCGGCGGCGGTCGGCGGGGAGGCTGGCGAGGTTGCGGGCGAGCGCGCCGATGACGTCGATCGGCTGGTCGAAGACGAAGCCGACCTCGCGGTCGCGGTGCCAGGCTAGCCGCCCGTCCATGCTCTGGCCGTTGGCGAGTTCGAGGCGCATCGGAGCGTCCTGATGCAACGGACCGGCCGCCCGCAGCGTCGCGCCGAGGGCGCTGAGCTTGTGGAGCGAGCAGGGGTGGCGATCGGCCCCGTCGATCAGATGTGCGGCGTCGAATTCGGTGGGCGCCTCCGGATCGTGGACGAGCGAACGGGGCAGGTCACCGGCCAGGCTGAAGATGGTCGCGGACGCAACTAACTGTGACATTTCCATTTCCAGGCCGAATGGCCGCGACCTTGTGCGCCGCGCTTGACGAATCGGTTAACCGCGAAGGCTGTAGAAATCCCTAATCCCGATCGGGTGCGCCCAAGGGAAACAAGGGACGATAGGGCCGAGCTTCGTCGACCGCCCGGGCGAAGGATGGGCGGGCGAGCAGGCGGGCGCGATAGGCATGCAGGCTGGCACGCGCAGGCGCGATCGGATGCGCCCAATCGGCATAGAAGAGCGAAGGCGCCGCGGCGCAATCGGCGAGAGTGAAATGCTCGCCCGTCGCCCAAGGATGCGGGGCGAGTCGCTCGTCGAGCCAGGCATAGACGGTGTCGAGCATCCGCCGAGCCTCGGCGACGCCGAACGGGTCGCGTGCGTCTTCGGGACGGATTGCGTCGCCCACCAGCTTCTGCACTGGCGTCATGACGTAATTGTCGAACACCCGGTCCATCATCCGCGCAGTGATCGCGGCCTGAGGCGCATCGGGGATCAGCGGCACCGGGCCGCCATAGCGGTGCTGGAGGTGCTCGATGACGATGCTCGTCTCGAGAAAGGCCTCGCCCTCATCGACCAGCACCGGGAACTTCTTGAGCGGCCAGAGCGCCTCGAGCTCCTCCACCACGTCGCTGTTGTCGATGACGCGATATTCGAAATCGACGTCGTTCTCGTACAGCGCGACCAGCACCTTCTGGCAATAGGAGGAGAAGGGGTGGGCGTAGAGCGTCGGCTTCATTCTGCTTCTCCCCCCGGGGCGATCCAATCGCCGGACTTGCCGCCGGTCTTAGAAAGCAGGCGGACGCCGGAGATCACCATCGCCTTATCCAGCGCCTTGGCCATGTCGTAGAGCGTGAGCAGCGTGACGCTGGCTGCGGTGAGCGCTTCCATCTCGACGCCGGTCTTGCCCTCGGTCGCCGCGGTGGCGGTGACGGTCACGCCGGTTTCGTCGGGCACGAGATCGACCGCGACGCGGGTGAGGGGAAGCGGATGGCAGAGCGGGATCAACTCTGCGGTCTTCTTCGCGGCCATGATCCCGGCGATGCGCGCGGTGGCGAGAACGTCGCCCTTGGCCACGCTGCCTGCGCGGATCGCTGCGGCGGCTTCGGCGGACATGGCGATGCGGCCGGTGGCTACGGCTTCGCGGTGCGTGACCGCCTTGCCCGCGACATCGACCATGCGTGCAGCGCCGGTTTCGTCGAGATGGGTGAGACTCATATCTCCCTCTCCCCTTGTGGGAGAGGGAGGGAGCCGACGTAGTCGGCGGAAGGGTGAGGGGGCGTGAGCTGCATATCCCCCTCATCCTTCCCACGCCTTCGGCGCGGGCCCCTTCCTTCTCCCACAAGGGGAGAAGGAGTCTGGGTGCATAATTCCCTCACCCCACCAGCTCCCGCGTCGCCGCGGCGATGTCGGCCTGGCGCATCAGCGCTTCGCCGATCAGGAAGCAGCGCACGCCGTGCTCGGCCATCGCGTCGAGATCGGCGCGGGTGGTGAGGCCGCTTTCGGCGACGAAGGTGCAGCCCTGCGGGGCGAGGCGGACGAGCTCGTAAGTGTTGTTGAGATTGACCGTGAAGTCCTTGAGATTGCGGTTGTTCACACCAATCAGGCGCGATTTGAGGCGCAGCGCGCGTTCGAGCTCCTGCGCGTCGTGGACTTCGACGAGCACGTCCATGCCGAGTTCGATCGCCGCGGCTTCGATATCGGCCATCGCGCCGTCCTCGAGCGCGGCGACGATGATCAGGATCGCGTCGGCGCCGATCGCGCGGGCTTCCTCGACCTGCCAGGGATCGACCATGAAATCCTTGCGCAGCACGGGCAGATCGCAGGCGGCGCGAGCGGCGATCAGATACTGCTCGTCGCCCTGGAAATAGTCGCGGTCGGTGAGCACCGAGAGGCAGGCGGCGCCGCCGGCGGCATAGGCGCGGGCGTGCGCGGGGGGATCGAAGTCCGGGCGGATCAGCCCCTTGGAGGGGCTCGCCTTCTTGATCTCGGCGATCAGGCCATAGCCGCCCGTGGCCACGCGCGTGTCCAGCGCGGCCTTGAACCCGCGCGGCGCGGTGGCCTCGGGCCAGGCGTGCGGGTGCGCGCGGCGCTCGGCGATCTCGGCGCGCTTGGTTGCGAGGATACGATCGAGGACGTTGCTCATGCGCCAATACTCATGCGCCAAATACTCATGCGAACGCGATCCAGCAGTCGAGCAGCGTGTTGGCAAGCCCGTTGTCGAGGACTTCGGCGGCTTCCTCGGCGCCTTCGCGCAGGCTGGCGGCACGGCCGACGACCATCAGCGCAGCGGCGGCATTGAGCAGTACGGCGTCACGATAGGGGCCGTGCTCGCCCCGGAGCAGCCGGCGCAGCGCGAGGGCATTATGCTCGGGATCGCCGCCGCGGATCGCGGCGAGGGGGTGGCGCGGCAGGCCGGCGTCGTCAGGCGTGATCCGCGTGGGGAGCCCGGCGCAGCCGACGTTGACGATCACGCTCGCACCCTCGGTCGAGAGCTCGTCGAGCCCTTCCTCGCCCGAGACGACCGCGGCCGCCTCGGCGCCGAGCTGGACGAGCGCCTCGGCATAGATCGGCGCATAATCGGGGCGGGCGATGCCGATGAGCTGGCGCGTGACGTGCGCCGGATTGGCGAGCGGGCCCATCAGGTTGAAGATCGTGCGGCGGCCGATCCGGCGGCGCAGCGGCCCGATCCGCGCCATCGCCGGGTGGTGATGCTGGGCGAAAAGGAAGGCGATGCCGAGCTCGTGCAGGCTCTCCTCGGCGCGGGCGCCGGCGCGATCGAGGTTGAGGCCGAGCGCTTCGAGCGTGTCGGCCGCGCCCGATTTGGACGATGCGGCGCGGTTGCCGTGCTTGGCCACCGGGACGCCGGCCGCAGCCACCACGAGGCTGACTGCGGTGGAGACGTTGAGCGTGTGGTGCCCGTCACCGCCGGTGCCGCAGACGTCGATCGCGCCTGCCGGTGCGGTGATCGGGATCAGCCGCTCGCGCATCGCCCGGGCGGCCTCGGCGATCTCGATGCTCGTCTCGCCGCGGATCGAGAGCGCGATCAGGAAGCGCTCGATCGCTTCCTCGGCGACGCTGCCGTCGAGGATGTCGGCGAAGGCTTGCGCGGCATTCTCACGGCTGAGCGGCGAGGCGGGATCGGGGAGGGCGGTGTAGGTGGTCACCCTGCTTCTATCCCGGTGACGCGCGCCCGAGTCGAGCAAATCCTGCTGGCGCGAAGGCAAGCTGGGCTGCGGCGGGTGGTTGACTCCGCTTGACTCGATCTCGTGTTTTCGGCCGAAGCGACAGAGAAGCTACAGCGAAGCGGCAGCGAAGCTACACCTACGCTACAGTGACGCGCCACCGACGCTACACCCGCGCGGCGGCGACGCGGCAGCGATGCAGCACCCACGCTACAGCTACGCGCCACCGACGCGGCACGTACGCGGCGCCCACGCAGCAGCGACGCGGCGGCGGGGTGGAAGGTGGGGTTCTGCTGCTCGGCATGAATGAAACGAAAGCAGAACAAATCCTATTTTACTAGCCCAATCAGCGGTGCGCGGACCCTACGTTGCCAGCGGCTTCGCATATCGGCATGACTCGAGAACATGAGAATGATCGCAATTGCGCTTCAGTTGTTCTTTCCCGCGGCAGGAGCTTGGGCGCAATCGCAGCCGGCGCCCAAAGCCGGGGAAACGTTTGAAATCATCAGAAGCTATGAAACGTCCGAGGAAACGAGCGGGGGTTCCTCGGGGAGTTCGAGAGGTCACTCTACCCTCTACGAGCGGGTGATTGCGGTGCGCGACGGCGGGTTGGAGCTGGAGTATGACCTGGAAGAAGACGCGACCCCGGAAGAAAGGCGGCGTAACTGGCAATTGCCAGCCCGCGTGTTCAAGCCCTCAAGCGGACCGATGCAGTTGCTCAATGTCAGCGAACTGGAAATGCGCCTCGATGGCTGGCTGAAGGCCGGTGAATGGGATCGCTCGGTTTGCGGACGCTGGATCTTCACCTGGACTGCATTCCACATCGATTGTGACCCGCAGTCGATCATCGGAACCATAGAAGAAGTGGACCTGAGATCGCATGAGCTCCGCGAGGGCGCATTGTTCCACGACCCCATGGCTCGAAAGCCCGGAATCCTGACGGCCAAACCAGTTGAGCCCGACGGCATGCTTTTCACTACGCTGTTGGAAGTCGATCCGAACGCCATGCGACGTGAACGTGCCGAGGCGGATGTGATAACGGGAGAAATCCTGCAAAAGCCGACCACCTTGGATGCAGCGCTTGGTGAGCGGGCGAAGGAACAGGTTTCGGGAACGATTTCAGTGACGCTGGAAGCGGATGCGGCCGGTCAGGCATGGAAGCGGACGAAGGTGAGCAAGGTGCAAACAGCTCGGCCCGGTGGCGAGTCCGAAAATCGGACCGCCAAGGAGATAGTCGAGCGGCGGCGTATTCCTACCGTGCCCGTTCAGAAATGAAGTCTCGCTAGCGGCGCTCGCCGCCCTACGCCAGCGCCTTCGCCTCGATGCCCGCGATCCGCAGGAAGTTCGCCAGCATTGCGTGGCCGTGTTCGGTGGCGATGCTTTCGGGGTGGAACTGGACGCCGTGGATCGGCAGCGTGGCGTGGCGGACGCCCATTACCGAGGCGTCGGCGGCGGTGGCGTTGACGACCAGGTCCTGGGGGATGTCGGTCACGATCAGCGAGTGGTAGCGCGTCGCGGTGAAGGGGGAGGGAAGTCCCTGAAAGAGGCCGGTGCCGTCGTGCTCGACCGGGCTGGTCTTGCCGTGCATCAGCCCGCCGCGGACGACCTTGCCGCCGAAATGCTGGCCGATCGACTGGTGGCCGAGGCAGACGCCGAGCAGCGGCTTCTTCAGATCGGCGCAGGCGGCGACGAGATCGAGGCTGACACCGGCCTCGTTGGGGGTGCACGGGCCCGGGGAGATCAGGAACGCCTGGGCATTGGATGCGATCGCGTCGCGCGCGGTGAGCGCGTCGTTGCGCACGACCTGTACCTCGGCACCCAGCTCCATCAGATAATGGACGAGGTTCCAGGTGAAGCTGTCGTAATTGTCGATGACGAGGATCATGGAAGCGAACTAGGGGCTTTGCGGCGTTACGACAATCGTAACGAACGACCGTTCTGCCTTGGCGCCGCCACAGTGGCAGGCGACGGAAGGCGATCCGGCGCGTTGACCCGGGACGTTTATGGAGTTCGCATGATCGCAAATCTGCTCATCGCCGCCTCGCTGCTTGCCGTGCCCGCGGCGGCGCAGGACCAGTCGACCCCGCAGGCGCCGCCGAACCGGGTGCGATCGGTGATCCTCTATGGCGACGAGCAATGCCCGAAGCCCTCGGGCCCCGATGAAGTGGTGGTCTGCGCGAACGCAGGCGATTCGCCGTACCGCATTCCCAAGCAATTCCGCGACCAACCCGACGAGAGCTCGGCGGCGTCGGCGTGGACGCGGCGCGTGGAGACGGTGGAGGAAGTCAACCGCGCGGGGCTGCCGAACAGCTGCTCGCCGGTGGGCACCGGCGGCCAGACGGGCTGCTCGCGCCAGTTCCTCCAGCAATGGGCGCAGGACCGGCTCAACCGGCGAGTGAAGGAAGGGCAGGTGCCCTAAGCCAGGGCGACTTTCGACCGCTTCGATCAATCTCCGTTCGCCCTTCGACAGGCTCAGGGCGAACGGTGGCTCCTACTGCCCGAAGCCTGCCTCCGCCGCGCGGGCTACGGCTTCGCAGGCGGCGGCGAAGAGTGCGCCGGACTTGGCTTCGCATTCGCGCTGTTCATAGGCGGGGTCGCTGTCGGCGACGATGCCGGCGCCGGCCTGGACGTGCATGACGCCGTCCTTCACCAGTGCGGTGCGCAGGACGATGCAGCTGTCCATCGATCCGTCGGGTGAGAAATAGCCGACGCCGCCCGCATAGGGGCCGCGCGTCTCTGGCTCGAGCTCGGCGATGATCTCGCAGGCGCGGACCTTGGGCGCGCCGCTGACGGTGCCCGCCGGAAAGCCTGCGAACAGCGCGTCGAGCGCGTCGCTGCCGGGGGCGAGGCGGCCGACCACGTTCGAGACGATGTGCATGACATGGCTGTAGAATTCGACCGTGTAGCTGTCGGTGACGCGGACGCTGCCCGCCTCGGCGGCGCGGCCGACGTCGTTGCGGCCGAGATCGAGCAGCATCAGGTGCTCGGCGCGCTCCTTGGGGTCGGCGAGCAGGCTGGTGCGGTTGGCTTCATCCTCGGCGGCGGTCTTGCCGCGGGGCCGCGTGCCGGCGATCGGGCGGATCGTGATCTCGCCGTCGCGGGCGCGGACCAGGATCTCGGGGCTGGAGCCGGTGAGCGCGAAGCCGGGCAGATCGAGGTGATAGAGGAAGGGCGAGGGGTTCACGCGGCGGAGCGCGCGGTAGAGCTCGAACGGAGGCAGCGCGAAGGGCGCCGTGAAGCGCTGGGCCAGGACGACCTGAAAGATGTCGCCGGCGGAGATATAGTCCTTGGCGCGCGCGACCATCTCCGCATAGCGGCCGGGCGCCAGTACCGGCGTGGGCACCACCTCCAGCGGATCGGCGCGGACGGGGGCGGGGAGCGCGGCGGTGGCGAGGCGGGCGGCGACGGCGTCGATCCGCTCGGCGGCGACCTCCACCAGCGCTTCGGGGCTGCGGCCTTCGTCAGGCCAGACGGGGGCGACGAGGAAAAGCGTGTCGGCCAGCCGGTCGAAAATCAGCACCACGGTGGGGCGCACGAACATCATGTCGGGCACGCCGATCGGGTTCGCGGGCGGGCGCGGCAGCTTCTCGACCAGGCCGACGGTCTCGTAGCTGAAATAGCCGACGAGGCAGGCGAGTGCGCGCGGAAGCTCGGCGGGAACTTCCATCCGGCACTGGGCGACGAGCGCGCGGAGCGCGTCGAGCGCGGGATCGGCGCAGGGGGCGAAGGCTGCGCGGTCGCTGAGCCAGTGCGGATTGATCTCGGCTTCGCCTGCGGTCGCGCGGAAGACGAGGTCGGGGGCGAGGCCGATCAGGCTGTGGCGGCCGCGGACCGATCCACCCTCGACCGACTCCAGCAGGAAGTCGCCGCGCCCGGGCTCGACGAGCTTGAGCGCGGCGGCGACCGGCGTTTCGGTATCCGCGAGCTGGCGGCGCCACAGCAGCGCCGGCCGCCCCGCGGCGAGCGCCGCGCGCGCGGCTTCGACGCCCTCCGTCACCTCAGCGTGCCGCCGTGCCCTGGCGGCTCAGATCGGCGCGGAGTTGGGCGATTGCCTTGTCGTTGCGCGTGACCTTGAGGTGGTTGCGGATCGACATGATGAACTGGCGCGCCTGCTCGGCACCGACCTGCGGGGCGATTTCGCCCCGCACCCGTGCGATAGCGGCCTTGTCGCCCGCGGCGCTGTGCTCCTCCACCACGTCGAGCTGGACGATGTAATAGCCCATGCGATCGGGCCCCTCGACCAGCTTTGCGGTCTTGGGCGCCATGCTGAAGGCCATCTGGATGAACGGCGGCACCTGCCGGCCGACGACTTCGGAGCGCTTCATGTCGAAGGGCTTGGGCGGCGGGCCCTTGGTGACGCCGGCCTCGGCCAGCGCCTGCTGCATCGGCACGCCCTTCTGCACCTTCTGGACGATCGCCGTCGCGGCGGCGCGCGCCTTCTGCAGCGCCTTGTCCATCAGATAATCGCCCTTCACCCGATCGCGGATCTGCGCGAGCGGACGCGGCGCGGCCTGGACGATCTGGTCGAGCGCGACCAGCGCGAAGCTGCCGTCGGGCGCGACCGGGACCAGCTCGGGATCGCCGCCGGTCTGCTCGATCGCGAAGGCACCGCGCAGCACCGGCGCGAGCAGCGGATCGGGCTGGAAGGCGGGATCGTCCGGATTCTGGCCCTGCGCGGTGAGCGCGGGGGTGCGCGCGGCGGTGAGCTTGGCGTCGCGGACCGTCTCGTCGAAGGTCTTGCCGTCGGCGATGCCATCCTCGATCGTCTGGCGCGTGCGGGCGAGCGCCTCGGCGGTCTTGCGCTGGGTGATCTCGCTGGCGAGCTCGTCGCGGACCTGATCGAGGGTCCTGGCGGCGACCTTCTCGATCTTCTCGACCTGGAGCAGGTGCCAGCCGAGCGGGCTGCGGACCGGACCGACCACACCGCCCTGCGCAGCGGCGAAGGCGGCATCGGCGATCGCGGGCGAAGTCTGGCGTGCGAGCTCGGCCTTCTCGGCCCCATCGAAATTGGTCGGCTCGAGGCCGGCGGCGGCAGCCGCGGCGGCGATCGTCTTGCCGCCCTTCACTTCGGCGGCGATGCGGTTGGCCGCGGCCTGATCGAGCACCACGAGCTGGCGGACGCTGCGCTTCTCGGTGGCGGCATAGCGCGCGCCGGCCTTCTTGAAGGCGTCGGCGATCTCCGCATCGGTAGCAGCCATGGTGGCGCGGATCGCATCGGGCTTCACCAGCGCATAGCGGACGATCCGGCGCTGCGGGATCATGTAGCGGGCGCGGTTGCTGGTGTAATAGGCCGTCAGGGCCTTGTCGTCGGGATCGGGACCCGGGTCCATCGCGATCGACTGGACGAGGCCCACCACGCCGGTGCGGCGCTCGAGCATCAGCGAGGCATAGGGAAGCGCGACGCCCTCGGGCACCTGCGTGCCGATGCTCGCGCGGTTGATCAGCCAGTTGCCGTAGCGCTCCTCGGTCATGCCCTCGCGCAGCAGCGCGGGCGAGAGGCGGTTCTGCGAGAGCAGGTCCTCGAACGTCTTCTGGCTGAACTTGCCGTCGAGCCCGAAGAACGCCGGATTGCTGGCAATCTCACCGTCGATCAGCCGCTTGCTCACCTGCATGCCCGAATCCTTCGCGAATTCGGACAGGGCGGCGGCGTTGATCATCTCGTCGAGCGCAAGATCGAGTCCGCCCTGGGCAAGGAACTGCTCCATCGTGACATTCTGTCCGTCGCGCTGCGCGTTGCGGATGAAGCGATCGATCCGGTCACGCACCTGCGCATCGGTGATCTCGGTATCGCCCACCTTGGCGAGCACGCTTCCGCCGGAGCCGCTGCCCGTCGTGCGGATGCCGGTGATGTCGCCGGCGGCGAAGGCGAGTGCGATGATCGCGAGGAAGATGAACACCACGATCAAGCCGTAACGCGACTTGGTGAAGCTCCGGAAGAAACTGAGCATGAAGAGCCGTTCGTAAGAGGAAGTCCGGGGTGCTTTAGGGCGCTGGATCGCCGCCATCAAGCTTGTGCCGCGCGGCGGGATCGCTATCGCGGTGCACAAAGAGGGAGGACGGAATGCGGCGCAAGCTGGTGGCCGGGAACTGGAAGATGCACGGGCTCAAGGCGCAGCTCGGCGAGATCGAGGCGATCGCGGCGGCGGCACGGGCGCACCCGCAGGTGGACGTGGCGCTGTGCGTGCCGTTCACGCTGATCGAATCCGCAGTGCGCGTCGCAAACGGGCTGCCGATCGGTGCGCAGGACCTGCACGAGGCCGACAAGGGCGCGCATACCGGGTGTATCTCTGGCGAAATGCTGAAGGAGATCGGCGCGACTCTGACCATCGTCGGCCATTCGGAGCGCCGCGCGGACCAGCACGAGACCAGCCACGATGCCTGGGCCAAGGCTGCGGCGGCGCACCGGCACGGGCTGGAGGTGATCCTGTGCTGCGGCGAGACCGAGGCCGAGCACAATGCCGGGCGCGCCGAGCGCATCGTTCAGTCGCAGATCGAGAAGTCGCTTCCCGACGGAGCGGCGCCCGACTGGCTGACGCTCGCCTATGAGCCGCGCTGGGCGATCGGCACCGGCCGCACCCCGACGCTGGACCAGATCGAATCGATGCACGCCATCGCCCGTGCCAAGCTGAAGATGATGGTGGGTGACGCCGCCGAGGGGATCCGCATCCTCTATGGCGGATCGGTGACCGGCGCTAACGCAGAGGCGATCCTGGGTGTGGACAATGTCGACGGGGCGCTGGTGGGCGGCGCGAGCCTGACGGCGGAGAAGTTCGTGCCGATCATCGAGGCTGCGGCTCGGGTTTCGCGCTGATCTCGCCAAGCGTCAGATAGGCGATGACGCCCGAGAGCGCGGCGAGCACGGCGCACACGATCGCGGCGAAGTGGAAGGCTGTGATGAGCGCTGCGCCGGCGGTGGCTATGACGGCGCCGGCGATCGCCGTGGCAATGAGCCCGCCGGTGCGCGCGATTGCGCTGTTGAACCCCGAAGCGGTGCCGGCGTGGCGATCGTCGACTGAGGCGAGCACCGCAGTGGTGAGCGGCGCGGCGACGCACGACATGCCCACTGCGATCGCCACCGCGCCGGGAAAGACGGTGGTCCAGTAATTGCCCTGCTCGCGCAGCAGCAGCAACGCCAGGAACCCGCCCGCCACCACCAGCGATCCGATCGTGAGCGGCAGCCGTGGGCCGACGCGCTCGGTGAGGCCGCCCGTCAGCCGCGAGGCGATCGCCAGCCCGAGCGGCATCGGCAGCAGGGCAAGCCCGGCATCCAGCGCCGAATAGCCGCTCGCCTGGATCAGCACATAGGGTAGCAGCAGGAGCAGCCCGCCGAGCGCGCCGTAAAGCAGAAAGGTCAGCAGCGTGAGGCCCGCGAACGCGCGCGAGCCGAACATGGCCAGCGGCATCATCGCCTCGGCGCCGCGGCGATGCTCGATCCGCAGGAACAGCGCGGCGAGCAATGTTCCGACGGCCAGCCCGAGCGCGGTGGGCAGATCGAAGCGACCGCTGCTCGACCAGAGCGTGAGGCTCCAGGTGAGCGCGGCGAGCGCCAGCGTCGCGGCGGTCGCGCCCAGCCAGTCGAGCGGCTGCTCGCGCGTTGCGCTCTCATCGACGAAGCGCCAGGCGAGCAGGATCGCCGCGAGCGCGACGGGCAGGTTGACGAAGAAGATCGCGCGCCAACCGATCGCGTCGACGAGCCATCCGCCGAGCGGTGGACCGACTGCTCCGGCGACCGCCCCCGCCGCCGCCCAGGTGCCGATCGCACGACCGCGCGCTTCGCCTTCGAAGCTGTTGCCGAGCACCGCCAGGCTGTTGGGCAGGAGGATGGCGGCGCCCACACCCTGCACGGCGCGCGCGGTGAGCAAGAACGCCAGATCGGCGGCGGCGGCGCAGGCGAGCGACGCCAGCATGAACAGCGCCATCCCGCCGATCAGCAGCTTGCGGCGCCCGAAATGATCGCCCGCCGCGCCGCCGATCAGCAGCAGCGCCGAGAGCGGCAGCAGATAGGCATTGACTGTCCATTGCAACTCGGCGGGCGTGGCCGAAAGGTCGCGGCCGATCGCCGGAAGCGCGACGTTGGTGACCGAACCGTCGATGAAGGCCAGGCTGCTGGCAAGAATGCACGCCGCGAGCGCGAGCCGGGGATGTGCGGCGGCCATGCGTTCGACATAGCAGCCGCGCGGTGCCGATGCGAGGATCGCGGCGTGCTCTTTCTTCGCCCGCAAGCTGGCGCTTTGATATCCCCCGTTTGCCCTGAGCCAGTCGAAGGGCGGCCATCCACGGACCAACGCTCATCGCACCCTTCGACAAGCTCAGGGCGAACGGTTCAGTATCGCGCGCTCATGCTGCGTAGCGGTCCTTGAGCACCTTCCAGGTGGCGCGCAGGCTCACGGCCTCGGCGCCTTTGGGACGACCGGGCTTGGGCGAGCCGTTCCAGCAGAAGATGTCGAAGTGCGCCCACCCCGCCTTCTCGGGGACGAATTCCTTGAGGAACAGCGCTGCGGTGAGTGCGCCGCCGAAGGGTGCCTCGGCCGCGTTGACCATGTCTGCCACGTCGGACTTCAGCATTTCCTTGTACGGATCGTAGAGCGGCAGGCGCCACATCGGATCCGCCTCGCTCTCGGCGGCGGCGAGCAGTTCGGTGGCGAGGGTGTCGTCGTTCGCGAATAGCGCCTGGAGATCGGCGCCCAGCGCGACGCGGGCCGCGCCGGTGAGCGTGGCGAAGTCGAACACCAGCTCCGGATCTGCCTCTGCGGCCTTGGTGAGCGCGTCGGCGAGGATCAGCCGGCCCTCGGCATCGGTGTTGCTGTTCTCGACGCTGATCCCCTTGCGCGAGATCATCACGTCGCCCGGCCGCGTCGCCTCCCCCGATATCGAGTTCTCGACCGCGGGGACGAGCATGTGGAGCCGGATCGGCAGGCGATTGAGCATGACGAGCTCGGCGAGCGCGAGCGCGTGCGCGGCGCCACCCATGTCCTTCTTCATCAGCCGCATGCCGGAGGCGGGCTTGATGTCGAGCCCTCCCGAATCGAAGCACACGCCCTTGCCGATGATCGCGACGCGCGGGTGCTCGGGGTTGCCCCATTCGAGCTCGATCAGCCGTGGCTCGCGGCCTTCGCCGGCGGCCTTGCCGACCGCCCAGATCAGGCCATAGCCCTTGGCGATCTCGTTGCCCTTGGCCACGGCAAGCGTCGCGCCATGCGCCTTGGCGAGCTCCGCGGCGGCGGCTTCGAGATCGGCGGGACCCATGTCGTTGGCGCCGGTGTTGATCCGGTCGCGCAGCTTGAAGGTGACGTCGGCGAGGCGCAGCGCCTCTTCCATCTTCGCGGGATCCGACGTGAGCAGGACACGCGGGCCCTGCGCCTTGTCATCCTTCTTGCGATAGCGATCGAACTTATACTGGGCGGCGAGCCAGCCGTAGAGCGCCTTGCCGGGCTCGTGGCCCTCGACGCGATAGGTTCCTTCGGGAAGAGTCTCCGCGAGCTTGGCGAGGCACCAGGGAGTGAGCTTCTCGACATTGGCGACGACGGTCACGACCGACCAGTCCTCGGGTCCGTCGCCGGGGAGGATCGCGCTCGAATAGCCGCTGGGGGCGAGCTTCTGCGCCTGCGCGGCGGTGCGGTGGCGCGGAGGCTGGGCCGAGAGCCAGGCGTCAAAGCCCTTGGCGTCGATCAGGTGGATGGTGCGCGCGGGCTGGCCGCGGTCGGGCTGAATCAGCGAAGCGAGATCAGGCATAGGATGACGATCTAGGGTCCGATGCGGCGCAGGGCTAGACCGGGCACCCGTAGTTTTTCACGGCAGACGGCGAACGGCGGGCGCACACATGGCCAGCGCGCGGTCGATGATGTGGACGAGCCGGTCGCGGCTCTGCGCCAGCGCGGCGGGCTCTACACCGCGTTCGAGCGTCTCGAAATTGAGATAGTTGATGCCGTGGAGCACGGCGTAGTTGGACAGCGAACGATCGCTGGTGACGACCCGTTCGAACACCACGTTGAAGTCCGCCTGCATCATCTGCCTGCCGCAGAAGGCCGAATTGGGTCCGGCCGCAGGGCGATAGGGGGCGAAGGCGACGGTGTCCGGATCGTCCCACGGCCAGGCGCGCCTGCGCGACGGGCTGGGGGTCAGCACATCGTCGCAGTAGCGGATCGAGATCACGCCGTTGCCGGGCGGATCGGACCTGTTGCAGCGCGATTCGGAAGTGTCGAAGCCGCGGCCGTTGGTGTGGAGCGCGATCACCGGCATGCCGGGCCGCAGATCGGCGAGGATGCGACGGGCATAGCCGGGCAGCGCGGTGTCGAAATTGCGGTTGGGATCGACCGCGCGGCCGTAATCGACCGCGCGGTTCATGCGGATGCCGTCGTCGGCGACGCCGGCATCGACTGCAATGATCGTTCCGCCATAGCGGCGTACCGCGACCAGCGCGGCCTCGAATCCGGCATTCTCATTGTCGTGCGGCACGAACCAGAGCGGACCGCGGGGCTGGCCAATGCTGGCGATGCGCCAAAGCCGCCAGGCCGCGCGCTCCTCGCGGAACTCGAGCTGGCTGACCTTCAGCCCTTTCCACTCGGCTGCCGCGCGGTGGCGGGCGAAGTCATCGTCCTGCACCGTCAGCGGATCGATGGAGGTCGTGCCCGTGGCTTGCGGCGCCGCGCTCGCCGGAGAAAGCGCGGCGGGTGCGGCGAGCAGGAGCAGCGCGGCGCGCATCAGCTCGCCGGGGTGATCATGAACTGCTCGACCTTTCCGTCGCGGCCGGGCTCGGCATAGGTGATCAGCGTGAGCGAGCGGCCCGGATAGCCGATCCGGTAGTTGCGATTGACGAAGCCGCCGCGCAGCCGCGGGCCTCCCAGGGCCTCGAAGCTGGTGGGGACGCCTAGCGGGCCGAGGCTGTCGCGATAGTCGGCGAGCGTCTCGGCGGTGAAATAATAGTTGGCGTTCTCGGTCAGTCGCGACCGATCGAGCTCGCCGCGCTGGATCGCTGCGTAGACTTCGCGGGCGAGGGTGGCGCGGTATGCGTCGTCGTCGTTTGCCCTGGCGGCGGGGAGGACGACGTCGAGGATCTTGTTGGCTATGCTCGAATGCGCGTTGCCGAAATCGCCGTTGACCAGCGACACGACTGCGATCCGCGCGTCGGGGATCACGATGTTCGAGCTGAGGAAGCCGACCGCCGCGCCGCCATGGCTGACCTGCTTGTATTCGCCGCGCGTGCCGAGCGAGACGCCGAGGCCGTAGTTGGCGGGGCTGCCGTCCGCGAGGCGGATCATCTTCTCCTGCTCGATCCAGTCGTCGGCGGGGAGCAGTTTCCGGTCGATCCGGGCGATGTCCCATTTGGCGAGGTCGGTCGCCGACATCGCGAGCTCGCCGGTGGCGAACATCCAGTCGGGGGCGGGAACCTTGATCGGGCGCACGGGGCCGAGCGCATTGCGGCGATAGCCGGTGGGATAGCCCTTGCCGGTGGCGACGTCCTGATCGAGCGGCTTGATGCCGAGCGGCTTGAAGATGCGGCGGTCGAGGAAGGCGAGCAGCGGCTCGCCGGTCACCTTCTCGATGATCATGCCGGCCGCGACATAGCCGGTGTTGGAATATTGCCACTGGGTGCCGGGCGCGAAATCCAGCGGCTTCTTGCCCCAGCGGTCGAGGATCGCCTGCGGGGTCGCGGGCTGCTCCATCGCTGCAAAGCTGTAATCCTGCGGCCAATAATCCTGCAGCCCCGCAGTGTGGCTGAGCAGCTGGCGGATGGTGACGGTAGCGCCGCCCGAGACGCCGGGCAGATATTTGCCGATCGTGTCGTCGAGGCTCAGCTTGCCCTCATCCTCGAGCAGCAGCATCGCCGCGGCGGTGAACTGCTTGGAGATCGAGGCGATGTGGTAACGCGCGTCGGGCGTGGCGGCGGGGAGGGTCGGGCCCTGGTTCCCGTAAGCTCTGGCGAACACGATCCTGCCGTCGCGGACGATCGCGACCGATGCCGAGGGCACCTGGGTGGCGGCGAGCGCGTCAGCGACGATCTTGTCGACACTGGCGGTCTCGTCGGCGGTGAGCGGCTGGGCCGCGACCGGGGCGGCGAAGAGGAGGGCGGCGGTTAGAAAGAGGCTGCGCATGGCGTCTCCGGTGGCGTTCGGCTCGGGCGCACCCTAGCCTCTAAGCCACCGGAGTCGAGGCGGTTCAGCGGCCGAGAACGCGGGCCTTGCGGGCAGCGTAGCGCGCGTCGCGAAGTGCCTTGAGCTCGGTCGCGGTCGGCGGCGCCTTGGCCTTGCGCTCGGCTTCGAGGCGAGCCTTCTCCTCCTCGGCTGCTGCTTCGGCGGCCTCGGCGGCGGCGATCCTGGCGGCCTTTTCCTCCTCGATCGCGCGGCGCTTGGCTTCGCGCTTCTCGGCTTCGGCTGCTTCCTTGGCGGCGCGGCGGGCCTGACGCTCCGCGACCACCGCAGGATCGAGCGCAGGCTTGGCGCGCAGCTTCTCCAGCGCCTTCTTCTTGGCTTCGGCGCTGCTCTTCATCCGGTCTTGAAAGGTGCTGTTATAGCTCATGCAATCTCGCTGTGAGGGGTTAAGGAAACGCCGAACAAATCATGCTCGTCGGCGTCTTCGATGTGAACCTGGACGATGTCGCCCTGCTTCAGGTGGCCGGCATCGCGCAGGAAGACTTCGCCGTCGATCTCCGGGGCATCGGCCTGGCTGCGGCCGGTGGCGCCGCCTTCCTCGCCGACTTCGTCGATGAGGACTTCGAGCGTGCGACCGATCTTGGCCTGGAGCTTGGCGGCGGAGATCGCCGCGGTCTTCTCCATGATCCGGGCGTAGCGCTCTTCCTTGATTTCCTCGGGCACGGCGCCGGGGAGATCGTTGGCCGGGGCGCCTTCGACCGGCTCGAAGCGGAACGCGCCGACGCGGTCGAGCTGAGCTTCGTCGAGCCAGTCGAGGAGGTACTGGAAGTCCTCCTCGGTCTCGCCGGGAAAACCCACGACGAAGGTCGAGCGGATCGTGATGTCGGGGGCGATCGCGCGCCAGCCCTTGAGGCGCTCGAGCACCTTGGCTTCGTTAGCCGGGCGCTTCATCGCGCGCAGCACGCTGGGCGAGGCGTGCTGGAAGGGGATGTCGAGATAGGGGAGGATCAGCCCTTCGGCCATCAGCGGGATGACCTGGTCGACATGGGGGTAGGGGTAGACATAGTGGAGCCGCACCCAGGGCGCGATCTTGCCGAGCTCGCGGGCGAGATCGGTCATGTGGGGGACCACTTCCTGGCCTTTCCACATGCGCGGCTCCTTGCGGATGTCGACGCCATAGGCCGAGGTATCCTGGCTGATGACCAGTAGTTCCTTCGTCCCCGCCTCGACCAGCTTCTCGGCTTCGCGCAGGATCGCGTCGGGACGCCGGCTGACGAGATCGCCGCGCAGGCTCGGGATGATGCAGAAGGCGCAGCGGTGGTTGCAGCCCTCGGAGATCTTCAGATAGCTGTAGTGGCGCGGCGTGAGCTTGAGCCCAGCATCGGGGACGAGATTGACGAAGGGCGAGGGCGGCATCGGCGCCGCTTCGTGCACCGCGCCCACGACTTCCTCATATTGGTGCGCGCCGGTAACCGCGAGCACATTGGGGAAGCGCGCGCGGATGACCTCGGCTTCCTTGCCCATGCAGCCGGTGACGATGACGCGGCCGTTCTCGGCGATCGCCTCGCCGATCGCTTCCAACGACTCCTCCTTGGCCGAGTCGAGAAAGCCGCAGGTGTTGACCAGCACGACGTCCGCGCCGGCATAGTCGGGCGACATCGCATAGCCGTCGCTGCGCAATTTGGTGAGGATGCGTTCGCTGTCGACGAGGTTCTTCGGACAGCCGAGCGACACCATCCCTATGCGAGGGGACTCGGGGAGTTTGGTTGCCATGATTGGCGCGCGACATAGGGATTTTCGCGAAAATTGCTAGCGAATGTCGAAAGGCGTATCCTGCCGCCACCGTAACAAACGGGAGGGGAAAGCCGATGGGTACGGATATTCACTGGGTAGCGATCCTGGTCGCAGCCGTCACGGGGTTCGGCGTGGGCGCCGTCTGGTACAGCGTATTGTTCGGCAAGGCATGGATCGAGGCGCGCGGCCTCACCGAAGAGCAGATCAGGGCGGGCGGGGGCAACCCGGCGGTGTTGTTCGGGCTGACGTTCCTGCTCGATTTGCTGATGGCGTTCGTGCTCGATCATGTGCTCGGCACCTATGGCAGCACCAGCCTCGGCACCGCGACGATGGTGGCGGGCGGGATCGCGCTGGGCTTCGTCCTCCCCGCGATGGCGGTCAACTATCTCTTCCAGCAGGCGACGCTGAAGCATTTCCTGATCGACGCGGGCCATTGGTTCGCAGTGTTCCTGGTGATGGGCGTGGCGCTCCATCTGCTCAGCTGACGGGCGTGATCACGCGGGCGTTCGGAACAGGAACCACGCGCCCGCCGCGATCAGCGCGAAGCCGATCAGGTGGTTGGCGGTGATCTTCTGCCCCAGGTAGAGGATCGAGAAGACGGCGAACACGCTGAGCGTGATCACTTCCTGCATCCCCTTGAGCTGGGCTGCGGAATAGACGCTGCTGCCCCAGCGGTTGGCAGGTACGGCGAGGCAATATTCGATGAAGGCGATGCCCCAGCTCGCGACGATGACGAGCGCGAGCGGCGCGGCCTTGAACCGCAGATGGCCATACCAGGCGAAAGTCATGAAGATGTTCGAGCCGAGCAGGAGCGCGATCGGCAGCAGGCGTTCGGTCATCGCGCGACCATTGCCGGCCGCGCGGCGGCGTCAAGTGGCGGTGACGATCTCGATGATCGTGTCGTCTGCCGCCAGCGAGGCCGCTTCGGGATCGGCGAAGCTGTAGGGCTGGCCCTGGCGATAGATGCGGAGGCCGAGACCTGTCGCGATGGCGGACAGCGGCTTGCCCAGTTCATGCTCGCGCACCGGACGTTCGGTGAGCTGGACGCGGCCGTGGATCGAGGCGAGGTCCATCAGATAATCGGACAGATGCGTGCCGTGGCACGAGCTGGCGAGCAGCAGCCCGGCGAAGCTCACCGGATTCACCACCGTGGTGGCCCCGGCCGCGCGCGCGGGAAGCTCATTATCCTCGTTGCGGACGATCACGCTGATCGGAATCGCGGGGGCCAGATGCCGCGCGGTGAGGGTGATCAGGATCGAAGTGTCGTCGCGGCCCGCGCAGACGATCATCGATTGGGCGGTGCCGATGTGGACGTCGTTGAGCACCTGATCGCGAGTCGCATCCGCCTGGAGGACAATGCAGCCGCATGCCTGGGCGCGGGCGATGTGCTCCTCGTGGAGATCGATGACGACGATGTCACCCGGCGCGGTGCCGCGCGCGATCAGCTCGTCGACCGTTTCCGATCCCGTGGTGCCGAAGCCGGCGACGATGATATGTCCCGAAAGGGATCGCTGGATCAGAGCCATGCGCCATTTGTCCCAGGTTCGCTTGAGCACGAAATTATACGCCGTGCCGAGGAAGAGAAGCACCACGAACACGCGGATCGGGGTGACCACGAACGCGTCGAACATCCGCGCCGAATTGCTGACCGGAACGATGTCGCCATAGCCGGTGGTGGTGACCGAGATCGACGTGAAGTAGAGGATGTCGAGGAAGCTGACGTGCCCGTCGGCAGTGTCCTTGAGCCCGTCGCGCTCGATCCAGTGTACGCCCACCGCCAGCGCGAGCAGCCCCAGCACCGTGAGCACGCGCCAGGCGATCGAGACCCATACCGGCAGGCTGGACTTGCGCTTGAGCGTCGCGGGTGTGGTGATCGCCATGGCCTAGCGGGCAGGCGGCTTCGAAAGCGGATTGCCGGAAAGCGCGATCATCAGCCCCTCTTCATTGCCCGATTCCGCTCTACGGGCAACGGGCCGGCGTGACCAGAGATAGCCGTCGCTGCGAGCGTTCAGCCGTAAGCGGCCCGGAGCGTTTCGAGCGACGCGCGATGCGTGAGATCGAGGTGGAGCGGGGTGACCGTGACATAGCCCTGCTCGATCGCCTCCAGATCGGTGTCGGGCTCGGGAGAGTGGGGCAGGCGCGCCATCGCGAGCCAATAATAGGGAAAGCCGCGTGGATCGACGCGCTTGTCGAGCCCGACGCGGCCATAGTCGCGCAGCCCCTGCGACACCGCGCGGATACCCTTCACTTCGCCGGGATCGACGGGCGGAAAGTTGATGTTGACCAGCGTGCGCGGTGCCCAGTCGAGATCGAGCAGCGGACGCAGCACCCGCTCACCCCACGCCTCGGCAGTGTCGAACGAGACGCGGTCGCCCATGCCGGTCTGGGCGTAGCGCTGGCTGAGCGCGATCGAACGGATGCCGGCGAGCGCGCCTTCCATCGCCGCGGAGACGGTGCCCGAATAACTCACGTCCTCGGCGAGGTTGCCGCCGCGGTTGACGCCCGAGAGGACGAGATCGGGCTTGCCATCCTTCATCGCCTCGGCGAGCGCGAACATCACGCAATCGGTGGGCGTGCCGCGCACCGCGAAGCGCTTGTCGCCCAGGCGGCGGACGCGAAACGGCTCGGTGAGGGTGAGCGAGCGGCTCTTGCCCGATTGCTCTTCGGCCGGCGCGACGACGGTGACGTCGTCGGAGAAGGCGGCTGCGATCCGCTCGAGCACGGCGAGGCCGCGGGCGTGGATGCCGTCGTCGTTGGTGACGAGGATGCGCATCAGCGCGCGGGTTCGAGCCGGTTGAGCCCGCCGAGATAGGGCTGGAGCACCTCCGGCACCGCGATCGAGCCGTCCTCCTGCTGATAGTTCTCGATCACGGCGACCAGCGTGCGGCCGACTGCCAGCCCCGAGCCATTGAGCGTGTGGACGAAGCGGGTGCCCTTCTCGCCCTCGGGCCGGTAGCGCGCGTTCATGCGCCGCGCCTGGAAATCGGTGCAGGTCGAGCAGGACGAGATTTCGCGGTAGCGCGCCTGGCCGGGCAGCCAGACTTCGAGATCGTAGGTCCGCGCCGCGGAGAAGCCCATGTCGCCGGTGCAAAGCTTCATCCGGCGGAAGGCGAGGCCGAGCTTGGCGAGTATGTCCTCGGCGCAGCCGGTCATCCGCTCGTGCTCGGCGTCGGACTGGTCGGGAGGGACGATCGAGACCATCTCGACCTTCTCGAACTGGTGCTGGCGGATATAGCCCCGCGTATCGCGGCCCGCGGCGCCCGCCTCGGAGCGGAAGCAGGCGGTGAGCGCGGTCAGCCGGATCGGCAGCGCCTCCTCGCTCAGGATCTGCTCACGGACGCTGTTGGTGAGGCTCACTTCGGAGGTGGGGATCAGCCAGCGGCCGTCGGTGGTCTGGAAGCTGTCCTCGGCGAACTTGGGAAGCTGGCCGGTGCCGAACATCGCCTCCGAACGGACGAGCACGGGGGGCACCGCCTCCTCATAGCCGTGCTCGCGGGACAGCGTGTCGAGCATGAACTGGCCGAGCGCGCGATGGAGCCGGGCGGCATGGCCGCGCACGAAGGTGAAGCGCGAGCCGGAGAGCATCGCGCCGGTTTCGAAGTCGAGCCCGAGCGCAGGGCCGATCGCGTCGTGCTCCTTCGGTTCGAAGCCGAATTCCGGACGGGTGCCGCGCTCGTGAACCAGCGCATTGTCGTTCTCGTCGGCGCCTTCGGGCACGTCGGCGAGCGGCAGGTTGGGGAGGGCGGCAAGGCGCGATTCGAGATCCTCGCCGACTGCCTTTTCTTCCGCTTCCAGCGCGGGCAGGCGCTCCTTGAGCGCGGAGACTTCGACCATCAGCGAAGCCGCGGTCGCCTCGTCCTTCTGGGCCTTGGCCGCGCCGATCGCCTTCGAAGCCTCGTTGCGGCGCGCCTGGCCGGTCTGGATCCCGGTCACCAGCGCGCGGCGGCGCTCGTCCAGCGCGAGCAGCGTGGCGGCGAGCGGCTCGAGCCCACGCCTGGCGAGGCCGGCGTCGAAAGCCTCGGGATTCTCACGGATGGAGCGGATGTCGTGCATGGCGCCTGCCTATGACGGCGGGGCAGGGCCCGCGCAACCCTGAGCCGAACCGCGGCGTTCATGTCCTGCGAACGAGAAGAGGAGACGTGAAATGCAGGTTCCGCACGATGCCGTCGTGATGGTCGCGGATGGCCGGAAGATGCTGTTCCTGAGGAACGAGGGCGATGCCGAGTTTCCGAACCTGCAGGTCGAGAAGAAGGTGATCGACAAGCACAATCCCGATCACCACGAGCAGGCGACCGACCTTGCCGGCGGCGCGATGGGGACGCGGACCTCTGGCGCGCAATGGGGCGCGGGGAACATGGAGGAAGTCGACTTCCACCAGCTCGAAGAGGACCGGTTCGCCGCCGAAGCCGCGGAACTGCTCAAGGATCGCGCGCTGCGGGGCGAGTTCGAGTCGCTGATCATCGTCGCGCCGCCGCGCACGCTGGGCGAGCTCAGGAAACATTACCATGCGGAAGTCGCCGATCGGATCACCGCCGAGATCGACAAGAATCTAACCGGGCACACCGTGCCGCAGATCGAGGAAGCGCTGCTCAAGGCGGATTGAGCCCGGCGATTTGCGCCGGGAGCCAGGCGTCGGCCGCTGCTTGCGCTGTTCTTCGATCCTTTTCAGCCGCCCGCTCCGGAGCGCTCCGGAGCGGGCGTTTGTCTTTGTAGACAGGGGGTTTAGCACGACTCGAATATTGGCCGGCAACTTGCCCGTCCGCCGTAAAGCGGCCGCGATTGGTTCAGGAATCGTCAATATCCCTCTGAATATGGGGGATTTGGCGGAGTCGGTTGCAAATCCTGCGCTTGTTTACCGGCTCGCGCGAAAGTATAGGGCGCTCGGGCAGACAGGCGGTCATCTGGGGCTTGGCTACTGGGCGACCGGTGCGTGGAGAGTGGGGATGGCGACAGTTTTGGATCGTTTCGAGGAACCCAACAAATTTCCCGATGCGGCGAACGACGGTGACGACGGATACCGGCCGCACAACGACGAACCGTTCATGAACCCGCGGCAGCTCGAATATTTTCGCGCCAAGCTGCATGCCTGGAAGGATGCGATCTATCGCGAGGCAGCGGGAACGCTCAATCAGCTCCAGGCAGATTCGCTGCGCGAGGCCGACCTCACCGATCGCGCTTCGAGCGAGACCGACTGGTCGATCGAGCTGCGGACGCGCGATCGCCAGCGCAAGCTGATCTCCAAGATCGACGCAGCGCTCCGCCGTATCGACGAAGGCGAGTACGGCTATTGCGAAGTCACCGGTGAGCCGATTTCGCTGGCCCGCCTAGAGGCGCGGCCGATCGCCACGATGACGGTCGAGGCGCAGGAGCGCCACGAGCGCAACGAGAAGGTCTCGCGCGACGAATAGCGGGACCGGTCATGTTTGATCCGCATGCTCCTGCGGGAGCGGGTTAACGGATTGGGTAAGGATTGCAGGCCTATAGCCGGCGCGAGATAATTGCTTGCGGCGGCATCGATGGACCAGCGTGATCAGCACTTCACGGCGGCACTTTCGGCCGAGGATTTCGGCGAACAGCGCGCCGCTCCGCGCGCCAGCCTGCTGCTGGTCGCGCAGTTCCGAGTCGGCGAGAACCCGCCAGAGCAGGTGCGCGTGCGCAACCTTTCTGCCGGCGGGCTGATGGCCGAACACGCCGAGCCGCTCGCGCGCGGCACGGCCGTCGCGGTCGAAGTGCATGACGTCGGCTGGGTCAGCGGCCGCGTCGCCTGGTCCGCCGAGGGGCGAGTCGGCGTGGGATTCGATGACCCGATCGATCCGCTGCGGGCACGCAAACCCGCAAGCAGCGGCAAACGGGCTGCGGATTCCGCCGTCCCGGCCGCCAAACGCCGCTGAACAGCGGATTTTCGGCTCTCAGGGTGCGGCCTTGCGGCCACACCCCACCACAAAGCTGTGGGTAACCGCCTTAGCGGGCCAGCGCTTCCTTGACGCGCAGCTTCTGTTTCTTCAGCTCCGCCAACAGCATCTGGTCAGGAAGAGGTCGCTGCGATTCGCTGGCGATTCGCTGGTCCAGCATCGAATGCTTGGCATTGAGTGCTGACTGATGCGCGTTCTGCATGGAAGCAGTCCTCCTTCAGGGTTCGCTGGGGGAACGGATTAGACCACGATTCGCCGCGTTTGTCGCGAGTCGAATCTTGCCCCAATCGACGGTTTGCGGAAAAGGCGCGATGGCCCGTTGCGGAGGCCTTGTAGCTCGTGCACGAGAGCCGGTGAGGGGGATGTGCCATGGAAGAGGGCGAGATCCGGCGGAAGCTGGAAGCGCTGCGATCGGAGCACCGCGACCTCGATGTCGCGATCGATGCGCTGCTTGCCGGCAGCGGTGCGGATCAGCTCCGGATCGCGCGCCTCAAGAAGCGCAAGCTCAAGCTGCGCGACGAGATCGCCCTGCTGGAGGACCAGTTGATCCCGGACATCATCGCCTGATCCCGCGCCGCGGCGCGGCACGCCGCAATCGGCGAAATTAAGCATTTTGTTGCCTAGGCGCCTGTGGCACCTAGAGCGCGCCATGGACAGCAAGGCCGCATCTCGAATCCACCGCCGCCTGATCGACTCGCTCTATGTCGACGCGATGCTGCTTGCCGATGAGGCGCGCGGCTATTTCGACCAGCTGGGGCGCGACGATCGCGAGACGATGGACGGTCTCGGCCGGGTCGCCTTTTCGTGCGAGTCGCTCAAGGTCACCACGCGGCTGATGCACGTCATCGCCTGGCTGCTCACCCAGCGTGCGGTCGACGCGGGCGAGCTCGCACCGGGCGAAGCGCGTGCCCCCTCGCGCCGGCTGGGGACCGCGCCCGAGACCGACGAGGAGACGGTGGCGGCGATGCCCGATCAGGCGGCGAGCATCATCCGCACGAGCATTGAACTCCATCGCCGCGTCGCGCGGCTCGACCAATCCCTGGACGAGCCCGAACCCGTGTCGAGCCCGGCGCGCAGCATGTTCGAGCGGCTCGCCACTTCTTTCTGACCGCGATCCCCGGGCGGATCAGGCAAGCGCCGCGCGTGCGGCGGCATATTCGGCCTTGAGGCGCTCGATCCTAACCGCGGCGGGTTCGACGGCGTGGACGGCGCCGATGCCCTGGCCCGAGCCCCAGATGTCTTTCCATGCCTTGGCCCCGCCGAAGTTCATCGCGCTGGGATCGCTTTCGGGAAGCTTGTCCGGATCGAGCCCGGCGTTGAGGATCGACTGGCGAAGATAATTGCCGTGCACGCCGGTGAAGAGGTTCGAATAGACGATGTCCTCGGCAGTGCCGTCGACGATCGCCTGCTTGTAGGCGGGGATCGCATTGGCCTCTTCGGTGGCGATGAAGGGCGAGCCGATATAGGCCAGGTCGGCACCCGCGGCCTGCGCGGCAAGGATTGCGCGGCCCGTGGCGATCGCGCCCGAGAGAACCAGCGGCCCGTCGAACCACTCGCGAACTTCGTGGACGAAGGCAAAGGGATTGAGCCGCCCGGCATGGCCGCCTGCGCCCGCTGCGACCAGGATCAGCCCATCGGCGCCTTTCTCGATCGCCTTGTGGGCGAAGCGATTGTCGATCACGTCGTGGAGCGTGATGCCGCCCCAGCTGTGGACGGCGTCGTTGAGCTCGGGGCGGGCGCCGAGCGACGTGATCACGATCGGCACCTTCCACTTGGCGCAGACCGCGACGTCGTGCTCGAGCCGCGGGTTCGAGCGATGGACGATCTGATTGACGGCGAAGGGCGCGGCGGGCGTATCGGGATGTTCGCGGTCCCAGGCCGCCAGCTCCTCGGTGATCCGGTGGAGCCATTCGTCGAGCAGGCTTTCGGGGCGCGCGTTGAGCGCGGGGAAAGATCCGACGATCCCTGTCTTGCACTGGGCGATCACCAGATCGGGAACCGAGATGATGAACAGCGGCGAGCCGATCACGGGAAGCCGCAGGCGATCGAAGAGCGGAGGAAGAGCCATGCCGAAATGTGTAGCGGTGCGCGGACCGCTGTCGAGAGCGGCGAACGGGACGCTACGGCAGGCGGGCGATGCGACGCGGGGCAAATCGGCCGGAATGCCGGCTCCGGGCGAATCGGGTGCTCAATCGATTCGCTTGAGCCCCGCGGCATATTCGCGCTGCTTGGCGGCGTAGAGCGCAGCCGAGGCCTTGAGCAGCGCCTTCTGGGCGTCGTCGAGCGGCCGGACGGCACGGGCAGGGGCGCCGACGATCAGATGCCCGGGCGGGAAGACCTTGCCTTCGGTCACCAGCGCGCCGGCGCCGACCAGGCAATCTTCGCCTATCACAGCGTGGTTGAGCACGGTGGCGCCCATGCCGATCAGCACGCGATCACCGATCGTGCATCCGTGGAGGATCGCGTGGTGGCCGACGGTCACGTCCTCGCCCAGCGTGCACGGCGCGCCGGGATCGGAATGGAGCATCGCTCCTTCCTGGATATTGGTGCGCGCGCCGACTCGGATCGGCTGTTGTCGGCGCGGATAACGGCGCCGAACCAGACGCTGGCAAGCGCGGCGAGCTCGACCTCGCCGATCAGATCGGCGCTGGGCGCCACCCAGGCGTCCAAAGCGATCCGGGGCGTTTTTCCGCCGATTTCGTAAAGCGGCACGGGGCCTTAGAAGATCGGCGCTTCGAAGCCCGCCGGGAGCTGCATATGCATCCCCATCGCAAGCGCCAGCGCCACGGCGCCCAGCAGCAACGCCAGCGTCGAGGAAAGCGAGAATAGGCCCCAGCCGACCATCGTCACCATCGGCGAGTTCGGGCGCTGCTCGCGCTTGTTGCGCTGCATCGCGAAGATCACGAACATCGCCAGCAGCGCGTAGACGAAAATAAAGAACTCGGCCATCTACTCCCACCCCGATCGGCTTGCCCCGATGGCGTGGTAACCAGCCCGGCTTCGCGGTTCAATGCAGGGAAACTGCGGATCGTCGCAGTGCAGCATCAGCCCGCCGAGAGCTAAGGCCAAGCGGATCAGGAATGGAGCCGCTAGCAGCGCCCATCTGTGTGCCGTTGGTCGTAAACGCCGGCCGGTGCGGGTTTTCATCCCGGCCCAAATGGGCCAGAGGCATTCCGTGCCTGCGAAAGAACTCCTCGCTCCGCCGCCGCCTGCCGATCTGCTCGATGGCGCCAGTCTCTTCCTCGATTTCGATGGCACGCTCGTCGAAATAGCCGAGCGCCCGGATGCGGTCGCCGTAGACGCACGGCTTCGCGCGCTGATGCGCCGGCTGATCGAGCGCCTCGACGGCCGTGTCGCGCTGATCAGCGGCCGCCCGGCCGGGGAGCTGGTCGCGTTCTTCGGCGAGCCGATCGTCAATGTGGTGGGAAGCCATGGCATGGAATACCGCTGGATCGACGGGCGCAGCGCCCCCGTCGAGCGCCCCCCCGGACTCGATGCGGTGCTCGACGCGATGCGCCGCCTCGCTGCGGAGCGGCCCGGATTGCTGGTGGAGGAAAAGCCGCTCGGCGTGGCGCTCCACTTCCGCGAAGCGCCGCACGAGGAAGGCGCTTCGCAGGCGCTTGCCGAGGCGCTCGCACGTGCGCACGGCCTGCATCTCCAACCGGGCAAAATGATGGTCGAGGTCCGGGCATCGGGAGGTGACAAAGGCACGGCGATCCGCACACTCATGACGGAACCGAAACTGGCCTCCACGCGTCCGGTCTTCATGGGCGACGATCTTACGGACGAACCAGGCTTCGCAGCCGCCGAAGCGCTGGGCGGGGCCGGAATTCTCGTCGGGCCTGCGCGCCCGACTGCCGCGCGCTATCGGCTCGACAGCGTAGAGGCGACGCTTGGCTGGCTCGAGGCTGCCTGCGGCAAGGCGGCGTGACCGATCTCGATCTTTGGCCGATCGGCAATTGCCAGGTCAGCGCCCTCGTCGATCGTGCCGGCCGCTTCGTGTGGGGCTGCGTGCCGCGCGTCGATGGCGATCCGCTCTTTTCCGCACTGGTGGGCGGCGTCGAACCGACGGCGGATGAGGCGACGGGTTTTTGGGCGATCGAGCTCGAAGGCTGCGTGAGTGTCGAGCAGAGCTATCGCCGCAACACGCCGATCCTGGTCAGCCGCCATACCGACGGCGACGGCAATGCGATCGAAGTGATCGACTTCTGCCCCTATTTCCGCCGCAAGGGACGGACCTACCGGCCGGTGGCCTATGCCCGTATCGTCCGGCCGCTCGCCGGCAGCCCCCGCATTCGGGTGCGGCTGCGGCCCACCTGCGGCTGGGGCGGGGGCTGCGGACAGCGGATCGGCGGGTCCAACCATATCCGTTACCAGCTCGCCCAAATGACGATGCGCCTCACCACCACCGCGCCGGTGGGTATGGTGCACGAGGAGCGCGCGTTCCGGATCGAGCGGCCGCTGCATTTCTTCCTGGGCCCCGACGAGAGCTTCGACAGCGACATCGCCGCAACGCTCGATGCGATGCTGACCGAGACCGACGGCGAATGGCGCGAGTGGGTGCGCGGCCTCGCTATCCCGCTCGAATGGCAGGAAGTGGTGATCCGCTGCGCGATCAGCCTCAAGCTCTGCCAGCACGAGGAGACCGGTGCGATCGTCGCCGCGCTCACCACGTCGATCCCCGAGCACGCCGGCTCGCAGCGCAACTGGGATTATCGCTACTGCTGGATTCGCGACGCCTATTACACGGTGCAGGCGCTCAACCGATTGGGCGCGCTCGACGTGCTCGAAGGCTATCTGGTCTATTTGCGCAACATCGTGGACGGCGCCCGCGGCGGACACATCCAGCCGCTATACGGGGTGCTGGGCGAAGCAGTGCTCGAGGAGCGGTTCGCCGAGGCGCTGACGGGGTATCGCGGCATGGGGCCGGTCCGCGTCGGCAACCAGGCCTATGAGCAGGTCCAGCACGATGCCTATGGGCAGATCGTGCTCTCCAACACCCAGGCGTTCTTCGATCAGCGGCTGTTCCGCATGGCGGGGGTCGAAGATTTCGAAGCGCTGGAGAAGGTCGGCGAGCGGGCCTGGGAATATCACAACCAGCCCGACGCGGGCCTGTGGGAGTTGCGGACGCGGCAGAGCGTCCACACCTATTCGGCGGCGATGTGCTGGGCGGCGTGCGACCGGCTGGCCAACGCGGCGCAGGCACTGGGAATCGAGGCGCGTCGTGCCTTCTGGCAGGACCGCGCCGATCTGATCCGGGTGCGGATCGAGAAGGAGGCGTGGCGCGAAGGCACGCGGCGCATGTCGGCAACCTTCGCGGGCGACGATCTCGACGCGAGCCTGATCCAGCTTCTCGACCTGCGCTTCTTCTCGCCCGACGACCCGCGGTTCGTGGGAACGCTGGAGGCAGTCGAAGCGGGGCTGCGCCGCGGCTCGCATATGCTGCGCTATGCGACCGAGGACGACTTCGGCCTGCCCGAGACTGCGTTCAACGTCTGCACCTTCTGGCTGATCGAGGCGCTGCACTTCACCGGCCGTAGCGCCGACGCCCGTGCGTTGTTCGAGGAGATGCTGAGCCGGCGGACCGCGGCCGGGCTGCTGTCGGAGGATATCGACCCCCTAACCGGGGAACTATGGGGCAACTATCCCCAGACCTATTCGCTCGTGGGCATGATCAATTGCGCGGTCCTGCTGAGTAAACCGTGGAGTTCGATCCGTTGAGCCGTCTGATCGTCATATCCAATCGCGTCAGCGCGCCGCAGGGTTCGCACTCGGGTGCCCAGGGCGGCCTGGCGGTCGCGCTCCAGGCGGCGCTGCACGAGATGGGGGGCATCTGGTTCGGCTGGTCGGGGGAGCAGACCGAGAGCTTCAACGGCCACGTCAACCTGCAGCGCGGCGACGGCTACACCACCGCAACCGTCGATCTCGAAGAGCAGGACATCGACGAATATTACAACGGCTATGCCAATCGCACGCTGTGGCCGCTGTTCCACTACCGGATCGACCTGGCCGAATATGAGCGGGGCTTCGCGGGTGGCTACCAGCGCGTCAACGAGCGCTTCGCCGAGACAGTGCGCCCGCTGATCGAGGCCGAGGACGCAGTGTGGATCCAAGATTACCATATGATCCCGCTGGGGCAGGAGCTGCGCAACCGCGGCTGCCGCAACCGCATCGGGTTCTTCCTCCACACGCCCTGGCCGCCGCGGCGGCTGCTCGCCACGCTTCCCGAGGCGAACGAGCTCGTCGAGACGCTGTTCGCCTATGACGTGATCGGCTTCCATACCGACGAATGGCTCCAGTCCTTCTGCGACTTCGCCAGGCTGGAGATGGGCGCCGAGGAGGAAGACGGCGTGATCCGCTACCGCGGCCGGAGCGTGCGCGTGATCACCTGCCCGATCGGAATCGACGCGACCGAGTTCCGCGCGCTCTCGCACAGCGATACCGCGCAGCGCACTTTCGAAGACATGCAGCGAAGCGCGGTGGGCCGTGCGATGATCGTCGGGGTCGACCGACTGGACTATTCGAAGGGACTGGAGGAGCGGTTCCTGGGGTATGAGCGCTTCCTGCTGGAGCATCCCGAGACTCGCAAGGAAGTCTTCCTGCTCCAGATCGCGCCGCCGTCGCGCGCGTCGGTCCAGAGCTACCAGCAGATCCGCAACACGCTGGAGGGGCTCTCCGGCCGGATCAACGGCGCGCACGCCGATCTCGACTGGGTGCCGATCCGCTACGTCAACCAGGGCTATGCGCGCGACGTGCTCGCAGGCGTGTTCCGTGCGTCCAAGATCGGACTGGTGACTCCGCTGCGCGACGGGATGAACCTGGTCGCCAAGGAATATGTCGCCGCGCAGGATCCCGAGGACCCGGGCGTGCTGATCCTCTCGCGCTTCGCCGGCGCCGCCGAGCAGATGCAGGAAGCGGTGCTGGTTAATCCCTATAGCGCGGAGGAGATCAGCGACGCGATCCTTCAGGCGCTCCGCATGCCGCGCGAGGAACGCATCCGGCGATGGCGGGCAATGATGGATGGCGTGGAGCGCGAGGACGTGATGTGGTGGCGCAAGCGCTTCACCGACGCGCTGATGGCCGCGCCCGCGATGGCGGAATAGGCGGATCGCCATTCCCCTCCCTGCACGCAGGGAGGGGAGGTAGACATGCGCGTCAGAAGCGGAAACGGCCGCCGAGCGACAGCACCACGGCGCTCGCGTTGGTTAGCTGGCCCGAGGTGATGATCGGAGTCTGAGCTGGGGTGCCGGCGAAGGCGGCGGTGGGGCGATCGATCGGGGCATTGTCGAAGCTGACATAGTTGACGCCCGCGTCGATCGCGAATTTGGGCGTGATGTTGTAGGTCGCACCCGCGCCGAAATTCCAGCGGTCGGAATCGGGGACGCGGGCGTCGCGCTCGCCGTCCTGGGTGGGTGTGAGCGCGCGCTGGACGCCTACCCGCACGGTCAGCTTGGACGAAGCCGCATAGTCGATGCCGCCCGCCACGCTGAAGCTGTTGCGGTAGTTTTCCGGGATCGCGGTGTTGAGCGGCTCGCCGATGCGGATCGCGTCGAAGTCCGCCCAGGTGTAGCGCACCGCCTGGGCGTTGAGGGTCAACTTCGGCGTGGCGCGGACGCGCGCGCCGACGATGATCTGCGCCGGGGTGCTGAAAGTCGCTTCGACGCCCGAGAGCTGGGTGTTCGAAGCGGCAAGCGGGCCGACGAGGCCGCTGATCTCCAGGTCGCCCTTGAGCGTGTGCTTGATGCCCGACTTATAGGCGACGCCCACGGTCAGGAAATCATTGTGCATCTGGAAACCCGCGGTCCAGCCGAAATCCCAGCCATTGCCTTTCAGCGTCTGCTGGCCATCCGGCAACGTCGCGAGCACGTTCGGAAGCGCATTGCTCAGGCTCGCGTCGGTATATTCGACGTTGAGCGCGGCGCCGACGCGCAGCCAGTCGGTGAGCGCCACGGCGACCGAGGGCTGGATGTCGACGGTGAGCAGCTTGGTGCGGTCCGCAGTGTAGCGCGCCCAGCTGGTCGAGTCGTAATCGGTGGTGAAGCTGTAGGGCGAGGTGATCGCGAGGCCCACGGCGATACGATCGTTCAGAGGCACGGCGATGGCGCCCGAGGGCAGCACGCCGTTGTTAATCGGATTGCGCGCGATCGCGTCACCGCCGACCGGCGCAAAGGGCTGGCCGGGCCGGCGGATCAGCGTGCCGGTGTCGACCACGTCGCCCCGCGGCAGGATCGCCGCGGCGGCGATCGCGGCTTCGCCCTCGGTTGTGCCTGCGATCGCGGCGGGGTTCCACCAGAGCGACTGCGCGCCGGTGTCGGCAGCTTCACCCGAGAAGGCCCGGCCGGCACCGCGCGCGGACTGTTCCTGAAGGTAGAAGGCCTGGGCGTTCGCGGTGCCCGAGAAGGCGAACAGCGAAGCGAGGGTGGAAGCGGCAGCGAGCGAAGCCTTGCGATACGACATGATACTATCCTGTAAGCAGTTACTGAAAGCGGGTACGGGCGGCGCGCTCAGCGCACGCGGGTCCAGGTCTGGGTCTTGCAGAAGGGCTTGAACACGCAGCCGCGCAGCTTGAGCTGGTTGGCGCCGGCGAGCGTCACTTCGGCGTTGTAGGTCTTGCCGTCCTCGGCATTGTAGATCTTGCCGCCGTACCAGCCATCGCCCTGCTGCTTGAAGCCGCTGAGGATCTGGAGGCCGCGGAGCGGGCGGTCGCGGAGCGCCGCGTTGCTGTTCTTGGCGTCCTTGAGATTGGGGTTGGCGCGCAGCCCGTCCGACGAGAGGATGCGCCCGCAGATCGAGGGGCCGCAGCGCTGGATCTCGATGATCCCGCCCCGCGTCTCGGTCTTCCATTGGCCGACGGCGGCGTCAGCCTGCGGGGGAGCGGCCGCGAGGGCAAGCCCGGCCAGAAGCAGCATCATGATTATGTCCTCTCCTTGTCACACGGGCCGACGGGTACATCGCCCGCCGGGTCTCCTGCGCGTCGTTTGTGTCTCCAATTCGTCAAAAATCGAACGCAAAGAGCCGAAATGTGACGTATGCGGTATGTGCCGTGCCTCGCGATCTGCGAAGCGCGTCAGAAGGCGTCTGGTTCCAGGGCCATCACCGATCGCTTGCCGGACTTGATCGCGACGAACAGCGCCGTCGCCTGCGGCAGCACCCGATCGAAGAAGAAGGCGGCGGTGGCGAGCTTCGCCTGGTAGAAGCCTGATTCCTGGGTGCCCGCTTCGAGCTTGGCCTTGGCGATGCGCGCGGCCTTGAGGAAGGTGAAGCCCATGCCCACGAGCCCGAGCATCCGCAGATATTCGGTCGCCGCCGCGCCGGCTTCCTCCGGGTCCTTCATCGCCTTCTGCGCGATCGTCGCGGTGGTGAGCTGGAGCGCGCCGAAGCTCTGGTAAAGTCCCGCTGTGAAGGCGGCGAGCTGCTTGTCGGTGCTGCCGGTCATCTCCTCGCACAGGCCGGAGACGGCGTGGAAGAAGGGGCGGAGCGCGCGGCCCATGTTCGCTGCCATCTTGCGGCCGACCAGGTCGAGCGCCTGAACGCCGTTGGTGCCCTCGTAGATCTGGGTGATGCGCGCGTCGCGCACGAACTGCTCGACGCCGTGCTCGCGGATATAGCCGTGGCCGCCATAGGTCTGGACCGCGAGATTTGCAGCTTCGGAGGCGAGATCGGTGAAGAGCGCCTTCACCACCGGAGTCATCAGCGCGACGAAGTCCGCGGCGCGGGCCTTCTCGGCGGGGTCGATCGCATGCTTCTCGGCGTCGAGCGCGCGTGAGACCCATTGGCCGAGCGCGCGGCAGCCCTCGGCATAGACGCGCATCGTCATCAGCATCCGGCGGACGTCGGGATGGACGATGATCGGATCGGCGGGGAGATCGGGGCGGGCAGGGCCGGCAAGCGCGCGGCCCTGGAGCCGCTCGCGGGCATAGGCGACTGCCGACTGGTAGGCGATCTCGTTCACGCCCAGCCCCTGGATGCCCACCGAGACGCGCTCTGTGTTCATCATCGTGAACATCGCCGCGAGGCCCTTGTTGGGCTCGCCGACGAGCCAGCCGGTCGCGTCGTCGAACGCAAGCTGGCAGGTGGCCGAGGCCTTGAGGCCCATCTTGTGCTCGATCCCCGCGACCGAGACGCCGTTGCGCGGCCCCGGCGTGTCGTCTGCATTGGGCAGGAACTTGGGGACGAGGAACAGGCTGATGCCCTTCACGCCAGCAGGCGCGTCGGGGAGGCGCGCCAACACGAGGTGGACGACGTTGTCGGTCAGGTCGTGGTCCCCGGCCGAAATGAAGATCTTGGATCCACTGATCTTGTAGCTGCCGTCTTCCTGCGGCACCGCCTTGGTCCGCAGCAGGCCGAGATCGGTGCCGCAATGCGCCTCGGTGAGGCACATGGTGCCCGACCATTCGCCGCTGACCATCTTGGGCAGATAGGCGCGCTTGAGGTCCTCGGCGCCATGACCCTCGATCGCCGTCGTCGCGCCATGGGTGAGGCCGGGATAGAGGCTGAACGACAGATTCGCCGCGCAGATCATCTCCTCAACGAGCTTGTTGACGCTTTCGGGCAGGCCCTGGCCGCCCCATTCAGGATCGGAGGCGAGTGCTGCCCAGCCGCCTTCGCGGAACCGGTCATAGGCAGCCTTGAAGCCCTGCGGCGTGCGGACGACGCCATTCTCCAGCGTGCACCCTTCGATGTCACCACTGGCGTTGAGCGGCAGCAGGACTTCCTGCGCCATCCGCGCGGCTTCCTCCAGCACGGCGTCCACAAGGTCGGGGGTGAATTCGGCAAACGCCTCGATCCCGCCGAACTCGCGCTCGTCGAACAGCTCGTGCAGCACGAAGCGCATGTCGCGCAGCGGGGCGGTATAGACTTGCATTTAACTCTCCAAATCGCGCCTGACGCCATCCACCGTTGGTGCTGAGCTTGTCGAAGCACCGCCCTTCGACAAGCCCAGGGCGAACGGTGGATGGGCAGGCGCCATCATTCTCAGTTGCGCAGCGGCTTGCCGGTTTCGAGCATGTGCTCGACCCGCGCCTGGGTGCGGCTGTCTTTGACGCTGGCCATGAAGGCCTGGCGCTCGAGCTTGAGGATCTGGTCCTCGGTGACGGTGTCGACCAGATCGGCCTCGCCGCCGGTGAGCACTTCGGCGAGCCGGCTCGCGACGACTTCGTCATAGGGCGTGGCTACCCCCTTCATGCGGAAGTCGTGCACCACGCCGGCAACCGCAGTGCGGCCGCTTTCGCCCGGCAGGCGGAACACCGGCTTCTCGGGCGGCGCATAGCCATCGACCAGCGCGAGCGCCTTGGCCTTGGCATCGGCGAGCAGCCGGTCGCGGTTCATCGTGATACCGTCGTTGGCGCGCAGGAAGAGCATCTCCTTCGCTTCGGCGGCCGACTTGGAGACCTGCGCGGTCGAGACCATCTCGAACACCTTGGCCACCGCCGGCATCGGCCCCCTGGGCATCATCGGCGCCTTGGCGTAGCGATCGAGCATCTCGCCGTTGCCGCCCCAGCCGGGGATCAGGCCCACGCCGGTCTCGACGAGACCGATATAGCTCTCGGCATGCGCCTGAATGGCATCCGAGTGGAGCAGGATCTCGCAGCCGCCGCCCAGCGCCATTCCTGCAGGCGCGGCGACGACAGGGAACGGCGCGTACTTCAGCGCCTTGTAGGCCTGCTGTCCCGCGGCGATCAGCTTGTCGATCTCGCTCCAGGCGGCGATGTTCACCGCGAACATCGCGAGGCCGAGGTTGGCGCCGGCCGAGAAGTTCGAGCCTTCGTTGTAGACCACCAACGCCTTGAACTGTGCCTTCACCAGCGGGATCGCCTGCTGGATGAGCTTCATCACCTCTTCGTCGAGCGCGTTCATCTTGGCAGTGAACTCGATGCAGGCGACGCCGTCGCCCACGTCCCAAAGGGCAGCGGACGCAGTCTTCGCGAGCGGCTGGCTGGCGAGCTTGACGTCTTCGAGCAGCAGCACGCCGTCGGGACGCACCACGTCGCGATATTCGCCCGCGGCGGTGAGATATTGCCGCTTGCCGTTCTCGACGCGGTAGAAGGGACGATCGCCCGCAGTCTCGAGAATCGCGGGCACGGGGCGGCCCTCGGCCTCGAGCCGCTCGGCGAGCTTGCCGGGCCCGAGCCGGTCGATCAGCTCGAACGGGCCGAACTTCCAATTGTAGCCGAGCTTCATCGCGTCATCGATCGCGACCACATCGTCCGCGGCTTCGCCGACCAGCTTGGCGGCATAGGAGAGGACGTTGCCGATGATCGTCCAGGCATAAGTGCCGGTCTTGCCCGGCGCGCTCACCAATGCGGCAAGGTCCTTCTCGGCAGCGGAGGGAAGCCGCTCTGGCTTCTGCTCGGGGCGATACTCGCCGGTGGCGAGGTCGAGCGACAGTTTGGCGCGAGTACCGTCGGGCTTTTTGTCGAGCCGGTAGAAGCCGCCCTTGCCCTTGCGACCGGTGAACCCCTCGGCGATCATCTTGTCGACCAGCGGCATCGGCCGGACGGTATCGAAATAGGGATCGCCCGCCGGGAGCGTCGAGGAAAGGCTCTTCGAAAGCAAAGGCATCAGATCGACGCCGACCAGGTCGACCAGCCCGAAGATGCCGGTCTTGGGAACGCCCATCGGGCGGCCGCCGATCTGGTCGGCCTCCTCGACGGTGAGCCCCTGGTCCATCGCCGCGTTGATCGCGACGGCGAGCCAATAGGTGCCGATGCGGTTTGCGATGAACCCCGGCGTGTCCTTTGCCCGGACGATGCGCTTGCCCATCATCCGATCAACGAAATCCTCGACTTTCTCCGACACTGCAGCGTCCGTGTCGGCGCCGCGGACGATCTCGATCAGCCGCATGTAGCGCGGCGGATTGAAGAAGTGCGTGATCAGGAAGTCGCGCTTGAACTGGTCCGAGCGACCCTCGACCAAGTTGCCGAGCGGGATGGTCGAGGTGTTGGACGAGACCGCCGTGCCGGGCCGCTTGAGCGTCTCCAGCCGGGCGTAGAGCGCCTGCTTGATGTCGAGCCGCTCGACCACGGCCTCTACGATCCAGTCGCACTCGGCGACACGATCGAGATGGTCGTCGATGTTGCCCGTCTCGACCAGCTTGGCCGCGGCCTTCGACATGAAGGGGGCGGGATCGGTCTTGAGCATTTTCGCGACCGCGCCCTTGGCGATCGCATCGCGGTCACCGCCTTCCTTGGGCACGATGTCCAGCAGCAGCACCGGCACGCCGGCATTCGCCACCTGCGCGGCGATCCCGGCGCCCATCACGCCGGCGCCGATCACGCACACTTTCTTGATAGACTCGGGCTTGGCGCCCTCCGGCTTGATCGGCTCAACCATCATGCGCGCTCCAGCACCGTGGCGATGCCCTGGCCCCCGCCGATGCACTGCGTGGCGAGCGCATATTTGCCGCCCTCGCGCGCGAGCAGCGCCGCGGCCTTGCCGACGATGCGCGCGCCGGTGGCGCCCAGCGGGTGTCCGATCGCGATCGCGCCGCCGTCGAGGTTGATGGTGTCTTCCTCGAGGCCAAGGTCGCGGATGCAGGCGATTGCCTGGCTGGCGAAGGCTTCGTTGATCTCGACCACATCTAGGTCCGAAGCCTTGAGCCCCGCGCGCTCGAGCGCCTTGGTCGAGGCTGCGATCGGGCCAAGGCCCATCGTCTCTGGCGCGCAGCCGGAAACCGCGACCGACTTGATCCGCGCCAGGATCGTGAGGCCGTGCTTGTTGGCGAATTCCTCGGAGGTCACGAGCACCGCGCTTGCACCGTCGGTGAGCGGCGAGGAAGTGCCGGCAGTGACGGTGCCTTCCTGGCTGAACGCGGGCTTGAGGCCGGCGAGGACTTCGGCGGTGGTCTCGGGGCGGATCGTGCCGTCCTCGGTAACGGTGCCGGTCTTGGTCTTGATCGGGATGATCTCGTCGGCGAGCTTGCCAGCGGCGCGCGCGGCGCCGGCCTTCTGCTGGCTCTTCACCGCAAAGGCTTCCTGCTCGGCGCGGGTGATCTGGTACTTGGTCGCGACATTCTCGGCCGTCTCGCCCATTCCCATATACGCGCCGGCATTCTTCTTCGCGAGCACGGGGTTGGGGAGGGGGTTGTAACCGCCCATCGGGATGCGGCTCATCGACTCGAGCCCAGCGCAAATGAAGGCTTCGCCTGCGCCGATCTGGATCTGGCCGGCGGCGATGTGGATCGAGCTCATCGACGAGCCGCAGAAGCGGTTCACGGTCATGCCGCCCACTGAAAGCGGCAGGTCCGCCAGTAAACCGATCAGGCGCGCGACGTTGAGACCCTGTTCGCCTTCGGGGAAAGCGCAGCCGAGAATGATGTCCTCGATCGCGGCGGGATCGACCTTGGTCTTTTCCAGCAGCCCGCGAATCACCTGCGCGGCGAGATCGTCGGGGCGGACCCGGGCGAGATCGCCCTTGCCGGCGAGGTGGAACGGCGAACGGGCGTAGCCCGCGATCACGACATTGGTCATGTTTTCCTCTCAGTCGATACCAGCCAGGGCTTGCTGCATCACCTAAAGGTGCGCTACCTGACGTTTACGTCAACGGTATAGGGCGGCGCATCGGGAGGGGCAACGGGGCGCCGCACAAAAATTGGAAGGATGGCCGCCGAAATGCAGATCGCACGCGCCGAAGGTGAGTCGCTCCACTCGCCGCCCAGGCTGCTGACCGACATGTTCGAAGACACGGTCGCGCGGCAGGGTTCCCGGCCCGCGATCGATTTCATGGGGCGCATCACCCGATATGATGCGCTGGCGCAGATGGTGGATCGCGCAGCCGCGGGGCTCCAGGCTTTGGGTGTCGAACCGGGGACGCGCGTCGCACTGTGCCTACCGAACATCACCCATTATCCCGTGCTCTTCCTCGCCACGCTGAAGGCAGGCGGAATCGTCGTCAACGTCAATCCGCTCTATGTCGAACGCGAGCTGGCGCATCTGCTCGAAGACTCGGGCGCCGAGATCATCGCCACCTGCGACCTGCCGGAGATCCATGCGCGAGTCTCCGCGGTGGCGCAGCGGATGGGCGTGCGGCATGTGATCACCTGCCCGGTCGCCGACGCACTGCCGCCGCTCAAGGGGCTGGCCTATCGGCTGCTCAAGCGCCGCGAGATTGCGCGCATCCCGGCCGATCCGCGGCACCTTGCCTTCGCCGAGCTGCTCAAGCAGGGCAGCGCGCCACGCGCCGTATCTGTCACACCCGATGCCACGGCAGTGCTCCAATATACCGGCGGCACCACGGGCGAACCAAAGGCGGCGATGCTGAGCCACGCCAATCTGGTCGCCAATGCCGATGCCACCGTCCAGCATGCCGGCGGCGAGCGGGACGAGCAGGACCGCGTACTGGGCGTGCTTCCGCTGTTCCACGTCTTCGCGCTCACCACCGTGCTCGGCTTCGGCATCCGCACCGGTGCCGAGATGATCCTCCTGCCGCGCTTCCAGCTCGATCAGGTGCTGAAGACGATCGCGCGGACGCGGCCGAGCTATTTCCCCGCCGTGCCCACCATCTATGGCGCGATTGCCAAGGCTGCGGCGGAGCGACGGGTGGACCTCTCGCAGATACGCGCGTGCATCTCGGGCGGCGCGCCGCTGCCAGAGGAGGTCCGCCTCGCCTTCGAGCGCACCACCGGCGCGACGGTGGTGGAGGGCTATGGCCTGTCCGAAGCCTCGCCGATCATCTCGTGCAATCCAATCGGCGGCGTCAACAAGCGCGGTTCGGCCGGCCGGCCCTATCCGGGCACGATCATCGAGATCCGTGACCGCGACGACCCGGCGCGCATCGTCGAGCCGGGGCAGGTGGGAGAGGTCTGCGCGCGCGGGCCGCAGGTGATGCAGGGCTATTGGAGCCGGCCCGAAGCCACGGCCGAGATCTTCGTAGAGGGTGCGCTGCGCACCGGCGACGTCGGCTATCTCGATGCCGAGGGCTATCTGTTCATCGTTGACCGGATCAAGGACGTGATCCTGTGCGGCGGCTACAACGTCTATCCGCGCGTGATCGAGGAGGCGCTCTACGAGCATCCCGCGGTCGCCGAGGCGATCGTGATCGGCGTGGCAGACGCCTATCGCGGCCAGGCACCCAAGGCCTTCGTCACGCTCGCCCCCGGCGGCACCGCCACGCCCGAGGGGCTGCGCGCGTTCCTGAAGGATAAGGTGAGCAAGATTGAGCTTCCCCGCGAGATCGAAATTCGCGAAACACTCCCCAAGACGCTGATCGGCAAGCTCTCCAGGAAGGAGCTGGTCGAGGAGGAACAAGCCAAAGCGTCGAAAAGGGAGGTCGGGGGTTGAACGAGGGCGAGCAGGAGCTTCGCGGAATTCAGGAAGTCGCGGACAGCCTGGGCATCACGCCGCGCACCTTGCGTTTTTATGAGGACAAGGGGCTGATCGAGCCGCGGCGCGTGGGCAACGCGCGTATCTACACCAGGCGCGAGACGGCGCGGATGCAGCTCATCCTGCGCGGCAAGCGGCTGGGCTTCTCGCTGCGAGACATCCAGGAGTTCCTCGATCTCTACGATGCCGACCCGCAGCATCTGGAACAGATGCGCGCGCTCGCCGCGCGCTGCCGCGAGCGGATGAAGGAACTCGAAGCGCAGCGCGACGCGCTCGATCAGACGCTCGCCGAGCTTGCCGCGATCGAGCGCGAGGCGCTGGAACGCGTTGAAAAGGTGCCCCGCGCGCGCTGAGCGCCGCGAACTCAGGCGATCACGCGGCGCACAATCCGGCTGCGCTGCGCTTCGGCTTCGGCTTCGGCGCGCTGGAGGAGGTCCAGCTTGGTGGCTTCGAGCAGGTCCTCGGTTACGCGTGACAGGTGCGCGCGCATCGCCTCTCGCGCGCGCTGGGGATCGCGGGCTCTGAGCGCCTCGACGATCAGCCGGTGCTCGTCGGCGCGCGGGGTGACGCCCTCGCGGCGCGCACGTTCGAACATGTTGACGCAAAGCGGTGAGCGCTCGCGCACGTCCCACAACATCTCCACCACCGAACGGACCAGGCTGTTGCCGGTCGCCTGAGCGATCAGCAGATGGAAGCGCCGGTCTGCATCGAGCGCGGACGGCCCTTCCGCGCCGTCGTCCATCGCGCCGAGCAGCCGCTCGAGCTCGCCGAGCGCCGCTTCGTCGATGGAGGTGGCGGCCAGTGCCGCTGCCTCGCCCTCGAACACCACCCGCGCCTCGATCAGTTCGAACGCGCCGACATCGAGCTCGGGCGAGCCGCCGGTCGCCGGGGCATGGGTAACATAGATGCCCGAACCGTGCCGGGCTTCGACCAGTCCGCGGATCTCGAGCGCGATCATCGCTTCGCGGATCGTCGGCCGGCTGACCCCGAAATCTTCCGCCAGTTCGCGTTCGCTCGGCAATCGGTTTCCCGGGGGGAAGCGCCCTTCGATGATGCCGCCGGCGATCTTCTCGGCGATCACCTGGTAAAGCTTGCGCGAACCCTGGTCCATCCCGGCGCTATCCCATATTCGGTGCGGCGCTACAATATTGGCCTGACCAAATTTGCTGTTCTATAGGATTGGCTTGACAACGCGACTCGACTGGCCGACCGATAATTTGAAACCCCATTCCATTTAGTGAGATGAAATGCCCCGGATAACTTCTGCTCGTGTGATCGTGACGTGCCCTGGGCGCAATTTCGTGACGCTCAAGATCGAGACGGA
>NZ_JBLFFG010000007.1:0-27196 GCF_051400635.1 Sphingomonas radicis
ACCAGACTGCGCCGATGGTACTATCGCCTAAGCGATGGAAGAGTAGGTCGCCGCCAGGCATTGCAGCCAGTGCGCATAACACGGAAACAAAAACCCATTCACATGTCCTCCTTCCGCCTTGGAAGGACGGTCGCGCATCGATGCGCGTCAATCGCTCCGATCCAGCTATATCTCGATCCGGCAGTTTTGACTGCAAACGGCGCGTTTTCGCGCCCGCCTATCGACATGCCTTACCTTCTCCCTCGCAATGTAGAATTTCACCTGCTTCCCGTTTCTACCGGGTCGGAGGGCACGCTCTTCGTCGCTTGCATCGGATGGGTAGTAAAGTTGCGAAATCAATCGCGTTTCCGTGAAAAGAGTCAAAACTCGTGTAACGGAATTACGCCGGCGAGGATCGTGGATCGTCCGCCGGCGCGCAGGGAAGTAGAGCGAGGCGTCGATCAGACCGGGGCAGTGCCCTGCGGCATCGGCACCGGATCCTTGCGGCTCGGCATCTTCGGATAGTCGGGCCATTCGAGGCCGGTGACGAGATCGGCGATCTTCACCCGCTGGCCGGTCTCGAAGCAGCGGTTGGCTGCCACGCCGACCAGGATCGAGGCTGCGCCGCCGCGTTCATCGGCCGAGCGGAGCAGCGGATCGCGCGCCGCGTCGGGCTCGAAGATGTCGGCGAGCATCACTGCGTCGCCGCCGCCGTGCCCGCCCTCGCCGGTGCGTGGCGCGATCACGCGCGGCGCACCGCGCAACGGGATGACGCGCGTCTGGATGCGGTCATCCTCCTGCTGCCGGCTCGCGCCCGCGGCCAGCGCCTCCTCGACGACGCTGTGCTCGATCCGGCCCTTCGTTCCGTTGAAGGCTACGTGATAGCCTTCCCAGGCGTTGAAGGCGTTGAGCGAATAGGAAAGGGAAGCGCCGCCCGAATAGCCGACGACCACGTTCATCGTGTCTTCGATGTTGATCTCCTCGCGCCACACGCACTGGTCGCGGAAATAGCCATCGTACTTCTCGTTATCGAGGTAGAGCGCCTTGAGGCCCGGATCGCCGCCGATGTCGAAATAGAAGCTGCACTTGTCCTTCTCCGGACAGGTGCGGCACCGCTGGTGCGGCCCTTGCAACCCCATCCGCCGTGCGGTTGCAGGCGTGTAGAACTCGCGCTTGCCCATTGCCGTCACGCTGACCGGGAGGTCGGAAAGCCACCAGTTGACCAGGTCGAAATGATGCGTGGCCTTGTGCACCATCAGCCCGCCCGAGACCGCCTTGTTCGAGTGCCAGCGGCGGAAATAGTCGGCACCATGGACGGTGTTGAGCAGCCATTGGAAATCGACCGACAGCACGTCGCCGATCTCGCCTGCCATCAGCAGCTCCTTGATCTGCGTGCGGAAGGGCGAATAGCGATAGTTGAAGGTCACGCGGATGTGCCGGCCGCTGCGCTTGACGGCGTCGAGGATGCGCTGCGCCTTTTCCGCGGTGGTGGTCATGGGCTTCTCGGTGATGACGTCGCAGCCGGCATCGAGCGCACGGACGATATATTCGTCGTGGAACGCGTCGGGCGTGGTGATGATCACGGCGTCCGGCTTCTGCTCGCGGATCATCTTGTCGAAGTCGATCGCGAGATAAGGCCTGGGCGCTTTGGCACCGGCCTGGGCGGCGCGTGCAGCGACATAGTCGAGCCGTCCGGGATTGACGTCGCACGTGGCGACGAGCTCGGCAGCGCCCTTGTGCGGCCCCCAGATAGCGTTCTGGAACATCCGTGCGCGGCTACCGCAGCCTATGCTTGCATAACGCTTGCGTCCGGGTGCTGCCGCCATCGCAGGCGCCCCCTCCAGCGCCGCAGCGGTGGCCATACCGGCGGCAAGGCCCTTCATCACGTCACGACGGCCAACGGCCGTTCCTTCGGAAGCCTGCATCCTCTATCCCCAAGCTGGCGAGCCTTGCCCTGTCCAGCTTCGTTTGTAGCAGGGACTCCAACATGCGCAATCGTTCGTCACATTATGGGAGAAGCGTTGCGACGAACAGCGCTGCACGATTTGACGTGGATCATCTCATCTCATAATACACGGTTCCAGAATATAGAACGCCGACATTGCCTGCGTGCGATGAGGAAGCAAAGGAGGGGAAATGGAGGGGGTGTTGTTTATTGATGCGCATGTTCACCTCTGGGAGCTTTCGCGCATTCGATATCCCTGGCTGACGCCTCCCTTCTCCGAGGAGGGGCCCAACGGCAGCGTCGAGGCGATTGCCGCGCCTTATCTGCTCGACGACTATCGCCGCGAGTCCGCGAACTGGAACGTCGTCGGCATGGTGCATGTCGATGCGGGCGCCGACGCGGCGCAGGCGCTCGACGAGACCGACTGGCTGCAGGACCTGGCCGACCGCGAGGCCATGCCCAACGCCATCGTCGCCTTCGCGGCGCTCGATGACCCCGGAGCCGACGCGCTGCTGGCCGAGCACGCGCGACGGCCCAACGTCCGCGGCATCCGCCACATCGTCAACTGGCACCGCGACCCGCGCCGCACCTATACGCCGCGCGACCTGACGCAGGACGAAGCCTGGCAGGCCGGCTTCGCGCTGCTCGGCAGGCACGGGCTCTCCTTCGACCTCCAGGCCTATCCCGGCCAGTTCGCCGGCCTCGCCGCGCTGATCCAGCGCCATCCGGAAATCCCGGTGATCATCAACCACGCCGGCATGGGCATCGACGGCGAGGAGGAATGGCGCAGCGGCATGAAGGCGCTGGCGGCGCTTCCCAATGTATCGGTGAAGATTTCCGGCATGGGCTTCGCGTTCCGCCCGCTCGATGCCCAGGCGGTGCGCGCGCGCACGCTGGCGACGATCGACCTGTTCGGCACCGACCGAGCGATGTTCGCGAGCGACTTCCCGACCGACCGGCTCTTCGGCAGTTTCGACGCGACGCTGTCGATGCTCGCCGACGCGGTATCCGACTTCACCGAGGCGGAGCGCCGGTCGCTCTTCGCCCGCAACGCAAATCGCATCTACCGGCTCGCGCTGGACGTCTGAGGAGACAAGGTTTGACCGCTGGCGAAGAGAACAACTGGCGCAACACCATCCTGGCGGGTCTGGCCAACTACATCGACGCGGGATCGATCGTCGCCGGATCGGTGGCGCTCGCGCTGTGGAAGCACGAATATGGGCTGAGCGACACCTTCATCGGCCTGATCGGCGCATTCAGCGCGAACGCGATCTCGGCCGGCGTCGGGGCGCTGATCGGCGGAATCCTCTGCGACAAGTTCGGCCGCAAGAAGATCTACCAGTACGACATGCTGTTCTACGCGTTCGGCATGCTGTTCCTGGTCTTCGCCAGCGCGCCGTGGATGATCGTGCTCGGCTTCGTGCTGGTGGGGCTCGCGGTAGGCGCGGACATACCCGCCTCCTGGTCGCTGATCGCCGAGCAGGCGCCGGACAAGAAGCGCGGGGCGCACTCCGGCGTGGCGCAGCTGCTCTGGTATCTGGGCCCGGTGGCGGTGCTGGTCTCCGCCTATTTCCTCCAGCCCTGGGGAATCACGGGGGTGCGCTGGCTGTTCGCGCACCTCGCGGTTCTCGCGATCGGACTGACCTTCCTGCGCTCGCGCATGCAGGAATCGAAGCGTTGGGAAGAAAGCCAGGCGGAAAGCGGGGGCAAGGCACTGCGCGAGAACTGGCGCGCGCTGTTCAGCCCGGCCTATCTGGGATCGATGGTTTTCCTCGCCGCCATGTACGGCCTGTGGAACCTGTGGGCAGGCTATAACGGCTTCTTCACGCCCTATCTGATCGAGCAGAACAACCTGCCGGCCTGGACCGCGACGATGCTGCCGGCGAGCTATTTCCTGATCGGCATGTTCTCGATCCTGGGCATCTTCATGACGCTGTCCGACAAGGTCAACCAGCGGACGCTGTTCGGCATCTCGGCCGTGCTGCACGTCGTGGGCATGGCGCTGCTGGCGATCTTCGGGTTCAAGCTCGAGGTCGTCATCGCGCACATCGTGATCATGGGCATCGCCGGCGGGTTCGGCGCGCAGAGCTTTTTCCAGCTCTGGTCGGCCGAGCTCTTCCCGACCGCGATCCGATCGACGGCGCAGGGCGCCACCTTTGCGATCGTGCGCGTCGGGCTTGGTATCTGGAGCTTGGCGGTACCGACGCTCGCCGCCTATGATTTCACCACGCTCGCCTGGATCCTTACCGGCTTCCTGGCCGCTTCCGGCGTGATCGGGATGATCTGGGCGCCGCGCAACGAAGGCAAGTCGCTCGAGCAGATCGAGGCCGAACGGGCCGCATAGCTCGAAGCCCTGGGAGGCCCTATGGAATCGGGGTGCGTTCCTTGCGCGCCCCGACGATCACCGATGCGGCGATACCCGCCAAGATCAGCGCCATTCCGGCAAGATGATAGCCGTGGAGCGGCTCGCCGAGCGTCGCCGCGGCCAGAAAACCGCCGAACAGCGGCATGAGCGTGATCGCCTGTCCTGATTTCGCCGCGCCGACTGAAGCGACCGCCGCATTGAACAGCGCATAGGCGATCACCGAGGGGAATACCGCCACATAGGCGACCGCGGCGATCGTCTCCGGCCGCCAGCGGATCGCGACGATCTCCCTCCATTCGGTAGCGGCGAGCGGCAGCATCGTCAGCACGCCGATCGCGAAGGTCACCCACAGAAAGCCTTGCGGATGGAGTTGTGGGCGTAGCTTGAGGAGAGCGGTGTAGAACGACCACGAAAGCACGCCGCACAGAATCAGTGCGTCGCCGCGATTGAACGCCACACGCGCAAGCGCCGACGTATCGCCACGAAAAACGATGACGAGCACCCCCAGAGTCGAGAGCGTTACACCTGCGACGCTGGCTGCGGCGGGGCGGATGCGGAAGAGGGCGAGGTCGACCGTTAATACCAGCGCCGGGATCGCCGCCTGGAGCAGCATCCCGTTGCTCGCAGTCGTGTAGCGCAGCCCCGAATAGAGGAAGGCATTGAAGGCGGCGACGCCGAGCAGGCCCAGCAGCAGGATGCGCGACCACCCGCGCGCGATCGCCGCGCGCTCGGCCACCACATGGCGTAGCGCGAAGGGGCTCACGATCAACAGCGCGCCGGTCCAGCGCAGCAGCGCCAGCGTGAGCGGAGGAATATCGGCACGCACCGCGCGCGCCACGATCGTATTGCCCGCCCAGAGCAGCATCACGACTGCGAGCATGACATAGGCGGCGGTTTGCGGACGGGGCCTGGGCATGCGGCTCCCAATGCGCAGTTTCTCGGCCGAAGGCGAGGGGTCAGGTGCTTGAATCACGGGAGAATCACGGGCGATTCTTGAAACCGGTTGCACGCGAATCCTGGAACCGGTTTCTCTCATATAGTGGAATCTAAGTCGAATTAGCTGACAATTAATGGTGTGACGAGCGCGCAACAGTCCGCTCATTTGTGCGGCGCACAATTGTCCGCAAGTAAATGAAGTATAGGTGGAATATCCGTTTGTCGAAATAGCGTACAGTTTGCCGCTTGCATGTTGACAACGCAGGACAGGGTGATAGCGTTAACATCGACGGCGAAAGATCGTCTCGAGACAGCCAGAGCGCGTGCCCAGCATCGCGTCAGTGAGGAGGGGAGATATGAGAAACCTAGGGCGGACATCCATTTTTGCGCGTTCGGCATCTGCGGCAGCGATCGCAGCCTGCTTCCTGACGCCCAGCCTAGCGGCGGCGCAGGTTGCTGAGGGCGCACAGGCGCAGGCAGACGAACCCGCCGAGGATCAGGCGACCGACGAAGTTGTCGTCACCGGTATTCGCGCTTCGCTCGACCAAGCGATCGCAATCAAGCGCAATTCCGCCGGCGTTGTCGACGCGATCTCGGCCGAGGACATCGGCAAGTTTCCCGACACGAACCTGGCCGAGTCGCTGCAGCGTATCACCGGCGTGTCGATCACGCGCGCCAATGGCGAAGGCTCGCAGGTGGCGGTCCGCGGCTTCAGCGGCGGCTTCAACCTGGTGACTCTGAACGGCCGCCAACTTCCGTCAACCAGCATCGACACGAGCACCGGCAACGCCTTCGCGCGTGGCACCGGTCGCTCGTTCGACTTCCAGAACCTCGCGTCGGAGGGCGTCTCCAGGCTGGAAGTGTACAAGACGGGCCGCGCTAACATCCCTTCGGGTGGCATCGGGGCAGCGATCAACGTCGTCACGCGTCGTCCGCTTGAGTCGAGCGAGGACGGCCTGTCAGGGTCGATCGGCGCCAAGGCGCTCTATGACACTACTGTCGAGGATGCCGAGGGCGATCTGAGCAAGATCACGCCCGAAGTCTCCGGCTTGATCAACTGGAAGAACGAGGCTGAGACCTTCGGCGTCACGGTGTTCGGCAGCTATCAGCTGCGTGAGTCGACATCGATTCAGTCCAATCCGAATTACTGGAATATTGTGCCCCTGGCCGATTTCCTCAACACGGAGGGGCCGTACATCAGCCCCACGACGAACATTACGAACACTCCGACGACTCCGTATGTCCAGATCCCGAACGACAGCCGCTATCAGTTCTCGGAGAACCGCCGCGAGCGCCTGAACGGCCAGGCGGTCATTCAGTTCAAGCCGATGGATAGCCTGGAGATTACAGTCGACGGTCTCTATGCCCGGAACACGCTGAGCGACGAACGTAGCGAGCAGACCAACTGGTTCCAGCGGCCGTTTACCGACGTTACCTTCGACGACAACGAGCACATGCAGAGCGCTGTCATCCTGGCAGAGGCTGTGCAGGCGGATAAGGGGTATGAGCAACAGCGATTTGCCACTGATACCGAACTCTATGCGATCGGCGGCAACGTCAAATGGAACTTCACCGACGCCCTCTCGCTGACGCTCGACGCGAACCATTCAAAATCCACGACCAGCCCTGACAATGCGAACGGCTCGTCCGCGACGACGATCTCGATCGGTGCGCCGGTCCGCTCGACTCACCGCGTCGATTACACCACCGGATTCCCGCAGCAGTCGGAGACGATCAACGACTGCCCAGCGACGAACGGTGGCCGTGGCGGCAACTGCAATGGCTTGCTCGATATCGGCGATATGGGAACGCAGATCGCGCGTACGATCACCTCGGAGCAGGAAGCGCGTATCAACCAGTATAGCGCGGAATTCGACTGGGATCTGGGCGAAGGGAGCCGCTTCAGCTTCGGCGGCGACTATGTCGATTCGAAGATGCGGTCGACGACTTCCAACACGCAGCAGATGTTGGGCGATTGGGGCATCACCGATACCGGTCTGGTGAGCCAGATGGCTGGCGATCTCGTCAAGACCTTCTGCATGACCTGCAAGTTCGACCGCTATAATCCGAATTCGACCGGGTCGTCGCTCGTCGCATTCCGCGGGGATGCCGTCGAACTCCTCGACATCTTCTCCCCCTTCTACGTGAACCAGCCTGGCAGGGGTATCGCGCTGCAGGGCACGGCGGACGATACGGTGGGCGAGAAGACCTGGGCGGTCTTCGGCCAGCTGGCATGGGCCGGCGAAATCGCCGGACGTCGTGCGAACGCACTGATCGGTGTCCGCTACGAGCAGACCCGAGTGACTTCAATCGCAGTCCAGTCGGTGCCGCAGGCGATCCGCTGGGCGGCCGATAACGATCTCTACGTTGACGGCGGCCCTGCCGGTGACAGCGTGACCGTCAAGGCGAAGTACGACAATCTGCTGCCGTCACTCGATTTCAACATCGAAGTGCTCGACAATGTGATTGCGCGTACTTCGTTCAGCCAGACGCTGGCTCGCGCGGATTACGGCAACCTGTTCGCGTCGGTCACGGCAAACGCCCCGAACCGTCCCACGGCGCTGGGTGCGGCAGCCGCGCCCGCGACTGTGCAGGATCCGGGGCTGTTGCCGCTGGAGTCGGACAATTTCGACGTGTCGCTCGAGTGGTACTATAAGCCTTCCAGCTTCGTCTCGATCGGCTTCTTCAACAAGAACGTCCGTAACTTCATCGGCACGCAGGTTACCGAAGGGAGTCTGTTCGGGCTGCGCGACCCGAGCTCGGGCGCTGCAGGCACGCTTTCGGGCATCGCGCTGGATTATCTCCGGACCAACGGCATCCCGGTGAGCGACATCAACCTGTTCGCCTACACTGCGCTTCTGCAGCAGAACAACGGGAACCAGGCCGCCGCGACGGCTGCCTTCCAGGCCAATTACACGCCGGGCGTGGGCCTCGGCACGGCGTTCTACAATAACCTCGCCACGGCGGTGGATATCGTCGCCGGTCCGAACGATCCGCTGTTCAACTTCGCGATCACCAGCCCGGTCAACAACCGCGAAGGCAACATCCACGGTTTCGAATTCGCCTGGACGCACTTCTTCGGGGAGACAGGCTTCGGCTTCTCGGCATCGTACACGATGGTGTCCGGCGACGTGAACGTGGACCCCTATGCGGATCCGAACGTCAACGTCTTCGCACTGACCGGTCTGGGTGACAGTGCGAACCTGACCGCGATCTACGACAAGGGAGGCCTTTCGGCTCGCGTGTCGTACAACTGGCGCGACAAATATCTGTCGGCAGTCAACCAAGGCGGCAACCGCAACCCGCTGTTCACCGACAGCTTCGGAACGCTGGACGCGAACATCAGCTACGACATCACGCCCGAGTTCGCGGTGTCGTTCGAGGCGGTCAATCTGACGAGCGAGCCGTTCCGTCAATATGCCCGCACCGAGACCAACCTGGTGTATGTGCAGGAGCTCAAGCCGCGCTTCTGGCTCGGCGCGCGCTATCGCTTCTGAACCGAATTCGGGAGGGAGCCATTGGCTCCCTCCCGGAAAAGGGGGAGAAGGGTCGCTGCGCTGAGCAGCGGCCTTTTTCTTTTTTGTCGATCGCGTGGCGCTGCTAGACCTGAGCAGAAACAGGATCGGAGCGAATGAACCCTGTACAGATCAACAATATCGATCATGCAGATCTGCGCGTCAGCCCAAGAGCGGGCGTCGAATTCGGCGACGCTACCAATCAGGCGCTCGTGTTCCCCGCCGAGTTCGAGGAACTGCAACGCGAGTTCGCAATCATATTCCGGCGTCGCGAGAACGGACTCCAGGCATATGCACTTCTGGGACTTGACCGCGGCGAAAACCTGTTCCTGTCTGGCGACCGATGGGCGAGCCGCTATGTGCCCGCCATGCATCGGCGCGGTCCGTTTTCGATCGGTATCGCGCGGACGTCCGCCGACGGAGCGCCTGGCGAGCCGATGATCCACGTCGATATCGACGATCCGCGCGTCGGCGACGCTAACGGTCTGCCGCTGTTCCTCGAGCATGGTGGTAATGCGCTCTATCTCGACCATATTTCCAATGTGCTGCGGTTGCTTTATCAAGAGATGGAAAGCGCCCCGGGCTTCTATGCTGCGCTCGATGAAGCGGGGCTGCTGACTCCAGTGACGCTCACCGTCGACGTGAGCGAGGATCGCCGGTACACCGTGCCAGACGTGCTCGTGATCGACGTCGAGCGGCTCGCCGCCCTCACCGGCGAGCCGCTGGAGCGGCTGCACCGTTCGGGCATGTTGCGCCTTGCCATTCTGGCCGCGGCATCGCTCGGCAACGTCCAGCAGCTGATTGCACGCAAGCAAAAGCTGCTGGAGCCAACCGGCTGATCGCGATGCCTGACGTCACTCGCCGCACGCGCGTGATCGAGGGGGCGGACGCACGCAGCCTGCCGGTGGCCGATCTCATCGCCGATGGCCGCCCCGCGATCTTGCGCGGGATTGCGCGCGACGTGCCGCTGGTGGCTGTCGGGCTCGAAGGCCCCGCCTCCGCGATTGCCTGGCTCAAGCAATTCGACGGCGGCCGTCCCGTCACCGCCTATGTTGGCGATCCGGCGATCGGGGGCCGTTTCGGGTATACCGAGGATTGCACCGCGCTCAATTTCGCGAGGGAGCGCGGGCCGCTGTCCGGCTATCTGGACCAGATTCTCGCCGGCCTGGGAGACCCCGATGCACCGGCGATCTATATCGGCTCCACAGATATCGATCAGTATCTGCCGGGCCTTCGCGCGCAGGCTGCATTGCCATTCGGGGATCCGCAACTGGTGGAATATCCGCCGTTGGTCAGTATCTGGATCGGCAACCGGACCACTGCGCGCGCGCACTTCGACATGTCGAACAACATCGCGGTCACATTGGTCGGGCATCGGCGCTTCACGCTGTTTCCGCCCGATCAGGTCGCCAATCTCTATCCCGGCCCGTTCGATCTGACGCCTGCCGGCCAAGTCGTCTCTATGGTCGATTTCGACGCACCCGACCTCGCCCGATATCCGGGCTTCGCCGAGGCGCTTGCGGCAGCCGAGGTGGCGGAGATGGAGCCGGGCGACGCGCTGATCTACCCGGCTCTGTGGTGGCATCAGGTCGAGGCGCTCGATCCGTTCAACGCGATGATCAATTATTGGTGGAACACTTCGCCGAGCTTCATCGATACTCCCCATACGACCTTGCTCCACGCGCTGCTGAGCCTGCGCGATCGTCCGGAGCATGAGAAGTGCGGGTGGAAGGCATTGTTCGACTATTACATCTTCGGGCCTGCCGATCGCGCGGGCGCGCACCTTCCCGAACATGCTCGCGGACAGCTCGGTGTGCTCGATGAAATCGCAGCGCGGCGGCTGCGCGCGCAACTCCTGAACAGGTTGAATCGATGAGCGAACAGATCGTCAAGCGCGTCGTCATCGCCGGTGGCGGCACTGCCGGATGGGTCGCGGCGGCAGCGCTGGTGAAGCAACTTGGACCGCTGATCGAGATCACGCTGATCGAATCGGACGAGATCGGCACCGTCGGCGTCGGGGAATCGACAATCCCCACCTCACGCAGCTTTCACACGCTGCTGGGCATCAACGAGCCTGTTTTCATGCGCGAGACCCAGGCGACGTTCAAACTCGGGATCGCGTTCGAGAACTGGGGAGGGGAGGGGGATCGCTATATCCACTCGTTCGGCCAAATCGGCCGCAAATCGACCTGGATGGCGGATTTTCACCACTTCTGGCTCGGCGCGCGCGAACAGGGTTTCGGTGGCGACCTGGCCGATTATTGCTTCGAGCTGCAGGCGGGCGAGGCGGAGAAGTTCTTCTGCGGCGAAGGTGCCGAGATCAACTACGCCTATCATCTCGACGCCACTGCCTATGCACGCTTCCTCCGCCGCCTTGCCGAGCCGGCAGGCGTCAGGCGCGTCGAAGGCAAGATCGCCCGCGTCGAGCAGGATGGAGGCAGCGGCTTCATCGAGGCGCTGGTGCTCGAATCCGGGGAGCGCGTCGAAGGCGATCTGTTCGTCGACTGTACCGGCTTCCGCGCGCTGCTGATCGAGCAGACGCTCGAGACCGGGTTCGAGGACTGGACCCATTGGCTCGCGACCGACAGCGCCTATGCCGTGCAGACGCGCTCGACCGGGCCCGCGGTGCCCTATACCCGCGCGATCGCGCACGAAGCCGGCTGGCGCTGGCGCATCCCGCTCCAGCACCGGGTGGGCAACGGCCTGGTCTATTCGAGCCAGTTCATGTCCGACGAGGAGGCCAAAGCGAAGCTGCTGCGCGAGATCGACGGCGAACCGCTGATCGAGCCCCGGCTGATCCGCTACCGAACCGGCCGCCGCCGCAAGGCGTGGAACCGCAACTGCATTGCGCTGGGCCTGTCGAGCGGATTCATCGAGCCGCTCGAATCGACCAGCATCCATCTGTTCAAGGTTGCGGTGACCCGGCTGATCCAGCTCTTCCCGTTCGGTGGAGTGAACGAGGCCGTGGTGGAGCGCTTCAACCAGCTCTCCGCGCGCGAGCTTGAGGGCATCCGCGATTTCATCATCCTTCACTACCACCTGACCGAGCGCGACGATTCGCCCTTCTGGCAGCGCTGCCGGACGATGGAGATACCGGATACGCTGGCCGAGCGGATCGCGCTGTTTCGGGACGGTGCCCAGGCCTATCAGGCTTCGGACGACCTGTTCCGCGTCGATTCCTGGGTGCAGGTGCTGATGGGGCAGCGGCTTCGCCCGCGCAGCTTCCATCAGCTCGCACGGATGATGCCGGCGGATCAGCTGCGCGGGGCGCTCGACAAGCTCAGGGCCGATATCGGCGCCGCGGTGGCGCGGATGCCGGCCCATGAGCAGTTCCTTCGCGAATATTGCGCGGCACCCGCCGACTGAAGGGGAACGCCGCGCGCCGTGCTTATTCGGCGGGCTGCGCCTCGTTGCCGCCCTCGTCGCGCGAGACGCGTGCGGTCATGCCTGTCGCGGCAGCGTCGTCCTGGACCTGCTCGGTCGGGGCGATTTCCGGTGCGGGCGCGGCGATCGCGTCTGTAGCGGTGTTGTCGATCCGCGCGGCGGGCGGCGCTTCCTCGGGAAGCTCGGTCATGTTCCCCGGCTCGGGGATCGTCATGGTCTCGACATTGCTCGGTGCGGGCTGCTCCTCGTCGGCGCCGCCTCCGCAGGCGGCGAGAGCGAGTGCTGCGCTAGCGGCGGCGGCGAGGTGTGCGATGCGCTTGATATTCAACGGTTCCTCCCTTTTCAGCGTTGCGCGGCGGTGAGCGCCGAGCGGCGTTCGATCTTGGCCGCGAGTGTCTTGTCCCAACCATAGGGGTCGGCGCGGAAATTCATCTGGCCGTCTGCGCCCGCATAGGCAGTCCAGTAGAGCAGATAGACTGCCACCTGATCCTCGGGCCTCAGCGGCACCCGCAGCGTCTTGCCCTTGGCCAGCGCCGCGTCGATCTGCTCGGGCTGCCACTGAGGGTCATCGCGCAGCAGCAGGCGCGCAAGCTCGTCGGGCTTCTCGAGCCGGACGCAGCCGTGGCTCTCGAGCCGGCTGAAGCGCGAGAAGGTCGACTGGCTCGGCGTATCGTGCAGATACACTGCATAGGGGTTCTGGAAATCGAACTTGTACAGGCCAAGCGCACTGCTTGGCCCTGGCTGCTGCTGGAGCCGGCGGCCGGCGCCGGTGCCGATGATCTTGTAGTTGTTGCGCGTCAGATAGGCCGTGCCCTTGGGGAAGAGCTCTTTGGTGGCGATGCTGGTCGGCACGTTCCAGGGCGGATTGAGCACGATGGAGTGGATCATCGACTGGAGCATCGGCGTCTCGTTGCCCGGCCGGCCGGTGACTGCCTTCATCGAGAAGATCGCTGCATCGCCCTCGAACACGGTCATCACCGCAGCCGCGATGTTCACCTGGATGCGCTTGGCGGGGAGCTGTGCCGGCAGCCAGCGCCAGCGCTCCATGTTCGCCATGATCTGGCGGACGCGGTCGCGCGCCGGGACGTTGAGCGCGGCGAGCGTCTGCGTGGAGACCACGCCAGTGGGATTGAGGCCATATCGACGCTGCGCGCGCTGGACGGCCGCCTGGAGCTCCGAATCGAACTTGCTGCCCGCTGCGACGACTTCGGGATCCTCGAAGGCCAGCCGCGTGCGCAGCGCCGCGACGCGCGGACCGGTGGCGCCGAGCCCCATGTCGGGTCCGGCGGGGAGGGGTGTCCAGCCGCCGTTCGCGTCGATCGTGCGATAGGTCTCCAGACCCTTCTGGAGCCCGTCATAGCCTGCCCAGGGCGGCGGGAGCGAACGGATCCACTGCGCGACCCGGTCGCGCTTCACGGCGTCCGCAAAGGCCGGCAGCGGGTCATAAGGCTGCGGGCGCAGGCCCCAATCCTCCTGAAAGTCGCTCGTGTCGAGCCGGCCCGAATGGACGGCGCGAGCATAGTCGAGCGCGGCGCGGACCAGCGCGTCGTTTCCCTGCGGCGCGGGCGGCACGCTGCCGTCGTGGCGCAGGCCCTGGGCGAACGAGGCATCGGCGAGCATCTTGCCGAGCTGCTCCGCCTGCGACGTGTTCAGTGTGGGAAGCGGGATGGGCTGCACCGGTGCGGGCACCGGAACGCTCTGGACCGTCGACACGGTCGGAACCGGCTGCGGCGTGATCTGCTGCGCGTTGCCCGGGGCTGCCGCCAGACCGATGCCGACTGCAATCGCCGCGCCGCTACGTGCCAAACTCACTCGCACCAGTAACTTCTCCTTCTCCGGCGGCTATCCGCCTGAATCGAGCCCCTAATAGGCGAATTCGCGCGCCAAGTGCGAGCGCGAATGCCAGAACTGTGCCTAAACTCGCCTGACGATCGCAGCCGGGACGGCGGAAAATGCTCCCCGGACAGCTTCTCAAGCGCGCGGAAAGGCGGCATGGAACGCTGCGCCAGCCGGTGGCCCGCTTCCAATCGAGCGACGCGGGCACCGACAGGAAGGTTACGGGAGAGCAGTTTTGGCCAGTACGAGATCGACCCAGACAACGTTGGCTTATGCCGCGGTCACGACGCTTTTCTTTGCCTGGGGCTTCATCACTTCGCTGATCGATCCGCTGGTCGCCGCCGTGAAGGGCATCTTCACCCTCTCCGATTTCCAGGCGCAGGCCGCCGCCTCCGCCTTCTTCGCGGCCTATGGCGTCATGTCCTTCCCCGCTGCGGCGCTGCTTGCACGGCTGAAGTCGATCCCCACGATCCTAGTCGCCCTCTGTACGATGATCGTTGGCTGCCTGGTGATGCTCGTCGCGGCCAATGTGGCGGTGTTCACGCTGGTGCTGCTCGGCCTGTTCATTCTCGCGAGCGGGATCACGATCCTTCAGGTAGCGGCGAACCCGCTCGCTGCCGCGCTCGGCGATCCGCGGTACAGCCACCTCCGGCTGACGCTCAGCCAGACCTTCAATTCGTTCGGCACCTTCCTCGGGCCGCTGCTCGGAGCGCATCTGTTCCTGCGCGGGCTCGAAGTGAAGGAAGGCACTGCGATCACCGAATCTGTGCGCGCGGACGCGCTCGCGGGGATCGACTCGGCTTATTTCTGGATCTGCGGACTCATCGCGGCGCTGGTGGTGTTCTTCTATCTCAGCCGCCGCATCGTGACCGAGGCCGCGCCCGCACCTTCGGCCGCGGCGCGCGGCAGCATCGGCAGCCTGATCGCCGACGCCTTCTCGTCACGCTGGGCGCTGTTCGGCGGGCTGGCGATCTTCCTCTACGTCGGCGCCGAAGTGGCGATCGGCACCCAGATGGCGCTCTTCCTCAATTCGGACGCGGTATGGGGCCAGTCGGATGCCGCATTCGGGGTCCCGTTGCTCGGCTTCGCGATGGGCAGCGACGGCGTGCCGGGTGTTTCGCTTCAGGAGGCCGGCAAGGCAGTCGCCTTCTATTGGCTCGGCGCGATGGTCGGCCGCGCGATCGGATCGGCGCTGCTCGCCATGTTCCGCGCCTCGGTGCTGCTCGCGATCTTCACTGCGATCGCCGCGGCGATGTGCCTCTATGTCGTCGCGGTGGGCGGCGTGACCGCCGGGTTTGTCGCACTGGCGATCGGGCTGTTCAACTCGATCATGTTCCCGGTGATCTTCACTCTCACGCTCGAGCGTTCGAGCGCGAGCGAGGAAGCGACCTCGGGGCTGCTCTGCACCGCGATCATCGGCGGTGCATTCCTGCCGCTGCTCGTGGGCCGCGTGTCTGACGCAAGCAGCTATTCGACTGCGCTGATCGTACCCGCCGCCTGCTATCTGGTGCTCTGTCTGTTTGCGATCGCGGCAGGCCGGGCACGGGTACTACGCGGGCAGGACGAGCTGGGGCCGTCGATTCACTGAGGCGCGGCGGCGTGGACAATATTCTCAGACAAATGGGGCTTCACGCGGCGCCGCTTTGAGCTAAGCTCCTTCCAGCGGGGCGGACCCCGCCCGAGGAGAGAGCCATGCGAATCACGCGCCGCGACGTTGCGGTGGCGCTTGGAGCGGCGCTGTGTACCTGCGCCGCCGGTGCCTTCGCCCAAGGGCAGAAGCCAGTGCTCGGCCCGGCCGTGTGGGACTGGGCCAAGCTCGACGCGAAACCTACCGAGGTGGGAGCGCTGCGGGATCTCGTCCGCCAGCCCACCGCGACGCTCGACGAGCTCGAGATGCATGTCACCACGCTCAATCCCGGGCTGGCCTCGCACCCGCCGCACACCCATCCCAACGAAGAGCTGGTGATCGTCCGCGAAGGCACCGTGGAGGTGCTGAACGGCGGAAGCCGGAAGCGCCTTGGCCCCGGCTCCGTCATCTTCAATGCTTCCAATTCGCCGCACGCGCTGCGCAATGTGGGCGACACGCCTGCGACCTATCACGTGATCAACTGGAAGACTCCAGCCACGCCGAGCAACTGAATGAGATCAGGGAGAGAAGCTGCATGGACCCGTTCGACCGCCGTTCGATGCTGATGGGAGCCGGCATGGCCGGGCTGATGTCGGGGCTGCCCGCCGAGGCCTTCGCGCAGTCCACTACTCAGGGTAACGCCCCGTCGGCATCACAGGCGCCCGCCGGCCCCGAGCCCGGCGTGAAGCACCGGATAAACTTCGGCGTGATCGGGCTCGACCATGCGCACATCTACGGCATGACCGACGCGATGATCCGCGGCGGCGGGACGCCCACAGCCTTCTTTGCCACCGATCCGGCGCAGATTGCGCTATTCCAGAAGCGCTACGGCAACGGAGTCCGGCTTGCGCGCAGCGAGGAGGAGATCCTTGGCGACAAGTCGATCAAGCTGATCGCCGGCGCGCCGATTCCGGATCTGCGCGCGCCACTCGGCATCCGCGCGATGCGTGCAGGCAAGGACTATCTCGGCGACAAGCCCGCGATCACCAGTCTCGAACAGCTCGCGGAGGTGCGGCGCGCAGTGAAGGAGACCGGGCGCAAGTTCGCGATCATGTATTCGGAACGGCTCGAGGTGCGCGCGGCGGTCCATGCCGGGCAGCTGGTCGACCAGGGGCGGATCGGCAAGGTGATCCAGACGGTCAATCTCGCCCCTCATCGCATCAGTGCGCCGAGCCGCCCGGAGTGGTTCTGGGACAAGGCCCGCTACGGCGGCATCCTGACCGACATCGGCAGCCACCAGGCGGATCAGTTCCTCTATTACACCCGCTCCACCAGCGCGCACGTCGTGGCCGCACAGACCGGCAATCTCCACCACCCCGACAAGCCCAAGTTCGAGGATTTCGGCGACATGATCGCCACCGGCAACGGCGGCACCGGCTATATCCGCGTCGATTGGTTCACGCCGGACGGGTTGCCGACCTGGGGTGACGGCCGCCTCTTCCTGCTCGGTACCGAGGGCTACATCGAGCTGCGCAAATATGTCGACATCGCCGGGCGGCCGGGGGGCAACCACCTGCTCGTCGCCGACAAGAAGGGCGTCGAATACATCGATTGCTCGAAGGTCCATCTGCCGTTCGGCCCCCAGTTCGTGACCGACATCGTCGAGCGCAGTTCGATCGCACAGGATCAGGACCAGGCGCTGCTCGCCGCCGAGCTGGTGCTGACGGCGCAGAAGAACGCGACGCGGCCGGTCACGGCCCGAGCGGGGGAGAGAAGATGAAGCTTTCAAGACGCGGCATTCTCAAGACTGGCGCGGCAGTTGCTGCGCCGATGATCGTCCCGGCCAGCGTGTTCGGGCAGAACGCCCCATCCAACCGGATCGCGATCGGCGCCATCGGCGTCGGGCGGATCTCGCGTGGGCACGACATGAAGGAAGTGCTCAAGCACAGCGACGCGCAGATCGTCGCCGTATGCGACGTCGATTCGATCCGCCTCGGCGCCGGCAAGGAGCTGGTCGATGCGCATTATGCGGCGAAGACGGGCAAGCCCTATTCCGCGACGAAAATGTACGAAGAGTATCGCGAGCTGCTTGCGAGCAAGGAGATCGACGCCGTCCTGATCTCCACGCCCGATCACCATCATGCGCCGCAGGCCGTGCATGCGGTGCGGGCGGGCAAGGACGTGTATCTCCAGAAGCCCGCCGCGCTGACGATCGCCGAAGGGCGGGCGATGGCCGATGCAGTGAAGGCGTCCGGCCGGGTGCTTCAGATCGGCTCGCAGCAGCGCGCGCAGGAGCCCTGGCCGCAGTTCCATCGTGCCTGCGAGCTGGTCCGCAACGGCCGCATCGGCAATCTCCGCCATGTCGAGGTGGGGCTTCCAGGCGATCCTTCGGGTCCGGAGGCGCCCGCGATGCCGATCCCACGCAACCTCAACTATGATGCATGGCTCGGCACCACTCCTGAAGTCTATTACACCGAAATGCGCGTCCATCCGCAGGACTCGTTCGAGAATCGGCCGGGTTGGCTGCGCTGCGAGCAGTTCGGCGCCGGGATGATCACCGGCTGGGGATCGCACCATATCGACACTGCCCATTGGGGCATGGACATGGAGCATTCCGGACCGGTCGAGGTGTGGGGCAAGGCCGAGTTCCCCAAGAGCGGACTGTGGGACGTGCACGGTGCGTTCGAGACGCACGCGCGCTATGCCAATGGCGTGACGATGAAGGTTTCCGGCGCGCTGCCCAACGGCGTGAAGTTCATCGGCGATCGCGGCTGGATCTTCGTGACTCGTAGCGGGGCGGTGACGCCTTCCGATCCCTCCAGTGCGCAGATCGACCCGCTCGTCGCCAGCGATCCCAAGATATTGACCAGTGTGATCGGCCCCAATGAAGTGCATCTGCTCAAGGTGCCCGAGCAGCACCGCAACTGGCTCGACGCGATTCGCACCGGCGTTCCGGTAAGCGCGCCGGCCGAGGTCGGCCATCGTGGCTGCTCGACCTGCCTCCTGCACTGGACGGCGATGAAGACCGGACGGCGGCTGAAATGGGATCCCAAGGTCGAGCGCTTCATCGGCGACGAGGAGGCTAATGCGATGCTCAGTCGGCCGCAGCGCGCGCGATACGCCATCTGATCCGCTCCCCATTGCGGTTGGAATCGCCGCCCGGCCAGCATAGAGCCGGGCTCGGCCAGGCTAAGGGGAGAGACAGATGATCCGCACCGGACTGATCGGCTTCGGGCTCGGCGGGACTGCGTTCCACGCACCGCTGGTGACGGCGGTGGACGGGCTCGATCTCGTCGCCGTCGCCACGCGCAAGGCAGAGGCCGTCGCGGCGAGCTATCCGAACGCGGCGGTGACCACGCCCGAGGCGCTGATCGCCGATCCGGACATCGCGCTGGTCATCGTATCAACGCCGAACGACACGCATTTCCCGCTCGCCCGGGCAGCGCTCCAGGCCGGCAAGCATGTGGTGATCGACAAGCCGTTCGCGAACAGCGTGGAGGAGGCCCGGCAGCTGATCGATCTGGCGGCGGAGCGCGGCCGGCTGGTCATTCCGTTCCATAACCGCCGCTGGGACAGCGATTTCCTCACGGTCCGCAAGTTGCTTGGAAGCGGCCGGCTGGGCGAGGTGCTGTTGTTCGAGGCGCATTGGGACCGTTTCCGCCCCGAGCTTGCGCAGCCCTGGAAGGAATCGCTCGCTGCCGGCTCGGGCCAGCTCCCCGACCTCGGCTCGCACATGATCGACCAGGTACTGCTGCTCTTCGGCACACCTGAAGCGATCAGCGCCGATCTCGCCGTCCAGCGGGTGGGCGGCGAAGTGGACGACTATTTCGCTCTCACGCTCCACTATGGAGAGCGCCGCGCCATTCTCTCCTCTTCGCGGCTGATTGCCTCACCGCGGCCCCGCTTCGGCATTCACGGCCGCGAAGGGAGCTTCGTGAAGTTCGGCCTCGACCCGCAGGAAGCCGCAGTGCGAGCGGGCGGGAAGGTCACCGATTCCGCGCACGGTATCGAAGATCCGTCGATCCAGGGCGTGCTCACGCTCGGCGACGGTACGCGCGAGACGATCGTTTCCGAGCGCGGCGACTATCGCCGCTTCTACGCCGGCGTCGCCGAGGCGATTAGAATAGGCGGTCCGCCACCCGTGCGCCCCGAAGACGCGCTGACGGGGCTCGAGCTGATCGAACTTGCGCGCCGGAGTGCCGGAGAGGGGCGTCGGCTGGGCTTTTCCTGAAGTCGCAGTGTCGGCGCGTTCCAACAGCCAAGCTCCGGCCTGGTATTTAGACGGTATAGTCAAGCGCGTATCGGTGCATTAACAATGGCTTGTCCTGGACCAGTCTCGCGCCCGGTCCATGGCGCCTTATGGCGACTTACAGGCTTTTACGTAGGTTCGCGTGTAGCCAGCGTCCGATATGCCACGCTACCCCCGAACTTCGGGAAACTGAGGACTTTCGATGCTGAGCCTGCTCGCCACTGTCTCGAATGGCAATGCGTCGCAGCCGGGGCTCGGCTCGATCGGAAGCATCGCTTTCGCGGCTGCCGCGCTTGCTTATCTGGCGTGTGCGCTGGCGCTGGTGGTCCTCGTCCGCCGCCGCCCCGATCTCGCCTTTCGCAAGGTTTACCTGTGCTTCGCCGGGGGTGCTCTGGCCGCGGGGTTGTCGCACGCCGCGGCCGTAGGGCTGCAGTGGCAACCATTCCCGGCAGTCCTGACCGGGCTCGCGGTGGTAGCAGCGTTGATCTCGATCGTCGGCGCGATCGCGCTCTGGGCGCTGGTTCCGAAGGTGCTCGTCATGCCTTCGGCCGAGTCATTGAAGGCGACGAACGAAGAGCTTGCCGGAATGCTCGAGGAGCGCGACGCCGCCCTCGACGAATTGCGCGCGCAGATCGTGCAGCGCGAGCAGGCCGAGGCGGCGCTCCTTCAGGCGCAGAGGCTGGAGGCGGTGGGGCAGCTCACCAGCGGTGTCGCACATGATTTCAACAATCTGCTCCAGGCGGTGGCGGGCAATCTGGAGCTGATCGCGCGCAAGCCCGGCGACGAGGATCGCGTGGTGCGCTGGAGCGCAAGCGCTCTCAACGCCGTCGAGCGGGGACGCGCGCTGACTCGTCAGCTTCTCGCCTTTTCACGCAAGCAGCAGCGGCAAGTCACTTCGATCCGGCTTGTCGAGTTGATCGCAGGCATGAAGGATCTGATCGAGCGGGCGGTGGCGCCGCTCAGCCAGGTCCGCGTCGATCCTATCGATCCGTCGCTCAACATCGAAGCCGATCCGCTCCAGCTCGAACTTGCGGTGCTCAACCTGGCATTCAACGCACGCGACGCGATGCCGGAGGGAGGCACGCTCACGCTTTCGGCTGCGCGCCACAGCGGTGATCCCGCGTCGGGTGTGCCGGAGGGCGAGTATGTGGCGTTGACGATCCGCGACACCGGGATCGGCATGCCGCCGGAGGTGCTCGCGCGCGCGCCCGAGCCCTTTTTCACCACCAAGGGGGAGGGCACCGGCATGGGGCTCGCGATGGTGGCTGGCGCACTCCGTGAAAGCGGGGGGTCGCTTAGGATCGAGAGCGAGCCTGGCGGGGGCACGGCGATCACGCTGTTGCTGCGAGTCGCAAAGCTGGAACCGCGGCGTGAGGTGGAGGACGATGCCCGCAACGATCATCGGGCCGACCTCCACGGCTGCTCGATCGCGCTGATCGACGACGATCCCCAGGTCCGCGCCACGCTGGCCGAGATGCTCCGCGGCGCCGGAGCTGAGGTGCGGGAAGCCGGTGAGGGCGCGGAGGGACTGGCGCTGGTCCACGAGCGGAGGCCCGACCTGGTGGTGGTGGATTTCGCAATGCCGGGAATGAGCGGAGCCGAAGTCGCGCGGGCGGTACACGAGGTCCACCCAGGCCTTCGCATATTGGTGGTGACCGGGTTCGCTGAATCGCAGAAGCTCGATGGCATCGCGGGTCCGGATGTAACGATGCTCCGCAAGCCGTTCGAATCGCACGAACTGCTCTGCCGCGTCACGGAGATGCTCGGGCGCTAGCCGGTCAGGGCAGTGCTTTTTGCAGTTCTTCGATCCAGGCGGTCGCCACGCTGTCCGAAGGGGCGCGCCAGTCGCCGCGCGGGCTCAGCGCACCGCCGGCCGACACCTTGGGCCCGTTCGGGAGCGCCGAGCGCTTGAACTGGCTCGTCTGGAAGAAGCGGAACAGGAACACTTCGAGCCACTTGGCGATCGTGGCGAGGTCGTACTGGTTGCGCCCGGCTTCCGGGAAATCGATCGGCCAGAGCCCGGCCTCGCGATCGCGCCAGGCATGCCAGGCGAGGAAGGCGATCTTCGACGGCCGCAGGCCGTGACGTATGGTGTAGTGAAGGAAGAAGTCGTGGAGCTCATAGGGGCCGATACGGTCCTGGGTGCTCTGCATCTTGCCTTCGGCATCGGCAGGCACGAGCTCGGGAGAAATCTCGGTATCGAGGATCGCGGTGAGCACGTCGGCCGCTTCGCCGGTAAACTGGCCGGTCTGCACCGTCCAGCGGATCAGATACTGAATCAGCGTCTTGGGCACGCCCGCGTTCACGCCATAGTGGCTCATCTGGTCGCCTACGCCATAGGTGCACCAGCCAAGCGCCAGCTCCGAAAGGTCGCCGGTGCCCACCACGAACCCCTGCCGCTGGTTGGCCAGGCGGAAGAGATAGTCGGTGCGGAGGCCCGCCTGGACGTTCTCGAAGGTCACGTCATAGACCGGCTCACCCTGGGCGAAGGGATGGCCCATGTCGGTTAGCATCTGCCGCGCGGCCGGGCGAATGTCGATCTCCTCGCCGGTGACGCCGAGCGCCCGCATCAATGCCCAGGCGTTGGACTTGGTGGCTTCGCCGGTCGCGAATCCCGGCATGGTGAAGCCGAGGATCTCCGAACGCGGGCGCCCGAGCCGGTCCATCGCCTTGCATGCGACGATCAGCGCGTGGGTGGAATCGAGCCCGCCCGAGATGCCGATGACGAGGTGCTTGCTTCCGGTCGCCGCGAGCCGCTTGCGCAGACCCTCCACCTGGATGTTGAATGCCTCGTAGCAATCCTCCTCAAGCCGGGCCGGGGCGTTGGGCACGAAGGGGAAGCGGCGGAGGCGGCGGACCAGCCCGCGGTCGGCGAAATCCGGCTCGTGGGCGAAGGCGATGCGGCGGAAATTGGTCTCGGGATCGCCGGCGGCGCGGGCATTGTCGTTGAACGTCCCGTTGCGCATCCTCTCCAGCCGCAGGCGCTCGAGATCGAGGTCGGCGTAGACGATGCTCGTGCTCAGCTCGAAGCGTTCGGACGCGGCGAGCAGCTCGCCCAGCTCATAGATCAGCCCCTGGCCGTCCCAGGCAAGGTCGGTCGTGCTCTCGCCGGGACCCGCGGCCGAATAGACATAAGCCGACAGCGCCCGTGCAGATTGCGAGGCGCAGAGCAGCTCGCGCTCGCGGCCCTTGCCGATGACGATGTTGGAAGCGGAGAGGTTGCAGAGCACCAGCGCACCCGCCAGCGCGCCCTCGGTCGAGGGCGGGGAGGGGGCCCAATAATCCTCGCAGATCTCGATGTGGAAGACGAAGTCCTGCAGGTCCGAGGCGGCGAAGATCAGGTCGGCGCCGAAGGGGACGGTCTGGCCGGCGACGCTGATCTCCAGCCCTTCGAGGCCGAGGCCGGAGGCGAACCAGCGCTTCTCATAATATTCGCGGTAATTGGGAAGATACTGCTTGGGCACCACACCCAGGATGCGGCCGCGGGCGATCGCCAGCGCGCAATTGTAGAGACGGCCGTTGCGGCGGAGCGCCGCGCCGACCAGGAGGACGGGCTTCAGCCGGGCGCTCGCCTCGATGATCGCCGCGATGCCCGCTTCGGTCGCGTCGAGCAGCGCGTCTTGGAGGTGCAGGTCGTCGATCGCATAGCTGGTGACGTTGAGCTCGGGGAAGACGAGCAGGTCCGCGCCCTCGGCATCACCGGCCTTGGCGAGGTCGATCGTCGCCTGCGCGTTAGCGGCGGGATCGCCGACAGTGGTGACCGGCGTGCAGACCCCGGCGCGGATCATCCCGTGGCGGTGCAGTGCGTAGAAGGGGTGGGATTTGGCCATCAAAGCGCCTCCGCCAGCATCTCGAGCCCGACGCGCATACACTCGATCCGCACCGCGCCGCGGCCCACATCGCCGAAATGCGCTTCGCGGTGCGCGGTCGGCCGGCCCTCCCGGGCACAGCCGAAGTGGACCAGCCCCGGTTCGTCCCCGTTTCCACCGGGACCGGCAAATCCGGTTACCGACAGCGCAATGTCCGCCTTGCTGGCCCGCAATGCGCCCTCCGCCATTGCCACGGCGACGGCGGCGCTCACCGGTCCCTCACGTTCGATCAGTTCGGCCGGGACGCCGAGCAATTCCGATTTGGCTTCATTGGTGTAGACGACGAACCCGCGTTCGAAGGCATGGCTGGCGCCTTCGACGTCGGTGAGAAGCGAGGCGAGCAGCCCTCCGGTGCAGCTTTCGGCGGTGGCGATGCTGAGCTCCTTGTCGCACGCCTTCTCGAGCAGGGTGCGGGCAGCGCGGTCGACATCGTCCGGCAGCACGGGGGAGAGCGTTTCGGTCATGCAATGGTCCTAGTCCGGGGTGAGGCCAAGTGCCAACCCCGACAGACCCGGATCGATCCCAAAATGCGGATCAGGCCTTGGCGGCGTAGATCATCCGGCCGGGGCCGAGCCGCTCGAAAAGCCGCGCCAGCTCGCGCTGGCCGACGGCGAAGCAGCCCTGGCTGCGGCCGAGTTTGCCGTGCTGGCTGACGACCTCAGGGTTCGCATACCAGGCGGAGTGGACGACGATCGCACGATCATAGGCATTGTTGTTCGTCGGATCGAGGCCGAGCAGGCGCTGCGAATCCCCGTGCTTGCCGACATAATAATCGGCGGTGAGGAACGCGCCCTCGGAGGTCGCTTCCGAACCCATGTCGTTCGAGAAATGCTGGAGCATGCCGGTGTGGCCGGGATCCGAGCCGATACCGTGCGAGACGAGGAAGCTCTGAACCTCGCCGGTGCCCATGTTGACCACATAGAAGCGCGCTTCAGCCGAAGGACGCGAGAAATCGGCGATTGCGATGCGGTCATGCGAGGGAACGCGGAACGAGTGGCGATCGAGCGCGGCAACGGCCTTCTTGAACAGCTCGGGCCGGACGCCGGTGGGCATCGGACGCGCAGTCGCCACTGCAGGCGCCTTGGGGATCGGGGCGACGGGTGGCGGCACCGGAATGGGCGCAGCCGCCATCTCGACGGTTCGGGAAGTGCACGAGGAAAGCAGCGCTCCGCCGGCGACGGTCAACGCGCCCCTCAGCAATGCGCGGCGCGACTGCGCCGTGTCGAGACTGTCGTTCAGCAAACCTTTTGCCCGCTTCGTTGCTCTAATCATCCTTATAGCAAAATAGTTTGTGCCAATGTTTGAACAAGTTGCACCATTTCTGCAATTGGGCGCAGGTTCGGCTCGCTTCGCCGTAAACCCTCTTCGATCGGTGATTCCATAACCGGGGGGAGATCTCCGAGTTGGCCGCCTGGCACCAATGCGTGTGTGCCACGTTGACTCCCGTGAGAGCGCGCGTTTCGCGCGACGGACGGAGAAGGACAATGAACACCGGCCTACGCGCCGGGATCGCTGCCGGCCTACTCATGGTGCTTCCGGCATTGCCTGCAGCCGGCCAAAGCACTGTCCAGGTGGTGCAGCCCGACGTGCTGCCGCTCGAGCCCGGTAGATTCGTGTGGCACGAGAAGCCGGCGCAGATCGCCGCGAGCACCTCGGCCGAGCCGGTGTCGTTCGTGGTGAGCCTGCTGGCGCAACGCGGCTATCTCTACCGCGGCGGATCGCTGCTTGCCGAAACCACGGTGTCGACGGGTACGCCCGGCTATGACACGCCGACCGGCGAGTTCACGATCCTGCAGAAGCGGAAATTCCATCGCTCGAACCTCTACAGCGATGCGCCCATGCCCTATATGCAGCGCCTCACCTGGGACGGGATCGCGCTGCACGGCGGCGAAGTCCCCGGCTATCCGGCGTCGCACGGCTGCATCCGCCTGCCGCCCAAGTTCGCGAGGCAATTGTTCGACCTCACCGAACTCGGCGGCAGGGTCACGGTGGTATATGACCTCTCGGAAGCGGCCGAGCCCTATAAGGCACCGCTGCCAGGTTCCCAGCTTGCCGGTCCTGCCGACGGACTGGAAGTCGCAGGCGCAGACTAATCCGATTGCCGGGCGTCGAAGCTGCGCCGCGCTGCTTCGATTTGCTCCAGACTCGCCTCCGCCCACAGCCACACGCTGCAGAAGGCGGCGCCGAGGCTGAAGCCGAGCTCGGTGAGACGATATTCGACGCGCGGCGGGATCACCGGATGGACGGTGCGCACGACCAGCCCGTCCCGCTCCATCTGGCGCAGCGTCTGGGTGAGCATCTTCTGGCTGATGCCAGGCACCAGCTTTCCGATCCGGGTGAAGCGCAACTCGCCGTGATCGGCGAGCACCTCGAGAATCAGCATAGTCCATTTGTCGGCGACGCGACCGATCACTTCGGTGACGAGCGCGTCGACCGCCGGATCGCTGTCGGGCCATGGCTTGGAGACCGGCAGGGCTTCGGTCATTCGACACTCTCCATCGGGTAAGTATAAATCTTTTCGGTGCCTTCTTCCGTCGGGAGAGTAGCGCAATACATCGGCGGCTGACAGCCTTGCGAAGGAGACGACTCATGAAGCTCAGCGGCAACACCATCCTCATCACCGGCGGCGGTTCGGGCATCGGCGAGGCGCTCGCACACCGTTTCCACGACCTCGGCAACGCGGTGATCGTCGCGGGACGCAGGCTCGACACGCTGGAGCAGGCGGCGGCGGGCCGCGAGAGGATCTTTCCGATGCAGCTCGACGTGGAAAGCAGCGAGGGAGTCGAGGATTTTGCGCGGCGATTGCTCGTCGAGCACCCGGCGCTCAACGTGCTGATCAACAATGCCGGCATCATGCGCTTCGAGCCGCTCGATACGCGGCGCGACCTGGCGGATGCCGAGGCGACGATCACCACCAATCTGCTCGGCCCGATCCGGCTGACCAATGCGCTGATCGACCATCTGATCGCGCAGCCCGATTCGGCGATCGTCAACGTCACTTCGGGCCTCGCCTTCGTGCCGCTGATCGACGCCCCGACGTACAACGCGACCAAGGCGGCGATCCACAGCTACACCGTGGCGATGCGCGAGGCGCTGAAGGGCCGGGTGGAAGTGATTGAACTGGCGCCGCCCGCGGTGCAGACCGGGCTGACGCCGGGGCAGGAGAGCCGCCCGGGCTATCAGCCGCTCGAGGAGTTCACCGACGAAGTGACAGCGCTGTTCCAGCAGCAGCCGACGCCGGGCGAGATACTGGTCGAGCGGGTCCGCTTCCTGCGCAATGCCGAGGCGGAGGGGCGGTTCGACCAGACGGTGGCCCAGCTCAACGAGTTCGCCCGGGCGGCGCGCCAAGGGCACTAGCGCGGGCAGCGGTTGACCTGCTTGACTCGTTTGCGCCTTTTTGCGGGAGGGGTAAAAATGGCAACGCATTGATTTGCAAGCATAAGGTGCGAAAACGCTTGACGCGACGCGCCACCGACGCGGCAGGTACGCTACACCGACGCTACACCGACGCTACACCGACGCTACACCGACGCTACACCGACGCTACACCG
>NZ_JBLFFG010000009.1:0-1209 GCF_051400635.1 Sphingomonas radicis
TTGCTCGTGGCTGGGCCGGTCAGGTCAGAACGAAGCCCAGTCGTCGTGCGCAGCGCCGTTGCCGTTGGGCATCGTGCCTGCGGGCAGCGGCTTGACCGGCGAGACATAGCCCTGGCTCGAAGCCTTGGCGGGCTTGAAGCTCACCGGCCCGGCCGGGCGCCTGGCGGCCGGAGCGGAACGGCGCGTCTCGTTGCCGATCGTGAACTTGGCTGCCTGCTCGGCGAGCGCGCTCACTTCGGCGCTGAGGTTGCGTGCGGCGGCCGAGGTTTCCTCGACCATCGCGGCGTTCTGCTGCGTCGACTGGTCCATCGTTCCGATCGCGACCGAGATCTGGGTGATCGCCGTCGACTGCGCCTGGTTGTCGCTCGCCATCTGGCCGAGCAGCGCGTGCACTTCGCCCACGTCGCCCGAGATGTCGGCAAGCGCCGTATCGACCTTCTGCACCATCTCCACGGCCGCACCGATGTCGGTCTGGGTAGCGGTCAGCTGGTCGCGGGCGCGCGCGGCCTCTTCCTCGGAGCGCATCGCCAGCGCCGAGACGAGATCGGCGACCACGGCGAAGCCGCGGCCCGCCTCGCCGGCACGGCCGGCCTCGACGGCGGCGTTCATCGCGAGCACGCGCGTCTGGAAGGCGATCTTGTCGAGGCCCTCGATCACGCTGTCGATGCCCTTGGCACCGTCGGCGACCCGCGCCATCGCCTGCACCGCCTCGTCGGCGATGCTGCGCCCGCCCGACACCGTGGCGATCGCACCGTCGGCACGCTCGACCGTGCGACCCGCCGCCTCGGCCGTCGCCTTGAGGCGGCCGTCCATCTGCGTCACGGCAGCCGAAGTCTCCTCGAGGCTCGCGGCATTGGCTTCGGTGCGCCGCGCCAGATCCTCCGAGGCCTGGGCGATCTCGCCCGAGCCGGTGCGGATCGCCGCCGTCGATTCCATCACTGCGCCGATCAGCTCGCGCAGGCTCGACAGCGCTTCGTTGAAGTTGGTCTTGACCGTCGCATAGGCCGGCGAGAAGTCCGCCGTGATCTGCGCCGTCAGGTCGCCCTGCGCGAGCTGGCCGAGTCCCGCCTCGAGCGACTGGACCACCAGCTGCTGCTCGGCATCCGCAACCTTCTTCTCCGCGTCCAGCCGCTCCTTCTCGACAGCCGCCTCGCGGAACACCAGCACCGCCTTCGCCATCGCGCCGATCTCGTCGCCGCGATCGGTGCC
>NZ_JBLFFG010000010.1:0-768 GCF_051400635.1 Sphingomonas radicis
GCCTGCGGGCGCCAGGACCACACGGTTTTGCCGTACGCCGATCGCACCGGTCGTATGCGCGCCGCCCTCGCTCACGGTTGCCCGCCCTGCAATGCCTGTCGCGCCGATGTGACTAGCGTCCACCGCAGCCCACCCCACGTTTCGTGACGATCGCGATACGCCCCTCTTCAATGGGCCGGAGTGCGCGTTACATACGATATTTCCGAAATTCGGTAAAGTGGAATATTTTTGGCGAGACGGATTGACAGCTTTGCGGGTGTATTGCCCGACGGGTCGGCACCTGTAGCCCGGATGGAGCGAGGCGCAATCCGGGATTCTTTCCGCTCGGCGAGACCCCGGATTTCGCTGCGCTCCATCCGGGCTTCTGTAACGGGCCTCAGTAAGTCAATCCCTTTTTGCCTGATCCAATCGCTGGGCACTTGCTTCTGTACGGGATCGGCGCGAAGGCCGTCGCCTCATGGGGTGCATAAGGAGCCGGTCGGCCAATCTACGGAAGCGTGGTTGTGATCCACTTCCCGGATGGCGGCCTGACCGGATCCATCGTCCCAGCGAAGGGACCTCACACGGATGAGCCTGGTGTCGTGGCCCGCCCGGAACCGATCGATACTCCTTCGCTTAGCCTGCCATGGCTTTGGCCATCGGATTGAACGGCTTGGCGTCGGCGAGCATGCGATGCAGGATCACCGCGAGCTTGCGCGCCAAGGCGACCTTGGCCTTGCGCATGCCTGCGCGTCTGGCGATCCGCATTGCCCAGCCCTTTAGCGCCGC
>NZ_JBLFFG010000011.1:0-749 GCF_051400635.1 Sphingomonas radicis
GCGCCGCGCAATTCCTGACCGGCTTGGTCAGCATGACGTGGGCCGCCTGATAAAGCGCCTCCCGCACCGAAGCATCGCCGATCTTGCTGATACGGCCGGTGTAGTCGGTCTCACCCGATTGGTACTTCTTCGGAGTGAGGCCAAAATGCGCTCCTGTCGCCTTCGACGAGCGGAAGCGCATCGGGTCGTCGATCGCCGAGGCATAAGTCAGCGCCACAATCGGGCCGACCGACGGCGTCGTCATCAAAAGACTGGCCTGCGGGTGTGATCTGGCGAGCCGTGCCACTTGCTTGTCCAGACTGTTGAACTCGCGCCGCAACACGGCATGGGCTTCGAGCAGCGCCTTCGCCACGACCTTAAGTCCAGGATGGCCTGCAACGAGTTCTCGGATGCGTTCGGCGAAGGTACGCTCGGTAGTCTTGCCGACCTTCAGCCCAAAGCCGCGAAGCACTCCGCGAAGGCTGTTCTCGATGTCGTGGAGCTTGGATTGCAGCAGCTTGCGGGTCGTCAGAATGGCCCGCGTCTCCTGTGCCCCGATCGACTTGCAATGCACCGGCCGGAACCAGCCGAGGCGCATCAGCTGAGCTATCCCGCGTGCATCGTTGCGGTCCGACTTGACTGGCATCGCCTTGAAGGCATCGCGAACGTGCCGCGTCTCCAGAAGCTCGACCGCAAGACCAGCGTCCCGCAGAGCCGCATAGAGCCATTGCGACAATGGGCCCGCCTCCAGCCCGATCCGATCCAACGTC
>NZ_JBLFFG010000012.1:0-596 GCF_051400635.1 Sphingomonas radicis
GCGCGCGACTGCTTAATCAGCCGCGCCACTCCGTGGGACGCGCCCCTTCTCGATCCACTGCTGCGCGGCTTCGCGCGAGGCAAAAGTTCCAATCAACACCTCTTCAGCACCGTTGCGACGCTTCTCGATGATAAAGAAGCGGCCTGATGAATGGATCTCGATGGTGTATTCTGAATACTTGTCAGGACTCATGGCGTTCCCAGCAAGCGGGTCATTCGAAAATGAGCATTACCGAAATTGTCTACGTGGCAACGGTAACAAAACGCAACGTGCCTGTCTAAAAATTCGATAGCATATTTGGATTAGGCGACGCCGGCCTGAGTTTGTACACACCGAAGCCCGGAGCCCCAAACTGGGCGCCTATGCTTACGCGACGGAGGTCGCCACCATTGGCGCTTCAAAGTCGTCATCGATGGTGATGAGTATGATGTTTGGATGCGCTCGTTGGCTCATGCCCGCAGCAGCAGGGATCGCCCTGTTTGCGCTTCTTGTGTCCGTTCCGGCGTCAGCCGATCCGGTGAGCCTGCGGTGCCGGATCAAGGGCCCGAGAGCATTCATCTATGGAGGGCTGTCGGTCATGGTCGACCTCAAAGCTC
>NZ_JBLFFG010000013.1:0-307 GCF_051400635.1 Sphingomonas radicis
GGCCGCGTCACCGCGGAAGTCATCTCGTAACGCACGCGACGCGTTGACATAAGCCCGCCGTCTTGGGGGACGGCGGGCTTTTTGCGCCGTCATTCCGGCAGAGTCTGCGGTGAAATGGATTCCGGGCTCGCGCTGCGCGCGCCCCGGAATGACGGAAACTACGCCTCAGCCAGCACCCGCGCATTGGCGCGCACCGAGGCTTCGCTGACGCTTATGCCGAGGCCAGGGCCATCGGGGACCACGACATGACCGCGGTTGTTGGCGATGCGCTCTTCCAGCACGTCCTCGGTCAGGACGTGATGCGGCA
>NZ_JBLFFG010000013.1:317-570 GCF_051400635.1 Sphingomonas radicis
GGTCGAAGCCGCTCGCCGATTTCAAGAGGATGCGGAAGCGGTAGCGGCCCTTGATGACCGCAAGCGGGGCTTCCGCCGGCCCCAGCACCACCACGCGCTCGTCGCGCGGCGCGAGCGCAACGAGGCGGCGGCCAAAGCCTTCGGCGCTCGGGCGGTCGCCGGCGGAGATGATCAGGCTCGCGAGCCGGCCGAACGGCGGATAGAGCGTGCGCTCGCGCAAATCGATCTCGCTGTCGTAGAAGGCCTCGCGGTC
>NZ_JBLFFG010000014.1:0-565 GCF_051400635.1 Sphingomonas radicis
CGCCCCGACGATGCGAACGAAAAAAAATAGCGGCCCTGCGGCCGCTATTTCGTTGAGGCAGGCTTGGTCGCTAGCGAACTCGCCACCTGTTTCGGCGCTGATGATGTCGCCGAACAGGTCCCACTTGCCGCCCTTGAACTGCATCATCTTGAGCTGCTCGATCGGAGCGAAGTCGTTCGGATTGGTGTTGATCTTGATGCCGGGAATCAGCACGTCAGGAGCGAAGTCCTTCAGGCTCGCAGCCTGCTTCATCACGTTCTCCCGGGTCAGATCGTCGCCGCATTGCTTGAGCGTCTGCACCAGCGTCTGCGCGGCGGCGTATCCGTAGACCAGATTGGTGTCGGACACATTGGCGCCGGGCATGTATTTGTCGATGAAGGCCATGAACTTCTTCATGCCCTCGTCATCCTTCCATTGCGCATCGGACGCGTCCTTCAGATAGGTCGCCGACAGCACGCCTTCGGATGCCGCGAGGCCCGCCGGCTGCATGACCGCGCCGATCGAGATCGACACATCCGTCATCACCTGCATCGGCTTCCACTCGAGCTCGGCGATCTTCTTGATC
>NZ_JBLFFG010000015.1:0-564 GCF_051400635.1 Sphingomonas radicis
GCATTGTGAGACGATGGCGCCTCGGGTGATCCTCACCGCACCGAATTTCTTCTGCATGCCGGCGGAGAAGCGCAAGGCGCACGCCGTCAACGAGCGCAGCTCGAACGCGCCGCAGACGCTGGCGCAATACAAGGCCTCGCATGGCCCGGGTTGCGGCTGCTGCTCCACGGGCAAGACCGTCAAGGACAAGGGTTCGACGGACAGGAAAAAGCCCGCGCGGCTGGTGACCAAGACCCGAAGCGGCGCCAAGGGTTTTCCCACCGCGCGTCCCTGGATGATCAGCCACTAACGCGCCCGCTCGTTCGGCGGCAACCTCAAACGAATAAAACACAGGAGCGCTCCAAATGCTTCACGGTGACATCTCCAGCAGCAACGACACGGTCGGCGTCGCGGTCGTCAATTACAAGATGCCCCGCCTGCATACCAAGGCCGAGGTGCTCGACAACGCCCGCAAGATCGCCGACATGATCGTCGGCATGAAGCTCGGCCTGCCCGGCATGGACCTCGTGATCTTCCTGGAATACTCGACCCAGGGCATCATGTACGACTCCAAGGAGATGTACG
>NZ_JBLFFG010000016.1:0-528 GCF_051400635.1 Sphingomonas radicis
GAGCTGGCCGACACCGCGATCCACCGAGTCCATCAAGGTCTTGACGAACTCCGTGTTGGTCGAGATGCGGTTCTTGACAGCGCCGAGATCGGCCGCGGCGGAGGCCACGGAGTTGATCGCGGTGGTGACCTGCGTGATGTAACCATCGAGCGTGGTCTGGTCCGCCGCCGAGTCGGTCAGCGTGCTGATGTCGATCGTGTTGACCGAGGCCGTGCCGCTCACCTTGTCCAGGATACCGCTTTGGGTCGAGGTGTAGAGCGAGTAGTTGGCGATCGTCAGGTTGATGGAACCGATGGTGGGCGTGCCGCCGACGCGCGAGAACGACGAGACCAGGTCGAAGGTCGCCGGCGTGGTCGCCGTCGTGCTGAGCCAGTTGACGCCGTTGAAGGTCGCCGCGTCCGCAGTCCCCTTCATCTGCTGCTGGATCTGGGTGATGTCGGCCTGGATCTTGGTGCGGTCGATACCGGCGGTCTTGGCTTCGACCAGCAGCGCCTGGAGCTTGGTCAGGCCGCCGGTCTTGTCGCCGAC
>NZ_JBLFFG010000017.1:0-524 GCF_051400635.1 Sphingomonas radicis
AGCAGCGCCTTGGTCGGGATGCAGCCCCAGTTTAGGCAGATGCCGCCGAGATAGGACTTTTCGACGATCGCGGTCTTGAAGCCGAGCTGGGCGGCGCGGATCGCGGTGACGTAGCCGCCGGGACCGGAGCCGATGATGATGACGTCGAAGGATGTGTCGGCCATGACTACTCGCTGGTTTTGCTGGCGATGGATTGCTTCCGCCTTCGCTCCGAGAGCTTCGGCGGACAAGTCGCTGCGCTCGCAATGACGGAGTGTTCGGCACCGGATTGCTCTTTCAATGAAGATCTTCATCTGCTGCAGACACGCCTTCGCAATCCCGCGGCGCGTTTCGCCCGAGTGTCGCCCGGTCTTGCGACCCTCTCCGATCCAAGAGGGCGCAGGGAAGGCCGGGTGCTGACATCGCACCCACGGTCCGCTGCGCGAAAAGCACACGCAAAGGAACCGCACAGCAGCATACAGGTGGAGCCAAATCACTCGGCCTTCCCTGCGCGATGGTTGGACGGCTTATGCCGTGCTCTCCCG
>NZ_JBLFFG010000018.1:0-515 GCF_051400635.1 Sphingomonas radicis
GCCGACCACATCGTCGCCGGTCGCGTCCGCGGTACGAACCATCAATTCGAGCCAGTCCGGCGAGGCGATCTCGTCGTCGTCGATCATCGGGAAGCGGGTCGCGGCCGGAAACAGCGCCTGCGCAGTCTCGAACGCCGCATTGATCGCCTGGCAATTGCCCTGCCGCTTCTCGACGAGGCAGACACCCTGGAGCCTGCCGTCGGCCAGATACTCCGCGGCGACCGGCGCGCTCTCGCGTGCTGCCGCGTCGTTCTCGACCATGACCACGGCAAAGGGCCGCGGCGTCCGCTGCCCGACGAGCGAGTCCAGCGTCAGCCGCAAATGCTGCGGGCGGCGGAAGCAGGGAATGCAGACGACGATACCGACAGAAAGGTCGATGACGCGCGAACTCGCCGCGATCTCCCGGTTGGGATCACGCAAGGCATCGACGAGCCGGCTGGCGGACAGGTCTGTCGGGATCAAGGTCATTGCGATCTCAATGCCCGAGATATGTTGAAAAAACCCTGCTTGACCAC
>NZ_JBLFFG010000019.1:0-514 GCF_051400635.1 Sphingomonas radicis
GGGCCAGAGTCCGCTTGCGGACGAGGTCGTCCCGTTCGGCGATCAGCGTTTCCGGAATCGTGATGTCGCGCGAGCACGAACTGCACACCAGCGCCTCGGCGACTGTCGGCTGTGCGCAAAAGGGACAATGTGCCGGCATGCGGCTCAGGGCGCGACTTTAAGGGTGAAGCTGGTGGTCGCAGTGCGTCCCTCCGAATCCTTCACATCCACGCGAATGACATGATCGCCGGCCGGCAATTCCGCATCGGGCATGTCGATCCCGTCCGGTTTCACAAACGGCTTCAGCCGCGGCGTCAGATCGACGGCCGGGCTCTTGATGTAAGTCACCTTCAACGAATCCGTGTCGATCTTGGCCCCGCCGAACGACTCGAACTTCAGTTGCAGCCGCATCGGCGATTTCGACGCGTCGGCGGTTCCGACAAACGCGACCTTGGGTCCGCGGGTGATACCGCGGGTCGCCACCGCGACCGCTCCCTTCGGCGGAGGTAGCTTCGCCTCATCGGCTGAAATCAGG
>NZ_JBLFFG010000020.1:0-504 GCF_051400635.1 Sphingomonas radicis
GAGGTCGGAGAAATTGCCGGTGCCGTCGAGAAATTCAAGATCGTGTCCGAGCAGAAGGCGCGCGCGGAAGCGGAAGCCAAGATGCGGCAGGATCAGATCGCGGCCGAGCAGCGCAAGGCCGAGATGCGCAGGCTCGCCGATGGCTTCGAAGGTGCGGTCGGCGAGATCGTCGGCACCGTGTCGTCGGCTTCGACCGAGCTCGAGGCATCCGCAACGACGCTGACCTCAACCGCAGAGCGCACGCAGCAACTCACCAGCGCCGTCGCGTCTGCATCGGAAGAGGCGTCCACCAACGTTCAGTCGGTGGCCTCCGCCACCGAAGAGATGGCCTCGTCCGTCGGCGAGATCAGCCGGCAAGTGCAGGAATCGGCGCGGATGGCCAATGAGGCGGTCGGACAGGCGCGCGCCACCAACGACCGCGTCAGCGAACTCTCCAAGGCGGCGAGCCGCATCGGCGACGTTGTCGAGTTGATCAACACCATCGCCGAACAGACCAACCTGCTG
>NZ_JBLFFG010000021.1:0-502 GCF_051400635.1 Sphingomonas radicis
TCGATGAAGCCGAGGCCTTCTGTCTCCATGATGAAGTCGAAGATGTTGCCGTGCTTGCCGGAGGCGAAGCAGTGATAGAAGCCCTTCTGGTCGTTCACCGTGAACGAGGGCGTCTTCTCCTGCTTGAACGGCGAGAGTCCCTTGTACTCCTTGCCCGCCCGCCTCAGCTTCACACGCCGGCCCACGACTTCCGAAACCGGAAGCCGGGCGCGCAGTTCTTCGAGAAATTGGGGCGTAAAGCGCATGGAATCGGACAGCCTCTGCAACCGACCATCAATATAGGCTTCCTGGGTCCGTCCCCCAATGAAAGCCGGATTGTCCCGGCTATTCACAGCCCTTATGGTCCGGCCTCGGTTCCGGATTACTCAACGAAAGCAAGAAAATATGGCTACCGCCCCGAAAACGCTGCTCCAGATCGCCGGTGCGCCGCTGCATCCGAGTGCGCTCGACAAATCCGCCCTCGTCATCATCGACGCCCAGCTTGAATACACGGGCAAGGGCA